>CAWKHC010000009.1:0-634731 GCA_963849475.1 uncultured Actinomycetota bacterium
GGTTCTATCCGGTCATCGCGACGTTCGCCCTGTTCGTCGGGATGTTCGGGGCGGGCAGCTTCCGCTATGAGGGGTTCTCGTCGCCGCAGACCATCCTCAGTGTGCTGGTCGACAACTCATTCCTGATCGTCCTCGCGGTCGGCATGACATTCGTGATCCTGACCGGCGGGATCGACCTGTCGGTGGGATCGGTCGTCGCGCTGTCGACGATGATCGCGGCCTCGACTCTGCGCGCGGGATGGCCCGCTCCGCTGGTGATCATCGCGGTCCTCCTGGCCGGTTCGGTGCTGGGTCTGCTCATGGGCTTGGTGATCCACTACTTCGAGATCCAGCCGTTCATCGTGACCCTCGCGGGCATGTTCCTGGCCCGCGGCCTGTGCTACATCATCAGTCTCGATTCGATCCCGATCAAGAACGAGACCTTCACGTCGTTCGCCCAGGGCACGATCGAGATCGGTGACTACTTCATCACGCCTTCCGTTGTCGTCGCCTTGATAGTGCTGGCGATCGCCGCGGTAGTCCTGCACACGACCCGGTTTGGCCGTACGGTCTATGCCGTGGGTGGCAGCGAGCAGTCCGCGTTGTTGATGGGCCTGGCTGTCGCGCGCACCAAGGTCGGCGTCTACGTCATCAGCGGATTCTGCTCCGCGCTCGCCGGGCTGCTGTTCTCGATCTACACGCTCTCGGGCTACAACCTCGGGGCGGTCGGCATGGAGCTGGACGCCATCGCGGCGGTCGTCATCGGCGGAACGTTGCTGACCGGCGGCTCGGGCCTGGTGCTCGGCTCGGCCGTCGGTGTCCTCGTGCTCGGCCTGATCCAGTCGTTCATCTCGTTCGACGGCACCCTCAGCTCGTGGTGGACCAAGATCACGATCGGCGTGCTGCTGTTGGTGTTCGTCCTGATCCAGCGACTCTTCACACGGAGGACCGTGTGACCGCCACTCCTCAGCACGCGCCGGTCATGGCCGACGTCGCCAAGGTCGCTGGCGTCTCCCACCAGACCGTCTCCCGGGTCATCAACGGCATGCCGAACATCAAGGAGTCGACCCGCAAGCGGGTCGAAGCCGCGATCAAGGAGCTCGGCTACCGGCCCAACACGGCGGCGCGGGCGCTCGTGACCCGCAAGTCGTCGACGATCGGGATCATCAGCACCGAGACCGGGCTCTACGGACCCAACAGCATCCATCGCACCGTCGAGGACGCCGCACGCCGCGCCGGCTACTTCGCGGGGTCGGTGAGCCTCTCGAGCGTGACCACTCAGTCACTGACGGACGCGATCGACCACCTGATGCGCCAGTCCGTCGACGGCATCGTCATGATCGCTGCGCAGTATGCAGCGCTCGACGTGATCCGCGACCAAGACCCGGGCGTGCCGTTGGTCGTCGTCGAGGGCGACCTGTCGAGGGCCAAGTTCGCTGTCGGCGTCGACCAGCACCGCGGGGCGTACGAGGCCACCAGGCACCTGCTCGATCTCGGGCACACCGCGATCGCCCACGTACGCGGACCACTGGAGTGGACCGAGGCCGAAGCTCGCCGTCAGGGTTGGGAAGCCGCCCTGCGCGACGCCGGCCAGCAGGCCGGGCCGCTCTACCTCGGCGACTGGACGCCTCGCAGTGGCTACCTCGCCGGACGCCAGCTCCTTGACCAGCCCGGCCCAACTGCGGTGTTCGTCGCCAATGACCAGATGACGATCGGCCTGATGCATGCCCTCGCCGAGGCCGGCCTGGCTGTGCCCGACGACATCAGCATCGTCGGCTTCGACGACGCGCCCGAGACGGAGTTCCTCAACCCTGCCGTGACGACCGTCCGCCAGAACTTCCAGGAAGTCGGTCGACGTGCAATCGACGTCCTGCACGCCGCGATCCTCGGCGAGAATGAGGACCTTCCGCGGCTCATCGAGCCGGAGCTGATCATCCGCTCGAGCACGTCGGCACCGTCGAGGAAGGCCAGGAAGTGAGCGCGCAGTACGTCATCGGCGTGGACTTCGGCACCTTGTCCGGGCGGGCCCTGGTGGTCGCGGTCGAGGACGGTCGTGAGCTTGCGAGTGCCGTGCATGAGTACTCACATGCCGTCATCAGCGAAGCGCTTCCGGCGACTCCGGATGCTCCGTTGCCGCCGGACTGGGCCCTCCAGGTCCCGTCCGACTACGTCGACGTGCTGCGCATCGCGGTGCCCGAGGCTGTACGCGCGGCAGGCATCGACCCGGCTGATGTCATCGGCATCGCCACCGACTTCACGGCGTGCACGATGGTCCCGACGCTGGCCGACGGCACACCGCTCAACGAGCTGTCGCAGTTCGTCGATCATCCGCACGCGTACGTGAAGCTGTGGAAGCATCACGCCGCGCAGGGCCAGGCCGACCGCATCAACACCCTCGCTGAGCAGCGTCAGGAGTCGTGGCTGCCGCGCTACGGCGGGCTGATCTCGTCGGAGTGGGAGTTCGCCAAGGGCCTGCAGGTCCTTGAAGAGGATCCCGAGGTCTACGCCGCGATGGAGCGCTGGGTCGAGGCTGCCGACTGGATCGTCTGGCAGTTGTGCGGAACGTATGTCCGCAACGCCTGCGCCGCTGGCTACAAGGGCATCCTGCAAGACGGCGTCTATCCGGGGGATGACTTCCTCGCAGCACTAAACCCTCTGTTTGCAGACTTTGTTAACGCTAAACTCGCTCAGCCGATCGGCCAGCTCGGCTCCGTCGCGGGCACGTTGACCGCCGAGGCTGCCGGGTGGACCGGGTTGCCGCAGGGCATCGCGGTGGCCGTCGGCAATGTCGATGCGCACGTGACGGCCCCTGCTGCCCAGGCGGTGGATCCGGGCCAGATGGTGGCGATCATGGGCACCTCGACATGTCACGTCATGAGCGCAGCGGTGCTGTGCGAGGTGCCCGGCATGTGCGGGGTGGTCGAGGGTGGGATCGTTGCCGGCACGTGGGGATACGAAGCCGGCCAGAGCGGTGTCGGAGACATCTTCGGCTGGTTCGTCGAGCACGGCGTACCGGAGTACGTCCGCGCGGCGGCGGTCGAAGCGGGCGTCGGCGTTCACGAGCACCTCACCGAGCTCGCCTCTCGCCAACCCGTCGGCGGTCATGGACTCGTCGCCCTCGACTGGCACAACGGCAACCGGTCGGTGCTGGTCGACCACGAGCTCACCGGCCTGATCGTCGGGCAGACCCTCGCGACACGGCCGGAGGACGTCTACCGCGCTTTGATCGAGGCCACCGCGTTCGGCACTCGCACGATCATCGAGACGTTCAACGCGAGTGGTGTGCCAGTCGACGAGCTCATCATCGCTGGCGGGCTTTCCAAGAACCCGCTTCTCATGCAGATCTACTCCGACGTGACCCGGTTGCCGCTCTCGGTGATCGGGTCCGAGCAGGGCCCCGCTCTGGGGTCCGCCCTCCATGCCGCCGTCGCGGCCGGCGCGTACGCGGACATACGCGCCGCCGCGAAGGCTATGGGCTCCCTCAATCGGGCAGTGATCCTGCCCGATGAGGGACGCTCCAAGGTCTATGACCGACTGTTTGCCGAGTACACCGAGCTGCACGACCACTTCGGACGGGGCGGCAGCGATGTCATGCATCGGCTCCACGCCCTGCGGCGCGAGGCACTGGCTGGAGATGCGTCGTGACGCTCACCCAGGAGGTTGCCTCGACCGTTGCCCGCCTTCGCCAGGAGGTGTGCGCGCTCCACTCGGAGCTCACTCGCTATGAGCTCGTCGCCTGGACGGCCGGAAACGTCTCGGCACGCGTACCCGGCGCCGATGTGCTGGTGATCAAGCCCAGCGGTGTCAGCTACGACGACCTCACTCCAGACACCATGGTGGTGACAGACCTCGACGGCACTGTGCTCGAGGGTGATCTCGCACCGTCGTCGGACACGGCTGCCCAGGCGTACGTCTACCGGCACATGCCTGAAGTTGGCGGCGTGGTGCACACACACTCGACCTACGCGACGGCCTGGGCCGCACGGGGTGAGCCGATCCCGTGCGTCCTGACGATGATGGCCGACGAGTTCGGGGGAGCGATCCCGGTCGGGCCGTTCGCGCTGATCGGCGACGACTCGATCGGACGCGGCATCGTCGAGACGCTGTCCGGGAGTCGCTCACCGGCGGTGCTGATGCAGAACCACGGTGTGTTCGCCATCGGCAAGGATGCGCGCGCGGCCGTGAAGGCTGCGGTGATGTGCGAAGACGTCGCTCGTACGGTGCACATCGCTCGGCAGCTGGGTGAGCCCCTCACAATTTCCGAAGACTCGATCGACAGGCTCTTCGACCGCTATCAGAACGTCTACGGGCAATGAGCCCACACAAGGAGAGCTCCGTGAACACCGAAGCGCGTGAGATCTGGTTCCTCACCGGCAGTCAGAACCTGTACGGAGAGGACACGCTGCGTCAGGTGGCGGAGCAGTCCCAGGCCATCGCCGAACAGCTCGGCAGCTCCCCGGAGCTGTCGACCCGCCTGGTCTGGAAGCCGGTGCTGACCTCCTCCGATGCCATTCGCCGGGTCGTGCTGGACGCCAATTCCGCCGATGACTGCGTGGGCCTGATCGGCTGGATGCACACGTTCTCCCCGGCCAAGATGTGGATCAGCGGCCTCGATGCCCTGCAGAAGCCATTCCTGCACCTGCACACCCAGGCAAATGTCGAGATCCCGTGGGACACCATCGACATGGACTTCATGAACCTCAACCAGGCGGCTCACGGTGACCGCGAGTTCGGCTTCATCCAGACCCGACTTGGGGTTGCTCGCAAGACCGTCGCCGGCCACGTCAGCGATCCGACCGTCGGCCGCCGAGTGGGAGCCTGGGCCAGGGCGGCTGCTGGTGCCCACGACCTCCGAACGCTCAGGCTCGCCCGATTCGGCGACAACATGCGCGATGTGGCTGTCACCGAGGGCGACAAGGTCGAGGCGCAGCTCAAGTTCGGCGTGTCGGTCAACACCTACGGTGTGAACGACCTCGTTGACGTCGTCGACGCGGTCGAGCCGGCAGCGATCGACAAGCTTGTCGCGGAGTACGAGGACGCGTACGACGTCGCAGCCGATCTGCGTACCGGTGGAGACCGGCACGAGTCGCTTCGCTACGGCGCGCGGCTGGAGGCAGGTCTGCGTCAGTTCCTCGAGACCGGCGGGTTCGGGGCGTTCACCACCAACTTCGAGGACCTCGGCGGGCTTCGCCAGCTGCCCGGTCTCGCCGTGCAGCGGCTCATGGCCGACGGCTACGGCTTCGGCGGTGAGGGCGACTGGAAGACCGCGGTCCTCGTACGGGCGACCAAGACGATGGCCGAGGGGCTTCCCGGGGGCACCTCGTTCATGGAGGACTACACGTACCACCTTGAGGAGGGCAACCAGAAGTCGCTCGGCGCCCACATGCTGGAGGTCTGTCCGTCGATCACCTCAGCCCGACCGACGATCGAGGCCCATCCGCTGTCGATGGGCAATCGCGAGGACCCCGTACGGATGCGGTTCATCGCCGATCCGGCCGAGGGGATCGTGGTCGGCCTGTCCGACCTGGGTGACCGGTTCAGGCTGACCGCCAACGACGTGACCCTGGTCGAGCCGGATCACGCCTTGCCGAACCTTCCCGTCGCGTGCGCCGTCTGGGAGGCCCATCCGTCCCTGCCGACAGCGGCCGAAGCCTGGCTGATCGCCGGAGCTCCGCACCACACCGTGCTGTCGACCGCCGTCGGACTCGAGGAGTTCGAAGATCTTGCTGACATCCTCCGCACCGAGCTGCTGCACATCGGTGACGACACCACGACTCGCGGCTTCCTCAAGGAAGTCCGTTGGAACCAGGCCTACTACCGGCTCGCCGAGGGGTTCTGAGACCAGGCTCAGGCAGCGACGGTGCTCGCCTGCTCGACCGGCTCCAGAGCCAGCGCGAGGATCTCGGCGACGTCTGCCACGGGCCGTACGTCGAGCTCGGCGAGCACCTCGTCAGGCACGTCGACCAGGTCGACCTCGTTGCGTGCCGGGATGAACACCGTCGTGAGGCCGGCACGCTGAGCTGCCATCAGCTTCTGCTTCACGCCACCGATCGGCAGCACCCGTCCATTGAGCGTGACCTCGCCGGTCATGCCGACGTCGGCCCTGACGTTGCGGCCCAGTGCCAGCGACGTGAGCGCGGTGACCATTGTGACGCCCGCCGAAGGACCGTCCTTGGGCACCGCTCCGGCCGGTACGTGCAGGTGGATCGAGCGCTCAAGTGTTTCGAGGTCGATGCCGATCTCGTCGGCGTGCGAGCGTACGTAGGTCAGTGCGATGTGCGCCGACTCCTTCATCACGTCGCCGAGCTGGCCGGTGATCGCGAGTCCGCGCTCGCCGTCGTACGCGCTGGCCTCGATGAACAGCACGTCACCGCCGAGGCCCGTGACGGCCAGGCCGGTGGCGACGCCGGGAACGGCAGTGCGCTCCTCGGACTCCGGGATGAACCGCGGACGACCGATGAAACCCACAATGGTTGATTTGTCCACCACGATGGGTATTTCGGCTTGCGGATCAGTGAGCTTGGTCGTGACCTTGCGGAACACCTTGGCAAGCAGCCGCTCCATCTGACGTACGCCCGCTTCGCGGGTGTACGAGGCCGCGATCTCGCGCAGCGCTTCGTCGGTGATCTCGACTTCCTTGTCGGTCAGCGCCGCCTTCTCCAGCTGGCGCGGGGCGAGGTAGCGACGAGCGATCTGCACCTTGTCGTCCTCGGTGTAGCCGTCGAGCTGCACCAGCTCCATCCGGTCGAGCAGTGCCTGCGGGATCGACTCGATGACGTTGGCCGTCGCCAGGAACAGCACGTCGGACAGATCGAGGTCGAGGTCGAGGTAGTGGTCGCGGAACGTGTGGTTCTGCGCCGGGTCGAGCACCTCGAGCAGCGCCGCGGCGGGATCTCCGCGGTAGTCGGCGCCGACCTTGTCGATCTCGTCGAGCAGGATCACCGGGTTCATCGATCCGGCCTCGCCGATGGCACGGACGAGACGGCCGGGGAGGGCGCCGACGTACGTACGACGGTGACCGCGGATCTCCGCCTCGTCGCGCACGCCGCCAAGGGCGACGCGGACGAAGTTGCGACCCAGCGCGCGGGCGACGCTCTCGCCGAGCGACGTCTTGCCGACGCCGGGAGGACCCACGAGCGCCATGACGGCACCGGAGCCACGTCCGCCCACGACCTCTAGGCCGCGCTCCTTGCGACGCGCACGCACGGCGAGGTACTCGACGATGCGGTCCTTGACGTCACCAAGTCCGTGATGGTCGGCGTCGAGCACCTCTCGGGCCGCACCGATGTCGGTCTTGTCGTCGGTCTTCACGCCCCATGGGAGCTCGAGCACGGTGTCGAGCCACGTACGGATGTAGCCCGCCTCGGGGTTCTGGTCGCTGCCGCGTTCGAGCTTGCCGACCTCGCGCAGCGCCGCCTTGCGTACGTCCTCGGGCAGGTCCGCCTCTTCGACGCGCTCGCGGTAGTCCAAGACGCCCTCCGGCTCGTCGTCGCCGAGCTCCTTGCGGATCGCAGCGAGCTGCTGGCGTAGCACGAACTCGCGCTGGTTCTTGTCGATGCTCTCCTGCACCGAGCCTGCGATCTTCTCGTTGACGTCGGCCTCGGCGAGGTACTCGCGCGCCCAGCCGATCAGCACCGTCAGGCGCTCCTCGACGTCGGAGGTCTCGAGCAGCTGGCGCTTCTGCTCCAGCTCAAGGTACGACGCGTAGCCGGCCGTGTCGGCGAGCTGGCCCGCGTCGGTGATGCGTTGCACGGAGTCGATGACCTGCCACGCATTGCGCTTCTGCAGGATCGTGACGAGCAGTCCCTTGTACGTCTGCGCGAGGTCGAGCACGGTCTCACTGGGCTCGGCGTCCTCGACGAGCTCGGCCTCGACCCAGAGCGCAGCGCCGGGGCCGGTCACGCCGCCCTGGATGTGCGCGCGCTGCTCGGCCTGGAGGACGGCACCGGGTCCGCCACCGGGGAGGCGGCCGACCTGCTGGATCGTCGCGACCACGCCGTAGGTGGCGTAGCGGTCCTCGAGTCGCGGTGCGACGAGGAGCCGGTCGTCATTGCTCGTACGAGCGGCGTCGACGGCAGCGCGAGCTGCGTCGTCGAGCTCGATCGGGACGACCATGCCCGGGAGGACAACAACGTCCTCGAGTGCCAGAACGGGGAACTTGTGCAACGTGCTCATGCGATCTCCTGAAGTTGAGTCTGATGGGCTCAACTACACGTACGAGTCGCTTGTTCCGTCGAAACGCGGTGTTCGCTCAGGGCGGACGAGCCATGGGGCCAGCTCCATCGGCATGGGCCGGCCCCGTACGCCTCAGGTGGAGACGGCCTCGCGCAGACCGTCGACGAGGGGAGTGGTCGGGCGTCCGAGCAGGGCGCTGAGCTCGCCGCTGGTACCGCCGAGCAACCCGTCGCGCGTGTTGCCGTCGAGGGCGACGACGAATCCTGCCGTCGACTCGTCGAGTCCGGCGCTGACGAGCGCCTCCTTGTGCTCCTCCGGAGTGACGTTCGCGAGCGCGACATTGCTGCCGATGGCCGTGCCGATGGCCTCGGCCAGCTCCTGCTGGGTCCAGGCATGGTCGCCGGCGAGCTCGAAGACCTTGCCGGTGGTCGAGCTGTCGATCAGTGCGATTGCGGCGGCCTCGGCGAAGTCCTTGCGGCTCGCGCTGGAGATGCGCCCGTCGCCCGCGCTGGTCAGCACCGTGCCGGTCTCACGAGCCTGCTCGAGGGTCTGGACGTAGTTCTCGGAGTACCACCCGTTGCGCAGGATCGTCGAGGGCAGTCCGGAAGCAGCGACGAGCTCTTCGGTTGCCTTGTGCTCGGGAGCGAGGACGAGTGGAGAACTGCTCGCCTTCGGTGCGCTGGTGTAGATGATCCGCTGTACGCCTGCAGCCTTGGCGGCGTCGACAGCATTGCCGTGCTGGGCGACGCGCTGACCGAGCTCATTGCCCGAGATCAGCAGGACGGTGTCCTCGGCCGAGAGCAGCCCGTCCAGGCTTGCCCGGTCGGAGAGGTCGATCTGACGCGTACGGACACCCAGCTGGGCGAGCTCGGCGAGCTTCTCCGGGTTGCGACCTGCGGCGACGATCTGGTCGGGCGTGACTCCGCGATCGAGAAGTGAGCTGACGGTGAGGGTGCCGAGCTGGCCGGTGGCACCGATGACGACGTAGGACATGATGTTGCCTTTCATTGGAGGGGTTCTTCTGTCCCAACCGCCGCCTGCAGCCCATACTTCCCAATCGACAGTACGCACTTTGAGGTAAGGTACTGACATGAAAGTTAGTGACCCCGGAGCGATCGACCTTCCCGGGATGGTCGACGGCGTCTTCCCGTCGCAGTGCGCGAGTCGGGTCCTCCTCGATCACGTCACCAGCAAGTGGGGCGTGCTGGTGCTGCTGGCACTCGGTGTCGACACCATGCGGTGGAGCGAGCTGCGACGCTGCATCGACGGCATCAGCGAAAAGATGCTGGCGCAGACCCTCAAGACCCTCGAAGCCGACGGACTCGTACGTCGCGTCGCCCGCCCCGTCGTTCCGCCCCACGTCGAGTACAACCTGACGGATCAGGGTCGCGAGCTCCACGACAAACTGCTCCCGCTCATGGAGTGGGTCGGCGTCAACGCCGACCGGATCATCGGCAGCTAGCCGGTCCTGCGGCGTGTGCGGGTTTGCCCGAAAAAACTCTCCAGACGGAAAGGTAGACGATATTCTGCTGGCACCCCAGTTGGAGCACTCCCACTCAATCCGCTCGGAGCCACTCATGCGTCTCAAGTTCAAGGTGTCGGCCGTTGCAAGCCTCGTCGCCGTGACGGCTCTGTCGATCCAGGGACTGTCGCCGACGTCGGCCGCCGAGTCAGACGGCGTCGCGAGCCCACCGCCGGCAGCGGAGACGAGCCCGGCTGATGGCGGCGTGGACGCGCCGGCCCAAAGCAGCACTCCGGCGCCTGCTGAGCCAGAAGCTGCCGATATGCCAGCCGAGCCCGAGTCTCCGAAGCTGGCCGAGGTCACGATCGGGGCCAAGACGTCCCCCATAAAGCTCGGCGGCCTGACGTTGCCTCTCAACCTCGGATTTCTCGATCTCAACCCGCAAACCGCTCCCACCGCCGAAAACGCCCAGTACGGTGGCGGCGCCTCGGGCCTCCATGCTGAGGTCAGCACCACCGGGTTGGTCAAGGTGAAGACCAGCAACCTTGGGGCGATCGGCATGAAGCCTGACGGCGGAGTCACCGAACGCACGGCGGCCAGCCTCTCGATACCGACACTGCCGGTGCCTCTGCCCGTGCCCGACCTCAACATCCTCAGTGGCAACGCGAGGGGAGTCGTCACGAGGACGGTCGGGAGCAAGACCCTCCTCGACAAGCGCCCTCTCGCCACGTCAAGTGTCGAGGTCGCTCGACTCGATTCCATGGTCTACTTCGCCTACGTCGGTTCGTCAGACATCAAGTCGAACGCGCGAGTCGAGCTGCTTGCAAACGGTCAGTACAAGCTCACCGGCGAATCAACCATCGCCTCCTTGGAGATCGCCGGCATCCCGTTTCAGACGAAGTCACTTGCCTCCAACACGTCGTACAACGTGGCTGGTCTCGGCAAGGTAGTGCTCAATGAGCAAAAGGTCACCCAGATCGCCGGTGACCGCCATGGCATCGAGGTGAACGCCATCCACATCACGCTCGACACCGCAAGCTTCGGACTCCCGGTCGGCGCCAACATCTACGTCGGGTCATCCGAGGCCATCCTCTACGAGTAGAAGGGCTAGGCGCTCAGCAGTTTCCGGGCGCGCTTCGGTGTCATCGGCGCGCAGCCGTGGGAGACGGCATCGGCGACGATGCGCGGCTCGTCCTTCATGAGGCGCCACCCGCGTCGTACGAGCACCAGTGGCGACTTGCGGCCCTCGCGCAGGTCGCGAGCCAGCCGTAGCCCGAACGTGATCATCCGGTTGCGCCGCAGACAGATCGCCGCGTCGAGCATCCCGGCCTCGCGACAGGCATCGACGATCGCGGGTGCGAAGAGTCCCTCGGCGATGAACCGGTCGCTGGCGAGCGTGAGGGTGTGTGAACCCGTACGCGCGCTGGCCGCGATGTCATAGACCGGCACCTCGGCGTTGCCGTCGTCGCACAGCTCCTTGATGGCAGCGACCGCGGCGATCGCGTTCCACGAGCCGACGTCGTCCCAGTCGACGATGCCGAGGCTGGAGCGGGGCATGTCGGGCTCGTCGGCATCGCGATAGAAGTCGTCGAGCCGCACCACGGTCCAGCCCAGGCGCGCAGCAAGGTGCGACTTGCCGGAGCCAGACGGCCCAGCCAGGATCACGACACCCATAACTCCCCTTCTCGAGTCGACTCACGACGCTTCGCAGTCCGGCGGCTTCGCCGCGGGACGCTCCCGCTTCGCTAGCGGGCGCGTGACGCTCGGCCGCCAGCGGCCTCGGTCACACGCCTATCGGGTGCCAGACGGTCTTGGTCTCGACGAACGCCTCGAGGCGGGCCAGTGAGGGCTCGGCGAGCCAGTCGACCTTGGCGGCCGGCGCTCGAAGCACGCGCTTGAGGTTCTCCGCCGATGCGACCTCGAGCTCGGCAGCGAGCGCGGGGTCGTCGACGCCGGCCAGGTCGAGGGCGTTGACATCCATGTGCGATGCCAGCCACGGAGCGATCTCGGCAGCGGATCCGGTAAGGATGTTGACAACGCCGCCGGGTACGTCGGACGCCGCCATGACCTCCGACAGCGTCACGGCCGGAACGGGGTAATTCTCGCTGGCGATGACCACAACGGTGTTGCCGGTCGCGATCGCGGGAGCGATCACCGACACCAGGCCGAGCAGGGGACCGGACGGCGCGACGATTGCGACGACACCAGTGGGCTCGGGGGTCGAGAGGTTGAAGAACGGGCCGGAGACGGCGTTGGCATTGCCGAGAGCCTGGACGTACTTGTCGGCCCAGCCGGCGTACCAGACGACGCGATCGATCGCAGCGTCCACGTAGGTCGATGCCTTCTTCTCCGTCAGTCCCTCAGATGCACGGAGCTCGTCGATGAACTGCTCACGGCGACCCTCCATCACCTCGGCGATGCGATAGATGACCTGACCACGGTTGTAGGGCGTACGCGTCGACCAGCCACCGAACGCCTTGCGGGCTGCGGACACGGCGTCGCGGGCGTCCTTGCGCGATCCTTTGGCCATGTTGGCGAGGAACTCGCCCGCTGAATCGAGCGCCTCGTACGTGCGGCCGGACTCCGAGCGCGGGAACGCGCCACCGATGTAGAGCTTGTGGGTCTTGCGGACCTCGACGCGGCTCATTTCGCAGCCTCCTCGAAGAAGCAAGGGTAAGGAAGCAACGAAATGAGTGCCTGATTGTTCGCTCGCTGGCGCTCGCTCATATCAGATTGCTCCTTTGAGGTAGGCGGCGAGACCGTGCTTGCCGCCCTCGCGGCCATAGCCCGACTCCTTGTAGCCGCCGAACGGCGACGCAGGATCGAACTTGTTGAACGTGTTGGCCCAGACGACGCCGGCACGCAGCTGGTTGGCCATCGACAGGATGCGCGAGCCCTTCTCGGTCCAGACGCCGGCCGAGAGACCGTACGGCGTGTTGTTGGCCTTCTCGATTGCTTCGGCGGGCGTACGGAACGTGAGCACCGAGAGCACCGGGCCGAAGATCTCCTCGCGGGCAATGCGGTGAGCCTGGGTGACGCCGGTGAAGATCGTCGGCGGGAACCAGAAGCCGCTGTCGGGGATCTCGCACGGTGCCGACCAACGTTCTGCGCCCTCGGCGTCGCCGACGTCAGAGAGCTCCTTGATGCGGGCAAGCTGCTCGGCGGAGTTGATGGCGCCGATGTCGGTGTTCTTGTCGAGCGGGTCGCCGAGGCGCAGCGTCGACATCCGGCGCTTGAGGCGCTCGATCACGTCGTCGTAGACGTTCTCCTGCACCAGCAGGCGGGAGCCGGCACAGCACACGTGGCCCTGGTTGAAGAAGATGCCGCCGACGATCCCCTCGATCGCCTGATCCAGGGGAGCGTCGTCGAACACGATGTTGGCTGCCTTGCCGCCCAGCTCGAGCGTGACCTTCTTGTCGGTGCCGGCCACCGAGCGGGCAATAGCCTTGCCGACGGCGGTCGACCCGGTGAACGCGACCTTGTCGACGTCGGGGTGGGTGACGAGCGCCTCGCCTGTCGCGCCGGCGCCGGTGATGATGTTGACGACTCCGGGCGGGAGGTCAGCCTGCTGGCACACCTCGGCGAACAGCAGGGCCGTGAGCGACGTGGTCTCAGCAGGCTTGAGGACGACCGTGTTGCCGGCCGCGAGCGCGGGAGCGATCTTCCACGCCAGCATCATGATCGGGAAGTTCCACGGGATCACCTGTCCCGCCACACCCAGTGCCTTGGGATCGGGTCCGAGACCGGCGTGACCGAGCTTGTCGGCCCATCCCGCGTAGTAGAAGAACCACTGCGAGACGAGCGGGAGGTCGACGTCACGCGACTCCTTGATCGGCTTGCCGTTGTCGAGCGACTCGAGCACCGCGAACTCGCGCGAGCGCTCAGCCATGATGCGGGCGATGCGATAGAGGTACTTGGCCCGTTCACTGCCTGGCAGCTTGGACCAGACCGTCTCGTACGCACGGCGGGCGGCCTTGACGGCGGTGTCGACGTCGGCGGCTGTCGCCTCGCTGATCTCGGCGAGCACCTCTTCGGACGAGGGGCTGATCGACTTGAACGACGAGCCCTTGCCGTCGACGAACCCGCCGTCGATGAAGAGCCCGTAGGAGCTCTTGATGTCGACGATGGCGCGCGACTCGGGCGCAGGAGCGTATTCGAACTTGGTCATGATCAGTCCAGGGTCACGTAGTCGGGGCCGGAGTAGTGGCCGGTGGCCAGCTTCTGGCGTTGCATGAGCAGGTCGTTCAACAGAGTGGAGGCACCGAACCGGAACCAGTCGGGATCGAGCCAGTCCTCGCCGACGATCTCGTTGACCATGACGAGGTACTTGATCGCGTCCTTCGACGTACGGATGCCGCCGGCGGGCTTCACGCCGACCTGACGCCCGGTCTCGGCGCGGAAGTCGCGCACCGCCTCGAGCATCACCAGCGTGACGGGGAGGGTCGCCGCGGGCTGCACCTTGCCGGTGCTCGTCTTGATGAAGTCGGCGCCGGCGTTCATCGCGAGCCAGGAGGCCTTGCGGACGTTGTCGTACGTCTGCAGCTCGCCGGTCTCGAAGATCACCTTGAGGTGCGCGTGGGATCCGTCGGGACGGGCGCAAGCCTCCTTGGTCGCGACGATCTCGTCATGGACCAGTCCGTAGTTGCCGGCGAGGAACGCTCCGCGGTCAATGACCATGTCGATCTCGTCGGCGCCTGCCTCGACCGCATCGCGGGTGTCGGCGAGCTTGATGTCGAGGGCGGCGCGTCCCGACGGGAACGCGGTGGCCACGCTTGCGACGTTGAGCCCGCTGGGTTTGTCTGAATTGGCACCGAGTGCTTCCTTGGCGATGGCGACCATGTCGGGATAGACGCAGACGGCGGCCGCCGCGGGGCAGGTCGGGTCGGTCGGATCGGGTCGCATGGCCTTGTTGGCGAGTGCCCGCACCTTGCCCGGGGTGTCGGAGCCTTCGAGCGTCGTCAGGTCGACCATCGAGATGGCCAGGTCGATCGCCCACGCCTTGGAGGTGGTCTTGATCGAGCGGGTGCCGAGCCCGGCAGCGCGTGCTTCGACGCCGACCTGGTCGACGCCGGGCAGGCCGTCGAGGGTCTTGCGCAAGGAGGTCGATGTCGTCGGGGCCACCGGTCAAGGTTAGGCCCAACTCGCCAGCACAGGAAACTTTCGAGCGCTGTGGAGCGACGTTCACCGAGTTGTCATCTTTCATCCGGCAGGGAACCGTTGACAGGGGCGTGTCCCAAGAGGTCTGCTGAGCCTCACTGCTTCTTGGGGCGTTCCCAGGAGGTCTCATCGGGGGATGAGCCGCGCTGGTTCCTCACCGATGTCATTTCTCGGGAGGAATGCCTGTGAACACCGCTTTTGTCAGCACCGCGTCCCGTCGGCTCGTCTACGCTGCCACCGCCGTACTGATCGGCGCGCCCCTGATCACCATCACACCAGCCCAGGCGGCCGACGAGGTGACACTCAACCTGATCGGCATCAACGACTTCCACGGTCGGATCGACGCCAACACCGTCAAGTTCGCCGGCACGGTCGAGCAGGTGCGCCAGTCCGGTGGCGACGCCAATTCACTGCTGATCTCGGCCGGAGACAACGTCAGCGCCTCGCTGTTCGCCTCCGCCGTGCAGGACGACATCCCGACGATCGACGTGCTCAACGCACTGCACCTCGACGCCTCGGCGGCTGGCAACCACGAGTTCGACAAGGGCGCCGCCGACCTGACCGGCAGGCTTTCCGATGCGGCCGACTTCCCGTTCCTGGCCGCCAACGTCTTCAAGGCCGACAGCTCACCCCTGCTCGACCCGTACGAGATCTTCACGATCGACGGTGTCGACGTCGCAGTGGTCGGAGCAGTCACCCAGGAGACGCCTTCACTGGTCACCCCGGGCGGCATCGAGGGACTGACCTTCGCTGATCCGACCGACGCGATCAATGACACGGTCGGCGACCTGGAGGCGCTGGCCGATCCGCCGGACGTCATCGTCGCCTCGATCCACGAGGGTGCGCCCGATGGCACCAAGTCACTGGACGAGAACGCTGCCGCCAGCCCCGCGTTCAAGAAGATCGTCGAGCAGACCGACCCCGAGGTTGACGCGATCTTCATGGGCCACACGCACCAGGCCTACGCGTACGACGCACCGATCCCGGGCGAGGCCGGCAAGACCCGGCCTGTGCTGCAGACGGGCAACTACGGCAACAACGTCGGCAACATCAAGCTGACGTTCGACAAGGACACCGACACGGTGACGTCCTACACCAAGGCCAACATCGCGCGTACGACGACCGCCGACGGCGATCTCGTGTCGTCGTTCCCTCGCGTCGCGGCGGTCAAGCCGATCGTCGACTCTGCGATCGCTTACGCCGACACGGTCGGCAAGGAGCCGGTCGGCAAGCAGACCGCCGACATCACCCGCGCGTTCAACGCCGGGGTGGAGGACCGCGGCGGTGAGTCGACCCTCGGCAACCTGGTCGGTGACGCGTTGCTGGCCAAGGTCAGGGACACGCCCGCCGGCGCCGACATCGGCGTGACCAACCCGGGCGGCCTGCGTACGGATCTGCTGTACGCCGGAACGGGCGGCACCAACGCCGACGGTGTCATCACGTATGCCGAGGCCAACTCGGTGCTGCCGTTCGCCAACACGCTCGCCACCGTGACGCTGAGCGGAGCATCGTTCAAGAAGCTCCTGGAGCAGCAGTGGCAGCGCAACGCCGACGGCACCGTGCCGTCGCGCGCCTACCTCCAGCTCGGGCTGTCAAAGAACGTGCGCTACACGTTCGACTCCACGCTGCCTGAGGGCAACCGGATCACCTCGGTGACGGTCAACGGGGAGACGCTGGACCCGGCCAAGTCCTACAAGGTCGCGGTCCCGTCGTTCCTTGCCACCGGCGGTGACAACTTCCGGGCGTTCACCGAGGGCACGTCAGTGGACACCGGCCTGCTCGACTACGAGGCGTGGATCGACTACCTCAAGGCCAATGCCCCGGTCTCGCCCGACTTCGCTCGCCGGGCCGTTCGGGCCGAAGGCTTGAAGGATTCGTACGGCGTTGGCGACACGGTCTCGTTCACGTTGCCGAAGCTCGACCTGACCTCACTCGGCAGCCCCAAGAACACCTCGGTCAAGGTGACACTGCTCAGCGGTGGCGAGGAGACGGACCTCGGCGGCTTCCCGGTCACCGAAGGGGCGGCCTCGCCGTCGGTCACGCTGCCCAGCGGGATCAGCGGCAGTGTGCGCCTTCGCGTCGATGCGACGCCATCGGGCACGTCGGTGCTGCTGCCCCCGTTCACGGTCAACAAGCCCGCAGCAAAGGTGGAGGCGGCGACCCTGACGATCCTCCCTCATGGCTCATGGACCGTCGTCGCAGCGCAGGTCACTGGCGGCAACGGCCGACCGACCGGCACCGTCACGGTGTCTGAGGGCGACAATGTCCTCGGCAAGGCGCAGCTGTGGCACGGCGCGACAATCGTCCTGACGGATGCCCGTTCGCTCGCTCCGGGCAAACACACGTTGACGGTGTCCTATGGCGGCGATGACACGTACGGTCCCGCGACCGACGAGGTCACCGTCACCATCGTCAAGAAGCGCCGATGAAGCGCCTCGGGGGGATCCTTGTCGGTGCCGTGTTGACGGCCGGCGTCGTCAACGCTGCTCCGGCGGGAGCAGCGCCGGCGGGCGACGATGTGGTCATCGCCGAGGCCTACCTCAACGGTGGCAGCGCAGGAGCGACCTATCTCAACAAGTACGTCGAGCTCTACAACCCGACCGACGAGGCGATCGATGTCGCGGATTGGTCGGTGCAATACCGCTCCTACAGCTCGACGGGCGCGTTCACCGGTGTCATCCCGCTCGGCGACCACCACATCGAGGCGGGTGGGCGACTGCTCGTCGGCGGAGGTTCCAACGCCGCCAACGGTGCCCCGATCAGCCCGGACGTGACATCCGCCGTCTCGTTCTCCGGCAACGCCAACGGCGGCACGCTGGTGCTGTCGAGGACGACAGCCCCGCTGACCGGCGACCGCGCAGCAGTCCTCGGCTCCGACGCGGTTGTCGACGTCGTCGGCTATGGCGCGTCGACCACGTACGAGGGAAGCGGCCCCGCACCATCGGGCTACTCCGTCACCAGCTCGCTCAACCGGTCGGCGACCGGGACTGACACCGACGACAACGTGGCGGACCTGACCGGTGCCGCGCCGAGCCCCGTCGCATGCGGTGACACCTGCGACGGCACGGGCGGTCCGGTCGACCCGCCCGTCGAGAAGACCATCGCCGAGATCCAGGGCGACGGTCCGGCCAGCCCGCTGGCGGGCAAGGACGTCATCACGACGGGCGTCGTCACGGCGGTCTACAAGACCGGCGGGTTCAGCGGCGCCTATCTGCAGACGGACGGCACGGGAGGTCCGATCGACCTCGCGACGCACCACGCTTCTGACGGCATCTTCGTGTTCTCCTCGGCGTTCGCCGCCGCGGTCGACAAGGGCGATGCGGTCAAGGTGACAGGTGGAGTCAGCGAGTTCAACGGTCTCACCGAGATCAGCACGTCGGCGGGAGGCTGGGAGGTGCTCGGCGCAGCGCAGGGCGTCGACGCATCGGCTGTCACGTTCCCGCTGACTGCGGCCGAGCGCGAGTCGCTCGAAGGCATGCTGCTGCAGCCGACGGGTCGCTTCACGATCACCAACAACTATGCGACCAACAAGTACGCCGAGATCGGCCTCGCCGACGGAGACAAGGCGCTGCCGACCCCGACCAATGTGGTGGCTCCGGGCGCTCCTGCCGCCGCACTGCAGGCCGAGAACGACGCCCGCGTCATCACCCTTGACGACGGGTCGAGCCTCAACTTCCTCAGCGCGGCCAACCAGGGCACACCGCTGCCGTGGCTCACGGCCGACAATGAGGTACGCGCTGGTGCGCCGGTGACCTTCGACGACCCGGTGGTCCTCGACTATCGCAACAACGCGTGGAAGCTTCAGCCGACACAGCAGCTGACCGCCGGCGGAGACGAACCCGTCGAGATCGGCAGCACCCGGGCGGCCGCGCCCAAGGCAGTGGGCGGTGACGTCAAGCTCGGCACGTTCAACGTGCTCAACTACTTCACCCAGACCGCGGCTGAGCATGTTGCGGCCGGCGGTACGTGCTCGACCTACAAGGATCGCGCCGGCAACCCGGTGACGGCTGACACCTGCTCGGGCAACGGCCCGCGCGGCGCGGCCGATGACGTCAACCTCGAGCGGCAGCAGGCCAAGATCGTCGCGGCGATCAACACGCTCGACGCCGGTGTCGTGTCACTGGAGGAGATCGAGAACTCCCTTGCCGTCGGCCTCGACGATCGCGACGACGCACTCAGCAACCTGGTCGACGCGCTCAACGCAGCGGCGGGCAACGCGAAGTGGGCGTTCGTGCCCTCGCCAGCAGACGTACCGGCCGGTGAGGACGTGATCCGAACGGCCTTCATCTACCAGCCGTCGCTCGTGACCACCGTGGGCGACTCGAAGATCCTGATCGGCGCGACGGCGTTCGACAACGCCCGTGAGCCTCTCGCCCAGGCGTTCAAGCCTGTCGGCGGCGGAGACGCCTCCACGTTCGCGGTCATCGTCAACCACTTCAAGTCCAAGGGGAGCGGCTCCACGCCGGAGGATGAGGACCAGGGCGACGGCCAGGGTGCGTCCAACCACTCGCGCAAGCTGCAGGCACAGGCGCTGGTCGACTTCGCCAATTCGTTCAAGGCGTCGGTCGGCACTGAGTCGGTGTTCCTCACGGGTGACTTCAACGCCTACAACGAGGAGGACCCGATCAAGATCATCGAGGCCGCCGGGTACGTCAACGTCCCGCGCAAGCTGACCGACAAGGAGACCTACCAGTTCGACGGCCAGATCGGTTCGCTCGACCACGTCTTCGCGTCGCCGGCAGCGTTCCCCACGGTGACGGGTGCCGACATCTGGAACATCAACGCGTACGAGTCAGTGGCCCGTGAGTACAGCCGACACAACTACAACATCACCGACTTCTACCGGCCCGATCCGTTCCGGGCGAGCGATCACGACCCCGAGATCATCGGCTTCAGCCCCGAGGTCGACGACAACGCGGTAACCGCCTCGGTCAAGCCGACCCGGTATGGACATGCCGCAGTGGTGACTTTGAAGGCCAAGCGCGGCTCGACCGCGTTCGCGTACGTCACCGAAGGCAGCAAGATCGTCGGGCTCGGCGTGATCTACGACGGCAGGGGGCAGGCAGTGCTCGATCCCAGGCTGAGGCCGGGCACGCACCACCTGGTCGTTCACGTGGTCGGCGACAAGGAGCTCGGGACGCAGAACATCCCGATCGATCTGGTGGTCACCCGGTAGACGGTCGGCCTAGACGCCGAGTGCGGCGGCCAGATCTGACTTGATTGCGGCCAGCGCGGCCTCTGCCTTCGTACGGGCTGCGTCGACCGAGTCGTCGACCGGTACGACCATCTCGAGGTAGCACTTGAGCTTGGGCTCGGTCCCGGACGGGCGGCAGATGATCCGGACGCCGCCGTCAAGCTGCAGTCGGATGCCGTCGGTCGGCGGGAGACCGTTGTATCCGTCGGCCAGGTCGTCGACCGCCGTGACCGCCTGGCCGCCGAGAGTCGTGGGTGGCGAGGTGCGCAGGGTCTCCATGGCTCGGGTGATGATCGCCAGGTCCTCGACCCGCACCGACAGCTGGGTCGTGGCGTGCAGGCCGTGCTCGCGATAGATCTCGTCGAGCCGATCGATCAGGGTGCGCCCTTCGGCCTTCAAGCCGGCGGCAAGCTCGAGGACGGTGATGATCGCCGAGACGCCGTCCTTGTCACGCGCGATGTCGGGCGCGACGGCATAGCCGAGGGCCTCCTCATAACCGTAGGCAAGGTCAGGGATCTTGCCGATCCACTTGAAGCCGGTGAGCGTCTGCTGCCACGGCTGGTCGTACGCCTTCGACTGCCTGCCAAGCAGGTCTGACGAGACGATCGACGACGCGTACGTGCCCGTCACACCGCGCCGCAGCAGGAAGTCGGCCAGCAGCGCGCCGACCTGGTCTCCGCTGAGCATCCGGAACGACTCGCCGTCCCGCACACCGGCGGCGCACCGGTCGGCATCGGGGTCGTTGGCGACGATGATGTCGGCGCCGACCTCCGACGCGAGCTTGAGTGCCAGGTCCATCGCGCCCGGTTCCTCGGGATTGGGGAACGCGACGGTCGGGAAGGCGGGGTCGGGGTCACCCTGCTCGCGTACGACGTGCAGCGCCGGGAACCCGGCGCGGGCGACCGTCTCGACCAGCGTGTCCCGACCGACTCCGTGCATCGGCGTGTAGACGGCCACGATGTCGCGGGGTCCTTCCGACGGCAGGGCGACTACTGCCTCGACATACGCCTCCGCAACCTCCGGGCCCAGCAGCTCGTACGCGTCGCTGCGGGGGAGCTCGTCGACGCGTCCGACCCGGTCGATCGCGTCGGAGATGTCGGTGTCCTCGGGCGGCACGATCTGGCTCGAGTCGGCTAGGTAGACCTTGTAGCCGTTGTCCTGCGGCGGGTTGTGCGACGCCGTGACCATGACGCCGGAGCTGCAGCCGAGGTGCCGGATGGCGAAGGCGAGAACAGGTGTCGGCAGGTGGGTCGGCAGCAGATGTGCGTGCACTCCGGCGGCCTCCATGATCTCGGCGGTGTCGCGGGCGAAGATGTCGGAGTTGTAGCGGGCGTCGTAGCCGACCACGACGGAGGGCTTGGCTTCGCGCTCGAGCAGGTATGCAGCCAGGCCGGCCGCGGCCTGGGCGACGATGACGCGGTTCATCCGGTTGGGACCGGCGCCGAGAGCACCACGCAGACCCGCCGTGCCGAACTGCAGCCGGCCGGAGAACCGGTCTTCGAGCTCGGCGGTGTCGCCAGCATCGATCAGCGCCTGCAGCTCGTCGCGTGTTGCCGGATCGGGATCCTGGCTGATCCAGTCGTGAGCCAGGTCGACGACGCCCATCAGATCCTCGGCAGCACGTTGGCGAGCAGTGAACCCATGCGTACGGCGGCCGACTTGCCGGCTTCGAGAACTTCCTCATGGTTGAGGGGTTCGCCGGAGATGCCTGCCGCCAGATTGGTCACCAGCGAGAGTCCGAGGACCTCCATGCCGGCTTCGCGCGCGGCGATGGCCTCGAGGACGGTCGACATGCCGACCAGGTCGCCGCCGATTGCTCGCACCATGTTGATCTCTGCGGGCGTCTCGTAGTGCGGTCCGGGGAACTGTACGTAGACACCTTCGTCGAGTGTCGGATCGACCTCCTGGAACATCGCGCGCAGTCGCGGCGAGTAGAGGTCGGTGAGGTCGACGAAGTTTGCTCCCTCGATCGGCGAGGTCGCCGTGAGGTTGATGTGGTCCTTGATCAGCACGGGTGTGCCGGGGACCCAGACCGGGTTGAGTCCACCGCAGCCATTGGTCAGCACCATGGTCTTCACGCCGGCAGCAGCGGCCGTACGTACGCCGTGGACGACCGAGGCCACGCCACGTCCCTCGTAGAAGTGTGTGCGACCCAGGAAGATCATGAGCCGCTTGTCGCCGAGGCGCACCGAGCGGATCGTGCCACCGTGGCCCGCAACGGCCGGGGCGCTGAAGCCGGGCAGCTCGGCGACCGGGATCTCGAACTCTGGAGCGCCGAGGGCGTCGGCTGCTGGCAGCCAACCCGAGCCCATGACGAGCGCCGTGTCGTGCTGGGCGCCGCCGGTCCGTTCGCTGATTGCGTCGGCGGCCTGCTTGGCGAGGTCTTGGGAAGCGCTGGCGAGGGAGGTCACCCGCCGTACGTTATCTGCTGGCCAGCGGTGAGAGAATAAGTGCGTGACACATGTGACGATCATCGGCGGCGGACCTGGTGGCTACGAGGCTGCGCTGGTGGCTTCGCGCCTCGGCGCCGAGGTGACGCTCATCGAGCGTGACGGCGTCGGCGGGTCGACTGTGCTGACCGACTGCGTGCCGAGCAAGACGCTGATCGCGACTTCCGACCTGCTCACGGACGTCAGCGGCGCCGCGGAGCTCGGCATCGAGGTGCCCAAGGCTGTACGGGCCGATCTCGCAGCCGTGGACAAGCGGGTGTTGGCCCTTGCCCTGGCCCAGTCTGCCGACATTGCCGAGCGGCTCGTCGCCAGCGGCGTCACAGTGATCTCCGGAACCGCCACGATCGAGTCGGCGCAGGTGGTGATCGTCGACGGCACCCAGCGCATTGAGACCGATGCGATCCTGCTGGCCACTGGAGCGCATCCGCGAGTCAGCCCCGACGCCGAACCTGATGGTGAGCGCATCCTGACCTGGGAGCAGGTCTACGCCCTCGAGGAGCTGCCCGAGCACATGATCGTGGTCGGCTCGGGCGTCACGGGAGCCGAGTTCGCCAGCGCCTACAACGGTCTCGGCGCAACCGTCACCCTCGTCTCGAGCCGAGACCGTGTCCTCCCGGGTGAGGACGCCGACGCTGCAGTCGTGATCGAGGATGTTTTCAAGCGCCGCGGCATGACGGTCCTCGGCAACTCGCGCATGGCGTCGGTCGAGCGTACGAACGATGGCGTACGTGTGACCCTGACTGACGGTCGCACCGTCGACGGATCGCACTGTTTGCTCGCGCTTGGCTCGATCCCCAACACGACAGACTTGGGTCTCGAGGCCCTCGGCGTCCAGCTCAAGGACGACGGATTCATCTACGTCGACAGGGTCTCGCGCACATCGGTGCGCGGGATCTACGCCGCGGGTGACTGCACAGGCGTCCTCATGCTCGCCTCCGTGGCCGCGCAGCAGGGACGCATTGCGATGTCGCACCTGCTCGGTGACGCAGTCCATCCGCTCGACCTCGGCAAGGTTTCGAGCAACGTGTTCACGTCGCCCGAGATTGCGACGGTCGGCCTGTCGCAGAAACAGGTTGACGAGAGCGACATCCAGGTGGACGTCGCCATGCTGCCCCTCGCGTCCAACGCCCGCGCCAAGATGCAGGGCGTTCACGACGGCTTCGTCAAGATCTTCTCGCGCCGCGGGATGGGCATCGTCGTCGGCGGTGTCGTCGTCGGCCCCAAGGCCAGCGAGCTCATCCACGCCATATCCCTGGCCGTCTCGGCGTCGCTCACGGTCGACCAGGTCGCCGATGCGTTCACG
Source organism: uncultured Actinomycetota bacterium (assembly GCA_963849475.1). Taxonomy (GTDB): domain Bacteria; phylum Actinomycetota; class Actinomycetes; order Propionibacteriales; family Nocardioidaceae; genus Aeromicrobium. Next base: position 23,721 of record CAWKHC010000009.1, read on the forward strand.
ATCTATCCGTCGATGTCAGGATCGGTCGCAGAAGCCGCGCGGCGACTCCACGGCACCCCCTAGGGCGTTCGACCACGGAAAATCCTTGCAAAATCACACCGTTGTAGTTCACCTCGAGTCGTGTTATCCGTGGATTCTCGCGGCATTGTGTGCGCATAATCGTTGGGCAACTCAACTGCACCTCCCGTAACACCAGCCACAGGATCGGACTTCCCCCATGCTTTCCTGGCGCTCGATACGCCGCTGCTTGCCCGCACTTCTTGCGGTCCCGCTGGTCCTGTCTGGCCTGGTGCTGAGCAGCACCCAGGAGCCGTTGACCAACAACACCGCGTACGCGGGCGTGGACCGGGTGGTCCCGGCGCCGCAGGATGCCGAGACTGCCCCTGAACCGAAAGCGCCCAAGCCGGTCGTCCGCACCAAGGAGACGACAGTCCCGCAAGCTCCCGTCGGAGCAGCGACGGACGTCGTCGCCGAGCTGCCCCAGACGCACACCACGTCGTACGGGATGGTCGGCGTCACCTGGAGTGCCAGCACGACCGAACGTGACATCAGCGTCGCGATCCGCTCGCTGGTCAAGGGCACATGGACGCCGTGGCAGACCCTCGAGAACGACGACGATGCTCCCGGCGACGCTGGTCGTCCCGGTACAGAGCCAGTTTGGGTGGGCAGGGCGGAGGGCGTCGCCGTTCGAGTCTCGTCACCGAGCCGTACGCGACCCGACGACATCAAGGTCCTGACGATCGATCCCGGCGGCGTGAGTGAAGCGGCCGCGACGACGGTGACCTCGGCGGCCAACTCCTCGAGCGAGGTCATGAACGGCACGGCTCAGGTCTCAACCGCTGCAGCCACGACCACGAGTGACGGCACGCCGGCCTACACGCCGAGGCCGACGATCATCATGCGATCGGCGTGGGGAGCCACCGCCGGCAGCAGCTGCTCCTCGCCGCTGACCGGCACGAGCACGCGGGGAATCGTCGTGCACCACACGGCAGGGTCCAACTCGTACGCGAAGTCCGATTCGGCCAAGATCGTTCGCGGCATTCAGGCGTATCACGTCAAGGGGCACGACTGGTGCGACATCGGCTACAACTTCCTGGTCGACAAGTACGGGCAGATCTTCGAGGGCCGCAGGGGCGGCATCGACCGATCGGTGCGTGCGGCACACTCGGGCAACGGCGAGGTCAACACGTACGCCATGGGCGTCTCGCTGATGGGCGACTACGACAAGGTCCAGCCGTCGGAGGCGCTCAAGACCTCGGTGGTCAAGCTGATCGGCTGGCGCATGGGCACGACCTACATGAAGGCCAAGGGCACCTACAAGGTGTCCGAGAAGAACCTGACCCTCAACCTCATCGCCGGCCATCGCAATGTCGTCGGAACAGCCTGCCCTGGCAAGTATGTGTACGCCTGGCTGTCCGCGACGGGTGGTCTGCGCGATCGCGTCGAGGCCTACATCAGCAAGTACCAGTCCGCGAACAAGACTCGTGCGGCCGCGCTCGGCACCACGGTCACCGGCCCGGTCTACATCGGCGAGGCCGAAGTGACCGGCGGTCGCGCTACCCGGTTCGGCAAGGGCTACATGTTCGACAAGACCGGCATCGGCGCGAAGTTCGTCAGCCATGCTGGCGGCTTCTACGCCAAGTACGCCGCGTTGGGCGGACAGGGCTCGACGCTCGGATTCCCCAAGACCGACAGCCCGTCCGTGAGCAAGAACGGCACGTTCGTCGAGCGCTTCGAGCACGGCTCGATCTACGCCGTGCGTTCGGGCTCGAAGATCACCAACCACGCGCTGTGGGGAGTCCTCGCCGACAAGTACGCATCCCTGAAGGACATGACAGGCGTGCTCGGCGTGCCGACATCCTCGGTCATCATCGAATCGGGTGGCAGGCGCGCCAACTTCACCAAGGGCTACATCCGCTACACCACGGCGACCAAGAAGACCGTTGCGTATGACCTCAAGGGCAAGGCCATCTCCACGGCCACGACACCCAGCACGGACACGGTGACCGTTCCGTCCAGCGGCAAGTTCACCCTCCACGGCCACGGCTATGGTCACGGCATCGGCATGAGCCAGTACGGCGCCCAGGGAGCCGCGAAGGCGGGTGTGAAGTACGACAAGATCTTGTCGACCTATTACCCGGCGACCGTGCTCGGCTCCAAGACCGGCAACATGCGCGTGCTGATCTCCAAGGACACGACCGCGTCGGTCGACGTGGCAGGTCGTACGACTCTGACGTTCCGCAAGGTGTCGGACAACAAGGCCGTCAAGCTGCCGCCGACGATCGGTGGCAACAAGGTCAAGAAGTGGCGCATCACTCCGTTGTCGACCGACAAGAAGAAGTCGACGTTGCAATATGTGACGACGGCTTCGTGGAAGACGTACTCCAAGAACGTCTGGACCGGTGACGCCCAGTTCGAGGCGTCCGCGATGCGGCTCCTGCTGCCCGGCGGCAGCGGCGTCTCCTATCGCGGAATTCTGCGCTCGGCCTTGCCGAAGGCCGGTTCGACGGACCGCAACACCGTCAACATCCTGCCTATCGAGTCGTACGTCCGCGGCGTGATCGCGGCCGAGATGCCGTCGTCATGGATGCCGGAGGCGCTCAAGGCCCAGGCCGTGGCTGCGCGTACGTACGGTGTCCGCGGCCTGACTCCGACGCGCTACTACGACATGTGCGACACCACGAGCTGCCAGGTCTATCGCGGCTACTCGGCAGAGACCAAGGCCACCGATGCCGCCGTCTCAGCCACGAGCGCCAAGATCCTGACGTACGACGGCAAGCCTGCGTTCACCCAGTTCTCGTCGTCGTCGGGTGGATACACCGCGGTCGGCAGTCAGCCGTACCTCAAGGCCGTCGCCGACCCGTATGACGACTGGTCCGGCAACGCCAACCACGACTGGAGCAAGACCGTCTCCGCGTCCACGGTCCAGAAGGCCTATCCGTCGATCGGCACGCTCAAGAAGCTCACGATCACCAAGCGCAACGGGTTCGGCGACTGGGGTGGACGGGTGACGACGGTGGACCTGGTGGGGTCCAAGAAGACCGTCACGATCTCGGGTGACAGTGCTAGATGGTCGTTCGGCCTGAAATCCAACTGGTTCCGGCTCAACTAGCCGTCTGGGCAATTCACGTACTATGGGGCCATGCGTCTCGGGGGAAAGCTCGTACTGTCGATCGTTCTGGCAGGTCTCATCCTGTCCGGCTGCCACTCGGTGTCGAGGTCGCCACAGGCATCGCCACGCACCTCCGTCGGCGAGGCGCCCCACGCGCCCGACCCCAGCCCGGGGCCGGCCAAGAGCCGCTCGATCGCCGTTCCGGCGCCCGTCCGGACGCCAGCTGGCCTCGTCGCCGAGCTGGCGCCGACCAAGACGGCGAAGTTCGCGCTCCTCGGCGTCACGTGGGACCGTGCCAAGACTCGCGAGGACGTGACGGTCGAAGTACGCGTTCGCCAGGACGACGGATGGTCGGCCTGGGAGACTCTCGAGGTCGATGAGGACGGCGGCGAGGCCGGCCGTGGTGGCACCGAGCCCTGGTGGGTCGAGAATGCCGACGAGGTGGGCGCGCGAGTCACCACGGCAAGCGGCGCATCGCCGTCCGGCGTCAAGGTGGTCACCGTCGATCCCGGCGCAGGTGAGGCGCCCCAGAGCAATGTCAGCCCAGCCATCTACTCGTCCAGCGCCACGTCGGGAGTCGTGGCGGCGGTCGCCACCCAGGTTGTCTCCACCCCCAAGCCGAGGATCATCTCGCGTTCCTCGTGGAAGGCTCGAGCGGCAGACGGTTGCGACGAGGACGGCTACAGCGCGTTCGGCGACACTACGCTTGGCGCCAACATCCACCACTCTGCAGGCAGCAACTCCTACTCCAAGAGCCAGTCGGCGTCGATCGTGCGCGGCATCCAGAAGTTCCACCAGTCCGGTCGTGGTTGGTGCGACATCGCGTACAACTTCCTGGTCGACAAGTACGGCCAGATCTTCGAGGGGCGAAGCGGCGGGGTCGACCGCCCGGTTCGCGGTTCGCACTCGGGCAACAACACGGTCAACGAGCTGACCATGGGCGTTGCACTGATGGGCAACCTCGACAAGGCCAAGCCCAGCACGCCGATGAAGAGCTCGACGGTCGCACTGGTGGCCTGGCGCCTCGGCACCTACTACAAGCCGGCCAAGGGGACCTTGAAGATCGGTGGCAAGACACTCAATCGCATCTCCGGCCATCGCAACGTGGTCAGCACGGCGTGCCCGGGCAAGTACGGCTACGCCTGGATCGGCGCCAAGGGCGGCCTGCGCGACCGCGTCGACGGTCGCACCTCCACGTACCAATCGCTGATCAGGTCAGCGGCCTGGCGACTCGACAAGAACACCGGATCAGTGACCGGTTCTGTGCAGCAGGGAGAGATCCTCTCCAGTGCCTGGCACCGCACGATCTACAAGAACATGGACTTCTTCTGGTTCGCGCCCAGCGACGACGCCTATTACGTCGAAGCCGGTGCTCGCGTGTTGCACCGTCACTACGGCTCGGAGTCGGGCATCTTCGGCTTCCCGACCTCCAACATGAGGGCGTCGGCGATCTCGGGGGTGAGCACGCAGACGTTCCAGCACGCCACGATCTACAAGATCAGCGGTGCTCCGAGCTCTTACGCGCTGTGGGGCGACATCGACCAGAAGTACGGTTCCGTGGGCGGGCCCGGTGGCGACCTGGGACTGCCGACCGCGACCATCGTCGAGAGCGGCTCGACCAAGACCGCCACGTTCGAGAACGGCACGATCACACAGAGCGGAACTGACGAGCCCGAGGTGCATCTCAATTCACCGGACCGGCAGGCGCCGAGCGAGCAGGCACCCGAGACCACTGAACCACCCGAGCCGACTCCCGGTGCGACCGAAGAGGGACTCGAGCCCAATCTGTGATCCAAGGCGGACCTGCCGCCCGTAGGTCTGGGATGATTTCTGCATGACAGCGCTTCTCAAGTCGATAGCGATCTCGCTGACCGTCAACGCCCTCTCGCTCGCCTTCGCCGCATGGCTCTTCGACCGGTTCAACATCCGGTTCGGCTGGTTCGTCCTGGCAGTCGTGCTGGTGACGGTGCTGTCGGTGACGTTGCGCGAGATCGTCATCGGCACCGTCAACCGGTTTGCCCGTGGTTACACGATCGTCGGCGGGCTGGTGCTGACTGCACTCGTGCTGTTGCTGACCGAGCTCGTGGTTCCGGAGACGGGGTTCTACATCGACGGCTGGGGCACCTGGATCGGCGTCACGCTGATCGTCTGGGCAGCCGGCATCGCCTACGGCGAAGTCGACAAGAAGGCTCCCACACCTCGCGCCTAGGTGTTCAGCGACCGATGCGAGCGTGTGGGAGGGCTAGCGAAGCGACCGGGACCGTGGCACGTCGAAGGCGTCAGGCGCGAAGCCCCGGTGACCCGACGACGCAACGTGACCATCGCGGCGCGCTTCCACGTCAGGTAGCGATCTCACGAGATTTCACAGTGGCGGCTACGCCGCGGGACGTTCAATCCGCCTGAACGCTGCGGCCGCGGGCGGCCTACGGTTCAGAGCGGATCTCCGCGATGACCTGGCCAGAGGTGACGGCGCCACCGACCTCGACGCTCAGTCCGGTGATGACACCGTCCTTGTGGGCGTTGATCGGCTGCTCCATCTTCATGGCCTCGACGACCACGATCTGATCGCCGGCTGCGACAGTTGCGCCTTCTTCGACGGTGACCTTGACGACGGTGCCCTGCATGGGAGCGGTGAGTGAGTCGCCGCTGGCGGCAGCGCCAGCAGCCTTGCCACCCTTGCGCTTGGGCTTCTTGGGTCCCGCTGCGGCGGCGGATGCGCCGAGTCCGCCGGGCAGGACAACCTCGACCCGCTTGCCGCCAACCTCGACGACAACGCGTTCACGCTCAGCGGGCTCGTCGCCGGCATCGGTGTCGCCACCGTAAGGCTCGAGCTCGTTGACGTAGTCGGTCTCGATCCATGTCGTGTAGACCGTGAAATTGCCGTCGGCGGCAGTGAAGGCGGGGTCGTCGACCACCGAGCGGTGGAACGGGATGACCGTCGGCATGCCGTCGACGATGAACTCGTCGAGGGCGCGTCGTGAGCGGGCCAACGCCTGCTCGCGGGAGGTGCCGGTGATGATGAGCTTGGCGACGAGCGAGTCGAACGATCCCGGGATCGTCTCGCCCTCTTCGTAACCGCCGTCGAGACGTACGCCGGGGCCCGACGGGGGAGCCCACTTCGTCAGCGTGCCGGGTGCTGGGAGGAAGCCGCGGCCGCCGTCCTCGGCGTTGATGCGGAACTCGATCGAGTGTCCACGGACCTCGGGATCGTCATAGCCGAGCTCTTCGCCGGCGGCGATGCGGAACATCTCGCGGACGAGGTCGATGCCGGTGACCTCTTCGGACACACAGTGCTCGACCTGAAGGCGGGTGTTGACCTCGAGGAAGCTGATCGTCCCGTCGGCCGCGACGAGGAACTCGCAGGTGCCCGCCCCGACGTAGCCAGCTTCCTTGAGGATCGCCTTGGACGAAGAGTAGAGACGCTCGATCTGGTCGTCGGTCAGGAACGGCGCGGGCGCCTCCTCGACGAGCTTCTGGTGGCGGCGCTGAAGCGAGCAGTCGCGGGTCGAGATGACGACGACGTTGCCGTGGCTGTCGGCGAGACACTGGGTCTCGACATGGCGTGGCTTGTCGAGGAACTTCTCGACGAGGCACTCGCCGCGGCCGAAGGCGCTGACAGCCTCACGTACGGCCGATTCGTAGAGCTCGGGGATCTCCTCGATCGTGCGTGCGACCTTGAGGCCACGACCGCCGCCACCGAAGACCGCCTTGATGGCCACGGGCAGGCCGTTCTCCTTGGCGAACGCGACGACCTCGTCGGCGTCCTTGACCGCATCCTTGGTGCCCGGGGCGAGGGGTGCCTTCGCCTTGAGGGCAAGCTGCTTGGCCTTGGCCTTGTCGCCGAGGTTCTCGATGGCATGCGGGGGAGGGCCGATCCAGATCAGCCCGGCGTCGATGACGGCCTGGGCGAACTCGGCGTTCTCGGCGAGGAAGCCGTAGCCGGGGTGCACGCTGTCAGCGCCGCTGCGCTTGGCGACATCGATGATCTTCTCGATCGACAGATACGACTCAGCGGGTGTCGAGCCCTCGAGGGAGTAGGCCTCGTCGGCGAGACGGACGAACAGGGCGTCACGGTCGGGCTCGGCGTAGACGGCAACGCTTCCGATGGCCGAGTCCTTGCACGCGCGGATCACTCGTACGGCGATCTCGCCACGGTTGGCGATCAGGACCTTGGTCAGGGGCTTGCTCACTGAATTGTTCTCCTCGACGCGACGGGACTGCCCCGTGAGTCTAGGGGTTGCGCTCGTGCAAGGGGATATGAGGTTGGTTACGCCGACGAACGGTTTCGTCTGCCGAGACCGTACGAGCCGGCGATGACCGCGAACAGCGCTGCGCCGATGCTGATCGCGGTCCACGGGATGCCGCCACCGTCATCCTTCGCGGACTTCTTGGTCGAGTCGGGTCCCTTGACCTTGCCTGCGTACTTCGGCTTGCCCTTGATCGATCCGACGACATCGACCGCGATCGTGAGGGGCGCTGCGAAGTTGGAGCCGTCTCTGCCCAGAGTGTCGCCCATGGAGACGATGGCGTACTGGTCGCCGTCCGTGACCACGGTCCTGGTCGCATACCCAGAGCTCTCGATGTTTCGGGCCCGCAGCTCGATACCTTCACCCGTCAGCGCCACGGGGCGTTCGCCGGTCCAGAAGTTACCTCCGTTGGATCCGGTGCGGCCGAGAGAGTAGAGCGTCGGGGAGACCATGGTCACCTCGCTGAGGATGCCCGGGAGCGACAGCTCCTTGGCGCCCTGGGTGTCTGTCTCGAGGGTCACGCGGATACGTGGGCGCTGGCCCCAGGAGACCGGGATCTTGTAGATGAGCTGCTCGCCTGCCCGTAGTGAGTCGGTGTAGCGACCGGGCTTGAGTGAGGGGGCGTCGGTGAACGATGCTCCGCCAACCACGGGTGTGAGGGTTCCGCTGGGCTCAAATGGTGCGTTCTCTGCTGCTTCCTTCTCGTCGAGCGAAACAGCTGCGGGCAGCGAGTCAAAGTTGGTGATGTTGGGGCGAGTGCTCACGAGCAGCTCGAACGGATCCTGCGCCGGTGCGTCAAGAGCGACGCGTGCCAGCAACGTCTTCGCCGCGACGCACGTCTTGTTGGCGGGATCGAGCCGCGGCGAGAAGGTTGCGCCGACAGTCATCACCGACCGGTCGTGAATGACGTTGGGCCGAGTCTGATAGTTGGCCTCGCAGCGTTCGCCGTCTGCTGACAGCAGCTCGACCTCCAGCCTGTTGGACGTCCCAGAGTCGTACGGGGGTCGTGCGATCGCTGAGACGGTGACGTCGGAGCCCTTGGGCTTCGTGATGGAGTAATAGCGACTCGTCGCTTTGCCCTGGGTCGTGTCGGTGTAGCGACCAGGCTTCAGCGTCAGCGGGTTGGCGGTGGTCGTTCCACCTGTGACGGGCTTGCCGGTCAGGCGGAACTCGCGCAGCGCTCGTACGCTCACTGACACCAGGCTCGACGCCAGCTCATCGGGCTCGTCGACGCCGTAGTAGGTGCCGCCGCCCGCGTTGGCGATGCACTGCAGGGCGCTGCGTGCCTTGCCGGAGACGTTGAGGCCGACGACGTTGACCGTGAGGTCGACGCCTTGGGCGCGAAGGTCCTTGGCGACCTTGCACGGGTCGGGTGAGCAGGTGGGCTCGCCGTCGGACAGCAGGACGATGGTGCGCTTGCCCTCGGCGCCGAGGTCCTTGGCCGCGCCTTTGAGCGCGTTGCCGATCGGCGTCTCGCCGTACGGCTTGTACTTGGCGACGGCCTTGGTGATGGCATCACGGTTGAGCGGTCCGACCGGGACGACGTTCTGGGTGTCGGTGCAGGCGGCCTTGTCCTTGGCGGAGAACACCTTGGCGCCGAATACGCGTACGCCGACCTGGGCATCGTCGGGGAGTCGGGTGAGCACGTCCTTGAGCGCGGCCTTGGCCGCGGCAATCTTGGTCTGTCCGCCAGCAGATTCCTTCATGGATCCGGACGAGTCGAGCAGCAGGACGAGCTTGCCCTCCGCCGAGGTGCTCGTGCTGTCCCGGGCGCTGGCGGCTGGTGTTGACGCCAAGGTCAGTGCGACGAGCGCCAGAGCGGCGACGATGCGGTTCATTGCGTTCCCCCGAACGTGTGATGTGGCGCCACGCTATCGCGGCGCTCACCGGGTCGCGCGTTGGGGCGCCGCGGCGGAGATTGTGCGGTCTGGTTAACGGTTGTTAACATCGCTGCATGACTTTTGCGCTGTCCAGCGAGCATGAGACCTTCCGGCGTAGCGTGCGCGAGTTCGCGCAGGCCGAGGTCGCGCCACACGTTGCACAGTGGGACAAGGACCATCACTTCCCGACCGCCCTGGTCAAGAAGATGGGCGATCTCGGCCTCTTCGGCCTGACGGCCCCAGAGGAGTTCGGCGGCGCTGAGGGCGACTTCACCAGCTTGTGCGTAGCGATCGAGGAGCTGGGGCGGGTCGACCAGTCGATCGGCATCACCCTCGAGGCAGGTGTGGGCCTCGGCATCACCCCGATCCTCGAGTACGGCACGCAGGAGCAGAAGGAGAAGTGGCTCCCCGACCTCGTCGCCGGCAGCGCCCTTGCCGGCTTCGGTCTGACAGAGCCCGGAGCCGGCTCCGACGCCAGTGCGACCAAGACCAAGGCGGAGCTCGACGGCGACGAGTGGGTCGTCAACGGTTCCAAGCAGTTCATCACCAACTCGGGCAGCGACATCACCTCGTGTGTCACGGTGACCGCACGTACGGGCACCCGTGAGAACGGTTCGCCTGAGATCTCGGCGATCATCCTTCCGTCGGGCACGCCCGGCTTCGTGGCGGAGGCGCCGTACGACAAGCTCGGCTGGCACATCTCAGACACACACCCGCTGTCGTTCTCAGACGTCCGCGTGCCCGCCGACCATTTGCTCGGTGAACGCGGTCGCGGCTACGCCCAGTTCCTCGCCACCCTCGACGACGGCCGGGTCGCGATCGCAGCCCTCGCGGTTGGCTGCATCCAGGCCTGCCTTGACCTCTGCGTCGAGTACGCGGGTGAGCGCACTACATTCGGTGTCCCGATCGGCACCAAGCAGGGCGTTGCGTTCCAGATCTCCGACCTCGCAGTGATGGCTCACGCCGGTCGCGCACTGACCTACCAAGCAGCTGCGATGAAGGACGGCGGCGCCTCGGCGGCCGACTTCAAGCAAGCCGCCTCGATCGCCAAGCTCTACACCTCCGAGGCTGCCGTCACGGCGACCCGCATCGCGACGCAGGTCTTCGGCGGCTACGGCTTCATGGAGGAATACCCCGTGGCTCGCTTCTACCGCGACGCCAAGATCCTCGAGATCGGCGAGGGCACGTCAGAGGTCCAGCGCATGCTCATTGCCAGGGGCCTGGGCCTCCCAGTCGAGTAGGTCAGCCAAGCCCGCTAACTCCCAATACACCTAGTGGGCGGTGGGTTAGCGTCCACCGCGGTGCATCTCTTGGACGCTTGGTCACCGCTCCGACCAGACACGCTGCCAAGCCTGCGTGTGTTTAGCCGGTCGGCACCGACAGGCATTTTCACCGCGAGCAAAGGTGAAAGACACTCACGCGGTGATGCGCCAGCCGGCAACATCGATCAGGAAGTGCGCGAGCACGAGTGCGCCGAGGTAGAACGTCGACACCGCCAGCGCTGCACCGATGCGGGTTGCCAGGTCACGGTGACGAACCCGTACGAATGCTGTCGCGGTTGCCCAGCCGAGAGCCATCTCAGCAGGGATGACGTAGATGGCCACGCCCCACAGCCGATGTGTGTCGCCGGTCGGCTCCCAGAGGCCGAGCGTGGGTGCGAGCAGCTCCGTGCCGAAGAAGATGATGCCAGCGAGCAGGGCCGCACGTGCTGGCCTGCCACCGCTCAGCGCAACCGCGGCGAACAACGGCGCGACCCACATCGCGGCCATCGCGAGCGGTATGACGTCGTCGACTCGTAGCCCGCCGTTGTCGGGGAACCGCAGCGTGCCGACAAGGTCGGCGAGCACCCAGTCAGGCAGCACCTGGAAGATCGACACGAACACGAGGAAGCCGGCCAGCGTGAGCAGCTCGCTCTGGCCAGTCGACCGGCAGGCCCAGAGCAGCGCCGCTACGTACGCGACGGAGGTGATGAGCACACCCCAGCCCTGGGCCGGCGCGTCGAGCGACAGCGCAATGGCCGCACCGACGACGAGAACGGTGTGTGCACCGATGATCGGGCCGAGCTTCTGGCGGGAGAGGGTCGCGGTCACGCGTACAAGGTAGCGATCGCAGCGGTGGCTGATGTCTGAGGTCGGGGGTTAACTGTCAACATGAGCACCTCAACCTTGGCCAGCGGCCTCGATCAAGCAGTCGACCTCGTCGAGAGCATCTCACCAGATCAGCTCGACCTACCAACTCCATGTGCGAAGTGGAACGTGAGCGAGCTGACCGACCACCTAACCAACAGTGCCGCACAGATGGCGGTGATGGCTCAGGGCGGCAAGCCCGACTGGAGCTCGTTGGCAACTCACCACGATGAACCAGCGCCGGTGCTACGCCAGGCCGGCGACGACATCGTGGCCGCGTTCGAAGCGGGCACGGAAGCACCCGAGGGCATGATCGCCTCCGAGCTGGCCGTGCACACGTGGGATCTCGCCACCGCGCTCGGGCGCGACACGAGCGAATTGGATCCGGCGCTCGCTGAGGCGGGTCATGCGTTCATGACGAAGTCACTCAACGATGACAACAGGGGTGAGTCGTTCGGCCCTGAATTGCCTGCGCCTGATGGCGCGAACGCTTACGAGCGCATTGCTGCGTTCGCCGGCAGGCAAGTTGCTGGCTGACTAGAGGTTGGTCATCTTGGCACAGGGCAGCGGGATGTGCTTTGCGCCATCACCGAAGTCGACCTGGACCGAGGTCGTGCCCTGGACACTGACGATGCGACCGAGGCCGAAGGTGTCATGTGAGACGCGCGCGCCTGCTTCGTACACTTCCGCGACGACCTCAGGGCCGGCCTGGAAGGGGCTGGACGGGTGGTAGCGGCGTCGCCGCGGTGAAGTTGCCATTGTTCGACCATTGTCCCACTTTTCAGCGGAGAAAAGCCAACTTGCTCACGGCTGGGGGCTCGACCAGAGGTCTGGCCAGGCGATTCCGAGATCGCCGACGAGGTCTCGGAGCAGTGGCAGGGACAGGCCGATGACATTGTGGTGATCGCCCTCGACACCGGTCACGAAGGCACCTCCGAGGCCGTCGATCGTGAATGCGCCGGCGACGTGGAGGGGTTCACCGGTGGCGACGTACGCGTCGATCTCGGCGTCGCTGATGTCGGCAAAGTGCACGATCGTGGACGCGGTCTCGACGAACTCATCTTCACCGCGGCGTACGCAATGGCCGGTGTGCAGGACGCCGCTCTTGCCTCGCATGCGACGCCAACGACCGGCCGCCTCGACGGGCCCGGCGGGCTTGCCGAAGATCTCACCCTCGAACGCCAGCACCGAGTCGCAACCGATGACGAGCGTGTCGGGCTCGACCTGCGGTGCCACCGCTCGACACTTCATCTGCGCCAGCGCGGCGGCCAGGTTGCCGGCGTCGGTGGTGGTGATCTGGTCCTCGTTGACGCCCGAGACAATCACGTCTGGATGGATCCCGGCCGAGCGCAGGAGCGCGAGACGAGCCGGGGACTGGGACGCGAGAACGATCCTCATCGGGCCGCCTCATAGCGAGTCCGTACGACCTCGAGCCGCTGATTGGCAACGAGATCGGCGATCAGTGCCTCGGACCCACCGACACCAGTCCATGAGCCTTCGATGTCGGTCGTCACGAACCAGGCGTGATCGTCGGGCCAGATCAGGTTGGGGCTGTTGAGGTCGCGCGGCACGCCACCACCGTACGAGGCCGCGCCCCAGACTCCGGCATCCGACAGGTGCCCGGTGAACAGCAGGTAGTCGCGCGATCCGACGGTCATACGAGGACCGTCGATGACGGACGTTGCGAAGGCTGGTGGAGGCGGTTCTTTGGGCTTGGGCTTGCGGAACACCCGGCCCGGCCAGGCAGCGGGGCCGGTGAACGTGGTCAGGAATGCGACCGACTCACCCCCGTAGATCTCGCCGTAGCCGTCCCACAGGGCAAAGAAGCAATGATCGGCTGTGGTGGTGTGCCGAGCCACGACGTCGCAGAGGTCGCGCAGCGTGGTTGCGGGCAGATGGCCGTCGCTGCGTTCGCGTCCGTCAGCGCCCTCCGCCCAAGGGTGGAGCACACGCGCGTAGGCCTCGAAACCGGCAGGGCCGAGCTGGTGGGCGTCACCGATCCAGTCGGCAGCCGAGAACTCATCCAGCGGGCGGAGCGGCACGATCAGCCGCCGAACGCCGAGCTGCGCCACTGGCCGGGGCCGAAGCGGTGCGTGGTGCGGGCCGTTCGCGCCGGGTGACCCCACTGCGAACGAGGAGCAGCCTTCGTACGCGATGCGGCGTGAGCCGCGGCGGCGTTGCGTGCAGCGATGACCGCCACCAGAGCAGCGAGCTCTTCGGGCGTCAGGTCACCCTTGACGACCCGGAGCACCGGCTTCGCCACAGGAGTGTCTTCAGACACGCGGGGACCCCCTTCGTATGACCGGGCCTGCCCCAGTGAGGGCGCCCAGCGCCCGAACGTGAGCGCGCGCCGGCGAGTGAGGGGTCACAGCGGGATGTTTCCGTGCTTCTTCGGCGGCAGCGTCTCGCGCTTGGTCTTGAGCAGGCGCAGCGCCTTGACGACCTCGGCGCGCGTCTGCGATGGGGCGATGACGGCGTCGATGTATCCACGCTCGGCCGCGAGGTAGGGGTTGCAGAGGGTGTCCTCGTACTCGGTCATCAGCTCGGCACGCTTGGCCTCCGGGTCGTCCGCCGCCGCGATCTCCTTGCGGTAGAGGATGCCGACCGCGCCGGATGCGCCGACGACGGCGATCTGCGCCGACGGCCAGGCGATGTTGACGTCGGCACCGAGGTGCTTTGAGCCCATGACGTCGTAGGCGCCGCCGTACGCCTTGCGGGTGATGACGGTGACAAGCGGGACGGTGGCCTCGGCGTACGCGTAAATCAGCTTGGCGCCGCGGCGAATGATGCCGTTCCACTCCTGGTCGGTGCCGGGCAGGAAGCCGGGCACGTCGACGAAGGTCAGGACCGGGATGTTGAACGCGTCGCAGGTGCGTACGAAGCGCGCTGCCTTCTCGGACGCGTCGATGTCGAGACAGCCAGCGAACTGCATGGGCTGGTTGGCCACGATGCCGACGCTGCGACCTTCGACCCGTCCATAACCGATCAGCAGGTTGGGTGCGAACAACGGCATGACCTCGAGGAAGTCGCCGTCGTCGACGATCGACTCGATCACGGTGTGCATGTCGTACGGCTGGTTGGCCGAGTCTGGGATCAGTGTGTCGAGCGCAAGATCGATGTCGGTGAGCTCGAGGTCGGCGACGGTGTCGTACGGCTCGGGCTCCTCCATGTTGTTCTGGGGGAGGTAGGAGATGAGCGCCTTGACGTACTCGATGGCGTCTTCTTCGTCGGCGCCCATGTAGTGCGCGTTGCCGCTCTTGGTGTTGTGCGTACGAGCGCCGCCGAGGTCCTCCATCGTGACGTCCTCACCGGTGACCGTCTTGATGATGTCGGGCCCGGTGATGAACATGTTGGAGGTCTTGTCGACCATGACGACGAAGTCGGTGACGGCGGGGGAGTAGACGTGGCCGCCGGCGTTGGTGCCCATGATCAGCGAGATCTGGGGGATGACGCCTGAGGCGTGGACGTTGCGCTTGAAGATCTCGCCGTACAGGCCGAGCGACACGACGCCCTCCTGGATGCGAGCGCCGGCGCCTTCGTTGATGCCGATGATGGGGCAGCCGGACTTGATCGCGAGGTCCATGACCTTGGTGATCTTCTCGCCGTACACCTGGCCGAGCGATCCGCCGAAGATCGAGAAGTCCTGGCTGAACACGCAGACCTGGCGGCCGTCGATCGTGCCGTAGCCGGTGATGACGCCGTCGCCGAGGGGACGGTTGTTTTCGAGGCCGAAGGCCGTGCTGCGGTGACGGGCGAACGCGTCGAGCTCGACGAACGAGCCCTCGTCGAGGAGCTGCGCGATGCGTTCGCGGGCGCTGCCGCGTCCCTTGGCGTGCTGCTTCTCGGACGCCTTGGCTGCGAGCTCGTTCAGGAGCTCGTCCTGACGCCGTTCGAAGTCGGCGAGCTTGCCCGCTGTGGTGTGCAGCTCGGGGTGCTCTTCGAGCACGTCTGGAGTGGGGTTGTTGGCCTTGGTCACGGGCCACAGCGTAACGAGTCCGCTGCTTGAGGGATATGTGACTCTGTTCTCATGCGCTTTGACGACCTCGACCGGCCACCGCTCGACGCGGGAGCGCTGCGTACGGCGTTGACCGGACCCGGGCGGTTCTGGACCGACATCGTGATCACCGAGCAGACCGGCAGCACCAACGCCGATGTCGCCGAGGCGGCCCGTGCGTCTGCACCTGAGGGCACGGTGCATGCCACGGACCTGCAGCTCGCAGGTCGCGGTCGGCTCGACCGTACGTGGACGTCGCCGGCCGGATCGGGCATCGCGGTCTCGGTCCTGCTGCGGCCTGACGAGATCCCGGCCTCGCGGTGGGTGTGGTTGCCGTTGCTCGTCGGCCTCGCCGTCGATGCCACGGTGCGCGAGTTCGGCGTCGACTGCGGGCTCAAGTGGCCCAACGACGTGCTCGTCGACAACCGCAAGCTCGCCGGCATCCTGCTGGAACGCGTCGACACTCCGCTCGGAGCTGCCGCCATCATCGGCGTGGGCCTCAACGTCACGCTCCGCGAGGACGAGCTGCCCAGTCGACACGGCGACCTCGTTGCTGTTGGAAGGCGCGACGGAGACCGACCGAACGATCGTCCTGAGGGCGCTGCTGAGGAATCTTGAGGCGCTCTACCGGGCGTGGAAGGAAGCCGACGGCAACCCCGCCGCAGGCATCCGCGACTCGTACGAACGCCGCTGCGTGACGATCGGCAGCCGCGTACGCGTGTCGCTGCCCAACGACCGGGCGTTGGAGGGTGAGGCAACCGCAATCGACGAGCTCGGGCGGCTCGTCGTCGACGGCCAGGCCATCAGCGCGGGGGATATCACGCATGTACGGCCCGTCTAGACCGGCAACGTGACAAAATCCTCCCCATGGCCCTTCCTCGCAAGCTGATGATCGACGGCGAACAGACCGTCGCGACAACCCGAACCCACCTGAAGGTGCTGTTCATCCCCTTTGTGATCCTTTTGCTGGTCGCCGCGCTCGAGGGGTTCGTGCAGGCCAAGGTCGCCGGTGACGCCAACGCGACCGTGCGGTGGATCCTGGTCGGCATTGCGGTCGTGCTGGTCGCCATCGGCACGCTGCTGCCGTTCTTCAGGTGGCTGGCCTGGACCTACACGTTGACCAACAAGCGGATCGTCGAGCAGAAGGGGCTGCTGACCCGTACGGGCCGCGTCATCCCACTCAGCCGCATCAACGACGTCGCCTTCGAGAAGAACCTCAACGACCGCATCCTCGGCTGCGGAACGCTGATCATCCACGATGCCAGCGAGCAGGCGGGACTCCAGCTGCGGGACATCCCGAACATCGAGGCGTTCCACCGAACGGTCTCCAACCTTGTCTTCGAGCAGTACGGCAAGACGGCGAGAGATGAATCGATCTGAGCTGCGCGATCGGCTCGTCAGCCAGATCCTTGGCGGCGAGCTCGATCTGACGAGCGCCGAGGTCGTCGCCAAGGGTGGCCTCAGCCTCGACGCCGGCGAACGCCTTTGGCGCGCCCTGGGCTTCCCTGACACCGGCGACAGTGTCGCGTACGGCGATGCCGACGTACGGGCGGTGTCGATCGTTGCCGCGGCGATCGAGCATGACGTGCTCGATGAGCTGACGGCGTTCCGGATGACCCGGGCGCTCGGCGCGACGATGTCTCGGCTGGCCGACTGGCAGGTGTCGACGCTCGTCGAGCAGGTGGAGCATGACGTCGAGGGTGGCAAGGCCGGCTCCAGGCTCGAAGCCGCGATCGAGCTGGCGACCAATGCTGCACCCGGGTTTGAAGAGCTCATCCTTTACGTGTGGCGCCGCCACCTGGCCGCCGCTGCTGCCCGCATCGAGGCGCTCGGAGCGGCCGACGAGGAGCTGTTGTCGACCGTCATGACGGTGGGCTTCGCCGACCTGTCACGGTTCACGTCCTTGGCCAACGGGCTCGACGACGCCGCCCTCGCCACCCTGGTCGAGGACTTCGAGACGCGCTGCGCCGACATCGTCACGGCGCACGGCGGTCGCGTGATCAAGACGCTCGGCGACGCGGTGCTGTTCGTCTGCGACGACGCAGTCGAGGGCACTCGCACGTCGCTCGACCTGGTCCGCCAGATCGGAACCCGTGCAGAGCTCCCCGACATCTGTGTCGGCCTCGCCACCGGATCGGTGATCAGCAGGCTCGGCGATGTGTTCGGACCACCGGTCAACCTCGCCGCCAGGCTCTCGCACGTCGCGCGCAGCAACCGTGTGCTGATCGACGAAGGCACCGCGCTGTACCTCGACGACGAGTTCGACCTGCGTACGCTCCCGCCCCGCCCGTTGCGCGGTTTCGGCAACCTCTCGCCCATCACGGTGAGTGAGCGTCGCGGCTTCTTCCGTACGCATTAGGCTCGACTCCGTGCCCCTGTCCCTTGCAGTCATCGGCGGCGGCCAGCTGGCCCGGATGATGCAGCAGGCCGCCATCGGGCTCGGCGTCCACATCCGGCTGCTCGCCGAGACATCCGATGCGCCCGCCGCACAGGTGATCCCGGACCACTTCGTCGGCGACTACACCGACATCGAAGACCTCCGCAGGGCCGCGGTTGGCGCCGGCGTCGTCACGTTCGACCACGAGCACGTGCCACCGGAGCACCTCACGACACTCGAGGCTGAGGGTCACCTGCCGCGGCCAGGTCCGGGCGCGCTGATCCACGCGCAGGACAAGATCACGATGCGTACGAAGCTCAGCGAGCTCGGTGTGCCGTCGCCGCGCTGGGAAGTCGCAAGGACGGTCGACGAGGTGGTCGCGTTCGGCCTGCCGTGCGTCCTCAAGACCCCGCGAGGCGGCTATGACGGCAAGGGCGTCTGGGTCGTACGCACCGAGGCCGACGCTGCCGAGGCGCTGGCCGCAGATGCCGTGCTCGCCGAAGAACTGGTCGACTTTCGTCGCGAGCTGTCGGCTCAGGTCGCCCGACGCCCAGCCGGTCACACCGTGACCTATCCCGTCGTCGAGTCACGACAGGAGAACGGTGTCTGCAAGGAGGTCATCGCCCCGGCCCCTGACCTCGATCCGGCACTTGCCAGTGAGGCGCAGCAGATCGCCGTCGCTGTCGCCGTCGCCCTCGACGTCACCGGGATGCTCGCGGTCGAGCTGTTCGAGACCAACGATGGACGGCTGCTCGTCAACGAGTTCGCGATGCGCCCCCACAACACCGGTCACTGGTCGATAGACGGTGCCGCCACGAGCCAGTTCGAGAACCACCTGCGCGGTGTGCTCGACCTCCCGCTCGGGCCGTCGACACCGTCTGCCCCCTGGAGCGTCATGTACAACGTGCTCGGCGGAGCGATCGACGATCTGGAAGCGCAAGTCACCACCGTGCTCGCAGCCGTGCCCGAGGCGCACCTCCACCTCTACGGCAAGGCTGTGAAGCCGGGCCGCAAGGTCGGCCACCTGACCGTGACTGGAGACGACCTCGACGAGGTGCTCGCCAGGGCTCGGCGCGCAGGATCACTGCTGCAGGACGGCGTCTGAGAGCGCCACCGATACGCTGATCACATGACTTCACCTCGCGTGGGCATCGTGATGGGCTCTGACTCCGACTGGCCGACGATGGAGGCCGCGGCGACTGCGCTCGGCGAGTTCGACATCGCGTACGAGGCCGACGTCGTCTCAGCCCACCGCATGCCCGACGAGATGCTCGCCTACGGGCGCGATGCCCACGGTCGCGGAATCGAGGTCATCATCGCCGGCGCGGGAGGAGCAGCCCACCTGCCGGGAATGCTCGCCGCCGTCACGCCGCTGCCGGTGATCGGCGTGCCCGTCGCCCTCAAGCACCTCGACGGCATGGACTCGCTGCTCTCGATCGTGCAGATGCCCGCCGGCGTGCCGGTGGCGACTGTGTCGATCGGCAACGCCCGCAACGCCGGACTGCTCGCCGTACGCATCCTGGCGACCGGCGATGCCGAGCTCACCCAGAAGATGATCGAGTTCCAGGCAGCTCTGGCCGAGACGGCTCGCGCCAAGGGAGAGAAGGTCCGCAAGCCGGCCGCCAAGAACGCCGGCTTCCGCTAGGCCTTGTAGAGGCCCTTCTCGTAGCTCGCCGACCCGTAGTAGGCCTCGAGCTCTTCCATCGTGTCGTCAGGGCGCTCGAGATTCTTGGCGATCACCGCTCGACTCGGCACGGCATCGGGTTCCCAGGTCTCGGGTTTCCAGAGCGATGACCGCAGGAACGCCTTGGAGCAGTGGAAGAAGATCTGCTCGACGTCGACCTCGAGGATCACCACCGGCTTGTGGCCCTTGACGATCATCTGGTCGGCGTACGGCGCATCGGCGAGCAGCTTCGCCCGGCCATTCACGCGCAGCGTGTCACCCCGGCCCGGCACGAAGAAGATCAGGCCGACGTACGGGTTCTGCAAGATGTTGGAGAAGCCGTCGGCACGTTTGTTGCCCGGGCGCTCCGGGATCGCCAGCGTCGTGTCGTCGACGACCAGTGCGAAACCGGCAGGATCGCCTTTTGGCGAGACATCGCATCGGCCCGAGGCGTCGGACGTCGCGACCAGGCAGAACGGCGAGGCCGCAATCCACGAACGATGCTCGGAGTGGAAGGTTGCCCGGTCCTTGTCGAGGACGCGCTGCATGGGCTCGCCCAGCAGCTCACGGAGCTCGGTCTCGGTCGTGATCGTCATGAACCGCACGCTACGCCTGGCATGACGTTGGGACGTGAGGTGTGTCTGATCCCACGCTGATTCGGCTGCGCGACCAAGCTCATACGCCGTAGCATTACTAGGTCGTCCTACTAGTGCTGGAGCCCCCTGTGTCAGACATGTTTGTACTCTCCGAAGAGCACCAGGCCATCCGCGAAGCCGTGCGCGCTGTTGCGGAGAACAAGATTGCGCCGTTCGCGGCCGAGGTTGACGAAGAGGCGAGGTTCCCGCAGGAAGCTGCTGATGCGCTGCTCGCCGCCGACTTCCATGCGCCACACGTGCCCGAGCAGTACGGCGGAGCCGGCGCTGACGCCCTCGCAACGGTGCTTGTGATCGAAGAGGTGGCACGCGTCTGCGTGTCGAGCTCGCTGATCCCCGCAGTGAACAAGCTTGGCTCGCTCCCCGTACAGATCAGCGGTGGTGAGGAGATCAAGCAGAAGTACCTGACGAAGCTCGCCGCCGGCGAGGGTGGGTTCTCCTACTGCCTCTCGGAGCCGGACGCGGGCTCAGACGCCGGCAACCAGAAGACCAAGGCCGTACGCGACGGCGACGACTGGGTGCTCAACGGCGTCAAGCGCTGGATCACCAATGCCGGTGAGTCCGACTACTACACGGTGCTCGCCGTCACGGACCCCGAGAAGCGTACGAAGGGCATCTCGGCCTTCGTCGTCGAGAAGTCTGACGAGGGTGTGTCGTTCGGCGCACCGGAGAAGAAGCTCGGCATCAAGGGTTCGCCGACGCGCGAGGTGTACCTCGACAACGTACGCATTCCCGGCGACCGCATCATCGGCGCTGAAGGCACCGGGTTCGCGACAGCGATGAAGACCCTCGACCACACCCGTGTGACGATCGCAGCCCAGGCAGTTGGCGTCGCCCAGGGAGCACTCGACTACGCATTGGGCTACATCCAGGAGCGCAAGCAGTTCGGCAAGAAGATCTCCGAGTTCCAGGGCATCGAGTTCATGATCGCCGACATGGGCATGAAGATCGAGGCTGCTCGCCAGCTCACGTACGCGGCTGCCGGGCGCTCGGAGCGTGGCGACAAGGACCTCACCTTCTTCGGCGCTGCTGCCAAGGCGTTCGCTTCCGACACCGCGATGCAGGTCACGACCGATGCCGTGCAGCTGCTCGGTGGCTACGGCTTCACCAAGGACTACCCGGTGGAGCGGATGATGCGCGATGCCAAGATCACCCAGATCTACGAAGGCACCAACCAGGTGCAGCGCATCGTGATGGGTCGCCAGCTCCTCGCCGGGGTTCAGTCGACGCTCTGAGCTCCGGATGAAAATGTCCCCAGGTTGGTCAAGGATGGGGACATGATCGGCCAACTCAAGACGGTGGCGTTTGATGCGCCAGACATCGCAGCACTGTCGACGTTCTACACGTCGCTGGCGGGGTGGACGCAGACCTACGCCGGCGATGACTGGATCACGCTGACGACTGACGACGGCTGGCGGATCGGCCTGCAGCTTGCACCCGACCACGTGGCACCGCAGTGGCCCGATCCCTGCCCATTCGCAGCAGGCGCACCTCGACATCCGCGTGCCGGACCTGGCTGCGGCGACAGAACAGGCGGTCGAGCTCGGCGCCACGTTGCTGCGCGAGAACGAAACCTGGAACACTCTGGCCGACCCGGCCGGGCACCCCTTCGATCTCGTCAGTCATCCCGAGGGCGCCAGCCCGACAATCTTCGGCGTGATGCTCGACGTGCCCGATGCCAAGGTCGCCAGTGCGTTCTACGCCGAGCTGACCGGCAAGAACATCACCTACGAGGGCGAAGGCATGGCGATGCTCGGCAGCGAGGGCGAGCAGCCCGTGCTGTTCCAGCAGGTTGAGGGCTTGGTGGCTCCGCAATGGCCGGATCCGGCCTACCCGCAGCAGATCCACTTCGACATCCAGGTCGACGACGTCGAGGAGGCCGAGCCCAAGGTGCTCGCGCTCGGCGCCACCCGGTTGCCGGGACAGGGCGAGGACTGGCGGGTCTACGCAGACCCGGCCGGCAAGCCGTTCTGCCTCATCTGGGATCTCGAGGACAACTGACATGGCGCTGGTGACCTTCAAGGCAGTCTGCGTCGACGCTGTCGACGCAGCCGTGATGGGTGAGTTCTGGGCCAGGACTCTCGACTTCGAGCTTGAGTCGCTGCCCGACGGTGACGCTGTGCTTCGTGGGAGCGGCCCCGGCGAGGAGGTCTGGATCAACACGGTCAGCGAGACCAAGACCGTCTGGCACCGGGTCCACCTCGACCTCCGGCAGAGTTCTCTCCAACCGTTCGGTGACCTGGAGCAGGTGTCCAAGACCGGGGAGTTCGCGTGGACCACGTTCCGCGATCCGGAGGGCGGCGAGTTCTGCATCTTCACCCATGACGAGCCGATCGAGCACCGACTCAAGGACATCGTGGTGCAGGCCATCGATCCGACCGCGATCTCGCAGTGGTGGGCCGAAGTCATGGGTGGTGACCTCAACCACGTCGACCCCGACTACTCCCACATCGACGAGGTCCCCGGGTCGAGCCTCGAGTCCTTCGACTTCGTCATCACGACCAAGCCCAAGACGGTCAAGAACCGCATCCATTGGGACGTTGACCTCAACGACGGCGTCACGGTCGACGACCTCGTGGCTGCCGGAGCGAGTGTGCTTCGAGCGCCTGACGACACGATCAGCTGGACGATCATGGCCGACCCGGAAGGCAACGAGTTCTGCGTCTTCGCTGACTAGCGATGGGGGCGTGATGGAATGAACGTGTGTCCCTCGACCTGAACACTGACGTCGTCACCCTGACCGCCGCTCTCGTTGACATTGCGTCGGAGAGCCTCGACGAGCAGGAGATCGCCGACGGCGTCGAGGCTGCGCTGACCGCGCTCCCGCACCTCACGGTCGAGCGGGAGGGCCACACGATCGTCGCGCGCACCGATCTGGGTCGTGCAGAGCGCGTCGTCATCGCCGGGCACCTGGACACCGTTCCGGCCAACGGCAACTTCCCGTCACGTCTCGAGGGCGACATCCTGCACGGGCTCGGCAGCTGCGACATGAAGGGCGGCGTCGCCGTGGCGCTGTTGCTTGCGGCTGAGATCGCCGAGCCTGTCCGCGATGTCACGTACGTGTTCTACGACGGCGAGGAGATCGCCGCCGAGTTCAACGGCCTCGGCAAGCTGGCTCGTACACGACCCGAGCTGCTGACCGGTGACCTGGCCATCCTGATGGAGCCGACCGATGCTGGCATTGAGGCTGGCTGCCAGGGCACCATGCGCGTCGAGATCCGTACGGCCGGCGAACGCGCGCACTCTGCTCGCTCCTGGATGGGACTGAACGCGATCCACGCGTTGGCGCCGGTGCTCGACCGGCTCATGACCTACATCCCGCGCGAGGTCGACATCGACGGGCTCGTCTATCGCGAAGGCCTCAACGCCGTGGCGATCAGCGGCGGCGTCGCCGGCAACGTCGTGCCGGACGAGGCGATCGTGTCGGTCAACTACCGCTTCGCGCCCGATCGCACCGAGGCCGACGCGCACCTTCACCTGCAGGAGGTCTTCGAGGGCTTCGGGTTGACGATCACCGATTCGGCTCCCGGCGCCCTGCCGGGCCTCTCGCAGCCGGCGACGGCGGCATTCGCGGCGACGGTCGGCGGTGAGATCAAGCCGAAGTTCGGCTGGACCGATGTCGCCCAGTTCACCGTGCTGGGCATCCCGGCGATCAACTACGGACCGGGTGACCCGATGTTCGCGCACAAGGCTGATGAACACGTGCCGATCGAGCAGCTCCGCCGAGTGCACCAGACGATGTCGGCGTGGCTCCAGGGCTAGACCGGTTCGGCGATGGGTCCCTGGTCGAACTGGGTGCGATAGAGCTCTTCGTACCTGCCGCCCTGTGAGAGCAGCTCGGTGTGCGTCCCCTGCTCGACGATGCGCCCGTCCTCGACGACCAGGATCAGGTCAGCGGCGCGTACGGTCGACAATCGGTGCGCGATGACGAGCGACGTACGGCCCGCAAGCGCCACCGCGAGGGCCTCCTGCACCGCTGCCTCCGACGTCGAGTCGAGGTGCGCCGTGGCTTCGTCGAGGATGACGAGCTGTGGACGCGCCAGCAGCAGACGGGCGATCGTCAGTCGCTG
Source organism: uncultured Actinomycetota bacterium (assembly GCA_963849475.1). Taxonomy (GTDB): domain Bacteria; phylum Actinomycetota; class Actinomycetes; order Propionibacteriales; family Nocardioidaceae; genus Aeromicrobium. Next base: position 47,843 of record CAWKHC010000009.1, read on the forward strand.
ACGCTCGCCGCCGGACAGCCGATAGCCGCGCTCGCCGACCACAGTGTCCAGCCCGTCCGACAACGACCGGATGAGGTCGTCGAGCCGCGCGTCGTGCAGTGCCGCCCACAGCTCGTCGTCGGTCGCCTCCGGGCGTGAGAGCAACAGGTTGGAGCGCACGGACTCGTGGAACAGGTGACCGTCCTGCGTCGCCATGCCGAGGGTGGCGCGGATCGACGAGAGCGTCAGATCGCGTACGTCGACCCCGTTGAGCCGGATGGCGCCGCTGTCGACGTCGTACAGGCGGGGTACGAGTCCGGCGATCGTCGACTTGCCCGCACCGGATGTGCCGACCAGGGCGACCAGCTGACCGGGCTCGATCGTGAACGAGACGTCGTGCAGGACGTCGACGCCGCCGCGGCTGTCGAGCTGTGCGACCTCCTCGAGCGAAGCGAGCGAGACCTTGTCGGCCGAGGGATACGCGAACGTGACGTCGTCGAACTCGACCGACACCGGGCCGGCGGGAAGGTCGATCGCGTCGGGCTTCTCGTCGATGAGCGGCTTGAGGTCGAGGACCTCGAAGACCCGCTCGAAGCTGACGACCGCGCTCATGACCTCGACACGTGCGCTGGCCAGCGCGGTCAGCGGTGCATAGAGCCGGGTCAGCAGCAGCGCCATGGCCACGACGTCGCCGGCATCGAGGGTGCCGCGCAGTGCGTAGAACCCGCCTAGCCCGTAGACGACGGCCAGTGCGAGCGCCGAGACCGTGGTCAAGGCCGTGACGAAGACCGACTGCAGCATCGCCGACTTCACACCGATGTCGCGTACGCGGCGGGCGCGGGCAGCGAACTCGATCGATTCGGACTCGGGGCGGCCATACAGCTTGACGAGGGTTGCACCCGGAGCCGAGAAGCGTTCGGTCATCCGGGTGCTCATCGTGGCGTTGTAGTCAGCGGCCTCGCGCCGCATCGCAGCCAGTCGCCCGCCCATGCGTCGGGCCGGGATGACGAACACCGGAAGCAGGATCAGCGCGACCAGCGTGATCTGCCACGAGATGCTGAGCATGACGACGAGAGCCAGCGTCAGGGTCACGAGGTTGCTGACGACGCCCGACAGTGTGTCGCTGAACGCGCGCTGCGCTCCGAGCACGTCGTTGTTGAGCCGGCTCACCAGCGCACCAGTACGCGTACGGGTGAAGAACGCCACCGGCATGCGCTGCACGTGGTCGAACACCCTGGTGCGGAGGTCGAGGATCAGGCCTTCGCCGATGTTGGAGGACAGCCAGCGGGTGAAGATGCCGAATCCGGCGTCAGCGAGCGCGATCAGCGCGATCAGGCCGGCGAGCTCGAACACCGTGCTCTTGGAGTCGCCGTCGACGATGGCGTTGACCACCTTGCCGGCGAGCACCGGCGACGCCACGGCGAGCACGGCCGTGACGACGCTCATGACCAGGAACATGATGAGCATGCGCTTGTGCGGCACGGCGAACGTCGCGATGCGTCGCAACGTCTCGCGGGTCACCTTCTTCGACCCGTCGTACGTGTTCATCGTGCGGTGCAGCGCTGACCAGGCGGTCGCGTCCATGCTCATGGTGATTCTCCGTTGTTCATCTTCAGTATCCCTTGATGAACCTAGGACCTCATGTCGACTTGAGGTCAAACCGCTAGCCTGCAAATCATGAACGAGCGCAGCGAACGAACCGAGAGCATCGTCGAACGACGCGAGACCCAGAAGGGGCCGATCAGGCTCCGCGGCGACCAGATGCAGTCCAGCACGACCGATCAGCGGCTGCTCGACTCCCGTGGCCCGACCGACTGGGTGCACACCGACCCGTGGCGCGTGCTGCGGATCCAGTCAGAGTTCGTCGAGGGGTTCGGCGCGCTCGCCGAGCTCGGACCTGCCGTCAGCATCTTCGGCTCAGCGCGTACGAAACCTGAAGACCCGATGTACGAGGCCGCGCGCCAGATCGCCGCAAATCTCTGCGGTGAGGGCTACGCCGTCATCACCGGCGGCGGACCGGGTGTCATGGAGGCCGCCAACAAGGGCGCCCACGAGTGCGGGGGAGTCTCCGTCGGCCTCGGCATCGAGCTGCCACACGAGCAGGGCATGAACGAGTACGTCGACCTCGGCATCAACTTCCGCTACTTCTTCGTGCGCAAGACGATGTTCGTGAAGTACGCCCAGGGCTACGTCGTGATGCCCGGCGGCTTTGGCACGATGGACGAGCTGTTCGAGGCCCTGACACTGGTTCAGACGCAGAAGATCACATCGTTCCCGATCGTGCTGTTCGGCACGGAGTACTGGAGCGGACTGGTCGACTGGCTGCGCAACACGATGCTGTCCGACGGCAAGGTCAACGCGTTGGACATCGACATGCTGCACATCACCGACGACATCGACGAGGCCGTCAACTGGTTCGTCGCGAAGGACGACTAAGCCAATCCTCGGCGGGAGACGGCTGGTTGCCGGTCACCCTTGATCGACGCGACCATGTCGAGCACCTGACGGGTCTCGGCGACGTTGTGGGCCCGGAAGACGCGTGCGCCGTGCCACGCGGACACGGCGGTGGCGCCGAGCGTGCCGGGCAGGCGACGATCCTTGTCGAGGTCGAGTGTCTCGCCGACGAAGTCCTTGTTGGAAAGCGCGACCAGGACGGGCCACCCGGTGTCGACCAGCTCGTCGAGCCGTCGGGTCAGCTCGAGGGAGTGGCGGGTGTTCTTGCCGAAATCGTGGGTCGGGTCGATCAGGATGCCGTCGGGCCGTACACCGGCACCGACGGCCTTGTCGGCAAGGTCGGTGACGGTGCTGACGACATCGGCCACGATGTCGGCATAGGCAGCGCGGTGCGGATCCGTACGCGGGCCGATGCCGCCGGTATGGCTGCACACGATGCCTGCGCCGTGCTGCGCGGCAACTGATGCGAGCTCCGGATCGTGGCCCGACCAGGTGTCGTTGACCAGATCGGCGCCAAGCTTGCACAGCTCTTCAGCGACCTCGCTGCGCCAGGTGTCGACGCTGATGACGAGATCGGGGAAGCGTGACCGCGCCTCAGCGACGAAGTCAGCCGTACGCCGCAGCTCCTCGGTGGCATCGACCTCGGGTCCGTAGCCAGCGCGTACGCCGCCGACGTCGACGATGTCGGCACCCTCGTCGACCGCCCGCGCCAGGTGCTCCAGCGCCGGCTCGAGGTCGAACGTTGCACCGTTGTCGTAGAACGAGTCGGGGGTGCGGTTGATGATCGCCATCAGGGCGAATTCGCCCGGTCCGAACGCGCGCGAACCCAGCCGCAGAGTGTCTGGGGGCCGTGGCACGATCACACCCATGAGCCTAGAGCCTCCCTCCCCGTTCGCCGCCGGGTCACACGCCCCCGCGCTCCCTGATCGACGGCCAATGGAGAGGCAGGCCCTAGACGTGGTGCGCTGCCCCTGGGGCAACGATCCGGCGATGACCGACTATCACGACACCGAGTGGGGCAAGGAGCTCCGCGGCGACCGCGAGCTGTTCGAGCGCATGTCCTTGGAGGCGTTCCAGTCGGGTCTGTCGTGGCTGATCATCCTGCGCAAACGCGATCGGTTCCGCGAGGTGTTCGCCGACTTCCACCCGGAGGTCGTCGCCGAGTTCGGTGAGGCCGACATCGAACGGCTGCTCCAGGACGCCGGCATCGTCCGCAACCGGATGAAGATCGAGGCGACGATCAACAACGCTCGTACGATCCTGGCGCTCGACGAGTCGTTCAGCGACCTGCTCTGGTCGTTCGCGCCACCGGCTCGACCGGCGCCGAAGTCGTTCGGTGAAGTCGCGGCCACGACACCCGAATCGATCGCGATGGCCAAGGCGCTCAAGAAGAAGGGCTTCCGCTTCTTCGGACCGACGACCGCCTATGCGCTGATGCAGGCGACCGGCATGGTCAACGACCACCTCGAAGACTGCATCGCACGCTGAGCGTGGCTCCACGCAATCTGGGCGAAAATATCTACCATCGGAGCATGAGTCACTCCCGGAGGTCTGCGCGATCACGCAGGGTTCTCGTCGCAACCGCGCTGCTCGTGACAGCACTGCTCGTCGCGGCTGCTGCAATCGTCGTCTCGACGATTCCCGTCTTGGTTGCCGCAACGATCTACGCCGTCGCCGCGGGCATCGGCGCTGCGAGGCTGATTGCCAACGACCTGGCTCAGATGCGACGTGACTGGGCCCGGGACCGTGCCCAGATCGCTGACCACAACCGGCTTCAGGCAGTCGCCCGATCGCAGGCACACATTGCGTTCGCCGAGCAGATGGGCTCACGCATTAGGCACAAGGACTCCCAGATCGAGAGCCTCCGCGACTCGCTGGTGACGGCCGAGATCGAGATGGCCAAGGCCCGCGAACGCATGTCGGCCGAGCGTGCCCGCATCGAGGCACTGACCGCCGATCTTTCGTCAGCCCAGTCCGACATCGACTCGGCCCGCTCCGACCTGCTCAGGGCCACCGATGCGCTGGCAGCCAGCGAGGCTGCCGAGATGCAGGCCCGCGCTGACCTCGTCGCCTGGGAGCAGTCCGCCACCGAAGAGCAGCGCCGGGAGCACCAGCGCCCCGCCTGACCTCCCAAGATTTCGGCACCTGTTGCTGTTTGGGGGCGCTCATAGGCCACGTGATTGCCGACATCTTGGCGCAGCGTCTGCCTGACTAGCGACCGGTGAAGGTCGGCTTCTCCTTGGCGAGGAACGCCTTGACTGCGGCGAGGTGATCTTCGGACGCACCGGTCAGCGCCATCTTCTGCGCTTCTTGGTCGAGCGAAGCGGGGAGATCGTTCGTTGCCGAGAACGCCAGCGAACGCTTGATCGACGCGTACGCCAAGGTCGGTCCGTCAGCGAGCGAGCGCGCGAGTGCAGCAACGTCGTCGTCAAAGGCGTCATCGTCGGTGACCGTGGTCGCCATGCCGAGCTCAAGGGCCTCGTCGGCGGGGATCGTACGAGGCTGCAGGAGCAGCTGTGTCGCCCGACCGAACCCGACAAGGCGGGGGAGCGTCCACGACGCGCCCGTGTCGCACGACAGCGCGATACCGGCGAACGCAAGGTTGAAGCCAGCGGAGCGCCGCAGCACCCGGAAGTCGGCGGCAAAGGCCAGTGAGGCGCCGGCACCGGCGGCGATGCCGTTGACCGCAGCGATCACCGGCTTGGGCATCGTGGCGATCGCGGTGACGGCGGGGTTGTAGTGCTCGTTGACCGTGTCCGACAGCTGACCCGGGTCGTCCGAGGTCAGACCGGCAACGTGTTCCTTGAGGTCCTGGCCGACGCAGAACGCCCTTCCGGTGCCGGTCAGCACGACGCAGCGCGCTGCGCTGTCGGCCGCTGCCTGGTGCAGTGCGTCCCTCAGGGCGACCTTCGTGTCGGTCGTGAGGCTGTTCATCGTGTCGGGCCGATTGAACGTCACCGTGGCGACGCCGTCGGCCACCTCGTACGTCACGGGGGGTCCGCTGGGCTCGCTCATTAGTGCCTCCTGTGGGACTGCGGTCGAAGGTGATCAGACCATAGGCGATAATAGGAGGCACGCATTCGGCGGACTCAGCCGGATGCATCACGACGAGAGGGGAACTGATGGCCGCCATGAAGCCACGGACCGGAGACGGCCCGATGGAGGTCACCAAGGAGGGACGTTGCATTGTCATGCGCGTTCCGCTCGAAGGCGGAGGCCGCCTGGTCGTCGAGCTCAACAATGAAGAGGCCGAAACCCTCGGCGACGCACTCAAAGCTGTCTGATGTTCGGCCTGACCGTTCGTTGGTCATTGAAGGACGCACCCAAGGGCACGCTCAAGGCGCTGCGTTCGTATGTCGAGGACGAGTCGTTCGCCAAGTTCGCCGGTCTTGAGGGGCTGCGCGTCAAGACGTGGCGCGCCGTCAAGGGTGAGTGGTTCGAGGGCTCCTACGTGTTCGTCTCGGATGAGGCGCGGGCGAAGTTCCAGGCGGACTTCGAACAGCGTGCCGCCGAGTCACCGGGTTCGACGATCATCGGCAGCGCACCGATCCTGATCGAGGCGTGCGAGATCGTCGCCGTCGTACGCGGTCCCGCTGGGTTCCGCTCGTCATCTCACTTCGAGCACGCCAAGGATGACGACTAGCCAATCAGCTGTGCCGCGAGCAGACCATCGCCCAGCGGCATGAGCACACTGCGCAGGCTTTCGTCATTGGCGACGCGCTGCAGCAGATCGCGGATCGCGGTCGTCTCGGGATCCCGTTGCGACGGGTCAGCGACCCGGTCGTGCCAGAGTGCGTTGTCGAACACGATCACGCCACCGGGGCGTACGAGGCGAAGGGCCTGGTCGAGGTACTCGCCGTACTCGACCTTGTCGCCGTCGAGGAACACCAGGTCGTAGCCTGCATCGGTCAGCCGGGGCATGACTTCGAGACCGGCGCCGGCAATCAGTCTGAATCGCTGAGGCGCGTAGCCGGCTTCGGTGAACGTCTCGCGAGCCAGCCTCTGCTGCTCGGCTTCGAGGTCGACCGAGGTCAGAACGCCGTCGGCCTGCATACCGCGAAGCAGGCACAGCCCGGAAACGCCGGTACCGGTCCCGATCTCGACGACTGACTTGGCGCCAACGGCCGAAGCCAGGAAGGTCAGCATCGCTCCGCCACCTGAGCCGATCGGCACGACGCCGACCTCGTCAGCACGCCCTCGGGCTGCCGCAAGGTGTTCGTCCTCGGGGAGGTAGTCCTCGGCGTACGCCAGGCTTGCTGCGGTGGTGATGGTCGGCTCCTCGGTGGTGGTTGGCTCCAGAGTAGTCGCGCCACGCGCGCCGCTCGGGGAGGCTGCCCGCACTAATTCTTGGGAACAGTCAGGTGGTTCTGTGCGTTCTCTCAGGTGTGGGGTCAACGATCAAGTCATGACTCCGCTCCTCAGGACTCCGCCCACCCAGGAAGTAGACGACGTGAGCACGGCAACGGCAACGCTCGAGTGGGACGACATCGTGGCAGAGCACTCTGCCCAGGTCTATCGCCTTGCCTACCGACTCACGGGCAACCGCCAGGACGCCGAAGACCTCACCCAGGACGTGTTCATCCGGGTGTTCCGCTCGCTGGACACGTACGAGCCGGGCAACTTCCCAGGTTGGCTGCACCGCATCACCACCAACCTGTTCCTCGACCGCGTACGTCGCAAGTCGCGTCTGCGGATGGACGGGTTCTATGAAGGCGCCGAGGAGAAGCTCCTGAGCGCCGAGATCCTGCCCGAGTCAGCAGTTCACGATGCCAACTTCGATCCCGACATCGAGGTCGCACTCGCTTCGCTGTCCGAGGAGTTCCGTGTCGCCGTGGTCCTGTGCGACGTGGAGGGTCTTTCGTACGAGGAGATCGCTGACGTGCTCGGCATCAAGCTGGGCACGGTCCGCTCACGCATCCACCGCGGTCGTACGCAGCTGCGTGCCGCCCTCGCTCACCGTGCTCCCCGCAAGGGCCGCACGCGCTTCGTAGGACCTCTCGGGGTCTGATGGCACACCTCGGAGCCGATGTCGCAGCGTACGTGGACGCACAGCTGTCCCCAGACGCCATGCGCGCGGCTTCGCGGCACCTCGAGGACTGCAAGCCGTGTGACAAGGCCGTCCGCCAGCAACGGCTGCTGAAGTCCCGCATGAGCACGGTGACATCGCCTGAACCGCCAGCAGCGCTCCTGGCCTCGCTTGCTGGGCTCGCCACCCAACCGCCGCGGCACCAGACCTGGTGGGAGCGCGTACGCCGCTCGGTCCCGTTCCGTGCCGGCATCGTCGTCGCCGGCGCCTCGATCGCCGTGATGGTCGCCGCGTATGCCGTCGGCAGCTCAGAGGACAACACCGCGGGTGACAAGGTCGCTCCGCCATTCGATCGCTATGCCGCGAACTTCTACGGCGCCACCGCCGTCCAGGCCGGGTCGACCATCAGCGATGTGAAGCTCAACGACCTCGACCGCAACGGTTGGCCGTGCCACGAGACTCTCGCAGGTGACCTCGCCCGTACGTCGGGCACGTGGGCCGAGGACGCGGTGGCGCTGAGCTACTCCAACGGCACCGCCAAGCTCAACCTGTTCGAGCAGACCGGCGTGCTTGATCACTCGAGCCTGGAAGGGTTCAAACAGCTGGAGCTGGGTCGGTCAGACGTCTGGGTGCGTGATGGGGCGCCGATGCTCGTTACGTGGGACCACGAGGGGGTGGTCTACACGATCGTCACGGACGCCGATCATGCTCGCGTTGCCCGCGCAGTGTCAGAGCTGCCGTGGGGTGAGCAGTCCGGCGGACCAGTCGACCGGGTCGGCGACGGTCTCAACCGGATGGCCGCCTGGATGTCCGCGGCCTGACGCCCTAGGTCGACTCGGGGTCGTACGGGGGAGCCTCGCCGGGACGCAGGATGCGGGTCTCCTTGACCGGAGACGGCGTGGTGTCGCCGAATCCACCGTCGTCGAGGAAGTTCTTGCGCACGACCGCGCGCGGATCGAGCTCGCGCAGGCTCACGTTGGAGAAGTCCTCACCCATCTCGCGACCAAGGTCGTTCTTGGCGTTCTCAGCCATCTGCTTGACGGTACGTACGAAGCCACCGAACTGGCGCGCGAGGTCGGGCAGCTTGTCTGGGCCGAAGACGAGCATCGCGACCATGGCGATGACGAGCATCTCCGGTACGCCGATGCCGAACACGGTGCTGCCTAGAGCCGACCGGCAGGAGCCAGGCCGAGCTGCATGCCGGCAAGCCCGCGTGAGCGACCGCTGAGTCCGTCTGCAATCTGCTGCAGGATCTTGGCGGCCTCGGAGTCGGGGTCGGTCTCGACGATCGGCTGCCCGGTGTCGCCGCCCTCGCGCAGGCGCTCCTCGAGGGGGACCTGGCCGAGCACGGCGACGTCGTAGCCGAAGCGTGCTGTCAGCGTCTCGGCGACGGTTGCTGCACCGCCGGAGCCGAAGATCTCCATGCGCTCACCGGAGGGGAGCTGGAGGTAGGACATGTTCTCGACGATGCCGACGACGCGCTGGTGCATCATCGAGGCCATCGTTCCGGCGCGCTCGGCGACCGACGCGGCGGCGGGCTGCGGGGTCGTCACCACGAGCACCTCGGCGTTGGGCAGGTGCTGGCCGAGGCTGATCGCCACGTCACCCGTACCTGGCGGCAGGTCGAGCAGGAGCACGTCGAGGTCGCCCCAGTAGACGTCGCTGAGCATCTGCAGCAGTGCGCGGTCGAGCATCGGGCCGCGCCAGGCGACGACCTGGTTCTTGTTGGGTTTGAGCATGCCGATGCTGATGACTTTCATGCCCTTGACCGGCACGGGCATGATCATGTCCTCGACCTGAGTTGGGCGCAGGTCGCCGACGCCGAGCATGTCGGGGATCGAGTGGCCATAGATGTCAGCGTCGATGATGCCGACCTTGAGCCCGCGGTTGGCCATGGCGAGCCCGAGGTTGACCGTGATGGTCGACTTGCCGACGCCGCCCTTGCCCGAGGCGATGGCGAAGACCTTGGTCAGCGAACCGGCCTGGGCGAACGGAACCTCGCGCTCGGTGTGCCCGCCGCGCAGCATCTGCTGCATGCTCTTGCGCTGCTCGTCGTTCATGACGCCCATGTCGACCACGACGGCGACGTCGGGGTCGACAGTCGCGACGGCGGCCTTGATGTCGCGGTCGAGGGTGTCCTTGAGCGGGCACCCCGACACGGTCAGGAGCAGTCGTACGGTGATCAGCTCATCGGTGATCACGACACCGTCGACCATCCCGAGGTCGGTGATCGGACGTTTGATCTCGGGGTCGTTGACCTTGCTCAGCGCTTCGCGGAGCAGTTCTTCGGTGACGGCTGCCATGCACCCATCGTACGTGGGAGGTCGCGGCGGGGAGGGTGAGTGTGACCTAACTGGGCCCGCCGCCCAGCGCGGGCAGCGGGCGCAGTGTCAGGCCTGTACGCCCACGGCGAACTGGACGGAACCGTCTTCCTCCACCTTGGCGTCGAGGATCTTGTCGTTCAAGACGAGTGCTGCACCCTCGTCGAGGAACACCTTGGCTCCCTTTTCCTCGACGACCTGGTCGCCGGGCTGAGCCGTCACGGCCGGTGCCAGCGCGAGGGATTCGTCGGTGCCCTGGCTGATCCGAAGGCCTGCGTCGGGCTCGGTGTCGTTCTGGTCGACGATCTTCTTGACGACGTCTGCTGCGTTCTCGGTGATGGTGAGCACGTGCTTCTCCTGTCAATGGATGTCATGCGCGAACCCATCCACTGTTGCTCGCACGCGTCCGCGTATTCAAATGTGCGGCTGCGAGGATGGCTCCGTGGGACACCTCGACCTGAACACCATCGGCTACACCCTCTCGGACGGCAGACCCCTGCTCCGGGACGTGAGCCTGCGCGTCGGCGAGGGCGTCAAGGTGGCGCTGATCGGCCCCAATGGCAGCGGCAAGACCACGCTCACGCGTATCGCGACGGGTGACCTCGAACCACACGAAGGCGCCGTCACGATCACCGGTGGGCTGGGCGTGATGCGTCAGTTTGTTGGTTCCTTGCGTGACGAAACAACGGTCCGAGACCTGCTGATCTCGGTGGCGCCGAAGGCGATCCGCGACGCAGCAGCCGAGGTCGACCGCACGGAGCTCCTGATGATGGAGCGCGACATCGAGTTGGACCAGATGGCGTACGCGCAGGCGCTCGTCGACTGGGGCGACTCCGGGGGATACGACCACGAGGCGATGTGGGACATGTGCACCGTCTCGGCGCTGGGCGTGCCGTTCCAGAAGGCGCAATGGCGTCAGGTCACCACGTTGTCGGGCGGTGAGCAGAAACGGCTCGTGCTCGAAGCGCTGCTGCGCGGGCCGGAGCAGGTGCTGCTGCTCGACGAGCCCGACAACTACCTCGACGTGCCGGCCAAGCGCTGGCTCGAGCAACAGCTGATCGAGACGGCCAAGACGGTGCTGTTCGTGAGCCACGACCGTGAGCTGATCGAACGGGTTGCCAGCCGCATCGCGACGCTCGAACCCAGTGCTGCTGGCGGCACGCTGTGGGTGCACCCGGGTCGGTTCTCGACGTATCACCAGGCTCGGATCGACCGGAACAACCGGCTCGAGGAGCTGCGCCTGCGCTGGGACGAGGAGCGGGCCAAGCTCAAGGCGCTGGTGGTGATGTATCGCGCCAAGGCTGCTTACAACGCCGACATGGCATCGCGGTTGCAGGCCGCAGTGACACGGCTCGAACGATTCGAGCGTGAGGGTCCGCCGGAGGCGTTGCCGCTGGTGCAGAACCTGCGGATGAAGCTCGATGGCGGTCGTACGGCCAAGCGGGCCATCATCGCCGAGCAGGTCGAGCTCACCGGACTGATGCAGCCGTTCGACCTGGAGATCTGGTTCGGCGAGCGGGTGGCGGTGCTGGGCTCGAACGGCTCGGGCAAGTCGCATTTCCTGCGGCTGTTGGCCGCCGGAGGCTCGCGCCCGGATCTGGAGCACGAGCCGGTCGGCGACGTCATACCGCCGCCTGTTGCCCACACGGGCATGGCCAGGCTCGGCTCGCGCGTACGTCCCGGCTGGTTCGCGCAGACGCATGAGCACCCGTCGCTGATGGGACGCACGCTGCTGGAGATCCTGCATCACGGAGACGGTCACCGTAAGGGCATGGGCCACGAAGGTTCGGCCAAGGCGCTCGACCGGTACGGGTTGGCCAAGGCGGGTGACCAGGTGTTCGAGCAGCTGTCCGGTGGTCAGCAGGCACGTCTGCAGATCCTGCTGCTCGAGCTGTCCAACGCGACGCTGCTCCTGCTCGACGAGCCGACAGACAACCTCGACCTCGAGTCGGCCGAGGCGCTGGAGGATGCGCTGGCGACCTTTGAGGGGACTGTCGTCGCCGTCACCCACGATCGCTGGTTCGCCCGCAGCTTCGACCGGTTCCTGGTCTTCGGAGCCGACGGTCGGGTCTACGAGTCGGACGAGCCCGTGTGGGACGAGACGCGAGTAGCCCGCAAGCGCTGATCGGATTGCGTCATTCGGCTCGCGCGAGTTTGGGGTTGAAGGGCGGGCATTGATGAGAGATGTGGCTGGTTGGGCTTGTGATCTCGCCTCATTCGGCCGTGCAGTCACGTCCATCCACAGTCATGCAGTGAGCCGCGAGTCATTCACAGGGTTTCTCTCTAATTGCAGTGAATTAGTTGAGAGATTCCCTTGACTCCGGTCCGCCGTTCTGGATAGAATCGAACATACGTTCTAACAACCGACCGGGGGTCTGATGCTGATCGAGCAGCTTGAGTCGTTGACTGACGACCTCGCCGCATTCGAAGCCTGGACGCTCACAGGGTCAGAAGTCCGACAGGTTGCGGATGCTCTGCAGAAGGCTCGCACCGCCATGGATGCCGCCTTGTCGCGAGTTGCTGGCGCAGCTGATGACATGGGGTTGGCCAAGGAGGACGGCGCCACCTCGACCACTGCATGGTTGGCGAACGCCACCGGCATCTCCAAAGGTGAAGCGGCCAAGCTCGTCGGACTGTCTCGTGTGACCACCAGGTTGACTGGTGCCGCGTGGATGTTCGGGCAGGTCACCACCGATCAGGCGTCGGTGATCATGAAAGCGATCCACGGCCTGCCGGACTGGGTTGGCGACGAGGAACGAGCTGATGCTGAGAAGCATCTGATCGCTTTGGCCGCTGATCACAACCTTGATGATCTGAAGCGTCTGGCCAACCACGTCATTGAAGTGATTGACCCCGACGGCGCCGACGAGCTCCTCGGCCAGAAGTTGTTGGCTGAGGAACAGCGTGCGTGGGATGCGACCAGGTTCACGACACGCCGTTGTGGTGATGGCACCACCGACGGCAAGTTCAAGCTCCCCGACTCTGACGCCGACGTGTTGCTGGCCGCAGTCGAGGGGATCATCGCCCCACGCCGTGCGCCCTTGAACGAGACCCGTCACGGTGTCGATCACTTCAACTCCCTGCCACGTGCCCAGCGCATGGGACTGGCATTCACCGAGCTCATCAACCACCTGCCGACCGAGTCGCTGCCCAAGGCCGGCGGACTCGCAGCCACCGTGGCGGTCACCATCGACATCGACGACCTCAGGACCGGCCAAGGCACAGCGACGACCACCTCTGGCACCCTCATCTCTGCGACCAAAGCACAAAGGTTGGCCTGCAACGCCCACCTCGTCGCGTTGTATCTGGACTCAGAGTCGCGGGTGTTGGATCACGGCATGGCCAAACGACTCTTCGACCGCCACCAGAGACTCGCCCTCGCCGTCCGAGACGGTGGTTGCGTCTGGTCAGGCTGCGACAGACCACCAGCCTGGTGCGAAGCGCACCACCTCAACTTCTGGTCAGAACAAGGCCCCACCGACCTCGACAACGCAGCCTTGTTCTGCCACTTCCATCACCAGCTCCTCCACGAAGGCCAATGGACAGCCCACATGGCCGCCGACGGGATCGTCGAAGTAGTCCCGCCAAGACGCGTCGACCACAACCAACAACCCAGACGTCACGGCAGATTCACGAAGCAACAACCCCGCGCCGCCTAGGCCGGACGGGGCGTTGCGATCAGGTCTTCGGCGGGGTCTTCTTGGCTGCTGCGGGCTTCTTGGGCTTGACCGGATCCCCTGCCGGCTCTTCGGCCGGCGGCTCTTCTTGCAGGTCTGACAGCAGACCCCGGAGCTCGCCGCGGAGGAAGTCGCGCGTGGCGACCTCGCCGAGGCCCATGCGCAGGCTGGCGACCTCGCGGGCGAGGAACTCCATGTCGGCGTGCGACTGGGCGTTGGAGTCGCGATCCTGCTCCTGGGTCACCCGGTCGCGGGCCTCTTGGCGGTTCTGGGCCAACAGGATCAGCGGCGCCGCGTACGACGCCTGCAGCGACAGGATCAGCGTCAGGAAGATGAACGGGTAGTCGTCCCAGCGCCAACGGTCAGGACCGTACGGAGCGTTCCAGACGAGCCAGATGACGACGAAGATCGTCATGTAGGTCAGGAAGCGGGCCGTGCCCAGGAAGCGGGCGAAGGTCTCGGCGAAGCGTCCGAAACGCTCCGGATCGAAGTCGCGGCGTCGACGCGCAGCATTGATTGAGAGGAAGCTGCGGCGTACCTGGCGGGGCTGGTCGAGGCGTGCGCGCTCAGCCATGAGTGACCACCTCCGACTCGCTCTGGGCGGCGTCGTCCTGCTCGCGCCAGCCTTCGGGCAGCAAGTGGTCGAGCACGTCGTCGATGGTCACCGCCCCGAGCAGATGTGCGTTCTCGTCGACGACAGGAAGCGCAACAAGGTTGTAGGCGGCGAGGAGATTGGCCACGTGCTCGAGCGATGCGTCGGGGCGCGGCCAGTCGATGTCGTTGTCCATGATGGCGCCGACCAACGTGGAAGGCGGTTCACGCAGCAGGGCCTGGAAGTGGACGACACCCAGGAAGCGTCCGGTTGGCGTCTCCAGCGGCGCACGGCAGACGTAGATCATCGCCGCGAGAGCCGGAATGATCTCGGGTTCGCGCAGCCGGGCGAGAGCCTCGGCGAGGGTGGCGTCGGGGGAGAGGACGACCGGCTCGGTCGTCATCATGCCGCCGGCCGTGCGCTCCTCGTACGTGAGCAACCGGCGTACGTCCTCGGCGTCCTCGGGCTGCATCAGCGCCAGCAGGTTCTCGGCGCTCTGCGGTGACAGCTCACCGAGCAGGTCTGCCGCGTCATCGGGATTCATCTCCTCGAGGACGTTGGCAGCGCGATCGGGATCGAGCACGCCGAGAATCTCGACCTGGTCCTTCTCGGGCAGCTCTTCCAGCACGTCGGCGAGGCGTTCGTCGTCAAGCTCGGCGACGACCTCCATGCGACGCTTGGGGTTGAGATCGCGCAAGGCGTTGGCGAGGTCGACGGGACGCATCTCGTCCATCGTGGCTAGCAGGTGCGTCGCACCCTGTCCGGCTTCCTCGCCACCAAGGCCCGTGACCTCGTCCCACTCCATGACCTGCTGCGCGCCGCGACGACCGAAGCGCTTGCCACCCGCCTGGACGGCGATGTCGCTGATGTGCCAGTCGCGGCGGGAATCCTGCTCCATGGCCAGGTCGTACACCTTGCCGGAGGTGCCATCGGGCAGCGTGACGGTGCGGTCGAACAGCTCGTGGATCGCGAGCGTCTCGGTACGTCGCTGCTCGAAACGACGAACGTTCAGGACGCCGGTGGTGATGATCTGTCCGGCGCTGACGGAGGTGACCCGGGTGATCGGCAGGAACACGCGTCGGCGTCCGAGCACTTCGACGACGATGCCGAGCACGCGTGGGCGCTGCCTGGCGGAGCGTACGGCGACCACGACGTCGCGGAGCTTGCCTACCTGGTCGCCCGCGGGGTCAAAAACAGCCTGCCCCACGATGCGGGACAGGAAGACACGACCGGGCGCTGTGCTCACGCCTGAACCTTACCGTTGAGCGCGCGCCTGAGTGCGCCGCGACGTGCTGTTCGACAGGCCGGTGGTCATGCCAGACTGCTCCAATGCTGGAGTCAGTTGACGACCACTTCTCGCGATCATTGCGGGAGCGGTTCGCGCCAGAGCGTTCCTCGGGCGGGGTCGCAGATCCGAGCGCGCTGATGGCGTACTTCGAGGCACAGCTCGAGAGTCGCCACCTCGACTTCGCAATCCGCTGGCTGCAGACCCAGGGCCACGCCTATTACACGATCAGCTCGGCGGGCCACGAGAGCAACGCAGCGGTGGCCATGGCGCTGCGACCCACCGACCCCGCGCTCCTGCACTATCGATCGGGCGGGTTCTTCGCCGCTCGTGCAAGGCAGGTCGCTGGATCGACTCCGATCGATGACGTGCTCAACAGCGCGACAGCTTCGACCCTCGATCCGATCTCGGGCGGCCGCCACAAGGTGTTCGGCAGCGTCAGCCTCAACGTCATCCCGCAGACCTCCACGATCGGCTCGCACCTGCCGCGCGCGTTCGGCCTCGCCTTCGCGCTGGGCCGGGCCAGGCATGCGGACGTGAGCACGGCCTGGCCGCTCGACTCGGTCGTCGTCTGCAGCTTCGGCGATGCGTCGGCCAACCACTCGACCGCCGTCGGCGCGCTCAACGCCTCGGCCTATTGCGCGCACCAGGGCGTACCGCTGCCGATCCTGTACGTGTGCGAGGACAACGGCATCGGCATCAGCACCAAGTCGCCACCCGGCTGGGTCGAGCGTTCGCTGCGCTCCATGCCCGGTATCGAGTACGCCGCCGCCGACGGCACCAAGCCCACCGACCTCCTGGCGACGGCAGGTCACCTGGCTGACGTCGTACGTACGGAACGGCGACCGGCGATCCTGCACCTCAAGACTGTGCGCTTCATGGGCCACGCGGGATCAGACGCCGAGATCGCCTACCGGTCGACCCGTGAGATCGAGGATGAGTACGAGCTCGACCCGCTGATCGCCACCGCCAGCGAGCTCATCGAGGCTGGCGTGCTCACCGCGGCCCAGGCCATCAGCAGGTACGAGGACGTCCGCGAGAACGTCATGGAGAGGGCCAAGAGCATCTCCGAGGTACGCCGGCTCGGCTCGTCGCGAGTGATCACCGCCCCGATCACCGCCCGCAAGGAGGTCATGATCCCGGTGGCCTCTGTGGAGCGTCGCGCACTGGCGTTCGGAGCCAAGCCGCCAGAGCTCGAGGGCGACCTGACGCTGGCGCAGACGATCAACGCAACGCTCAAGGACGCGCTCGCCGCACGACCGGAAGCGCTGGTCTTCGGCGAAGACGTCGCCAAGAAGGGCGGCGTCTACGGCGTCACCCGCGGGCTGCGCAAGGCGTTCGGCGCGACCCAGGTCTTCGACACGTTGCTCGATGAGCAGACCATTCTCGGTACTGCGCTCGGCTCAGCTCTTGCGGGCTTCTTGCCGATCCCCGAGATCCAGTACCTCGCCTACCTCCACAACGCCGAGGATCAGCTCCGCGGCGAGGCGGCGACGCTGCGATTCTTCTCCAACGGCCAGTACTCAAACGGCATGGTCGTACGCGTTGCCGGGCTGGCGTACCAAAAGGGTTTTGGCGGTCACTTCCACAACGACAACTCAGTCGCCGTGCTCCGTGACATCCCGGGCGTGGTGCTAGCCGTACCGAGCCATCCCGGCAACGCTGCCGGGCTGTTCCGCCAGTGCCTCGAGCTCGCGGCTGAGGGACGCGTCTGCGTCTTCCTCGAGCCGATTGCGCTCTATCACCGCCGCGACCTCCACGACGGCGACGGTGCGTGGCTCGCTCCCTATGCGCCCCCCGAGCTGTGGGAGGAAGACACGACCTCGGACCTGGGCAACGTGATGACGATCGGCGTCGGGACGGACGTGCTCCTCGTGACGTTCGGCAACGGTGTGCCGATGAGCCTTCGGGCAACGACGACGCTGGCGGAGGAAGGCATCGCGACGACGGTGCTCGACCTGCAGTGGCTTGCGCCTCTGCCCCGCGAAGAGCTCGTTCGCGTCGCCGAATCGTTCTCCCGCGTGCTCGTCGTGGACGAGACCCGCGAGAGTGGCGGTGTGTCCGAGTCGGTGGTCACCGCGCTGATCGACGGGGGATACGAGGGCATGGTTCGCCGGGTCACCAGCGTCGACAGCTTCATACCGCTGGGACCTGCCGCAGATCACGTGCTGCTGTCAGAGATCGACATTGCAGGAGCCGTACGCGCGATGTTCTAGACGGATCCACCTAGGACAGGTGAGTGGGCTTGGGCGCTGGTCGCGAGGTGTCGTGACCTGACGAGTCGGAGCCCTGCTGTCCGCCCTGTGACGCTGCCTGGCTGCGGCCGGTGCCGGCCGGAACCAAGGAGATGATGACCGACTTCGAGGTCGGTGTGTTGCTGCCGATCGCCGTTGAGTCGAGCGGCACCAGTGGGTTGGTCTCGGGGTAGTAGGCGGCGGCCGAGCCGCGCGGGGTGTCGTACGCAACGATGCGGAACGCCTCGGCGACCCGTTCGATGTCGTCGTCATCCCAGCGCGCCACGAGGTCGACCAGGTCGGAGTCCTGAAAGCCAAGGGCCGCGATGTCGTCGGGGTGCACGAAGATCACCCGACGGCCGTCCTCGATACCGCGATAGCGGTCGCTGAGCCCGTAGATCGTGGTGTTGAACTGGTCATGGCTGCGCAGGGTCTGCAGGAGGAGGTGCCCGTCGGGTACGTGCAGCACCTCGATCGGCGACACGGCGAACTCCGCGAGCCCGGACCTCGTGGCGAACGTACGCGAGTCGCGCGGCGGGTGGGGGAGCACGAAGCCGCCGGGGCGGTCGACCTTGGCGGAGTAGTCGTCGCAGCCCGGCACGACCCGCGAGATGTGTTCGCGGATCAGTCCGTAGTCCTCGGCCATCGCGGCCCAGTCGATTGAGGAGCTGCCGAGCGTCGCCTGCGCGATGCCGGCGATGATCGCCACCTCCGAGCGCAGCATCGGACTGGCCGGCTCGAGTGGGCCACGGGATGCGTGGACGGAAGACATGGAGTCCTCGACGCTGACGTACTGCTCGCCCTTGCTCGTGACGTCCTTCTCGGTGCGTCCCTTGGTCGGCAGGATCAAGGCGGTGTCGCCGCACACCAGGTGTGAGCGGTTGAGCTTGGTGGACACCTGCACCGTGAGCGCGGTGTTGCGCATCGCGTCGATCGTCACCTCGGTGTCGGGCGAGGCATGGATGAAGTTGCCGCCCATGCCGACGAACACCGACGCCTTGCCGTCACGAAGCGCGCGGATCGAGTCGACGACGTCGAGTCCATGCTCCCGCGGCGGGTCGAACTCGAACTCCGTCTGCAGCGCATCGAGGAAGTGTTCAGGAGCCCGCTCCCAGATGCCCATCGTGCGATCGCCCTGCACGTTGGAGTGGCCGCGTACGGGACATACACCGGCGCCTCGCTTGCCGATGTCACCGCGGGCGATCGCGAGATTGACGATCTCCTTGATCGTCGCGACGGCGTTGCGGTGCTGGGTCAGGCCCATCGCCCAGCAGTAGATCGTGGCGTTCGAGCCGCGGATCATCCCGGCCGCCTCGGTGATCTGCGTCCGGGTCAATCCCGACGCGTCCTCGACGACAGCCCAGTCGACGGCATTGACGTGCTCGGCCCAGGCGGCGACACCAGTCGTGTGCTGCTCGATGAACTCGTGGTCGATGGCGTCCCAACCGACCAGCAGCGATCCAATCGCCTGGAACAGCGCGAGGTCGCCGTTGATCTTGACCGGCAGGTGCAGATCGGCGAGGTCGGTGCCCTTGCCTACGAGTCCGCGCGGCTTCTGCGGATTGCGGAAGTTGACGAGCCCGGCCTCGCGCAACGGGTTGATCGAGATGATCTTGGCGCCACGCAGCTTTGCCGTCTCGAGCGCCGACAGCATGCGCGGGTGGTTGGTGCCCGGGTTCTGGCCGGCGATCACGATCAGCTCGGCGTCATAGATGTCGCGCAGGCTGACACTGCCCTTGCCGATGCCGATGGACTCAGCCAGCGCCACGCTGGTCGACTCGTGGCACATGTTCGAGCAGTCCGGCAGGTTGTTGGTGCCGTACGCGCGCACGAACAGCTGATAGAGGAAAGCCGCTTCGTTTGAGGTGCGCCCGGACGTGTAGAAGATCGCCTCGTCGGGCGTCCTGAGGTCGGTCAGGTGCTGGGCAATCAACGCGAACGCATCGGCCCACGCGATCGGCTCGTAGTGCGTGCCGCCGGGCCGCTTGACCATCGGATGGGTGATGCGGCCCTGCTGCCCGAGCCACATCTCGTCGTGCGAGTCGAGCTCGGCGATGCTGTGGCTGGCGAAGAACTCGCTGCCGGCGCGCTTCTTGGTGGCCTCTTCGGCAACAGCCTTGGCACCGTTCTCGCAGAACTCCGCGGTGTGGCGTTCATCCGGATCGGGATCGGGCCAGGCGCAGCTCGTGCAGTCGAAGCCGTCGGCCTGGTTGAGCTTGCGCAGTGTCTTGGCGGTGTTCTTGACGCCCATCTGTGACACCGCGCGCTGCAGCGCGACCCGCACGCCGGTGACGCCCGCAGCTGCGTTCTTGGGGTCGTGGACCTCAGGGCGGTCTGTCATGACCTGGACAGGTGCGGGGAGGTGCGGGGGAGTGACGTGCTGATGTCGTCGGCAAAGGTGACCTTGCCGGTCGGCACGAAGCGTACGACGACCGACTCGCGGCCCCAACGCTCGATCGCGTCGTCGGCGTCGACGATGTTGAGGCGACCTGACTTCAGCGTCTCGGTGACCGAGTCCCAGTGCTCGGAGTCCGGCGTGATCACCTCGACCGAAGCCTCCGCCTGCGCGACCAGGGCACGCGAGGCCTTGCTCCGCAGCGACAGCGTCACGGTCTGGTGCTTCTCGATGTCGGGCAGTGGTTGCTCTGTGCCGCCGGAGACGACGCAGACAGCGTCGCCCACCCATTCGTGCCAGACGGCGTGGGTGTGGCGCGCGTAGGAGACCCAGACCAGGCCGGACTTCTTGGCCAGGTCGGCGATCAGGTCAGTGGGTTCCACACGTTCAGCGTACGGCTGCAGTCTTGGCGTCGCGAGACGTACGCGCTTCGACATGGGCCGCAGGTGACAGTGAGGCTTCCTGCTCGGCGAGCCGCTGCACGAAGGCACCGATCTCGTCGATCGCCGTACGAGCCTCGGGGAGCCACGACGCGGCCGCCTGGAACACGTGCACCTGGCGGTCCCAGACCTGCAGGTCGCAGGGGATGCCGGCCGACACGAGTCGGTTGGCCATCAGCTCGGCGTCAGCCATCAGCACCTCGCGCGAGCCGATGTGGATGAGGGCAGGCGGCATGTCACCGAGCGGCATGTCGACGGGACAGGTGCGGGTGCCTTCGATGCCGCGACGGGTGTCCATGCGCAGCGCGACATCGCTGAGCTTGGCGACGGCGTGCATCGGGAACAGTTGGCAGCGGTTGGCGTTGCGGTGACTCTGCTTGCCGGCAGGATCGAAGTCGAGCAGTGGCGAGATCGCGACGACACCCGCGGGACGACCCCAGCCCAGGTCCATCACGGACCGGGCAACGCTGAATGCAAGGTAGCCACCAGCTGAGTCGCCGGCGATCGTGATGTTCTCGGCCTTGTAGCCCTGGTCCATCAGCCACTTGAACCCGTCGACGCCATCGGCGACAGACTCGGTGATCGGCTCGTAGGGCATCTGGCGGTAGCCGACGTTGAGCACGGGCTGCTTGGACGCGTACGAGATGCGCGACACGAGTCGACGATGGGTGTTGAGTCCGCACGTCAGGAACGCGCCACCGTGGAAGTAGAGGATCGCGCCCGCATTTCCTGCCTTGACGTCGTCGACGCCTTTGGCCTGCAACCACTCGCTGCTGCACTCGCCGAGCTCGACCGTGCGCCACTTCGTGCCGGCGTGGACCGGGAGCAGGCGCGCGATGTGATCGACGGCATTGGGCGGAAACAGGTCGAAGGGCAGCCGTGCCCAGAGACCGAGCAACGGCCGCACGGTGTGGCGCAACCCGAGACCGAGTACGCGGGACTGGATGCTGGCTCCACGGAAGAACTGCGGTTCGGCGGCCAGACTCAGATGTGTCGCCATGCCCCTAGGTGCCCCATCTCCCTCGTGCGAAAACGTTTGGCCACCGATTGGCAATCAACTGTTTACGCGGTGTGACTTGCGCCACGTGTGATCGTTAGCGTACTGCGAGTATCTTCCAATCCGCGCGAGGATGGCCAAATGTCGTTCATGCCACCAACGGACTCGATGTTCCTGTTGGCTGAGTCCCGAGAGCACCCGATGCACGTCGGAGGGCTCCAGCTGTTCGTTCCGCCAGAGGACGCGGGTCCGGAGTTCGCACGTGATCTCCTCGACTCGTTCCGTGGGACCGACAACGTCTCAGCACTGTTCCGCAAGCGGCCGGCCGAGCCGGTCAGCTCGCTCGGCAACACGTGGTGGAAGGTCGACGAGACGATCGACTACGACTACCACGTACGTCACTCGGCGGTTCCCCAGCCGGGCCGCATCCGCGAGCTCCTCCAGCTGACGTCGCGCTGGCATGGCGCCCTGCTCGACCGGCACCGTCCGCTCTGGGAGGCGCACCTCGTCGAAGGCCTCTCGGACGGCCGCATCGCGGTCTACAGCAAGATCCACCACTCGATGGTCGACGGCGTCTCTGCCCTCAAGCTGATGCAGCGTTCTCTGAGCACCGACCCCAAGGCGCAGGACTGCATCCCACCGTGGAGCCTGCCGCCTCGTGCGCGGTCGGGTGGTGGCGAAGTCAAGAGCTTCGACCCGTGGGGCATCCTCCGGACCGCCGGCGGTGTTGCCGGTGAGCTCGCGGGACTCGTCCCCACCGGCGTCAAGATCGCCCAGCAGGTCTTCCGCGACGGCGACGTCACACTGCCGCGGGCGCCCAAGACGATGCTCAACGGCCAGGTCGGCGGCGCACGCCGGTTCGCGGCCCAGTCATGGGCCATCGACCGGATCCAGGGTGTTGCCAAGCAGTCCGGCACGACGCTGAACGATGTGGTCCTCGCGATGGTGTCTGGCGCGCTGCGCGAGTACCTGATGGAGCAGAACGCGCTGCCGGACGAGCCGATGACTGCGATGGTGCCGGTGTCTCTCGCCCTGCGGGCCGAGTCGGCCGGCACTGTGTCTGATGAAGGGCAGAGCGGCGGCGGCAACGCGGTGGGCGCGATCATCGTCAACCTCGCAACCGACCGACAGCACGGCCCGACTCGGCTCGAGGAGATCGCCACGTCGTCGCGTCAGGCCAAGAAGATCATGGGCGATCTGACGCCGCTGCAGATCCTGGCGCTGTCGGCCGCGCAGGTGCTGCCGCTGGCGTTGACTCCGATCCCCGGTTTCGTGAAGTACGCGCACCCGCCGTTCAACGTCATCGTGTCGAACGTCCCGGGCCCGACCGAGGAGATGTACTTCAATGGCGCACGACTCGACGGCATGTATCCCGTGTCGATCGTCCTGGACGGTCAGGCGCTCAACATCACACTGACGAGCCGCAAGGGGTTCCTCGACTTCGGACTCATCGGCTGCCGCAAATCTGTACCTCACCTGCAACGACTACTCACCCACCTCGAGACGTCACTGGCTGAGCTTGAAGCCGCCTGGGGATAGGCGAGTCTTTCGGCTCGCGAAGTTTCGATACGCCCTCGTTCCTCGGGCTACTCAACCACCGAGTTCTTGCTAGGCCCAGCGGTTGGCGATGAGGTTGTGGCTCGGGGTGTCGTCGAGCGACTCCATCGACTCGTAGATGCGCTCGTACGAGGTCTCGGCGATGCGCCACTTGCCGTCGGTGTCGCGGCGGTAGCGGTCTGAGTAGTAGCCCGCGCCGCGGATCATCGCCTTGAAGTCGGGAACGATGACGGTGTCCTCAAAGCCCCACGATCCGGTGGCGGTGTCGCCATCGATGTCGATCTCGGGGTGACTGGCGACGTGCATCGTGATGATGGCGTTGCCGAGCTTTTCGCTCATGAAACCGACGATCGCGTCGCGGCCCTCGAGCGCATCCAGCTCGCCGTACACCTTGGTGCCGTAGCGACCGACCGCGTCAGCGGTGAACGTGTCGCCGAACTCGTCCCACAGCTTCAGGTCGAGCGACCGGAAGTAGCGGTACTTGAGCCGGCGGATTTCTTCGAGCGATTCCAGATCCATGACGGAAGCATCGCAGCGAGACCGCTCACGCACAAGAACCTGTTCTAGTTTTGGCGCAGGTGGCTGGATGGGCACCCCCGACCGGCACACTGTCTGGGTGAATGCGTTCCTCGCCATCGTCGCGATCCTCGGCGTCTCCGCATCGGGCCCGTTGATGGCTGGGGCGAACGCGCCGGCGCTGGCGATCGGCTTCTGGCGCAATGCCCTTGGAACGCTCGCGGTCGCCCCGTTCGCCGCGCGCACCGTCCGCGGCGAGCTCAAGCTTCTCGGCCGTTCGGGCTGGCGGGACGTTGCGATCGCGGGGCTCATGCTGGCGCTGCACTTCGCCACCTGGGTCACGGCGCTCAAGATGACCTCGGTCGCGGCCGCGACGGCGATGGTCAGCATGCAGGTCGTCTTCGTCGTCGTGATCGACCGGCTGCGCGGCGAGGCAACGCCGGCCCCGGTCATCGGTGGTGTCTCGATCGCGGTGGCAGGGGTGCTCGTCATCACCGGCGTCGACTTCTCGCTGTCGGCGCGAGCCCTGTCTGGCGACCTGCTGGCACTGCTCGGCGGGCTCACCGCAGCGATCTACCTGATGGCGGGTAGTCGCGTACGCGAGCGCGTGAGCACCACGTCGTACACCGTGGTTTGCTACGGGATCTGTGCACTTCTGCTGGCTGGCGGCTGCCTCGTCGCGGGGGTCGAGATGGTCGACTTCTCCCGCAACACCTGGCTCGCCATCGTCGGCGTGACGATCTGCGCCCAGCTGCTGGGGCACTCGGTCCTCAACCACCTGCTTGCCGTCATGAGTCCGGCGCTGATCTCGTTGCTGCTGCTCCTCGAGGTGCCGGGCGCGGCGATCCTCGCTGGCATCTTCCTCGACCAGACTCCGCCGCTCGGTGTGTACGTCGGACTCGCGCTGATCCTGGGCGGGTTGGTGCTGGTCGTGCTCCGGCGTCCGCCGCCGGTCGTCGTGCTGGCCGAGTAGGCGGGTGGCAGACGTCACGGCACTCAGGGGAGGCCAAAAAAGTTACTTCTCGGTAGAGTCAACAGGTCACCGCCACAGCATCAGCGCTTAGGAGTCCCGCATGGGTCGTCTCGTCAATACCGAAGGTCTGACCGATGTCCAGGAGGAGATCCTCAAGACCGTACGGACGTTCGTCGAGAAGGAGATCCTGCCCGTCGCAACGGAGCTGGAGCACAAGGACGAGTACCCCACCAAGATCGTCGAGGGCCTCAAGGAGCTCGGCATCTTCGGACTGATGATCCCCGAGGAGTACGACGGACTCGGCGAATCACTGCTGACGTACGCACTCGTCGTCGAGGAGATCGCCCGCGGCTGGATGAGCGTCTCCGGCGTCATCAACACGCACTTCATCGTGGCCTGGATGCTGATGCACCACGGCACCGAGGAGCAGAAGAAGAAGTACCTCCCCAAGATGGCGACCGGCGAGACGCGTGGCGCGTTCTCGATGTCTGAGCCCGGCACCGGCTCCGACGTCGCTGCGATCAAGACCAAGGCCGTCAAGGGTGACGACGGCAACTACACGATCGACGGCCAGAAGATGTGGCTGACAAACGGTGGCTCGTCCAACCTCGTCGCCGTGCTGGTCAAGACCGACGAGGGCCAGGACTCGGTCTACAAGAACATGACGACCTTCCTCGTCGAGAAGACCGAGGGCTTCGGCGAGACTGCGCAGGGAGTCACCATCCCCGGCAAGATCGAGAAGATGGGCTACAAGGGCGTCGACACCACCGAGATGATCTTCGAGGGCGCCAAGATCTCCGCCGATCAGATCCTGGGAGGCGAGCCCGGCAAGGGCTTCTACCAGATGATGGACGGCGTCGAGGTCGGCCGAGTCAACGTCGCCGCGCGCGCCGTGGGTGTCGCCAACCGTGCCTTTGAGCTCGGGATCTCCTACGCCCAGCAGCGTGAGACGTTCGGCAAGAAGATCGCCGAGCACCAGGCTGTCCTCTTCCGTCTCGCCGAGATGGGCACAAAGGTCGAGGCCGCTCACGGCATGGTCGTGACGGCTGCCCGCAAGAAGGACAAGGGCGAGCGCAACGACCTCGAGGCCGGAATGGCGAAGTACCTCGCCAGCGAGTACTGCTCGCAGGTCGTGGAGGACTCGTTCCGCATCCACGGCGGCTACGGATTCAGCAAGGAGTACGAGATCGAGCGTCTCTATCGTGAGGCGCCGATGCTCCTGATCGGCGAAGGCACGGCAGACATCCAGCGGATGATCATCGGTCGCCGGCTGCTCGAGGACTACAAGCTCTGACCGCCAGATAGGTTGGGATCATGCCTGAAATCTTTGCACTCGAGTACCCCCAGTCTCTTGGCGTCTTTGACAAGTACGCCGACGCCCAGAAGGCCGTCGACTACCTCTCGGACAACGAGTTCCCGGTCCAGAACTGCCTGATCGTCGGCACCGAGCTCCGTCAGGTCGAGCGGGTGACGGGTCGCCTCACCTGGAGCCGCGTGCTCCTTGCAGGTGCGGCCTCGGGTGCCTGGCTGGGTCTGCTGATCGGCCTGCTGCTCAGCATCTTCACCGACAGCAAGTCGTTCCTGGCCACTGTGCTCTTCGGCCTGAGCTTCGGAGTCGTGTTCGGCGTCATTTCCGGCGCTCTCGGCTACGCAGCATCGCGTGGCCAGCGTGACTTCAGCTCGGTGCAGAAGGTCGTTGCCACCAAGTACGAAGTGCTCGTCGAGCACAAGCACCTCGCCGCCGGCCAGGAGCTGCTCGCCAAGCTGCCCGGCAAGAAGGCTGAATTTTGAGCAAAACCACCTCTCCGTCGAAGACCAACGGCGGCAACTTCTTCGAGGACTTCGAGATC
The DNA here is from genome assembly GCA_963849475.1 of uncultured Actinomycetota bacterium. Classification (GTDB taxonomy): domain Bacteria; phylum Actinomycetota; class Actinomycetes; order Propionibacteriales; family Nocardioidaceae; genus Aeromicrobium. The sequence goes on from CAWKHC010000009.1 coordinate 74,139, forward strand.
GGGCAGGTGCTGCGGCATGCGACGCCGCGGACGGTGACCGAAGGTGATCGCGCGCTCTATGGGGCGGTCTATCCGACGCGTTTCGCCGTGGCGTCGTCGGCGGAGTTCGCTGCATCGGTCGGGCTCAGCCCGGCACCGGTCGAAGACCTGATCGCGTTCCACATCGCGTTCGGCAAGACTGTGCCGGACATCTCGCTCAACGCGATCGCCAACCTCGGCTATGCCGAGTGCCGATTTCACCGTCCCGTCGTCCCCGGCGACACGATCTCCACGCAGTCGGAGGTCATCGGACTCAAGCAGAACTCCAACGGCAAGAGCGGTGTCGTCTACGTACGGTCGACCGCAACCAACCAGCGCGACGAGGTCATTCTCGACTGGGCGCGCTGGGTCATGGTCCACAAGCGTGATCACGATGCGCCGGCGCCAGAGACGGTCGTGCCGGAGCTCGCCGATGCTGTTGATGCCAGCGATCTGATCGTCCCCGAAGGACTCGACTTCACGTCGTACGACTTCGTCGCCGCGGGGGAGGCCCACCGCGCGGGTGACTACGAGGTCGGCGAGAAGATCGATCATGTCGACGGTGTGACGATCACCGATCCCGAGCACATGCTGGCGACTCGGCTCTGGCAGAACACCGCCAAGGTCCACTTCAACACCGAGGCTCGTCCCGACGGCACTCGCCTGGTCTATGGCGGACACGTCATCTCGCTGGCTCGGGCGCTCTCGTTCAACGGTCTGGCCAACGCCCAGCTCATCGCCGCCATCAACGCCGGTGCACACGCATCACCCGCGTTCGCCGGCGACACGATCTATGCCTGGTCCGAGGTGCTCGACAAGACCGAGACCAGTGCGCCCGACGTTGACGCTCTTCGCCTGCGACTGGTGGCCACCAAGGGTCGCGACGAGTCGATGACGCTGCGCGGTGACGATGGGAAGTACGCACCCGGCGTGCTCCTGGACCTTGACTACTGGGCCCTTGTCCCACGCTGACCCAGAGGTTGAGGACCAGCTGTGGCTCGTACGCCACGGTGAGACCGAGTGGAGCAAGAGTGGTCAGCACACCGGTACGACCGACTTGCCACTCACGGCTGAGGGCGAGACGGCTGCAGTCAAGCTCGTCCCGGCTCTTGAGGGGATCGACTTCGAGCAGGTCCTGACGAGTCCGCTGCAGCGCGCGGTGCGTACAGCCGAGCTGGCAGGATTTCCCCACGCAGAGGTCGACGCCGACCTGGTTGAGTGGGCCTACGGCGACTACGAGGGCCTGACCACCGTCGAGATCCGTGAAACGGTGCCCGATTGGACTGTCTGGACCCATCCCAGTCCCGGCGGCGAGACCGCTGAGCAGGTGTCGGAGCGGCTCGACCGGGTGATCGCCAGGGCGCGTGCCGTCGAGGGCAAGACGCTGGTCTTCGCGCACGGACACTCGTTGCGCGCCCTCGCCGTGCGCTGGCTTGGACTCGACATCTCCGAGGGGCAGCGCTTCGTTCTCGACACATCGACCGTGTCGGTCCTCGGAGTGGATCGCGGCACGCAAGTCGTTCGAAGCTGGAACGTCGAACCCCGATAGCCTTGGTGCGTGAGCATCGACCTCCATACGCACTCCAACAAGTCCGACGGAACTGACTCGCCGACCGAGCTCGTACGCAATGCTGCAGCGGCCGGGCTCGAGGTGGTGGCACTCACCGATCACGACTCCACCGAGGGGTGGGCGGAGGCCGACTCCGTCGCGGAGCGCGCCGACATCCAGCTGATCAAAGGCATAGAGATCTCGACCAAGCTGGACGGCAAGAGCATCCACCTGCTCGGTTACGAGTTCGACCCGACCAACGAGGGGCTGCTGGTTGAGCTGGGCAAGGTGCTCGACGGTCGCAACTCACGCCTGCCGGCGACCCTGGAGCGGTTGCGCGGTCTGGGAATCGACATCGACGCCAAGGACGTACGCCGACACTCTGCCAATGCGGCGGCGATGGGTAGACCCCACGTTGCCGACGCCCTCGTCGAGCTGGGCGTGGTCGCCAACCGTGACGAGGCGTTCGCGGAGTATCTTTCGCCGGGCAAACCCGCGTACGTCGATCGTTATGCGGCAGACCTCGAGACCGCCATCGGGCTGGTGAGTGCCGCTGGAGGTCGAACGGTGTTGGCCCACCCGTGGTCGCGGGGGAGCAAGCGCGTGTTGACCAAGTCTCGAATCGCCTCGCTCAAGGAAGCCGGGCTCGACGGACTCGAGGTCGACCACAACGACCACGACCAGGAGGATCGGGCCGCTCTGGGCCAGATCGCCCGGGAGCTCGACCTCGTACGCACGGGCTCGAGCGACTATCACGGCACCGGCAAGATCGGTTTCGACCTGGGCTGCAACACCACGGCGCGCGACCAGCTCGACCGCCTCTTCGGCTGAGTCGCAGCACACATTGAGCAATCGCTCAATTCTGCTGTACGCTCCTAATTGAGCGAACGCTCAAACTACGGAGGAGTGACAATGAATGGTTTGCCGACGTGGCTGCGGGTGTGGCTCGCAGGGATGTTGTGGGGCACAGTGTGTGGCGTCGCCACTGCGCTGACCGTTGTCGCTGTCCTGGTCCTTTCGGGAGTCGGCGAAGACGGATTCTACTGGGACGGTATGTACGACTTCGTCGCTGGTTTGTTGATGGCTTCAATGTTCGGCTGCATCTACGGGGCAGTGATCGGCTTCGTCATCGGATTCTTCACGGGACTTGTCGCGGGTCCAGGCCTGGAGGTCGCATTGTGGTTGCTCGCTCCGAAGTCAGCTGTCCCGGCCACGGTCGCGTTCGTCCTGCTGATCCAATTCAGCATCGGAGTCGCGCTGACCGGCGACGCGTGGTGGGTCAACTTGGTCATACCGGCGATCTCGGCCCTCCCGATGTGGTTCGTCATGCTCCGCATCGTCGTCGAGCCCGAGTCGATGGAGCACATCCACCGCCGCGATACGTTGGCTGCGTGACCGAGGACGTGCGTACGACTGAGACTCGGCGCCGCCTGATCGATGCGACGATCGAGACGATTCGCACGCACGGCATCGCTTCTGTCTCGGCCCGCACGATCGCGGCGACCGGCAAGGTCAACCAGGCGTTGATCTTCTATCACTTCGGCAGCGTGCAGGCACTGCTCGGCGAGGCTTCACTGGTGACCACCGCCGAACGCGTTGCGGCGTACGACGAGCAGTTCGACTCGGTGACCAGCTTCGCCGGGCTCATCGAGGTAGCGACCAGGCTTCACGCTGAGGAGCACGAGCGCGGCAACGTCAACGTGTTGGCGCAGGTGCTCGCGGGATCGCCCGCCAACCCCGAGCTGGCCAAGGTGACGGGTGAGGCGCTGAGCCTGTGGACCGATCGGGTCGAGCAGGTTCTGCAACGGCTGCTCAAGGACTCGCCGATCGGCGAAGCGCTCGACGCCAAGACCCTGGCCAAGCTGGTCTCGGCCACCTTCATCGGCCTCGAGCTGGTTGGCACCACCACTCCGGACAGCCCGGAGGCCGATCTCGCAGGACTCGAACGGCTCGGCGTGCTTGCCGAGCTGATCGACGACCTCGGACCGATCGCGCGGCGTGCCGTACGAGCCAAGCTGCGCAAGGTCTAGGCCGACGGTCCGAACTGCTCGACGCGGACTACGTCCTGACGGATGCCTGCTTCGCCGAGGATGCGCCCGGCAAAGCTGACGAAGCCGACAGACCCACAGACGTACGCGCGTTGGGCTCCGAAGGCGAGCGCAGCGATCTCATTGGGGTAGATGTGGGCGGCCACCCGGTCGTGGTGGTTCTCGCGGGTCAGGGCGATCAGGGCGCCGTACGACTCGAGCTCGTCCGCGTACGGGAGCCGTTCGCGGGTCTGGGCCGATGCGATGACCCGAAGCCTTGGGTCGATGCCGGCGCGCCGGGCGTACCGCATCATCGAGACGAACGGCACGACTCCCGAGCCGCCGGCGACACAGATCGACGGGACGTCGTCGTTCCAGACGAACCATCGGCCGATGGGGCCTCGGAGCTCGAACTCGTCGCCGACCTCGGCGACCTCGTGCAGGAACGGCGACACCTCGCCGCGCGGCAGCACCTCGACCAGGATCTCGACCAGCGGATCATCGGGGTCTGACGCGATCGAGTAGGACCGCTGCGCGGTGTAGTCGTCGGGAGCGCGCAGCCGGACCACGTAGTGCTGACCCGGGCGATGAGGCGTACGGTCGGCGACCTCGAGGCGGATCTTGACGAAGCGTTCATTGGGTCGTTCGATCTCCCGCACGATGCCCGTGGTCCACGAGCGACCTACAGGTACTTCGCTCATGCATCGCCCTGGTAGCGCTGCTCGAGCCACGGGTCGCCGCGATCGTGATAGCCGTTGCGCTCCCAGAAGCCGGGCTCATCGTGATCGAGGAACGCGATGCGGGTGATCCACTTGGTCGACTTCCAGAAGTAGAGGTGCGGGACCAGCATGCGTACGGGCCCGCCGTGCTCGGCCGTCAGCGGCAAGCCGCCGAACTCCCAGACGATCCACGACTTGCCATCGAGGACGTCGTCGATCGGCATGTTCGTCGTGTATCCGGTCGTCGACGTGGCGACCACGTGCGTCGCCTCCGGCCTGGGCGTGACGACCTCGAGCAGGGTGTCGAGGCTGACGCCGCTGAACGTCGTGTCGAACTTCGTCCAGGTCGTCACGCAATGGATGTCCCCGTTGTACGAATCCGCGGGCAGCCCGTGGAGCTCGTCCCACGTCCAGGTCGTCGGCTGCGCGACGAGTCCGTCGATCGTCAGGTCCCATGAGGCGAGGTCGACCTGGGGGGTCAGCTCAGCCGTCAGCACCGGCCACCCGGTGCCGGTGTCGTACTGCCCCGGGGGCAGCCGGTTGTCGGAGTCCTTGCGAGGACGTCCGGTGAATCCGCGAGTGACTCCCATCAGCTGTGCTCGCTCTTGGTGTGCGCAGTCAAGAAGGGGAGCCAGGCATCGACGAGTCCCTGCGGGTTCTCGACCCCGGGGGAGTGGACGCTGTCGGGGATGACGTGGACCGTCGTACCGAGCCGTTCGGCCATCGAAGCCTGTACGTCGTGGCCCCAGGCATCATCGTCCTGCCCGCGACCCACCCAGATCGGCAGGTCCAGCTCGGCGACCCGATCGATGATGTCGGGGGCATCGAGGAGCAGCTGGGTGATCGCCTTGAGGGACGGGACCGAGTTGCTGGTGAATCGCTTGGCGAGGAAGCGCGTGATCTGGGCGGGACGGCGGACGCCTTGCTCACGGAGCTCGTGGATCTGCAGCAGCGGCACCTTCCCGAGCGCCTGCGCGAGCATGCGCAGTGGCCGGTGTGGGCTCTCGCCAAGGGCGCCCGGGCCCGTGCCGAGGAGGCTCAGCGAACGCCATTGCCCAGGGTGGTCGACGGCTGCCTGCTGCGAGACGAGTCCGCCGAAGGAGTGACCCAGCAGGTGGCTGGGAGCCGGTGATGCGGCGGCTGCCACCGCAGCGGCGTCACGCGCGAAGCCCGCCAGCGTGTAGTCATCATTGGGCAGACCGACGGTCTCGTACTGGCCGCGCTGGTCGTAGGCCGTCACGTCGAAACCGGCGGCCGCGAGCAGCGGCAGGACCTGGGTGAAGTCCTCCTTGCTTCCGGTCCAGCCCGGCACGAGGAGTACGTGGGCACGCGGGTTGTCGACGCGAGCGACATGGGCGGCGACATCGATGCCGTCGGCCTGGATCCGTACGGCCTCGACCCCGGCGGGGATGGCGAGCGTCTTGGGGATCGACATCTAACGGCCGCGCTTGGCGACACGGGTGACGATGGCCTTGGGCATGTAGCGAGCCAGCACCGCGAGCACCTTGTAGCGAATCGACGGGATCGAGACGGACTTGCCCTTCTCGAGGTCCTTGAGCGAGGTCTTGACCAGCTTGTCGGCCTTGAGCCACATCCACTTGGGGACGGTCGAGGTGTCCATCTGGCCGCGCTGGTGGAACTCGGTGCGTACGAATCCCGGACACAACGCCATGACGGAAATGTTGACGTCGGCGTAGTGGATGTTGGCCCACTCAGACAGGTTGAGCAGCCACGCCTTGTGAGCCGAGTAGGCGCCGCGAGGGGTGTATGCAGCGACGCTCGACACGTTGATGATCTGTCCGCCGCGGCGACCCGCCATGGCCTTGATCGCAGCATCCATCAGATGCATGGGGGCGCGTACGAGGAGGTCGAGCTGACGATCCTCCTCGACGATGCTGGTCGTGCCGAACCAACCCGCCAGCGAGGCGCCGGCGTTGTTGATCAGCAGGTCGATCGGGGTCGTGGTGTCGGTGACGGCATTGACCGTACGGGCGAGCCCGTCGACCGTCGCGAGGTCGGCCGTGATGACGTCGACGTCGATGCGGTGCTTGGTACGCAGCTGCTCGGCGATCGACTCCAGCCGACCGGTGTCGCGGGCCACCAGCACGAGGTCATATCCACGCCGGGCGAGCTCCCTGGCGTACGCGTTGCCGATACCTGAGGTGGGCCCGGTGATCAACGCGCGACGTGTCATGCCAGCACCCCCGTGGAAAAGGCACAGTACGGATGCACCGGCATGAACCCTGCCTCATGATTTGTTCGCTGGCGCTCACTCATGGAGCAAGCATGCCAAACGCCTACGGTGAGCCGCCGTCTGGTCGAGAGCGGCGGTGACACAATGGCGACCGTGACGACAACCATCGCAGTGGCCAACCAAAAGGGTGGGGTCGCCAAGACCACCACCGTGGCCTCGCTCGGCACCGCGCTGGCCGAGCTCAAGCAGCGGGTGTTGCTCGTCGACCTCGACCCGCAGGGCAGCCTCACGTTCTCGCTCGGCATCGACCCCGAGGACCTCGACGTGACCGTCGCGGAGGTTCTGCTCGGCACCTCGCTGGCCGAGGACGCAATCGTGATCACAGATGACGGACTCCACCTGCTGCCGTCCAACGTGTCGTTGAGCGCTGCGGAGGAACAGCTCGTCGGGCGTACGGGACGAGAGCAGCGGTTGCGGGTCGCGCTCGACAAGGTCGCCGACGACTACGACTGGATCCTGCTCGACTGCCCGCCTGCGTTGGGTGTGCTCACAGTCGGCGCGCTGTCGGCCGCCGATCAGGTGCTCATCCCGATCCAGGCCGAGACGCTCGCCCACCGCGGCGTCGGCCAGCTGCTCGACACGATCCATGACGTCAAGCAGTTCATCAACTCCAAGCTCACCGTGATGGGTGTGCTCCCGACGATGTACGACGGCCGCACGACGCACGCGCAGAACGTCGTACGCGCGATTGGGGACACCTACGAGCTGCCAGTCGTGACCCCGCCGATCCCGCGAACGATCCGATTCGCCGAGGCGCCGGCCTACGGTCGATCGATCCTCGAGACCGCCACGACGCACAAGGGTGCCGACGCCTATCGTCAAGTCGCTGCCGGAATGCTCGCCGCCCGGGACTGATCCAGACCCGCGCTGAACGGTCCCACGATAAGATTCGGTCATGTCCAAGCACCGCGCCCAGCACCGCGCACCCCGTCGCCGGGGTCGCGCCGTTGCCGTCGTGCTCGCGCTGGGTCTGACCGTGGCGGCCGGAGGTGCCGCGGCACTGGGTGCGATCCCGCAGCTCAGCGAACCCGATCCGGCTGCGGCCTCGGGCACCCTGGCGCCTGCCGCGATCGAGACGGCCGAGCTGGAGAAGCTCGACATCCCGAAGATCGTTCCCGACACGGCCAAGGTGCAGGCCCTCGCGGCAGCTCCCGCCACCGCGGCACTGCCCAAGGGATCCGGCACGGGTTTGCGCATCGTGTTCGACCAGAGCGATCAGCGCGTGTGGCTGGTCAAGGCTGACGGCTCGGTGGAGCGTACGTACCTCGTCTCCGGCAGCCGCTTCGACAACTTGCAGCCGGGTTCGTACAAGGTGCAGTCGAAGTCGAGGACCGCTGGAGCCTTCGACGGCAGCGGCACGATGGAGTACTTCGTACGCTTTGCCACCGGCTTCAGCGAGCCGATCGGCTTCCACAGCGTTCCCAAGACCCACGCAGGCGTGCTCGAGCAGACCAAGGCACAGCTCGGCACACCGTTGTCGGCCGGCTGCGTACGTCAGTGGTTGCCCGACGCGATCGCCCTGTGGGACTTCGCGCCGATCGGCACCAACGTCGTCGTGACCGCTTAAAGGGAAGATGTCGGCAGCTGTGTACGCCGATCCAAGGGATCTGCGTACGAAACTGCCGACATCTTGAGGTCAGTCCTGCTTGGCGACCGGAGCGCCACCGCGTGAACGGTTGCGGTTGCGCTTGCGCGGTGTACGAGCTGCGCCGTCGCTGGCAGCCGCCGTGGAGCGTCTGCTTCTCGCCGCCGCCGCTGCGCTGACCGCCACCACCGGAACGCTGGCCTCCGCCACCGCCCGATCGCTGGCCGCCTCCGCTGCTACGACCACGGCCACCGCGGTCGTCGTCCTTCTTGGGCTCACGCGGCGAGGCTGCCTTGAGGCGACCCTTGACGCCGCGATCGATGCCGAGATCGTGGAACAGGTGATCTGACGTCGAGTAGGTCTCTTGCGGCTCGTCGAACGGCAGCTTCAGCTCGGTGTTGATGAGCTTCCAGCGCACCAGGTCGGCCCAGTCGACGAAGGTCACGGCGATACCTGATGCGCCAGCGCGGCCCGTACGGCCGATGCGGTGCACGTAGGTCTTGTGGTCCTCGGGGCAGTTGTAGTTGATGACGTGCGTGATGCCGGCGACGTCGATGCCTCGAGCGGCGACGTCGGTCGCGACGAGGATGTTGATCGTGCCTTCGCGGAAGCGGATGAGAGCCTTCTCGCGGGCGGGCTGAGCCATGTCACCGTGCAGGGGTGAGGCGGGGAAGCCACGGTCGACGAGCTCGTCGGCAACGCGCTGCGCGGTGCGCTTGGTGCGGGTGAAGATCAGCACCTTGCCGACGTCGTCAGCCTGCAGGATGCGACCGACGATCTCGGCCTTGTCCATCTCATGGGCCTGCCAGACGAACTGCGCCGTTGCGGGCACCATCTGGTTGTCATCACCGGACTCGGCACGGATGTTCATGGGGTGACGCATGTGCTTGCGCGCCAGGCCGACGATCGCACCCGGCATGGTGGCCGAGAACAGCATCGTCTGGCGGGTCTCGGGAGTCTTGGCGAGGAGCGACTCGACATCGGGCAGGAAGCCGAGGTCGAGCATCTCGTCGGCCTCGTCGAGGACGAGGGACTTCACGTGCGACAGGTCGAGGGCGCCACGGTTGGCGAGGTCGAGCAGTCGGCCCGGCGTACCGATGACGATGTCGACGCCGGCTTCGAGTGCATCGAGCTGGGTCTCGTACGGGACACCGCCGTAGATCGTGAGGTTGCGGGTGCCGCGCAGCTTGGAGGCGATCGTGATGTCGCTGGCGACCTGGATCGCGAGCTCACGCGTCGGAGCGACGATGAGCGCCTGTGGCTTGCCGGCGACGACCTGGTCGTAGTCGGCGTCGTGGGGAGCGACAGTGCGCTGGATGAGGGGGATGCTGAAGGCAAGCGTCTTGCCGGTACCGGTGCGCGCCTGGCCGATCAGGTCGGTGCCCATGAGCGCGACGGAGAGGGTCATCTCCTGGATGGGGAATGCTTCTTCGATGCCGACCTCTTTGAGGGCGTCGGCGATCTCGGGCATGACGCCCAGATCTCTAAACGTAGTGATGGTCTTCTCGAATTCTTCAGATTCTTGCGATTCTCAGACGAGTTCGCAGATGAGGTACTGGCCATTCTAACGTCCGTGGCTCTCGGCCTCGCGCTACGCTGCGGGGTTATGGCTCCTGAGGACAGCAAAGCGCCCAACGACATCGACGATTCCGTCTACCGGACCGGGATGATCGAGCTCCTCGGAGTGCTCGCATATGGCGAGATCACCGCGTGCGAACGGCTCGCCGAGGACGCCAAGATGGCGCCCGATCTCAAGACCCGGGTCGAGATCATGGCGATGGAGGCTGCCGAGTTCGGCCACTTCGTCCAGCTGCGTGACCGTCTCGTCGAGCTCGACGAGGACCCGTACGAAGTCATGGCGACCTTCACCGAGACGTTCGACCGGTTCCACAAGCAGACGACTCCGGCGGACTGGCTCGAAGGACTCGTCAAGGCGTATGTCGGCGACGGACTGGCTGCTGACTTCTATCGCGAGATCGCTGCGTATCTCGACGCCGACACCCGCCAGCTCGTGCTCGACACGTTGAGCGGCACGGGTCACTCCGAGTTCGTGATCGACGCCGTACGCAAGGCGATCGAGCACGACCCGAAGGTGGGCGGACGCCTTGCGCTCTGGGGACGCCGGCTCATGGGTGAAGCGCTCAGCCAGGCGCAGATGGTCGTGGCCGAGCGTGACGCGTTGAGCGCCGTGCTCGTCGGTGGCGTCGACCATCCCGGCATGGATCTCGCCGGCATCGGCCGGATGTTCACCCGGCTCACCGAGGGCCACGCCGCCCGCATGGAAAGACTAGGGCTTGCCGCCTAGCTCCCGAATCACTGCCGACTTCGCGTCGGCATAGTCCTGCACGAACTCCCAGTCGCGCGCTGCAAGCTCACGCTTTGTCGCGAGGTACTTTTCGCGGGCGGCATCGTCGGTGCGGAGCTGGTCGCGGAAGGCGATCATGCGATCGTGCTCGGAGCAGTCGGTCGTGAACACGTGCAGATTGACGGCCGGCTCTGTGAGTCGCAGAAGCCGGTGCTCGTGCCAGTCGGCTTCGCGGATCACGAGCACGTAGCCGAGCTCCTCGAGCCCAGGAACGAATGCCGACTCGTCGGCGCTGTCGGCGACGATCAGGTTGACGTCGATGATCGGCTTCGCATCGAGCCCCGGCACCGAGGTCGATCCGACATGCTCGACGAGTACATCGCCGAGCGCTTCGTGGATCGCCGAAGCGAGGCGCTCGTACGTCGTGGGCCATGCCTCGTCGTACGGCGCCAGGATGATCGGTCCGTCCACCCGCTGCTGCGGTTGGACGTGCTCGGTCATTTCTTGGCGGCAGGTACTGCGGTGAGACCGAAGCCGACCTTGCGGCCGGCATCGGAGGTGAAGTCGAGGTAGGCGACGCGCGCCGCAGGCACGGCGACGGTGCGACCCTTGTCGTCGGTCAGGATGAACACCGAGTCGTCGGCGATCGCCTTGCTGAGCTGGTCGAGCACTGCCTGGGGCTCAGCCTCAGTTGAAACAGACAGCTCGCGGGCGGCGTACTGGACGCCGATCTTGACCTCCACGGTCACTCATCTCCTTGGTTTGTGTCGTCTTCGTTGCGGGGGAACCCGCCGATGCCACGCCAGGCGAGGCCGGCGACGAGCTGCACCGCTTCATCGCGGGTGAGGCTTGAATCTGCGGAGAGCCAGTTGCGTGCGCCGACGTGACCCATGCCGACCAGGCTGACGGCAAGCAGGTGTGACGCGGCCTTGGGGAGCCCGGTGTCCTCGGCGATGACCTCGGCGACCGCCGAGGCGGACTCCTCGATGACGCGGTCGACCTGCTCGCGTACGGAGGGGTCGCTCGTCAGGTCGGACTCGAACACGAGCCGGAACGCCTCGCCCTGATCGGCGACGTAGTCGTACCAGAGCTCCATCGTGGCCTGAACGCGTTTGCGGTTGTCGGTCGTCGACGCAAGAGCCGTCTTGACGCCGTCGATCACGGTGTCGCACGAGGTCTCGAGGAGGGCGAGGTAAAGGTCGAGCTTGCCCGGGAAGTGTTGATAGAGCACCGGCTTGGAGACGCCGGCACGCTCGGCGATCTCATCCATCGATGCCGAGTGATAGCCCTGCTCGACGAACACCTTGAGGGCGACCTCGAGCAGCTGCGCACGTCGTGCGGTGCGGGGCAGGCGACTCGTACGCGGCCGCAGCGGGATGACTTCACTCACGTGCCTCAGCGTAGTCGACCCGTGTTCGCCCACGATCCGGACGCCAGTCTTCCGATGTGGACCTGCGCGGAACAATGGAAGGCGGTGCTGGCGTTATGCCAACACCAAGTCATACCTGAGGAGAACGCCGTGGTTGCCCCACTAGTTGTACCCGCTGACGAGCTGACGATCGACGAAGTACGCCGATACAGCCGTCACCTGATCATCCCCGACGTCGGGATGACGGGGCAAAAGCGCCTCAAGAACGCCAAGGTGCTCGTGATCGGCGCCGGCGGACTCGGCAGTCCCGCGCTCCTCTACCTGGCTGCCGCAGGTGTGGGCACACTCGGCATCATCGACGACGACGTGGTCGATGAGTCCAACCTGCAGCGTCAGGTCATCCACGGACAGTCCGACATCGACAAGCCCAAGGTCGAATCTGCAGCGCGCAAGGTCGCTGAAATAAATCCCTTGGTAAAGACGATCTTGCACCACGTGCGCCTCGACACCGACAACGTGCTCGAGATCTTCGCGGGCTACGACCTCATCGTCGACGGCACCGACAACTTCGCGACCCGCTACCTCGTCAACGACGCGGCGGTCCTGCTCGGCAAGCCGTACGTGTGGGGCTCGATCTACCGCTTCGAAGGACAGGTCAGCGTCTTCTGGGCCCAGGAGGGTCCGCAGTACCGCGACCTCTACCCCGAGCCGCCGCCGCCGGGCATGGTCCCGTCGTGCGCCGAGGGTGGAGTGCTCGGCGTTCTGTGCGCATCGATCGGCTCGATCATGGTCACCGAGGCGATCAAGCTCATCACCGGCATCGGCGATCCGCTGATCGGCCGCCTGATGGTCTACGACGCACTCGAGATGCGTTACTCGACCCTCAACATCCGTCGCGACCCCACCGGCGAACCGATCACAGCGCTGATGGATGACTACGAGGCGTTCTGTGGCGCGATCAGCGACGAAGCAGCTGATGCGGCAGCCGACTCGACGATCTCGGTCGCGACCCTCGAGGGTTGGCTCAAGGAGCGGGGCGACGGAGGCCGCGACTTCGTCCTGGTCGACGTGCGTGAACCCGGCGAGTACGAGATCAACAAGATCCCCGGCTCGATCCTGATCCCCAAGGGTGAGTTTCTCAACGGCAAGGCTCTCGAGCAGCTGCCAGGCGACAAGCAGATCGTGCTGCACTGCAAGTCCGGCGTACGTTCGGCTGAGGCGCTTGCCGTGCTGAAGGGCGCGGGCTACGACAACTCGGTGCATGTCGGTGGCGGCGTGGTTGCGTGGGTCAACCAGATCGATCCGAGCCAGCCCACATACTGAGTCCATGGTTGCGCCGCTGGGGGATGCATTCACCGAGCGGGTGCTGCAGCTGGTCGAGCAGATCCCGCCAGGGAAGGTGCTCGCGTACGGCCTGATCGCTGAGATCTTGCAGGAGGGCGGACCCCGCCAGGTGGGTCGTGTGATGGCGCTCGAAGGCGGTGGCGTGCCGTGGTGGCGGGTCGTACGAGCCGACGGCAGCCTGCCGCCATCTCACGGGATCGACGCCCAGGTGCACTACGTCGAAGAAGGCACCCCGATGAAGGCCAACGGATCGGCCGTGGACATGGCCAAGGCGCTCTGGCGGTTCGACGACTGACTGTCACACCTACGTGGTGGGATGGGAGTCATGCCCATTGAGTATGTGTTGGAGAAGCCTGTCGCTGCGCGACTCGCTCCTCCGACTCTCGACGACGAGCAGCAGGCCGTCATCGATCACGCCGGGGGACCGCTCCTGGTGCTCGCCGGTCCGGGCACGGGCAAGACAACGACCCTGGTGGAGCTGGTCGTCGACCGAGTCGAGCATGGAGGTCTGAAGCCCGAGGAGATCCTCGTGCTGACCTTCAGTCGCAAGGCAGCAGACGAGATCCGTTCGCGCATCGCTCGCCGATTGGACCGTACGACCTCGGCATCGCCGACCATGACGTTCCACTCCTTCTGTTACGCCATGCTTCGCCGTGAGCAGTCCGAGCTCGACTTCAGCACCCCGATCCGGTTGCTCAGCGCACCGGAGCAGGATGCCGCAATCGCCCAGATGCTGGCGGGTGCCGACGCCGAGTCCTGGCCGACCTCGCTCCGCCAGGCCCTGCAGACACGCGGCATGGCGAGCGAGCTGCAACGACTCATGTCGACCGCTCGAGCGCAGGGCATGGATGCGCTCGACCTCGAGCGGCTCGGCGGCGCCGTGGACCGCGACGACTGGGAGGCAGCCGGTCGCTTCTTCGACGAATACACCGCGGTTGCCGCACTGCAGAACACGATCGACTACGCCGATCTGGTGTTCCAGGCCGTACGACTCCTCGACGATCCCGCGTGTCGTGCCCGGTGGCGCGAGCGGTTCAAGCTCGTGGTGATCGACGAATACCAAGACACGGACCCGCTGCAGGTCAAGCTGCTTGAAGGCCTCGCCGGCGACCAGCGCGATCTGGTCGTGGTCGGCGATCCCTATCAGTCGATCTACGGCTTCCGCGGCACCGACGTGCACGGCATCCTCGGGTTTCGCGACCGGTTCGGTCGCCCCGATGCGCCCGCTCCGGTCATCGTGCTCGGACACACCAACCGTTACGGCTCCGCGATCGGTGCGGCAGTTCGATCGATCGTGCACAACAAGGGAGCGCTCGGAGCCGTCGATGGCGCCCAGTACGAGGCATTGCGTTCACCGGCCTCGCGATCAGACGATCCCGGTGTCGTGCAGGTGCAGACCTACGCCTCGGCAACGGCTGAGGCCGAACACATCGCCCTCGCACTGCGCGAGGCGCACCTGCACGACGAAGTGCCGTGGCGCGAGATGGCGGTGCTCGTACGATCCGCCGCGCACCTGCGGCGACTGCAGCGCGCCTTGACGACAGCAGGCGTACCGGTCGAGGTCGCTGGCGACGAGGTCCCGCTGGCACTCGAGCCGAGCGTTCGAGCGCTGCTGTCGGCGTTGCACGCAGCGGACGACCTGCAGGCGGGTCGACCCTTGGACCCCGATGCTGCCGCAGCGTTGCTCACCGGCGCCCTGGGCGGTCTCGACACGGGTTCGCTTCGGCGCCTCGGCCGGGCGCTGCGACGCAACGAGGGTGACAAGCCGCGTGCTTCACGCATCCTCGTCGCAGAGGCGCTGGCCGACCCGACCTCGTTGATCACGCTGGGTCGGCGGGGCACACCCGAAGGTGACGCGGTCGCCACTGCTGCCCGGCTCGCGACACTCCTGCGCAAGGCGGCCGAGCAGATCGCCGAAGGCGTCGCGGCCGAGCAGGTGCTGTGGACGCTGTGGGACGGCACCGACTGGCCGTCTCGTCTCCGCGCCACGGCAGAGTCCGGTGCCGAAGGCTCCACGCAGGCCGACCATGATCTCGACGCCATGTGTGCCTTGTTCGCCGAAGCGGCTCGGGCCGAGGAACAGCAAGGTCACCGGTCCGTCGTCGATGTCGTCGCATCGCTCGAGAGTCAGCAGATACCCGGAGACACGCTCTCGCAGCGCGGCGCCGCCGGTCCAGCCGTACAGCTGATGACGGCTCACCGTTCCAAGGGTCTTGAGTGGGAGCTGGTGGTCGTCGCTGGCGTGCAGGACGGTGAGTGGCCTGATGTGCGCTGGCGCAGCAGCCTCTTGCAGCTCGACCGGCTCTCTCCCGAAGGTGTTCAGCCACCGACGTCGGCTCGTGCCGCGATCGCCGAAGAGCGTCGCCTGTTCTATGTCGCGTGCAGCCGTGCGCGTTCCCGCCTCGTCGTCACAGCTGTCGCGGCCGGCAGCGAGGAGGGTGATCAGCCGTCGCGGTTCCTCGCCGAGCTGCACGCCCACGTCACCGGCACTCCTGATCGTTCGCTGCCGGTGCCGCAGCGTCGCCCCACCCGCGGGCTCTCCCTGCGTGGAGCGGTGGCCGAGCTGCGCCACATCGGCGAGAGCACGGAGTCGGAGACCGTACGCGTACGCGCCGCCCAACAGCTCGCCCGGCTGATGCAGCATCCTGCAGCGCGCGGAGCCGACCCCGACCGCTGGTGGGGACTGCGCGAGGTCACGCATGCTCCCGAGCCGTTGCGCGATCCGGCCGAACCGCTGTCGATGTCGGGCAGCACGGTCGAGCGCATCGTGTCGTGCCCCCTGAGCTGGTTCCTCAGTCACGAGGCCAAGGGAGGTCGCGGTACGACGGCTGCTCAGGGCTTCGGCTCGATCGTTCACGCCATCGCCGCAGAAGTAGTGCAGGGCGACCTCGAGCCCGACCCCGCGGCGCTCGCGCTGCACCTCGACGAGGTGTGGGGTCAGCTCGAGTTCGCGGCCAGTTGGATCGGCACCCGCGAGCACGCTGCGGCCGTCGAGGCGATCGAACGGTTCTGCACCTGGCACCTGACGCACGGGCGCGAAGTCGTGGCGACCGAGCACCGGTTCAACGTCACGCACGAGGTCGACGGCCGTATCGTCACGCTGAACGGCTCGATGGATCGCGTCGAGGTCGACGTGGACGGGGTGCACGTCATCGATCTCAAGACCAACAAGAACCCGCCCAGCCTCAAGGATGTCGCCACCAACGGCCAGCTCGGCTTCTATCAGCTTGCGGTCGATCTCGGTGCCACGGCTGACGTCGCCGGCGAAGCACGGGCTGCCGGTGCCGAGCTCGTACAGCTGCGCAAGGACGCAAGCCGCAACCCCGGATTCCCCAAGGTCCTTCCGCAACCCGGTCCAGCGCCCGATGAACCGTTCTTCGCGGTCGAGCACCTCCAGCGCTCGGTGCACGCTATTGCCGACGAGAGCTTCTCGGCGACCAAGTCTGAGTCCGCCTGCCAATACTGCGAGTTCAAGCGCGTCTGCCCCGCCTACGACGAAGGCCAGACGATCCTGACCCGACCGACGGCGGGTGACTCCTGATGGCCCTCGTACGCGACGAACAGCACCTGCGTGAGCTCCTGCGCATCGACTACACCCCGCCCCAGATGGCCGCGATCACCGCCGGGCTCGATCAGCCGTCAGCCATCATCGCCGGTGCCGGCTCGGGCAAGACGACGGTCATGGCCGCGCGCGTCGTCTGGCTCGTGGGCCACCTCGGCGTACCCCCCGAGAAGGTGCTCGGCCTGACGTTCACCAACAAGGCCGCAGCCCAGCTCGGTCAAAAGGTGCGCGCTGATCTCGAACGGCTCGGCATGGAGTTCGACGGTGAGCCGACGACGTCGACCTATCACGCCTTTGCCGGCCAGCTGATCGCCGAGCATGGCCTGCGGCTCGGCATCGAACCGGATCTTCGGCTGGTCGCCGACGCATCGCGGTTCCAGCGCATGGCCAAGGCAATCGAGTCCTACGGCGGTGACCTTCAGCTGCTGTCGACCCACATTCCGTCGATCGTCGGACAGGCGATTGCCCTCGACGGCCAGCTGGCCGAGCATCTGGTCACGCCCGACGAGCTGCGCGCACATGACGCGGCGTTGATAGCGACGTACGAGCAGTTCGGTGACAAGCCGCCCACCCTGTTGCGCGACGCGGCCGACAAGGCTCGTCGGCGCATCGAGCTCACCCAGCTCGTCGACCGCTACCGCGAGGCCAAGGCCGATGCGGGGGTGATGGACTTCTCCGACCAGATGGCGTGGGGCGCCCAGCTGGCGGCGCTGCCCGAGGTCGGCGAGGTGCTCCGCGACCGGTTCGGAGTCGTCCTGCTCGACGAATACCAGGACACGTCGGTCGCGCAACGTGACCTGCTCCGCGCCCTGTTCTCCGGTCCCGACGCAGATCACGGCCGCGGTCACCCGGTGACCGCCGTCGGTGACCCGGCCCAGGCGATCTATGGGTGGCGTGGCGCCGCTGCCGGCAACCTCGCGCAGTTCCTCACCGACTTCCCATCTGCCGACGGATCAACCGGGTCGCTGTTCTCGCTCGTCGAGACGCGTCGCTGCGCAAAACCGATCATCGATGCGGCCAATGAGCTCGCCGACGAGTTCTACAAGTCGTCGACCGTGGTCAAGCCTCTCCAGTCAGCGGTGACCGAGCCAGGCACCGTCGACGTTGGGCTCTACGCCACCGTCGGGGACGAGATCGCTGCCCTGATCGAGGCGATCAAGAACGATCCCGCGCCACTTCGCGAGATCGCGATCCTCGTACGTGTGGGTCGCGAGAACGGCGCCATCGTGCAGGCGCTGCGGGCTGCCGAGATCCCGTTCGAGATCGTCGGGCTCGAGGGCTTGCTCTCGCAGCCCGAGGTGCTCGACCTGTTGGCGCTGCTCGAGGTCGTCAACGACGTCACGGCCAACCCGGCGATGCTGCGACTGCTGACTGGCCCGCGCTGGCGCATCGGCACCCGCGATCTCGGCCTGCTCGGTCGGCGCGCCTCGACGCTGAGCGGACGCACGTTCGGCCGCTCCGACGACACGACTCTCGCCGCCGAGCTGGCACGGGCAGTGGAGGGCACCGACCCCACCGAGATCGTGGCGTTGGCCGACGCCGTCGATGACCCGGGTTCGTTGCCCTACTCCGCCGAGGCGATCGAACGTTTCGCCGAGCTGTCGCAGCTCATCGCCTCCGTACGCCGCCATGCCGGGGAGCCGCTGCTGGAGCTGGCCCGGCGTGGCATTCGCGCGCTCGACCTCGACCTGGAGCTCGAAGCCGGTGCGGTCGCGGGTGGCGCCGACAACATCGCGCTGTTCCTCGAGGCAATCTCCGACTACGCACAGTCCGATCGCTATGCGTCGCTGTCCGGCCTGGTGGCCTATCTGGCAGCCGAGGACTTCTACAACGAGGGCATGTCGGTCGCGACACCGTCGGACGCAGACTCCGTCAAGCTGCTGACGATCCACCGCGCCAAGGGTCTCGAGTGGCACAGCGTCTACGTGCCCCTCACGTCCCGCACGATCTTCCCGTCGACCAGGGGTCGTGGCCGCTGGACGAGCAGCGCCCAGACGTTGCCCTACTCGCTGCGCGGTGATCGCGACAGCCTCCCGATCCTCACAGGCTGGTCGCCGGCTGAGGGCAAGGCGTTCAGCGAGGCTGACCGGGCCGACGCCCAGATGGAAGAACGGCGCCTCGGCTATGTCGCCTACACGCGTGCCGCCCGACGTCTGGTCATCAGTGGCCATCACTGGGGTCGCACGCAGCAAAAGCCCCTCGGCCCGTCCGAATACCTCGTCGCCACCCGCGACTGGCTCGCGACGCAGGGGCGCGAGCCGTTGGCCTGGGCC
This sequence comes from uncultured Actinomycetota bacterium, assembly GCA_963849475.1. Taxonomy (GTDB): domain Bacteria; phylum Actinomycetota; class Actinomycetes; order Propionibacteriales; family Nocardioidaceae; genus Aeromicrobium. The sequence continues at coordinate 93,144 of CAWKHC010000009.1, forward strand.
GAGGCGCCTTCAGACGATGCGACCAACCCCCACTTCATCGATGTCTCAGGCATCGAGTGGCCGACACCCGGGCCGACGCTCGTCGGCCGCCGAGCGCTTGCTGACGCCGTGCTGTCGGCGGCTGCGGGCACGGTGGTCGTGCCGACGGAGACCGAGCCATCAGACGAGCTCGGCCGGCTCGACGAGCTCGAGGCCGACATCGAGCTCCTGCTCGCCGAGGCCAGTGAGAGCGACAGCCCCGTACGACGTGTTCCCTGGCCGACGTCGATGTCGGCGACCACGGCGATGGCCTTGCAGGACGATCCTGCCGAGTTTGCCCGGTCCGTCGCGCGTCCGATGCCTCGTCAGCCGTCCGGCGCGGCCCGGTTCGGCACCCGGTTCCATGCATGGGTTGAGGCGCACTTCGGACAGCAGACGTTGCTCGATCCGACCGATCTTCCGGGCCGCGGTGATGTCGGCATCGGCTCCGATGCCGAGCTCGAGGAGGTCAAGGCGGCCTTCCTCGCCGGCCCGTACGCCGACCTCACACCCGTGCAGATCGAGGCGCCGTTCTCGCTCGTTCTGGGCGGTCAGCAGTTCGTCGGTCGCATCGACGCCGTCTTCTCGTCAGCCCCAGGTACGTATGAAGTCGTCGACTGGAAGACCAACAGACAGGCCGGCGCCGATCCGCTCCAGCTCGCCATCTATCGCCTTGCCTGGGCAGAGCTGATGGGCGTCGACCCCTCGGCCGTCGCCGGCTCGTTCTACTACGCCCGCCTCGGCAAGGTGCAGACCTTCGACGACCTGCCCGGGCGTGAGGAGCTCGAGCAGCAGCTCGGTCTAGCCTGACTGGTGTGGATTACGTCTTCAATCAGACCTTGCACGACCGCGCGGCACATCTCCGCAGGAACGACGCCTGGCGGCAAGGGGACGACCCGCTTCGCGTGATGGTGATTGGTGGCGAGCATGTCGCCACCAACGGCGGCAGCGGTATCCGCTGGATCACCGTTGAGGAGGCGCCGGAAGGCGAGTGGATCTTCCTCGGCATCAAGGACGGCATACGTTATGCGGCGGTCGTGGTCGAGCGAGTTCCCAAGGAGCTTGAGCCGGTCAGTCTGCGTGTGCTGGGCCCCACGATCTCACCTGACGAAGGCTCACTCGGCGTGCATGCGGTCGGCATCGCTCGCTGGCACGAGACGCACAAGTTCTGTGCCAAGTGTGGTTCGCCGAGCGACTCCGCCGAAGCCGGCCACACTCGGGTCTGCCCGTCCTGCGGCACCCACCATTTTCCTCGTACGGATCCCGCGGTGATCATGCTCATCACCGATGACGACGATCGTGCACTCCTCGGACGCGGCCCGCAGTGGCCCGAGGGCCGGTTCTCCACGTTGGCTGGTTTCGTGGAGCCGGGGGAGTCTTTGGACGACGCCGTACGTCGTGAGGTCATGGAAGAGGTCGGTATCAAGGTCGGCGAGGTCTCATATGCCTCGAGCCAGCCGTGGCCGTTCCCGTCCAGCCTGATGCTTGGCTTCTTCGGCAAGGCGCTGTCGACCGACATCACGATTGACGAGAACGAGATCGCCGAGGCGCGTTGGTTCACCCGCGACGAGGTCACCGAGATGACGGCATCAACGGACCTGCTGCTCCCACCGAACGTCTCGATCTCACGATGGCTGCTGCAGGAATGGCACGGCGGCACCATTCACGGCAAGTGGGCTTAGGAAGCCAGCTGAGCCTTGACCTGCGCCACTGACGGGTTGGTCAGTGCGGTGCCGTCGGTGAAGACGAGCGTCGGAACGGTCTGGTTGCCGTTGTTGGCCTGCTCGACGATGAACGCGGCATCGGGCACGGCCTCGATGTCGACCTCGTCGAACTCGATCCCTTCACGCTTGAGCTGACCCTTGAGGCGATGGCAGTAGCCACACCACGGGGTGGAGTAGAGCGTGAACGTGCTGGACATTTAACTGTCTCCTTCGACGACTAGTCTCATTGTCTCAACACCTTCCCCATCCGTTGCATTCCTTGAGGAGCGCCTTGCCTGACGCAGATGACCTGCTGACTGGTCTCGACCCCGAGCAGCGCGATGTCGCGCGGGCCCTGCGTGGGCCGGTCAGCGTCGTCGCGGGTGCTGGCACGGGCAAGACGCGTGCGATCACCCACCGCATCGCCTACGGCGTGGCCAGCGGCGTCTACAAGCCGACCGAGGTCCTGGCCGTCACGTTCACGACCCGGGCGGCGGGCGAGATGCGCACTCGTCTGCGGGCTCTCGGCGCTGACGGCGTGCAGGCGCGTACGTTCCACTCTGCCGCTCTGAGGCAGGCGCAATACTTCTGGCCGCATGTCTACGGCGGACCATTCCCCGAGATCGTGAAGTCCAAGTTCCCGCTGGTGGCCGACGCGCTCCGCCGGCTAGGTCGCCGCGCCGACACGCCGCTGCTGCGCGACCTGTCGTCAGAGATCGAGTGGGCCAAGGTCAGCAACATCTCGCCCTCGGCCTACGTCGCCAGGGCCGAGTCCGCTCGCCGCGAGGTTGCCGACCTCGACCACGAGACAGTCGCCAACGTGCTGACGGCCTACGAGGACGTCAAGCGCGAGCGTGGCCGCATCGACATGGAGGACATCCTCCTCGTGACCGCCGCGATCCTGGCCGATGACGAGCGCATCGCGGCACAGGTTCGCAGCCAATACCGATGGTTCGTCGTCGACGAGTTCCAGGACGTCAACCCGCTCCAGTCGACGCTGCTCGACCTGTGGCTCGGCGGCCGCAATGACATCTGCGTCGTCGGTGACCCCCGCCAGACGATCTACTCCTTCGCGGGGGCGTCGCCGCAGATCCTGGCGTCGTTCGCGCGCAGGCACGAGGGCGCCGAGCGCTACGAGCTCGTACGCAACTACCGATCGACCCCGCAGATCGTTGCGGCCGCCAACGCCGTCTTCTCCAAGGCAGGCAACGTCAACGAGGGCGTACGCCTGCAGTCCCAGCAGGAGCCCGGCAATCCCGTGACCTATGTCGGCCACCCGGACGAGCAGGCCGAGGCCGCCGCCGTCGCCAACGAGATCGCTCTGATGCACCGCCGGGGCGTGCCCTACAAGGAAATGGCGATCCTGTTCCGCATCAATGCCCAGTCGGAGACGTTCGAGGAGGCGCTCGGCGAGCACGGCGTTCCCTACGTGCTGCGCGGCGTCGAGGGATTCTTCCACCGCGCCGAAGTACGCCAGGCCGTCGCGCTGCTGCGTGGCGCGGCCCGCGGTGGCGAGGGCGGGGGACATCTCGTGGACGAGGTTCGCGCGGTGCTCTCCAGCATGGGCCACACCGATCAGCCGCCCAATGGCGCAGGAGCGGTCCGCGATCGCTGGGAGTCCTTGCATGCGCTCGTGTCGATGGCCACCGACCTGCTTGCGGCCGATCCCGAAGCCAACCTCGAGGCACTCGTCGCCGATCTCAGTCGCCGGGCCGAGCAGGCGCATGCGCCTGCCGCCGACGGCGTCACCTTGGCAACGCTGCACTCGGCCAAGGGACTCGAGTGGGACGCCGTCTTCTGCGTCGGCATGCACGAGGGCATGATGCCGAGCGTTCACGCCGACACCCCGGCCGCGGTCGAGGAGGAGCGTCGACTCTTCTACGTCGGTCTCACCCGGGCACGCAACGACCTGATGATCTCGTGGGCGACGACCCGCAGGCGCGGCGGACGAGGCAATCGCGGGCCGACCAGGTTCCTCGACACCTTGCTCCCGGCCAACCACGAAGCGAGGCAGACGGCCAAGCAGCCACGCGATCGCAAGGTCGCACTGCGCTCGTCAAAAACGTGCCGAGTCTGCAACACGATCCTCGCCGTTGCTGACCGCAAGCTGGGCCGTTGCGCCGATTGTCCTTCGACCTACGACGAAGAGCTCTACGAACGCCTGCGTGCCTGGCGTACGACCGAGTCGACCGAACAGGGCAAGCCCGCCTACGTGATCTTCACCGACGCGACGCTGCAGTCGATCGCCGAGGTCAAGCCGACGGACGAGGCGGCTCTGGCCGCCGTTCCCGGCATCGGCCCGGCCAAGCTCGACAAGTACGCCGAACCGGTGCTAGCCCTGGTCAGCGAAGCCAGGTAGCGATTCCTCGACGATCGACCGGAACGGTGCCGTTGCGCCGAGCTGGCTGAGCACGCCGATCCCGCCGAACCACACGCGGTGAATCAGCAGGTATTGCGGCGGCAGGTTGATCTTCATCGCCGTGCCCATGCCTTCGGACGTCGGTGCGCTGACCCGTTGCATCTGCTCGCGCATCCATTCGCGGCTGAATGTGAACCTTTCGACCCGGGCCGGCTCGGCGAACGGGCCGATGTAACGGGCGATGGTGTCGGCATCCAGGTCAACGTTGCGCTTGAGGAACCCTTCTTCGCGAAGCCCGTCGATCACACCGTCGAAGTCACCGTCAACGACGAGACGCAGCAGCCGTCCCATCGACTCGGGCAGACCGTCGGGCAGCCTGGCCACCGCGCCGAAGTCGACGACGCCGAGGCGGCCATCGCCCATGATCCTGAAGTTGCCGGGGTGGGGGTCGGCGTGAAGCATTCCGGCACGCTCCGGCCCGGCGAACAGGAATCGTACGTACGCCTCGCCGTAGCGATCGCGCTCCTCCTGCGTGCCGCCCGTGATGATCTGTGCCAATGATGAGTCACTGTCGAGCCATTGAGACACGAGGGCACGTTCGGTGTGCGCCAGCGGCTCGGGGATGACGACCTCGGGATCGTCGGCGAACGCACCGGCGAAGACGCTCTGCGCTCCGGCCTCCAGCGAGTAGTCCAGCTCCTCGGCGACCCGGTCCTGCAGCTCGGCGATCAGGGGCTTGACGTCGAGTGCGGGGGCCAGGATGCCGAAGAGGCGAGCCATCCTGGCGATCTGCCGCAGGTCGGCCGTCAAAGCCTTGGCGGCTCCGGGATATTGCAGCTTGACCGCGACATCCGTTCCGTCGAGCCACGTCGCGCGGTGCACCTGACCGATCGAGGCCGATGCCGCGGGAGCATCGCCGAACGTCGGGAACTGCTCGCGCCAGTCGTCACCGAACTCCGTCGCCATCACGCGATGCACGACGCCGGGAGGCATCGGCGGCGCTGAGTCCTGCAGCTTGGTGAGCGTCTCGCGGTACGGGCCGATCAGCTCATCGGGCAGGGCGGCCTCGAAGATGCTCATGGCCTGGCCGAACTTCATCGCCCCGCCCTTGAGCTGGCCCAGCACCGTGAAGATCTGGTCGGCGGTACGGCGTTGCACCTCGTCGAGCACGGCCTGAGCGGGCTGGCCGACGAGACGCTTGCCGACGCCGAGCGTCGTACGGCCGGCGAAGCCGACGGGCAGCGAGGCAAGCCGCGCGGTGCGCGCGAAGGCGCTGCCGCTCAGCGGTCGCCCTTCAGGCTTGTCGTCTGCCACCGAGTCAGGATAGTCGCGCCCTGGTCACGCGGCGCTGAGGAGATCGCAGGCGCAACCGTGATGGAACGCCAGCGGCCAGGTGCTTCGCTCCTCGTGCCCCGGCCCGACGGCGAGGAACTGCCCGATCGTACGAGCCGGTAGGCCATCGCAATAGCTCAGGACATCGATCGCGAGCTCGAGCGCGGCGGCGTGCACCGTCACGGCGTCGAGGGCAGGCGGAGTGAGCACGCCGGTGTGCCTTCCGAGCTGGGGGAGCAGGGCGCTCCATGCGTGATCCCAGTCGCCGCGGTGCAGGTCGTAGCACGAGATGCAGGGGGTCCGCCCCGGGCGCACGAGTGGTCCGAGGCGTACGCGGTCCTCGTCGATCATGACGAGCAGGTGATCCATGCCGGCCATCGTCGGTGGCTCGAACACGTCACGCGACGGTTCGCCGCAGGTGGCAATCACCATCAGGTCGGGCTCGTTGGAGTCGAGCTCGCGAATGCCCGACGCGGCGAGGACCGTACGCGCCGCTTCGACGACCGGCTCGGCTGCGGCGTCGGTGTGGAATGCCACGCGCAAGCGCGGCCGAAGCGTCAGCCGTACGAGCTCGTCTCCGCCGAGGTCCGCGTGCCGTGCCTCCGCATCGAGCCCGCGACGGTGTGGAGCGCTCCAGTGCGAGGAGTCGAGCACCACACCCACGGCGAGCAGCTGGCGCATGAGCTCGGCGACGTCGCAGCCGAGCTCGGGGATGTTGGCGGCTGCGTACGACTGCAGCCTCTCCACGTCGCGGGTGCCATCGGCGAGCCGGAGCAGCGCCATGAGCCCTGGCTGGTCGGCGATCACCACGCCGGGCGACGTGCCGACCTGCAGGCTTCTCGCGTCACGACGCAGCAGTGGCGCACCCGGACGGAGTGCTGGTCGAAAGCTCATGCCGCCACGCCCGGAGGAAAGGCACGGTACGGCCGCGGCGGCATGACGGGTGCTTGCTGATTTGTTCGGTGGCGCTCACTCATGCACGCAGCGTGGCTCGCGATCGTTCGTCAGACCAGCCGAGCATCCACAGCCGGGCACAGTAAAGGCGACCCGCCATTGGAGCGGGTCGCCTTTACTGAAATTCGGGGAAGGTGTGGGACTCAGGCCTTACCGAGGATCCGGTTCAGCTTGGTGCCACAGACCGGGCAGATGCCCTTGGCCATGCGAGTGCCCTTGTCACTGACGTGGACCTCGCCTGACGTCTCGCGCTTTTCCTTGCACTTGACGCAGTAGAAATCGCCACTCCATGTTTCTGACATTGCGGCCTCCTTGCCGTTGTGTTGCTAGTCACCATGAGCGTACGCGTGACAGGCATGTTTCACGCTCAGCTGAGCGTAAAAGTCTCCGGCGAGTTGCGGGGGTGCAAAATGGCCGATTTTGCCCAAAAGAGGCTCCCGGCGGAGTGTGCCTTCCCCTGCGCACCCTGCCGAGAGCCTCGATTGGCCCAAACGCTAGGTCTGGGGGCACCCACCGTCAAGCGAAATCGGGAGACTGTTGTCCACGCCTGTGGATAACAATGGGGACAACTTGTGGGGAAAGTCCGGGGTGCGTGTGGACACCCTGGGGGTGGTCGGTGCACAACCTGTGGGCGGCCAATTGGGCCGTGGACCAGGCACCCGTGGTGACCTGCAAATACGTGTGGAAGCCACTGTGGACGAAAAAAATGTCGAGTCCGCCGGATAGGTTTGCGGCATGGGCGAAGTGGAGATCCGGCGGAGCCGACGGCGCAAGCGCACGATCAGCGCGCACCGCGAAGGCGACAAGACCATCGTCCTCGTTCCCGCCCACCTGTCGAAGGCCGAGGAGGACGAGGCCGTACGCAGCCTCGTCGGCCGTCTCGACCGCCGCGAGCAGCGCGCGCGACCCAGCGATGACGAGCTGATGGAGCGTGCCGCGGTCCTCTCGGGCAGCTGGCTCGACGGCAAGGCGGTGCCGCTGTCGGTGCGCTGGGTGTCCAACCAGAACGCCCGCTGGGGCTCGTGCTCGAGCGGTGAACGCAGCATCAGGCTGTCCGACCGGCTCAAGGGCATGCCGCCCTTTGTCGTTGACTACGTGCTGCTGCACGAGCTGGCACACCTGCTCGAGCCCAACCACAGCAAGCGCTTCTGGGCGCTGGTCGATGCCTACCCCAATGCCGCGAAGGCTAAGGGGTTTCTCGAAGGCGTGTCCTGGACGCAGCGATGAGGTCTCGGACCGATTGATCGGTGTCGGCGGGCAGCTCGTCGACGGCAAACCACTCGAGGTCGTCCGACTCGTCGCTGATCACGTGCTGTGCGTCAGCCGGAGCGACGGCGACATATTGCACGTCCAAGTGGTGTGACGGCCTGATCGGCCCACATGACGGCACCTCGTGGTGCGACAGCAGCACGGGTACGGGGTCGATGACGAGCCCTTCGATCCCGCTCTCCTCGAGTCCCTCGCGCAGTGCGGCAGCCGACACGGACTCGTCCTCGGGCTCGCAGTGTCCTCCGGTCTGCAGCCACCGCTTCATGACGCGGTGCAGCGTGAGCAGCACGCGCTGGTGGTTGGCGGAGAAGATCAGCGCGCTCGCCGTGAGGTGATCGGGGTTGCAGCCGCGAGTCATCGCATCGGGATGCGCGGCGAGGTGCTCGAGGTAGGCGAGTCGCAGACGTTCCTGCTCGTCGTCGGGTGCCGCCCAGCGCGTCAGCACGCTGTGCGCATTTTCGTGCAGCGTCACTCGGTGTCTTTGGGTGGCGTGTCGTCGGTCGGGCCGTCGAGCAGCTCACCGATCGCGGCGTCCCAGTCGGCGTCGCTCGTCGCGTCGTTCTCGCCCTGGGCGTAGCCGAGTGGATCGTCGAGGTCTGCCGTCGACGGCATCAGGTCGGGGTGGCTCCACGGCGCATCGCGCTCGTCGGCTCCCTTGCGGTCACGCAGTGCGGCCCAGAGGGTCGCTGCCTCACGAAGCTTGCGGGGTCGCAGCTCGAGGCCGACGAGCGACGCGAACGTCTGCTCGGCCGGACCGCCGGCGCCGCGGCGACGGCGCATGGCCTCGGCCAGCGGAGCAGCGGCGGGCATGCGGTCCTTCGTCGCTTGGGCGACGACCTCGTCGACCCAACCCTCGATCAGGGCCAGCAAGGTCTCGAGGCGCTCGAGTGCCTTGAGCTGCTCGGGCGTGCTCTCGGGCTCGAACATCCCCCCGCTCATCGCCTCCTGGATCGCCTCGGGGCGGGACGGGTCGAGGTCGCGGATCTGTGACTCGATCGCGGACACGTCGATGCGGGTGCCGCGACCGAACTCCTCGACCGCGCCGACCAGTGCGGGTCGGAGCCACGGAGCGTGCTGGAAGAGCCGGTGGTGTGCACACTCGCGCAGCACGACGTACAAGAGGACATCGGACGCAGAGTGCTCGAGGCCCTCGCCGAACGCGGCGACTCCTTCGGGGAGGACGGCTGCGACCTTCTCGGGTCCGAGCGGCAGGCCGATGTCGGTCGACGACAAGACCTCGCCGGCGAGACCGCCGAGAGCCTGACCGACCTGCTGGCCGAACATCGCTCCGCCGGCCTGGTTGAGCATGCCCATCAGCGGGCCGGCCATCGACTTGGCTTCCTCGGGCAGTGCGTCACCCATGGCCTTGACGACGTGCTGGGCGATCGGCTCGACGAGGGTCTGCCACGTACCGGAGGTTGCCTCGATCCACTCGGCGCGGCTCCAGGCCGCGGACGTGGTGGCGCCGGCGGGGATGCTCGTGGCGCTGTCGAGCCAGGACTCGGCGAGACGTGCGGCGTCATCAACTGCGCCCTGCTGGGCGGCGTTGGGCGTCGGATCGGGACCGGCGGCAGCGGCAGTATGACGCGCGACGTCCTTGGCGAGGTCGAAGTTGACGCTGCCCTCGTGCGGGGCAAACATCTTCTGCATCTGGCCCATGATCTGGTTCATGTCCATCTGGCCGCCGGAGAAGGCGCCGAAGATCTGCTCCATCGGCGTTCCGGCAAACGGGTTCTGTGGTTCGTTCTGCGCGTCGTCTTTATCGTCCTCGGACATGCCTCAACAGTAGCCACCCGTTCACAGTGCGTGCCCAAACGACGGCGCCCCGAGTGCTCGGGGCGCCGTTCGCCTGTTCAGCGGTACGTATGCGCTCCCTGCGGAACCAACATCTGCTGCGGGTTGATCGTGGTGACCTTGCCAGCTTTGACGGTGACCTTCGTCGAGTAGGAGCAGCCTTCTTTGCCGGGCCGCTCATTGTCGTAGCAAGTCTCGAAGAAGGGTCGCACCGGTGAAAGGAACGACAGCACGTACGTGCCCGACCGCAGCCCGCCGATGCGGAAGGTGCCATTGGCCGCGGTGTGTACGAGGCCGGCGGTAAGGTCGCCCAGGGCCAGCACTTCGACGTCTGCGCTCGGCACGGTATTGCCATCGACCTTCGTGGACACCGTGCCGACGATGAATCCGGCCGCGTCCATCTTGATGTCTGGAGCCGCCGTGGTCTTGGGTGCGAAGGTCGCCGAGAGGGTGTCGGCGTAGTGCCCGGTGAGGTCCTTAGCGCTGAGGTAGTACTTCGTCGTCGAGCTCTTGGGGACGGCCGGGAAGGTGACGCGACCGGTGTCGGTGGTGCGTCGTACGGCTACGAGGTCGCCCTCGTCCGCGCCGTCACGCCACAGCTCGACCCGGATGTCCGGCAGCGGGTTGCCCACCTTGTCGTACACCGTGCCGGTCGGCTTCACGGTGGCGGTGGCGCCGACCGAGCTCTGCGCGAGGGTCGTGCTCGCCACGATGACGATGAGAGCTGCGATCAGCACGCGGATGGATGGTCTGGTCATGTTTCCCCCTGATGAGTGGTGTGTGCTGGTGGAGATGCACCGACCGGCCCAAAAGTTGTCCCCAGCCAAGGACGAGAAGCGGGAGTCCACAGCTCATGGGAGTGGGTCTTCACAAACGCACCGTCATTCGGCAGGATCGTCGGACAGCAGCCCTTTGTGGGGGGCACTTCTTCGGGGGAAGAGGTATCGGGAGTGGATTCTCAGGCGCCTGCGCTCGCCGAGCGCGTACGAGACCTCGTGCGCGAACGCCGCATCGATCCCCGGACTGACGCTGACTCCGTACGTCGCGCCGCCCTCGATGTCATTGCCGAGCATGAGTCCCACAGCCTGACTGGCGCCGTCAGATCACTCGACGAGCCTGATCTGGTCGTGGGGCACATCGTGGCCAACGTCTCTGGATTCGGCCCCTTGCAGCCCTACCTCGACGACGAATCGGTCGAGGAGATCTGGATCAACGAGCCGTCGAGGGTGTTCATCGCCAGGACAGGCAGACATGAGCTCACCTCGGTCATCCTGACGGCAGAACAGGTCCGTGAGCTGGTCGAGCGAATGCTCTCCTCGTCGGGTCGCAGGCTCGACATCAGCCAACCTTTCGTCGACGCAATGCTGCCCGGCGGACACCGGCTGCACGTGGTGCTGGACGGCATCTCTCGCGGGTTCGCCGCGGTCAACATCCGCAAGTTCGTCGCCAGAGCCCACTCACTCGAGGACCTTGTCGCGCTCGGCACCATCGAGCAACAGGCTGCGGAGTTCCTTCACGCGAGCGTTCTCGCGGGCCTCAACATCGTGGTGTCAGGAGGGACGCAGGCAGGCAAGACGACATTCCTCAACTGCCTCGCAGCATCAATTCCAGGATCGCAGCGACTGGTCTCGGTTGAGGAAGTCTTCGAGCTTCAATGTGGCCACCCCGACTGGGTTGCGATGCAGACTCGTCAAGCGGGACTCGAGGGCACCGGCGGAATCGACCTGCGCACACTCATCAAGGAGGCGCTCCGGATGCGCCCTTCTCGGATCATCGTCGGAGAGGTGAGGGCTGCAGAGTGTCTCGATCTGCTGCTCGCCCTCAATGCCGGGCTTCCAGGGATGGCCAGTATTCACGCCAACTCAGCGAAGCAGGCACTCGTCAAGATGTGCACCTTGCCGCTGCTCGCCGGTGAGAACATCGGGTCGCGGTTCGTCGTACCGACCGTGGCGTCTTCGGTCGACCTTGTGGTTCACACCGGCATCGATCCTGACGGGTCGCGCGCCGTGCGCGAGATCGCGACCGTGACGGGTCGGGTAGAGAACGGCCTGATCGAGTCGGAGCCGGTGTTCGTGCGGCGAAGCGGCCGGTTCGAACGCGGACACGGCGTCCCTCTCCGTCGAGATGCGTACGACCTCGCCGGCATCGACCTCGACGACATCCTCAGGGTGGGTCGATGGGCGCCCTGATAGGTCTCGTGTTCGGCGTTGGCGCACTTCTCGTGGTGTCTGCGGTCGCCGGACAGACCTCCAAACCGAGGCGACGATCCGCTCGGCGCACGAACCGACTTGAGAGGTTGCTCTCGGCAGCCGGCACCGAGGGTGTGTCACCAGTTCAGGTTGTTGCGCTGTGTTTTGGGGCGTTCGTGCTTGCGTCATTCGTGATGCTGGGTGTGTCCGGGGTGGTGGCCGTCGGATTGGTGTTTGGACTGATGGCGGCCTGGCTGCCGATCGCGATCCTGCGTGGCCGGGCGGCGCGACGACTGCGTGATCATGCGGCGTTGTGGCCAGACGTCGTGGACAACCTGTCTTCGGGGGTCAGGGCTGGGCTGTCTCTCCCCGAGGCGCTGATGCAGCTGGGTGAGCGTGGACCCGAAGGGCTGCGCGAACCGTTCAATCAGTTCGGCCGCGACTATCAGGCAACAGGGCGATTCCACGAGTCCCTCGACTTGCTCAAGGCACGCCTTGCCGATCCCGTCGGCGATCGTGTCGTTGAAGCCCTGCGCATCGCGCGCGAGGTGGGCGGGGGCGACCTCGGACGGATGCTTCGCTCACTGTCGGGATTCTTGCGCGACGACCTGCGTACGCGAGGCGAGCTCGAGTCGCGCCAGTCCTGGACCGTCAACGGCGCCAGGCTGGCGGTCGCGGCACCATGGCTGGTGCTCCTCTTCATGAGCTTCCAGGGTGAAGTGATCCAGAGGTTTGCGACCACAACCGGACTGGTCGTCCTTGGCGGAGGCGCGGCACTGTGCGCGATCGCCTATCGGCTGATGATGTGGATCGGCCGGCTACCCGTCGAGCGACGGATTCTGGCATGACGGGCGCTGTGATCGGATTCCTTGCCTCCACGGGTTTGCTGTTGTTGGTTTCGGGATTCCTACGCACCAGGCGTCCGGCCCTCGACCAACGCGTGCTGCCGTACGTCCGCGACGTCCATCCGTACGCGCCGGTGCGCGCGCCTGCCGGTGTCCTCGGGGCCGTCTTCGGCCCGTCGGTGCGGAGGGCCGGGGAGATGGTCGGCGACGTCCTCGGGGGATCGGCCAGCGTGTCTCGGCGTCTCGTACGCCTTGGCTCGCCCATGACGGTCGACGACTTCCGCGTTCGCCAAGTGACGTGGGGCGGGGTGGGTCTCGCCGCGGGTGTGGCGGTCTCTGCAGCTTTGTGGTCGGCGCGCGGGCCTGGGGTCCCGATCCTCCTGGTGGTCTGCGCCTTCGGACTCGTTGCCGGTGTCTTGTGGAGCGACAACCACCTGTCCAGCCAGGTGCGCGTCCGCGAGGAGCAGCTGCAGGCGGAGTTTCCCGTCGTCGCGGACCTGCTCGCTCTTGCCGTTGCTGCGGGTGAGAGTCCGGTGGCAGGACTCGAACGGATCATGCGTGTCTGCGACGGTCAGCTCTCAGACGAGCTCGGACAGGTGCTCTCTGACATTCGTACTGGTACCCCGATGGCCGCTGCCTTCGATGGGCTGGCCGCCAGGACAGGCGTCGGAAGCATCGCGCGGTTCGCCGAAGGGCTCGCGATTGCGGTCGAACGGGGCACACCGCTTGTCGACGTGCTGCATGCCCAGGCAGCAGACGTGCGGGAGTCCGGACGTCGCGAGCTCATGGAGGTCGGCGGTCGCAAGGAGGTGGCCATGATGATCCCGGTCGTGTTCCTCATCCTGCCGGTCACGGTCGTGTTCGCGTTCTTCCCGGGCTACATCGGACTTCATCTGACTTCAGGAATGTGAATGGAAGAGGGGACGACATGAACGAAATTTTGGGGGCGCTCAGCTCACGTCACGACGAGCGGGGTGATGTACCGGGATGGGTGATGATCACGGTGATGAGCGCGGGTCTCGTGGCGGTGATCGGAGCCGTGGCCGGGCCACAGCTGAGGCAGATGTTGGAGCAGGCCTTGTCGGCCGTCGGCGGCTGAATGTCCCTGACGGGTCGAGACGATCGAGGCGCAGCCGTCGTCGACTTCGTTCTCGTGATGATGCTGCTCGTTCCGCTGGTGTTGGGCATCGCGCAGGTCGGCCTTGTGCTTCACGTGCGCAACACGCTCGCGTCGGCAGCATCTGAGGGTGCTCGGGCTGCGGCGCCGCTGGGGGCCACTCCGTCGGACGGGGCCGAGCGGACCCGGTCGATGATCCGTGAGGCGCTTGCCGATCGGTACGCCGACGACGTCTCAGCCTCATGGACAACAGTCAGTGGCGTCGCTGGGTCCGAGGTCGTCGTGCATGCTCAAGTCCCGGCGCTTGGTCTGTTCGGCCCGACTGTCTCCGTCACAGTTCGCGGCCACGCCGTACGCGAGGTGGCGCCATGAGACGTGCGTCCGGCGGGACGGCGTCTGTCGAGTTCGTCTGGCTCACCATCTTGTTGCTCGTCCCGTTCGCCTACCTGCTGATCGCGGTCTTCGACACACAACGAGCCGCCTACGGCGTATCGACCGCCAGCCGGGCGGCAGCGCGCGCGTTCCTTCAGGCACCCGATGCCGCGACGGGAGAGCGGCGCGCTCGGGTCGCGGCTCGTATCGCCCTCGACGATCAGAGCCTGGCCGATGCGGCGGTGCAGATCTGGTGCCTCCCGACGCCCGGCGACTGCCTCCAGCCGGGATCATCGGTACGAGTCCGAATCAGCACGACCCAACCTCTGCCGCTGACGCCGTCAGCGCTCGGATCGCAGCTCGGCGGTATCGAAGTCGACAGTGTGCACACCGAGCCGTACGGCAGCTTCAAGGCCGAGCGATGAGTCGTGACGAGCGGGGCCAGATCACGGTCATGACGATCGGGTTCTTCGTGTTCCTCGGACTTCTGGCCGTGGTGGTCATCAATTCCTCAGCCGCATTCCTGCAGCGCCAGCAGCTCGACAATCTCGCTGACGGGGCGGCTTTGGCTGCTGCTGACGGACTGAGCGAGGAAGCGTTCTATCGAGACGGCGTCGACTCAGCCATCAAGCTTGATCCGGGTGAGGCGAGCAGGCTGGTGTCGCAATATGTCGCCGCCTCCGGTGACACGGTCGGCGCCATCGTGGTGACGACTACCGGTGACGAGGTCCACATACGCGTCGAGCGGACGGTCTCACTGGCGATTGCTCCGCCGGGGTGGAGCTCTGAGACGACGATCGTCTCGGAGGCGACGTCGCAGCTGCGGCTCAGTGACTGAGGGTGTGGCGGAGCTTCTCGGCATATTCCTCGGCCTCGCCGTCTGCGTACTTGGTGCGAGGCCAGAAGAAGCCGCGCAGTCCGTCGCCCTTCGTCCGCGGTACGACGTGGACGTGCAGGTGGGCGACGCTCTGCGAGACGACGTTGTTCATGGCGACGAACGTGCCCTGCGCGCCGAGCCCTGAGGTGACGGCATTGCCGACTCGTTTGGCATTGCCGAACAGCGGCACCATCAGGTCCTCCGGCAGATCGGCGAGGGTGACGAGGTGCTGGCGGGGGACCAGGAGCACGTGGCCCTTGAACACCGGGCGGATGTCGAGGAAGCCGACGACATGTTCCTCGTCGAGCACGATGTGCGCGTCGACGGACCCGGCGATGATGCCGCAGAACAGGCAGTCCCCACTCATGGGTCGATCACACCACACGGCTGGGCATAGGGTGGAGCCATGGCTGCCAAGAAGAACGCAAGCAAGAAGCCCACCGCGAAGAAGGGCACGCCGGGCAAGAAGGCCGCTCCCGCGAGGAAGTCGACTCCCGAGAAGCTCGAGGGTGACCAGCTCGACATGAAGGCCAGGTTCCGCGAGGCGCTGGAGAAGAAGAACGCCAGCAAGCACGCCTCCGCCGAAGGTGCCGAGCACGACGGCAGCGAGAAGTCGCACGGTGCCAACGGGCCGACGATGGCGCCCGAGTTCCGCCGCAAGAGCATCTGACCTCTCCCTGTAACCTCGACGGGTGGCGACACCCGACTTTGCAGAGCAGACCAAGGCCCTCGATACGACCCTGACGTCGATCGAGAAGGTCCTCGACCTCGACTCCGTACGTACGGAGATTGCAACGCTGCAAGAAGAGGTCGGCGACCCCCAGCTGTGGGACGACCAGGCCAACGCGCAGCGAGTCACCAGTCGTCTCTCGGCGCTGCAGGCCGAGGTCGAGCGTGTGACGGGTCTGCGACAGCGACTCGACGACATCGAGATCATGCACGAGATGGCCGCCGAAGAGGCCGACGCCTCCGCCGAGGCCGAGGTCGCCAGCGAGCTGGTCAAGATCCAGAAGGCCATCGAGGCGCTCGAGGTCCGCACCCTGCTTGTCGGGCGAGTACGACATGCGCGACGCCCTCGTGTCGATCCGCTCGGGCGCCGGTGGCGTCGATGCGGCCGACTTCGCCCTGATGCTGCAGCGCATGTACATCCGCTGGGCCGAGCGCCACGGCTACACCGTCGAGGTCTACGACACGTCCTATGCCGAAGAGGCGGGCCTGAAGTCGACGACGTTCGCGATCAAGGCGCCCTATGCCTACGGCACGCTTTCGGTCGAGGCCGGCACGCACCGCCTCGTACGCATCTCGCCGTTCGACAACCAGGGTCGACGCCAGACGTCGTTCGCCGCCGTCGAGGTCGTGCCGGTGCTGGAGCAGACCGACGAGATCGACATCCCCGAAGAAGACATCCGCGTCGACGTCTACCGCTCGTCGGGCCCCGGCGGTCAGAGCGTCAACACGACCGACTCCGCCGTACGCCTCACCCACATCCCGACCGGCACGGTCGTCAGCTGCCAGAACGAGAAGAGCCAGCTGCAGAACAAGGCCAGCGCCATGGTGATCCTCAAGGCCAAGCTGCTCGCGCTCAAGAAGGCCGAGGAGCGGGCCCAGCTCGACGAGATGCGCGGAGACGTACAGGCGTCATGGGGCGACCAGATGCGCAACTACGTGCTCAACCCCTACCAAATGGTCAAGGACCTGCGTACCGAGCACGAGTCGGGCAACACCCAGGCAGTGCTCGACGGTGAGATCGACGAGTTCATCGAAGCCGGCATCCGCTGGCGCCGCAGCGCGGCGCTAGCTAGTCGCCTGAGCTGAAGGCCGCGTCGAACGCGGCATCCGGTGCATCGAACAGGTTCTTCTTCACGAACTCGAGTGCCTCGGGTGCTCCGAGCAGGCGATCCATGCCGGCGTCCTCCCACTCGATCGAGATGGGTCCGTCGTAGCCGATCGTGTTGAGCATGCGGAAGCACGCCTCCCACGGCACGTCGCCGCGACCGGTCGACACGAAGTCCCAGCCACGACGCGGGTCAGCCCACGGCAGGTGCGATCCGAGACGCCCGTTGCGGCCGTTGCCGACCTGCTTCTTGGCGTCCTTGCAGTCGACGTGATAGATCCGGTCCTTGAAGTCCCAGAGGAAACCGAGCGGATCGAGGTCCTGCCAGACGAAGTGCGACGGGTCCCAGTTGAGGCCGAACGCCTCACGGTGACCGATCGCGTCGAGCGCCGCATGGGTCGTCCAGTAGTCGTACGCGATCTCACTGGGGTGCACCTCGTGCGCGAAGCGGACGCCTTCCTCGTCGAACACGTCGAGGATCGGGTTCCAGCGATCGGCGAAGTCCGTGTAGCCCGCAGCGACCATCTCTTCCGTTGCCGGCGGGAACATCGCGACGTACTTCCAGATCGCCGAGCCGGTGAAGCCGATGACGGTGTCGACGCCGAGCAGCTTGGCGCCGCGGGCAGTGTTCTTGAGCTCTTCGGCGGCCCGCTGGCGTACGCCTTCGGGATCGCCGTCGCCCCAGATGCGCGCCGACAGGATGCCCTCGTGGCGGGCGTCGATCGGGTCGTCGCAGACGGCCTGACCGGTCAGGTGGTTGGAGATTGCATAGACCTTGAGGCCGTTCTTCTCCAGGATGTCGTGGCGCGACTGGACGTACTTCGGGTCCTCGACGGCCTGCCACGGGTCGAAGTGGTCGCCCCAGCAGGCGATCTCGAGGCCGTCATAGCCCCACTCGCCGGCGAGCCTGGCGACCTCTTCGAACGGCAGGTCGGCCCACTGGCCGGTGAACAGAGTGATCGGTCGTGCCATGTCAGGCTCCTGTCGGGTGGGTCTTGCCATCATCGGAGCTCGCGGACACCGCGTCGAGGACGCGCTGTACGGCGAGGCCGTCGGCAAAGGACGGTACGGGGTTGTTGCCCGCGGCGATGTCGTTGATGAAGTCGACGACCTGGTGGGTGAAGCCGTGCTCGTAGCCGAGGCCGTGACCCGGAGGCCACCACGCGGCGATGTAGGGGTGCGACGCCTCGGTGACGATGATCCGGCGGAAGCCGGCGATCGAGGGGTCCTCGGTGCCGTCGAAGAACTCGAGGACGTTCATGTCCTCGAAGTCGAACGCCAGCGAGCCCTTGGAACCGTTGACCTCGAGCCGCAGGCCGTTCTTGCGACCGTTGGCGAAGCGGGTCGCCTCGAACACGCCGATGGCGCCGTCGACGAAGCGGGCGGTGAAGACGGCCGCATCGTCGACGGTCACCGGACCACGTTCAGCGTCGGAGCTGGCAGACCCCCCGAGCGTCGCGTGTTCGCCCCCGATTGGGCGCGTCTTGACGAACGTCTCCAGGAAGCCGCTGACCGATGCGATCTGCGAGCCGGTGACGAACTGGGCCATGTCGATGATGTGGGCGCCGATGTCGCCGAGCGCCCCGGAGCCGGCCTTGTCCTTGTCGAGGCGCCAGTTGAGCGGGGCGTTCTCGTCGGTCAGCCAGTCCTGGAGGTACTGCGCGCGTACGTGGCGGATCGTGCCGATCCGCCCGTCGGCGACGAGCTTCTGGGCCAGCGCAACGGCCGGCGTACGGCGGTAGGTGAAACCGACCATGGCGCGTACGCCGTTCTTGGCAGCTTCGTCGGCGGCGGCTGTCATGGCCTCGGCCTCGGCGACGGTGTTGGCCAACGGCTTCTCGCAGAGCACGTGCTTGCCGGCCTTGAGCGCCTCGATCGCGATCTCGGCGTGGGTGTCGCCAGGAGTACAGATGTCGATCACGTCGATGTCGTCGCGCTTGAGCAGCGCGCGCCAATCGGTCTCGACCGACTCCCAGCCGAAGCGCTGGGCGACCTTGCCGGCAGCGGCCTCGTCGCGGCCGCAGATGGCGGCCATGCGCGGGTGCAGAGGGAGGTCGAAGAATGCGGGAGCCGTACGCCAGGCCTGCGAGTGGGCGGCGCCCATGAAGGCATAGCCGACCATCCCGATCCCGAGGTCGGTACGTGCGTCAGTCATCTGGCTTGCCTTCCGGCTGGTCTGGGTGATGGGAGAAGTGGTGGTGGGGGCCTGCGCGCCAGACAGCTGACGCGCAGGCCCCCGATCGATCAGGACTCGAAGGCCGACGGAAGGTACGTGTCGACGTTGTCCTTGGTGACCACGGGCGCGGACAGCTTGATCTGACGCGGCACCTCGATCTCGGCGAGGTCAGACAGCGACTTGCCCTGGACGAGCAGGCGAGCCAGCTTGACGCCATCGGCAGCCTGCGTCGACGGGTAGACGACCGTCGCCTTCAGCACCGTGTTGTCAGCCTTGATGTCGCGCATGACGTTGGCCGAACCAGCGCCACCGATCATGACGAACTCGTCACGGTTGGCGTTCTTGATGGCGGCGAGGACGCCGACACCCTGGTCGTCATCGTGGTTCCACAGGTAGTCGATCTTCGGAGCAGCCTGCAGGAGGTTGGACGCTGCCTTCTCGCCCGACTCCACGGTGAACTCAGCTGCGACGCGGTTGTTGACCTTGAGGCCACAGACCTTGAGTGCGTCGGCGAAGCCCTTCGAACGATCCTGCGTCAGCGGCAGCGAGTCGATGCCCGCGATCTCGGCGACGACCTTGTTCTTGTCGCCCTTGGCCTGGTCGCAGACGAACGTACCGGCGGAGACACCCATGCCGTAGTTGTCGCCCAGGACCGTGCTGCGAGCGGCGAACGGCGAGTTGAACTCACGGTCGACGTTGATGACGACGATGCCGGCGTCCATGGCCTTGCGGGCCACAGCCGTCATGGCAGCACCATCGAACGGCAGGAGGACGATTGCGTCGACCTTGTCGTTGATGAACGTCTCGACCTGCGCGATCTGCAGGTTGACGTCGTTGGTGCCTTCGGCGACCTTGAGCTCGATGTCGTCGTACTCCTTGGCCTGGGCGACGGCCGACTTCGTGATGGAGCCCATCCAGCCGTGGTCGGCTGCAGGTGCCGAGAAGCCGATGACGACCTTGTCGCCCGACTTGTCGTTGTCGGTGTTGCTCTTGCCGATGGCGTCGCTGGTGTCGCCGTCGCCGTCAGAACCATTGGTACACGCTCCGAGTACGAGCGTCGCCGCCGCGAATGCGCCGACGAGGGCGAAGGCGCGGCGCCTCCGTGGATGGATGGTGGACATGTGTGACTCCTGTTGTGGTGGGGGTGTGACTTCTTGGGGGAATCAGGTCTTGCGGTTCGCGACGCGCTGCTGAAGGAGCACAGCGACCACGATGATCACGCCCTTCGCGACGTTCTGGGTCGACGTCGAGAGGTTGTTGAGCGTGAAGATGTTGGAGAGGGTGTTGAAGATCAGCACGCCGAAGAGCGTGCCGACGACGGTGCCTCGGCCGCCGGTGAGGAGCGTTCCGCCGATGACGACGGCGGCGATCACGTCGAGCTCGAGGCCCGTGCCGTGCGTCGACGAGCCGGTCGTCGTACGCGACATCAGCATCACCGCTGCGATGCCGCAGGTCGCTCCGAGCAACGTGTAGAGGTAGACGGTGTGACGCTGCACCTTGATGCCTGCCAACCGCGCCGCTTCAGGGTTGCCGCCGACGGCGAACGTACGTCGTCCGAACGTCGTGCGGTTGAGCAGGAACCAGCCTCCGAGCGTGACCAGCGCGAAGATGATGACGATCACCGGGATCTTGAGCGGCTCGGCACCGAAGAAGTCGGTGAATCCCTGGTTGGTGATGATCTGGGTCTTGCGATCGGCGATGATCTCCGCGAGCGCGCGGGCCGACGCGAACATGGCGAGGGTGGCGATGAACGGGACGATCTTGCCGTACGCGACCAGCACCCCGTTGATCAGGCCGCAGGCCGCGCCGACGACCACGGCTGCAAACACCATGGCGATCCAACCGATGTCGTCGGCCATCGCCTGCGTTCCGGTCGTGGTCGCCCAGACGGACGCCAGGGCAAGGATCGCGCCCACTGACAGGTCGATGCCGCCGCCAGTGATCACGAACGTCATACCAACGGCGATGACACCGGTGACGGCAGCGAGCCGCAGGATCGTCAGCAGGTTGTCGGTGCTGGCGAACCGATCGCCGGCGGTGATCATGCCGACGACGCACAGCACGATCAGTGCGATGACAAGGCCGAGGTTGCGGGCGATGCCGAGTGAACGGGCGCCGTCTCCGCGGGTCTTGGTGCCTTCTTCAACCGTCGTGGTCACGCTACGTCTCCTTGGATCATCTGCTGGTCGTCATGGGTTGCAAGAATGCGATCGAGCACGCCAGAGGCGTCGATCTCGGTGCTGGGGCCTTCGTGGACGAGGTGACCGTCGGCGACAACGAGTACTCGATCAGAGAGGCCGAGCACCTCATCGAGGTCGCTGGACACGATGACGATTGCGACACCGGAGTCAGCGAGCTCGCGGACCAGGTTGTAGATCTCAGAACGCGCTCCGACGTCGACACCGCGTGTCGGCTCGTCGAGCAGCAGCACCTTGCACGACCGCAGCAGCCAGCGGGCCAGGACGACCTTCTGCTGGTTGCCGCCCGAGAGTGTGCGGATGATGCGATCGGGGGCGTTGGGGCGTACGTCGACCGACGTCGCTGCTTCATGGGCAGCTCGGCGCTCGGCCCCTTCTTGTGTGATGCCAAACCGGGCGAAGCGATCGATGCTGGCCAGCGAGATGTTGCGATAGACAGCGTCGTCGAGGATGAGGCCCTGCGACTTGCGTTCCTCGGGGCACAGCCCGAGCCCAGCGGCGACAGCTGAGTCGACCGAGCCGTTGCGCAGCGTCTTGCCGTCGACCGTGACCGACCCGCGAGAGGCGCGGCGGGCGCCGAAGATCGTCTCGATGATCTCGCTGCGTCCCGCGCCGACCAGGCCGGCGATGCCGACGACCTCTCCGGGACGTACGTCGAACGACACGTCGTCGAACTCGCCGTCGCGGCCGATGCCAGAGACCTTGAGCAGGGGAGCGGCGTCAGGAACCTCGCCATCGCGTCGCGGGAACACCGACGAGACCGTCTTGCCGGTCATCAGCTCGATGAGGTCTGCGGTCTTGGTGTCCTTGGCGGACAGGTCGCTCGCGACGGTCTTGCCATCCTTGAGCACGGTGAGCCGGTCGCCGATGCGACGGATCTCTTCGAGCCGGTGCGAGATGTAGATGATCGCCTTGCCAGATGCGCGAAGATCTTCCACGACCTTGAACAGGCCATCGACCTCGTCGGGATCGAGCACGGCGGACGGCTCGTCCATCACGATCACGCGGGCGTCGTGCGAGAGGGCGCGAGCCATGGAGACGATCTGCTTGCCGGCGGCCGACAGGCTGCCGACCTCGCGGGTCGGTCGGATCTCGGGGTGCCCGAGCGTGCTGAGCAGCGCGCGGGCTTGTTTGTTCATGTCGGAGTCGCGGGTGATGCCACCGCGTGCCATCTCGTGGCCGAGGAAGATGTTGTCGGCGACGCTGAGGCCGTCGATCAGGTCGAGCTCCTGGTAGATCGTGGCGACGCCGGTCGCCAGTGCGGCGATCGGGTCTGCGAACGCGACGGGCACGCCGTCCCACAGGATCGTGCCCTCGTCGACGCTGTGCGCGCCCGACAGGATCTTGATCAGGGTGGACTTTCCGGCACCGTTCTGGCCGAGCAGACAGTGAACTTCGCCTGCGCGAACGACCAGGTCGACACCGTCAAGAGCGCGGACGCCGGGGAACTCCTTGACGATGCCGCGCATCTCCAACAGGGCTGTAGCCATGGCGTGACCCTAGTCACACCTTTTACTTTTCGTCAAGCAGAAGTATGTTGTTGCCCGACATACTTGGTTCAACGCGACGCCCGAAGGAGGCATGGTTTACTCATGGCCATGACCGTGCCCGCCGGGCTCCCCCCCACGCTTGCCGGCACCGGCGAACTGTTTCAGCTGCTGCGAGACGGCAGTCCGCGCACGCGTGCCGAGCTCGCCCAGCTCTCATCCCTGGCCCGGTCGACAGTCACTGCCCGCGTCGATGCGTTGCTGGCCTCTGGCCTCCTCGCCCCGGTGGGCGAAGCCGCATCGACCGGTGGCCGACCCCCCACCCGTTTCGCGCTCAACCGCGACAATCGCGTCGTGCTCGCGATCGATCTCGGCGCCTCGCACGCGAGCGTCGCCGTCACCGACTTGTCCTGCCGCGTGCTCAAGGAAAAGACCGTCGACAGCGACATCGCCGACGGCCCGGAGATCGTGCTCGAGCTCGTCACGTCGATAGGGCTCGAGCTGCTCAAGTCGATCAAGCGGCCCATACGTGATGTTGCGGGCGTTGGTATCGGCGTACCCGGACCCGTCGAGCATGCGACCGGCAGACCGGCCAACCCGCCGATCATGCCCGGCTGGCACGACTTCGACATCCCTTCGCTGCTGGGCAAGACGTTCAGCGGTCCGGTGCTGGTCGACAACGACGTCAACCTGATGGCGCTGGGGGAGTACGTCACGTCGTGGCAGTCGACCCCGCACCTCCTGCTGGTCAAGGTGGCCACCGGTATCGGTGCAGGGATCGTCTCGGATGGTCAGCTCATGCGGGGCGCCCTGGGTTCGGCCGGAGACCTCGGCCACGTACAGGTTGCCGGCGCTCCCGATGATGTCGTGTGTCGCTGCGGCAACGTCGGCTGCCTCGAAGCGATCGCCGCCGGGCCTGCGATCGCCGCCAAGCTCCGGGCCAAAGGCCTCGATGTCGAGGGCTCCCAGGGAATCGTTGATGCGGTCGCGGCAGGTGACATCGCAGCGCTACAAGCCGTACGCGAGGCCGGCCGCGACCTTGGTACCGTCTTGGCAACCTGCGTCAACCTGCTCAACCCGTCCGTCATCGTCATCGGCGGCAAGCTGTCGGAGGCGGGCGAGTACCTCCTCGCTGGCGTACGTGAGGTCGTCTACCGGCGGTCGCTGCCGCTGGCCACCCACGATCTCCGCATCGTCAGCACATCCGCCGCCAGCCAGGGTGGGATCCTCGGGGCCAGCGCCATGGTCATCGACGCAGTCCTGGCGCCACGCGCGGTCGACGACTACGTGGCCCTGCGCATCGCCTGACCCGCGAGCCTTCGCGACCTCGTGGGGGAGTCTGCCTACACTCGATCGAGTGATTCGATTCGACAAGGTCACCAAGACCTATCCAGGCCAGAAGCGCCCTGCGCTCGACGCCCTCGATCTTGAGATCGAGAAGGGCGAGTTCGTCTTCCTGGTCGGCGCCTCCGGATCCGGCAAGTCGACCTTCCTGCGTCTGATCCTGCGCGAGACGACACCGACCACGGGTCGTGTGTACGTCGCCGGCAAGGAGATCAACAAGCTCTCGAGCTGGAAGGTGCCCAAGCTGCGCCGTCAAGTCGGCACCGTTTTCCAGGATTTCCGCCTGCTCCCCAACAAGACGGTCTCGGAGAATGTCGCGTTCGCGCTCCAGGTGATTGGGAAGTCGCGCGCGGAGATTGCCAAGGTCGTACCCGAGACGCTCGAGATGGTTGGGCTCGAGGGCAAGGGGCACCGCATGCCTGACGAGCTCTCCGGCGGTGAGCAGCAGCGAGTTGCAGTGGCCCGCGCGTTCGTCAACCGGCCCATGATCCTGATCGCCGACGAGCCCACCGGAAACCTCGACCCGGCCACCAGCGTCGGCATCATGAAGCTCCTCGACCGGATCAACCGCACAGACACGACCGTGGTGATGGCGACCCACGACTCGACGATCGTCGACCAGATGCGCAAACGAGTCATCGAGCTCGAAGGCGGACTCATCGTGCGCGACGAGGCCCGCGGCATCTACGGCTACCAGAACTAGGAGGTCTGATGCGAGCCACGCTGAGCGAGCTGGGCGCAAGCCTTTCGCGCAACAAGTCCATGACGATCTCGCTGGTCGTCACCATGACCGTCTCGTTGCTGCTGGTGACGTTGGGTCTCCTCATCAACAGCCAGGTCAACCGCACCGAGAGCTACTTCGGCAGCAAGCTCCAGCTCCAGGTCAACCTCTGCACCAAGAACTCCTCGAGCTCCAACTGCATCGGCGGAGTGGCGACGGAGGATCAGAAGGCTGCCGTCAAGGAAGCGCTCAACGACAACCCGCAGGTCAAGTCGTTCGACGTGCGTACGCCAGCCGACAACTACGAGCGCGCCCGTGAGCTGCTCGGACAGCAGTCCGACACCGGCCGCGCCCAGCTCGAGACGTTGGGCCCGGACTCGTTCCCGGAGTCGTACCTCGTGACCCTCAAGGACGCCAACAAGTACGACAGCGTCGCGAGTCAGGTCTCTGGGATGGACGGTGTTGGCAACGTCAACTCGTTCAAGGAGCTCCTCGGACCACTGTTCGACATCTTGAAGTACATGAAGCGGGCGTCGTGGGGCATCGCCGGCCTGCTCGTCGTCGCGGCGGTGCTGCAGGTCTCCAACACGATCCGCATGACGGCCTATGCGAGACGTCGCGAGATCGGGATCATGCGACTCGTCGGCGCTTCGAGCTGGCACATCCAGCTCCCGTTCGTCCTCGAGTCGCTGCTGGCGGCGCTGATCTCGGCCCTGCTGGCCGGACTGGGCATGGCGGCCTTCATGCAGTTCGTCGTCTACGGCTATTTACGTGACTCCCTGGGCAACCTCACGACCTGGGTCGGCTGGCACGAGGCGAGCCTTGCGCTGGGCATCACGACGGGGCTCGCACTGCTGCTGGCCTTGATTCCGACACTCGTGATGACGCGCAAATACCTCGACGTCTGAGTTGTATGAATTAGAGTCGCTCTAGTCACTGCTTTCACAGTGGCCACAACAGCATCACGCATCGACAGTCTCGCTTGCGAGAAACTTCCCCCAAGGTCGAGGTCATGGTCCGATCAAGCCGCAAGTCACTGATGGCAACTCTCCTTGCCATCGTGATGATGGCTGCCGTCTCGAGCCCCTCGGTCGCCGACTCCAAGGGTGAGCTGGAGCGACAGAAGAAGGAAGCCAGCGCCGCTGCGAAGCTGGCCAAGAAGGCGCTCGACGGCTCGACCAAGGAGTACAACTCCGCGGTCTTCGCCCTTCGCGCGGCTCAGAGCAAGCTCGATGCTGCAGAGAACCGGCTCGGCGACACGCGCGGTCTGCTTGCCGTCGCCAAGCAGCGCGACGCGCAGATGCAGGCCAAGCTCCTGGTCAGTCAGGCGAACCTCGACACCGCGATGGCAAAGCTGAAGCTGGGCGAGACCAATCTTGCGGAGTCGCAGGCCAGGGTCGAACAGTTCACCGTCGAGAGCGTGCAGCAGGGCGACCGTGGTCTGCGGGCGTTCGGTGAGCTGCTCAGTGGCGAGGACCCGAGCACGTTCACCGACCAGATGAACCTCAACGACTCGGTCAGCGACGCACAGGTCGCGACGATGCAGGGCCTCGCGGCGACCAGGGTCCTGCTTGAGGTCAAACGTGACGAGGTCAAGAAGCTCCGTGACCTGGTCAAGAAGCAGCGAGCAGAAGCAGCAGCCAACCTCGTACGCAAGACCAAGCTCGAGGCCAAGGCGGAGACGCAGCGCAACACCGTTGCTGGCCTGGTCAAGGATCGCGAGTCGGCTCGTACGTCAGCGGCGTCGGCCAAGGCAGACGATGAGAAGCGCTATCGCGAGGAAGTCGCCGAGCGCAATCGCCTCGAGCGGCAGATCCAAGACCTCATCGACAAGGCCGGAGCCTCCAATCCGGGCGGCGACGGCGGCGGCATTCTGTCGCGACCGGTCAACGGTCCGATCACCTCGCCGTACGGGATGCGCAAGCACCCCATCACAGGCGTCTACAAGCTTCACGATGGCACCGACTTCGGAGTCGGCTGCGGTACGCCGATCCACGCAGCGGCGAGTGGCACGATCATCAGCCAGTACTACAACGGCGCCTACGGCAACCGCGTGATCCTCAACAACGGGACCATGCGTGGCGTGAACGTCGTGACGACCTACAACCACCTGAGCCGCTTCGCCAAGAGCTCCGGCTCGCACGTCAAGCGCGGGCAGGTCATCGGGTACGTCGGCTCGACCGGCTACTCGACCGGGTGCCACCTGCACTTCATGGTCCTTGTGAACGGTCGTACGACCCAGCCGATGAACTGGCTCTGACGGCTGCGGCCCACGTGAGAGAATCGACCCGTGGCCAAAGAGGTAGGGCGCAAAGTTGTTGCGCAGAACAAGAAGGCGCGCCACGACTATCACATCGAAGACACCTTTGAGGCGGGACTTGTCCTCACTGGCACCGAGGTGAAGTCGTTGCGTGCTGGTCGCGCATCCCTTGCCGACGGGTTCGGCGAGGTCGAGCGCGGCGAAGCGTGGCTGCTCCATGTCCACATACCCGAGTACACACAGGGGACCTGGACCAATCACGAGACCCGGCGGCGCCGCAAGATGCTGCTGCACCGCACCGAGATCGAGCGCATCGAGCGCCGTACGACCGAGAAGGGTCTGACGATCGTCCCGCTCTCGCTGTACTTCAAGGACGGTCGGGCCAAGGTCGAGATCGCCCTTGCGCGGGGCAAGAAGACGTACGACAAGCGGCACGCCATTGCCGAACGTACGGCCACCCGCGAGGCGGAGCGTGACCTCGGCCGCCGCCTCAAGGGCATGCACTAGTGCCCCTGACCGACCGGACCTTCCCGCGCTGACTGCTGAGCTCGGGATTCCCGGGCCTGTTCGACGTGCACACGCACTTCATGCCGCCGGCGATCATGGCCAAGGTCTGGGCCTACTTCGACTCGGCCGGACCACTGCTCGGTCGCACCTGGCCGGTGACCTATCGAGGCAGCGACGAGGAGCGGGTCGAGCAGCTGCGGGCCATGGGCGTCAAGAAGTTCTCGTCGCTCTCCTATGCGCACAAGCCCGGGGTCGCAGGTTTCATGAATGACTGGACGCGCGGGTTCGCCGAGCGAACGCCTGACACGCTCTGGTCGGCGACGTTCTATCCCGAGCCTGGGCGTCGAGACATACGTCCCCGAGCTCATCGAGGACAGGCGTCGAGCTGTTCAAGGCGCACCTGCAGGTGGGCGACTTCGCCGCGAACGATCCGCTGCTCGAGCCCGTGTGGGGCGCTGCTGGCCGACAGCGGCACCCCGCTCGTCCTGCACGCCGGCTCGGGTCCGGCGCCCGGTCGAGCACACCGGGCCCGCCGGTATCGCCGACGTGCTGAGCCGCCATCCCTCGCTCAAGGTGATCATCGCCCACCTGGGGATGCCCGAGTACGCGGAATTCCTCGACCTTGCCGACCGTTACGACGACGTGCGACTCGACACCACGATGGCCTTCGTCGACTTCTGGGACGGACCTACAGCCCGCGGAGATCACGCCGCGGCTCGTCGATCTGCAGGACCGGATCCTGTTCGGAACCGACTTCCCGAACATCCCGTACGCGTACGCTCACCAGGTGGAGGCACTTGCAACGGCTCGACCTCGGCGACGAATGGATGGCAGACGTGCTCTGGAACAACAGCGTCCGACTCTTCGGTGCACCGATGAGGCTCGCCAGCGCGCAGGGCAAGTGGCTGCTCGCCGCGATGATCCTCGGCTCGGGCATGGCATTTCTCGACGGCTCGATCGTCAGTCTCGCGCTGCCAGCAATCACGGCGACCTCGACGCCGGAGCCTGCCTGGGCAGCAGTGGACCGCTCAACGCCTACACGCTCACGCTCGCCGCGCTGATCCTCGTCGGCGGATCGCTGGGCGACCGGCTCGGTCGCCGCAAGGTGTACGTCATCGGCGTCGCGTGGTTCGCGCGTCGCCTCGGTGATGTGCGCGGCGGCCCCGACGATCGAGGTGCTGGTGCTGGCCCGCGGACTGCAGGGCATCGGCGCCGCGCTGCTGACGCCCGGCAGCCTCGCGATCATCTCGGCGTCCTTCGTCGAGGAGGACCGCGGCAAGGCGATCGGCGCGTGGTCCGGCCTCGCCGGTGTCACGACCGCCGATCGGACCGCTGCTCGGTGGCTGGATGGTCGACGCGATCGGTTGGCGTTCGATCTTCTGGCTCAACGTCCCGCTCGCTGCCGTCGTCATCTGGCTCTCGGTCAAGCACGTACCGGAGACCAAGGGCGAGCAGGGCAAGCTCGACATCACCGGAGCGCCGCGCTGGCTGCGGCGGCCTGGCCCTGCTGACGTACGGGCTCGTCGAGAAGTCGTGGCTGTGGGTCGATCGGCGGCATCGCCCTGATGGTCGTGTTCGTCATCCACCAGAAGGTCACGCCGCATGCGCTCGTACCGCTGAGCCTGTTCGCCGATCGCGTGTTCACGGCGGCCAACATCTGTACGTTCGCGATCTACGGAGCGCTGAGCGGTTCGATGTTCCTGCTCGTCCTGCAGCTGCAGTACGTCAGCGGCTACAAGCCGCTCGAGGCCGGTCTCGCGACGATCGCGATCACGATCCTGATGCTGCTGTTCTCGTCGAAGGCCGGTGAGCTGGGCGCCAAGATCGGGCCGCGCTGGCCCATGACGATCGGACCGATCGTGGCGGCGGCAGGGCTCCTGCTGCTGCTCGGCGTCGGCGAGGATCCGAACTTCTGGGTCGACGTGCTGCCCGGCTCGATCGTGTTCGGCGCGGGCATCACGCTGCTGGTTGCCCCGCTGACGACGGCAGTGCTCGCCGCCGCGCCGACGGAGCAGACCGGCATCGCCTCGGGCATCAACAATGCCGTCGCTCGTACGGCATCGCTGCTCGCCGTCGCCGCGATCCCGCCGATCGCCGGCATTGCAGGTGCCAACTTCTCCGACCCTGAGGTCTTCGGTCCGGGCTATCGGATGGGCATGTGGATCTGCGCAGGAATGCTTGTGGTTGCAGGCATTTGTGCCATGACACTGATCCACGGGACACAAGGTGAGCCCGAAGGCGCTGCAGACCGACGCGTGACGAATGGGGTCTGTCGGCCCGCAGGAGTAAGCATGGAGGTGTCGCTTCGGCGGCATTTGAAAACTCAAGAGGGGCTGATCGGTTTCGACTAAGGTCGTTCGATTCAGGAGAAGCGGGTAGAGGATCCAGGGTTATCTCTTAAACGATCTCTGGAAACCAACAAGTGCCGATTCCAATCGCACTGACTTCGCCCTCGCTGCCTAAGCGATAGGTGAAGCGTTGGCCTGGGGGCGTTCCCGCCCCAGATCACCAACGTCATCTAGGGGACTTGCTGGTCACACCACGTCGCAGGGTGTGACCGGGACTTTTATGCGACTGAGCCTGTCGGAGACGCGTTTGTCCGAGCTCCGGGGCTGAGAAAAGCGCTAGACGAACTACACCCGTAGAAGCCCTGACTCAGCGCCATAGGACCCGGGTTCGATTCCCGGCAGCTCCACGACGAAAACAGGACCTCCGCCCATCGGGCGGAGGTCCTTCGTCGTGGAGCTGCCGGGAATCGAGTGGGCCCCTCCTCGCAATGCTGCAATCGCGCGGAGCGCCAACCAGCGTTGCCAGGATTAGGGATCCCGGCAGTTCCACGAATCACAAAGCCCCGCTCACCCCGGTTTTGGGCGGAGGCCCATCGGTCTTCCCGCAACACCTCGCGGGCCCCTCAGTGTTCGCTGCTGAAGAACCGTAGCAACAGCGGGCCGACGATCTGGGGGTCGACGACGTGATCCGGTCCCTCGAGGGTCTCCCGTTGAGCGTGGGGTAGGAGGTCTGCAAGCTCGTCGGCTGCGCGGTCGAAGAAGTCCGAGGGCAGGCCTGCCATGTAGGAGACCGTGATCGGTCCTCCGGTGGTGGCCAGGACCGGTTGGGTGACCGTGGTCAGTCGATCGGCCGGCAACTGGTAGTGGTTGAGGAAGAGGCTGTCGTGGACCAGCGTGGGCGCGAGGGCGACCGAATCCGCCCAATGCGCCGTCTGCTTGCCTGCCGCTTTCCTGGCCGCGATGTTGTCGTCGGAGGCGCCGGTCATGCGCATGAACAGTTCGAGAACCTCCTCGTCTCGCCCGGCGTCGAAGGCGCGTCGGGTGTCCGCGACGTACTCCTCGAACCGCGGGCGTATGTCGTCCCCGACCGCGTAGGGCACCTCCCACACGGCGATCGTGTCGATGGCTGACCCGGCCGCGGCGGCTTCCAGCGCCAGAGCGCCACCAGAGGACGCCCCGAACAGGTGTGCCGAGCCGCCCGCCTCCGCGATCAACGCATCCAGGTCCTCGATCTCCCTTTCCACGGCGTAGGGCTCGGTGAAGCCGCTCGCGCCGCGTCCTCGACGGGCATAGTTGTAGACCGTGAAGTGCTCGGCGAGAGCAGGTATCAAGGGAGCGTTCTCGGCGCCGGCGTCCTGTGCGCCGCCTACCAGGACGACGGCCGGGCCGCTTCCCTTCCGGTCGTAGGCGATGGTGGTGCCATCGTTTGATGTCACGCGAAAGGTCATCTCGTTCATCTCACATCTCCGTTCAAGAGGTTTGTCTCAGCGCCTGAGCAGCGTGCCGACGACGGCCTCAGTGCGCGACCACCGCGCCCTTGCGATCACGGCCGCCACGACGAGAAGGGCGAGCGGCAGCCAAGGGCTCTGCTTGAGCACGAACTGATCGGTGATGACAGCACCGGTCAGCAATGCCGCCAACCCCAGACTGGCCAGGCCCGCCAGGGCCGGGATCAGAAGTCCAACCCCTGCCGCGACCTCCAGCGCTCCGACCAGGTACCGGAGCCACTGGCCAGCCCCGATGTCGGCGAACATGTCCACCATGACCGGGTCACCGGCGAGCTTCGAGATTCCGCCGCCGGCGATGATCGCCGCCAGCACGACTTGCAGAATCCAGACCCCGATGCTGCTCGCCCGCCCGGGCGTGTGCGCAACGGTTTCCGAGTTGTTCTTGAGGATGGTGTTCATTCGGCTCTCCTTGCCGCGTCCGTCCTGGCCGACTAGTCAAGTTTGGTTACTCGGCCAAAGTACGCGAGGAGGAGCGTCTAGTCAAGGTTGATTAGGGGACCGTTCGCCACGAACCCGGATCATCGGCCATGGTGTAGGCGCCCTCAGCCAGTCGTTGGCTCAGGCTCTTCGCCCACTCCAGCTCGGTGCGTGCATGTCCCGCCCACAGTTCGGCCTGATCGCGGACGTGTTCGGGAATGTCGGGGTTCGGGTGCTCCCGCCACTTGGCCTGCTCCACGAGCTCCGCTTCCAGGCGCGCGACCCGCTCGTTGACGTGCGCGATGGCATCTGTCCTGGTCAGCATGGGCAACATGGCGATCGACGCGTCGAGCATGGTGGGGTCATGGGTGCGCCGCAGACCGTCGCGGACCAGTTCGACTATCTCGTCACGTCCCCGAGCTGTCACGCGGTACAGAACGCGCTCCGGCCCGGAGTTGCCCGGCTCGGCGTGTTCAGTGAGGAAGCCATCAGCCGCAGCCTTCTTCAGCGCGTGATAAATCGAGCCGGGCTGGATCTTGGCCCAAATCTCCGCACGCCAGCTCTGCAGCTCGGAGCGCACCTGGTAGCCATGCGCACCGCCGGAGAGGTGCACGATACCGAGTGCAAGGAGCTTCGTCGCCGACATGCGCCCTCCTCCGCTCAATCTGCTCGGACTCGCTCCGCTTGCGCGCCCGCCTGGGTGGTCTCAACTCCCACCAACCCTAGGGTGCCCTCCTGGTCCGGGTGGTGTCAGCACTGACCTACAAGCGATGCTGGTGGAGACCTCCAAGCCACATCGGTTGTGAATCGTTCAGACGATCAGTGGACTGATCACTGATCAACTCGCGAACGCGCAGACACATCAGACCTGGAACACGTGGGAGCCGATGCAGGTGGGTGACGATGCCGGGACGGGCCCAAGGCCTCTTCCAGACTCCTCGTTTGCGTACTTCGACCCCACGTTTGTGGAGGAGTTCCACGCGAGAACAATGCTGGACATATGTACAGGTTTCGTGCAAGGTGGAGGGATGCTCGCCCGTCCTGCCAGGCATCTGGTTCTCGTGTTCGCCCTGATCGTTTTGACTCTTCTGTCGCCGGCGAGTCCCTCCCTCGCAGACAACCCCGACTTCTACGACACGACCGGGCTCAAAGCGGCAGGCAAGCCCGGCAGCATCGTGCGAGCCGAGATCATGCCGGCACACGTCCTGCCGGGTCTCCCGTTCAACGCAAATGCTTGGCGAGTGCTGTACCGATCAACCGGTGCAACGGGGAACCCGCAGATCGTGTCGGGGACCGTGCTGGTCCCCAAGAAGGCGTGGACCGGCGCGGGCAGCCGACCGCTGGTGGGCTACGCGTTGGGTACGCCAGGCATGGCCGACCACTGTGCGCCGTCACGGCAGTTCGCGAACGGGACAGAGTACGAGGCAACGATCGTTGCGTCGGCGCTGAGTCGCGGTTGGGCGCTCGCCCTGACTGACTACCCGGGTCTCGGCACACCCGGCGACCACCAATATGTCGTCGGCAAGTCGCTGGGGCGCGCAGTCCTCGACTCGATGCGGGCTGCGCGCGCCCTGCCTGCTGCAGGAATCAGCTTGAAGGCGCCCACGGCGATCTACGGCTACTCCGAAGGCGGGGAGGCCGCAGGCTGGGCACTCCAGCTGCAGAGCTCGTATGCGCCCGAGCTCAAGGTACGCGGTGGGGCCCTTGGCGCAGCGCCAGCCGATTTCGTCCGCGAGGCCGCCTACATCGACGGCAGGCCTTTCGCGTTCCTGCTGGGCTACGTGTCGATGGGTTTTGCAGCGGCGTATCCCGAGCTGGCACCTGCGTTGAATGATGCACTGACACCGCGCGGCAAGCAGTATCTGGCGATGCTCAACCAGTCGTGCTTGCCCGATGCGATCGTCAAGTCGCAGTTGTGGTCACACAGCTCGCGCACCTATCTCAAGGTGCCGCCTCTCTCGGTGAAAGGCTTGAAGGCTCGGCTGGTCGAGAACAACCTGGGAAACATCGACCCGAAGGTGCCGCTGATTCTCCAGGCCAATCGGCTCGATGAAGTGATGGTCTACGACTCATCCGGCCCCGGCCTGCGTGACAAGTGGTGCCGAAACGGCGCGAGCGTGAAGTTCGTACCGTCACCGCTCACCGAGCACCTCAGCGGAGTGTTCCAGTTCTGGTCGCCGGCAAGCACGTTCCTCTCAGACCGACTGAGCGGGCTGCCAGCACCCAGGCCGGCTGACTGTCCGAAGCGCGTACCGTCGAAGTATGAGCATTTTCAGCGATGACGACGTCACGACTGCGCTTGAGGGACTGCCCGGTTGGGCGGCGGATGGTGACGCGATCACCAAGACGTACGAGTTCGCCGACTTCAGGGCGGCGCTGGACTTCATGAACCGTGCGGCTGGCCCGATCGAGGAGGCCGACCATCACCCGGAGTGGACCAACGTCTACAACCGAGTGGAGGTCAGGCTGAGCAGTCATGACGTCGGCGGGGTGACCGATCGGGACGCCAAGCTCGCGGTTGTGCTGGAGCGCGTTGCCGCAGCGAGCTAGAGCGAACCGAGGATGCGCTCTCGCTGGGCCTGGTGCTCCTCGTCGGTGACCTTGCCCGCACGGTGCAGCCGGTCCAGTTCCGCCAGCCTGGCGGGAACATCGTCGGAGGCATCGGCGCTGTCGGTCTGAATGACGGGCTGGTCCCAGAGGATGTCCATTGCGGTCGGCTCGTCAGGTCCGACGACGAGGGCTTTGAAGCCGTCGCCGATCCTCAGGGATCCGAGCGCGGTGTACGGCACCGTGGCCAGCTTGGTGACCTCGTACGACGCGATGCCAGAGCTCGACTCGGGTTCGACGGCGAGCTCGAGCTCAAGGCGAGGCCGCTCGTTGATGAACGTGCCGGTCTCCTTGGTGGACCTGATCCGGACCGTGGCCGGCACCGTCGGTGGGGTCTTGGTTCCGGTGTACGCCTCAATCCCCGAGCCCAGGGCGTAGAGCACGCCGCCCACGCCGCCGATGGCGAGCGCGAGACCGCCGACGACGATCGGGAGCCAGCGCCAGGTGGTGTGCTCGGGCGAGATGCCGAGCTCGAGCAGACCGACCAGCAGGGACGGTGCGCCCAGTGCGATCCAGAGGAGGGTGCCGGTCGCGAAGATGCGGCCGTCGATGGCCGGCTTGCCATCCACGGCCTTCTTCTCCTCGAGCTTGCGGCCGTACTGGCGCATGATCGGACCGAGGAGCACCCACAGTGCGCCGATGGCGATCAGCCCGTTTTCGGTCAGGATGATGCCGGCGATGATCGTCGCCGCGCCGAGGAGTGCAAGCTTCATGGGTTCAGTCTGGCCTGTCGGCGGGCTCTATGCCCACAGGCGGTCCCCGAACTCGAACCAGATGGCTGCGGCGACGGCGACGTACCAGAGCACGATGATCAGCACGGTCCAGTCAGTGAAGAAGCGCGTCAAGGCGCTGCCGGGGTGGAACTCGCGCAGCACCCACGCGGTGACTGTCACGAAGAGCGGGATCATCACAGACCAGACGACCATGCAGTAGGGGCACAGCTTGCCGATCTCGTAAATGCTCTGGAACTGCAGCCAGGTGACCAGGCCGATGCCGAACAGGGTGCCGAACCACAGGCCTGCCTTCACGATCGACGGCACCTTGACCTGCAGCAGCAGTGCGAGCGCGATCAGCACGACGCCGGCAAAGCCAGCGATGCCGATGTAGGAGTTGGGGAAACCGAATGCCGAAGCCTGATCCGACGCCATCACGCCGGCACAGCTGACGAAGGCGTTGATGTCGCAGCTGAACGTCTTGGTCGGATCGTCGGAGAGCCGTGCCTTGTCGATCGTCAGGACGATCGAGGCGGCGAGGCCGATCGCCCCACCGATCAGGAGCACCCAGCGCGGGGGATAGGTCGGCTCGGCGATGGTGTCCACGGTCTGCTCGGTCATGGGCACGATCCTAGAGTCAGCCCGCAAGGCGGGTGGGCTCAGACCAGTGACGATGCGGAGAATCTGGGCTAGGGTTCACATACCGAGGGTATGCCGAGAGGAAATCATGACCGCAACAGACGTGGACGTCATCATCGTGGGCGCAGGACTGTCAGGCATTGGCGCGGCCTATCGCCTGCAGACCGAGTGCCCCGACAAGTCGTACGCGATCCTCGAGGCGCGCGACGCAATCGGCGGGACGTGGGACCTGTTCCGCTACCCCGGCATCCGCTCTGACTCCGACATGTACACGCTGAGCTGGCCGTTCCGCCCGTGGAAGAATCCGAAGGCGATCGCCGATGGTGACGACATCCGTACGTACATCCGCGAGGCCGCCGACGAGTTCGGCATCGAGAAGAACATCCAGTTCGGCACCCGCGTCATCTCGGCGGCCTGGTCGACCGAAGCTGCGAAGTGGACCGTCACCTCGACTGTCGAGGGCAAATCCGTCACTCAGACTGCGTCCTTCATCTACCTCTGCAGCGGCTACTACTCATACGACAAGGGCTACACCCCCGAGTTCCCCGGCATCGAGTCCTACGAGGGTCAGGTCATCCACCCGCAGTTCTGGCCGGAAGGTCTCGACTACGCCGGCAAGGAAGTCGTCGTGATCGGCAGCGGCGCCACAGCGGTCACGCTCGTCCCGTCGATGGCCGATGACGTCAAGCACATCACGATGCTTCAGCGCTCGCCCTCGTACGTGATGGCTCTGCCGCAGGAGGACAAGGTCGCCGACGTGATGCGCAAAGTTCTGCCCGATGGCTTCGCCCACCGCGCGATCCGCCGCAAGAACGCGATCTTCTCGATCGGCATGTATCAGTTCTGCCAGCGCTTCCCGAAGGCGTCGCGCAAGCTGCTGACGAGGCTTGCCAAGAAGAAGCTTCCCAAGGGCTACGACCTCGACCCGCACTTCACCCCCGTGTATGACCCGTGGGACCAGCGCCTGTGCATCGTGCCGAACGGCGACCTGTTCCGTACGCTCCGTCACGGCAAGGCCTCGATCGTCACCGATCACATCAAGGCGTTCGACGCCAAGGGCATTGAGCTCGAGTCCGGCAAGCGTCTTGACGCCGACATCGTCATCACCGCCACAGGCCTGCAGGTCGTCGCGTTCGGTCAGCTGAAGCTCAGCGTCGACGGCTTGGACATCGACCCGCACGAGCTGTACGTCTACAAGGGCCTGATGTTCAGCGGACTGCCCAACTTCGCCTGGTGCGTCGGCTACACCAACGCCTCGTGGACGTTGCGTGCCGACCTGTCGTCGCAGTACGTGTGCCGGCTGATCAACCTGTTGGACAAGAAGGGCGTCGACTACGGCATGCCCGATCCCAAGGGTGCCGGGGCCGATGCTCGACCGATTCTCGATCTGACGTCTGGCTACGTGCAGCGAGTCGTCAAGGAGCTGCCTCAGCAGGGCCTGACCTCACCGTGGACGATCCGGCAGAACTGGCTGCTCGACTCTCGCGACATGAAGAAGACTGACCTCGAGCAGGAAATGGTCTTCGGCTCGGCGAAGGTCGCTGCGGAGTCACTCGCGTCCTAGGTCTGGCAGCTTGGACACCAGAACGTGTTGCGCATGCGGGTCGGTGCGTCGCCGAGCTCGCCGCGTCGGATCGGCGTGCCGCATCGACGGCAGGGTCGGCGGTCGCGGCCGAACACCCACTCGTTCTGACCGTCGCGGGCGATGCCGGTGAATGTACGGATCGTGCGCTCGCGATTGGCGTGGATCATCGTCTGACCGCGTGAGATCACGTGCCTGATGTCCTTGACCTCAGCGACCGGCCTGGTCGGCAACATCCCGGTGAGGAAGCAGATCTCGTTGACGTACTCGTTGCCGAAGCCGGCGAGGTTGCGCTGGTTGTGCAGGGCGACGAACACCGGGATCGACGGATCGGCGGTGATGCGGCGGACGGCCTCGTCGAGGTCCCAGTCAGGGCCGAGCAGGTCCGGACCCAGATGGCCGAGCGCATCAGCCTCAGCCTGGCGATCGAGCACCTCGGTGATGCCGAGCGAGAACCCCACGGCTTGGCGCTCTGCGGTCGCCAGCACGACGCGGGCCGCGTGCGCAGGTCGGCGCCATCTCTCATCGAGACCGTAGACGTGCCACGCGCCCTCCATCTTGAGGTGGGTGTGGATCGAGTGGCGGCCGACCCGGATCAACAGGTGCTTGCCGCGGCTCACCGCCTCGTCGACGACCTGACCGGCCAGGTCGAGGGTCGCGAATGCCGGGACCCGGAAGTCGCTGACGGTCAGCTCGTGGCCCGCCAGCGTCTCGTGGAGCAGTCGAGCGGTGCGCCAGGCGGTGTCGCCCTCAGGCATCGAGTCTGACGCCCTTGGGGGTTCGCTCGAAGCCGGCTTCGCGGAGCGCCTCACCCAACGGGCTGTCGGTGATCGGGTCGCCGTCGACGGTCTCGACGCTCAGGCGGTGCACCCGGCGCGCACGCACGGTCGACGCAAGTGAGGTGGCCGCCGCGGCGAGACGTGCCGGGTCATGGTCGAACATCAATGCCTTCTTGCCACCGCGCTCGAGATAGAGCACCAGTCGCCCGTCGTGCATGACGACGAGAGAGCCGGCCTTGCGCGCCGGTCGGTGCTTGGAGTCATTGGTGCGCGCGGGCCATGGCAGCGCCGCACCGAACGGGTTGGCCGGATCGGTCGCGGCAAGCGTCAGCGCTTCGTCGTCGGTGACCGCGTCGTCGTCGTTGACGTACGTGCGCATGCGGTCGACCGTTGAAGGAGCCGCGAACTGTGCGGCACCGAGTGAGTCGATGTAGTAGCCACGCAGGCAGGCGCCTGTCTGCTCGAGCTCTCGGAGAACCCGATAGACGCCGGCGAACCCGCCCGGCGTGCCCTCGGCCATGACCGAGCCACGGGTGACGACGCCGTAGCGGCCGAGCAGCGACTCCGTACGGGCGAGCTGCAGGACAGTGGAATCCGTCGCAGGTGCAGGTAGCGCGAACCATCTGCCGCTGACCGTCGGCGGCCCCTGGAGTGCGACGCGTGGCTGCACCCGGCGGCCGTGGATGCGTCCACGTGGAGTCGGCCGGGTCGTACGGTGCGCTCCACCGCGACCCACGAGGGTGCGCATTGGAGCGAACGTGTCATTGCTGACCCGGCCGGCCCAGACGAGCTCCCACAACGCATCGGCGATGGTCCGGTCGTCGTCTTCGTCAGGCAACAGCTCGGTGAGCTGGCGGAACAGGAAGGCGCCGCCCCCGCCGAGTGCTTCGATGATGGCATCGAGCAGCGGGGCCGGCTCCCAGGTGGGCGTCGCCGGGAGGATGAGGTCTGGCGGTGAGAGCTGCACCCAACCGTCGCTGCCCGGCAGTGATCCGGCACCGGACCACACCACCTCGCCGGCGGAGGTCAGCTCGTCGAGCATGGCGGGGGAGTAGTCGCGTACGCGGGCCGGCAGCACGAGTGACTCCCACGCCGAGGCGGGTAGGGCGAGACCGGCAAGCTGCTCGACCACTGACAGCACCCCCTCGACCCCGCGCAGCGACGATCCGACTCCCTGCCACGACGGGAGGAAGCGCGCATAGGTCGCCGGGTCGACCGGCTCGACCTGCTGGCGTGCGGCGGCGAGCGACCGCGAACGTATGCGGCGCAGCACGCCGGGCTCGATCCATTCGGAGCCGCTGGCCTGCGGTCTGAACTCGCCTTCGGTCAGACGTCCGTCGCGAGCCAGACGGCGGAGCACCTGAATGGCGACGGCGCTGCCGAGACCGAATCGGCTTGCAACCTCTTCGGTCGTGAAAGGTCCGTGGGTGCGGGCGTAGCGGGAGATCAGGTCGGTGAGCGGATCGGCGACGCCCTGCAGCAGCGCTTCGGGGATGCCGAGCGGGAGCGCGACACCCAGGGCATCGCGCAGACGTCCGGCGTCCTCGACGGCCGCCCACCGCTCTTCGCCGGCGACGACAAGTGCCACAGCACGACGCGCATCGCGAAGCTCGATGAGCCACTCCTTCGCATGGGCGGCAACATCGTCCTCGAGCCGCTGCGCGACCTCGGCGACCGACAGTGGGCCGAGCATGCGCAGGAGGTCCGCGACGCCCTCGACGTTCTTGGCCCGGCGGTCATCGGCGAGGCGTTGCAGCTCCCGCTCGGTGCGATCCATGACATCGGGGTCGAGCAGCTCGCGGAGCTCAGCGCGGCCGAGCAGCTCGGCAAGCAGCGTCGGATCGAGGGTGAGCGCGGATGCCCGGCGTTCGGCAAGCGGCGTGTCGCCCTCGTAGAGGAAGGCGGCGACGTAACCGAACAAAAGGGTCTGCGCGAACGGAGAAGCCTTGTCGGTGGTGATCTCCACGAGCGAGATCTCGCGCGTCGCGATGCGTCGCGAGAGCGCCGTGAGCGACGGCAGGTCGTAGACGTCCTGCAAGCATTCCCGGGCGGTCTCGAGCAGGATCGGGAACTCGGGATAGTTGCGTGCCACGTCGAGCAGCTGCGCCGATCGTTGACGTTGCTGCCAGAGCGGGGCCCGCGATCCGGGATTGCGGCGCGGCAGCAGCAGCGCCCGTGCAGCACACTCGCGGAAACGGGATGCGAAGAGGGCTGAGCCGCCGACCTCCTCGGTGACGATCTTGTCGAGCTCATCGGCATCAAAGACGAACAGGTCGGCACCCGGTGGCTCGACCTCGGTGTCCGGTATGCGGGCGACGATTCCGTCGTCGCTGGCGACGACCGAGCCGTCGATGCCGTAGCGCTCGACGATGCGCGCTCCGACCGCGAGCGCCCACGGTGCGTGCACCCGTCGGCCGTAAGGGGAGTGCAGGACGACCCGCCAGTCACCCAGCTCGTCACGGAACCGCTCTATGACGAGATTGCGGTCGGACGGTATGTGACCGGTGGCCTGCCGTTGATCCTGCACATAGGCCACGAGGTTGTCCGTCGCCTGCTTGCCGAGCCCGATCCCGCTGGCGCGCTCGGCGAGCTTCTTGGGCGTCAGGGTCGAGATCTCGCGGACGAACCCGCCGATGGCCTCACCGAGCTCAAAGGGGCGGCCGACGGTGTCGCCCTTCCAGAACGGGAGGCGAGCGGGCTGCCCGAACGCCGGCGTCACGACGACCCGATCGTGGGTGATCTCCTGGATGCGCCAGCTCGTCGCGCCCAGGGCGAAGACGTCGTTGATGCGTGACTCGTAGACCATCTCCTCGTCGAGCTCGCCGACCTTGCGGCTGCCGGACTCTTCGGTGCCGACTGCGAGGGTGACGGAGAACATCCCGCGATCAGGGATTGTGCCGCCACTGGTGACGGCGAGCCTCTGCGCGCCGGGACGACCCATGATGGTGCCGGCTTCGCGATCCCACACGAGCCGCGGCCGGAGCTCGGCGAACTCATCGGTCGGATAGCGGCCGGCCAGCAGGTCGAGCGTTGCGTCGAAGGCAGCGCGGGGGAGGGTCGCGAAGGGTGCGCTGCGGCGTACGGTGTCGAACCACTCCTCGACGCCGAGGGTGTCGAGTGCGGTCGCGGCCACGGTCTGCTGCGCCAGGATGTCGAGCGGGTTGGACGGTATGTCGAGCCGCTCGATCAGCCCGTCCTGCATGCGCGCTGTCGTGACCGCTGACGCCAGAAGATCATGGCGCGATGTCGGATAGACGACGCCGCGTGAGATCTCACCAACTTGGTGCCCGGCCCGGCCCACGCGTTGCAAGCCGCTGGCCACCGACGGCGGGGTCGACACCTGGATGACGAGATCGACGGCGCCCATGTCGATGCCGAGCTCGAGGCTCGACGTTGCCACGACACATCGCAGGCGACCGCCCTTGAGGTCATCCTCGATCAGGGCGCGTTGTTCCTTGCTCACCGAACCGTGGTGGGCACGTGCGAGCACAGGATCGGCGCCGTTGCTCTGGGCGCTGCCGCCCATCAGCTGAGCCGGCGGTCGGCTGGCCGTGCTCGCGGACTCCGTGCTGAGCTGCTCGGTGTAGGTCTCGTTGAGGCGTGCCGTCAGTCGCTCGGCGAGTCCGCGCGAGTTGACGAAGACGATCGTCGACTGGTGTTCGAGCACGCGCGCGACGATCGAGTGCTCGACGTGCGGCCAGATGCTGCCGCGCGGTGCGTCGGGGTCGTCCGCCGACGGAGATGCGGGCAGTCGAGTCATGTCGTCGACCGGTACGGCGACCTCCAGCGCAAGCGTCTTGGTCGACTCTGGCGCCACGATGCGTACGGGGGCCATGCCGCCGAGGAAGCGGGCGACCTCCTCATGCGGTCGCACCGTCGCGCTGAGGCCGATGCGCTGAGCCGGCTTCGCGAGGAGCCCGTCGAGCCGTTCGAGCGACACCGCCAGGTGTGCGCCGCGCTTGGTGCCCGCAACAGCGTGAATCTCGTCGATGATGACCGTCTCGACGCCCCGCAACGTATCGCGGGCCGCTGACGTCAGCATCAAGAACAGCGACTCCGGGGTGGTGA
Source organism: uncultured Actinomycetota bacterium (assembly GCA_963849475.1). Classification (GTDB taxonomy): domain Bacteria; phylum Actinomycetota; class Actinomycetes; order Propionibacteriales; family Nocardioidaceae; genus Aeromicrobium. The sequence goes on from CAWKHC010000009.1 coordinate 135,101, forward strand.
TGAGGATGTCGGGCGGATGGGTCACGAGTGCTCGGCGATCTCGCGTCGAGGTGTCGCCGGAACGCAGTCCGACCGTGACCTCCCGAAAGGCGTCGCCGCGGCGTGCCGCAGCGTGCGTGATGCCGACGAGTGGTGACCGGAGGTTGCGCTCGACGTCGACAGCCAGGGCCTTGAGCGGCGAGATGTAGAGGACCCGGGTGCCTTCGGAGTCGCCCGGCCGCATGAGTCTGTCGATGGCGGTGAGGAACGCGGCCAGGGTCTTGCCCGAGCCGGTGGGCGCGACGACGAGAACGTTGTCGTCGCTGGTGATGCCGTCCCACGCACCGACCTGGGCAGGAGTCGGTGCCGCGAATGAGTCGTCGAACCATTCGCGCGTCGCAGGTGCGAACGCTGCTGTCGAGCCGGGCATCCGTTCATTCTTCCAGCGACATCCGACATTCGCCTTCTCGTGGCGCGGGGGGACGCCGGTCGCTACTGTGGTCACGCACTCGGGCATGGCCGGGACTCAGAAGCAGGGGATGCTGACGTGACGACACCACAGTCCAACACCAAGAGGCTGGCCGGCTTGACCGGGCTGGCCCTGGTTGCAGTGATCGGCATCGGCTCCATCGCCGGATCCAGCTCCACGAGCAACGACCTCACGCCCAAGGCGTACAAAGCTCTGGTGGACGCCGGGCTGAGCAACGTCAAGGTCGACTTCAACGGGCGCGAGGCCAGGGTCAGCAACGGCACGCCCCAGGAGCTCGCCAGGGCCGAGAAGATCGTCGAAGGCGTCGATGGAGTGCGTTGGGCCAAGATCGACACCGACAGCGGCAAGTCGCTCCCCAAGCCGCCGACGCTGTCGATGACCCACAACGCTGAAGGCGTCAACCTGACAGGTGTTGTGCCAAATGGTGCCGTTGCCGGCCAGCTCAGGGATGCGGCCGCCTCGCTCGGGAAGGTCACCGGCGACTTGAAGGTCGATCCCAGCGTGGGTACGGCCGACTGGTTTGCCACTTTGCCCAAGCTGATCACCGACCTCGAGGGGGTCGGCAACCTCGCACTCACTGTCGACGGCGACTCGATTGCGGTCGGCGGGACGATGTCCACACAGGGCGGCGTCGATGCGGTGGCCAAGCTCGTTGAGCCGGCTGCGGTCGGTCTGACGTTCGACAATGCGCTGAAGGTCGACTCGAAGGCGCTGACTTCCGAGCAGGCCGAAGAGGTTGATGCGGCCAACGTCTACTTCGCTCGTGGCTCGTCCACCTTGGACGCCAAGGGCAAGGCAGCACTGCTGGCCCTCGCTGACGTACTCCTCCGAGTGCCGGGCGTCGAGCTCGAGATCGGCGGCCACGCGGGCCCGACCGATCCCGTTCGAGGCAAGGCCCTGAGCGACGAACGTGTCGCGGCAGTCAAGGACTTCCTCGTGTCGAGCGGCATCGATGCCTCTCGACTTTCAACCAGGAGCTACGGATCTGATTCGGAGACCGACGGCGACGCATTTGCGGAGCAATATCGTCGCGTCGACTTCATCGTGAAGGGAAACTGACCATGTCGGGTTACACCATCGGAGAGATCATCGTCTGGCTGCTCCTCGCCGCGATCCTCGGCTTCATCCTCGGCTGGCTGATGCGTCAGGCGAAGTACCAGCGCGCTCGCGGCGCATCTGAGCGTTCGCTCGGCCGGGTCGCGCCGGCCAAGGCGGCCTCCCTGAGCAGCAAGGTCGAGTCGGCAGGCTTCGCGAAGTCGGCGCTGCCGCTCGCGGGCGGCAAGGCGCCATCGGCCGAGTACAAGATCAAGGGCAACAAGGACTCGATGTACTTCCACACGCCCGACAGTCGGTCGTACGGTCAGACCATCGCAGAGGTCTGGTTCAAGACCGAGGCGGACGCTCGCGCTGCCGGCTTCACCCCACCGGGCGCCGGCGCAACCGCGAAGAAGGCACCCGCTGCCAGGAAATCCCCGGCCGCCAGGAAGTCGGCCACCAAGGCACCCGCGGCGAAGAAGGCTCCCGCCAAGAAGGAGCCAGCCAAGCCGGCTGCCAAGAAGGCACCCGTCGCGAAGAAGGCACCAGCAAAGACCGCTGCCAAGAAGGCCCCTGCCAGGACGGCGGCCAACAAGGCGCCCGTTGCCAAGAGGGCTCCTGCCAAGACGGTTGCAGTCGCCGCCGCCCCTGCTGCGAAGAAGGCACCAGCGGCCAAGACCGCAGCCAAGAAGACTGCTGCCCGGAAGGCTCCGGCCAAGAAGGCTCCGGCCAGAACCGCCGCGAAGAAGGCTCCGGCCAAGAGGGCCGTCGCTGCGGGCAGGTTCCCGGGCTCGGCCCAGCCTCTGGCAGGAGGCAGGGCCCCTTCGGCCCAGTACAAGATCAAGGGCAACGAGGACTCGATGATCTATCACACGCCGGACAGCCCGTTCTACGGTCAGACGATCGCCGAAACATGGTTCAAGACGGAAGCGGCTGCTGTCGCAGCCGGTTTCCGCAAGCCGAGGAACGCCTGAGCACCTCCACAACACCCCGAACCGCGCACCGCCCGACAACGGCCCGGTGCGCTCCTTCGGGTGGTCCATGCGGCATGCTGAGGCAATGCCTGTTTCCACGACATCCGCGCGCAGTTTCAAGATGACCGGCGCGCTCCTGCTCACATCCGCAGCGTTGGCGCTGAGCTCCTGCTCGGGAGGCAGCGAGCCCAAGACCACTGCCGATCCTGACAAGGGCACCGCCGAGAAGATCGTCGAGATCTCGCCGCTGAACGGCACACCGATGCCGAACGGTCGCCCGGACAACCCGGTGTTCGTCGTCAAGATCGAGAACACGTATGGCGGGGAGCCGCAGATCGGCCTCGACAAGGCGGACCTCGTGGTCGAGGAGCTCGTCGAGGGTGGGCTGACACGTCTCGCGGCGTTCTTCTACAGCGAGCTGCCGTCCAAGGTCGGACACGTGCGGTCGATGCGTACGACCGACATCGGTCTCGCCGCACCCGTTGGCGGCCAGGTCATCGCATCCGGCGGCGCCAACAAGACCTATCGCGAGGTCAAGAAGGCCGGCACCACGATCTTCTCCGAGGACCACGGTGCACCAGGATTCAGCAGCGACCCGAGCAAGTCGCGCCCCTACAACCGCCTGATCAACCTCAAGAAGGTAGCCAGCAAGGCCAAGTCGACCGAGATCGTCGGCCCCTATTTCACGTGGACTCCCGCCGATGCCAAGGAGAAGGAGACTGAGCCCGCGCCGTCGGACTCGGCGACTCCGCCGCCGGCTCCCAAGACGGCCACCGGCGCTACCGTGCGGTTTTCTCCCGGCACTCGGACCGAGTGGGCGCTCAAGGGCGGCAAGTGGGTACGCACCAACAGCCACGCTCCCGCCAGCAGTGACTTCAAGGCCGACACGATGATCGTGATGTTCGCCAAGATCGTCGACGCGGGCTACACCGATGTCGCCAACAACCCGGTCCCGGAGACCGTGGTCAAGGGAACCGGTCGGGCCATGATCTTCAACGGCAAGACCGTCACCGAAGCCACGTGGTCCAAAGACCGCCTGGCGGCGACGATCTCGTTCAAGGGCGAAGACGGCCGACCGATCACGATCGACCCGGGCCACGTGTTCCTGGAGCTGGCACCTCAGGGCAACGGCACCGTCAAGCTTCGTTGACGGGTTCGCCGAAGGGCGCATCAATCGTCGGCAGTAGACGCATGCCGGCCAGGATCGCGCCGATCGCTCCTTGAACTTCCTCGCTGGCAGCGCTCGGGTCTTCGGCGTCAGCGACGTACTCTGAGGCCGACTTGATGGCTCCGTAGAAGACATGCCGAAGGCTTCGTTGAGGTCTTCGCCACCGCCGAGGTCCTCAAGCAGCGCGTCAACGGTGCGCTGCACGATTCCCAGCGTTGAGGACTTCTCAGCCTCGTGCCAACGCTCGTGACCCAGGGCGACCGGGCCTTCCTGTAGACAGATGCGTCGATAGCCCGGCTCGCGGCACACCTCGAGGAACGTCTCGAGGCCGATCTGGGCTCGCTCCCACGGATCCTTGGATGCGTCGATGGCCTTCTCGACCTTGGTCGTGGTGGCACCCTGCACCCGTTCGAAGACTGCCTCGAACAACGCCAGCTTGCTGGGGAAGTGGTGGTAGAACGCGCCCTTGGTCACCCGAGCAGCGGCGACGACCTCGTCGAGCGAGGTGCCGGCGTAGCCGTGATCGGTGAACAGCCTCGTGGCGTTGTCGAGCAGTGCACGCTTGGTGCTGGAGGAGTAGTCCTGTCGTCGAGTCGTCTTGCGCGCTGCGCGCAGAACGCTCTTGTGGACCACTTTTGTCGGATGCGCCATCTGGTCAGTCTATGACCCCGTGTGTGCTGTGCCTCGGATCACATACCGGGGGTTTGCAATCACTGTCGGTATGGAACATACTGAGAGTACGTACCGAGGGTATGGAACTCTCGTACAGACGGAGACGAAAGGAGCACCCCATGACCTGGAATGCTTACAACCGTCGCAAGGAAGTACTCACGCGAGATGCTTGCCATCGCTGACCAGCGCCGCAACGACATCACGCTCACCGAACTGCTCGACACGGTCGACGGAGGCCGCGAGGCCTACGCGAACGAGACCGAGCTCTTGTTCGACCTCCAGATGAACTGGTTCCAGCGCCTCAGTGGCCAGCTGGATCGCCTGCTCAGCGAGGGCGTCGACACCCCCGAGATCATGGCTGTCTCAGCCTGGGTCAACGCCGCCGGCGAAATGCCCGGTGCACGGACCCTGTTGGACGCCGAGCTCGACAACCCCGCACTCGGCAAGGCCTTCGCGAAGGAGCTCACGCTTCTCGCCGCGTCGGCCGGAGTGCCTTGGAACCACCCGGACCTCAACGGTCATGGTGAACGACTGCGCGACTCAGCTCGCGAGTCAGTCGTCTACACCGACGTCGTCGAGGACGAGCAGCCGCGTAGCGGCTCGCTCATGAGCAAGCTGCGGTTCCACGCAGCCTGACCGGGTCAACGATCACCCCGCCTGGCGCCACCTCCCTCCCTCGGCGCCGGGCGGGGTTATCTCTTTCTCACGACTCGTTTGATGCCTTGTCGGCGGCCTTGCTCAGCACGCTGAGCTGCTCGCCGACCTCGTTGTCGATCGCTTCGCGAAACTGGCCGCGGAAGATGCCAAGGGTGATCTGGCTGGCAATCGGGACGAGGTTCTCGATCGTGTGAAGTATGTGCGGCCACTGGTCCTCGGGAAGCCCGGCATCGACAAAGGGCCGGACGATCTCGGCCGACACCTCGTTGACGAAGGCGTCGGCGATCTCGCGCAGACGCGACTGGATGATCGGGAACAGTCCGATGACGGTCTCAGGAGCGAGGCCCACGGCGACAGCAGCGGCACCGGTACGTACGACGATCGGCTCCAGCAGGCGTACGACGTCGCGGTCTCCGTCAACCCACTCCACGAGTCCAAACTCCTCCATCGAGTCGATCAGCCTGTCGTCCCGTGGGACACCGGCCAAGGCGGCGAGACCGTCGCGGGACATCACCTGCGCCTCGCCGTCGTCATTGGGCAGCTCGAGGATGTTCATCAGGTCGATGGCGTGTCCGGCGCCATCCTTCGGGGTGCGGGCAATCGCCTTCTCGACCGCGGCGAGCGTGTAGCCGCGATCGATGAGCTGACGGATGAGCTGGAGCCGCTGCAGGTGCTCGAGCGTGTAGTAACCCGTACGACCCTCGAGCCGCGGCGCTGCGATGAGCCCGCGACTGGCGTACGCGCGCACGTTGCGCACGGTCATCTGCGCCCGTGCGGCCAACTCGTCGACGGTGAATTCGCCAGTTGCCGACGAGTCTCTGGGCATGGCTGCATCATAGAGGCATGGACACGATGCGAGGGCGGCTGCTGGTCGCGACTCCCGCGATCGAATCAGGCCCGTTCATCCGCAGCGTCGTGTTCCTGCTCGACCATGACGGTGACGGTGCTCTGGGCGTGATCGTCAACCGGCCGCTGGATTCTGAGGTCGACGACGTCCTGCCTGACTGGGCAGACCTGGTCAATGCTCCGGTGTGCCTGTTCGACGGAGGTCCTGTCGCGATGGACTCGGCACTGGCACTCGGCGTCATCACCGACATCGCTCCGCCGACCGGCTGGCGACAGATGGCGGGCAAGGTCGGCCTCGTCGACCTCGAAGGACCGCTGCCCAGTCATGGCGATTTCGCCGGGCTCCGGGTGTTCGCGGGCTATGCGGGGTGGGGGCCGGGCCAGCTCGAGGACGAGATCGAGGAGGGTGCCTGGATCGTCACCGATTCGCGCGAGGACGACCTGGTCTCGCCGCAGCCGGAGACGCTCTGGCGAGAAGTTCTGCGTCGCCAGGAAAATGATGCGAGGTTCCTCACGACATTCCCCGACGACCCTTCGGCCAATTGAGATCACTCGTTAAGGTGGGGTCGTGGCTTTCTTCCGGAGCGGTACAGAGACGGTGGTGGACGAGCGCACTGACATGCGCACGGAGGAGGGGGATCACGAGAAGTTCTCGCACTACGTCCCCAAGGACGAGCTGACCGAGGCCATGATCATGGGCCACCCCGTCGTCGCCCTGTGCGGCAAGGTGTGGGTGCCCAGCCGCGATCCTGAGCGCTTCCCGGTCTGTCCCGAGTGCAAGGACATCTGGGAGAGCATGAGCGACGACGGCGACGAGGGGACCCCTTCGGGTGACGCGTAGCCAGCACCTCCGGGTCTGGCAGCGAGACGCTCTCGAGCTCTATCAGCGCACGCAACCCCGTGACTTCCTCACGGTTGCGACGCCTGGTGCGGGCAAGACCACGTTCGCGCTGACCATCGCCGCAGACCTGATGTCCCGGGGCATCGTCGACCGAGTCGTGATCGTCACGCCGACCGATCACCTCAAGACCCAATGGGCGCTTGCCGCCTCCGGCATCGGCATCACGATCGACCCGTCGCTCACGAGCCAGGGCCGTCTGGGAGCCGACTTCGATGGGTTCGCGGTCACGTACGCGGGCCTCGCCGTCAACGCCAACAGCTATCGCAGCCGCATCGACAGCCGCTCGACGATGGTGATCCTCGACGAGATCCACCACGCCGCCGACGCACTGAGCTGGGGCGACGCCGTGCAGGAGGCGTGCGAGCCCGCCATCCGGCGCCTGGCCCTGACCGGCACGCCGTTCCGCTCCGACGACAACCCGATCCCGTTCGTCTCCTACGCGCCTGCGGACGACGGAACCGTCTCCAGTGTTGCCGACTTCTCCTATGGCTACGGGCATGCCCTGCGCGATGGAGTCGTCCGTCCGGTGTTGTTCATGGCCTACTCCGGCCAGATGCAGTGGCGCACCCGAGCAGGTGACGAAGTCGCAGCCAGGCTCGGTGAGCCGCTCGATCGGGCGGCCATGGCTCAGGCTCTCCGTACGGCGCTCGATCCGCAGGGCTCGTGGATACCGGCCGTGCTGCAGGCCGCGCACACTCGGCTGATGGAAGTGAGACGAGACGTACCGGACGCCGGTGGCCTCGTGATCGCCAGTGACCAGGACACCGCCCGCCAGTATGCCGCCGTGCTCGCCGAGATCACCGGGACCGATCCCACGGTCGTGCTCTCCGACGAGCCCGGCTCCAGCGCCCGCATCGCTGACTTCTCCGCCGGCATGACCCCGTGGATGGTCGCAGTTCGCATGGTCAGCGAGGGCGTCGACATCCCGCGACTATCGGTCGGCGTGTACGCGACGACGACGGCGACTCCGCTCTACTTCGCGCAGGCGGTTGGCCGCTTCGTACGTACGCGGCGGCGCGGGGAGACGGCGTCGATCTTCGTGCCCAGCGTCCCGGCGCTACTGGCCCTTGCCGCCGACCTGGAGTCGCAGCGCGATCACGTCATCGGCCGCCCGATCGCCGACGAGGCCGACCTGTTTGCCGCCGAGGCAGAGCTCATGGCCAAGGCGCAGCAGGATGAGGGCGCGTCGGACCAGCTCGGCGAATATCGCGCCCTCGGCAGCGACGCCTCCTTCGATCGGCTCGTCTATGACGGTGGCGAGTTCGGCTACGACGCGTTGGCCGATGGTGACGGCGAGCTGGACTTCCTCGGGATTCCCGGCCTGCTCGACCACGACCAAGTTGCCGAGCTGCTGCGCAAGTCGCGTTCGAAACGGGCCAAGTCCAAGCCGTCGGCAGCGCCGGCCGCGGATGTTGCATTCGAACGCCGGGCAGCGCTCCGCAAGGAGCTGCATGCCCTGGTCGGCGCCTGGCACCACCGCACCGGTTCACCGCACGGCGTCACCCACAGCCGCCTGCGCCAGCAGTGCGGCGGACCCGCGGCAGCGGCTGCATCTGCGGTCGAGCTGCAGGAGCGCATCGACGCCTTGCGTGCCTGGGCGCTCAAGGCTTCCGGCTAGCCTGAGCCATGCCTTTGAAGCGGGTGCTCACGCTGGCTGTGATCGCGGGCCTCTGCGTCCTCGTGCTGACCGGCGTGATCGAGCTCGAGGATGAGCCCCGCGCAGTGCCGACCCCGCAGGCCTCCGCGCCGCCGGTGAGCAAACCCGTGACCAAGCCGGTGAAGCCGCCGTCAGGCGTGACCGTCACATCGTTCCGCAAGGGATCTCGCCTGCTGAAGGTCGAGCCGGAGGACCGCCAGGCCTATCTGCGGTCCTACTTCGGCGAGGGCTGGATTGACGCCGACAACGACTGTCGTGACACGCGGCAGGAGGTGCTTGCCCGGGAGTCTCTCGTACCGGTCACCAAGCGCTGCAAGATTTTCCAGGGCAAGTGGCTCTCGTACTACGACAACAAGACGTGGACCAAGAGCTTCGAGGTGCAGATCGACCATCTCGTGCCCCTCGCAGAAGCCTGGGACTCCGGCGCGTACCAGTGGGATCTGGCGACCCGGATCCGCTTCGCCAACGACCTGGGGGAGAAGCGGGCTCTCGTGCCGACCACGACGAGCCTCAACTACGACAAGGTCGCCGACGACCCGCAGTGGTACGTGCCGAAGGTCAATCAGTGCAAGTACATCGCCTCGTGGATCGCCGTGAAGGGCCGCTGGAACATGACGGTCGACCAGCGGGAGAAGGACGCGATCGACAAGGTCATGAAGAAGTGCCCCGACTCCAAGCTCACGATCACCCGGGCCAAGATCACCTTGCTCCCGTTCGCCGCCGGCACTGGCACCAGCAGCAAAGCCGTCACGATCGAGTCGATCGTCTATGGCGGCAAGTCCGAGAAGATCGTCCTTCGCAACCGAAGCAAGGCGCCCAAGACCCTTGTCGGCTGGGTCGTCAAGGATGACGTCGGGTACGGCCAGTACCGGATGCCCAAGACGGTGATCCCTGGCGGAGGTACGCTCACGATCCTGTCGTCCGGGGGCAAGAACCGGGTGGACAAGGCCGGCAACCCCGTCCAGCACGCAGGATGGGGTGACGTGTGGAACAACTCTGGCGACACCGCCACACTGATCGACGGCAAGCGCACCATCGCTGACACGTGTCGCTACACGGGCGACAAGACTGGAAAGGCACGCTGTTGAATGGGTTGGAGCGTTGAGCTCGATGCCGATGCGTACGCGCATCTTCGCCGCGGTTCTTGGGCGTCTCTCGACTCCCGTGGAGGAAGCCCAGGACTACGCCAAGCTCCGGGGAGACCGACGCAAGCTGCAGATGACCGCAGCAGGGCGGCGCGTCTTCGGAGCGCTGGACAAGAGTGCTGAGGTTGAGGAGATCAGCTGGGGCGCCGGTCGACGCGCCCTCGTCTATCGCCCCAAGAACGGCATCGCGCCCCGGCCGTGCCTCATCAACTTCCACGGTGGCGGCTGGGTGCAGGGCAATCCCGAGCAGTCGGGTTGGGCGGCGAGCCGGATCGCCGTACGAAACAACGTCGTGGTCATCTCGCCCGACTACAGGCTCGCCCCGGAGGATCCGTTTCCTGCGGGTCTGGAGGACTGCCGCGACGCCGTCGAGTGGGTCGTCAAGAACGCCGACGAGCTGGGCATCAATCCCGAGCGCCTCGCTGTGATGGGCGACAGCGCCGGTGCCAACCTCGCCGCCGTTGTCGCGCTGCTCGCACGAGACGCCGGTGGCCCGGGCATCCGAGCGCAGGTGCTGATCTATCCCGGAGTCGAGATGTACGACACGTGGCCGTCGGAGATCCGCAACGCCGAGGCGCCGGTGCTGACGTCACGCAACATGAACGCCTTTGCCAGGCTCTATCTCGGCGACCAGTACGGCACCGAGGACTTCCGGGCTTCACCGATCCGCGCCGAGTCGCACGCCGACCTGCCCAAGGCGTTCATCCTCACGGCGGAGCTCGATCCGCTGCTGGACAACGGTGCGCACTACCGGGATGCGCTGGTGGCGGCCGGCGTACCGGTTCGCTATGCCGAGTACAAGGGCGCGATCCACGGGTTCATGAGCCTGCCGGGGGTGTCCCCGCCGGCGAAGCAGGCGCTGGACGACATCGTCGACTTCCTGCGACAAGCATTGTGACAGTGTCACTGTCACGATAGAGTCCGAGCATGCGGCGAGATCATTGGCAGCGTGAGATTGCAAAGCTGGATCCGGAGACCGACTTCGAGGAGATCTCGAGGATCGTGACGCACTACGAGTTCCCGTGGGACGTGCAGCAGTCCCTCAGCTTCGCGCTGTTCCGGACGTACGCCGTGCCGTCGATCGGCCGGCTGCTCTTCGACACCGGCGAGTTCACCACCGACACCCAGAAGCGCCACGACGACACCGCGCTGGTGCTCGACTCGGTGCTCGAGGACGGCATGGAGTCGGACAAGGGTCGCTCTGCCATCCGGCGCATGAACCAGATGCATGGCAGCTACGACATCGCAGGCGACGACATGCGCTACGTGCTCGCGACGTTCGTGGTGATCCCGCAGCGCTGGATCCGCGACTACGGCTGGCGACGCGGCACCGAGGCGGAGCAGGTCGCCGCAGTCCGCTACTACCAGCGCCTGGGGCGGCTGATGGGCATCAAGGACATGCCTGACGACTTCGCCGGATTCGAGGAGCTGCTCGACGCGTACGAGGCCGAGCACTTCACGTTCGACGAGAAGTCTCGGGCGGTTGCCGATGCCACGCTCAAGCTCCTGGTCTCCTTCTACCCCCGTGTCTTCGCCAAGGGCACGCACGCGTTCAGCCGCGCCTTGATGGACGATCCGCTGCTGGAGGCGTTCGGGTTCGAGAAGCCGTCGAGGCCAGTCGTATGGTTCTCGCGCGCAAGCCTGAGGGCGCGAGCACGCTTCGTTCGGCTGATGCCAGCCCGCCGCAAACCCGTGCGGGTCAACGAGCTGGCGCGTATCAAGTCCTATCCGGGCGGGTTCATCGTCGAGCGCCTCGGGACCTTCCCGTCCAACATGCCAGAAATGAGCGATGAGTCGGCCGTCTCCTGACACCGCTTTTCGGTGTAACTCCACGTGACTTTTGTGTCGTACGTCTCGTTGTGACATCTGGGTAACTTCGAGAGGGAATTCAATGTCACGAATCGCGCGGCACCGTCATTTCTGGCCACTTTCGATTGCGTTCGTGACGATCGCACTGACGATTGGCACGTTCCCCGCCTATGCCGCGTGGACGCAGCAGTTCCACGGAGGTACGTCGAGCACCGCCTCGACCGTCTTGGACGAGTCCAAGCCGCACTCGCACAACGACCCGGCGACCAAGAACGCCATCTCGCGTTCTGACGCGACCGGAGCCACCGCCTCGACCAACGTGCTGCAGGCGATCACCGGGCTCTCGGCTGTCGAGGCCCAGCGCCTTGAGGCCGACCCCAAGATCGTCCCGACCGCGTCGCCCGCCCCGCGGGCAGCAGTACCGACGACGCAGTACGCGATGGCGGGAGGCTGTTACGCCCTTCAGTCGAAGTCCAATGGCAAATGGGTCGCCCGAGCAGGCGCTGGCTACACCGCATCGTCGGCAACCATTGCCACGGCGGAACCGTTCCACTTCCAGGCGACGGATCTCGGCACCTACCTGCTCTATGGCAAGCCCGCAAGCTTCGTGTCGGAGAGTGGCGGCCAGATCAAGTCCGCAGCAAAGCCGACGGCCGCAGCTGAGTGGGCCGTGGGCATGTCGAGCAACGGCTTCTCCTTCACGACTGCCTCCAACGGGCGGGCCGTGAACGTTGCCGAGGACGGCAAGGTGCGAACCGGCGCAGTCACACGGTTCGCGCTCAAGGTCACGACCGGCTGTGAGCCCTGGCCCGAGGTCAGCGTCAACGTCACCGGCAACCCGTTCGGCGGTACCTCGTCATTCCAGGAGGTGCGCGGCTACCTCGACGCACACACGCACGGAATGGCCTTCGAGTTCCTCGGTGGAGCCGCTGCACTGTGGCCGGCCCTGGCACCCGTACGGCGTCACGGCGGCCCTCGTCGACTGCCCCGACCACACGCTCACGGCAGGTGCGGGCGCGGTCGTCGAGAACTTCCTGAAGGGCGGCGTGCCGGTCGCACCGCACGACACGGTCGGTTGGCCGACGTTCAAGGACTGGCCGGCTCCCAACTCACTGACCCATGAGGGCACCTACTACAAGTGGCTCGAGCGTTCGTGGCGCGGCGGCCAGCGGATCCTCGTCAACCTGCTGGTCGAGAACAACCAGCTCTGCACGATCTACCCGCTCAAGCGCAACTCCTGCGACGACATGACCTCGATGCGCCTGCAGGCCGCCGACATGCGCAAGCTCGAGCGCTACATCGATGCGCAGAACGGCGGCCCCGGCAAGGGCTGGTACCGCATCGTCACCGACCCGTTCGAGGCTCGCAAGGTCATCAACCAGGGCAAGCTCGCCGTCGTCATGGGCATGGAGACGAGCGTTCCGTTCGGCTGCTCGACCAAGCTCGGCAAGCCGCAGTGCATCGGCGGCGGAGATCGACAAGCAGCTCGACGAAGTCAAAGCCATGGGCGTGACGCCAGATGGAGCTGGTCAACAAGTTCGACAACGCACTGTCGGGTGTCGCCGGCGACGGCGGCACGATCGGTCCGTTGGTCAACGCCGCGAACTTCCTGGAGACCGGGTCGTTCTGGGACATGCGCAAGTGCACTGACCCCGACCCGGAGGTCGCGGACAACCCGCAGCCTGCACTGCCCGGGCGTCATCCCGGAGCAGGACGCGCTGTTCGGTGCAGTCGCCAGCCTTGCGCTGCCGATCAAGCTGCCGATCTACGCGCCCGGCCCGCACTGCAACGCGCTCGGCCTGACCGCACTGGGCGATCACACGATCGCCGGACTGGCTAAGCGGCACATGCTGTTCGACCCCGACCACATGAGCGTCGAGGCCCGCAAGGCAGTCGATCGACGTGACCGAGAAGCTGAAGTACCCCGGCGTCGTGTCGAGCCACTCGTGGTCGACCCCCGACGCGTACCCGCGCATCTACAAGGCTGGTGGCATGATCACGCCGTACGCGGGTGACAGCGCGGGCTTCGTCGAGCAAGTGGAAGAAGCACCTGACCTGGGCAGACCCGCGCTACTACTTCGGCATCGGCTACGGCGCCGACATCAACGGACTCGGTGCGCAGGGCGACCCGCGCGGCGCGAACGCACCCAACAAGGTGACCTATCCGTTCAAGGGTCTCGGCGGCGTGACGATCGACAAGCAGGTCAGCGGCGAACGCGTCTATGACATCAACGTCGACGGCGTCTCGCACTACGGGCTCTACCCCGACTGGATCGAGGACCTGCGCAAGCAGGGTGGCAGCGCGATCGCCGATGACATGGCTCGCGGCTCGGAGGCGTACCTCGACATGTGGGAGCGCGCTCAGGGTGTCACCAACGATGCCTGCCGCGACCCGAAGGCGCTCAAGTCCGAGCAGCGTGATCAAGGCCCTCAAGCAAGGGCACCTCGGTCAAGAGCGTGCTGCTCAAGGCCGGCCAGCCGCACAGCCGCCTCGGCACGAAGTTCACGTACTGCGCCAAGAGCAAGAAGACGGGCAAGAAGGTCACCAAGACTGTGACGTTCTACTCGAACGGCACGGTTGCCAAGGTCACCTGATCACCAGCAGCACCCACAAAGGCCGCCCCATGCGCACGGGGCGGCCTTTGTTTTGCGCGGTCGGAAGGTTTGTTCGAGTACGTGCGTTGACCTGATCGTGAGACTTTCTGTGCTCGATCTTGTGCCCGTCCGGTCCGACCAGTCCACAGGTGATGCGCTTGCCGCAACTGTGGGGCTGGCCCAGGCCGCCGACCGCCTCGGGTTCACCCGTTTCTGGGTCGCCGAGCACCACAACATGCCAGCCGTGGCCGCCACCTCGCCGCCGGTGCTCATCGCGCACCTCGCGGCGCAGACCGACTCGATCCGGCTCGGCTCGGGCGGTGTCATGCTCCCCAATCACGCACCACTTGCGGTGGCAGAGCAGTTCGCGCTGCTGGAGGCGGCACACCCAGACCGGATCGACCTCGGCATCGGTCGAGCTCCCGGCTCCGATCCGGTCACCTCAATGGCACTGCGCGGCGCGGCGGGACGCGACGATGCCGACATCGAGAACTTCCCGCAGTACCTCGACGATGTGATGGCCCTCATGGGCGCCGATGGCGTACGCGTCGCGATCCCGCGGCAGAACTACGTCCTCAAGGCGACACCGGCTGCGACGACCGAGCCTCGCATGTGGCTGCTTGGCTCGTCGATGTACTCCGCACACCTCGCTGCCGCCAAGGGATTGCCGTACGTGTTCGCCCACCACTTCTCTGGCCAAGGCACCGCCGAAGCCCTCGAGGTCTACCGGTCGGAGTTCCAGCCGAGCGAGGCTGCGCCTGAACCGGTCACGTTCCTGACGGTGAACGCCGCCGTGGCGGACACGGCTGAAGAGGCGGCCGCGCTGATGCTGCCCAATCTCCAGCTCATGGCGAGGCTTCGTACGGGACAGCCCCTCACCGCGCTCGACCTGGTCGAGGATGCGCAGGAGCAGACGCTGCACCCGCAACAGGAGGCACTGGTCGACGCAGGTTTGGCACGCGCCGTCGTCGGCACGCCTGGAGACGCCGCTGAGCAGATCCGAGCCCTCGCCGATCAGTTCGCGGTTGACGAAGTCATGGTCAACCCGGTTGCATCAGCTCGGCGGGGGGCCGATCCACGTACGGCCCCCGGTCGCGTCAACACCCTTGAGCTGCTCGCCAAGGAGCTGCTATAGCCGGTCAGGCGCCTACCATTTCGTCGCGCAACGCGGCTGCGCCACAATGGACAGGTGACCACGCCCACCCCCGTTGAGATCGCCGAGCCGGACGTCGATCCCGTCATCGAGCTGGAAGATCCGTGGGTCACCATCGTCTGGAACGACCCGGTCAACCTGATGTCCTACGTGGCGTACGTGTTCCGCAACTACTTCGGCTACACCGAAGAGAAGGCGCACGAGCTGATGCTTGCAGTGCACCACGACGGCAAGGCTGTCGTCTCGAGTGGCAGTCGCGAGCAGATGGAGCGTCACGTGCAGGCAATGCATGAGTACGGGCTGTGGGCGACCCTCGACCGGGCTGACGCATGAAGCCTTTCAAGCGTCGTCGCCGTGGTGGGACAACGGCAGTCTTTTCATCTCCGGAGGCACACCTGTTGGCAAATCTCGCGGGTCAGGTCGTCGAGCTGCTCCGCGATCGCAACGGCGCCGCCGAGTCCGATGCCGACCCGTTGGCGGTTCAGCTGGGCATGGGCGGCTCGGCCGTACCACCTGAGGATCCTGTCCTCGCACGGCTGCTTCCCGACGCCTACCGCAGCAGCGAAGAGGACTCGGGCGAGTTCCGCCGACTGACCGAACGGTCGTTGACGTCGACCAAGGTGCATCACGCCGAGACAGTGATCGGATCACTGATCGATGGCGGTCTGACCTTCGGCGCTGCGGCTGATGACGAAGACGCAGACATCGAGGTCGAGCTCGACGCAGACGCCGTGCAGTCGTGGCTCAAGTCGCTCACCGACATCCGTCTCTCGCTGGCCGTTCGGCTCGGCATCGAGAACGAAGAGGACGCGATGCTGGTGGGCGAGTCCGCCGACGAGGCGGTCGTGGCGATGTCTGAGATCTACGACTGGCTCGGCTACGTCCAGGAGACACTCATTGCAGCCCTGGACTGACCTCGAGTGGTGGTTCGAGCCAGCTGAGACGCTGCCGCCGACGGAGCAGGTCCTGGTCCGCATTCGTGAAGGCGGACACCCCAAGGTCGTCGCGCTCGTCGGCTACGGAGAAGACTTCGAAGCCAGCGAGGCCTCGCGACACCTCCCGTACGGCCACCGCGGCCAGGGCATCGAGGAGATCGTCTTCGTTCGGCGGGTGCCGGGCGACATCGTCGAGTTCGAGGACGATGCCTGGCCCGGCGAGGACCGCACCTATGTCCAGGACGACCTTCGGGCGGCGATCGAGCTGATCACGAAGTTCGCCATCGAGTACGACCCGGTCGGATCCGTGGTGATCGTGACGGGCGATGCAGCATTCCTCGAAAGGGTCGAAGAGCTCATTCGCTAGCCGGTCTGCTCCTGCAGCTCGTCGGTCGAGACAAAGGCGACGACCTGGCGGATGATCGCCGGATCACGCAGCACCCGACGGTGTCCCAGTCCTTCGACTGTCGTCAGCTGGGCACGTTCCCAGTGCCCGACGAGGGACTTCGCCGACTCGTACGATGTCTCGCGATCTGACGGGTCGTGGATGACCAGCAGCTCGGGTCGTTCGATCTCGTCCGCGACACGATGCAGATCGACCTCTTCGATCGACATTCCGACCCGCCGCACGACGCGGTTCTCGAGCCGTCGCAGCGTACGCGGGCCGAACCCGAGGCCGGTCTGGACCACCGTGACGTAGTCGCTGATCCGCACGGCTGGTGCGATGAAGACGAGGCGACCGGCTCCCAGCCAGCCGTGCTGGAGCGCCAGGCCCGTCGCCAGGCCGCCCATCGAATGGGCGACGACGGCATGGGCGGGTCCGAAGAGGGTCGCCACATCGTCGAGGGCCTTGCCCATCTGTACGCCGTCGCTGCTGTCCGGTCCGGTGGGGCCAGGGTCTGAGCGGCCGTGGCTCAGGGCATCGTGCGCGACAACGGTGAATCCTTCGGCGATGAGAGGTCTGATCAACGGGTTGAGCTGGGAGGCGTTCCCGCCCCAGCCGTGGACGAGGTAGACGACCGGACCGCCGTTGCCCCAACGCCTACCGCGAACGACCCCGCCCTGCGAGGTCACTTCGAAGGGAGCTCCGCCCGGCACGGGCTCCTCGATCCGCGAGCGAGAGATGGCGAACCAGAACTGTTCGGCCCACCTGGCGCCGATCGACGGCGAGACGATCTCGAGGACGCGGAACGATGCCTTGAGGGCGCGCTGCTTGATACGAACGATCGTGCTTTTTTGAGATGATGAGTTGGGCATGGATCTTCCTTCGGTTGTGGGAGAGGTTTAGCTGCTGAGCGCGTGCTTGACGATCGAGTCGAATGCCTTGCGGGCGCGTTCGAGCGCACGGGGGTCCTGCATCAGACGCGAAGCATGCTGGTGGTTGAGCATGATGGCGTGGATCTCGTACGCGATCTGTCCGGTGTCGACGTCGCTGGCGAATTCGCCCTCGCTGACGGCGGTCCCGGCAATCGTGACGATGAGCTCGAGCCAGTCACGCTCGTCGCGGACGAGGGCGTCGCGTACGGGTCCGGGCTGGTCATCGAGCTCCGAGCTCGCAGCGACGAACAGGCAGCCGCCGTCCTCGAACGCCTCGGACCAGGTCAACCAGGACTCGAACAGCATTCGCAGGCGGGTGACGCCGCGCTGCGACTGGAGCGCTGGACGGACGACGCGGTCGACAAAGCTCTCGCGGGTGTGGCGCAGGATCTCGATCTGCAACGCCTCCTTGGAGGCGAAGTGCGCGTAGAGCCCGCTCTTGGACATGCCTGTGTGGGCCGCGAGCTGGCCGATTGTCATGCCGGTGAGGCCGACCCGCGACGCGACACTTGTCGCTTCGGTCAGGATCGCCTGTCGCGTCTCATCGCCTTTTGCCATACCTATTTATAGCACGACTGTGCTTTTTGTGGGCACCGCTGGGAGCGGGCGTGTCTCAGCGGATGGTTGACGCTGCGATGCCGGGATCGTGGCCGATAAACTCCGTGGGTGCTGACGATCGACCGAGCGACGTATGACGCGATCATCGCGCACGCGCGCCGTGACCACCCGGACGAGGCGTGCGGCGTCGTGGCGGGCGCCGTCGGTTCCGACTTGCCGACCAGGTTCGTGCCCATGCTCAACGCGGCGATGTCGCCGACGTTCTATGAGTTCGACTCGGGCGATCTGCTCAAGCTCTACCGCGACATGGACGACAACGACGAAGAGCCGGTGGTCATCTATCACTCGCACACGTCGACCGAGGCCTACCCGTCGCGCACGGACATCAATCTTGCCGGCGAGCCCGGCGCGCACTACGTACTCGTGTCCACCCGTGACGGCGCACACGAGAGCGGCCCCGTTGACTTCCGGTCCTATCGGATAGTCGAAGGTGAGGTCACTGAGGAAGAAGTCAGCATCGTGGAACGTTATGCAGATGGCACAGCGACAGATGCACCCAACGAGCAGAAGGCAGAACACTGATGGCGATCGAGGTCCGTATCCCGACGATCCTGCGTCCCTACACCGGCGGCGAGCGTGCCGTTGATGGCGCGGGCGACACGGTCGCCGAGCTGATCGACCAGCTCGAGGTCGACCACCCCGGCATCAAGGAGCGGCTGATCGAGGGCGAAGAGGTCCGCCGATTCGTCAACATCTACGTCAACGACGAGGACATCCGCTTCACCGGCGGTCTCGACACTCCGATCGCCGACGGCAACACCGTGGTCATCCTGCCCGCCGTCGCCGGCGGCTGATCGGTCGCGCATGCGCTTCGACTCGCTGATCGACTCCGTCGGTGGCACCCCGCTCGTCGGGCTGCCCAAGCTCTCGCCCGGAGACGGCGTACGCCTCTGGGCCAAGCTCGAGGACCAGAACCCGACCGGGTCGATCAAGGACCGCGCCGCCCTGGCGATGATCCTCAAGGCCGAGGCCGACGGGCTGCTCAGCCCGGGCGCCACGATCCTTGAGCCGACCAGCGGCAACACCGGCATCTCGCTAGCGATGGTGGCGAGCCAGCGCGGCTACAAGCTGGTCTGCGTGATGCCCGAGAACACCTCGATCGAGCGCACCCAGCTCCTGACGATGTGGGGCGCCGAGATCATCCCGTCACCGGCGGCCGGTGGTTCCAACGAGGCCGTACGCGTCGCCAAGAAGATCGCCGCAGAGCATCCGGACTGGGTCATGCTCTACCAGTACGGCAACCCGGCGAATGCCGAAGCGCACTACGCAGGCACGGCTCCCGAGATCCTGGCCGATCTTCCTGAGGTCACGCACTTCGTCGGCGGACTCGGCACCACCGGCACGCTGATGGGTGTTGGCCGCTTCTTCCGCGAGCACAAGCCCGAGGTCCGCATCGTCGCCGCCGAGCCGCGCTATGGCGAGCTCGTCTACGGCCTGCGCAATCTCGACGAAGGGTTCGTGCCTGAGCTGTATGACGAGTCGTTGATCGATTCACGATTCTCCGTTGGCCCGCGCGATGCCGTACGCCGCGTGC
The DNA here is from genome assembly GCA_963849475.1 of uncultured Actinomycetota bacterium. Classification (GTDB taxonomy): domain Bacteria; phylum Actinomycetota; class Actinomycetes; order Propionibacteriales; family Nocardioidaceae; genus Aeromicrobium. Next base: position 154,586 of record CAWKHC010000009.1, read on the forward strand.
GGGAGCTGATCGCTGCCGAAGGCATCTTCGCCGGCATCTCCACCGGTGCGATCCTGCATGCTGCACTGGCGCAGGCCGCCAAGTGCGTCGCGGCGGGGGAGACGGCCGACATCGCGTTCGTCGTCGCCGACGGCGGCTGGAAGTACCTCTCGACGGGTGCGTACGAAGGCACGCTCGACGAGGCTGAGGACAAGCTCGACGGCCAGCTCTGGGCCTAGACGGCTGGAACCGGTTTGGTCGACTTGCCGTCGAGCCACAGCTCGACCGACTCGTCGCGGTGCACCCCATCCGTACCGACGTGCTTCTCGCTGATCGTCGCGCCGTGCCGGATGACGTGGACCAACGCCATGGCGTGCCCGCGCCCGAGCTCGTGATCGATCTTGAGCCAGTCGATGATGGCCCCGGCCTTGGTCCCGGGCGCGTCGAGTCCCTTGGAGTGAGCGATCGTGAGCAGCTCGCGTGGAGTCAGGCCGGTCTTGGCTTCGATGGTGTCGAGATATGCCTGGAATGACATTGAATCGTCCCTTCTGATGAGGTGCTTTCACTCGTACGTCGAACGCGATCGCCACATTTCGACAGGCAGATCGAGAAGATTTCTCGCCACCTGTCGAACATCTGAAGAACCTGGCCGTTTGGCTAGCCGTCGTCGGCTAGCCTCAGTGCTGTGAGCGAGATCGTCGTCTTCTCTGGAAGCGCGCACCGACCCCTTGCCGAAAAGATCTGCTCCGAATTGGGTCAGCCGCTGTCGGCGGCTGACACCGTCCGGTTCAGCAATGACTGCCTCCAGGTCCAGCTGCTCGCCAACTGCCGCCGCAAGGATGTCTACATCATCCAGCCGCTCGTGCCGCCGACGCAGGACCACCTGATGGAGCTGCTGCTCATGATCGACGCAGCACGTGGAGCATCTGCGGCCTCGGTCACCGCGGTCATCCCGCACTACGCCTACGCGCGATCGGACAAGAAGGACGCGTCGCGCATCTCGATCGGCGGTCGACTCGTTGCCGACATGCTGACCAGCGCCGGCGCTGACCGCGTCGTGACGATGACTCTCCACGCTCCGCAGGTGCACGGATTCTTCAGCGTGCCGGTCGACCACCTCACGGCGATCGGTGAGCTCGCCGATCACTACCGCAACCGCGACCTCAGCAATGTCGTCGTCGTGTCGCCCGACCTCGGCAACGCCAAGACGGCGTCGCTGTTCGCCCGCCTGCTCGGCGTCCCGGTCGCAGCCGGCAGCAAGCAGCGCCAGGCCGACGACAAAGTTGTCATCGATGCGATCGTCGGTGACGTCGCCGGCAAGACCGCGATCGTGCTGGACGACGAGATCGCCACCGGTGGCTCGATCATCGAGCTGATGAACAAGCTCGAGGAAGAGGGTTGCACGGAGGCCTCGGTCGCGTGCACCCACGGCCTGTTCACCGGCAAGGCCGTCGAACGGCTGCGCAATCACCCCAGCATCACCGAGGTGGTCACGACCGACACCGTGCCGCCGCCGGCTGACTGGCCCGAGCTCCAGGTTCGATCCGTGGCGGGGCTGTTCGCCGAGGCGATCGCCCGCATCCACGCCGGGGAGTCGGTGTCGTCGCTGTTCGACGGCGTCGATCCCGCACACGCTCCACCCCAGCCCAAGCTCCCGCTCTGACATACCCACGGGATGTGATCTTGGGCCCGTTCACTTTCCCGTGACGGTGGGCGCCCGTAACCTTTTCCGTTGTGAGCGAGCGCCAGCGAACGAACCGTGAATCCCCCACGCCGGCGCGTCCGTACAGTGATTTTCCAACGGAGGTGTCGGCGTGAGCGAGCGACCCATCGGCATCTTCGACTCAGGGTTCGGCGGCCTGACGGTCGCGCGAGCCGTGCTCGATCAGCTGCCGCACGAGCCGGTGCTCTATCTGGGTGACACGGCACGCCAGCCGTACGGGCCCAAGCCGATCTCCGAGGTCCGCGAATTCGCCCTCGAATGCCTCGATCATCTCGTCGACCAGGGCGTCAAGGCGCTCGTCATCGCCTGCAACTCCGCCAGCGCAGCGGTCCTCCGAGATGCCCGCGAGCGGTATGACGTTCCCGTCGTCGAGGTCATCGTGCCGGCCACCCGTCGAGCCGTCAGCGCCACCCGCAACGGCCAGATCGGCGTCATCTGCACCGAGGCGACGGCGACATCGCGCGCGTACGACGACGCCTTCGCCGCCAACCCCGGCATCACGCTTCACACCCAGGCGTGCCCGCGACTCGTCGAATTCGTCGAGACCGGCGTCACCAGCGGCCCCGAGCTGCTCGCGGTCACCCAGTCCTACCTCCAGCCGCTGATCGAGCTCGGTGTCGACACCCTCGTCCTCGGCTGCACGCACTACCCCCTGCTCACCGGCGTGCTCTCCTACGTCATGGGCGACGGCGTCACCCTGGTGTCGAGCGCCGAGGAGACCGCAAAGGACGTCTACGCACTGCTCGTGCGCGAGGGGCTCGAGCGCGACATCTCGCTGCCGGCGCCCGAGCACCGCTTTCTGACGACCGGTCGTCCCGAGGAGTTCCGCGAGCTCGGTCACCGCTTCCTCGGCCCCGAGCTCGAGTCTGTCGATCAGTTCGCGTGGGTCACCGTATGAGGCTGACCATCGTCGGCTGTGCCGGCTCGTTCCCGAGCGCCGAGTCCCCGGCCAGCTGCTACCTGATCGAAGCGCCGTACGAGGGCCGCACCTTTCGGCTCGTCGTGGACCTCGGCAGCGGTGCACTCGGTGCGCTGCAGCGATACGTCGACCTGCGCGAGGTCGATGCGATCGCGCTCTCGCACCTGCACGCCGACCACTGCTTCGACCTCTCCGGCTTCTACGTCGTCAGCAAGTACCACCCCGAAGGCGCACTCCCGCAGATCCCGGTGCTCGCCCCGGCGGGTGCTGCCGAACGGCTCGCCCTCGCATACGGCATCGACGAACCCGTCGGCATGACCGAGCAGTTCGACTTCCTCGACCACGTCGACGGCGAGACCGTTCAGGTGGGGCCGTTCGCCATCACACCGCGGCTGGTGGAGCACCCCGTGGCCGCCTTCGCGCTGCGCATCGCCACCGAAACTCACGCCATCGTCTATTCCGGCGACACCGGACCGACCCAGGCGCTCACCGACATCGCCGCCGGCGCCGACATCTTCCTGTGCGAGGCGTCGTTCGTCGAGTCGGCCATCAACCCGCCCAACTTGCACCTGACGGGTGCCGAGGCCGGCGAGGCCGCGACCCAGGCCGGGGTCGGGCGACTGCTGATCACCCACATCCCCGCGTGGACCGACGCAGCTGAGGTCGAGTCCGACACCAAGACCACGTGGGACGGCCCCTGCGAGCTGGTGGCACCCGGATCGGTCTACGAGCTCTCCAGTTAGGCTCGCGGGCATGACTCGCGAAGACGGCCGCAGCGCCGATCAGCTCCGCCCAGTGACCATCACCCGCAACTGGCTCGACCACGCTCAGGGCTCCTGCCTGATCGAGTTCGGCAAGACCAAGGTGCTCTGCGCCGCGAGTGCGAGCGAAGGTGTGCCGCGTTGGCGCAAGGGCTCCGGTCTCGGCTGGGTGACCGCGGAGTACGCGATGCTCCCGCAGGCGACACACGACCGCTCGGCACGCGAGTCCGTCAAGGGACGCATCGGCGGACGTACACACGAGATCTCTCGACTCGTCGGCCGGTCGCTGCGCATGGCGATCGACTACAAGGCGCTCGGCGAGAACACCATCACAATCGACTGCGACGTCCTGCAGGCGGACGGCGGCACCCGCACCGCGGCGATCACGGGTGCGTACGTTGCTCTCGCCGATGCCGTCGAGCACCTGCGCTCCAAGGGCGCACTGGTCGGCGAGCCGCTCGTCGAGTCGGTCGCCGCGATCAGTGTCGGCATCATCGACGGCGTCCCGCTGCTCGACCTCCCGTACGTCGAGGACGTCCGCGCCGAGACCGACATGAATGTCGTGATGACCGGCTCGGGCAAGTTCGTCGAGGTGCAGGGCACGGCCGAGGGAGCACCGTTCGACAAGGCCGAGCTCGATGCTCTGCTCGAGCTCGCCGCCAAGGGCTGCGTCGACCTGACCCGCCTGCAGACTGAGACGCTCGGAAGGTGACTCAAGTGGTGCTGGCGTCCAACAACGCCAAGAAGCTCGCCGAGCTGCGCCGCATCCTGGAGCCGCTCGTCCCTGGCATCGAGGTGCTGGGCCTGGCCGACGTCACTTCGTACGACGAACCCGCCGAGACAGAAGCGACGTTCGAGGGCAACGCTCTGCTCAAGGCACGGGCGTGTTTGGCCGTGACAGGGCTCCCGTCGCTGGCCGACGACTCCGGGCTGTGCGTTGACGAGCTCAACGGCATGCCCGGTGTGCTTTCGGCGCGCTGGTCGGGCGTCAGCAAGTCCGACGGGGGAGATGCCGCCAACAACGCCTTGCTGCTGAGCCAGCTCGGCGATGTGCCCGACGAACGTCGTACGGCCCAGTTCCGCTGCGCCATGGCGTTCTGCACTCCCGACGGAGCCGAGATCGTCGAGCAGGGGGAGATGCCGGGCCGGATCCTTCGCGGTGAGCAGGGGGAGGGTGGCTTCGGCTACGACCCGTTGTTCGCCGCCGACGGCTATGACGTCTCGACGGCCGAGCTGCCCGCCGATGAAAAAGATCGCATCAGCCACCGGGGCAAGGCGCTGACCGCGATCGCCCCCGCCCTCGTGGATGCACTCAGCCGAGAGCGCTGATGACCCGATCGGCGATGGCGACACTGCCCGTGCGGTTGGGGTGTACGCCGTCGGTGACCCCTGACCGAGTCAGCGCTCCGGTCGTCGAGATGAACTCGAGACCGTGCTTGGCCGTCACGGCCTCGATGATGCGGGTGACCCGCTTGCCGTTCTTGGGATCCAGCGGACCCCACGGTGGGCCCATCACGATGATGCGGGTCGAGCGTGGCAGGAAAGTCGTCAGCGCGCCGAGATAGGTGTCGACCGCGTGCTCGACTGCCTCGTCGGACGAGGTGACGAAGCGGCCCTTCACGCATGCGGCCCAGTCGTTGCGGCCGCCCTCGACGATCAGCAGCGACGGCGCCTCAGCAGTGTATGCACCCTGGCGATCGATGAACCGGTTGCCGGTGCACAGCCTGCCGGGCCGGAGGTAGCCCGAGCCCGATTGTGCGTACGTCGTCACCTTGGCGTCGTAGTGCCGGCCTACGACGCTCCACCAACCTTGCATCTCGTGACCGGGTTCGTCGTTGTAGCGCGCGGTGATGGAATCGCCCACGACAACGATGCCCCGAGGTGCGACCGTCGAGACGGCCGTCGGCTCGCGGCCGATGGCGCTGCGAGCCAGGAAGGGACCGAGCAGGACGGCGAGCGCGATGACGATGACGATCGGCGTACGTGTCGCCGTGCTTGCCTTGACCATGCGCACTTTCTTCCACCCGAGAGAGCGTCAGCCTAGGTCGCGAAAAGGTGGATTGTTTGCAGATTTGAACAACTCAATCGGAAATTCACTCGGTCGAGCCATCCGGCATGGCAAATCCGTGCTGGCGCCAGGCTTCGTAGACCGCGATCGAGGCTGAGTTTGCAAGGTTCATCGACCGTCGGCCCGGGAGCATCGGGAGCCGTACGCGGGCCGTGATCCGGGGATCGTCGAGCACCACGTCGGGCAGACCCGTCGGCTCTGGCCCGAACAGCAGCACGTCACCGGGCTCGTAGGCGATGTCGGTGTAGAGCTCGTCACCCTTGCCGGTGAACGCGTACACCCGTGCCGGCAGGAGGGCGTCGTACGCAGCCTGGAGGTCAGCGTGGACCGTCATGACCGCAAGATCGTGATAGTCGAGCCCGGCGCGCTTGAGCTTGGGCTCTGCGAGGTCGAAGCCCAGCGGCTCGATGAGGTGAAGCTCGGATCCGCTCACCGCAGCGAGCCTGATGGCGCTTCCAGTGTTGCCCGCGATGCGCGGCTCGAAGAACGCGATGCGAAACATCAGCGCCCTCCTTTCGGCGCCCACGTGAGGACGGCGTGGACGATGAGTCCTGCGGCGATCGCCCAGGCGGCCGAACCGACGCCCCAAGGCGAGATGCCCGATGCTGCGACGAGAAAGGTGACGACCGCCGCCTCGCGACCCTTGGGCTGCGCCATCGAGCTTCCGAGAGCCGACGCGAGCGTGCCGATCAGGGCGAGGCCGGCAATCGTCGCGATGACCCCGACCGGAGCGACCTCGACCAGTGCAGCAACCGCGATGGATGCCGCGGCGAGCGCAGCGTACGTCCACCCGACCGCCTGCCCCGCGATCCAGCGCCGGCTCTTGTCCGGCCCCGCATCAGGTCCTGCGACGAGCGCGGCGCTGATCGCAGCGAGATTGACGGAATGCGCGCCGCCCGACGCGCCGGTGATCGTTGCCATTCCCGACACGGCGATCGAGTCGCGCCACGGCACCTCGAACCCGATTGCCCTCATGATGGCGACACCCGGCACGTTCTGCGAGGCCATCGTCACGATGTACAGCGGGAGCGCGATGCTGATGACCGCCTCCCAGCTCAGGCTCGGGGCCGTCAGCGCAAGGCTGGGGACAAGGTCGGAGCCGGCGATGCCTTCGCCGCGCCGGATCATGTCGATGCCGATCACGATGCCGGCGGTGAGGAACGCAGCAGGGACTGCCCAGCGCGGTGCGAGTCGTACGCCGATGAGCCAGACCAGCACGATCGGGACGATGGCGCCGGGATTGTCAGCCAGAGCCTTGACCGGTTGGATGCAGAGTCCGAGCACGACACCGGCGAGCATGCCTTGCGCGATCGGTGCCGGTATCCGCGCGATGAGCCGGCCGAGTGCGGGCCAGAGACCCGTGATGAAGTACGCGACGCCGGCGAGCATGAACGCGCCCACGGCGGCGGACCAGCCGCCGTCGACGGTGCCCATCCCGGCGAGGAGTGCTGCGCCCGGCGTCGACCAGGCCAGCATGATCGGCATGCGATGCCGTCTGCTGAGCCAGAGTGTCCCCACGGCCTGGACGGCGCACAACGCGAGGAGTCCGGACGCTGCCTGCTTCGGGCTGGCGCCGACGGCATTGAGGCCGGTCAACACCACGGCGAAGGAGCTCGTGTAGCCGACCACGCAGGCGATGATCCCGGCGCTGATGGGCTGTTGGAGCGACGGCGTCTCGCCGTTTTCGTTCACATGCCGCTCCATAGGAAATCACCCTAGACTCACCCGTTATGGCCACTCCCCAGCGCGTCCACGTCACGCACACGTACAAGTCCGATCCGAAGACCGTTTTCGACAAGCTTGCAGAGCACGAGAACCTCGGCCCCGTCTTTGGTGCCAGGATCAAGCGCATCAAGGACGGCGACACGTCCCGCAACGGCGTCGGGTCGACCCGCAGCCTCAAGATCGGTCCGCTTCCGGCGTTCCACGAGACCACGACGGTGGCGGAGCCCAACTCGCTGATCGAGTACAAGATCACCAAGGGCAGCCCGCTGCGCGGTCACTGGGGCAAGCAGGTGCTGACGCCGACCGCTGAAGGCGGCACCAAGCTCGACTACACGATCGGCTTCAACATCGCGCCTGGCCTGTCCGGCCTCGTCGGCAAGGTTCTGGCGACGAACATCGCCAAGGGTCTGCCCAAGCTCACTGACTGAGCTTCTCCCAGAGGTCCGCGGTCTCGGCCTCGACATTGCTGGGATGGATCTGCTGGAAGTTCCGTCCGCCGCGCGCGAACGTCTGCGCGACGGCGGCCGGAACCAGCGCCGGATCGACGGGCACTGAGATCCAGTCGGTGTCTCGTACGTTCACCAGGTCAACTTCGGCACCATCGGCGTCATGCCGCCACGGACCGGTGATCCTGCCCACGTAGCTGTTGCGGTCGCCATCACGCGTCCAGACGAACGATCCCTCGGGCGCGGCGATGAACCGATCCAGGCGCCGCTCAGCCCGCTCATCGGTGGCCTCGCCCGTCCCGCAGACCGCGATGCGCAGCGCCCGCTCGACGGCCCCTCGCATAGGAGCGCGATAGACGTTGCTTGCTTCACTCATGAGTGCCGATGACAGGACTTGAACCTGCACGTCCGAAGACACCAGGACCTAAACCTGGCGTGTCTACCAGTTCCACCACATCGGCTTGCAGTTGCATCTTAGGCGTCGAGCTTGAGGTCCTTGCGGAGCTTGGCGACGTGACCGGTGGCCTTCACGTTGTACGCGGCGTACGAGATTGCGCCCTCGGCGTCCACGACGAACGTCGAGCGGATGACGCCGACGACGACCTTGCCGTAGAGCTTCTTCTCGCCGTACGCGCCCCAGGCCTCGAGCACCTCTCGCTCGGGGTCCGACAGCAGCGTGATCGACAACCCGTCGCGCTCACGGAACTTCGCAAGCTTCTCGGGCTTGTCGGGCGAGATGCCGAGCACGGTGTAGCCCTCGGTCTGCAGCCGATCGATCGAGTCGCTGAAGTCGCACGCCTGCTTGGTGCAGCCGGGCGTCATGGCAGCGGGGTAGAAGTAGACGATCACGTTCTGACCGCGCAGGTCCGACAGGGTGACGGACTCACCGGCGTCGTTGACGAGGGTGAAGTCGGGTGCGGGGTCTCCAGGCTGCAGTCGATCGGTCATACGCACTATCCTGACGTACGAGCGAAGGTGACATCCGGTGGCCTCGCAGTCCAGATGAGTGAGGCGCAACGTGTCGAAGGCCGATTCAGACGAGCTGGTCAACGAGATCGAGCAGATCCGTGATCGCTTGGCCGACACCGTCGACGCCCTGATCGATCGCTCGCGCCCCAAGACGATCGCCCGCCGCACCCTGGCCGGCGTCAAGGGCCGGTTCGTCGAGCCGGACGGCTCGCCGAACGTCGGAGCCATTGCACCGGTCGTGGGCGGCATCGCGGCGGTCGTTGCCGTGTCCGTGCTGCTTCGTCGCATCCTGCGCTAGACACCCATGAGCCCGGCGCGCGACATACCGCTGCGGCGTCTGCGCCTGCGTCGCCCCGAAGCATCGCTTCAGGATCGGCTCCAAGCGCTGCGCCGACGATGGCGTCTGTTGCTGCGGCTGAGCGCTTCGACCGCCGGCGCCTACTTCGTCGCGACCAACGTGCTGGATCACCGGCAGGCATTCTTCGCACCGATCTCGGCGATCATCGTGCTCATCGCGGGTGCGGGCCTGCGCGGCCGTACGTTGTTCGAGCTCGTGCTCGGTGTCTCGACCGGCGTGCTGATGGGCGAGCTGATCATCCTCCTGATCGGCCGCGGCACCTGGCAGCTTGCCCTGGTCGTCGTGCTGACGATGGTCGTCGGCACGCTGGTCGGTCTCAAGGGCCTCGCCCTGACGCAGGCGGCGACATCGTCGGTGCTCCTCGCGACGGTCATCCCGGTGGCCGGCAACACCAACCCTGCGGTGACCCGGTTCGTCGATGCCCTGGTCGGCGGAGCATTCGGTCTCGCGATGATCCTCCTGATCCCGCGCAATCCGGTGCGCGACATCGATCGCGAGGTGCAGCAGTTCCTGACGAAGCTGTCGGGCATCCTCAGCCGCACCGCGCAGGCGCTCCGTACGTCAGATGCGTCGCTCGCCGATCTCGCACTCGACGAGGCCCGCCGGATGCAGCCTCAGGTCGACTCGATGACGTCGACGGCTGCCAACGTCACCGAGATCGCCCGGATGGCGCCGATGCGCTGGAAGCAGCGTGAGCACGTGGAGACGTACGTCGCCACGGTCCGCGATCTCGACAACGCCGTGCGTGATGCTCGCGTGATGGCCCGACGTGTGTCGGCGCTCCTGCGCCATGGCGAGACGTCGCCGCCCGACATGGATCTCGCGATCGACGCTCTTGCCAGGGCGATCGTCATCTTCGCCGACGACCTGTCGCAGCAGGATGCCTTCGACGAAGCGCGTCAGGAGCTCGTCGAGGCGGCACGCATGGCTTCGGCCGCGCTGCCTGAGGCGATGACGATGAACAGCGCCTCGATCGCCGCTCAGGTACGTTCGCTGGCCGCCGACCTCCTGTACGCAAGCGGCTACACCCGGGACGAGATCGACGAGCGACTTGAATTTGACTGAGTTCCGCCAGCCTTGATCCATTGTTCGGCTGCAGTTCACCGCGAACCGGTGGGCTGAGCTCATGAACTCATTCACGAGAAAATCAAGCAAGCGCACAGTCGTGGGCGTCGCGATGGCCAGTGCCATCGTCGCGGCCACCGCGGTTGGCGCTGTCGGGGCGGGCAAGAATCTCTCGGTGTTCGGGGGAGCGACTCGCAACTCGGGCGACCAGAGCAAAGCAGTTCGGGCCGCCATCGATGGCGGCCGTGCCGACAACGTCATCCTGTTCATCGGTGACGGCATGGGCGATTCGGAGATCACCTCAGCGCGCAACTACGCGTACGGCGCGGGCGGTCGCCTGCCTGGCATCGATTCGCTGCCGCTGACCGGCCAGTACACGACGTACTCGCTGACCAAGGCTGGCAAGGTCGACTACGTGCCCGACTCGGCCGCGACCGGCACCGCCTGGGCGACGGGCACCAAGACGTACGACAACGCCGTATCGGTCGACATTCGCGGCAAGGCGAAGCCGACCCTGCTCGAGCTGGCCAAGAAGAAGGGCTACAAGACCGGGAACGTGACGACCTCGGAGCTGCAGGATGCAACGCCCGCCGTTCAGGTCTCCCACATCTCGCAGCGTTCTTGCTACGGACCGGTCAAGACCTTGGCAACCTGCCCAGAGGCCGCGCTCGAGAACGGCGGCAAAGGTTCGATCACCGAGCAGCTGATCGGCGTGCGCCCGGACGTGACGCTCGGCGGAGGTGCGGCCACGTTCAACGAGAAGGCGAGTGCTGGCAAGTACGCCGGGCTGACGCTTCTCGACCAGGCCAAGAACCGTGGATTCAACGTTGTCAATGATGCGACGTCGTTGGCCTTGGTGAGCAAGGCGGACCAGAAGAAGCCGCTGCTCGGACTGTTCGCTGCCGGCAACCTTCCGGTCAATCTGGTCGGGCCCGCTGCAACACCGACGGGTGGCACGACGCCCGCTGCGAAGTGCACTCCGAACGGCGACAAGCCGGCCGGTCAACCGTCGCTGAAGGCGATGACCAGCAAAGCCATCTCGCTGCTCGACAAGGGCAACAGCAAGGGGTTCTTCCTGCAGGTCGAGGGCGCGAGCATCGACAAGCAGGATCACGCGGCCAACGCGTGCGGTCAGATCGGCGAGGCGCTCGACATGGACGCCGCCCTCGAGGCTGCGCTCAAGTTTGCCAAGAAGGATCGCCACACGCTGGTGATCGTCACGGCCGATCACGGGCACACCAGCCAGATCGTCGAGGCCGGCTCCAACACGCCTGGCCTGACGGCGACTCTGCTGACGGTTGACGGCAGCCCGATGACGATCTCGTACGGGACGGCGGCCGCAGGTGGGTCGCAGCAGCACACCGGTACGCAAGTGCGCATCGCCGGCTATGGCCCGCAGGCCGCGAATGTGGTGGGTCTGACCGATCAGACCGACCTGTTCTTCACCCTCTCCCGGGCTCTCAAGCTCGGCTGACTCCATCCCGAAACGTGACGCGGCCAGCAGGAATCGGACCTGTTGGCCGCGACACGGGTCAGAGGTTGGACAACATCTCGGCCGCTGCGTTAGGTTGACATGACCGCTCCGAGAGAGCGCAAAACTACGAAGGAGGTGGACCCATGGAGAACAACAACATCACCACGCTCGGCTTTGACAGCCGCACCGGCGTGACTCCCTTTGCCGGTTCATCCTCCGGAGCAGTGCACTTGAAGTAGGCCACATGTGTTGGCACTTCTGCCGCTTCGGATCTCTGATCTGAGGCGGTTTTTTCTATGTCCGACCACCTATCCATCTATCCATCACCACCGAAAGGAGGCGCGCTATGACCACGAAGCTCGAAACACGACTCATAACCGCTAAGAACCCGACCGAAAACTCCTCACCGACAACCGGAACTGTTGGAGAGGGGGTGAAGGCAGTGGCAATCTTCGAATCCCGACAGGCTCGCGGCAAGCGCGCCTGGGATGAGATGTCAGAGATTGACCGTGCAGTACTCCTGGAATCGGTGCGACAGCGTCGCGTCCAGCAGAAGCGCAAAAGGTCGATCGAGTCGAGCATCTACAGCATGCGTAGCGGCCGATAGGGCACGAACAACCAGAGGCGCCGTACGGAGAGATCCGTGCGGCGTTTCTGTCTATCGCGAGGCAATGGCCTCGGCGGAAGCCAGGATGCGGCGTGCGTCGCGTACGTGGAGCTCTTCGACCATCTTGCCGCTGAACGTCACGACGCCCAGACCCGCAGCCTTGCCCTCCTCGAATGTCGAGATCATCGCCTTGGCGTGCTCGACTTCTTCGTCGGAGGGTCCGAAGGCTGCGTTTGCAGGCTCGACCTGGCTCGGGTGGATCAGTGTCTTGCCGTCGAAGCCCATCTCGCGGCCCTGTTTCGCCTCAGCGGCGAAGCCTTCTTCGTTCTTGACGTCGTTGTAGACGCCGTCAAGAATCACTTTGCCGGCGGCGCGGGCGGCCAGCAGCGAGATCGACAACGAGGTGAGGACGACCGGGTTGCGGCCCGGCACGTGCAGCCCGTATGTCTCGTTCACGACGTCGTTGGTGCCCATCACGATCACGGTGAGCCGCTCATGGGCGGCCGCGATCTCCTCGGCGTGCAACAAGGCGATCGGAGTCTCGATCATGGCCCAGAGAGCCGTATGGTCCGGCGCTCCGTTGAACTCGAGCGCTTCGACCAGCTGGCGTACTTCGTCGGCAGAGTTGACCTTGGGCACCAGCACGGCGTCGGGGCCGGCAGCCGCAGCCGCAGCGATGTCAGCCTCGTGCCACTCGGTGCCGATGCCGTTGATGCGGATCGCGAGCTCGCGGTGACCATACTCGCCCGACGCGACGGCGGCACATACGCGATCGCGTGCTTCGAGCTTGGAGTCGGGGGAGACGGCATCCTCGAGGTCGAGGATCAACGCATCGGCGTCGATGCCCTTGGCCTTCTCGAGGGCGCGCTCGTTGGCGCCGGGCATGTAGAGGACGGAACGGCGGGGTCGGAGGTCAGTCATCTGAAGTCCTAGAGGTCGTAGGCGGCGGCGAGCTCGGGGTCACGCTCGGCGAGGGCCTTGGCGAGATCGAGCATGACGATGCACTGCTTGCACGATGCGTCATCCTCCATCTTGCCGTTGATCATCACGGCACCGGAGCCGTCCCCCATTGCCTCGACGACCTCCTTGGCGTGCGCGACGTCGGCGGGATCGGGGGAGAAGACCTTGCGGGCGATGTCGATCTGCACGGGATGCAGGCTCCACGCGCCCACGCAGCCGAGCAGGAAGGCATTGCGGAACTGGTCCTCGCAGGCCACGACATCCTTGATGTCGCCGAACGGGCCGTAGAACGGGAGGATGTCGTTCGCCGCGCACGCGTCGACCATGCGCGCGATCGTGTAGTGCCAGAGGTCCTGCTGGTACGTCGTACGTCCTTCGGTGAGGTCATCGCCGGTCGGATCCTGGCGTACGAGGTAGCCGGGGTGGCCGCCACCGACGCGGGTCGTCTTCATCCGGCGGCTGGCGGCGAGGTCGGCAGGGCCGAGCGAGATGCCCTGCATACGGGGGCTGGCCGCCGCGATCTCCTCGACGTTGGTCATGCCTTCGGCGGTCTCGAGGATCGCATGCACGAGGATCGGGCGCTTCAGTCCGGCGCGTGCCTCGAGCTGGGCAAGAATGCGGTCGATGTAGTGGATGTCCTGGGCGCCCTCGACCTTCGGCACCATGACGACGTCGAGCTTGTCGCCGATCTCGGTCACCAAGGTGATGAGGTCATCCAGCGCCCACGGTGAGTCGAGGCTGTTGATGCGGGTCCAGAGCTGAGTCTGGACGAAGTCGGTCTTCTTGGCGATGTCGACGAGACCCTGACGTGCGGCTTCCTTGTTCTCGGTCTTGATGGCGTCCTCGAGGTTGCCCAGGATGATGTCGACCTTGGTGGCGATGTCAGGCACCTTGTCGGCCATCTTGGGGTTGCTCGGGTCGAAGAAATGGATCATCCGGCTTGGGCGGAACGGGATGTCCGCGACGGGCGTCGGAGCTCCGACGGCGAGGGGACGGAGGAACGCTCGAGGGTTGCGCACGCGGCTCACTTCTCTCTCAGGACAAAAGACCCCTCAGTATGACGATCAGCTCCGGGCGCGCGATAGGGCGAGGGTCACACGGGTTGCGTCAGCCGCTTGCGCCAAGATCCGACCTTGATCTGCCAGGGAAATTCTGTTTGCGGGATGTGACGTTGGGGTAAAAGCGCGCAGGCTTGAGCAGCAGGCCTAATCGTGACCCCCTCGGTCCGCACGATCGGCACACTCCCATGAAGCGACTTTTGGTGGCATCCATTTTCGCGGCGACGAGCATTTTCGTTGCCGTGCCAGCTACATCCGCGGCCACAACAGCAGGCAGCTCCCTGTCTCAGGACAAGCCGGACAAGGCGAAGGACAAACCAGCCAAGGACAAGCCTGTCAAGAAGGTCAAGAAGGTCAAGAAGGTCAAGAAGGTCAAGAAGGTCAAGTCGAGCTCGTTGAGCCCCAAGCCCGCCAAGAAGGCTCAACCTGGGGTGGCCGCGCTGGCCGACTCAGTGAAGGTGACGATCTGTCACCGCACCAACTCCGACAACAACCCGTACGTGCAGATCACGCCGGCGGCGGCGGGTGTGGCTCACGGTCACGACGGCCACGACGGACCGCTCTACGATCCAAAGCTGAAGCCGGCGCACATCAAGTGGGGTGACATCATCCCGCCATACGTCTATCGGGGGGTTCAGTACCCCGGTCAGAACTGGTCCGCGGCAGGCCAGACGATCTACAACAACGGTTGCGACCTGCCGGGTGAGGTCCCGGGTCCGCCCATCGCGGTGGCGACGGCGGCTCCGTCGGTCATTCCTCCCACCTGCAAGAAGGACGGGCGTCTCGTCCTGCCCGTGGACGAGAACGTGTTCTACGCGTCGAACGGGAGCGGACCCGGAACTCACGCCGTGACGGCAACCGCTGAGGTCGGGTACGTGCTGACCGGTGACACGCAGTGGGTGCGGGTGGTCCAGCCCAAGCTGTCGGGAGATGATTGCCCGTCCCCATCGGTGGCAGGCGCCTCCGTTGAGGCTGATGACGACTCGCTCCTGCCGGACACCGGCGGGTTGGCATGGTGGCTCCTGTTGATCGGCGGAGCCGGCGTTGCAATGGGCGCGGTTTTGATTGGCAGGTCACGTCGAGGAGTCTGACTGACTCCGACTGAGATGCTGGCCCGGCCGGGTCTCTTGGCCGGGCCAGCTGCTCAGTGAGGTCGAGGCACCAACGTCTCAGGGTTGAGTGGAATGGACTCAACTTTGCCGACGTTGTCCATGATGACGCCCCATACACGGAGGAGGATTCACATGGATCTTGCCAAGTTCACCACGCGCAGCCAGCAGGCGCTCGGCACAGCGATTTCGGCCGCGGCCGCCGCAGGTCACCCATCGGTGGAGCCTGCTCACCTCCTGGTCGCCCTGCTGACGCAGGACGGCGGCACGGCCGCGCCCCTCGTGCAAGCTGCGGGTGTCGACCCCCAGACGGTGCTCGCGAGCCTCACGGAAGCCCTCGATGCGTTGCCGTCGGCGCGCGGAGCGAACGTGCAGAACCCTTCGTTGAGCCGCGCCACGCACGAGGTGCTGCAACGTGCGCAGGACCAGGCCGACCAGCTCGGCGACGACTTCGTCTCGACCGAGCACCTGGTCGTGGGTATCGCAACCGTCGACTCACCGGCCAAGACCGCGCTGATCAATGCCGGCGCGACGGCTGACGGCCTGCAGTCTGCGTTCACCGCCGTACGCGGCAACGCCCGAGTCAACAGCGCCGATGCCGAGGACACCTATCAGTCCCTGGAGAAATATGGCGTCGACCTGACGGCGGTGGCTCGCGAAGGCAAGCTCGATCCGGTCATCGGCCGCGACGCCGAGATCCGACGCGTCGTGCAGGTGCTGTCGCGGCGTACGAAGAACAACCCCGTCCTGATTGGTGAGCCCGGCGTCGGCAAGACGGCAGTCGTTGAGGGTCTTGCCCAGCGCATCGTCGCCGGCGACGTGCCCGAGTCGCTCCGCGGGCGTCGGCTCATCTCGCTCGACCTGGCGGCGATGGTCGCCGGCGCGAAGTATCGCGGCGAGTTCGAGGAGCGCCTCAAGACGGTGCTGACCGAGATCAAGGAGTCGGACGGCCAGGTCATCACCTTCATCGACGAGCTGCACACCGTCGTCGGTGCCGGCGCGGGCGGTGACGGCGCGATGGACGCCGGCAACATGCTCAAGCCGATGCTGGCTCGTGGAGAGCTGCGGATGATCGGCGCCACGACGCTCGACGAGTACCGCGAGCGCATCGAGAAGGACCCTGCGCTGGAGCGACGGTTCCAGCAGGTGTTCGTCGGCGAACCGAGCCCCGAGGACACCATCGCGATCCTGCGCGGTCTCAAGGAGCGCTACGAGGCGCACCACAAGGTGTCGATCTCGGACGCGGCACTGGTCGCGGCAGCGACACTGTCGGACCGTTACATTCCCGGTCGCCAGCTGCCCGACAAGGCGATCGACCTGATCGACGAAGCGAGCAGCCGGCTGCGGATGGAGATCGACTCCAGCCCGGTCGAGATCGACGAGCTCCGCCGCGCGGTCGACCGACTTCGAATGGAGGAGCTGCACCTTGAAAAGGAGTCAGACGCCGCGAGCAAGGAGCGTCTCAAGAAGCTTCGCGTGGAGCTCGCCGACAAGCAGGAAACGCTCCGCTCGCTCGAGACGCGCTGGGAGCGTGAGAAGCAAGCTCTCAATGCGGTGGGCGAGATCAAGGAGCGCATCGACGAGGTACGCAGCGCAGCTGAGCGCGCGCAGCGCGAAGGTGACCTCGAGACGTCGAGCCGACTCTTCTACAGCGAGATCCCCGGCATGGAGAAGCAGCTCGAGGAGGCGCAGGCCGCAGAGGCAGCACACGACGGCGAGTCGATGGTCCACGAAGAGGTCGGAGCAGACGACATCGCCGAGGTCGTTGCCTCGTGGACCGGCATCCCCACGGGTCGACTGCTCGAGGGCGAGACCGGCAAGCTCCTCCGTATGGAGGAGGAGCTCGGCAGACGGCTGATCGGCCAGAAGCTCGCGGTCGCCGCGGTGTCGGATGCCGTACGCCGGTCCCGTGCGGGTATCTCCGATCCCGATCGGCCAATGGGTTCGTTCCTGTTCCTCGGTCCGACGGGTGTGGGCAAGACCGAGCTCGCCAAGACGCTCGCCGAGTTCCTGTTCGACGACGAGCGGGCGATCGTCCGTATCGACATGAGCGAGTACTCCGAGAAGCACAGCGTCAGTCGCCTCGTCGGTGCGCCTCCCGGCTACGTCGGCTACGACGAGGGCGGCCAGCTCACCGAGGCGGTACGCCGGCGCCCGTACTCCGTCGTCCTGCTCGACGAGGTCGAGAAGGCGCATCCGGAGGTGTTCGACATCCTGCTTCAGGTGCTTGACGACGGACGGCTGACGGACGGGCAGGGTCGCACGGTCGACTTCCGCAACGTCATCCTGATCCTGACGTCCAACCTCGGCTCGACGTTCCTCGCCGACTCCGAGATGGACGACGCAACGAAGCGCGAAAGCGTCATGGGTGTCGTCAAGGCGTCGTTCAAGCCTGAGTTCCTCAACCGTCTCGACGAGATCGTCATGTTCGACGCACTCGGCACCGACGAGCTGGCCCACATTGTCGACCTCCAGGTCGCATCCTTGGCCAGGCGACTGGATTCGCGCCGGATCACGCTTGATGTCACACCAGTTGCCCGAGAGTGGCTCGCACTCACTGGCTGGGATCCGGCGTACGGCGCCCGTCCGTTGCGCAGGCTCGTGCAGCAATCCATCGGTGACAAGCTCGCGCGCATGTTGCTCGCTGGTGATGTGCACGACGGCGACACCGTCACGGTCGATCGTGAGGGTGACTCGGACGAGCTGACGGTCAGCACCTGACCAGTCCGAGCAACTCATCACTCGCACGGCGCGAGTGCCGAGGTTTGGTACAACATGTGGGGTGCGAGGATCGTGCTCGTGGTGTCACAGCTGGTACGACTCGTGGTCTCCTGCGTGGTCCTCGCCGTCGGTGTCGCCATGCTGCTCATCGCTTCGCTCGGCTCGGACGGCTACTCGACGATGATCAACGGCTTCGCGATAGCCCTCGATGTGAAGTTCTGGGTCGTCAACCTGATCGTCGGCGTCCTGCTCGTCTCGATGGCCTGGGCTCGTGGCCTCAAGCCGGGCGTCGGCACGATCACCCAGCCCCTCGTCGTCGGCTTTGTCATCACGGCGTTGCTCGATGCGTTCCCCGAGCCGGACAACCTGGGCGTACGAATCGCGCTGCTGGTGCTCTCGTTCCCCGTCGTCGCGGTGGGTGTCGCCGGCTATCTCGCGGTCGACGCCGGCGCCGGTCCGACCGAGGCGGCCGCGCTGGCCTACGACCCGCCGGTCCCCTTCAAATGGAGCTACAGCGTCGTTCAGGGCGGTGGTGCGCTTCTCGGCTGGTTGTGTGGTGCAGCGATCGGACCGGGCACGATCCTGGTGATCTTTCTGCTGGGTCCGATGGTCGACTGGTTGTCGTCACGGTTCACGATCCTGTCGATCGAACGAATTGATTGAATCCTCACTTTGAACGGGGTGGTCGCGAGTGTGAAATTGCTCCGCCTTAACTTGGTACATCGGCGAATCTGGGATCAAGTGCGAGAGGGCACGATTGAGCATGGAAGATCTAGCGGCAACTCTGGACGAAGCAGGCGTCACCAACCCCAAGGTCCGCGACTACGTTCGCTACTGGGCTGAGCTGACGGGTGCCGCCCGCGTAGAAGTCGTGACCGCGGCCGACGACGCGCGACTGATCGCTGAGGCACTCGAGGCGGGCGAGCTCGAGCCGGCTGGCGATGGGCTCTACTACTCGCGCAGCTACGTCAAGGACACCGCCCGCTCGGAGGAGCGCACGATCGTCGCGACCAGCGACCCCAAGGACAAGGGTGTCTACAACAACTGGCGCCCCGCCTCGGAGATGACGCCGATGCTCGAGGAGCGCATGCGGGGGGCCTCCAAGGGCAAGACGATGTACGTCATCCCCTATCTGATGGCCCCCCCTGGCAACGCTCTTGCCCCGTACGCGACAGGTGTCGAGCTGACCGACGCTCGCACCGTCGTGCTGCACATGATCCGGATGGCACGCGTCGGCGTCGAGTTCGTCGAGAACCTTCCCGATCCCAATCAGTTCGTCCGCGCCGTGCACGTGACCGGGGATCTGGAGAATCTCGGTCAGGGCACGCCGGAGGACCAGCGCTACTTCGTCACCGTCGCCGATGAGCGGACGATCCTGCACTATGGATCGTCCTACGGCGGCAATGCCTTGCTCGGCAAGATCGCGCACGGTCTGCGCCAGGCTGCGTACGACGGTTGGGCCTCGGGCAAGTTCCTCGCGGAGCAATACATGCTGATCGGCATCCACGACAAGGAGACCGGGAAGGATTACCACATCTGTGGCGGCTTCCCGAGCGCGTCGGGCAAGACCAATCTCGCGATGATGTTGGCCCCTGACGGCCTCGGCGATCGCTATCACGTCTCGTTCTACGGCGACGACATCGCCTGGCTGTGGGTCGACGAGGCCAGCGGCAAGCTCTACGGCATGAACCCGGAGTACGGCGTGTTCGGCGTCGCCAAGGACACCAACGAGGTCACCAACCCGACGGCGCTTCGCTCGATCGCGCCCGGCACCGACGCGATCTTCACCAACATCGCCTACAACCCCACGACTCGGGAGGTCTGGTGGGAAGGACGAACACCAGAGCCACCGGCCGACCCGCATGGTTGGCTCGACTGGACTGGCGCCCCGATCGCCGACCGCGAGAACGGCGACGAGAGCCCGTGGGCGCACCCCAACAGCCGGTTCACGACGACGCTCGACAACGTCCCCAACATCGCCAGCGACTACAACGCCGCCGCTGGAGTGCCGATCGACGCGATCATCTTCGGTGGACGTACGCGTGACCGTGAGCCACTGATCCGCGCGATCCATGACCTGGCCGAGGGCGTCTACGACGGACTCACCCTGGGTGCGGAGGCCACCTCTGCCGCCGAGGGCAAGGAGGGCGTCCTGCGCTACGACCCGATGTCCAACCGTCCGTTCATGGCGTACGGCGAAGGCGACTACGCCGCGCACTATCTCAAGATCGTCGGTGCCGCCAAGGACCAGCCGATCTTCGCGCACGTCAACTGGTTCCAGCGCGATCCCGAGGACGGTCACTTCCTCTGGCACGGCTACCGCGACAACCTCCGTCCGCTCCTGTGGCTGCTGCAGCTCAAGAACGGCGAGGTCACGGGCCGCCAGACGCCGGTCGGCATCATCCCGACCGAGGATGAGCTCAACCTCGAAGGCATGGACACCTCGCCAGAGGACCTCAAGACGATCCTGTCGATCGACACAGCTCGTTGGCGCCAGGAGATGGGGTACCGCGAGGAACACCTCAAACAGTTCGACAATCTGCCCGAGGCGATCTGGGAGGCGCACCGCCGAGTCGCGGCCGCCCTCGACGAGAGCGACGACTGAACCATCTCGTGATCGCTCAGGCGTGGTCCACGCATGTACGTGCCGTGGGCCGCGCCTCGAGACGTGCCGCGACGATCGGCTCGCCGCACACTTCGCAGGTGCCGTAAGACCCATCGGCGATCCGAGCCTGCGCAGCTTTGATCTCGCTCAGTCGCTCCTCGGCTTGTTCGATCAGCGCGACAACCTGCGCGCGTTCGAACGCGATGGTCGAGCCTTCAGGATCGTGCTCATCGTCGGCATTGGAGTCGGCCGACGCTTCCACGATGCTGCCGAAGTCGACGCGCAGTCCGTCGAGCGAGGCGACGGCTTCACGATGAACTTCGTCGAGGCGCGCTTTGTGACTGGTCATTTGACCATCGTGGCCCGCGGGTCCGACAAAGCAACTCAGGTGAGTCGGGCGAACTTCGCGTCACGGACAGAGCAAAGGCCCCGTTCGGCGAGGAACGAGGCCTTCGCAGTGCGGCATCAGGGACTCGAACCCCGAACCCGCTGATTAAGAGTCAGCTGCTCTGCCAATTGAGCTAATGCCGCGAAGCGGGTGCAACGTTATCAGCCGATCAGGGCCCTCCCATAATCGGCCATCGGAAGCTCTATCCCGCCAGGATTGCGTGCGCCGCGTTGTGGCCGCCGATGCCGCTGACTGCGCCGCCGCGGCGTGCTCCGCTGCCGCACAGCAACACCCGTGGATGGGCCGTCGCGACGCCCCAACGCTCGGCGGGATTGCGCGGTTTTTCGCCTTCCTCGAGCCACGGCCAGCCGAGGTCGCCGTGGAAGATGTGGCCGCCGGGCATCCCAAGCGCCGCCTCGATCTGTGCAGGCGTCTTGTGCTCGACACCGAGGATGAGAGGCTCGATCGGCTCAGCGAGATGCTGATTGATCGCCGCGAGGAATTGCTCGTACGCGTGCGTCGCGGCCACCTCGTCGGGCAGCACCTCATAGGGCGTGTGCAGCCCGAAGTATGTGAGCGTCTGCGCGCCGGAGGCGGCAAGGTCGTCGCCGAGGATCGAACGGTCGGTCAGGGTGTGGCAGTAGAGCTCGCCGACGGCTTCGTCCGGCAGCAGACCACTCGCTGCGGTTTCCCACGCGGCCTCGAGCTCGCTCATGGCCTCGCCGAGGTGGAACGTGCCGGCGAACGCGATGGAGGGGTCGATGCCGGACCTGAGCTTCGGCAACCGCGACACCAGCAAGTTGATCTTGAACTGCGACCCCGACGGCTTGGCGGGGACGGGCTCGCCAAGGAGTTGCGCGAGGACGTACGGCGCGACTCCACTCAACAGCCATGGCGCATCGATTGCGAAGCCGTCGCCAGTCACGGTCGTGCCGTCGGGATGGGAGATGATGCCGTCGACCTCGGTGTTGGTGCGGATGCTGACGCCCGCCTCACGGGCAACGCGCTCGAGCTCCGCAGTGATGGCACCCATGCCACCGACGGGCACACGCCACTCGCCCGTCCCGTTGCCGATCAGGTGGTAGAGGAAGCACCGGTTCTGGATGAGCGACCGATCGTGCAGCGAGGCGAAGGTGCCGATCAACGCATCGGTGGCGACGACACCGCGTACGAGGTCGTGAGTGAAGCGCCGTTCGATCGCGGAGCCGAGAGGTTCGTCGACCAAGTCGGTCCAGATCGCCATCTCGACCTTGTCCCGCAGGTCGCCCACATGGGGCAGCGGCGACAGCAGTGTCGGCGCGATGGCATCGGCGACGGTCGCGACCTCGTCGTAGAACGCCTTCCAGTGCGCGTACTCGTCGGGTGAGCCGGTCAGCTCGCGGAAGGACTCTTGTGTCGCCTCGCCCTCCGCGGTCTCGATCAACAGGCCACCACCGGCATAGGGCGTGTATGAGGCAGTGTCGCGTGAGCGGAGCTCCAGCTCGAGGCCGAGCTCGTCGATCAGCTGTTGTGGCATCAGGCTGACGAGGTAGGAGTAGCGCGACAATCGGGCATCCAGGCCGTCGAAAACAGGTGCACTGATCGCTGCTCCGCCGACATGAGAGAGCCGTTCGAGGATCACGACGGACTTGCCGTCACGGGCCAGGTAGGTCGCGGCGACCAAGGCGTTGTGTCCACCGCCCACGATCACGACGTCGCACTCCTCATTGGGCCTGGGCTCGGTGGACCCGGTCTCATCAGACATGTTTCAACGCCTCCCGCTTCGACAGTTCGCTCAGCTCATCATTGCGCTCTGCCACGAAAGTACGCACCCAGCCTGGCTCGACCTTGGCGTATTCGCGCAGCGCCCACCCGATCGCCTTGCGGATGAAGAATTCAGGGTCGCCCATGTTGGGCTCGATCGTTTCGGTGAGCAGGTCGGGGTCGAGCCGGTCGCGTCGCCCGAGCTGGCTCAGGATCGACAGCCGTCGCAGCCACATGTCATCTGAGGTGATCCACCAACGGACGGCTGTAGAGGCCTCGCGGGGATGCGCATCGAGCAGGTCGGCGATGCGGTGGGCGATCTCGTCGACGTGGTCCCACCATGCGCCCGTGACCGCCATGTGTTCGTGGAGGGGCAGAAGCGAGAACTGACCCTTGGCCATCGGGAGTCCGGTCAGACCGGCGGCGGCGTAGCGCTCCTCGCGATAGGTGCCGTTGTCCCACAGTTCTCGTGCCGCCGCCTCGAGCGCGTCGAGATCGTGCGGAGGGTTGGCCTTCGCAAGCGTCTGGGTGATGCGGCGAACTTCGGGCACCCTGACGCCGAGGTAGGGCATCGCCGACTTCATGTAGGCCTGCATGCCCGGCGCCCGGGTGGGATCAGCCGCCTCGCGCAGCGCGCTGCGGATGCGCGAGACGAGCTGATCCACGGCTCAGCGGCTGGTCGAGCGGCGGTATTGAGCGTTGGCCAGCGGCACGAAGATCAACAGCACGGCCGCGGCCCAGATCAAGGTGTAGACCTCGGGGTGCACCAGCGGCCAGGCCGTCGGATCCGGCGCCAACGGGTTGGGATCCGGGTTGCCGAACAGGTTGCGAGCCGCCTGTGTCACCGCGGACACGGGATTCCACTCAGCGAACGCCTTCAGCGGTCCGGGCAGCGTGTCGAGCGGTACGAACGTGTTGGCGATGAACGTCAGCGGGAAGATGATGATGAACGACGCGTTGTTGACCACCTCCGGACTCGGCACGAGCAGGCCGACCCACGCCATGACCCACGAGATCGCGTAGGCGAAGATCAGCAGCAGGATGAACCCCCACGCCGCCTCGAAGAACGAGGTTCGGAT
Organism: uncultured Actinomycetota bacterium; assembly: GCA_963849475.1. Taxonomy (GTDB): domain Bacteria; phylum Actinomycetota; class Actinomycetes; order Propionibacteriales; family Nocardioidaceae; genus Aeromicrobium. The sequence continues at coordinate 178,343 of CAWKHC010000009.1, forward strand.
GCGCCATCCGACGAGCAGGCCCGTCACACTCATCACGAAGAGCACGATGAGGTTGTTGACGACATCGGACAACGTACGGCCAGCAAGCACCGCCGAGGGTGACATCGGCAGCGACCTGAACCGGTCGATGATGCCCTTCTGGACGTCCTCCGCCAAGCCTGCGCCAGTGATCGTCGCTCCGAAGATCACGGTCTGCGCGAAGATGCCGGCAATCAGGAACTCGCGATAGCCCTCGCCACCGCCCTGCTGGTCGATTGCTCCGCCGAACACGTACGCGAACAGGAGCACGAACATGATGGGCGACAGCGTGGTGAAGACCAACAGGTCAGGGACGCGCTTGATCTTGATCAGGTTGCGCTTGGCGACGACTGCTGCGTCGCCGAGTACGTCGAGGGCGCTCATGCCGATACCTCCGTAGGAAAGGCACGGTACGGACGTACCGGCATGAGGGGCCTTGTCGTTCGCTCGCTGCGCTCGCTCATGCCGATACTTCCTTCTCGGTCGTCTCTTCGGTTTCGACTGCGCGACCCGTGAGGGTCAGGAACACGTCGTCAAGGGTGGGACGTCGCAGACCGGCGTCGTCGACGCTGATGTCTTCGTCCTCGAGCTGCTGCAGTGCCTTGCGCAGGACAGCAACGCCGCCGGTGACCGGCATGAGCAGGCTCTTCTGGCCCTCCGAGAGGACCGGCTCGGAGACGCCCAGCGGAGTGAGCAGCTTGGCAACGCGGTCCAGATCGGCTGCTTCGCTGACTGTGACCTCGATGCGTTCTCCACCGACCTGGGACTTGAGCTGGTCGGCGGTGCCTTGGGCGATGACCTTGCCGTGGTCGATCACGACGATGTCGTCGGCGAGCAGGTCCGCTTCTTCGAGGTATTGCGTCGTGAGCAGCAGGGTCGTGCCGCCGGAGACGAGCTCTTGAAGCACGGCCCACATCTCGGTGCGGCTGCGAGGGTCCAGTCCGGTGGTGGGCTCATCGAGGAACAGCACCGGGGGAGCGGCGACCAGCGCGCCGGCGAGGTCGAGGCGACGACGCATGCCGCCGGAGTAGGTCTTGGCGGGACGATCAGCAGCGTCCTCGAGGTTGAACTGTGCGAGCAGCTCACGAGCCCGGTCACGGCTCTTGTTGCGGCCGAGGTGGTAGAGCCGGCCGATCATGTCGAGGTTCTCGAAGCCGGTGAGGTATTCGTCGACCGCGGCGTACTGACCGGAGAGCCCGAGGTTGCGTCGCACCTCCCTGGGGTTGGTGAGCACGTCCACGCCGGCGACTTCGGCGGTGCCGGCGTCAGGGCGAAGCAGGGTGGTGAGGATGCGCACGATGGTCGTCTTGCCGGCGCCGTTGGGGCCGAGGAGGCCCAGGACGGATCCGGTCGGCACGGAGATGTCGACACCGTCGAGTGCGGTGACGTCTCCGTACTTCTTGACCAGACCTCGTGCCTGGATCGCAGGTGATTGAGTCATGATCGGCAGCGTAGTGACGCCCGCCGACGAAACGCATCGTCCAAAAGTCGATAGAACTAGTTGAAGATTGAACTAACTGTCTGTATGCTGGAGTCACCCAAGACCGAGGAGTGACCATGCCCGCCGTGACCGTTGCCGACTGGACCGTTTTGCCGCGCGTGATTGTCGCGCCCACCCAGGACGAGGACCGCGCGCCGGTCAGCGTGACGACGGCTCCACGCGGTTTCGAGGGGGAGGGCTTTCCTGTCCACCGCGCGTTCGCGGGTGTCGACCCGTCTCTGCTCGACCCGTTCATCCACATGGACCAGATGGGTGAGGTCGAGTACGCACCGGGCGAGCCCAAGGGCACTCCGTGGCACCCGCACCGGGGCTTCGAGACCGTGACCTACATGATCGACGGCGTCATGGACCACCAAGACACGCACGGTGGTGGTGGATCGATCACGGACGGCGACACCCAGTGGATGACCGCCGGTAGCGGGCTGCTGCACATCGAGACTCCGCCCGAGTGGCTCGTCGTCAAGGGTGGCCTGTTCCACGGCCTTCAGCTCTGGGTCAACCTGCCCAGGGCCGACAAGTGGCTGCCGCCGCACTACCAGGACATCAGCCGCGATGACGTCGGACTAGCGTCCACTCCTGACGCCGGTGCCCTGCTGCGCGTCATCGCCGGTGAGGTCGACTCCGTCAAGGGTCCCGGCAGCACCCACACGCCGATGACGATGGTCCACGCCACCGTCTCGCCCGGCGCCGAGATGACGGTCCCGTGGCGCACCGACTTCAACGCTCTCGTCTATGTGCTCAGTGGGAGTGGCTACGTCGGTCGCGATCGTCGTCCCATCTCGTCAGGGCAGCTCGCTGTGCTGGGGCACGGCGAGACCATCACGGTCGGCGCACATCAGCAGCAGGACTCACGTCATCCCGCACTCGAAGTCATCCTGCTCGGCGGTCTGCCGATCCGTGAGCCGATGGCGTTCGCCGGCCCGTTCGTGATGAACACCAAGGCCGAGGTGCTGCAGGCGTTCGAGGACTTCCAGAAGGGCAAGCTCGGCACGATCCCGACGGTTCCGCACGCCGACGTGCACGGCGAGATCCTTTAGTTACGCTCTCCGCATGGCGGAGAGCAAGCAGTACGTCGGCGCGATCGACCAGGGAACAACCAGCACGCGCTTCATGATCTTTGACCACGACGGTCACGAGGTCGCCAAGCACCAGCTCGAGCACGAGCAGATCCTGCCGCAGGCCGGGTGGGTCGAGCACGATGCCAGCGAGATCTGGGAGTGCACGCAGGAGGTCATCACCGCTGCGATGGGCAAGGCCGGCATCATGGCCGACAACCTCGCCGCCGTCGGAGTCACCAACCAGCGCGAGACGACCGTCGTGTGGGACAAGCGCACCGGCGTGCCCTATTACAACGCGATCGTCTGGCAGGACACTCGCACCGACAAGATCGCATCGGCACTCGATGCCAGTGGCAAGGGCGACCTGATTCGCGACAAGGCCGGACTCCCGCCTGCTCCGTACTTCTCCGGCGGCAAGATCCAGTGGATCCTCGAAAACGTCGACGGCGTACGCGACGACGCCGAGGCGGGACACGCGATCTTCGGCAACACCGACGGCTGGCTGTTGTGGTGGCTGACCGGAGGACCTGACGGCGGCCAGCACATCACTGACGTCACCAATGCCAGCCGCACGATGCTGATGAACCTCGAGACCCTCGACTGGGACGACGAGCTGCTCGGACTGTTTGACGTCCCACGGGCGATGCTCCCGGCAATCAAGTCGTCGTCCGAGGTCTACGGACACACGCTCGCGGACGGCCCGTTCGGCGGTGAGGTGCCGCTCGCCGGTGACCTGGGTGACCAGCACGCTGCTCTCGTGGGACAGGTGTGCTTCAAGCCTGGCGAGCTCAAGAACACGTACGGCACCGGCAACTTTCTCGTGCTCAACACCGGCACGGAGATCGTGAAGTCCGAGAACGGCCTCATCACGACGGTCGGCTACAAGTTCGGCGACGCCCCGGCCGTGTACGCCCTCGAGGGCTCGATCGCTGTGACGGGTTCGGCGATCCAGTGGCTTCGCGACCAGCTCGGCATCATCAAGGCCGCGGGCGACTCCGAGAAGCTGGCCGGCAGCGTCGACGACAACGGAGGGGTCAGCTTCGTACCCGCCTTCTCCGGCCTGTTCGCGCCCTACTGGCGATCGGATGCTCGTGGCGTGATCGTCGGCCTCTCACGTTTCAACAACGCCGGACACATCGCCAGGGCTGCTCTCGAGGCCATTTGCTATCAGAGCCGTGACGTCGTCGACGCCATGGTTGCCGATGCCGACCTCGACCTGCAGGTGCTGCGTGTCGACGGGGGAGTGACGCTCAACGAGCTCTGCATGCAGATCCAGGCCGACGTCCTCGGGGTCACCGTGAGTCGCCCGGTCGTGGCTGAGACCACGGCTCTGGGCGCTGCGTACGCGGCCGGCCTCGCGGTGGGCTACTGGGCCAGCACCGACGAGCTCGTCGCCAACTGGAACGAGTCGAAGCGCTGGGAGCCGACCTCGACGCAGGAACAGCGCGACACCGGCCATGCCCAATGGAAGAAGGCCGTCGACCGAACCCTCGACTGGGTTGACACGGGCAGCTAGTTCGTCGACCTGATTGACTAGCGCCATGCGTTCCGTTGCCCTCTCTCCTGCCAACCGCCAAGCAGCGCTCGACGCGATGGCTGCCGAGCCGCTCGACGTCCTCGTCGTCGGTGCCGGCGTGGTCGGCGGAGGTGCAGCGCTCGACGCCGCGACCCGTGGGCTCTCGGTCGGACTGGTCGATGCCCGCGACTTCGCCTCCGGTACGTCGAGCCGCTCCAGCAAGCTCGTGCACGGTGGTCTGCGCTATCTCGAGATGCTCGACTTCCGGCTCGTCGCGGAGGCGCTCGGCGAGCGCAGCCTGCTGCTCGAAAAGCTGGCGCCGCACCTCGTGCACCCCGTGCCGTTCCTCTATCCGTTGACCCGACGCATCTGGGAGCGCGCATACGCAGGATCCGGCGTGCTTCTCTATGACTCGATGGCGCTGCTCTCGGGGCGGTCGCGCGGGGTGCCGCATCACCGCCACCTGACCCGCCGCGGCGCCCTGCGGATGATGCCCGGACTCAAGAAGGACGCCCTGATCGGTGCGCTCCACTACTACGACGGCCAGGTCGACGATGCGCGCCACACGATGTTCCTGTCGCGCACGGCCGCGGCGTACGGAGCACACATCGCCAGCCGCACCCGTGTCATCGGGTTGCTGCGTGAGGGTGACCGGGTCACCGGCGCCAAGGTCAAGGACCTGGAGTCCGGCAAGGAGTTCGACATCCTCGCCAAGCAGGTCGTCAATGCCACCGGTGTCTGGACCGACGAGACGCAGTCGTTCGCCGGTGAGCGTGGTCAGTTCCACGTACGAGCCAGCAAGGGCATCCACATCGTCGTACCGCGTGATCGCATCCGTGGCGACTCGGGCCTGATCCTGCGCACCGAGAAGTCGGTGCTCTTCGTCATCCCGTGGGGTCGGCTCTGGATCATCGGCACGACCGACACCGACTGGGAGCTGTCCAAGGACCACCCGGCCGCCAGTCGCAGCGACATCGACTACCTCCTCAAGCACGTCAACAAGGTGCTGGTCACCTCGCTGACGCACGAGGACATCGTGGGCGTGTATGCCGGTCTGCGACCGCTGCTCGCTGGCGAGGACGAAGCCACGAGCAAGCTGTCGCGCGAGCACGCCGTCGGCACCAGCGTGAAAGGTCTGGTCGTCATCGCGGGTGGCAAGTACACGACCTACCGGATCATGGCCAAGGACGCCATCGACGCGGCCGTGCACGGAATGTCCAGCAGCCTCGATCGCATCACCCCGCCGTGCTGCACCGAAGATGTTCCACTCCTCGGCGCCGACGGCTTCGAGGCCGTGTGGAACCAGCGCCAGATGCTGGCGGCCTCCAGCGGGCTGGGCATCGGGCGCATCGAGCACCTGTTGCACCGGTACGGATCACTGATCACCGAGCTGCTCGACCTGATCGCCGAGAAGCCGGATCTGGGCAAGCCGCTCACCGGCGCCGACGACTACTTGCGCGCTGAGATCGTCTACGCCGCGAGCCACGAGGGCGCCCGTCACCTCGACGACGCCATCGCCCGACGTACGCGCATCTCGATCGAGACCTTCGATCGTGGCACCGAGGTCGCGGTGGAGGTTGCCGGACTCATGGGCGAGGTCCTCGGGTGGACCAAGTCGCAGCGTGACAACGAGGTCGACCACTACCTCAAGCGTGTCGAGGCCGAGCTCGAGAGCCAGACCATGCCCGACGACGAAACTGCTGACGCCGCCCGCATGGGCGCCGAGGATGTCGTGCCTGTCTCCACCACCCGTGCCAAGGCTGCTGGCTGATGTCCGACGAGATGATTGCGGACTACGACGTCCGCTCGCCGGCCTCGCGCACGTTGCTCACGGTGATCGGAACTTTGGTCACCGTCGGCCTGTTCGCCGGCGCGATTCTGGGGATCTCGATCCTGATGAAGGACACCAAGGCCTCGACCAGCATCATCGAGCTCGGCGACTCTCCCCAGATCGTGGTCAACGCCACCAGCGCCGACATCCGGGTCATCGAGGGCGCCGACGACGTGGTCAAGGTGACCTCTCGCGTCACGAGCGGGTTGCGCAAGACCGACTTCCTGATCGGTCGCAAGGGCGACGAGATCAAGGTCATCTCCGGTTGCCAGGCCTGGCTGTCGCCGGGTTGTGGCGTGTCCCTGATCCTGTCGGTGCCCAAGGGCATTCCGGTCGTCATCAACACGACGTCCGGCGACGTCACGGCCGACGCCCTGGTGCAGAGCGTCCTGACGGTGGCCACGTCGAGCGGAGACATCCGAGTGGGAGGCCTGACGGTCGACGAGTTCTCGGCGGAGTCCAGCTCCGGCGACGTGGTGGCATCGTTTGCCAAGCAGCCGTTCGCCTTCAAGGCGATCACGAACTCGGGAGACATCACCGCATCGGTGCCGGCAGGCAAGCGGACGTACGCCGTCATGGCTGAGTCGAAGTCCGGCAGCGTCGAGTCCGCGCTGCAGTCAGACAAAGACGGTGAAGGTTTCGTACGCGCGACGTCGAGCAGCGGCGACATCGAGCTGCGTAGCGGCTGACGGCTAGGGCAGCGTGACCGAGAACTGGATCGGCACGTGGTCCGAGGGCCGCACGGGCGGGAACGTGCCTGTGGCGTCATAGCCGAGCTCCACGGCGTACGCGTTGACGACCATCCGCTTGGAGCAGTAGCCGTGGTCGATGATCCACTCGGCGTTCGAGCTCGCCTTGTCCTTCCTGATGTTGGTGTACGTCGCCGACTTGCTGCTGGATGACTTCTTCTTGGCGGCCTTGCGCATGTTGACGAGGCCACCCTTGATGAACGCACTGAGGTCGTCTGACCGGTTCATGTCGCCGCCGACGAGGATCGGGCAGTTGCCGTGCAGCGCAGACATCCGCTTCAGCTCGGTCATCGCGATGGCCGCCTGCGCAGCGCGTCCGGCGCCCCATTGCCTGCCGTCCACCAGATGGGTGTTGCCGAACACGAACTCTGTGCCGCTGGCGATGTCCTCGAACACCGCAAGGGTCAGATGTCGTCCGGGCACTGTCTTGCCGCCGACCTTGGCCGCCAGGATCTTGTCGGGGACCTTCTCGACGAGGCGAGTCGTCTTCTTCTCGAAGAACAGGTAGTTCTCGTTGAACGCGGTCGTCGGCACGACCATCGTGTAGGCCGCCCCAAGAGCTGTGTCGATCTTCCTGGCGAACGTCGATCCGGTGTTGGTCATCGAGTCCTTGCCGGGGCCGATCAGCTCGTTCATGCCGAACACCGACGGGCTGCCGGTCTTGACCAGGGCTGCGCCGGCGATGGCACGTTCACTGTCCCGCTTGAGCTTGTCCGGTCCAGGGATGTTGTACCAAAGCGGTCGCAGGTTCATTCCGGTCGAGACGGTGCTTGTCTTGGCGCTGGCGACAGCCGGGGTGACTGGCGTCGCCGGCTTCGCGGGTTGAGGTTCGGCGGCAAGGCGCTGAAGAGTTTGCCGGCCGGGGAACCCGTCGGCGTTCTTGCCGGTCCAGGTCTGCGCCCTCTGGAAGTCCGCGACGTTGGCCTTGTCGGCTTTGCCGAACACGGGACCCGGGCCGGTCTTGTAGTGCTTGCCGAAACCGTGCGCGACCAGCCGCTCGCCCAGCCACGTCACGTGCGCACCAGTGGCACCCATGAAGTACGCGGCGGGATCCATCCGGTCGCCCGACTCGGCGCCGATCACGGGCCACGGGTCGACGTGGTCGGACCACAGCGATGACTTGTTGACCTGGAAGTGCACATGAGCGCCCGTCGAGTTGCCGGCGCCCCACTGGCCGGGAACACCACCGGACAGCCCGAGCTGCTTGCCGATCGCCACGACCTGGCCGGTCTTGACGTCGAGGCGGGACAGGTGTGCCACCTGCACGTACCGGATCTTGCCGTGCACAGATCCCTTGATGATCACGTGAGCGCCGTACGCGGGGCCCCAACCACCGTTGCGCCCGGCGTACCAGATCGTGCCGCTGATCGCGGCCCGGACTTTGGTCCCCTTCGGCGCACCGAAGTCGACACCCTTGTGCGGCTTGCCGCTTCGGTAGAGCCGCTTGTACGCGAACGAGACCGGTATAGCGGCTGGAACAGGCTTTGCCACGATGCGTCCTCCGTTTCCGGACGGTCGCCCCGGAGGGGATGTTTCAGAGTAGGCGTCGAGTGGCCGGGTGAAAAGACAAAAGGCCCAAGATCGCTGGGATCTTGGGCCTTGCACACATGACGAAACGCGGTCCTCGCTGGCGCGAGTTCCGCGTTTCGTGTGGGGTGGACGACGGGACTTGAACCCGCGGCCACCGGCACCACAAGCCGGTGCTCTACCAACTGAGCTACGCCCACCACGCGTGCCGAGCATGCGCCCGACACGGCAGCAGGAAGTCTAACGCAGTGGAGTGGTCGCTGATTACGCGCCCGTCACCGACCCGGCGACTTCGGCGGCGATCGCCTTGGCGGCGTCCGTCTCGGGGCCGGGTTGCGGCACGAACACGGCTCCGCGGTAGTACTTGAGCTCCTCGATGCTTTCCTGGATGTCGACCAGTGCGCGGTGGTGACCCAGCTTGGCCGGAGCTGCGAAATAGGCCCGCGGATACCACTGTCGCGTCAGCTCCTTGATCGAGGAGACATCGACGACGCGGTAGTGCATCCAGGTCTCGAGCTCGATCATGTCGCGGGCGAGGAACATACGGTCGGTGCCGATCGTGTTGCCGGCGAGCGGGGCCTTGCGGGGCTCCTTGACGTGCTGGCGGATGTAGTCGAGCACTCGCTCCTCGGCATCGCGAAGGGTGAGCCCGGCGTCGAGCTCGGTCAGGAGACCGGAGTTGGTGTGCATGTTGCGGACGAAGTCGTCCATCTGGTCCAGCGCCTCGGCGGGTGGCTTGATGATGAGGTCGACACCGGCCCCGAGGACGTTGAGCTCGTAGTCGGTGACCAGCGCCGCCACCTCGACCAACGCATCGGTCTCGAGGTTCAGCCCGGTCATCTCGCAGTCGATCCACACCAGCTTGTCATTCACGTCGTGCACCTTACTTGCCTTCACTGACGACACACTCCGAGCACGTGGCTACGAGTGGCCCGATAAGGTCTGGTGGAACCTTCTACGAACACCTCGCGTTGGTCTTCGTGACCGCCAGACCCAGGAGACTTACGTGGCAAACGAACGTCAAGAGCGCGCCGCCCGTGCCGAGCAGATGCGCAAGGAGCGTGAGAAGGCCGACCGCAAGCAGCGCAACCTGATCTCGGTCGCCATCGTCGTGGTGGTCGTCGCCCTGATCGCCGTCGCCGCGATCGCCATCAACAACGAGAACAGCAAGCGCGAGCCGGAGCAAGCCTTGGTCAACCCCAAGGGCGCGACCAAGGACTACGGCATCGTCTACACGGCAGAAGATGCCGGCGGCACGGTTCCCGCGGGGACCAAGCCGGTCTCAGTCGAGCTCTACGAAGACTTCCAGTGCCCCGCGTGCCTGCAGTTCGAGCAGCAGAGCAACGCGTTCCTCAAGGCACAGGTCAAGGCCGGAGCGATCACGGTCACGTTCCGTCCGTTCTCCTTCCTGGACGAGAACGGCGGCAGCCCCAACCGGTACTCGCACCGTTCGACCAGCGTCGCGCTGTGCGCCCTGGACTCGGGCGGGGTCACCGAGTACGTCAAGGCTCACGACTTCCTGTATGCCAATCAGCCCCAGGAGCAGACGAACGGGCCGGAGAACCAGCAGCTCCTCGACTCGTTCAAGGGTGCCGGTATCAAGGTCGACGAGTCATGTGTCCTCAAGGAGCGGTTCGTCCCGTGGGTCGACAAGGCCAAGGCGGCTGGCGACGACCGAGGCGTCAGCAGCACGCCGTCGGTCTACGTCGGAGGCAAGAAGGTTGAAGCCCCGACCCCCGCTGCGCTGCAGCAAGCGATCGACGCGGCCAAGAAGGCCTAGGACGCAAGGCGCAATTGTCGGCGAAACCCGGTACACTTTTAGCCAGTTGCACAACGTTGGGCCGTACGAATGAATCTGGTTTCCTTAAAAGGTGTCTTGTTCCTCGAAGGTTGAATGTGTGTGGCGAAGTCGCTCGCGAAACGCGTGAGTGACTAGCTCGCTAATAGGAGTAAGAACATGGCAACAGGAACCGTCAAGTGGTTCAACGCTGACAAGGGCTTTGGATTCATCGCCCCCGACGACGGCAGCGAAGACGTATTCGCGCACTTCAGCGCGATCGCCACGAGCGGCTACCGCTCGCTGGACGAGAACCAGAAGGTCGAATTCGACGTCGAGCAGGGCCAGAAGGGCCTGCAGGCGACGAACATTCGTCCCCTCTGATTCACCCACTGATTTAGTTCAGTAGAGATCCCCCGGAGCTTCGGCTCCGGGGGATCTCTCTTTGAGCCCGCGCCCTAGGTCTGTAAAGGCGCTTCGCGGTACGGCGCCAGTCCGCCGAGCTCCACGGCGTCCAGCAGCTCGATCGCCGCGAGCGCCCCGCTGGCGCGTACGGTCTCGGGATCGCACCAGTGCACCGACTTGATCTCGGTGGCCTGCAGCTCCATGCCTTCGGTGATCGAGCTGTCGACGACGCCGAGGTCGAACAGGAAGATGCAGGCGTCGTCCCACCCGCGCCACGCCGGCAGCCAGTTGACCGTGATCAGCCCCTGCACCTCGACGGTGATGCCGAGCTCTTCCTGCAGCTCGCGCACGAGGCCCAGCGCCGGCGCTTCTCCGACTTCGACGACGCCACCCGGCAGGTCCCACTCCTGCTTGTAGGTCAGCTCGCAGAGCAGCACGCGGCCCTGCTCGTCGCGGAGCAGCCCCTGGCTGATGATGCGCTTGGTGGGCAGCCCGGCGTTCAGGATCGCGATGAATCCATCGCGGCTGAACGGTGGAGGATCATCGACGAGCCGAGCGAGCAGGACTCGATCGGGGTTGTCGCCACCACCGCGTGTGATTCCTTCGCGGCGGAGGCCGGCGATCGAGGCAGCGCGGACGTCTCCGTCGCGATCGACGGGTATGCGCGCCTCGACGCGCGTCCAGCCGAGGGCGTCGAAAGCGTGGTCGAGGGTGAGTCGCAGCGCGCGTACTGCGACACCGAGGTTGTCCTGGCCGACGTTCCACCGGATCGACCCGGCATTGCGGTCCTCCGGACGCAGCGCCACGGTGCCGATGCGTTCACCGTCGATGACGATCGCGAAGCCGATGAACTCCTCCGAGCCGGTCGTCGGCTCCAGGGTGAGGTCGTCGTCGCGCAGCGTCGCCGTCATACCGTCATCCTGCCAGCAGCAGCGTCAGCTGGTGCAGCCGCCGACCTTGGCGATGTCGCCGTTGAAACGCTTGGTCTTGCCGTTGCGGTCGGTGATGGCGTACGCCGAGCAGTAGTAGAAGCTCAGTGCGTTGTCGAGCTTGAGGGTGGTCGGCTTCCACACCCCGTTTCCGGCCGGCTCGAGGTAGGAGAACGACTGTCGCCAGCAGCGGGTCGGCGCCGGCTGGTTTGGCGCTGACGCCCTCGTGCTTGAGGTAGCGGCCGAGCCAACGCTGCACGTACACGCTGCTCAGCGCCTGCCCGTAGCGGCTTGCCGGCATCACGAGTGGGATGTCGGCGTACTCGAGGTGGGTCGAGGCTCGCGGGACGATCACCATCGTGTCGATCTTCTTGGACCGCCAGGCGTCGAAGCCCGACGCCCGCTCACGCTGGGGGATGATGTCGCCCGGTACGGGGAGGAGGACGGCGCTGTCGGAGAGTGCCGACGGCCCGGGAACGAGGCCGTACTCGGACTGGACGCCGAGTGCTGGCACGGATGGCTTGACCCCTTCGGCACCTTGGAGCTTGTCGAGGGCGACGACCGCTGCGACGCGCTTGTCGGTGCCTTGGACCTGCGAGACCGCGGCAGCGCCGAGGGAGTGGCCGATGATCGCGAACCGCGTCGTACGTCCTTTGGTCGCGGTGCGGGGGTCGACGCTGCGGTCGAACTGCTTCCACAGCGGGTTGAAGGCGTCGACAGTGGTGCCGGCGGACCCGAAGTTCTTGTGGTGCGCGCTTGGAGTGGAGAAGAAGAAGTCTGTCGCGTCCTCGGTGCCCTTGACGAAGTTGGACGACTGCTGGAACGGGACCCCGGGGCAACCCGTCATCTCGGTGGGCTCGGGCGCGGCGAACGGGTTGCAGAACGGGAGGGCCGTTCCGGTCTGGTGCGGGAGAGTCTCACTGGTTCCCTGGCCCTGCACGTCGTAGGAGAGCACGACATAGCCCCGCTCTGCGAGGTCTTCGGCGAGCCATGTGTACATGCCTCCGGAGCCCTGGATCGACCCTGGCGTGAGCACGACACCCGGGAACGGGGCCTTCAGCGCTGTGCCGGTGTAGGGATCCTTGGCTCCGGGCTTGGGGGAGTAGACCTTGCCGCGGAGCAGCGCGCCGTACCGGTTGGTGAACGCAACGGGCGTGATGACTCCGCGCTTGCCGTCCCAACTTGCCCGCAGCGGATTGCCGACGTTCCAGCCGGGAACTGCCATGGCAGCCGTGGCGGACAGCCGGGACGGGCTGGCCAGCTGGGCGAGGAGCTGGGTGACGCTCACAGTGCCGATCTCCTTGATGAGCGCCGGGAGATAGGCCGGGTTGCTCACCTGACCCACGGTTCGCCCGAACGAGTTCGTGACGTTGGTCAGGTCGCGTACGACGTATTCCGGCGATCCGGGCTTGGGAGCGGCGGCCTGGGCCGGCGTCGCGGAGACAACCAGCGCCAGTGAGCAGATGGCTACGGACGCGATACGGGGGAGCGATGGCATGCCGGGATCAACGATGGCTCAGTGGCGATGTCACGCTGGACAAACCGCAAAGAACTGTTTGCAAAGATTCCTTTGCAGTCGTACCGTGAAGGCATGGCACTCACCACCAAGGTCGTCGAGGACCTCGACACGCTCAAGGCTGTCTCGCATCCACTGCGCATGGCCCTTCTCGGCCGTCTGCGTGGTGGCGGGCCGGCGACGGCATCCGAGCTGGGGCGGGCCATGGGGGAGTCCAGCGGGTCGACGTCCTATCACCTGAGGCAGCTCGAGCGGTACGGGTTCATCGGCGACGCCGACGAACAGCCTTCCGGGCGGGAGCGGCGCTGGAAGTCGCTGTACGACCTGACGCACTTTCCGGCAGCGCTCGCCGAGCTCGACGGCGGACGCGAGTACGTCGACACCGTGCGTCGTCGACAGGAAGAACACCTGAGGGCAGGTCTCAACGCCTGGACCGAGCCGCGTCCGGGCATCGGCCACAGCGACTACCCCGTTCGGCTCGATCCCGAGGACCTGGAGGCGATGGAGCTCGAGATCGAAGAAGTCATCTCCCGCTACTCAGATCGCAAGGGTTCTGAGCGCGTCACCGTCCACGTGCTGATGTTGCCGTGGACCAAGCCCGTATGAGCGTTCGTGCGCGGTTCTTGCTGCTCACCGGGCTGCGTTGGCTCCCGACCGGATTCATCGTTCCGGTGACACCTCTGCTTCCACTGCATCGTGGTCTGACGATCGCGGAGATGGGCGCGGCGTTCGCGATGCAGGGCCTCGTGGTCCTCGCGCTCGAGCTGCCGACTGGAGGATTCGCCGATGCTCTTGGGCGCAAACCGGTGGTGATCGCCTCTGGTTGCTTTGCGCTGCTCGCGTATGTCGTCTTCGTCTCGGCCGAGTCGGTTGCGGCGTTCATGGTCGCGTCATCACTCACGGGCGTGTTCCGCGCGCTCGACAGTGGGCCGCTCAACGCGTGGTTCGTCGACGTGACACACGCCCAGGGCGGGCAGAGCGCCGACGTTGCTCGAGGCCTGTCCGGCGCGGCCGCGATGATCGGCGCGTCGATCGCCGCCGGCTCGCTCGTCTCCGGTGCATTGATCGCCTTTGCGCCACTGGGCGCGACGACGAGCCTGACCTTGCCCTACCTGATTGCCATCGGCTTGACCGTCCTACAGCTCGCTGCTGTCGCCGTGTTCATGAACGAGGACAGGTCGGCTCGGGTGGCCGGCGTCGTCGCATCGATCAGGTCGACGCCGATGGTCATCGCCGCAGGTTTCGCGCTGGTCAGGAGATCGCGGGTGCTGAGGGCGCTGGTCGCCGTCGAGCTGTTCTGGGGCTTCGGCATGATCGCCTTCGAGTCGCTGATGCCAGTACGGATGTCTGAGCTGCTGGGCGATCGCGATGATGCCGCCGCCGTCATGGGGCCGATCATTGCGGGGGCGTGGGGCATCTCAGCGGCTGGCGCCTTCGCCGTACCGCTGCTGCTCAGCCGCTGGTCGATGAGGTCGGTCTCTTTCACCCTGCGAATCGTCCAGGGGATCACGGTCGTTGCCATGGGCCTTGCAGCCGGCCCGATCGGGCTGGTCATCGCCTACTTCGCGACGTACGGCGTGCACATCGTGGCGGGCGCGATCTACGAGACGATGCTCCACGAGCAGGTGGGGCCCGATCAACGTGCAACGGTGCTGTCGCTGGCGTCGATGGCCATGCACCCGGCTGCATCGATCGGCTCGATCGTGCTGGGCACGATCGCCACCGGTGCGTCGACCGGCACGGCCATGATTGTCGGCGGCGTCATGCTGGCACTTGCCGCACCGCTCTTTCTCGTCAGACCGGCGGCGGAGGATCGCGACGTTCCACGACTCGTGACTCGCCCTGACCGCTGAGCACCAGGCTCAGCACGATGCCGAGCGCGCCGGCGCCCATCAGGATGTAGCCGACTGTCACGAGGTCGACGTCGTTGATGTTGTCTCGGACGGCGAAGGACAAGATCGCGCCGAGTGCGAGCAGGAAGATGGATCCGCCGATGCGCATGGGTCAAACCTTTCGTGGGGTCCTCCGAATCTATGTCGACCTGCGAGAACCGCACGTTTTAGCAGCCACGGGCTGCTGCGGCACGAGTGCACGCCTATGCTCGACGGCGACGACAGCATCGACCGGAAGGCCTGCTCGTGGGAGAGCTCGTACGACTCGAAGTCAGCGACGGCGTAGGAACGATCCGCCTCGACCGCCCCAAGATGAACGCACTGAACTCGCAGATGCAGCGCGAGATGGTCGAGGTCTGCGAAGAGGTCGAGAGTCGCGATGACGTTGCAGCAGTGGTCGTCTTCGGCGGCGAGCGCGTGTTTGCCGCCGGCGCAGACATCAAGGAGATGGCGGACATGTCGCACGAGGACATGACCAAGCACGCACACCTCCTGCAGGACTTCACCAAGTCTCTTGCAGGCATCAACAAACCCACGGTCTCGGCGATCACGGGGTTCGCGCTGGGTGGCGGGTGCGAGGTCGCGCTCTCGACCGACCTCCGGTTTGCCGCCGACAACGCCAAGCTCGGCCAGCCGGAGATCCTGCTCGGCATCATTCCGGGTGCTGGCGGTACGCAGCGTCTCGCGCGTCTCGTCGGTCCGGCGAAGGCCAAGGACCTCATCTTCACGGGACGGTTCATCGACGCGCAGGAAGCGCTGTCGATCGGCCTCGTCGATCAGGTTCATCCTGCCGACGAGGTCTATGACAAGGCTGTCGAGTGGGCTAAGCAGTTCGTGGGTGGGCCGCGGCTCGCGCTCGCGGCCGCGAAGCGCGCCATCGATCAGGGCCTCGACGTGTCACTCGAGGACGGCGTCGCGATCGAGCGAGACGAGTTCGCCGCGTTGTTCGCAACGGACGACCAGAAGGCAGGCATGGTCTCCTTCATGGAGAACGGACCCGGCAAAGCCACGTTCAGCGGTCGATAGTCCGCAGCAATTTCGACCCGCGCGACCGCATGTTGGCGCAGGTGACAGGCCGGACGCATGGGGCATACTGAGGGGCGAAGTGCACATGCGTGGCGCAACAACGAAAGGGAGTCATGAGCGACTCAGGAAACAACCCGCCGGTCGAGCGCAAGCGGGCTGACCCATTGCAGGTTGCCGCCGACATGTTGTCCGGCGAAACGGCAGACGAGGAACAGACGACCTCCGGGCCGCGCCACTCGCCTGACAACCGTTCGCGGTCGCGCTCGGAGAACCGTACGGAGAGCAACGACGATTCGCCCAAGGCCCGCCGCGCTGCCGCGCGCGCCGCGCGCCAGGAGGCTCTGGCGAAGCGCCGCGACGAACGTGCCGCGGCCAAGGATCTCGCCTCCTCCCGTCGCCGCGGCGACGACGACCGTCAGGAAACGCCCAAGTCGCTCGCTGAGAAGCTCGACGAAGCGCGCGAGGCAGTCGCCACGCCGCCAGATCGCGAAGATCAGCCGCGCAACGACGATCCGATGCCGACCATCACGTGGAGCAACACGCCGACCGCGTCGGACTTCTCCGAAGATCCGGCACCCGAGCCGCCGGTAGATGCGATGGCCGGGTCATCAGATGGCGACGGTTCCGGTGACCTGCCCCCCATGGAGCGTCCGCGGATCGAGCAGCCGGTCGACGAGTTCGTCCCGGACCCCGAACCTTCTGAGCCCGAACCTTCCGATCCCGCGCCCTCGCCTGAGAGCCAGGACATCCCTGCCGTTCCGGAGCGAGACGAGTCCGAGACGTCAGCGCCTGCCGTTGACGGCTCCTCGACGTTCGCGGAGAAGCTTGCAGCGGCGAGCGCCGCCGCTCAGCAGCGAGTGGCCGCGGCGCGCAGCGAAGCCGCCCGCCTGATGGAAGAGGCTGCGCGGGAGCGCGCCCAGGTCACTGCACGCCTGACTGCCGACGAGGCCGCACAGCGCGAGGTCAGCGCAGCCAAGCTCAAGGCTGCCGAGCAGGCCGCCGCCGAACGAGTCAGCGCCGCACGCCAGGAGGCGGACCGGGTCTCCGCGGACATCGAGCGTGAACGCGCCGCCGCCGCCGCCAAGATCACCGAGTTGCAGCAGGCTGCTGATGCCCGAGTCGCCGCAGCCCAGGCCGCAGCAGATCGTCAGGCCGAGCAGCGCATCAACGAGGCAAAGGCGGAAGCCCAGAGGCTTGCCGCGGCCGCCGAGGCCGAGGCTCGCGAAACGGCCGAGCGCCGCATGATCGAGGCTGAAAAGGAAGCGCAGGAGGCTGCTGCCCGCCGTCTGGCTGACGCCGAGCGCGACGCACAACGCCGTATCGAAGAAGCCCGTGCCGAGGCCGAGACGGTCTCCGCCAAGGCCAAGGCCGATCGCGAGGCCGCGCTGACCCAGCTCGCTCAGGAGCGTGCCGAGGCCGACCAGCGACTGATCGAGGTGCGTGCCGAAGCAGACCGCATCGTCCGGGAAGCCGAAGAAACGTCGGCGAGCCATGTCGCGGCCGCCAAGGCCGAGGCCGAGAAGTTCGCTCAGGAGTCTGCTGCCGAGCGCGTGGCGATCGCCGTACGCGTCGCCGACGCCGAGCGCGCTGCCGAGGAGAAGCTGATCGCGGCCAAGCTCGAGGCTGACAACCTGGCCGACGAAGCCGCGCGCCGCCATCAAGAGGCAGCCGCCGAGCTGGCTCGTGAACGTGACGAGGCCAAGGCTCTCGTCGAGCGGGCCAACGAAGAAGCCGCGAGGATGGCACGCGAAGCGGAGGCCGAGCGTTCCGAAGCCGCAGCCAAGCTCGCCGACGCCGAGCGTGTGGCCGCCGAGAAGGTCCGCGTTGCCGAGGCTGAGGCTGAGCTGGTCGCAGCCAACGCCGCCGAAGCGGCCCGTGTCGCTGCGGATGCTCGCAAGGAAGCCGAGCGCAAGCTGGCGGCAGAGGTCGAAGCCGCTCGTCTCGATGCTCGACAGAAGATCGAGGAAGCCGAGAAGGACGCCGCCGAACGAGTGGAGGCTGCCCAGGCAGAAGCCAAGCGGCTGTCCGACCAGTCCGTCGTGGACGCCCAGGCCCGGGTGGCCCAGGCGCAGGCCGAGGCTGAGCGGGTCACCGTGCAGTCCAAGCGGGATGCGCAGGAACGGCTTTCACAGGCTGTCGCTGCTGCGAGGGTTGCGGCCGAGGAGAAGCTGCAGGAGGCCGAGCGTACGGCTCTTGAATGGGTCGCCGCCGCCGAAGCAGAAGCTGAGCGTGTTGCCCAGGAGCACATCGTGATGGCCAACCACTCGGCTGGGTCGTCTCCGCTTTCGGCACCCGAGCCACAAGTCGAAGAATTCGTGGATGAACAACCAACGGATGCTCAACAGCCTGAGGCGGTGAGCGACGAGACTGAGGCCCTCGCCCCCCCGATCAAAAAAAGAGTCGTCCGGCGCAAATGAGTCTCAGAACCTCACCATCGGCGGAGTCGAGCTCTCAAGCGAGTCGACACCCGGTGCGCTGACCGCCGCCGCGATCGCATCGATCTTCGATGAGGACGATGCAGCTACGAAGACGCCCGAGCCGTCGAGAGCCGAGCGCAAGCGCGCTCAGGCAGAGGCCAGGGACGCCGAACGCGCGGCCCGCATCCAGGCCAAGGCTGACGCCAGGTCAGCCCGAGATGCCGAAAAGGCCGCCGCCAAGGTAGCGAAGCAGGAAGCCCAGGCCGCCGCCGAGGCGCCCATTGCCGACCCACCGGTCGACGACATGCCGGACGATGGGGCAGAGGCCAAGGCAGCAGCCAAGGCCGAACGCGCCGAGGCCAGGGCAGCAGCCAAGGCTGAACGCCGCGAAGGGCTGCAGGCCAAGCGCGAAGCCCGCATGGCGGCCCGCGCGGCCAAGCGTGCAGCCGCCGAGCAACCAACTGAGCCCGAAGTCGATGAAGGCGACGGTACCGAGCGACCCATCGCCGTTGCGGCGAAGCTGCAGCAGGACGCCGAGGACGCCGAGCGGCAGCAGCAGGAAGCCCAGAACTCGAGGGAATGGGCAGCCCAAGCCAGACGAGAGGCTGCCGAGGCGCGCAAGGCCAAGAAGGCTGAGGCTGCGATAGCCAAGCGCAAGGCCCGCGAGGACGCCGCAGCAGCGAAGTTCAAGACCGACGCTGAGCGTGAGAAGGACCGCGAGTTGGCTGCTGCCGAGAAGGCGGCGGCTGACGCTGAGCGTGAGAAGCAGCGCGAGTTGGCTGCTGCCGAGAAGGCGGCGGCTGACGCTGAGCGTGAGAAGCAGCGCGAAGAGTCTGCCGCGGCCAAGGCAGCCGCCAAGCGCGCACGCGACGAGGCGAAGGCAGCGGCCAGGCAAGCATCCCGCCAGTCCACGTCGGTGCAGCGTGCCGACGACGATCACATCGTTGAGGCTCCCCGCGAGCCCAAGAAGTCGCTCATCGAGCGGCTCACGCCGGCGCGAGCCGGCAGTTCCAGCGACGGCGAGGGAGAAAACGCCCCGTCCAACGTCCTTTCCACCATCGCGGTCGTGGTCGGGGCACTGGGCTTCGTGTTCTCCGTGGTCCTTGCGATCGGTGCGTTCATGGTGGCGCTCAACCCGCAGGATGACGGTGGCCTGTTCAATCTCGTGTCCAACATCTGTGACGCCTTGGTCGGTCCGCTGCGTGGCCTGTTCTCGTTCTCAGGCGCCAACGGGGAGAGCAAGGAGGCGTTGGTGGCCTGGGGCCTCGGAGCCCTCGGCTATCTCGTCATCGGTCTGGTCGCACAGTCGATGCTTCGCTCGCAGACCGAGGACGACTGAGACCGAGAGCCTCAAGACGAGCGCGTTGATGTGACCTAACCCATGCCGCTGAGGCTCGCCCACATTGCTACGCCTCGGTAACATTCACATCACAGGAGACCACCTCGTTCCGGTGCCACGCGCCGTGGGATGGTGGCTCCGCACCCCTGCTACTTCAGTGCTTTCAAAAAAACAGGAGGGTCCTCGTGACCAAGATCGTTGTCGCGGTCAAGTACGTACCAGACGCCACCGCCAACCGCTCGTTCAGCGCCGACAACACTGTCGACCGCGACGGCGTTGACGGCCTGCTTTCGGAGCTCGACGAATATGCTGTCGAGCAGGCGCTGCAGATCGTCGAGGCCGGTGAGGGCGAAGTGACCGTCCTGACCGTTGGTCCCGATGATGCGGCCGACGCGATCCGAAAGGCACTGCAGATGGGCGCCGACGCCGGCGTTCACGTCAAGGACGACGCCATCCACGGTTCGGATGCCTTCGGCACGTCGCTGGTGCTCGCCGAGGCCATCAAGAAGCTCGACTACGACCTGCTGTTCTTCGGCATGACCTCGACCGATGGCGGTATGGGTGTAGTCCCGACGCTGGTCGCTGAGCGTCTCGGCGTCCCCGCCGTCACATTCGCCTCTGAGGTCACCGTCGACGGTGACACGGTCAAGATCCGCCGTGACGGCGACATCGCCGCGCAGACGATCGAAGCGACGGGCAAGGTTGTCGTCAGCGTGACGGACCAGACCGGTGAAGCTCGTTACCCGTCGTTCAAGGGCATCATGGCCGCCAAGAAGAAAGAGGTCCAGGAATGGAGCCTCGCCGACCTCGGCCTCGATGCCGGCACGGTCGGCCTGGACAACGCCTGGTCCAAGGTTGAGTCGTTCGAGCCCCGCCCGCCGCGTACTGCCGGCGAAATCGTGACCGATGAGGGAGACGGCGGCACCAAGCTCGCCGAGTTCCTCGCCTCCAAGAAGTTCGTCTGAGAAGGAACTGACCCATGACTGAAGTTCTCGTAGTCGTCGATCACGTTGACGGCACCGTTACCAAGCCCACGCTCGAGCTCCTGACGATCGCCCGCCGCCTCGGCGAGCCGTCCGCGATCTACTTCGGCAGCGGCGACGTTCCGTCGGTGCTCGCCGAGCACGGAGCCGAAAAGATCTACCAGCTTGACGACGCCGCCTACACCGATTTCCTGGTGGCGCCCAAGGCTGAGGCGATCGCCAAGATCGCTGCTGACACGTCACCTGCTGCCGTGCTGCTGACCTCGAGCGCTGAGGGCAAGGAAGTTGCCGCTCGGGTCGCACTCAAGACCGAGTCGGGACTGATCACCGACGCAACCGACGTCACCGCCGATGGCGTGACGACGCAGTCGGTCTTCGCCGGCAACTTCACGGTTCAGGCCAAGGTCACCAAGGGTGCCTCGGTCATCACGGTCAAGCCCAACTCGGCCAACCCCGAAGCAGCAGCTGGCGCTGGCACGGTCGAGGCCGTCTCGGTCGACATCTCGGATGCGGCCAAGGGCGCCAAGATCACTGACTCGCAGCCCAAGGCCGAGTCGGGTCGCCCCGAGCTGACCGAAGCCGCGATCGTCGTCGCCGGTGGACGCGGAACTGGTGGTGACTTCTCTGAGGTCGAGGCATTCGCCGACACCCTCGGTGCAGCTGTCGGGGCGTCGCGTGCAGCGGTCGACTCCGGCTGGTACCCGCACTCGTTCCAGATCGGCCAGACCGGCAAGACGGTCTCGCCCCAGCTCTACGTCGCCAACGGCATCTCCGGTGCTATCCAGCACCGCGCCGGCATGCAGACGTCCAAGACGATCATCGCGGTCAACAAGGACGACGAGGCGCCGATCTTCGAGCTCGTCGACTTCGGCGTCGTGGGAGACCTCAAGACGGTCCTCCCGCAGGCCACCGACGAGATCAAGAAGCGCAAGGGCTGACCCCAGCTCAACCACGCACGGCCGGTCCCCAACGGGGCCGGCCGCGCGTCATTTGGTGCGATGATCCGGGTGAACCAGATCGAGCCACCCGCTGGAACTATTGACTTCCCGGCTTCATCTGCCGGTCGGGTTCCCGCCTGAGTTTGGTAACACTTTGATTACAGAGGCCTCCGGCGCTGTTCGGTGAACCTCTGCGGGTGATAGCAATGGGGAGCGCGCGCTCTGTGTGCAATCACAATCACAGGAGGAATCCATGCGACTCTCTCGGCGTACACGCCTTGCGGGTGTGGCATTCGTCGCTGTCGGCAGCCTTACATTGGCGGCTTGCGGTGGCGGAAGCGACGACAGCTCCGGAAAAACCGACGCGGTTATCACGGTCTACGGCACCAACCCGCAGAACCCGTTGATCCCGACGGCGACCAACGAAGTCGGTGGCGGCGACCCGCTCAACAACCTCTTCAAGGGTCTGGTTGCTTACAACACCGACGGTTCGGTCACCAACGAGGTCGCTGAATCCATCGAGCCCGACGATTCCAAGAAGGTCTGGACCGTCAAGCTCAAGAGCGGCGAGAAGTTCACGGATGGCTCGGCCGTCACGGCTGACTCGTTCGTCAAGGCGTGGAACTACGGCGCCAACCCGGACAACAAGCAGCTCAACAACTACTTCTTCTACCCGATCGAAGGCACCGACGACATCGGCAACACCGTCGGCGGCGACACGGTCAAGGGCCTGAAGGTTGTTGACGACTCGACCTTCACGATCACGCTGAAGTCGGCGGAGTCGGACTTCAACCTCCGCCTCGGCTACTCGGCCTACTTCCCGGTCCCCGAAAGCGCCTACGGCCCTGACGGCAAGATCACCAAGGAGTACGGCGAGCGTCCCATCGGCAACGGTCCGTACAAGCTGACCAAGACCGGCTGGCAGCGCAACAAGCAGATCGCGCTCGAGCCCAACCCTGACTACAAGGGCATCCACAAGGCCAAGAACGGCGGACTGGTGTTCAAGTTCTACGCCGGCGGAGGCACGGATGCTGCCTACACCGACGTTCAGTCGGGCAACCTCGACGTCCTCGACCAGGTGCCGCCGAGCGCGCTCACCACGTTCGAGAGCGATGACAAGGTCTCGGCTCACAACGAGCCCGGCTCGAGCTTCTCGTCCCTCACGATCCCGGACCGCCTCGCCCACTTCAAGGGCGACGAAGGCAACCTGCGTCGTGCGGCCATCTCGATGGCGATCAACCGCCCCGAGATCACCGAGAAGATCTTCAACAACGCCCGTACGCCCGCGAGCGACTTCACGTCGCCCGTGCTCGACGGCTGGACCAAGGATGTTGAAGGCAACGAAGTCCTGACGTTCAACGCCGAAGAGGCGAAGAAGAAGTGGGCAGAGGCCGACGCCATCGCCAAGTGGGACGGCAAGTTCGTCGTCGCCTACAACGCGGACGGTGCAGGCAACAAGGAGTTCACCGAGGCGATGACCAACCAGCTCAAGAACGTGCTGGGAATCGACGCCGAGCCTAAGGTCTACCCGACGTTCGACGAGCTCCGCAAGGAAGTCACCGACCGTACGATCAAGACTGCATTCCGTACCGGTTGGCAGGCCGACTACCCGTCGATGCTCAACTACCTCGGTCCGATCTACGCCACTGGCGCGGGTTCGAACGATGGTGACTACACCAACCCGGAATTCGACAAGCTGGTCTCCGAGGCTTCGGCCGCTGAAGGCGATGCGCGCTACAAGCTCATCGGTGAAGCACAGGCCATCCTGCTGAAGGAATTGCCGGCCATCCCGCTCTGGTACCAGAACGCCACCGGAGTGACGAGCAAGGACCTCAACGGGTTCGAGTTCAACTGGCAGCAGAAGCCCGACTACTACAAGCTCACCAAGTAGTAGCCAGGTCTGAACTAACGGACGGGGGCAGCCGATGGCTGCCCCCGTCTCGTTAGGCCCATCAGGCGGAGGGAGCCACACCGGAGTACCGTGGCGCCATCCGTGATCTGCCCTTCCACGGACTCAAGGAGGCCAACCCATGTGGTGGTACGTCGCCAAGCGGTTGTTGCAAACCATTCCAGTATTCCTGGGCGCCACGCTGATTCTCTTCATCTTGTTGAAGCTGCGGCCCGGCGACCCGATCCTCAACCTGGCCGGCAACAAGCCGGTATCCCAAGAGGTACGCGACGCGCTCGCAGCGCAGTATCACCTCGACGATCCGTTGTTCGTCCAATGGTTCCAGTTCGCCAAGAACGCATTGATCCTCAACTTCGGTGAGACGTTCGCCGGCCAGCCGGTGTTCGACCTCATCAAGCAGACCTTCCCGGTCACCGTGGTGCTGGCACTGATGGCACTCACGATCGACGCAGTCCTCGGCATCGGCCTCGGCACGATCGCCGGTCTCCGCCGCAACGGCTGGTTCGACTCAAGCACGCTGGTCGTCTCATTGCTCCTGATCTCGATCCCGATTTTCGTGGTCGGCTTCGTCATGCAGTTGATCTTCGGCGTCAAGCTCGGCTGGACGTCGCCAACTGTCGGCAGTGAATGGAACGTCGGCAACCTCCTGCTTCCCGCGATCGTGCTGGCCATCGCCAACTTCGCCTACACGATCCGACTCACGCGCACCTCGGTCGCTGAGAACCTCACCGCCGATCACGTCCGTACGGCTCGTGCCAAGGGCCTCTCCGAGCGTCTGGTGGTCCGCAACCACGTGCTTCGCAACTCGCTGGTTCCTGTGGTGACCTACATCGGCATCAACCTAGGTTCACTGATGGCCGGTGCCATCATCACCGAGACCATCTTCAACGTCCCAGGCATCGGCAATGCCGCCTACGTCGCGATCCAGAAGGGTGAGACCTCAACCGTCGTCGCGATCGTGACATTCATGGTCATGATCTACGTCCTGATGAGCCTGCTGGTGGACTTGATCTACGCCGTACTCGACCCGAGGATCCGCTATGTCTGAGACACGAGAGGGTCAGGAACGATTCGTCGCGCCCATCGAGGAGACCCCTCTGCGGGCCATCGATGCGGTCAACGTCGACGCCGTTCCTGAAAACCAATGGAAAGAAGCCTGGAAGCGTTTGCGTACGTCGGTCCTATTTTGGTTCGCGGTACTCATCCTCGCGGTGATCGCGGCGATGATCTTCCTACCGGGCTTGTTTACTGACGTAGCGCCCAACACGACCCCGAACCTGTCGGACAACTTCGCTCCTGCGCGCGAGGGTCATCCGTTCGGCTTCACGCAGCAAGGTGAAGATGTGTGGGCCAATGCGGTCTATGGCGCACGTGCATCCGTTGCAGTTGGAGTGCTCACGACGATCATCACCACGATTCTCGGCATGGTGACGGGCGCGATCGCCGGTTTCTACGGCGGCATCGCCGACTCCCTGCTGTCGCGCTTCAGCGACATCTTCTTCTCGATCCCGCTGCTGCTGGCTGCGATCGTGGTCATCTCGGTGCTCAACAACATCTGGCCCGATCGTGGGTTCTGGGGCTCAGTCCTGGTGGTCGTGATGGCGCTCTCGTTGTTTGCCTGGCCACAGATCACCCGGCAGATGCGCGGAGCCGTGCTCGAGATCAAGAATCTCGAGTTCGTCGACGCCGCAACAGCGATCGGCGCGTCGAAGATGAAGAACCTGCGCCGCCACATCGTCCCCAACGCGTTGGCCCCCGTCATCGTGACGGCGACGATCTCACTGGGCGTCTTCATCGTTGCCGAGGCCTCGCTGTCATTCTTGGGCCTTGGCCTTCCGCAGGGCGTCGCCTCGTGGGGCAACGACCTGTCTGACGCGCAGCTGCAGGTTCGTTCCGGTCAGCACCTCAACGTGATGTACGTGCCGGCGGCGGCGCTGGCACTCACCGTCCTTGGCTTCATCCTGTTGGGCGAAGCCGTACGCGAGGCCCTCGACCCGAAGGCGAGGAAGAAGTGAACGACAACAACGCACCCCTCCTGCAAGTAGAAGACCTCAGTGTTGGATTCACTGCCGGCAAACAGATCCTCACGGCCGTCGATGGCGCCAACCTGACGATCTACCCGGGTCAGACCATCGCCATCGTGGGCGAGTCCGGTTCGGGCAAGTCCACGCTCGCCCACGCGGTGATCGGGCTGCTGCCCGGCAGCGGCAAGATCACGGGTGGCGCGATCAAGTTCGAGGGTGAAGACATCAGTCGCGCGGGCAAGGGCAAGATCCTCGCCCTGCGTGGTTCGTCAATCGGCCTCGTGCCGCAGGACCCGATGTCCAACCTCAACCCACTGTGGCGGGTGGGCGCGCAGATCAAGGAAGCGCTCGTTGCCAACGGAGTCGCCACCGGCGACGCCGCCGACAAGCGCGTCGTCGAGCTGCTCGAAGAGGCCGGCCTGCCCGACGCTGAGCGTCGTGCCCGGCAGTATCCCCACGAGTTCTCCGGCGGCATGCGTCAACGGGCGCTGATTGCCATGGGTCTTGCTGCCCGTCCGAAGCTCTTGATCGCGGACGAGCCCACCTCGGCGCTCGATGTGACGGTGCAGAAGCAGATCCTCGATCACCTGGACAAGCTCACAGCTGATCTTGGCGTCGCTGTCATGCTGATCACGCATGATCTCGGGCTCGCCGCCGAGCGCGCCGACCACCTCGTGGTGATGTACCGCGGTCGAGTGGTCGAGTCGGGTCCGGCCCGGGCCATCCTGCAGGATCCCGAGCACCCGTACACCAAGCGACTGGTCTCCAAGGCTCCGTCGTTGGCGTCCCAGCGGCTGTCCTCGATCAGCGCGCGCGCCGAGGTGCGCGAGCTGGCCGTGCAGACCGCCGCTGAGATCGCTGAGGAAATCGCTCACAGCGAGTCCGAGTTCGGCGAGGGCAAGTCCGACATCATCCAGGTCGAGAACCTCACCAAGGTGTTCTCGCTGCGCGGTTCCAAGCCGTGGCAGAAGGTTGACTTCGCTGCCGTCGATGACGTCTCGTTCAAGCTGGAGCGCGGCACGACCATGGCGATCGTGGGGGAGTCCGGCTCGGGCAAGTCGACGGTTGCCCGCATGGTGCTCGACCTGCTCCCGCCCACGTCGGGCAAGGTCTTGTTCGACGGCCACGACCTGCGTGAGCTCAAGACCAAGCAGGAGCGTCTCCGTCTGCGTCGTCAGATGCAGCCGGTGTTCCAGAACCCGTACGCGTCGCTCGATCCGCTCTACTCGATCTACAAGTCGATAGAGGAGCCGCTGCGCACGCACGATGTGGGCACCAACAAGGAGCGCGAGGCACGCGTACGCGATCTGCTCGATCGGGTCTCACTGCCGACGACGGTCATGTCGCGCTATCCCGGTGAGCTCTCGGGTGGTCAGCGTCAGCGCGTGGCCATTGCGCGCGCCCTGGCGCTCGAGCCCGAGGTCGTCATCTGTGATGAGGCGGTGTCAGCGCTCGACGTGCTGGTGCAGGCTCAGATCCTCGAGCTGCTCAACGACCTGCAGGCCGAGCTCGGTCTGAGCTACCTGTTCATCACGCACGACCTCGCGGTGGTCCGTCAGATCGCCGACAACGTGCTGGTCATGCAGGACGGCAAGGTCGTGGAGTCCGCCACGGTGTCGGAGGTGTTCGACAACCCGCGCGAGGCCTACACACGCAAGCTGCTCGACGCGATTCCTGGCGCATCGATCGAGCTGGGGAAGTAGCTTTCAGGACCAACCCGCCGGAGTGACGAAATAGTCATTTCGGCGGGTTGATCTATTCGAACAGATGTTCGAAGATGGATGAATGACCGTTGCCGTCTCGCCCACCACTGCATCACTGAGCGAGCTGCGTGAGCGCGTCAACCAGATGCAGGGCCGAGCTGCCTCCCAGCCGGTGGCGACCCATCCTGCGCTTGCCGGTCTGCTGCAGCTGCAGACCGGATCGAGCTATGGGGTCGACTCGGCGAGCCTGGCGATCGCGCTGATGGCGGGCCCGTCTGCCGATGGCGCCTGGTGTGGGGTCGTCGGTTCGGCGGAGCTCGGGCTCGAGGCGGCTGCGGCTGCCGGCGTCGAGCTGCGCCGTACGATCCTGGTGCCCGATCCGGGTGATGCCTGGCTCGAGGTCACCGCCGCGCTGATCGACGTGCTCGGTGTCGTGGTCCTGCGTGCTCCCTCGTCCGTCACCGAGGGCGAGGTGGCTCGGCTCAGTGCCCGGTTGCGTCAGCGCGGGGCGATCCTCATCGCGTGGGGTCACTGGCCTCGGTGCGAGGCGCGGCTGACGATGCGTGACGCCCAGTGGGGCGGGCTGGGGCAGGGGCACGGTCACCTGCAGGCCCGCCAGGTGACGGTCGACGTGCTGCGTGGCACGGCACCACCACGGTCCGGGCGGCTCTGGCTGCCCGATGTCGATCTGGCGATCCGCCAGGTCGACGCGGCGCCCACGGTACTGCGGAGCGTGAGCTAGTGAGTCGCACGATGGTGATGTGGGCGCCGGATTGGCCGATCGTCGCCGCCGAGCTCCCGCCGTCGTTGCCCGCTGCGGTGCTCGACAAGGGTCAGGTACTGGCGTGTTCGCAGGCAGCACGGGCCGAAGGCGTACGCCGTGGCATGCGCCGCCGCGATGCCCAGTCGCGCTGCCCCGACCTGGTGCTGCACGACTACAACGCCGATGCCGATGCGCGCGGGTTCGAGGCGGTGCTGACCGCGATCGAGGCGCTCAGTCCAGGCGTCGCGCCGCTGCGTCCGGGACTGTGCGCGCTGCGGGTGCCGAGTCGCTTCTACGGCGGTGAGTCCGAGGCGGCAGCGGTCATCGCCGAGCGACTGGTCGGCCTGGGCGTGTGGGACGTACGCATCGGCATCGCCGACGGACTCTTCGCGGCCGAGCTGGCGGCCCGGCGGGCTCTGGCGCAGGACAGTCTCACCATCCCGAGGGGTGGGTCGGCGCACTTCCTGCGTGACCTGCCGATCGACGCGCTCGACGATGCTGAACTTGTTGGCCTGTTGCGACGCATGGGCCTGCAGACCCTGGGCGACTTCGCGGGGTTGCCGGCCGCCGACGTGCACACGCGCTTCGGCACGCACGGTGAGCTGCTGCACCGGTTGGCTCGCGGGCTCGACCCGCAGCCGGTCGGACGCCGACAGGTGCCGCCGGAGTTCGACGCGACGTTGCTGCTGGAGCCGCCGCTCGAGCTGATCGAGCCGATCGCGTTCAGCCTGCGCACGACTGCGGAGGGTTTCGTCAAGGACCTCGCCGCACACGGACTGGTGTGCACGACGGTGCTGATCGAGGTCGACGCCGACGGCTCGCTGGCGACCGCCCGGCGCTGGATGCATCCACGTTGGTTCGGTGCCACCGACCTGATCGACCGGGTCCGCTGGCAATTGGCCCAGGCTGACGGGGCCGTACGAGCACCGGTCGATGCCGTACGTCTCATCCCCGAGGTCACCGAACCGCTCGGCGATCACGCCGACAGCCTGTTCGGTGGCGGACCCGATGAGCGGGTCGAGCGTGGTGTTGCCCGGGTGCAGAGCATCGTCGGCCACGAGTCCGTGGTGTCGGCGTCAGTGCAGGGTGGGCGTGGTCCCGCCGATCGGCGACTCCTCGTGCCGTGGGGCGAGCGCGTCGTGGCCAAGCGCCCGATGGGACTGCCCTGGCCCGGCAGCCTCCCGCCACCCGCTCCGGCCACGGTCTATGCCGAGCCGCAGCAGGCGCTGGTCGTCGGCGCCGAGGGACAGCCGATCGGGGTCACTGGTCGCGGGGTGATCACGGGGGAGCCGGCCCGGTTCAGGGCAGCCGTCGGCAGCGACTGGCAGCCGGTGGCGTCGTGGGCGGGTCCGTGGCCGGTCGACGAGCAGTGGTGGGACGAAGCCTCATCCCGCCGGCTGGCCCGGTTCCAGGTCGTCGGCGTCGACGGCAGCGCCTGGCTGATGATCGTCGAGAACGGCCAATGGTGGACTGAGGCGAGATATGACTGATCGCGAATGGCGCAGTGTGGTTGCTTTTCCACGTCTGAACGCAACCACAACGCGCCACTCGTGGGGGTTCTGATGGGGTTCAACAATCCCGACGTGCCGTGGCGAGAGCTGGAGCGGCGGCTGTCGGGTCGTACCGAGCCGCGATCGGGGGAGATGCGCCGGGTTGGTCGCGCAAGCGCCCGACGTACGAGCCCACGAGCAGATCCGGCGACCCGACGGACCGGTCGTGCCCTATGCCGAGCTGCACTGCCACAGCAACTTCAGCTTCCTCGACGGTGCCAGCGGTCCCGATGCGCTTGGTCGAGGAGGCGATCAGCCTGGGCCTGCACGGCCTGGCGATCACCGACCACGACGGGTTCTACGGTGCGCCGCTGTTTGCCGAGATCGCCCAGAAGTACGAGTCGGAGACACTCCTGACGGTCTATGGTGCCGAGCTGTCGATCGGGCTGAGCGGTCCGCAGAACGGTGTCGCCGATCCCGAGGGCAGCCACCTGCTGGTGCTGGCCCGCGGGGTCGAGGGCTATCACCGACTCGCCGGCGCGATGACCGAGGCGCACTTCCGCGGCGACGAGAAGGGGCGCCCCGTCTACGACCTCGACGAGCTCGCCGAGATGGGCCGCGACCACTGGATGGTGCTGACGGGGTGCCGCAAGGGTTCCGTACGTCAGGCGACTCGCCGCGGGTGGGCGCGAGGCCGCTGCCCAGGAGCTCGACCGGCTGACCGCGATGTTCGGCCACGACAACGTCGTCGTCGAGCTGATCGACCACGGCTTCCCGACCGACAGCGCCACCAACGACGCCCTGCGCAGCCCTGGCCGCCGATCACGGGCTGCCGATCGTGGCGACCAACAACGTGCACTACGCCAAGCCGGCGACCCATCAGCTCGCCGCCGCGATTGCGGCCGTACGAGCGCGACGCAGCCTCGCCGACATGGACGGCTGGCTCCCGACCTCGAGCTCGGCGCACCTGCGCTCAGGAGCCGAGATGCACCAGCGATTCGTCCGATTCCCCGGAGCCGTCCAGCGCAGCGTGACGATCGCCGACGAGATCGCCTTCGACCTCCGCGCGGCGACGCCCCGGCTGCCTCGTCGCGGCATCCCCGAGGGTCACACCGCGATGAGCTGGCTGCGTGAGCTGGCCGAGCGCGGCATCCGTACGCGCTACGCCCACAACATCGACGAGGCGCGGACACGCATCGAGCGTGAGCTGGCCGTGATCGAGGAGAAGGACTTCCCGGGCTACTTCCTGATCGTCCACGACATCGTCAAGGAGGCCAAGCGGCGCAAGATCCTGTGCCAGGGCCGAGGCTCGTCGGCCAACTCGGCGCTCTGCTACGCGCTGGGCATCACGGCGGTCGACTCGATCTTCTACAACCTGCCGTTCGAGCGATTCCTCGCCACGACCCGTGAGGAGGAGCCCGACATCGACGTCGACTTCGACTCCGCTCGGCGCGAGGAGGTGATCCAGTGGGTCTACGACACCTACGGACGCCACAACGCCGCCCAGGTCGCCAACGTCATCAGCTATCGACCGCGCTCGGCGATCCGCGATGCCGCCAAGGCGCTGGGCTACTCGACGGGGCAGCAGGACGCGTGGTCCAAGCAGATCGACGCGTGGAGCTCGATCTCGACCGACGAGACCACCGGACGTGCCGACGCAGGTGTCGACCTGGCCAACTCAGCTGATCAAGGCACCACGACACCTCGGCATCCACTCGGGCGGGATGATCCTGACCGAGCGACCCATCGGCGAGGTGTGCCCCATCGAGCGCGGTCGCATGAAGGACCGCACCGTCCTGCAGTGGGACAAGGACGCCTGCGAGTGGATGGGACTGGTCAAGTTCGACCTGCTCGGCCTCGGCATGCTCGGCGCGCTCAACCACACCCTCGAGATCGTCGCCGAGCACCTGGGGGAGGAGCTGACGCTCGACACGATCCCCAAGGAGGAGGCGGCGGTCTACGACATGTTGTGCCGGGCCGACTCGATCGGCGTGTTCCAGGTCGAGAGTCGCGCCCAGATCGGCACGCTCCCGCGCCTGCAGCCGCGCTCCTACTACGACCTGGCGATCGAGATCGCGCTGATCCGTCCCGGACCGATCCAGGGTGGCGCGGTGCATCCCTACATCCGTCGGGCGACGGGCAAGGAGGAGGTGACCTATCCGCACCCCATCCTCAAGCCGGTGCTGGAGCGCACCCAGGGTGTGCCGCTGTTCCAGGAGCAGCTGATGCAGATGGCGATCGCGATCGGCGACTGCACCGGCGACGAGGCCGATCTGCTGCGTCGGGCGATGGGTTCCAAGCGAGGCATCGAACGCATCGAGTCGCTGCGCGAGAAGCTCTATGCCGGGATGGCCAGGCACGGGCTCAGCGAGGAGGAGTCGGATGCGATCTATCTCAAGATCCAGTCGTTCGCCAACTTCGGCTTCGCCGAGAGCCACGCCCTGAGCTTCGCGCTGCTGGTCTATGCCAGCTCGTGGCTCAAGCTGCACTATCCCGGCGCGTTCCTCGCCGCGCTGCTGCGCAACCAGCCGATGGGGTTCTACTCACCGCAGTCGCTGGTCACCGATGCCCGCCGCCACGGGGTGAAGGTGCTGCGTCCCGACATCGTGCACTCGGGGGCGGTGGCTGACCTCGAACGTCGGACTGACCGGACCGTCGGGTCAGGACGCTTGCCTCGAGCGGTTGCAGGCGCCCGTGGAGAGGTTCGTACGCGGTGCTCCCGATCCGACGCCCGAGCACCGCCGCGATGGTGCCTTCGCCGTACGTCTGGGGCTCGACGAGGTGCAAGGACTCGGCACCGAGGTTGCCGAGCGCATCGTCGCCGTACGCGCTGAGCGACCCTTCGCGGACATGGCCGACGTCGCTCGCCGGGCGGAGCTGACCGTCGCACAGATGGAGTCGCTGGCCACAGCGGGAGCCTTCGACGCCTTCGGCATCTCGCGTCGGCAGGCGCTCTGGAATGCCGGCTATGCCGAACGCACCGATCAGCTGGAGGGCACCTCGGTGGCCCTGCCGCCCCCGACGCTGCCGGGCATGAGCGATGTCGAGCTGACCATGGCTGATCTCTGGGCCACCCGGATCTCTCCCGAGACCCATCCGATCGAGCACCTGCAGATCGCTGCTGGAGAGCGAGGGCATCTACTCCGTCGACCGGGCTGGCCGCTGCCGAGTCAGGGCGACGGGTCAAGGTCGCCGGACTGATCACCCACCGGCAGCGACCGGCGACCGCGGTCGGGGTCACGTTCCTCAACCTCGAGGACGAGACCGGCATGCTCAACATCGTCTGCTCGGAGGCGCTGTGGCAGCCGCTACCGGCGGGTCGGCCGCAATGCTGCCGGGATGATCATCCGCGGCACTCTCGAGCGCTTCGACGGTGTGACCAACCTGGTGGCGGACAAGCTCGAACGCATCGAGGCCGTCTATCCGCAGGCAGCCTCAGCCATTCCCGCAAAGCACGTCGGCCGCAACTTCCGTTGACGCCCGCTCAGCCGAGCCGCTCGACCAGCACGATGTCCCCGTTCACATCGGTGTAGGTCATCTCCAGCCGATGGGTGTCTACCGACCACGACTCAAGCCCAGCATTGCCGAGCAGCTGGGACATCTCGACATAACCGATCTCCCCTGTCGCGGCCCGCGCGAGCACGGAGCGGACGGCAGCATGGTCTGGTTCGGCCGCGATGGCGACGGCATCGTGGTGGGCGGGGGTGGCCAGCTGGTCACCGGCTTCCGTCCGAAACACCGTGTGTCCGTCGATCACATATGAGGCGTAGCCCGTCACCCCGAGATCAGCGAGAGCGCGGCAGTACGCATCGAGGGTGTCAGCCTTGCCGAGCTCCTCGTGGACGAGGTCGATCTCCGCCAGCGTCACCATGTTCTGACGCTACCGCCGCAAAGCACGTCGGCCGCAACTTCCGTGAGGAAGCTGCGGCCGAGGTGCGTTGGAGATCAGACGAGTACGGGGATCTCGTCCTCGTCGTCGACCAGCTCGTGGTGCTTGACGTTCAGGAAGATCCAGACGATTGCCGAGGCAACCCAGATCATGAACGCGCCGACCAGGAAGGCCTGCGTCGCACCGGCGGTGAACGCGCCCTGCCCGACCAGGTCACTGATGCGCTGCTGGACGTCAGCCGACGGGGTGCCGCCGCCGCCGGACATCGATGAGGAGATCTCGGCTGCCTTGTCGCGGGTGAAGTGCACGGCGATGGTCGACAGCGCGGCGAGGCCGATGGCGCCACCGACCTGCTGCATCGTGTTGAGCACGCCCGAGCCGATGCCCGAGTCCTCGTCCGGGATGCCGTGCACGGCGACGAGCATCATCGACACGAAGGTCAGACCCATGCCGATCGACATCAGCACGACCCACGGAGCGATCGCAGTCCAGTAGTTGATGCCGTCGCCGACATTCCCACCGTTGGTGGCGAGGCTGAGGATGTTGGCTGCGCTGTCGTCGACCGAGATGCGCGAGAACATGTAGAGCGCGATGCCGGCCAGCACGGTTCCCGTACCAGCGAGCCACCTGGGATCGACCTTCGCGATGAGCTTCGAGGAAGCCGTGGCGCCGATGATCATGCCGAACGTGAACGGCAGGAAGGCGAAGCCGGTACGCAGCGGGCTGTAGCCCATGACGTTCTGGACCATCAGTGACAGGAAGAAGAACATCGCGAACATGGCCGCAGGTGTGATCATCATCGACACGAGCGCCGTTGCCCGTGCCCGGCTGGCGAAGATGTTGAGCGGCAGCAGGGGGTTCTTGACGGTGCGCTCGATCTGGACGAAGCCGACGAGCAGGATCACTGCAGCGATCAACGTGCCGATCGTGACGCGAGTCGCCCCAGCCGTAGCGGGAGTCACCAGCACGCGAGAGTCCGAAGACCAGCGAGGCGAGGCCGAGCGTGCCGGACACTGCGCCGGGGATGTCGAGAGGCGAGTGCGCTGCGGCTCGCTCTCCTTGAGGAATCGCGGCGCGATGAACGCTGCGAACAGGCCGATCGGGACGTTGATCAGGAACGTCAGGCGCCAACCCTCGACGCCGCTGACCTCGAGGCCGGTGAGCCAACCGCCGAGGATCAGGCCGATCGCAGCACCGACACCGGAGAGAGCGGCGTACACGGAGAATGCGCGGTTGCGCAGTGGGCCGGCGGGGAACGTCGTCGAGATCAGCGCGAGGGCTGCGGGGGCGGCCAGGGCGGCGCCGACGCCCTGCAGGCCACGCGAGCCGAGCAGCATGGCTTCGTTCTGGGCGATTCCGCCGAGAGCCGAAGCGAACGAGAACAGGACGAGACCGATCATGAAGATGCGGCGGCGACCGTAGAGGTCAGCCAGGCGGCCACCCAGCAGGAGCAGGCCACCGAACGCCAGGGCGTAGCCCGTGACGATCCACTGGAGGTTGTTCTGCGTGATGTTGAGGTCGTGACCGATGTAGGGGAGTGCGATGTTGGCGATCGTGCTGTCGAGCACGACCATGAGCTGGGCCATGCAGATGACGACGAGCGCCCATCCCAGCTTCTCGTTGGAGGTCGAGGGCTGATCCTCGACCGCGATGGTGGTTGTCATGACTTGTCCTTGGGGGTAGTGGGACGGAGAACTGCGGGCAGGATGATCTGGTCGATCGCATGGGTGATGCTCTCGACCGTGGGTGACTCGCCGAGGATGAACTGGCGGTGCAGGACGATGCCGGCGAGAGCAGCGCCCATCAGGTCGATGTCGAGGTCCTTGCGGATCTCGCCGCGCTCCTCAGCCCGCTCGAAGAGCAGGCGAGAGGTGCGACCTTGGGGCCGATGAACTTCGTACGGAATCCTTCGGCGAACTCCGCATCGCGACCCAGTGCGGTGATGACGCTGCTGAACACCGCGATCTGCCGCTCGTCGGCGAGACCGCCGTGGCCGCAGTACGAAGCAATCAGGTCACCGCGCAGCGTGCCGGTGTTGGGGGCGTCGCCGATGGGGCCCTTCTGGGCGAGGAGTGCCTCGAGCACGAGGCTCGCCTTGGTCTCCCAGCGGCGATAGAGCGTCGCCTTCGAAGCCCGCGCAGCCGAGGCCACGGCGTCCATCGTCAACCGGTCGTAGCCCTGCTCGGCGAGTACGTCGAGCGTGGCTTCGAGAATCTCTTGCTCACGGTCGCCCTCCACTCGGGGACGGGCGGCGGCTGCTGCTTCTGCCGGGGTCATGTGGACTCCTTGATGGAACGAAACTGTTTCGTACCATCAGACAGTACGACACCGTTTCATCGGAGTGCAACCCGGCTTGGTGTGACCTGCCGCACAGACTTGAAGTAGTCGCGGATGACATTCGTGCGAGTAAAGGTTGACATGACTTTAAGGTACGTCTTAGAGTCGAGGTGACACTAAGTAAGGAGGCGCGAGATGACGATCGGGATCCAGGTCGATCAGCGAGTATCGCTGGCCGTCTCCACCGTGATCTTCGCGCTGCGCCCGCACCCGTCAACGGGCCTGATGACGCTGTGGCTGCCGCTCGTACGCCGGATCCGCGAGCCGTACGAAGGGCAGTGGGCGCTACCGGGCGGGCCGTTGGAGGCTGACGAAGACCTCGCTGCCAGCGCCCGGCACACCCTCGAACGTACGACCGGGCTCACCCCCAACTACCTCGAGCAGCTCTACGCCTTCGGC
The DNA here is from genome assembly GCA_963849475.1 of uncultured Actinomycetota bacterium. Lineage (GTDB taxonomy): Bacteria > Actinomycetota > Actinomycetes > Propionibacteriales > Nocardioidaceae > Aeromicrobium. The sequence goes on from CAWKHC010000009.1 coordinate 214,279, forward strand.
AACCTCGACCGCTCGCCCGACGACCGGGTCGTCTCGATCGTCTACTGGGCGCTCGTGCAGCCCGACGAGGTCGCCCGCGCGGTCGATGGCGAGAACGTCGAGTGGTTCGTCGCCGACGAGCTGCCACCGCTGGCGTTCGACCACTCCGAGATCGTCGCCTATGCACTCGCACGCCTGCGCGCCAAGATCACCTACACGCCGATCGCGTACGGCTTCCTGCCGCCCGAGTTCACCCTCGCCGAGCTGCGATCGGTTCACGAGGCCGTCCTGCGTACGTCGCTCGACCCTGCCAACTTCCGCCGTCAGGCGCTCGCCAGCGACACCCTTGTCGCGACTGGCACCTATCTCAAGGGCACCAGCCATCGACCCCCCGCGTTGTTCCGGTTCACGGCCGGCGCACCAACACCGCTTCCCGAGGAGCGCAGATGACCTCCGTCAACGACATCATCACGGCCGACCCCGCAGCAAGCTGCGATGTCGAGCTGGTCAAGGGCCCATGGGAGTTCGACACGATCCCCGGCTACGGTCCGGGCTGCTCCGAGGATGACGTCATCCCCGAGCCGGTCGTACGCCCCGGTCAGCTGCCCGCGGCGTACCAGAAGATGAGTGACGACGAGCTTCATTCGCGCATCCGCGCAGCCAAGAAGGCACTCGGCAGCAAGCTGGTGATCCTGGGCCACTTCTACCAGCGCGACGAGGTCATCCAGCACGCCGACTTCGTGGGTGACTCGTTCCAGCTCGCCAACGCGGCGCTGACGATGCCCGACGCCGAGGCGATCGTGTTCTGCGGTGTGCATTTCATGGCCGAGACCGCCGACATCCTGGCCCGTCCCGACCAGCACGTGATCCTGCCCAACCTTGCGGCCGGCTGCTCGATGGCCGACATGGCTGACGAGGACACGGTCGAGGCGTGCTGGGAGGAGCTGATGGCGCTGTACGGCGACACTCCGGGCGAGCACGGCAAGCAGGCCGTCATCCCGGTGACCTACATGAACTCGTCGGCGGCGCTCAAGGCATTCTGCGGACGCAATGGCGGCATCGTGTGCACCTCTTCCAACGCCTCGACCGTCCTGGAGTGGGCGTTCGAGCGCGGCGAGCGGGTGTTGTTCTTCCCCGACCAGCACCTCGGCCGCAACACCGCCAAGGCCATGGGCATCACGATGGACCAGATGCCGATGTGGAACCCGCGCAAGCCGCTCGGTGGACACAGCGAGCAGGTGCTCCTCGACGCCAAGGTGCTGCTGTGGCACGGCTTCTGCTCGGTGCACAAGCGCTTCACGGTCGGCCAGATCAACAAGGCTCGCGAGGAGTTCCCCGGCGTCAAGATCATCGTTCACCCCGAGGCGCCGATGCCCGTCGTGGACGCCGCTGACGCATCCGGCTCGACCGACGCGATCCGCAAGTTCGTCGAGGCATCGCAGCCCGGCGACACCATCGCGATCGGCACCGAGGTCAACATGGTCAACCGGCTCGCTGCGGAGTACCCCGACCGGACGATCTTCTGCCTTGACCCCGTGGTCTGCCCGTGCTCGACGATGTATCGCATCCACCCCGGCTATCTCGCCTGGACGCTCGACGGCCTGGTCGAGGGGGAGTACCGAAACGAGATCATCGTCGACGGTGACACCGCGACCGAGGCCAAGGTCGCACTCGAACGCATGCTTGCCGCACTGCCCAACACGATCCCCGTGACGGGAGACTGACATGTCCAGCATCATCGTTGTCGGCAGCGGAGTCGCCGGTATGACCGCTGCCCTGGAGGCGGTCGGCTCGTACGACGTCACGCTGCTGACCAAGGCGACGCTCGCGCAGAGCAACACCCGCTACGCGCAGGGAGGCGTGGCGGTCGTGATCGACGCCATGAAGGACCCCGGAGCGCCCAAGCTGGGCGACACGATCGAGTCGCACATCGACAACACTTTGGTGGCTGGCGCAGGGCTGTCCGACAAGGACACCGTCAGCATCTTGTGCGCTGAGGGTCCTGCGGCCATGGACGAGCTGATCGAGCGAGGCGTGAAGTTCGACCGCCACGACGGCGAGCTCTCGCACGGTCTCGAAGCGGCCCACGACTATCCGCGCATCCTGCACGCAGGCGGTGACGCCACGGGCGCCGGCATCGCCTACGCGCTGATCGACCGGCTGCGTGAGAGCGACATCGACGTGCGCACCCAGACCACCGTGGTCGACCTGGTCATCGAGGACGGCCACTGCGTCGGCGTGACTTTGCTGGACGGCAAGGAGCTGCGGGCCGATCACGTCATCCTGGCGACCGGGGGAGCGGGACAGCTGTTCCCTTATACGACCAATCCTGCGGTCGCCACGGCTGACGGACTCGGCATGGCGCTTCGCGCCGGGGTTGTTGCGGCTGACTTGGAGTTTTATCAGTTCCACCCGACATCGCTCGACGCGCCGGGCAACTTCCTGGTGTCTGAAGCCGTACGCGGCGAAGGTGCGACCCTGGTCGACGCCGATGGCAACCGGTTCATGTTCGACATCCATCCCGACGGTGAGCTCGCACCGCGTGACGTTGTCGCTCGTGGCATCGCGATGCAGATGGCCAAGCAGCCGGGCGAGCCCGTACGCCTCGACGCGACATCGCTCGGCGCCGAGTTCCTCGCCAAGCGATTCCCCAACATTGACGCGGCCTGCCGTGCGCAGGGCTTCGACTGGGGAGAGGTGCCGATCCCGGTGACGCCGGCCGCCCACTACTACATGGGCGGCATCCGTACCGACTCGTGGGGACGCACGTCGCTGCCCGGCCTGTATGCCGTCGGCGAGGCAGCCTGCAACGGCCTGCACGGTGCCAACCGGCTCGCCTCCAACTCGCTGCTCGAGGGCGCTGTCTACGGCACCCGGGTGATCGAGGGACTCAGTGAACCGCAGCCCATCGTCGCCTTCGACGGCGAGTGGCCCGCACCGATCACGGTCGACCTGCTCGATGATCCCGAGGCCGACGACGTCAACCGCACCGACCTGCAGCGGCTGATGTGGGATGCCGCAGGGCTCGCCCGCAACGGCGACGATCTCGAAGCAGCGATCACCAAGCTCAAGGGCTTCAAGGCGCCCGTCGTCAACGACGCCAAGTCTGCCGAGGATGCCAACCTCCTCGTGGTCGCTCGCGCCGTGATGACCAGCGCTCTCGCGCGCCAGGAGTCACGTGGCGGTCACTTCCGTACGGATTTCCCCGAGACCGATCCCGCACAGGCGCGCCATTCCTCGGTGGTCGCAGATGCTTGAACGTCGCCAGATCCAGCATGTCGTCGACATGGCACTGGACGAGGATGCGCCGTTTGGCGACCTGACCTCGCAGACCCTCGTACCCGTCACCGCCAAGGCGACGGCCGACCTGGTGGCGCGCGAGCCGGGTGTGTTCGCGGGCGCCGAGGTGTTCGAGGTCGCGATGACAACCCTTGACCCGACCGTGACGGTCACCCTGCACGCCGCAGATGGCGACGCGTTCGAGGTCGGAGCGGTGCTGGCAACTGTGAGTGGCCCCGCGCGTGCAGTGCTGCAGTCGGAACGGGTCGCGCTCAACCTCGTGCAACGCATGACCGGCATCGCGACGCTGACTGCGACGTACGTCGCTGCCGTCGAGGGCACCAACGCCCGGGTCGTCGACACCCGCAAGACAACTCCTGGCCTGCGCGCACTGGAGCGCCACGCCGTACGGTGCGGCGGCGGGCACAACCACCGCTACTCGCTGTCGGACGCCGTGATGGCCAAGGACAACCACCTCGCGGTCATCGACGACATCACCGCCGCGCTCAAGCAGGCCAAGGCCGATCTGCCGCACACGACGCACATCGAGGTCGAGGTCGACCGACTTGAGCAGCTCGACGCCGTGCTGGCATCCGGAGCAGCGCACACGATCATGCTCGACAACTTCACCAACGACGACCTGCGGTCCGGTGTTGCCAAGATCGGCGATCGCGCGTTGGTGGAGGCGAGCGGTGGCATCACCCTCGAGACGATCAAGGATGTCGCCGCAACCGGCGTCGACGTCATCTCCGTGGGTGCGCTGACCCACAGCGTCCGCGCCCTCGACCTCGGCCTCGACATCACCGTCTCTTGATCTACCTCGATCAAGCCGCCACCACACCTCTCTCGCGGGAGGTCCTGGAAGCCATGTGGCCGTTTTTGTCCACCGAGTACGGCAACCCTTCGAGCCATCATGAGGTCGGCGAGGCCGCGCGGCGAGCGCTGGAGCAGGCTCGAGCCGACATCGCCGAGGTGCTCGGGGCCAAGGCCTCTGAGATCACGTTCACGTCGGGCGGCACGGAGTCAGACAACGCCGCGATCAAGGGCATCGCGCTGGCGGCACCGCGCGGCAAGCACGTGATCGTCTCGTCGATCGAGCACCCGGCGGTGCTCGAGTCGGCGGAGTGGCTCGGACGACTCGGCTACGAGATCAGCGTGCTTCCGGTGGATCACGAAGGTGTCGTCTCCCCGGAGACTCTTGCTGCAGCGATGCGCGAAGACACGACGCTGGTGAGCATTCAGTACGCCAACAACGAGGTCGGCACGATTCAGCCGATCGCTGAGCTGGCCGCGATCGCCGGGGACGTGCCGTTCCACACTGATGCGGTCCAGGCGGCGGGTTGGCTCGACCTCGATGTCGCCAGGCTCGGCGTGCAGGCGATGAGCATCTCGGGGCACAAGATCGGCGCCCCCAAGGGCATCGGAATCCTCTACGTCCGACGGCGTACGCCCGTCGACCCGCTGATCCACGGCGGCGGCCAGGAGTCGGGGCGCCGATCAGGCACCGAGAATGTCGCCTCAGCCGTCGGCATGTCCACGGCGCTCCGCTCGTCAGGTGGCTCACCTGTCGCGACAGTTGCCAAGCGCGATGACTTCATCGCCGAGGTGCTGTCGAGCGTCCCCGGTGCCCAGCTGACCGGTCACCCGACTAGGCGGCTTCCCGGCAGCGCGTCGTTCGTGTTCCCGGGTACGAGCGGCGAGGCGATCCTGGTCGAGCTCGAGTCCCGCGGCATCGTTTGCTCCAGCGGTTCCGCCTGCGCAGCAGGCAGCGACGAGCCGTCACATGTACTCACCGCGATGGGCTATGACGCAGAGACAGCGCAGACGGCCGTGCGGTTCACCTTCGGTCGATCGACCAGCGCAGCCGATCTCTCCGCCGCGGCGAATGATCTCGTACGTGCGGTCGCCGCGGTGGGCGGGCTTGGACGCTAGCTCTCGGCGTTCTTCGCCTCGACGTGCAGGGTCATCTTCCTGAGCGGCCGGACGTCCTGGTGATGACGTGAACGCGGGCCCGCAACCCCAACGGGGCCGGGTCGCCGCGGCCCTCATCGTCGCCTAAACTCTGAAACGCGAGTCGCCTGATCGGGGGCGGGCGCAAAGACAGCCCGAAATGGCTGTTCAAGGATTCGTTCTGGGGGCTCTATCAAATGACCGAGGAATCAACGCGCACTTCTGCCAACACGGTGCAGGATCGCCAGCGGCAGCGCGCAGCTCGTGGGGTCGGCACAAGAGCCGCCAACGGGCTCGGCACGTCGTTGCCGTCACCGCCGCGTCGGCGCCGCCCAGCGCTTGGCGCCCTGGCGGTGCTCCTGATTGTCGGTGGAGCCGCGATCGCCGGGCTCCTCGCACTGCGACTGGACTCGCGCGAGCCCGTGATCGTGCTCAAAGAGGACGTCGCGGTCGGCACGGAGATCACCGCTGACATGCTGACCACCACCGAAGTCGCCAGCGAAGGACTCAAGCTCGTCAGCGAGAGCCAGGCCAAGACCGTCATCGGTACCTACGCCCGCACCAGCCTCACCAAGGGGCAGCTCCTCGACACCTCGATGGTCGTCGAAGGCGCGCCGTTCGACGCCACGGCCGTACGCGTAGGGGTCCCCCTCACCGCAGGCCAGGTGCCTGGCGACCTGCGTTCAGGTGACCAGGTGCGCATCATCCGCATCAGCGACGGCGCCGCCGAGGCCCAGCCACTGGCCGTTGGCCTGTTCCTGGCCTCATCGAGCACCGACGGTGACCGGTTCGGCGGCGACGGAGCGAAGGCGAGCGCGACTCTTCTGGTCCCATCCAGCGCTTCTGACGCCGTGGTGGATGCGGCCGGCAACGACAAGCTGGGTCTCGCTCTCATCAAGCGCGGCGTCTCGGTTGAGGACGCTGGGCTCCAGAGCCTGGGCAGCCCCTGATGAGTCTCTATTCCTTTGTCTCGGCCAAGGGATCGCCGGGCGTCAGCCTCGCCGTCACCACACTCACCTCAATGTGGAACGAGCCTGCCGTTGCGGCAGACCTCGACCCGATCGGCGGCGATCTCGCACTGCGGCACCGCGCACCTGGCGGCATGCCCCTCAACGAGGACCTCGGACTCGTCTCGCTCGGCGCCGCGTTGCGCGGCGGTCAGCCGGGTGAGCTCGACCAGCACCTGCAGCCCACCGAGGACGGGCTCGAGGTGCTGACAGGCGTCAATTCCCCCGGGCAGGTGCACGGACTCGGTACGTCGTGGCCCCACATTGCGACGGCTCTGCGCACGCACGATGCTGACGTTCTCGCCGACTGCGGACGATTCACCCCAGGCACACCGGTCATGCCGGTCATCGAGGCGTCATCAGCTGTCGTCTTCATCGCCCGCAGCGATCTCGAGGGCCTGGCGCACCTTCGTCACCGGCTCGGAGCGTTGCAGGAGTCGGTACGCCTCGGCACGATTCCCGAGATTCGCGTGGGCTACGCCCTGGTGGGCGATCCGGGCCAGACGCGCGAGGCGCAGGACACCGAACGGTTGCTGGCGTCGTCGGGCCTCCACGCCAAGCCGCTCGGCGTCATCGCGTTCGACCCGCGCACCGTGGTCGGCCTGCAGACCGAGTCGGCGCGCAAGCTGCGCCGTTCGCTCTACATCCGTTCGCTGTTCGATGTCGCCGAACGCATACGCGCTCTGGCAGCCGCCCGCATCAGCACGGGGGCCCTCTAATGGACCAACAGCTGCTGAGGCGACTGCGTGAGCAGGTCGCCGACACACTCTCTCGTCAGCGTCGTGAGGACGCCGAGGCAAACATCCCGCTGATGAGCACCGACGACGAGCGCCAGTTCGCGCGCGCCGTCGTGTCTCGGGTGCTCGAGGCGCATGCCCGCAGCGAGATCGCCGCAGGTCGGACGCCACCAGATCACGCAGAGGAAGAAGAGCTCGCGTACGGCATCCATGCTGCGTTGTACGGCGTCGGCCGACTGCAGCCGCTGCTCGACGACCCCGAGGTCGAGAACATCGACATCAACGGCTTCGACAACGTGTTCGTCGGCTACGCCAACGGCGAGGAGCGCCGTCTTCCACCGGTGGCAGAGTCCGATGACGAGCTCGTCGAGCTCGTACAGGTCCTGGGTGCCTACTCCGGTCTCACCAGCCGCCCGTTCGACACGTCCAATCCGCAGCTGGACCTCCGCCTGCCTGACGGGAGCCGCCTGTCAGCCGTGATGGGCGTGACCCAGCGGCCCTCCTTGTCGATCAGGCGCGCCCGCCTCAGCCGGGTCACGCTTGAGACGCTGGTCGAGAGTCACACCATGACGCCCGAGCTCGCGGCGTTCCTCTCGGCGGCCGTCGCCGCCCGCAAGAACATCATGATCGCCGGCGCCACCAACTCCGGCAAGACGACGTTGCTGCGCGCTCTGGCCAACGAGATCCCACCGGGCGAGCGACTCATCACGATCGAGAGAGCCCTCGAGCTCGGCCTCGGTGAGTTCGTCGACCTGCACCCGAACGTCGTGGCATTCGAGGAGCGTCTGGCCAACTCCGAGGGCCACGGTGCGATCCAGATGGCCGAGCTCGTACGTCGGTCGCTGCGTATGAACCCCAATCGAGTGATCGTGGGTGAGGTTCTCGGTGACGAGATCGTCACGATGCTCAACGCCATGAGCCAGGGCAACGACGGATCGCTGTCGACGATCCACGCCAACTCCTCGCTCGAGGTGTTCAACCGCATCTGCACCTACGCAATCCAGTCGGCCGAACGCCTGCCCGCCGACGCCACGATGATGTTGATCGGCGGTGCGATTGACTTCGTGGTGTTCCTCGAGCGGCGCAACGACTACGACGAAGGGGGGGTCCTGCGTCGTGTTGTCACATCGGTGCGCGAGGTCAACGGCGTCGACGGGCGAGTGCTCTCCAGCGAGGTGTTCCGCGAGGGTCCCGATGGACTGATTGAGCCCGCTGCCGCGGTGAGCTGCCTCGACGACCTGATTGCCGCGGGCTACCGGCCCGGGCTGTTCCAGAGCCAGGAGGTCTGAGCATGTCACCGACACTCCTGTTGATCGTCCTGATCGGTGCGGTGGTCGGAGCGGCCGGTGTGCTGCTCATGTGGTCGCTCCAGCCGCAGGAGCCCAGCCGCGTCGTACGTCCGCCGTCGACGCTGTTGCCCAAGCTCAGGAACACGGGCACGCAGATCCCACTTGCCATTGGTGCGGGTCTGGTGATCCTGTTGCTGACCAAGTGGCCGGTCCTCGCGATCGCCACGGCCATCCTGGTGATTGCGGCTCCGTCTCTTTTCGGTGGCGCCGGCAGCGAGAAGCGCTCGATCGCGCGGCTCGAGGGCCTTGCTGCCTGGACTGAGTCCCTGCGCGACACGATCGCGGGTGCTGTGGGCCTCGAGCAGGCCATACCCGCGACCGCTTATGCCGCATCGCCGGCGATCGCAGGTCACCTGGCGACCCTCTCCGACCGATTGCGCGTACGTACGCCGTTGCCCGTGGCGTTGCAGGGCCTTGCCGACGACCTCGACGACTCGAGTGCAGACCTGATCCTGGCAGCGCTCATCCTCAACGCTCGCCTCCGCGGTCCGGGTCTGCGTGAAGTGCTCACGTCGCTGGCTGACTCGGCGCGTGAAGAGCTCGAGATGCGTCGCCGCGTCAGCGCTGGTCGTGCCAGCACGCGACGCAGCGTCCAGATCGTCGTCGGGATCACCGTGATCTTCGTCCTTGGTCTGGCGATCTTCAACCGCGACTACGTGGAGCCGTTCTCGTCGCCGCTCGGCCAGGTCGTCCTGGTCTTCGTCCTGCTCTTCTTCGCCGCCGGTTTCGCCTGGATGCGCCGGCTCTCGGTGTTTGAGCTCCCCGAGCGATTCCTGTTCGGTGCCGGACCCGTACAGGAGGTGCGTTGATGACTCTCGTCCTGATCGCCGGAGCAATCGCCGGAGCCGGCCTGTACATCGTGGTGCTGATGTTCGACCGCGGCACGGGCACCCCCGCAGCAGAGCTGGCCCGCCTCGACTCGGCACGCATGCGCAACCAGCGCACCGCGACCCTGACGGCCGACCGTCGGCACCAGACCGAGTCGATGCGCGTACGAAAAGTCGGCGCCGCACTGGCCACCTTCCTCGAGTCGCGGGGCCTACCTGTCCCAGCGGGCATCCGCGCCGATCTCGCGGTCATGGGCCGATCCGTCGAGACCCACCTCGGCATGAGCGTCCTCGCAGCGCTCGCGGGCTTGTTCGCTCCCACCGTGGTGCTCTCGCCGCTCGTCGCCCTGGCGGGTCTGAGCCTCGCGGTGCCGCTCTGGCTCGCCGGCATCGGCGCGCTCGCCGGCGGCGCCCTCGCAACGTTGCAGCTGTCGTCAGAGGCCAAGGAACGCCGACGCGACTTCCGCCACGTGGTGAGTGCATTCCTCGACCTGGTGTCGATGAACCTCGCAGGCGGCCGAGGCGTACCTGAGGCGCTCGCCTCGGCAGCAGAGCTGAGCGAGGGGTGGGCCATGGTCCGCATCCGCGACACGATGGAGTCGGCGCGACTGCAGGGTGTGACGCCCTGGGCGGCGCTCGGCGACCTCGGCCGTGAGATGGCCGTCGACGAGCTCCGGGACATGGCCGCCGCCCTGGCACTGGTGGCTGAGGATGGCGCCAAGGTGCGTGCCTCGCTTTCCGCACGAGCAGCCTCCATGCGCCAGCGCGAGCTGGCCGACGCGGAGAGCCGTGCGGGCCAGCGCTCCCAGTCCATGTTGATTGCCCAGCTGTTGCTGTGCGTCGGCTTCCTGCTCTTCCTCATCTACCCCGCAGTGTCCGAAATCGCCGGATTCTGACCTACACCGAAGGACACACCATGAACAACATCAATCCAGGGTCGCCGATCGGCTTCCTCCTGGCGCTGCTCCACAGCCGCGTCGACCGTACCCGCGAAGAGCGCGGCGCGTCCGCGGTCGAGTGGGTCATCATCGCTGCGATCGTCGTCGGCATCTGCATCGCCATCGCGGCGATCCTGCGCGCGGCACTCGTCGGCGAAGCCGGCGACATCGGCGACCAGATCCAGAACCAGTAGAACGATGTTCTCCAGATCGCGTCGACGAGGAGAGGCAGGCACCAGTGCAGTCGAGCTGGTGCTCTACATGCCACTGCTCATGATCGCGATCATCATCACGGTCCAGTTCAGCCTGATCTACCTCGCCAACCAGGCAGCCTCAGCCTCCGCCCGCGAAGCGGCACGTGTGGCGCGGGTGACCGGAGACGCGGGTGAGGGCCGGGCCCGGGGAGTCAGCTATGCCGGCTACCTCGGTGGGGGCATGCTCGACAACGTCTCGGTCGAGGTGGAACAGATCGGCACGGACCAGATGCGGGTGACGGTGTCGGGCAATGCGCCCCAGCTGCTGCCGTTCCTGAGCTCGCCGACGGTCACCGAGGAAGTCCAGGGTCCCATCGAGGAGTTCCGCGAGGACAACGGATGAGCGGTCGCAGGGATGAGCGCGGATCCATGGCGGTCGAGGTCGTCCTGATGATCCCCATCCTGTTCATGTTCACCTTGCTCGTGGTGGCCGGCGGTCGGTACGTGTCGGTGCGCGCCGACATCGAGGCGGCAGCGCGTGACGCCGCCCGCGCTGCGTCCTATGAGCGCAGCTATGACGATGCGGCAGCGGCGGCCTCCGATGTTGCCACCTCCGCCTTGGACGGGTTCGCCAGCTGTCAGGTCGATGATCTCGGCGGCGAGTTCGAATCGGGCGGTGAGGTCGTTGTCACGCTGCGCTGTGACGTCCCGAACGATGGCCTTGGGCTTCTGGGGTTGAACGGCAGTCTGCCGGTCAGCGCTTCGGCCAGTGCCCCGCTCGACACGTACCGGAGGACCGAATGAGCAGGATACGCAATGAGCGCGGTGCTGCCTCGATCTTCGTCATCGGAATGTCGATCATCCTGCTGGTGTGCGCCGGGCTCGTGGTCGATGGCGGACTGGCTATCAACGCCCGGATGCGCGTCGCCGACGACGCCGAGCAGGCCTCACGCGTCGGTGCGGATTCGATCAACCTCGACATCCTCCGTGCAGGAGGCGGGGTCGTGATCGACCAGGATCTCGCGGCCCAGCGATCGGCGGACTACCTCAGCTCGCGCGGATACACCCCGGGCCAGTACTCACTCAACGTCGACGGTGAAACCGTCAGCGTGACGGTGCGCGACACGACCGACACGATGATTCTCGGGGTGGTGGGCATTGACACGTACGACGTCGAAGCAGCCGCCAGCGCAACCCCCGAGACCGAACCAGACGCGGGCCCATGACGAGCCACGACCCCGAAGGGACGATCATGAACGACATCACCGAGGAGACCCGGTCAACGGATCCGGCGCGATTTGCGGCGGGCCGGTTCTCCGAGCAGGGCGTCCAGCGCAGCACGCGAGAGACCGTCGGCGCCGTCGTTGCCCTCATTGCTCTCGTCGTCGGCCTCCCCGTCGCCCTGGTGGTCCTCGCCGGACCGCCACCGTTGCCGACCGGCATGCCGTCGATGCGCGACTTTGCCAAAGAGATGGGCTTCGACGACCTCCTGGCGGTGCTGGTCGCGGTCGTCTGGCTGGCCTGGGCCTACTTCACCGTGTGCGTCGTCGTCGAGGCGATCGCTGCCAGGCGCGGCGGGATCGCCCGGTCGCTGCCCCTGGCCGGACCCGTACAGACTGCGGCTCGCCTGCTCGTGGGCGCGGTGCTGCTGACCGGCTTGGTCGCCGGCCCGGCCCAGGCTGCCTCGGGCCCTGTCACATCTTCTGCGCCGGTGGCCGCCGCGACAACCGAGGCAGCACCCGCTCCGGTGGCCCCCGTGACCGAGGCCGTTGACACCCCCGACTCGGCGACGACGGCTGCCGACCAGATGGTTGGCAGCAAGGTCTACACGGTCAAGGCGCCCAAGGGCGGCTATCACGACAACTTGTGGGACATCGCCGAGAAGCACCTGGGCGACGGCCGTCGCTACACCGAGATCTTCGAGCTCAACAAGGACCGCATCCAGTCCGACGGCGCCACAGTCGACCTGGCTCGCCTGATCCAGCCCGGTTGGGAGTTCGTCATGCCGGACGACGCCACCGGAGTGCCGGTGATCAAGGCAGCACCGGTCACCCCCGCAACACCCGTGGACACGCCAGCAGATGCCGTTTCAGCCGACGCGGTCGATCGCGCCGCCGACCAGGCGAGCGTCGAGACGACGCCCTGGTGGGCTGGGGCCGGACTGCTTGCTGCCGGCATCGTCGGCTCGCTCGCACTGCGCCGCCGTCGCCAGCTGGGCCGGGATCCCGAAGAAGACGCGCTCGACGTCGAGTCGGATCTGCGTGTCGCAGCAACCCACGCGCGCTCGGCCTGGGTTGATCACGCTCTTCGACGGCTCGCCCGCCAGTGCCGTGAGCAGGGCATCGAGCCTCCGCCGGCGTACGGCGCCACGGTGGACGACGACTCGATCGAGCTGCTGCTCTCTCCAGCGATTCCGACAGCGGCCGAAGGCTGGACCGCGGTCGACGGTGGTCGGCGTTGGCGTTGCGAACGTGCCGACGACGATGACGCAGCTGAGCTCGCGACGGTGCCCTATCCCGCCCTGGTGAGCCTCGGCGTCGACACGGGCGGCCGTGACGTGATGCTCGACCTCGAAGCTGCTGGAGGCGTCATCTCGATCTCGGGCGACGTCACCATGGCTGCGCAGGTTGCGACGGCGATCGCCGTTCAGGCTGCGACCTCGCCATGGACCGATCAGCTGCGAGTAATCTCGTGTGACATTCCCGCGTCAATCGGTCAGATCGACGACGAGCGCATCAGCGTCGTCGACGACCTGACGGATGATCTCGACCGCATCGAGGAGGAAATCGATGGGCTGCGTCAGGACGTGCTCACCGGCCGCATGAGTCGGCGCGGTTTCGTTGCCTCGACAGTGGTCGTTCTTGGACAGACGCCCGAGCCCGACGTTGCGGTCCGTCTGGGCACACTGGCCGGCTCAACGCGGCAGGCCTTCGCCGTGGTGATTGCCGGCGAGCACCGGTCGTCGCGCTGGCGTCTCCATGTCGACGAGCACGGAATTCTGTCGGCACCGAACCTCGAGCTCTCCTTGCGGGCCAACGTCATCACCGCGGCCCAGCTCGACGCCGTTGCCGAGCTCTTCGAGGCGACGCGTGAGGTTTCTGAGACAAATCCCGGGGACCGGGTGGCAATCGCACCACCGCGGCGCACCCACGACGACGCAGACTGGACGACAGCCCGTCGCAGGGTCAGTGTCCTCGGAGCTGTCAGCGTCGAGGGTGCAGGTGACCTGGCGCCCGATCGCGCCGATCTGGCCACCGAGATGGTGGTCTATCTCGCGATGCACCCCGAAGGGGTTCATCCGAATGTTCTCGGCGGGATCGTGTGGCCACGGGGCGTCACGGCTGACGTTCGCGACGCGGGCATCGCGCGTACCCGGGCCTGGCTCGGTACTGACACCGCGGGCAACCACAACCTGCGAAGCGGCGCCGACGGCCGCCTGTCGCTCGCGCCGCAGGTCGTGTGCGACTGGGACGTCGCACGCAACCTCCTGCTCAAGTCGAGGCGTGCCACCACGGTTGGCGACGAGGCCGAGCTCCTGAGGCGCGGACTCGGCATGGTCCGAGGAGAGCCGTTCGCTGAGCTCCCCGAGGGTCGCTACGGCTGGATCGTTCGAGACGGTCTCCCGCGAGCGATGGTCAACGTCATCGTCGACAGCTCATTGCGGTTGTGCTCGTTGATCGACGACGACCCCGGAGGCATCGTGGCCTCGGCCGGTGCGGGCCTGCGCATCAGTCCGGGCAACCAGCAGCTGTGGCGCGAGCTGATCCGTGCGCGTTCGTCGTCGACCGGTGTTGCCGGCGTACGTCAGACGCTCGACGAGATGGGCGTTGCCCTGCACGGGATTGCGCTGGAAGCGGAGACCGAAGCACTGGTCGAGGAGCTGCTGCCGGAAGCGGGTTCGCGCGTTTCGTAGTTGTACGGGCGAGCCGCGTTGCCAGGATGGTGATTGGTCAAGTCAATCGCCGATGACCGGCTAGCGCATCCGTTGCTCCATGGACCAGCTGCGTGGCCAGTTGTTGCCGCGCCAGTCGTTGGCCTCCACGCGTTCGGGAAGGCCCCCGTCCTCGCGGCCCAGCTCCCTGCGCACGGCGTCGATCGCCTCGTTGAATGCTTCGACGATGCCGGTGCACTGCTCGGTGAGCTCGGTCAGCCACTCCGTCGCCTCACGGCACTCCCAGCCTCCGTCACCGACCGGGGTGGCGATCGCGTCCGCAGGGGAGCCTGCGCCCTCGTGGACTGTGTCGCGGCAGTCCGGTAGGAGTGTGTCGCGACAGCGTTCGAGCGTGCCCCTGTAGAGATTTGGCTCGTCCGGCTTGTCTTCTTCGGCTGTCATGTGACCCCCCGTGGTGCACCAACAATGGTCATTTAGAACTATATGCTGCCAGCCGTTGTCAACGGCGGTCTGACCGACCCGGATGCTGTGGGCGGCAGGCGGGGGCCGTCTGGATGCTTGGGTCGATCTGGCTTAGTATCGAAAAGAACACCGATGTGGGTCCTTCGGCGGGGTGTCGGGGGACGGACCTAACAGAGGAGAGCTGCCGCATGGCTAGAGCAAGAATTGAAGACCTCGAAGCGTTGTACAAGACGTTGGAGAAGTCGATGCAGGACACGGACCTCATGGTCAGCAACGTGGATGGCTCGCTGAACACGGCGAACGAGGAGTGGACCTCCAAGGGTGCCTCGGAGTTCAACGAAGCGTGGGGAACGTTCAAGACGTCGCTCACCAAGCTGTGCCAGGCCTTCTCGACAGCAGGCACCGACGTCGCCTACCAGCACAACAAGTTTGCTGAGGGCGCCAAGGAAGCTGATCTGCACCCGGTGCTGTCACCGTTGACGTCACCGCGCTGAAACACCACAGCAGTACGTGAGGGGAGTGGCTCCGGCCGCTCCCCTCACGTTTTTCTGCGTCCTACGCCTTGGGTATCTGGACCCAGCGCCAGCCGGCAGCATGCGTCAGCACACCGCGTCCGACCGGGAGTGAGGCTCCTACAGAGCGTGGCAGTCGCGCGTTGAGCACCTCGCCGTCGCTGCTGGCCCGGGGCGCGAGCACGAGGCCCGTACGCCCACGCTTGAGCTCGACCGGGAGACCTCGATAGAGCGACAGGATCTCGTCGATGTTGGCTGCGACGACCATGATGCTCGTCGTGTCGCGCATCGTCGCGTAGTGCTCGGCGAGGGCCTGCCCCACGGGTGTGTCCGCACCGACGACGTCGAAGTCGTCGACCACGACGGTGTGATCGCTGGTAAGGGCGGCGAGAGCATCCTTGATGTCGTTGATCGGCTCGTCGCCGGTGAAGACCTTGAGGTTGCGTCCCGTCCGCTGGTCGCGCAGAGGTGAGATGCGCGGGGTGAACACGATGACTTGTCGCCGCAGATCCAGCTGTTGGCGCACGATGACCTGCAACGCATTGCTCTTGCCTGACCGCGGCGGACCGGCCACCAGAAATCCCGGACCGTCGGACAGCGGGTCGAAGCCCAGCAGCGACAGGGTGTCGCCGCCGACACCGATCGGCACGAACGTCCGGCTGGGTGACTGGGGAGTGAGCTGCATGGCCTCGGCCAGCCCCAGGGATGCGGGGAGCTCGTCGATGCGTTGAGGACGTCTCGACTGCGGGAGATCGGCGAATCGCTCCTGGGAGACGCGGCCGATCTCGTGGAGTGCCCGCACCTGATCGGTTCCGACTCCTGTCTCGTCGAGGAGTGCCCATTGCATCTCGCGCGGCCGCTCGCCACCGCGGAACGCCCGGCCGGGAGCCATGACTGACGGAACTTCCTTGTTGCTCAGACCGATCGCGGAGAAGTCGCTCGGATCGCTCATCGACAACATGATGCGGTCCTCGACGAGTGTCGAGATGCGACCCAGCACGCCCGAACGGTCAGCGGCGATGACGAAGCGGATGCCGACGCCAGCGCCCTCTTGGAGCAGCCCGGTGATGCGGTCGACCAGGATGCCGCCGTCGACAGAGTCGAATGCGGCCGTGTAGCCCTCGAGCCGATCGAGGAGCACGACGAGGTAGGGCAGGCGGTCACCGGGACCGGTGGACTTGCGCTGCTCGCCGATGTCGGCGAACCCCTGCTCGGCAAGAGCCTGCTGGCGCCGGGCCAGCTCCTTCTGCAGGAAGTCGAGGAGCCGGTAGACGCGGTCGACCTGCGTACGGGTGACGACGGCGCCGACGTGCGGCAACGAGACCAGGGGCAGCAGCGCGTTGTTGCCGGCGTCGAGACCGTACAGATGAACGTCGGCAGGTGAGCACTGACGTGCAATCGCACCGGCGAGCAGGCGCAGTGCCGAGGAACGTCCCGATCGCGACTGGCCCGCGATCATCAGGTGACCTGCACCTTCGAGATCCCAGAGCTCGTCGACTTGCAGCTGACGCTGGGGGATGTCTGAACGGCCGAGCGGTATCGGCGGCACAACGCCATCCTCGGGCTCTGACAGCTCGAGGCTGTCGAGCGACAGCTGTTCGGGCAGCGGTGGCAGCCAGGGCTTGCGCATGGGTGCCAGCCCGATGCGGTCGTTCGCCGACTGGATCGCGCTGACCAGGCTCGCCAGGTCGGTCGGGGTGCTGACGTCGTCCTCGTCATCCTCGTCGACGACGACCCGTTGGCCGGCCTGGGGGAGATCGCGCCAGCCGAAGGCCTGCGAGGCGAGATCCTCGGCCTCCGTGCCACGGGGGCGTCCGCCGACGCGGGCGCTCTGGAACGGCGTGAGGGACGAGTGACCCAGGCGGGCGTAGGCGCGACCGGGGAAGCTCTTGGAGATCCGGGCAGCCGCGGGCGACTCGATCACGTCGTCGGAGTCGTTGCCGTCCGTGACGCGCAGCGCGATCCGCAAGTTGGTGTTGGACTTGATCTCGGCGTTGACGACACCGGCGGGACGCTGGGTGGCGAGGATCAGGTGAACACCGAGGGAGCGTCCACGTCGAGCGACGTCGACCAGCCCGGTGACGAAGTCGGGGAGCTCGGCAACCAGGGCGGCGAACTCGTCGATCACGATCAGCAGGCGTGGCATCGGTTCGTCACCGGACTTGCGGCCAGCGATGTAGTCCTCGATGTCCTTGGCATCGGCGTCGGCCAGCTGGTGCTCACGGCGACGAAGCTCGGCCCCGAGTGAGTCGAGCGCCCGGGTCGTGAGATGGCCGTCGAGGTCAGTGACCATGCCGACGGTGTGCGGGAGGTGCTGACAGTCCTTGAACGCCGCACCGCCCTTGTAGTCGATGAGGACGAAGTTGAACTCATCCGGACGGTTGCCGACGGCAAGCGATGCGATGATGGTCTGCAGGAGCTCGGACTTGCCCGAGCCGGTGGTGCCGGCGATGAGTCCGTGCGGTCCGTCAGCGCGTACGTCGATCGTGAACGGGCCGTCGATGCCGACACCGATCACCGCCCGGGTGGTCCGTCCGCGGGCCAGCCACCCTTCGGTCAGCGCCTCGCCGGAGGGATGTTCGAGATGGAGCACGTCGAGCAGTCGGCTCGAGGCGGGAAGGCTCGAGCTCAGGTCCTCGGTGCTCACGTCACGGATGGGTGCCAGGGCTCGGGCCAGACGGTCGAGCCACTCTTGGCCCACGACGTCCGGGCGGATCGCGTCGAGGTGATGCTCCTCGGTGGTCTCGAGGTTGAGCATCCCATCGCGGTGCTCGATGACCGCACGGCACTCCTCGGGCAGCTGCCGGGGAGTGCGGTCGAGGCAGACGAAGTACATGTGGAGAGCAGGGCCGTCCTTGAGCAGCGAGATCATGCCGGTCGACATACGCAGCTCACGGGCGCCGTCGAGCACCACCATGATGCGAGGTAGTCCGTCGCGGGCCTTCTCATCGACCTGTTTGCGGGCTTCGAGCTCGCCGCTCAGCTCCGAGATCATCCCGGCGGCGTTCTGCTCATCCAGCGCCAGCTTGACGGGCCGAGGATGGTCGTCGTCGTTGCGGGCGTGGGGGAGCCACTTGGTCCAGTCCCATTGGTCTGCGCCGTCTGGATCGGTGAACACCCATACGGAGGCGTCGGCGGGGCTGTGCAACGCTGCCGTCTGAGCGAGGAGCCAGGATGCGGTCGTCCGGCACTCATCGGCCGGGCCGGCGATGCCCAGCACGCCGGTGCGCCCGATCGAGATGGTGACCGGGACGTCGGGGGCTGTCCATCGAAGCGGCCCTTCGTGTGCCTCGCGGGTGCTGTCGCGTACGACGACGTCCGACGGCAGGTCGCTCGTGCCGACGCGCAGGGTCAGGAAGTCAGGATCCCAACGTCGACGCTCCCAGAGCCGGGCCCGGGGTCCCGTCGCGAACAGCAGGACGGACGCGGGATCGGGGTAGGTGCTCCGTCGCAGTGAACGCTCGGCCAGCAGGGAGTCGACCGCCGCCTCCTCGACCTGGACCCGGCGACGCCTGAACTCTTCGAGCTGCTCCTGATAGCGCTTCTTCTGCGTACGCCGAGAGCCCGTCGCGTTCAGCAGCATCATCATCGGCATCATGATCATGAACATCAGCGAGTACATCGACTTGGTGATGAACCACATCGAGCCGCTCATGATCATCGGCGACATCACCATGAGGAACGGGATCGGCATCTTCTCGGGGCGCTTGGGCTCCGTCGGGAGGCTGAACTCCTTGATGCGAGGCGCGGGATGCAGTCGCGGGGGGCGGTTGTAGTCGAGCTCTGGGAGTGATGGGGAGCGCGACAGCGAAGCATCGGGCTCGGAGATCTCGACCTGTTCGAGCAGGACGTGGCCGATGCCGAGGACGTCGCCGGGCTGCCAGACGACCTCGCCGTCGGTGATCGGGCGACGGTCCAGGTGAATCATCGGCACCGGAGCCAACGGGTCGACGCGGTCGCCGATGCGCATCTCGGTCACAGTCTTCTTGCGGCGCCGTTTGACCTTGTGGGTGTCGAGCGAGCTGGCCTGCAGCACGATCGGCTCGGTCGCGGGCTCACGGCGCAGGGGTGCAGGAATCGTGAGCTCCGCCGTACCGTCGGCCGGCACGATGTGGACTGCGCCCTGCAGGTCGACCCTGAGCTCGGCGACCTCATCGGGAACCGTGTCATCCTCGATCCGGATCGTGCAGTGCTGCCCTGAACCGACGACAGCTGTTCCTGTGCCGAGCCGATGGACTCGCCCCGCCCCGTGGCCCGAGCTGATCCGTACCTCGACCAAGCCCTCGGGCTCGACCTCATGATGGGACGACGGCCTTCGCAGGCCAAGCACGGCTCCATGGCGTACGTCGCTCGCGTCGATCGCGACCGCAGGATCGAGCTTGGTGGCCCCGAGATAGACCTCAGGCGCCCGCGCAGACTCTCCGTTGGCGCGTCGACGAGCAGGATCTATCGCCACGACGTTCGAGCTCCCGCTCGCGGGCTCGTCGAGAAGGTGCGCGAGGTGGTTGGCGAGATCGCCGACCGTCGACTCGGGCGAATAGCTCACGATGGCGTCGCGTCGTTCCCCCGGGATGGCCGACTCCACTGTCGTGAAGAGTCGCATGAGCCCCAGCGTAGCCAAGTGGAAGAGGACTCGCTTCGGGCAGCGGGCGGCGACGTGGCCCGTCTGACGGCACCAGACGATGAGTTGATGCGACGCCCCAGATTGATAGTGTGGGCCACGTGAACTTCTCGCGCGGGGGCGTGAGACGAGTCCTGCTCGTTTCATTGGCCACAGTCACCATGTCCATCAGCCTTGCTGCCTGCTCGGATGACGACCCGCCGCCGGCTGACAAGCCCACCGCGTCGGCAACGCCCGATCCGAAGGCCGCGGACGAAGCGGCCATCAAGAAGACGTTCGACAACTATTGGGCGGCGAGCACGGTCGCCGAGAACAACGCCGACCCGGATCCGAAGCGATTCGCCGGCATCTTCGGCGGCAGCTACGGCGAGCTCTATCTCAAGCGCGTTCGCGACTACAAGGCCCAGGGTGTCACCCGCTCCGGTCAGGCGGCCATCAGCGACGTCAAGGTCACTCTTGACGGTGACAACGCCTCTGTTCTCGCCTGCATCAACGAGGACGACTGGCTGTTCAAGCAGGACGGCAAGCTCGTGAAGCAGCCCAAGCGCGGAACCAACCCGATCTCAGCCACCTTCGAGCGATCCGGCGCGAACTGGCTCCTGACCGACTTCCCTGACGCTCCCAAGGACGCAAAATGCTGAACCGCCTCGTCGCAGCGACCCTGCGCGCACTGGGGGTCCTGGCCCTGTGCATCGGGCTGGTCTACGTGCCGCAGTCAGCTGCCATTGGCAAGCCCTGCGGAGTCATCGTTGTCGGAGGCAAGCTGACGTACGTCGTCTGCGAGCCGGGCGACACGCACACCGGCCCCCCGCCGGCGGCGGGGACTACGACCCGCCGTGCGACCTTGACCAGGAGACCTACAACGAGTTCTGCGACGGAACGGCTGCCTGCTGGGGCAACAACCCCGCCGCCAACTCCGAAGAAGCTGTCGCCGACGAGCTGGGTCCCAAACCGGACGACCCGGACGCGCATCCCGCCTTCAAGTCCTGCAGAAGAGCTGACGGCTCGTTCTATGACGACTGGTACTGGGCGACGGCCGATGACGGTGTGACACTGAACGAGTTGGCGCAGCGTGCCTTCGGGCAGCTGCAGATCCCTGCGTTCACACCGACGTTCAACCCGCCGACCGCCACGTACGTCAACCTCGACACGTGGTGGTGGGCCGAGGGTGCCACCACCAACGAGCTGATCGGTACGGCGGCGCTGGGCGTACGCGCACTGGCGACGCCTGACCACATGGAAGTCGACCCGGGCGATGGATCCGGGGCCTTCACATGCGACTTCGCGACCCAGGAAGCCGACGACTGCAGCAACACCTACCGCCGCTCCAGCAACCGGGGCAGCGCGCGGGCACCCGACGGCAGCAAGGCCTACCCGGCGCGCATGCGGCTCGTCTACGACGTTCGTTTCGAGATCAACGGAGCTCCGTTGAACATCGCCGGACTGCCGACGAGCCTGTCGAGCGACTGGACACCGCGGGCCGTACCGGTGCGCGAAGTGCAGACCGTCGTCGTTCCGCGTCGCTGAGGCAAGTCAGGCGGATCGGCGACCCGAGACTGACGGCGTCATCGATTCGTTCGAGCGACTATCCTTGAAAACGCAATGAACGCACCTGAACGCACGACGTACCTCGACCACGCGGCGACCACCCCGATGGTCCCCGAGGCGATTGCCGTCATGGCCGAGGAGCTGGCCCGTACGGGCAATGCGTCGTCGCTGCACGCCTCCGGACGTGCCGCCCGCCGTACCGTCGAAGAGGCCCGCGAGCTGATCGCGGAGAGGTTCGGTGCACGGCCCAGCGAGATCGTGTTCTGCTCGGGCGGCACCGAGGCGAACAACTTGGCGATCAAGGGTCTCTACTGGTCGCGCTTGGCGCAGGATCCCGCTCGCAACCGCATCGTCTTCAGCTCGATCGAGCACCACGCGCTGCTCGACCCCGTCACCTGGCTTGCCAAGCACGAGGGCGCAGAGGTCGTCATGACACCCGTCGACGGTGCCGGCCGCATCGTCGTCGACGAGCTGCGTGCCAGTGTCGCCGCCGACCCGTCCAGGGTCTCGGTCATCACCACGATGTGGGCCAACAACGAGATGGGTACGGTGCAGCCGGTCGCGGAGGTTGTCGACATCGCGCGTGCGTACGACATCCCCGTGCACAGTGACGCCGTGCAGGCTGCCGGCTACCTGCCGCTCGACTTCACTGCGAGCGGTCTCGATGCCATGACGATCACCGCCCACAAGCTCGGCGGTCCCGTCGGGGTCGGTGCGCTGCTGATCCGACGCGAGATCGAGCCGACTCCGCTGCTGCACGGTGGTGGCCAGGAGCGCGATCTGCGGTCCGGCACGATCGGCGTCGCGTTGATCGCGTCGTTCGCCAAGGCCGTGGACGTCACGGTCGGGCGTCAGGCCGAGACGGTCGTGCGGATCGAGAAGCTGCGTCAGCGGCTCATCGACGGCATTCGGCGCGTCGTACCCGACGCGATCATCAACGGCGATCCGCTGCCAGGTGACGAGCACCGACTGCCCAACATTGCGCACGTCACGTTCCCGGGTTGTGAGGGTGACGCGATGCTGATGCTCCTCGACGCGCAGGGCATCGAGTGCTCGACGGGTTCGGCGTGCGATGCCGGCGTCCCGCAGCCGAGCCACGTGCTCCTCGCGATGGGCTACGACGACGTCGCCGCCCGCGGTTCGCTGCGCTTCAGCTTGGGTCACACCTCGACCGAGGCGGACGTCGATGCGCTGATTGCGGCGCTGCCTGCCGTGCACGAGCGCGCGAAGCGTGCCCACCTCGTACGGACCGGCTCATGAGGATCATCGCGGCGATGTCGGGCGGCGTCGATTCCGCCGTCGCGGCCGCACGCGCGGTCGACGCAGGCCACGACGTCACCGGCGTGCACCTGGCGCTGAGCCGCAACCCGCGTTCGTACCGGACCGGGGCTCGTGGCTGCTGCTCGATCGAGGACGCCGGCGACGCGCGCCGTGCCGCCGACGAGCTGGGCATCCCGTTCTACGTGTGGGACATGAGTGAGGAGTTCGCAGACGAGGTCGTCGACGACTTCATCGCGGAGTACACCGCCGGTCGCACGCCCAATCCGTGCCTGCGCTGCAACGAGAAGATCAAGTTCGCCGCCGTTCTCGATCGTGCCCTGGCCCTCGGCTTCGATGCCGTCGCAACGGGTCACTACGCACAGCTCGAGACCGCAGCGGACGGCACGATCGAGATGCACCGCGCGATCGACATGGGCAAGGACCAGTCGTACGTCCTCGGCGTGCTGACCCAGGAGCAGCTGGCGCACTCGCTGTTCCCGCTCGGCGACACGACCAAGGACGTCATCCGCGCCGAGGCCGCAGCCCGCGGCATCCAGGTCGCGCTGAAGCCTGACAGCCATGACATCTGTTTCATCCCCGACGGCGACAACGCCGGTTGGCTCGGCGACAAGCTCGGCGCCAAGCCCGGCACCATCGTCGATGAGGCCGGCGCGGTCGTCGGTGAGCACGAGGGCTCGTACGCGTTCACGATCGGGCAGCGCCGTGGCCTGCGGCTCGGCATACCCGCCGACGACGGCAAGCCGCGCTTCGTCCTCGACATCGAGCCGGTCAGCGGCACCGTCACAGTCGGGCCGCGTGAGCACCTGAGCGTCGACTTCCTCGAGGCGATCAAGCCACTGTGGTGCGGCGTCGCGCCGACGGCGTCGCTCGAATGCACCGTGCAGCTGCGTGCGCACGGCGATGAGCACCGGGCAACGGTTCACGTGGATGGTGCAAATGTGAGTGTCGAGCTGCACGATCCGGCTTTCGGCATCGCGCCCGGCCAGGCATGCGTCATCTATGACGGCACCCGCGTCGTCGGCTCAGCCACGATCAGCCGCACCGACCGCCGCGTCACCGCGTGAGTCGCGCCACCGGCATCGGCTCGATGCCTGGCACCGACTTCGCCGAGTCCCTGCGCATCGTCCTGGGTGAGGTAGGTGACCTCCCATACGTCCCCGAGCTCCCTGCACGAGGCGTGCACGCCGGGATGATCGGCCGCGGGCTGGCCGTGCTCGAAGGCATCGAAGCCGACCTGCAACCTGATGGTTGGCGTCTGGGCGCCGGTGAGGGAGCGGACCTCCGCCGGGCACGCTCGCTGCTCGCGCAGGACCTCGACACCGCCGAGGAGCTCGCATCCGGTCACACCGGTTGGCTCAAGATCCAGGTCACCGGACCTCTGACGCTCGCCGCCATGGTGGAGCGTCCTCGTGGCGACAAGATGCTCGCCGATCACGGAGCCCGGCGGGAGATCGCCGAGTCACTGGCCGAGGGGCTGCGTACGCACGTGGCGGACGTACGGCGACGCTTCGCCGGCTCCGACATCGTGGTGCAGGTCGACGAGCCGTCGATCGTCGCGGTGATGACGGGTGGCATACCGACGGCCAGCGGGTTCGGGCGCCACCGCAGCGTCCAGCCACCTGAGGTCGATGCACTGCTGACGATGATCACATCAGCGATCACTGCCTCGGGCGCCCGCCCTGTCGTGCACTCCTGTGCGTCTGATGTGCCTGTCGCGCTGCTCGCCGGCGCCGGGTTCACCGCGATCTCGTTCGACCTCTCGCTGACGCGACCTGACGACGTGTGGGCTGAGACGTTCGAGCGCGGTGTTGACCTGTGGGTCGGCGCAGTGCCATCCATGCAGGAGGCGACGACGGATGCCGAGCTTGCAGCGCGGATCGACACGTTCTTCGGCCACCTGGGCTTCGACGGTGAGGCGTACGCGGACAGGCTCGTCGTGACACCGACGTGCGGGCTGGCTGGCGCCTCGCCGGCCTGGGCGCGCAAGGCCCTCGCCACCGCGCAGAGTGTCGCCGCTCGGCGATAAAGTCGACCCATGGCGAACGACGACGACCTGAGGCAACGTCACAAGGAGCTGTCCGAGGTCATCGATGAACATCGTCAGCGCTATCACCGCGACGATGCACCGACGATCTCCGACGGCGAGTACGACGCGCTGATCCGTGAGCTGCAGGACCTCGAGGAGCAGCTGCCGGAGCTGCGTACGCCTGACTCACCGACGCAGCAGGTCGGCGGCATGATCTCGTCGACGTTCGAGGCCTACCAGCACCGCGAGCGCCTGATGAGCCTCGACAACGCGTTCAGCATCCCCGAGCTCGAGTCGTGGCACGCCCGCATCGTGCGCGAGGGCATCGACGACGCGGAGTTCCTGTGCGAGCTCAAGGTCGACGGCCTCGCCATCTCGCTGACCTATGAGGACGGCGTGCTGACCCGCGGTGTCACCCGAGGTGACGGGCGGGTCGGCGAAGACGTCACCAACAACGTCCGCACGATCGGCGTGATCCCACACAAGCTCAAGGCGTCCAAGGCGCATCCGGTCCCCGCCTACGTCGAGGTGCGCGGTGAGGTGTTTTTCCCGACCGAGGCGTTCGAGGAGTTCAACCGGGCATGGGGAGAGGCGGGCAACACCCCGTTCTCCAACCCTCGCAACGCCGCCGCCGGCACCCTGCGCATGAAGGACGCGTCGGTCACCGCGAGCCGCCCGCTGTCGATGGTCTGTCACGGCATCGGCTATCGCGAGGGCTTCGCTCCCAAGCGGCAGAGCGATGCGTACGAAGCACTCAAGGAGTGGGGACTGCCGACCAGCGACCGCATGAAGGTCGTGCCAGACCTCAAAGCCGTCGAGGAGTTCATCGACTACTACGGCGAGCACCGCCATGACGTGGTCCACGAGATCGACGGCATCGTGATCAAGGTCGACCAGGTCGCCCTGCAGGGACGCCTCGGCTCGACGTCACGGGCACCGCGCTGGGCGATCGCGTGGAAGTACCCTCCCGAAGAGGTCAACACACGGCTCCTCGACATCACGGTCAACGTCGGCCGTACGGGTCGGGTGACGCCGTTCGGAGTGATGGAGCCCATCCGGGTCTCCGGGTCGACTGTCCAGATGGCGACGCTGCACAACCAGCACGAGGTCAAGCGCAAGGGCGTGCTGATCGGTGACATGGTCGTGCTGCGCAAGGCGGGTGACGTGATCCCCGAGATCGTCGGCCCGGTCGTCGCGCTGCGCGACGGCACCGAGCGCGAGTTCGTCATGCCGACCCACTGTCCCGCATGTGGCACCAAGCTCGCGCCGTCTCGCGAGGGCGACAAGGACATTCGCTGCCCCAACACCCGCACGTGTCCGTCGCAGCTCCGCGAGCGCCTCACGCATGTGGGCGGACGCGGCGCGTTCGACATCGAGGTGTTCGGCTGGGAGGGCGCCGTCGCGCTGCTCGAGGCCGGCGTGCTGGACGACGAGGGCGGGTTGTTCTCCCTCACCGAGGATCAGCTGCACAAGGTGCCGCTCTACACCCGCGTCGCCAAGAAGGGCGAGGACGGCGACCGGGTGCTCAGCGCCAACGGCATCGCGCTGCTCGACAACCTCGAGAGGGCCAAGACCCAGCCCCTGTGGCGCGTGCTCGTCGCGCTGTCGATCCGCCACGTCGGTCCCACGGCCGCGAGAGCCCTGGCCACCGAGTTCGCCGACATGCAGGTCATTCGCACGGCCACCGCCGAACAGCTGGGCGCCGCAGAGGGGGTGGGCCCCACGATCGCCGACGCCGTCGTCGAGTGGTTCGACGTCGACTGGCACCGCTCCATCGTCGACCAGTGGGCCGCAGCCGGCGTACGCATGCAGGACGAGCGCGATGAGTCGATCGTCCGCACGCTGGAGGGCCTGACGATCGTCGTCACCGGATCGCTCGAACGCTTCACGCGTGACTCCGTCAAGGAGGCCATCATCAGCCGCGGCGGCAAGGCGTCGGGCTCGGTGTCCAAGAAGACCGACTACGTCGTCGTCGGGGAGAACGCCGGGTCAAAGGCCGACAAGGCCGAAGAGCTCGGACGACCGATCCTCGACGAGGAGGGCTTCGAGAAGCTCCTCGCCGAAGGGCCCCAGGACGTCACTCCTCGGTGAAGACGCGATAGAAGTGCGGCAAGGAGTCCTCGGCACCGTTCTCGACACGCTTGAAGACCTTGCCGATGGGGTTGCACACCTTGCCGTTGGGCAGCGCGACGCCGACGGGGAACCCAAACGACTGCTGCTCGTGTTCTGAGAAGCCTTTCCAGACACCGCCGGCGTTGTGGACCATGATCTCGCCGACGAGGCAACCGAAGGCCCACAGCGTCTCGCCCAGCGCGTCGCTGCCCGGGCCGTTGTAGTGCATCTGGTCGGCAATCCGGTCGATGACGTCGAGGTCGGCCACGGTGTAGGTGATCGGCACTCCCTCGATGTCGCCGATCGCGCTGGCGGCCTGCGCGGCGAAGATCGGGATGTTCTCGAGCGTCACCGACTGCTGGAGGTTGAGCGGACGACCAGACCAGGCGGGACCTTGCATAGGTGGATCCTAGGGGAGTGGCATGCCGCCATACTGAGGTCATGCTCGAGATCCGGCCCAACTGCGAACGGTGCGACGTCGACATCGACCCGCTGTCGACCGACGTGCTGATCTGCACGTACGAGTGCACCTGGTGCCGTGACTGTGCCGACGTGCTGGGCGTCTGCCCCAACTGCGGCGGTGAGCTTGTGCGCCGCCCGGTGCCGTCCGCGCTGCGACTGGCCCAGGATCCACCGTCGACCGTCCGCGTGTTCAACCCCGACTTGATGGCCTGAGTGCCTCCTCGCTCACCGCTGCCTCCACGGAACGGGCTTGGCGCGGCATGGCTGCGTACGCCAGACCGTTCCGCGGATGCCTCATGGTCGACGATGGGTGAGTGGCTGCGACATCGCCTGCCCGAGCGGGTCGAAGTTGCGGGGATGCTCGGGTCTGGTCGGTTCGTGTACGGCGACTTGTCTGCTGTTGCGGAGAGCGACCCGTACGCGCCGCACACGTTCATCTGGTTCCACCGCGACCTGGTCGATGAGGTCGAGGTGCCGGGGGATATCCACATCGTCCACCGCGACGACCGGCTGATCGTGGTCGACAAACCGGCGTTCCTCTCGTCGATCCCGCGTGGGCGTCATGTGACCCAGAGCGTCGTCGTCCGGCTTCGCGACGAGCTCGACCTGCCCGAGCTCTCGCCCCTGCACCGGTTGGACCGGGTGACCTCCGGGCTGCTGATGCTTGCGACGGAGCGCAGGTGGCGAGGCGCGTACCAAACGTTGTTCCAGGACGACCTCGTCCGCAAGACGTACAAAGCCTTGGCACCGGTGCGTTCCGATTTGGAGCTTCCGGTCACGATCAGCAATCACATCGTCAAGCGACGTGATTCATGGCAGGTCGAGGTGGTGTCGGGGGTCGCCAACGCGGAGACGCTGATCGAGCTCGAGTCTGAGTCCGACGGGTTGGGCGTCTACCGGCTCTCTCCTCGTACGGGTCGCACCCATCAGCTGCGTCGCCACCTGAGCGACCTCGGCATCCCGATCGTCAACGATCCGCTCTACCCAGAAGTGCAGGACATCGAAGTCGACGACTTCTCGCGACCGTTGCAGCTGCTGGCTGCTGAGGTGTCGTTCATCGATCCATTTGACAGTTCTGCTCGGACGTTCGCCAGCACCCGCTCACTGCCGCTTACGCGAAGTTGAGCTTCTCGCCGATCCCGGTGAGCTTCTCCGACAGCTTCGCGAGCGGGTGCGAGGCGTTGAACAGGTGGGCGGCCTGGGTCGCCATCTCCTCGAGACGCTCCTTCATCAACACCTGTTCCGACCGGCCCTCCGGATGCCGCTGGATGTCACCGGGCAAGGAGAACGTCATACCGGCGTTGACACCGGGATGCTCGGCGTTGGCCGGCAGGCTTGCCAGATGACAGGCGAGGCCCTCAAGCACGAACATCAGGTTGATGGCGAGGTTCATGAGCGGCGCCTTGTCGTCCCGGTAGCCCACATCGCGCCCGAACGACTGGACCAGCGCTCGCACCATGAGGCTGTAGACCGCGTTGGCCAGGTCGAGGACCAGCTCGGCCTCCGGGTCGTTGACGAGGACCAGCGGCTCTGAGCTCCATGACTGTCCGGACACCGGGTTGCGGGCGACCGGGAATGCCGGATCGAATGAGGGGTCCGTGTCGAGGAACGCGGCGTACTCCTCCTTGATGCGCACGAAGCGCTGGTAATGGCCGTCATCCTTGTCACTCGGAGCGCCCTCGCCCTGCTCGATGATCGTGTTGATCGCGGCCTCGACCTCGTCGAGGTTCGAGACGGTGATCAGTCCTGGGAGCGATGCCTCGGCCGGTCCGATCTGCGCCTCCGGATCACCGCAGAAGACATCGCGTTCCCCGTGCATGTGAACGAGGCCCTCAAAACCGTGCAGGATGCCGCGATAGAGGTGGCCGATCGTCTCGTAGTCCTGCGCACCCGGCATCAGCCGGCCCTTCTTGAAGGCGCGGTCGTAGGCGACTGGATGGTCGAACCCGGTGGCGTCCCTGAGCTCGATGCCTTCGGGCCGTTCGAGATAGATGAAGTGGTCGAGCAGGGCAGGCGAGAACCCCGACAGCTCCAGGATCAGGCCCGACGGCAGGACTCCGGGAGGTATGGGGAACTCGGGCCGCGAGAAGTGCGGGCCGGCGCCGACCGTCGACGCCAGGTTGGCAGCCAGCGCCAGGTGGCCCATCTCCTCGACGGCGACCGACAGGATCGCCTTGCGCCAGCCTTCGACCGCTGTGACCTGCTCAGCCGTCAGCCCGTCTTCCTCCGTGCGCTTGAGGCTCCACGCCGCGTACAGGTAGCAACACAAGATGCTGTGCTCGACCGCAGTCGCCTCCGCCAGCAGGTAGATGAGCTCTTCGCGGGTCTCGACCCTGATCGTCGGCTCTGCCATGGCGATGACGCTATCGCGGGCCAAAGCGCTCGCACGGCGGTTTTCAGAGATCCGTACGGACGCGTGACGCGAAGGCAGCGGTCGCCACCACGGCGAATCCGACACCCCACCAGGCCAGCCCACCCGCGGCGGCGTACAGCGCT
The DNA here is from genome assembly GCA_963849475.1 of uncultured Actinomycetota bacterium. Lineage (GTDB taxonomy): Bacteria > Actinomycetota > Actinomycetes > Propionibacteriales > Nocardioidaceae > Aeromicrobium. The sequence goes on from CAWKHC010000009.1 coordinate 243,951, forward strand.
GTCGTGGCAAAGAGCATGACCTGCGCGACGAGTCGTTGAGGGTTGGAAAGGCGACGCGCGGACGTCGGCGCCATCCACTGGGACCAGATGCCGATCGCGACGAACGCCAGGAACACGCCGAGGGCCCAGCCGTGCCAGCCGGACGCCATCCCGTGGCCGGCGGCAACGAGCAGTACCAGCATCGCAAGCTCGCAGACGAAGGCAATCAGGTCACGGGCGCCGATGGTTGGTTGTGTGGTCATGAGGTCAGACTAGGTCGGGTAGTTTCTCGCTATGACCGAGCCGCCCCGCCCGCGCCCCGTGATCCTGCTCGTCGTGACCGAGGCGAGCCGCGCGGTGCTCACTGACGAGTTCGCGAGCCGGTACGCGCGCGACTACGACGTACGTGCCGTGACCGACGTCTACACCGTCACCGACTACGCGGCCTCGCTCATCGCGGACGGGCAGCCCATTGCGGTGATCGCCGTCGACTTCGACCTCGCCATCAACTGCATCGACGTGCTCGACGTGCTGCGCAATGTGTCACCGAGCAGTCGCCGCATCGTCCTCACACCGTTCAGCTCGTTCCAGGCATCGCTGGAGGAGCTGCGTCCGGCCCTCGCCGTCGGTCGGCTCGACACCTACCTGCTCATTCCGCAGGGTCCGCGCGATGAGGAGTTTCACACCGCGATCGCCGAGTACCTCTCCGAGTGGGCCACCACAACTTCGACGCCAGAGGTCGCCGGCGTACGGATCATCGACGATGGCAATCAGCCCGCTGTCGCGGGAATCCGCGACTTCCTCGACCGGATGGGCGTCCCGTGGACCCGCTACACGCCGGACAGCGAGGTCGGTCAGGAGCTCATCGCCGAAGCGGGCGACGCTCCAGAGCTGCCGATCGTGAAGGCGTTCGCACGTCCACCCCTCGCCGCGGCGAACGAGCACAACGTGGCCAGCTCGTTCTACGGTTCGCCCGCCGAGCTCGGCGACGACTATGTCGCAGATCTCGTGGTGATCGGCTCGGGGCCCGCGGGTCTCGCCGCGGCGGTCTATGGGGCATCTGAGGGACTCCAGACCATCGTGTTCGAGTCCGAGGCGGTGGGCGGACAGGCTGGTACGAGCTCGATGATCCGCAACTACCTCGGGTTCCCGCGCGGAATCTCGGGTATGCGCCTCGCATTCCGGGCACGACTGCAGGCCACCCGGTTCGGTGCCCGGATCTTCACGGGGCGACCGGTCGAAGGGTTGGCCGTGGGTGATCTGCACGAGGTGGCTCATGAGGACGGGGTCATCCGCGCGAGATCGGTGCTGATCGCGTGCGGTGTCCGCTATCGGCGGCTCGGCGTCGCGGCCATCGAGGACCTGGTCGGGCTCGGCGTCCACTACGGCGCAGGGATGAGCGTGGCGCGCGAGATGGAAGGGCGAGACGTCTTCGTGGTCGGCGGTGGCAACTCTGCTGGCCAGGCGGCGATCCACCTCGCCCGCTTTGCGCGTTCGGTGACGATCATCGTGCGCCGATCGAGCCTCGAGGAGACGATGTCGGCCTATCTCGTCGACGAGATCGCGACACATCGAGCCATCAGGGTCCGCACCGGATCACACATCGTTGACGGCGGCGGGGACGGGAGGCTCGAGTGGATAGACCTGAAGTCAGAGACGGTCGAACGTCTGCCGGCAGACGGTCTGTTCCTCCTGCTCGGAGCAGAGCCCGGGTGTGACTGGCTCCCCGACGAGGTGGCGCGCGACGAGAACGGATTCGTCCTGACTGGTCGCGACGTCCCCAAGGAGCTGTGGGTGGACGGTCTGCCTCCAGCACCGCTCGAGACCACGGTCCCGGGCATTTTTGCCGCAGGCGACATCCGCTCAGGCTCGATGAAGCGCGTGGCCTCCGCCAGCGGCGAAGGTGCGGGTGCCGTATCGCTCGTGCACGCGCACCTCGCGCCGGCGCCGGACTGACTAGACGCCGATGCGCTTGGCGATGCTCTCGGCCAGACGCTCGGGTGCTTCGTCAAGTAGCCAGTGCGTGTTGCCCTCGTAGACGTCGAGCTCATACGGCCCCGTGACATAGCCCTCGGTGAGGTCGACGCCCTTGCGCCCGAGTGCCACGTCGTTGTCGCTCCAGACCATCGTCGTGGGGACGTTGATCTTGCCACCGACAGAGCCGGGCTTGCTGAAGGCGAGCCCGCGATACCAGCCGAGCCCACCGCTCAGTGCGCCGTAGTCGACGATGTCCCGTCGGTAGGTCTCGACCATCTCGTGCGTCATCCCCGCCCCGCGCAGTGCCTTGGCTGCCGCGGGCGACTTCTGCTTCATCACCAGCTCGGGAACGGCAGGTAGCTGGAACAGGCCCATGTAGTACGACTTCAGCAGCTGGTTGCTGGTCACCATCGAGCGCATGAACGCCTTCGGGTGTGGCACGGAGACCGCGGTCAGCGACGAGATGAGGTCAGGTCGGTCAGCCGCAACGGGCCAGGCGAGACCCGAGCCCCAGTCGTGGCCGACCAGGTGGACGGGACCACCGATCTCCTCGATCAACGTGACGATGTCGGCCTTGAGCTGCGAGAAGCGGTAGCCCCAGCGCGTACGCGGGCGAGCGCCGGGGGAGTAGCCCCGCTGGTCGGGCGCGTACGTACGCAGGCCGCGCTCGTGCAGGTGCTCGGCCACCGCGTTCCACGCAGCCGCTCGCTGCGGGAACCCGTGCAGCAGGACAACGGGTGTGCCGTCAAGCGGCCCGCTGTCGATCACGTCGAAGGTGTAGCGGCCACGGCTGAACTGGGAGATTCGTTCGGAGGTCATGCCAGCATCCTTTCAGGTCTTGGCAGCCACCTAGGATGGTTCGGTACCCCCGACCTCTTTTTCAAGGAACCGCATGTCTGAGCCCTTGGGCATCTCGCGCGCCGACGTCGCCCACCTGGCCGGCCTCGCACGCATCGACCTGAGCGACGCCGAGCTGGACCACCTGGCCACCGAGCTGCCGTCGATCCTCGAGTACGTCGCCGCCGTCCAGCAGGCCGCCGGAGACGACGTCAACGCAATGAGTCACCCGGTGCCGGTCAACAACGTGTTCCGCGAGGACGTCGTACGCCCGAGCCTGACCCAGGACGAGGCGCTCGCCATGGCGCCGGCCTCGGACCAGGGACGCTTCGGCGTTCCCAAGATCCTGGGGGAAGAGTGAACGAGCGCCAGCGAGTGAAAATTGAGAGAGGGATCATGCCGATGCTCTCCTACCGTTGCTTCTTCGAGGGAGTATCGGCATGAGCGATCTGACGAAGGTGACAGCCGATGAGCTGTCACAGAACCTCGCATCCGGCGACGTCAGCTCGGTCGAGGTGACCCAGGCGCACATCGACCGCATCGCCGCAGTCGACGGCGCAATCCATGCGTTCTTGCACGTCGACGCCGAGGGCGCTCTCGCCACAGCCGCCGACATCGACGCTCGCCGCACGAAGGGCGACAAGCTGCACGCCCTCGCCGGTGTGCCGATCGCGGTCAAGGACATCGTCGCGACGATCGGCCTGCCCACGACGTGTGGATCCAAGATCCTCGACGGCTGGATCCCGCCGTACGACGCCACGATCACCCAGCGCATCAAGGCCGCAGGCCTGCCGATTCTCGGCAAGACCAACATGGACGAGTTCGCGATGGGCTCATCGACCGAACACTCCGCGTACGGTCCGACGCACAACCCGTGGGACGTCACGCGCATCCCGGGTGGCTCCGGCGGCGGTTCGGCAGCTGCTGTTGCCGCGTTCGAGGCGCCGCTCGCAATCGGCACCGACACGGGCGGCTCGATCCGCCAGCCCGGTGCTCTCACCGGCACCGTCGGCGTGAAGCCGACGTACGGAGGGGTGAGCCGCTACGGACTCGTGGCGCTCGCCAGCAGCCTCGACCAGGCCGGCCCGGTCACCCGCTCAGTGCTCGACGCGGCGCTGCTGCACGAGCTCATCGGCGGTCACGATCCGTGCGACTCGACCAGCATCGACGAGGCTGTTCCAGCTGTCGTTGCCGCTGCCCGCAAGGCAGACGTCAAGGGTCTCAAGGTCGGCGTCATCAGAGAGCTGGGTGGAAAAGGCTTCCAGCCCGGCGTACGAGCCCGCTTCGACGAGGCCGTCGCGCTGCTGACCTCGGCTGGTGCAGAGGTCGTCGAGGTCTCGCTGCCCAGCCTCGAGCACGCCCTTGCCGCCTACTACCTCGTCATGCCGAGCGAGGCGAGCAGCAACCTCGCCCGCTTCGACGCCATGCGTTATGGCGTACGCGTGCCGCCCGCAGGCGCCGACGATCCCAGCGCCGAGCAGGTCATGGCCTCAAGCCGTGACGCCGGCTTCGGTGACGAGGTCAAGCGACGCATCATCCTGGGCACGTACGCGCTGTCGAGCGGCTACTACGACGCCTACTACGGCTCGGCCCAGAAAGTACGCACGCTGATCGCCAGCGACTTCGCCGCTGCGTTCGCCAATGTCGACGTGCTCGTCTCGCCGACCTCGCCGACGACGGCGTTCGAGCTCGGCTCCAAGCTCGATGATCCGTTGTCGATGTACCTGCAGGACGTCGCCACGATCCCGGCCAACCTGGTCGGACTCCCTGGCCTGTCACTCCCGATCGGTCTCGCCGATGAGGACGACCTCCCGGTGGGTCTGCAGTTCCTCGCGCCACAGAAGGCCGACGACCGGCTCTACAACGCCGCAGCCGCCCTCGAACGTCTGCTTGAGGAGAAGTGGGGTGGCTCCTTGCTTGCCCAGGCGCCCGAGCTGGAGGTGGCCCGATGACTGAGACTCTGATTCCCTTCGACGAAGCAATCACTCGCTACGACCCCGTCATGGGGCTCGAGATCCACATCGAGCTCAACACGGCGACCAAGATGTTCTGCGGCTGCCCGACCGAGTTCGGCGCCGAACCCAACACGCAGACCTGCCCGGTGTGCCTGGCGCTTCCGGGCGCGCTGCCGGTGGTCAACGCCAAGGCGATCGAGTCGGCGATCCGCATGGGCCTGGCGCTCAACTGCGAGATCGCCGAGTGGTGCCGCTTCGCGCGCAAGAACTACTTCTATCCGGACATGCCCAAGAACTTCCAGACCTCCCAGTATGACGAGCCGATCGCCTTCGACGGCTTCGTCGAGGTGGAGGTCGAAGGCGAGACCTACCGGATCGAGATCGAGCGCGCGCACATGGAGGAAGACACCGGCAAGGCACTGCACGTTGGTGGCTCGACCGGTCGCATCCACGGCGCTGACTACTCGTTGGTCGACTACAACCGTGCCGGCATCCCGCTGATCGAGATCGTCACCCGCACGATCGAGGTGCCGGCCGACAAGGCACCCGCCGTCGCCCGCGCATACGTCTCACACGTCCGCGACCTGATCGGTGGCCTCGGTGTCTCCGACGTCCGCATGGACCAGGGCTCGCTGCGCGCCGACGTCAACCTGTCGCTCAAGCCCAAGGGCTCGACGACTCTTGGCACGCGTTCGGAGACCAAGAACGTCAACTCGTTCCGATCGGTCGAGCGCGCGGTCCGCTACGAGGTCTCGCGTCACGCGGGCATCCTCGATGAGGGTGGCAAGGTTCTGCAGGAGACCCGGCACTTCCAGGAGGACAGCGGCACCACGTCGTCTGGCCGCGAGAAGTCAGACGCAGACGACTACCGCTACTTCCCCGAGCCCGACCTCGCCCCCGTCTCGCCGTCGCGTGAATGGGTCGAGGAGCTGCGGGCCACACTGCCCGAGCCGCCGACCATCCGACGCGCACGGCTGCAGGCCGACTGGGGCTTCTCCGACCTCGACATGCGCGACACGATCGGTGCGGGTGCGCTCGACCTGATCGTCGCGACGGTCGAAGCCGGCACGACTCCGCAGGCGGCCAAGAAGTGGTGGCTCGGCGAGATGGCCAGGCGGGCCAACGAAGCCGGTGCAGATCTCGACACCCTCGGTATCACGCCGACGCAGGTTGCCGAGATCCAGGCGCTCATCGATGCGGGTCGCATCAACGACAAGCTCGCACGCTCAGTCTTCGACGGCGTCATCGCCGGCGAGGGCACGGCCGAAGAGGTTGTCGTCGGCCGCAAGCTCGAGATCGTCTCCGACGACGGCGCTCTGGGCGCCGCGGTCGACCGGGCGATCGAGTCAGACCCCGATGCGGCGGACAAGATCCGCGGCGGCAACCTCGGTGTCGCGGGCGCGCTCATCGGCGCCGTGATGAAGGAGATGCGTGGCCAGGCCGATGCCGGCCGCGTACGCGAGCTCATCCTCGAAAAGCTCACCTGAGCGAAGGCGTCATGCTCTCGCGTCACGAATGCCCAGCTCGCACGTCTGATGGGTATGACCATTTGGCCTCCGCCTCCCGCGATCCCGGCTAGCCTCGGTGCTGGCAGACAGGGAGGGAGACCCGTGCCTCTAGTCGATCTCGACGAGCCCGGGCAGGTCACGGCCTGGCACCGTCGCGGAGCCCTGCGATTCACCATCGGCCTAGCGATCATGCTGACCGCCTCTGTCGTCACCGGAGTCGCCTCGCTCTCGGTCACGGTTGTCCTGGCAGGGGCTGCCGTGGTGACGGCCGGGGCCTTCGCCGTGATGACCATCGCCGGCCTCGCCACGTTGAGATGGACTCTCCTGCTCTGGCCGATCTCCACCTGCGCGACCCTCGGAGTTCTCCACACCGTCTCCGAGGTCACCGGAGCGCTCCTCGTCGGTCTGATCGTCCTCGCCTTCCAGTTCGTCGGGATCACCCAACCTCGAGGGCGCGGACTCTGGCTCCTGCTCCCGGCGGCAGGCCTCTTCCTTCATCTCACGGAATTGAGCGCTCGCGACGCCGTCGTACGACTTCCGATTGTGATGTTGGTGTGGGTCGTCGTCAGTGAGGTTCCTGCCCGCCTGCTCGGAGAGCTGCGCGACAAACAGCGTGAGCTCGAACGGCTCGCCGTGACCGATGCCCTGACCGGCCTGCTCAACCGGTCGCGTCTTGACGCAGATTTGGTCAGTGCCGGGAAGAGGAGCGCCGTCGCGGTGATCGACCTCGACCATTTCAAGGACTTCAACGACGCGAGGGGACACGTGGCCGGTGACGTGGCGCTGATCGACTTCGCCACCACGTTGAGCGCCAACACGCGTAACGACGATCGTGTCTTCCGCTACGGCGGCGAGGAGTTCCTGGTCATCTTCGCCAGATCGACCAGCGCAGAGGCCGCCGTGATCCTCGACCGCTTCGCCGAGGCTTGGGCGCAGCACGAGTCTGGTCTGACGTTCAGCGCCGGCGTCGCCGATGGCGGCACTGATGCAGTCAGCAAAGCTGACGCCTTGCTCTACCAGGCCAAGCGGGAGGGCCGCAACCGCGTGCTGACGTCCCAACCTGTCGTCGCCGGCTAGGCGCTGACTCTTTCGAGCAGCAGGTGGAGCTCCTTCAGCACGATCTGGGGGAACTCGACCGGGATGAAGTGGGTCGACTCCAGCTCGTGGAAGCGAGCGCCCTCGACCCGCTTCGACGCCGAGAGCATGTCGCGTGAGCCGGTCAGCATGTCCCACTTGCCGGCGAGGAAGGTGACCGGCACAGCGATCTGGGACAGGGACACCCGCTGGTGCTCAGAGACGCCGAGCGCGAGCTTCGCATACCAGGACGGGTGAGTCGTGCAGAACTCCTGGAGCAGCGTCCGCAGCTCGCCCGGGTCGGCCGCGGGGTTGATGAGGCGCGACCATCGCAGCATGTTGGCGGTCGCCTTGGTCCACGGGATGCGCTTGCTGATCGGGGCTATCACCGGTCCGTAGAAGCCGCCGGAGCGGGCCAGTCCGACCATCAACTTCTTGGCGATGAACGGAGGCACCTTGATCGGAGCCAACATCGTCGCGAACGTGTTGCCCGGCACTCCGGCCACGGCAAGGATCCCGTTCACGCGTTCCGGGTAGCGGCCGGCGAGCTCGAAGGCGACGGTGACTCCGGCAGACCAGCTCGCAACCGTCGCGGTGGTCACGCCGGCGTCGTCCATGACGGCGACGGCGTCTTCGACGAAGGCATCCAGGTCGACGCGGTCATCTGCCGGTCGGGCGGAGCCGCCGGTGCCGCGGTGGTTCCACGAGATGACACGTACGCCGCAGTCGGGCGTGAGCAGCGAGGGCCAGGCGTGCGGATTGGTGCCGAGTCCGTTCGAGAGCAGGACGGTCGGGCCCTCGGCGTCGTTGGTCCAGGCCCTCAGTCGCGTTCCATCTGCGCTGATGACGTCGTAGTAGCGGACGAAGGCGGTGGGTGTTGTCACGCCGTGAATTGTCGCACTCGCCCGTACGTAAGGTTGTGACATGGCCACACTCCCACCCGACGCGCCGCTGGATGCCGCGACGAAGAAGGCCGATCTCGTCCTCGAGGGCGGAGGAGTCAAGGGCATCGCCCTGGTCGGGGCAGCCGTGGCACTGGCCGAGGACGGTTATCGGTTCGAGCGGGTTGCAGGCTCGTCGGCGGGCGCGCTCGTTGGGGCCATCATGGTCGCGATGCAGCAGCGCAATGAGCCGATGAGTCGCGTCGACGACATCATGCGAACGCTCGACTACACCAAGATGCTCGATCGTCGCGGGCTCAGCAAGGCGTTCGGCTGGTGGCCGGCGATTGCCAACGGTTTCGGTGTCGTGCTCAACCAGGGCATGTATCGCGGCAAGTACCTCGAGGACTGGACGCGTGGAGTGCTGGGTGACCTCGGCGTACGCACGTTCGGCGACCTCGCCTTTCCCGATCCGGGATCAGCGCTGGATCCCGAACAGTCCTACCGTCTGGTCGTCACCGCGAGCGACCTCTCACGCCAACGACTCATGTACCTCCCGTGGGACCTGCAGGAGTACGGCGTCGACCCCGACGGCTATTCCGTGGCTCGTGCCGTACGCGCCTCCGCCGCGATCCCGTTCATGTTCGAACCGGTGACCTTGCGCGGCAGATACGGCACGTCGACACTTGCCGACGGCTCGCTCCTTCGCAGCTATCCGATCGAGATCTTCGATCGCGACGATGGACTTCCCAGCAGGTGGCCGACTCTTGGCATCCGGCTCAGCTCGCCGGCTGACGAGCAGCAGCTCGCCAAGCCGATCCGGGGTCCCATCAGCATGATCCTCAGCCTCGTCTACACCACGGTCGATTCCACCCAGGTGCGTCACGTCCACGATCCGGCCAATGTCGAGCGGAGCATCTTCGCCAAGCCGACCGGGATCAAATGGACCGACTTCGACCTGACGCCTGCGCAACAACAGCATCTCTTCGACTCGGGCTACGCGGCCGGGCGCAAGTGGCTCGAGGCGCACCCGGACGGGCTGCCGCAAGCCTCAGCCGTCTAGAGACGCGCAGCCACGGCATCGACGAGCCGGTCGGCGCCCCCGTTGGACCACGGAAGGAACAGGCTCGGCTCGGTCAGCTCGAGCTCGATGACCAGTGGTGATCCGTCGTCGGCGGTCACCAGGTCGACCCGTGCGTACATCAGCTCAGCACTGCCGCCGAGGATCTCGTCGGTTGCGGCGATGGCCTTCGCTGCGATGGCGCGCTGTGCCGCCGACGGCTCTCGTGTCAGCGGGTTCTCACCGCGTCCGTCCCGGTCCTGACGAACGCCCTCGCCCTTCGCCAGGATCGCGCTCTTGCGGATCGCGTGCGAGAACGTACCGCCGAAGAACAGCATCGCGGTCTCGCCCTCGTCATCGACCGAGGCGATGTACGGCTGCGTCATCGAGGTGCGACCGGCTGCCACCAGCTCGGCTGAGTGCGCGTAGACATCGTCGCGGGAGGTCCACCGGGCCGTGTCGCGTGACCCCGCCGAGATCGTGGGCTTCACGACCCATTCGTTGTGTTCGCCTATGTCGTCGCCGGGTGCGATGTCCCAGCGCGTCTCGATGATCGGCACCCCGGCTGCCTCGAGCTGGCGCAGGTAGACCTTGTCTGTGTTCCAGCTGATCACGGCGTGGCTGTTGTGCAGACGCGGTACGGATGCTGTCCAGGCGAGGAACTCATCGCGCCGCAGGATGTAGTCCCAGCACGAGCGAACGATCACCTGGTCGTACGCCGACCAGTCGACGGTGGAGTCGTCCCAGTTGACGATCTCAGCATCGATGCCACGTTTGCGGGCGGCGTCGAGGAGGAGGGGGAGGTCCTGGTCCATGTCTCGGAAATCGGCAGCGGAGGCAAAGGCGACATTCACACACTCATCATAGTGATGAAGCGATCTGCTTCAAGGTTGCGTAATCAAGCAAATGGCTTCACTATGAAGAAATGAAGCAAAACACTTCACTCGAAGACGCAGCACCTCAGTACGCCGTGATCGGCGACCTGGTCGGCTCGCGCCAGCAGGCATCACGGGCAGAGGCACAAAAGCACCTGCTCGCGGCACTGGACGTCGTGAACACCCGGATCCCGGCACTCCAGAAGCTCGAGCCCACGATCGCCGACGAGCTCCAGGGCGTCTACGGCGACCTCCACGGAGCCCTCTACGCGACGGTGCTCGTACGGCTGGCGCTGCCAGAAGGCATGGACTGCCGTTTCGGCATCGGCGTCGGAGAGGTGGAGATCGTCGGCAGCTCCGCGTACGGTCTGACACAGGACGGACAGGCGTGGTGGTCAGCTCGCAGGGCCATCGATGCCGTGAAGGCGAAAGAACGCAGCCATCCAGGTCTCCGGACCAGGATTGCGCGCGAAGGATCGGACAAGGGGGACGTCGTGAACGCCTATCTGCTGTGCCGCGACACGATCGTGAGCGACTTCGACGGGCGCCAGCGCCGCATCGCGCTGGGCGTGCTCGCCGGCAAGAAGCTCGCCGAGATCGCCGACGATGAAGGCATCTCGACCTCGGCGGTGTCGCAACGCCATCGTGCCGGCGTCAGCGTGCTGGTCGAGTCGATCGCGGAGGTTCCGTCATGAGCGTGCTGGCAGTGCTGCTCGCAGCTGTCGGCGCGGCCGACCTCATCGGACGGCGCATCTTCTCCGGCCTTCTCGTGGTGGTGGTTGGGCTCCTGCTGATCGGCGCCGGCTGGCACACCCTCTGGCTCGCACCTCTGCTCGGCGTCGTGGTCTTCGTGTGGATCGTCGCCGCCCGCAGCGACTCGATGGCCGGCATCACCCTGCTCGCGGTCTACTGCGCGGTGCTCGTGCTGCTGTCCGGGGTGATCACGTTCGATGACCGACCGATGCAGGACTGGTACGACGACCTCGCGATTCCGGGGCTGGCGACGGTCCCGCTCGACCAGGCACTGCTCGGGCTCGGTGTCGTGCTGTTCCTGACAACCGCTGCCAACGTCGTCGTACGCAGCGTCCTCGACCTGACTGGGCCGCGCGTCCTCGCACAGGAGGATGACCTCCAGGGCGGCCGCGTGCTCGGTCCGTTGGAGCGGTGGTTCGTGTTCGCCTGCGCCGTGACCGGTAACCTCGCCGCGATTGCCATCGTCGTCGCCGCCAAGGGCATCCTGCGATTCCCCGAGATCTCCCGCGACAAGCCCGAGGGTCTTCGGGCGGAGTACGTCCTCGTCGGGAGCTTCGCCAGCTGGGGTCTCGCGCTGGTCTTCGTCCCACTCTTCTGATCCACGACCCAATCACCGGTCAACCCGCCGTACGCTTGGCATATGGCATCTGACAAGCCCATCGACATCAAGCCCCGTAGCCGCACCGTCACCGACGGACTCGAGGCGACCGCATCCCGCGGCATGCTGCGCGCCGTAGGCATGGGCGACGACGACTGGGAGAAGCCCCAGGTCGGAGTGGCGTCGAGCTGGAACGAGATCACGCCCTGCAACCTGTCGCTCGACCGACTCGCCAAGGCGGTCAAGACCGGCGTGCACAGCGGTGGCGGCTACCCGCTCGAGTTCGGCACGATCTCCGTCTCCGACGGGATCTCGATGGGTCACGAAGGCATGCACTTCTCGCTGGTCAGTCGCGAGATCATCGCCGACTCGGTCGAGACCGTCATGATGGCTGAGCGCCTCGACGGCTCGGTGCTGCTGGCCGGCTGCGACAAGAGCTTGCCCGGAATGCTGATGGCTGCCGCGCGGCTCGACCTCGCCAGCGTGTTCCTGTACGCCGGCTCGATCATGCCGGGCAACGTCGACGGCAAGGACGTCACGATCATCGACGCGTTCGAGGCCGTCGGTGCGTGCATCAAGGGCCTGATCACCCGCGAAGAGGTCGACAAGATCGAGCGCGCCATCTGTCCCGGCGAAGGCGCCTGTGGCGGAATGTTCACCGCCAACACGATGGCCACCGCCGCCGAGGCGCTCGGCATGAGCCTGCCCGGCTCGGCAGCGCCTCCGGCGATCGACAGCCGACGCGACGACTTCGCCGTCGCCTCGGGCGAGGCCGTCGTCGAGCTGCTCCGCAAGGGCATCACGGCACGCCAGATCATGACCAAGGAGGCATTCGAGAACGCCATCACCGTCACGATGGCGCTCGGCGGCTCGACCAACGCCGTCCTCCACCTGCTCGCGATCGCTCGTGAGGCCGAGGTGCCACTCACACTCGAGGACTTCAACCGCATCGGCGACAAGGTCCCGCACCTTGGCGACCTCAAGCCGTTCGGGCGCTACGTCATGAATGACGTCGACAAGGCAGGCGGCACGGCGGTGATCATGAAGGCGCTGCTCGACGCAGGTCTGATGCACGGTGACTGCATGACGGTCACCGGCAAGACGATGGCCGAGAACCTTGCAGGCATCACCGAAAAGCTGGACGGCGACGTCATCCGTACGCTCGACCGCCCGATCCACAAGACCGGCGGACTGACGATTCTGCGCGGCTCGCTGGCGCCCGACGGTGCCGTGGTCAAGAGTGCCGGCTTCGACTCCGACGTCTTCCGCGGCACGGCACGGGTGTTCGACGGCGAACGCGCCGCCATGGATGCCCTCGAGGACGGCACGATCGTGGCCGGCGATGTCGTCGTCATCCGCAACGAAGGTCCCAAGGGCGGTCCCGGCATGCGCGAGATGCTCGCGATCACCGGTGCCATCAAGGGTGCTGGTCTCGGCAAGGACGTCCTGCTCCTGACGGACGGACGCTTCTCCGGCGGGACGACCGGACTCTGCGTCGGTCACGTCGCCCCCGAGGCTGTCGACGGCGGACCCATCGCGTTCGTCAAGGACGGCGACCCGATCGTCCTCGACATGGCCAACCGCACCCTCGAGGTCGAGGTGGAGGCCGAGGAGCTCGAGGCCCGCAAGGTCGGCTGGGAGCCCATGGCGCCCAAGTACACGACCGGTGTGCTCGCGAAGTACCGCAAGCTCGTCAGCTCGGCCGCCGACGGTGCGGTGTGTGGATGACCCTCGGACGGCGTCCCGCGATGACACGACCGGGACATGTCTTCGCGCTGCTCATGGCTCTCGTCCTCACCGGCGCACTGCCGGCAGCGGCGGAGCCGACGGGCCAAGCAGAGGCGGCCAGCTCGACGCTCACGATCGAGATGCCAGCCTTCGCCAGCGATCAGTCCACAGTGCAGGCGGACGTCACTTGGCTGCTTGCCTCAGATGACTCGCCCCTGGACGGCGAGGTCGAGCTGTTGTTCCAGCGGCGAGGCCTCGACATGTGGCAGCGCCTGCAGCCCGTCCAGGTGACCCATGGTGTGGCGAGGCTGAGCCTGGTTCCGCGCGACGACGGAGTGTTCAAGCTCCACTGGGTGGGGGACGAGGCCATTGCGGCGGTCGATTCTGCACCCGTGACGTTCGACAACCGGCCCACGGTGAAGCTGCGGCTGCGCGCGGGCCAGTTCAACCTGCCGGGCGCCGACAAGCTCTCGAAGTCCACGACCCGTGCGGCCAAGGCGGCCAGCCTGATCAAGGGTGCAGATCTCGACGTCGTGACGTTCAACGAGCTCGTGGGGCCGGGACACAACAGCACGACCAACTCGCCGTCGAGCTTTGCTCGGACGGTGGCCAAGGCTCTTGGTTCGAAATGGCTGATCCTCACGCCGTCGATGAGCTTCAACGAGAACTACATCGCGTACCGCCCCGATCGCATGGAGCTGATCGCCCAGTACCCCGACCGGGTCGTTCCGGGAATCGGTTCGGGCAAGGCGCGCGAGAAGACTGCGCGGCACGTGACCCCCGTGCTCTTCAAGGACCGCGGCTCCAACCAGCCGGTTCTCATCGTGGCCACGCACCTGGTCAACAGCAATCGTGCGGGCGCTCGTACGCAGGCTTACTCCGTCGGCCAGCACGCGTCCGCACTCTCGAGCGGATATCCCGTGGTGGTCGCGGGTGACATGAACACCTCGGACCAGCTCACGGGCTTGACCAAGCACGCCCTCAAGGATGCTAGGCGCAACGCTGCGAAGCGCACGAACGGCTCGTACGCGACCTACCTGAAGTACTCCACGACGAAGCCTCGCAAGGACGCGACGTGGATCATTGACCAGATCTACGTCCCGAAGAGCTGGACCGTCAGCCGGTGGTCGACGGTCCTCGGCGTCAAGCACGGACGATTCACGTCACCGCGCGCGTCCGATCACATGTTGGTCTGGACAGAGTTGGCTGGACCGCAGCCTTGACGCAATCTGCGCCGATCGACCCAGATGAGCTTGCGATTGCGTTGAAGGTGCTCAAGGCCGCCGAACAGCTCATCGAGGACGACCCCGACTACGTGGCGCTCAGGCGTGCCTGCGGGAAGTTCTACAAGAACGTGAAGAAGAACCGACGCCTCGACAAGCGTGCCCAGGTTGCCGCTGCAGACCGCGCCGTGGTCTCGGTGACCGCAACGGGATCGCCGACTCGCATCGACGACGAGACCGAAGGCATCCCGCTCGTCTCCAACGCCCCCGGAGCGTCGGCGGGAACCCTTCTTGTCGCTCGCCCCTGCTACATCTGCAAGCAGAAGTACACCGTCGTCGACGCGTTCTATCACCAGCTCTGCCCTGACTGCGCTGCGCTCAACCGCTCCAAGAGAGATGCCCGCACCGACCTGACGGGCAGGCGGGCGCTGCTCACCGGCGGTCGCGCCAAGATCGGCATGTACATTGCGCTGCGACTCCTGCGCGACGGCGCTCACACGACCATCACGACCAGGTTTCCGCACGACGCCGTGCGCCGCTTCACCGCGATGCCCGACAGTGCTGACTGGCTTCACCGCCTGCGCATCGTCGGGATCGACCTGCGAGACCCGGCACAGGTGGTCGGACTCGCCGACTCGGTTGCCGAACAGGGCCCGCTCGACATCCTCATCAACAATGCAGCGCAGACCGTACGACGCACGCCCGGTGCCTACGCGCCGCTCGCCGAGGCGGAGAACGCTCCGCTTCCCGAAGGGCCGCTGCCTGAGCTGCTGACCTTCGGGCACACCAGTGATGCGCATCCGGCTGCGCTGGTCGGCTCGGTCGACGCGCACCCCGTGCTTGCCGGCGATGCCCACACGGCAGAGGAGCTGACCTCGATGGCTCTGACCGCAGGCTCGGCCGACCTCGACCGGATCGATGCCGGGGGGCTCGTGCCTGACACGGTCGACATCAACAGCTGGACCCAGCGGGTGCACGAGGTCGACGCCCTCGAGCTGCTTGAAGTGCAGCTCTGCAACACGACGGCTCCGTTCATCCTGGTGAGTCGCCTTCGCCCGTCGATGGCGGCATCCGACGCCCGACGCACGTATGTCGTCAACGTCTCGGCGATGGAGGGCCAGTTCAGCCGCCGCTACAAGGGCCCAGGTCACCCGCACACCAACATGGCCAAGGCTGCGCTCAACATGCTGACGCGGACCAGCGCGGGGGAGATGCTGGAGCAGGACGGCATCCTGATGACTGCAGTCGACACCGGATGGATCACCGACGAGCGTCCGCATCCGACCAAGGTTCGGCTCGCGGAGGAAGGTTTCAAGGCGCCGCTCGACCTCGTCGACGGCGCGGCGCGGGTGTATGACCCGATCGTCCAGGGCGAGGCCGGCGCGGACCTGTTCGGGGTGTTCCTCAAGGACTACGTCCCGTCACCGTGGTAGCAGACATGGATTCCCCTGGAATTGATCGCCTGCGTCTGGTCTTGCAAGGCCGGAGCAGTCAAACCGCCTGGCCGCCCCGGCGCAGCTGATGGCCGAAATGTCGGTCCACATGTTGGTACGTCCTGTCTCAGCACTTGACCATCTCGCTGCACAAGACGAGACTGACTGACGTGAACGTGGAAATTCTCGTAGTAGATGACTGACGCGATGGCCTGATCGGCCCCGCGTCTCCCTCGAATGCCTCACGGCCGAGGGATTTTTTTATGCGAACTCACCGACAAGCCACGGGCATACTGAAATGGACAGAAAGATGAACTCATGACCGAGCAGCTCACCGGGGCTCAGAGCCTCGTGCGGGCACTGGAGCAGGCCGGCGTCGACACGATCTTCGGCATCCCGGGCGGCGCAATCCTGCCTGCGTACGACCCGCTCTTCGACTCCAAGCAGATCCGCCACATCCTGGTTCGTCACGAACAGGGCGCGGGGCACGCAGCGCAGGGCTATGCGCAAGTCACCGGCCGCGTAGGCGTCTGCATGGCGACGTCGGGCCCCGGAGCCACCAACCTCGTCACCGCGATCGCCGACGCCCACATGGACTCGGTCCCGATCGTCGCGATCACCGGTCAGGTGCCAAGTGGTGCGATCGGCTCCGATGCGTTCCAGGAAGCCGACATCCGCGGTATCACGATGCCGATCACCAAGCACAGCTTCCTCGTCACCAACGCTGACGAGATCCCGCGAGTCATCGCGGAGGCCTTTCACATCGCCGGCACCGGACGTCCCGGTCCTGTCCTGGTCGACATCTCGAAGGATGCTCTGCAGGCGGCGACCACCTACAACTGGCCGAGCGAGCTCGCGCTGCCCGGTTACCGGCCGACGACCCGGCCCCACGGCAAGCAGGTCCGCGAAGCGGCTCGCCTGATCGCTGAGTCCGATCGACCCGTCCTGTACGTCGGCGGCGGCGTCATCAAGGCAGAAGCGTGGGAAGAGCTGAAGGTTCTTGCCGAGCTGACCCAGATCCCGGTCGTCACGACGCTGATGGCTCGCGGTGCCTTCCCCGACTCGCACGAGCTTCACCTCGGCATGCCCGGCATGCACGGCTCGGTTGCCGCGGTTGGTGCTCTGCAGAAGAGTGATCTGCTCATCTCGCTGGGTGCACGCTTCGATGACCGGGTGACTGGCAAGCTCGACTCGTTCGCGCCCGATGCCAAGATCATCCACGCCGACATCGATCCGGCCGAGATCTCCAAGAACCGTGCTGCGGACGTCCCGATCGTCGGCGACTGCCGCGAGGTCATCGCCGATCTGATCGCGATGCTCCAGAAGCAGACCGACGAGGACGAGCTGACCGTCGAATGCAGCGCGTGGAAGGCGCAGATGCTCGCCGTCAAGGCGAAGTACCCCGTCGCCTATGACAAGCCCGAGACGGGTCTGGCACCGCAGACGGTCATCGAGCGCATCAGCGCGATCGCCGGCCCCGAAGCGACCTACACGGCCGGTGTCGGTCAGCACCAGATGTGGGCTGCGCACTACGTCGACTACGAGCGTCCGCGCCAGTGGCTCAATTCCGGTGGCCTCGGCACGATGGGCTATGCCGTTCCGGCCGCCATGGGAGCACAGGTCGGTCTGCCCGGCACGGTCGTCTGGGCGATCGACGGCGACGGCTGCTTCCAGATGACCAACCAGGAGCTCGCGACGTGCGCGATCGAGGGCATCCCGATCAAGGTCGCGGTCATCAACAACTCCTCGCTCGGCATGGTCCGCCAGTGGCAGACCCTGTTGTACGACGGTCGATACTCCAACACCGACCTCAACACTGGCCCAGAGTCCATTGGCGCTCGCCGCATCCCTGACTTCGTCAAGCTGGCCGACGCCTATGGCTGTGTCGGGCTGCGCTGCGACAACGAGGCCGACCTCGACGCGACAATCGAGAAGGCCATGGCGATCACCGATCGTCCTGTCGTCATCGACTTCGTGGTCGAGCGCGACGCAATGGTGTGGCCGATGGTCCACGCCGGCACGAGCAACGACGAGATCCAGATCGCTCGCGACATGGCTCCCGAGTTCGACTCAGAGGAGATGATCTAGGTGTCACGCCATACGTTGTCGGTTCTCGTCGAGAACACCCCGGGTGTGCTCGCACGTGTGTCGAGCCTGTTCATGAGGCGCGGGTTCAACATCGACTCGCTCGCGGTCGGCCCGACCGAGATCCCCGAGATCTCGCGCATGACGATCGTGGTCAACGTCGATGAGCTTCCGCTCGAGCAGGTGACCAAGCAGCTCAACAAGCTGGTCAACGTGCTCAAGATCGTGGAGCTCGACTCCGACTCGGCCGTCGAGCGAGAGCTGATGCTGATCAAGGTCCGCACCGATCCGCAGACTCGCGGACAGGTGCTCGAGACCGTGCAGCTGTTCCGCGCCAAGGTCGTCGACGTCGCCACCGACGCGGTGACGATTGAGGCGACCGGAGACTCCGGCAAGCTCACTGCGATGCTCAACGTCCTCGAACCCTTCGGGATCCGCGAGATCGCCCAGTCGGGACGCGTGGCCATCGGCCGCGGTTCCCGTTCCATCACCGACCGCACCCTGCGAACCGTTCCTGGTTCGCAGGCAGTCTGACCGCACCATCTCAAGGAGAAGAACCCCAGTGGCTGAACTGTTTTACGACGACGACGCAGACCTGAGCATCATCCAAGGCCGCCACGTGGCAGTCATCGGCTACGGAAGCCAGGGACACGCTCACGCGCTCAACCTGCGCGACTCCGGCGTTGACGTGCGCGTCGGCCTGGCCGAGGGCTCCAAGAGCAAGGCCAAGGCCGAGGCCGAGGGCCTGCGTGTCCTCTCCGTCGCTGAAGCGGTCGAGGAGGCCGACGTCACCGTCGTGCTCGCACCCGACCAGTTCCAGCGTCACATCTATGCCGAGTCGATCGCGCCCAACCTGGTCGAGGGCGACGCTCTCGTCTTCGGTCACGGCTTCAACATCCGCTTCGACTACATCCAGCCGCCTGCCGGCGTCGACGTGCTGCTCGTCGCCCCCAAGGCCCCGGGTCACACAGTGCGCCGTGAGTTCGTTGCCGGTCGAGGCATCCCCGACATCGTCGCGGTCGAGCAGGACGCCAGCGGCAAGGCGTGGGACCTCGCGCTCTCGTATGCGAAGGCGATCGGCGGCACCCGTGCCGGCGTCATCAAGACGACGTTCACCGAGGAGACCGAGACCGATCTCTTCGGCGAGCAGGCCGTGCTCTGTGGCGGTGTGTCGCACCTCGTCCAGGCCGGCTTCGAGACGCTGACCGAGGCTGGCTACCAGCCCGAGATCGCGTACTTCGAGGTGTTGCACGAGCTCAAGCTGATCGTCGACCTGATGTGGGAGGGCGGCATCGCCAAGCAGCGCTGGAGCGTCTCCGACACCGCTGAGTACGGCGACTACGTCTCGGGACCGCGCATCATCGACGCCTCGGTCAAGGAGCGCATGCAGTCGGTGCTGTCGGAGATCCAGGACGGCACGTTCGCCAAGCGATTCATCGGCGACCAGGACAACGGTGGCAAGGAGTTCCTCGAGCTGCGGGAGAAGGAGGCCGGCCACTCGATCGAGGCGACCGGCAAGGTCCTTCGTTCGCACTTCTCGTGGAAGCAGCAGGACGCCGACTACGTCGACGGCCAGGCCGCCCGCTAGGTCTGAGCAATACGGAAGGGGCGCCTGCGGGCGCCCCTTTCGCATGTCTAGGCGATCATCTCCAGGGTCTTCGAGCGTCGAGGCTCGCTGGTGCTCGTTCGGCCATCGCCGCGCACCTCGTCGTACGCGAGGCGCAGGCGGCGGACCGCTTCGGTGAGGGTCTCGGGCGACTGTGTGTAGGGCAGGCGCAGGTGTCGCTCGCCGGCCGAGCCCGCGCGAGTGAAGAAGCGAGGACCGGGGGTCAGCAGCAGCCGGTGGCGCGCGGCGGCTGCGGTCAGCTGAGACGAAATCCGCTCGGGGAGCGTCAACCACAGGCTGAGTCCGCCCGGTGGGCACTCGGTCTCGATGGCAGGCAGCTCGCGGGCGAGCTCGCCGAGCAGATGGTCGCGACCGGCGCGCAGCGTGGCTCGACCGGCCGCCGCGGTCTGGCCGCCCTCGGTCAACAGCTCGGCGAGCACCAGCTGCTCGAACGCGGCTGATCCGAGGTCGAGGGTCATGCGTGACTGGATCAGCGGCATCACCAGATCGCGAGGAGCTCGAACCCACCCCACACGCAGGCCGCCCCAGAACACCTTGGAGGCCGAGTCGACGAGCACGGTGCGGGAGTCGTACTTCGCGTACGACGGCGGCAGCTCGACGCCGTCGAGGTTCACGTCGCGGAGTGACTCGTCGACGATCGGCAGCACGTCGTGGCGCCTCAGCTCGCGCGCCCACTCACCGCGCTGCGTGTCACTCATGATCGAGGCCGTCGGGTTGTGGAAGTCAGGGATCAGGTACGCGAGCCGATGCTTCGAGCTATTGAGCGTCGACGCAAGTGCTGTGGTGTCCCAGGGCGAGTCCAGCATCGGCAGAGGCGACAGACGCCCGCCGACCGACGCGAGCGCCTCGTGGGCGTGGGGATAGCTCGCACCCTCGACCACCACACGATCGCCGGGGGAGAGGACTGTGTGCGCCATCAGGGACACCGCACCGAGTGCGCCATTGGTGATGACGATCTGGTCAGGTTCGGTCGGCAGTCCACGGTCGGTGTAGCGCTGCGCGATCAGCTCACGCAGCACCGGCAGACCATCGGGCAGATAGCCGGTGGTCGCCAGCAGGCCAGGCAGCTTGGTGACGGCGGACTCGAAGGCACGGCCGAGCCCGGCAGGACCCGCAGGCGCCGAATAGGTGAGGGCGATCGTGTCCTCGCCATCCGGCGTCACGATCAGGCTGCTCGCGCTCGACGCGGCATACGGCACGTGGATGATGCTGCCGGAGCCCTGTCGGGAACGAAGCAGGCCGGAGGCGCGCAGCTCGGCGTACGTGCGGGTGGTCGTCGTGCGGCTGACACCCAGCGCCGTCGCGAGCTCTCGTTCGCTGGGCAGGCGGCTGCCGTCCATCACGCGACCGTCAACCACCAAGAGACGTATGCCCTCGGCCAGTCCGCGATAGGCAGGCGCGTCGTTCACATAGGGCTTCAGCAGGGTCGCCAGTCGTACGGCTGAGATCGTGGTGCTCATGAGGCCACTCTTTCACAATTGGCTATATATTGAATAGCCAATCTGGGAGACCATGAGTTCATGACCATGATTCTCGCCCTCGTCGGGCTCCTCGCCCTCGTGGCGATTCTCGCCGTCCTCATCCGTACGATTGCGACTGACGGCCATGGCTCCCGCCCGACGCCGCGCAGCCATCCAGAAGAGGTGGGGTCGTGGATCGCACAACAGCTCTCGCGATGACGCGCATGCCCGAGCGGATGGCGCGCCTCGTCGCCGGCTTGTTCCTGTACGGCTTCACGATGGCGATGATGGTCGAGTCGACGCTCGGCCTTGATCCGTGGGACGTGTTCCACGAGGGTGTGGCCAAGCACGTACCGCTGACCTTTGGCCAAGTGGTCATCGTCACCGGCGCGGTCGTGCTGCTGCTCTGGATCCCGTTGAGGCAGATGCCCGGCATCGGCACGGTCCTCAACGTCATCATCATCGGCCTCGCCGCCGACTTCGGCATTGCCCTGATCGACCAGCCTGACAACCTCATCCTGCGCGGATTGCTGCTCGTCGGCGGAGTCGTCGGCAACGGCTTCGCAGGCGCGCTCTACATTGGCGCACAGCTCGGACCGGGGCCGCGAGACGGTTTGTGGCTCGGCCTCGTGCGCATCACCGGGCGCAGCGTCCGACTCTGGCGCACCGTGATCGAGGTGACTGTCCTTGCCGTCGGATTCGTCCTCGGCGGCACGGTCGGCGTCGGCACGGTGTTGTACGCCCTGACGATCGGACCGATCGTGCAATTCTTCCTGCCACTCGTCGAGGTCAAGCTCTCGACCGACAGATTGCGCGAACGCGTGCCAGACTGACCCCCGAGGCGATACGTTCTCGCAAACGGCCAACCCGTGTGGCCGCCGGACGCTCGGGGGCCACGCATGGCAGAGCAACTCGTCGGCAGATCGCGCCGCCTCCCGCCCGAGCAGGCGATGCTGCGTATCACCAACGCCAGGCACCGGCTTCCAGCAGTTCTCGGTACGGGCCTGCTCGTCATGCTGGCGCTCGGCGTCATGATCGGTGGAGGCATCTTCACGCTCGCCGGCGAACAGGCGGCGACGATGGCCGGACCTGCCGTCATCGTCTCGTTCGTCATCGCGGCCGTCGTGAGCCTGCTGGCCGCCCTGTCGTACGCCGAGCTGTCCTCCACCATCCCCACCGCGGGCAGCGTCTACACGTTCACGTATGTCGCGTTCGGCGAGCTCTGGGCGTGGATCGTCGGCTGGGCGCTCGTCCTCGAGCTTGTCGTCGCAGCCGCAGTCGTCTCGCGCATCTGGGCGTCCTACTTCACCGCGACGCTCGACGGGTTCGAGATCGGCATCCCGGAGTTCGTCGCCAAGCACTCCCAGCTGGCCGAGGGCACCGGGTGGATCGGTGCCGCGCTCATCATCGTGCTCATGCTGCTCGTCATGACCGGCGCCAAGCTGACGGGTCGCGTCCTCGCGATGATCGTCTCGGCCAAGCTCGTCGCGGTGCTGCTGGTGATCGCGGTCGGCGCAACGCACGTCAAGTCAGCCAACTACACGCCGTTCGTGCCGAAGGCCCAGGCGGTCGATGGCGGATCGTCCACGGTGCTCCAGTCGCTGATTGGCACCAGTGATGCCTTCGGCATCTTCGGCATCTTCACGGCCGCTGGCGCCATCGTCTTCTCGTTCATCGGATTCGACCTCATCGCGACCGCCGCAGAAGACGCCAAGGAGCCTCGACGCTCCATACCGCGGGCGATGCTTGCCTCGATCGGCATCGTCACGATCCTGTACGTCGCGATGGCTGCGGTCCTGGTCGGGCTGCGACCGTACGGCGAGCTCATGTCCTCAGCCCCGGTGTCGGATGCGCTGAGAGCCGCTGGGTCGCCCGGATGGAGCGCCGACGTGATCAACGTCGGCGCGTTGTTCGGGCTCACGACCGTCGTGCTCGTCGTGCTGATCGCCCAGAGCCGCGTGCTGTTCGCCATGGGGCGCGATGGCCTGCTGCCCAAGGGTCTCGCCAGGGTCGGAGCGGGCTCATCTCCATCGCGCGCTGCGGTGCTCGCCGGGCTGGCCGCGGCTGGACTCGCGCTCGATCCCGACACGGTGGCGCGTGCCAACCTGCTCGTCCTCGGCACACTTTTCGCGTTCGCATTCTGTGCGGTCGGTGTCATCGGGCTTCGCCGATCGCAGCCAGACCTTGAGCGTGGTTTCAGGGTCCCGCTGGTGCCCCTCGTGCCGATCCTCTCGCTGCTCGCCACGATCTGGTTGTCGCTCAACCTGACGTGGACGACCTGGCGTGACTTCGCGATCTGGATGGCCGTCGGCCTCGTCCTCTACTTTGCGTACGGACGCCGGCGCAGCGTGCTGGGCAACCGTGAAGACGAACCGCCAGCACCAGACAGTCCCGCGCCCGTAGCCGTGGCAGTGGTGCGCGAGCCTCGTCCTCCAGGCGCGCACCGCGCCTAACGGCGGGTGGCGATGATCAGCGAGGCGTCGACGTCGATCAGCATCTCGACGGCCGCGAACCGTTCGTCGGTCAGCCAGCGCTCACGGATCGTGTCGACGCGTCCCTCGACGATCGGCGGCCAGAACGCCGAGGGCTCGAAGTCGTCGAGCACGGCGATCCCGCCCGGCTCGAGGAGGTCGGCGAACACGTCGATGAACTCCATGACGTCTCGCACGTCGACGAACACCAACGAGAACGGTGCGTACTGCTCGAGCGTCGACCAGTCGCCGGCGATGACGTCGACATTGGGCGTGTCGGCGAAGATCTTCTGAACGTCCTCGGCGAGGGCCGGGTCGAGCTCGGCGCTCACGACGCGGGCATCCTTCGGTGCTCCACTGGACAGCCAGGCCGAACCGACACCGCATCCGGTGCCCAGCTCGGCAAGCGTCCCGGTGCGCGATGCCGCGAGCGAAGCCAGAAGCCGACCGGTCTCGTTGCGGATCGAGGTGATGAAACCTCGCTGCCGGGAGAGGTCGAGAGTCGCCGAGACGATCTCGGGGACTTCAGCAGGCGCGCTCATGTGTTCGAGTCTCCCACGTGTCTCGGACAACGAGATGATGTGACCAAATGCGGGCGTGATGAGGTTTGCGCGGCTACGCTCGACCCATGCGGAAGCAGCTCGTAGTAATCGCTTGCCGCGGCAGGGCCTCTTAGGGCCACCCCTGCCGCGGAGTTTCGGCATTGGCTCGCCGTTCCGCCGCAGGGATCCAGATCACGACCTGATCTGTTGATGCATCTCTTTCTCCTTCCCGGATGATCTCGGGTTTTGGTGTCTGGCGGAACGGCGGACCCGAAACTCTGTCGGCGCGATCAACCAAAGAAGGAGAAGTTCATGGATCCGTACCTCATGGAGTGGGGACCGGCGCATCTGCGTGATGAGCCGAGCGCCCGAGCTCGAGACTGACGACCGCCCCGACGACAACTAGGGGAGTCCAGATGGCAAGACACCTGTTTCAAATCATGAGACAGCGACCGTAGGATGACCGACATGAGCGAGCGCAGCGAGCGAATCAACAGCACGGTGATCATGTCCGAGCACCCATACCCTTGCCTTTCAAAGGGGGCTTGGACATGAGTCGTACGTACAAGCTTGCCGTCATCGCCGGAGACGGCATCGGTCCCGAAGTCACCGCCCAGGCTCTCAAGGTGCTCGACCTCGTGGCCGCCGAGCACGACGTCAGCTTCGACAAGACCGAGTTCGACCTCGGTGCGAAGCGCTGGCACGCCACGGGTGAGGTCCTCCCCGAGGCCGAGCTCGAGTCGATCCGCGGCCATGACGCGATCCTGCTCGGTGCTGTCGGCGACCCGACGGTTCCTTCTGGCACCCTCGAGCGTGGCCTGCTGCTCAAGCTCCGCTTCGAGCTCGACCACTACGTCAACCTTCGCCCGTCCAAGATCTATCCCGGCGTTCCTACCCCGCTGGCCAACCCGGGTGAGGTCGACTTCGTCGTCGTCCGTGAGGGCACCGAGGGTCCGTACGTCGGCAACGGCGGAGCGATCCGCGTCGGCACTCCCCACGAGCTCGCCACCGAGGTCAGCATCAACACGGCGTACGGCGTCGAGCGCGTCGTCCGCGATGCGTTCGCCCGGGCCCAGGCGCGTCCCCGCAAGAAGCTCACCCTGGTCCACAAGAACAACGTGCTCGTGCACGCCGGCCACCTCTGGACCCGTACGGTCGACGCCGTGGCAACCGAGTTCCCCGACATCGCCGTCGACTACCTGCACGTTGATGCTGCCACGATCTTCCTCGTCACCGATCCGGCACGCTTTGACGTCATCGTCACTGACAACCTGTTCGGCGACATCCTGACCGACCTCGCTGCTGCCGTCACAGGTGGCATCGGCGTCGCGGCCAGCGGCAACATCAACCCCGACGGCACGGCGCCCAGCATGTTCGAGCCCGTGCACGGATCGGCTCCTGACATCGCCGGACAGTCGAAGGCCGATCCGACGGCGGCGATCCTGTCCGCCGCTCTGCTGCTCGACCACCTCGGCCTCCCGGCGGCCGCCGCGCAGATCAACGCAGCCGTCGAGTCCGACATTGCTTCACGTGGCACCTCTCCCCGCAGCACGGAGGAGGTGGGAGAGGCCATCGCACAGCTCATCGCTGATGCACGCGTGGCCGGTGGCGTAAAGGTCGGTTAACGACCTTTTACCCTTCGACCCCGAAAGCAGTATCGTGAAAACTATGACGTCCAAGTTTTCGGCGACCTTCGAAAAGAGCGCCGCCGCCAAGTCTGATGCCGAGCGCGAAGCCATCCTGGCCGACCCCGGTTTCGGCAAGTTCTTCACCGACCACATGTTCCTGGCCGAGTGGACACCCGAGACCGACTGGGCCAACGCGCGTGTCGTGCCCTACGGCCCGCTGTCACTCGACCCCGCAACGGCGGTGCTGCACTACGCGCAGGAGATCTTCGAGGGGCTCAAGGCGTACGTCCATGCCGACGGCTCGGTCTGGATGTTCCGCCCTGAGGCCAACGGCGAACGCATGCAGCGCTCGGCCCACCGTCTCGCGCTTCCCGAGCTCCCGATCGACTGGTTCATCGGCTCGATCGAGGCGTTGATCAAGGCCGATCGAGCCTGGGCGCCGGCTGGCGAGGAGAAGAGCCTCTACATCCGGCCGTTCATGTACGCCTCCGAGGCGTTCCTCGGCGTCCGTCCCAGCCAGCACGTGACCTACTCGGTCATCGCCTCGCCGGCAGGTGCCTACTTCGCGGGCGGCGTCAAGGCAGTCTCCATCTGGCTGTCGAGCACCTATTCGCGTGCCGGAGCCGGCGGTATGGGCGCGGCCAAGACCGGCGGCAACTACGCGTCCAGCCTGCTGCCGCAGCAGGAAGCCATCGAGCAGGGCTGTGCCCAGGTGGCGTTCCTCGACTCGGCCGAGCACAAGTGGGTCGAGGAGCTCGGCGGCATGAACATCTACTTCGTGCACTCAGACGGCTCGATCGTCACCCCGACTCTCTCGGGCACGATCCTCGAGGGTGTCACTCGTGACTCGATCCTGACCCTCGCGCGCGACCTCGGCCACGAGGTCATCGAGCGTCAGGTGAGCATCGACGAGTGGCGCGAAGGCGTTACCGACGGCACGATCTGCGAGGTCTTCGCCTGTGGCACCGCCGCGGTCGTGACACCGATCGGTTCGCTCAAGTGGGAGGGCGGCGAAGCCGTCACCGGTGACGGCGAGGCCGGCAAGGTCACGTCCGACATCCGGGCGGCACTCGTCGACATCCAGTACGGCCGCGCTGCCGACCGCCACGGCTGGCTCAGGCAGGTACTTCCCACCTGATCTGGGCGGTCAATTTACTGTACTCGCCAGTACAGTGCGCCCCTGTCCTGATTGAGCCCCACGGTGGTCTATCGTCGGCATACGGGGCTCAACGTCGCGCCTCGCGTACTGGAGGCTGAGCATGACGGTCGAGACCCGATCCGAGCACGACCTGATCGGTGATCGTGAGATCCCCGCTGACGTCTACTGGGGTGTACACACCCTTCGAGCGTTGGAGAATTTCCCCATCACGGGAGTGCAGATCGGGGTCAGCCCCTATCTCGTCGAGTCGATCGCGGCGGTCAAGCAGGCCGCAGCGGCCGCCAATCACGACCTGGGCCTGCTCGACGACGAGCGGTACGAGGCGATCCGGGGTGCGTGCGAGGAGATCCGGGCAGGCGCACTGCACGATCACTTCGTCGTCGACGTGATGCAGGGCGGTGCCGGTACGTCGACCAACATGAACGCCAACGAGGTGATCGCCAACCGTGCGCTTGAGCTGATGGGCCACAAGAAGGGCGACTACGCCACGATCCACCCCAACGAGCACGTCAACCTGAGCCAGTCGACCAATGACGTCTATCCGACGGCGGTCAAGATCGCGCTGATCCTCGCGACGCACGAGCTCATCGCCGCGATGGAGGTGCTCGAGGCGTCATTCGCCGCCAAGGCCGACGAGTTCCACGATGTTCTCAAGATGGGCCGGACGCAGCTCCAGGACGCTGTTCCGATGACCCTCGGCCAGGAGTTCCGTACGTACTCATTGATGATTGGCGAGGATCGGGCGCGGCTGAGCGAGTCGGTGATGCTGCTGCACGAGATCAACCTCGGCGCCACGGCGATCGGCACGATGCTCAATGCGCCCGCAGGCTATGTCCCCTCGGCCTGCGGCCACCTGGCGAAGCTGACAGGTCTTCCGCTCGAGAGCGCGGTCGACCTCATCGAGGCCACGCAGGACTGCGGCGCCTTCGTCCAGCACTCCGGCACGCTCAAGCGCGTCGCGGTCAAGCTGTCCAAGATCTGCAACGACTTGCGTCTGCTCTCGTCGGGTCCGCGTGCCGGCTTCAACGAGATCAACCTTCCGGCAGTCCAGGCAGGGTCGAGCATCATGCCCGGCAAGGTCAACCCGGTCATCCCGGAGGTCGTCAACCAGGTCGCATTCCAGATCATCGGCATGGATGTCACGGTCTCGATGGCCGCCGAGGGTGGTCAGCTGCAGCTCAACGCTTTCGAGCCGGTGATCTGCTACTCGCTGTCGGCGGGACTCTCGCGGCTGCGCGAAGCCGTGCTGGTGCTCGCCAAGCGTTGTGTCGACGGCATCACGGCCAACACCGAGCTGTTGCGTGCTGAGGTCGAGAACTCGATCGGCCTGGTCACGGCGCTCAACCCATACATCGGGTATGCCGCCGCGACTGAGGTTGCCAAGGAAGCACTCGCCAGCGGTCGTGGTGTGGCAGAGCTGGTGCTCGAGCGCGGGCTGCTGCCGCGGGAGAAGCTCGAGGCCATCCTCAAGCCCGAGACGCTCGCCAACCTTGCTCCGCGAGGCAAGAAGAAGCCCTAGAACAATGCAGGGCCGGGGCTGGTCATGACCTCGACGGTGAGAGCCGGTACGTCGGCGTCATAGTCGATCAGCACGTCGACCCCTTGCTCGGTCTGGGGCGTATCGCCGCCCTCGTACCCTGCCGTGATGTCGCCGAGAGTGATCCGGGCCGGGCCGACGGGATCGTGCTCGGGCCACTCGTCGAGCAGTCGGTGGACCAGCCCGACGACGACCATGTCGTACATCTTGCGCTCGTCCTCCGGCACGTTGCGCACGATGATCTCCGGGAGGCCGAGCACGCTGAGGCCGTGCGTACGGATCTCGCCGAGGTTGTCGAGGTCGTACTCAAACGTGAACCAGCCCGCTGCGGGCCGCTGTTCGGGCACCGGGGTCTCGACGATCCGCGGTGTCTGGAGGTCGAGCACGAGTCCGTCATGGCGGTCGGCGAGCTTGATGGCCTCGTGCAGCGCCTCCTCAGCGGCGAGGCGCGCGGCACCGGCTCCGACCGAGCGAGACACCAGTCGCTGGTGCGGCAGCTCCGTCATGCGGTCCAAGTCACCAACGCTGCTGCCACGCAGTCGGAGCAGCGGACGTTCGGGGAGGGGGACCAGGTCTTCGCGATCGAGCGGTTCGGCGGTGAGCACGACGTACGCGATGGTCAGAACGTTCGGGACAGGTACGGGTCTGGCGCTCATATCGCGGTCAGTCTAGACTGGCGCGCATGACGATCATCTCGATCATTATCGACAGGCGCGCCGGGCACTGACCACTCTCTCAGACAGAATGGCGCCCGACGCGCTGCCTCCCATTTCCATGGGGGGCATTTTTTATGACTCGAGATGACAGAACGAAGGATTGACCAGTGACGGCAGGCAAGCAGAACGTGAGCGACTTCCACGTCTACGACACGACGATGCGCGATGGCGCCCAGCAGGAGGGGCTCAACCTCTCGGTGCAGGACAAGATGCACATTGCGCGGCACCTGGACGACCTCGGCGTGGGTTACATCGAGGGCGGCTGGCCCGGGTCCAACCCCAAGGACACCGAGTTCTTCGCCCTTGCCGCCAAGGAGCTCGACCTCAAGCACGCAACGCTGGCGGCCTTCGGTGCCACTCGTCGAGCAGACGGCAAGGCTGCGGACGACGAGCTGGTCGCTGCGCTGCGCGAGTCGGGTGCCTCGGTCGTGACGCTGGTTGCCAAGAGCCACGACCGTCATGTCGAGCTGGCGCTGCGTACGACGCTTGCCGAGAACCTTGCGATGGTCCGCGACAGCGTCAGCCACCTCCGGGCGGAGGGTCAGCGCGTGTTCGTCGACCTGGAGCACTTCTTCGACGGCTATCGCGCCAACCGCGACTACGCGCTTGAAGTCGCCGCGACTGCTGCTGACGCGGGAGCCGAAGTCGTCATCCTGTGCGACACCAACGGCGGGATGCTCCCGCACTGGGTCACCGAGATCGTCACCGACGTCGCGACCACGGGCGCACGCCTCGGCATCCACGCGCACAACGACACCGGCTGCGCCGTTGCCAACTCGATGGCGGCCGTGCAGGCAGGCGTCACCCATGTTCAGGGCTGCATCAACGGATACGGCGAACGTACGGGCAACGCCGACCTGATCACCTGTGTCGCCAACCTCGAGCTCAAGTTCGACATGCAGGTCCTGCCCGAGGGCAAGCTGGCCGAGGCCACGCGCATCGCCCATGCGATCGCCGAGATCACCAACTACCCGCCGTCGGCGCGTCAGCCCTACACGGGTGTGTCGTCGTTCGCGCACAAGGCTGGGCTGCACGCCAGCGCGATCCGGGTCGATCCCAACCTCTATCAGCACATCGATCCGGCGCTCGTCGGCAACGACATGCGACTCCTGGTGTCGGAGATGGCCGGGCGCGCCACGATCGAGCTCAAGGGCAAGGAGCTCGGCTACGACCTCGCCCACGATGCGTTGCGGCTCGCGCGGGTGACCGATCGGGTCAAGCAGATGGAGCAGGAGGGCTATACGTTCGAGGCCGCCGATGCATCGTTCGAGCTGATGCTCGCCGAGGAGATGGAAGGCGTTCGCCCCTCGTACTTCGATGTCGAGTCGTGGCGAGTGCTCGCCGAGTCCAGCCGAGGCTCCGAGGCGGTGTCCGAGGCGACGGTCAAGCTGACCGCCGGGGGAGTGCGCCTCGCCGTCATCGGTGAGGGCAACGGTCCGGTCAATGCGCTCGACCACGCACTCCGCCAGGCGATCGAGCAGGTCTATCCCGATGTCGCGCAGTTCCACCTGATCGACTTCCGCGTACGCATCCTCGACCAGGGTCACGGCACGGACGCCATCACCCGCGTTCTCATCGAGACGACGGACGGCAAGGACGTGTGGGTCACGGTCGGCGTCGGCGCCAACATCATCGAGGCCTCGTGGGAGGCGCTCGTCGATGCGTTCACCTACGGGCTGCGCAAGCACGGCGTCGATCCACGCATCAACCACTAACTAGGCTTGACGCATGAGCGCACGCCGGGCCGCCATGGTGCTGCCGGTGCTGATCACCTTGCTGGTCGGTGCCGCGGTTGGTGGGCTCGTCGTCGTACAGAACCAGCAGCAGTCCAAGCAGGTTGCCAAGGCGGAGGCGATCGGCCGCGATTACCTGTCGGCTGCCGCGAAGTTCAAGTCCGGCGTCGCCACGTCCATCAAGGCCGCCGACTCGACGAAGCTCGATGAGATCGAGCGTGCCCTGAAGAAGGCCATCGTCAACCCTCCGAAGCTCCCCGCGACTTCCTCGTACGGACGGCAGCAGTCTTCGACCTACCGCGAGGCGATCGACGTTCAGTCGACCCTGCTCGGCCCGTACGACCGACTCGGCCAGCAGCTCAAGGAAGCCAAGGTCGCCGAGACGTTCATCGACGCGGCCCGCAAGGTGCTGGAGCTGCGCGCGACCGACTTCGTCGGCTTCAGCGTCATCACCAGCAGCGATCTCGTGAGATCGAAGCTCATCCCGGCATTCACGACCGCGCGAGACACGTTCGACGCCGTGCCCGTGCCCAAGGGCCAGAAAGAGCTCGCGACGACGGTGCACGACGCGGCGCAGTACGTCATCAACCAGGCGACCACGCTCGCGAACAGGATCGACGACAACTCGAACTTCTCGTTCACCTACGCGGAGGAGTTCCAGGCCGCGGCCGACGAGCTCAACGACTATGCAACAACAGTCGAGGGCGATGTGACAGAGGCGGTCAACACTGTGATCGGGGCGGGCTAGCCCGCACGACGCAACATCGGCGTGTGCTGGATGCCGGCCTCGTGGAAGTCGTCGCCGGAACGTGAGTAGCCGAACGACTCGTACCACTGCTCGAGGTGCGACTGGGCGTTGAGCACGATCTCGCGGTCGCCCCACAGGCGCGACACCTCGGTCATCAGCTGACCTGAGAGTCCTTTGCCGCGCTGGTCCTTGCGGGTGCAGACGCGTCCGACATGGATGCCGCCCTCGTCGAAGGCACGCAGGTAACTTGTCGGCCCGTCGTCGTCGGCGAGCCACATGTGCGTCGTGGTCGCCATCAGATCCCGCCCGTCGACATCGGTGTCCTCGACGTGCTGCTCGTAGGCGAACACCTGGTCGCGGATCTTCCAGATGTCGTAGACGTCCTGCGCCGTCAACGCATCGCCGGTGATCGTACGAATGCGCTCGCTCATGCGCAGGCGTTGCAGGTGCCAAAGATCTCGAGCGTGTGCGACACGTCGCGAAAGCCGTTCTCGTCGGCGATCTTGTCGGCCCAGCGCTCGACCGTGGGACCTTCGACCTCGACGGTACGGCCGCACGAGCGGCACACGAGGTGATGGTGGTGACCGGCGCTGCACTGGCGGTAGAGGACTTCTCCTTCATCGTTGCGGAGAGCGTCGATCTCGGCCGAGTCGGCGAGCACCTGGAGGCTGCGGTAGACCGTCGAGAGACCCACGGACTCGCCCCGCTTGGTCAGCGCGTCATGGATCTCCTGGGCGCTGGCGAAGCCGTCGAGGTCGTTGAGGATCGCCACGACGGCCCGTCGTTGGCGGGTGTTGCGCGGTGCTTCGACCATGACTACTCCTCGTCCCTAATCTACGTGGGGCTGGCGACTGCGGTTGCGTCGCATGAGCGCTCCGACGCCAGCGGCCACACCGAATATCGCCAACGCCAGGATCACGATGGTCGGACCGGGCTGGGTGTCGATCTCGTAGCTGGCGACAACACCGCCGAGCGCTGCGATGAGGCCGATCGCCATTGCGCCGAAATGTGTGGTGCGAAAGCTTCGGGTGAGCTGTTGCGAGGCGGCGACGGGTACGACCATGAGGGCGGACACGAGGAGCAGGCCGACCGTACGCATGGCCACCGTGATCGTGATGGCGGCGAGGATCGCGATCAGGATGCTGTAGAGACGCACGGGCACACCGCTGACCTTGGCGTGCTCCTCGTCCTGGCAGACCGCGAACAGCTGTGGCGACAAGCCGATCGACAGAGCGATGACGATCGCGCCGAGAATCCCGACGAGGGTGAGGTCGGCCGTCGTGACCGTCGTGATCGACCCGAACAGGAAGCTGTTGAGGTTGGCCGCGGACTCGTCGGCGAGGTCGGCAAGGAGGACGCCGCCGGCGATACCGCCGTAGAACAGCATCGCCAGCGCCACGTCGGCGCTGGTGCGGGCATACATGCGAAGCAGCTCGATGACGATGGCACCGATGGAGGCAACGATGACGGCGGTGACGATCGGCGCGATGCCGGTCAGCATGCCGAGGGCGACACCTGTCAGGGCGACATGGCCCAGGCCGTCACCCAGCAGGGCGAGTCGGCGCTGCACGAGGAAGGTGCCGATCGCCGGTGCGGCGAGTCCGGTGAACACCGCTGCCACCAGTGCAATGCGCATGAAGTCGTAGCCGAGGAGCTCGAACATCAGACGACCCCCTCGCCGGGTACGCCGGGTTGGCGTTCGGGCTCGGCGTGGTGGTGCACGTGCGAGTGGTCTTCGTGCAAGACGCCCTCGACAGGTCCGTCGTACGAGATCTGGCCCGCCTCGAGCACGACCGCACGGTCGATCAGTGGGCGGAGCGGTCCGAGCTCATGGGCCACGAGAAGGATCGACGTTCCCTCCTGCACGAGTCCGCGCAGCAGCTCGGCGAGCACCTGCTGGTTCTCGTGGTCGACCCCGGCAGTCGGCTCATCCATCACGAGGAGCTCGGCCTCGGTGGCCAGGGCGCGGGCGATCAGGGCACGTTGCTGCATGCCCCCGGAGAGCTCGCTAAGTGCAGATCGTGCGCGGTCGGTGAGCCCCACCCGCTCGATGGCGGCCGCCACCGCGGCCGTGTCGGCGGCCCGATTGCCGCCGATGAACGGCCGGTAGGGGAGGCGTCCGCTAGCCACGACCTCGCGTACGGTGGCCGGCACTCCGGCGACAGCACGTGATCTCTGCGGTACGTATCCCAGTCGTCGGCGCTCGCGGAAGTCAGCGAGCGGCGTACCGAACAGCTCCACTGATCCGGCTGTCATCGGCACCAGGCCGATGGCCGCGCGGACCAACGTCGACTTGCCGGAACCGTTGGCGCCAAGGAGCGTGACGAACTCGCCCGTAGACACGTCGAGGTCGACCTGTCGCAGGACAGGTCGACCATCGAGTGTCACGGTCACGCCGCGAGCGAGTAGGGGCTTCATGTACAGCTGTTGGCCTTCGTGAGAGTGGTGAGGTTCTTGTCCATCAAGGTCAGATAGGTCTCGCCCTTGGTGTCATCGGAGAGGCCCTCGATGGGGTCGAGCGTAGCGACCGAGGTGCCAGTCTCGCGCGCAATGGTCTTGGCAATCGCCGGGCTCACCAGCTCCTCGGTGAAAACGGTCGTGATGCCCTCCCTGCGGACGAGGTCGGTGATGTCAGCCAGCTGCGACGGTGAAGGCTCATTGCTGGGATCGATTCCGGCAATCGGCACTTGGGTCAGCCCGTAGCGCTTGGCGAGGTACTGGAACGCCGCATGGCTCGTGACGATGGTGCGCTGCTCACAGTTCTTGAGGCCAGCCTCGAAGGATTCGTCCAGGGCGCCGAGCTTGCTGATGAGTGCCTCAGCATTGGAGCGGTAGTCGGCCGCGTGGTCGGGATCGGCAGCCGCGAGCTTGGTCCAGATGACCTTGGCCATCACGATCATGTTGTGGGGATCGAGCCAGGTGTGGGGATCTTCGGAGCCGTGGTCATGGCCGTCATCCTCGTCGTGGCCCTCCTCCTCAGCACCTTCCTGGGTCGGCAGGACGCTGAGCTCGGTGTCGGCGTCGACGGTGTCCTGCTTGGAACGCCCAGCCTGTTCGACCGCCGCGTCGACCGCGGCCTGGAAGTGCTTCTCGTAGATCACCAGGTCGGCATCCTGTATGGCAGCGACCTGCTTGGGCTTGAGCTCGAGATCGTGCGGCTCGGCACCGGGAGCGGTGAGGTTCTGCACGTGGACGAAGGAGCCCCCGACCTGCTCAGCGACATAGGCGAACGGGTAGAACGATGCGACGACCGAGGTCTTCCCATCGTCCTTCGCGTTGGCACCACAAGCGGCAAGGAGGGCTACGAGTGGGATGGTCGCGAGCAGGACGGGTGACTTCTTCATGACAATGATTCTCAACTAAGTGGGAATCATTGTCAACTACTAGTCGAGTCGGGCACCAGTTTCGGTGTCGAACAGGTGGATCGCCGTCGGATCGCTCGGCGCGAGGAAGATGTGCTCACCCTTCGACGGGGGATTGCGCCAGTCGACGCGCGCGACGATGGTCTGACCGTCGACACCGGCGCCGCCGACATCCGCACGCCCGTAGACGTACGCGTCCGCGCCGAGCTCCTCGACGACATCGACCTCCAGCGGCAGACCCTGGTCGGCGAGCTCGAGGTTCTCCGGCCGGATGCCGAGCGTCACCGAGGTGGCGTCGGCGCCGGCGAGCGTGTCGCGGGAGACGGGTACGACGGTGTCGCCGAACCGTACGCCGCCATCGGTGACCGGCAGCCCCATGAGGTTCATGCTCGGTGAGCCGAGGAAGCCGGCGACGAACAGGTTGGCCGGGCGGTCGTACATCTCGCGAGGTGCAGCGCACTGCTGCAGGATGCCGTCCTTGAGCACAGCGACCCGGTCACCCATCGTCATCGCCTCGACCTGGTCGTGGGTGACGTAGACCGTGGTCGTGCCGAGACGGCGCTGGAGCTGGGCGATCTGCGTACGAGTCTGCACGCGAAGCTTGGCGTCGAGGTTGGACAGCGGCTCATCCATCAGGAAGACGCGCGGCGAACGTACGATCGCGCGACCCATGGCGACACGCTGACGCTGACCGCCCGAGAGAGCCTTGGGCTTGCGATCGAGATAGTCCTGGATGTCGAGCATCTTGGCGGCCTCGGCCACGCGTGCACTGATCTCGCTCTTGTTCTCGCCGGCGATCTTGAGCGCGAAGCCCATGTTCTCGGCGACGGTCATGTGCGGATAGAGCGCGTAGTTCTGGAACACCATCGCGATGTCGCGAGCCTTGGGCGGGAGGTCGGTGACGTCCTCGTCGCCAATGAGCAGGCGACCCCCGTCAACTTCCTCGAGCCCGGCGAGCATCCGCAACGAGGTGGACTTGCCACATCCGGAGGGCCCGACGAGGACGAGGAACTCGCCGTCCTCGACGTGCAGCTCGAGCTTGTCGACCGCTGGGCGGTCCTGGCCCGGGAAAATCCGGGTGGTCTTGTCAAACGTGACTGATGACATGCTTCTACTTCCAATCACCGGCAGGTACGTGCCGGACGGTCCGAGTGAATGGTTGGTTGGTGCTCCTGCACACTAACTGGTGTTCGGGCTCAGAACGACTGCCAATCTGGTTTGTTGGCCGCCGTGAAGCGGTAGTAGTCGGCAAGTTTGAGCTGGCCGGCGGCGTCGCCGTCGACGACAAAAGTGACGTGCGGGTGCATCTGCAGGACGGATGCCGGGCAGATGGCGCTGACGGGTCCCTCGACGGCAGCGGCGACGGCAGTCGCCTTGGTCGCACCGGTCGCAATCATCACGACGTGGCGAGCCTCGAGGATCGTGCCGAGTCCCTGGGTGAGCACGTGATGCGGCACCTCGTCTGCCGAAGCGAAGAATCGTGCGTTGTCGTCACGGGTCTGCTGGGTCAGGGTCTTGACCCGCGTACGGGATGCCAGCGAAGAGCCGGGCTCGTTGAAGCCGATGTGACCGTCGGTGCCGATGCCGAGCAGCTGTACGTCAATGCCCCCGGACTCGGCGATCGCCGCCTCGTAGCGCGCAGCCTCCGCCGATATGTCGGACGCCTCGCCGTCAGGTCCGTCCACCTGTTCGAAGTCGACGTGATCGGTGAGCTCGCGACGGATCACCGAGTGATAGGACTCGGGATGGGCCTGGGGGAGTCCGACGTACTCATCGAGGGTGAAAGCTCGAGCTCCCGCAAAGCTGAGCTCGCCTGCTCCAGCTCGATCGATCAACTCTCGATAGACCGGCAGCGGCGAGGAACCAGTCGCCAGGCCCAGCACGGCTCCGGGCCGTACGTGCTGCGCGATGACGTCGGCGACCAGGGCGCCGGCGGCTTCGGTATCGGCGACGATCAGGACTTCCACGCCGGGTCCCTTCCCAGCAGCGCAGCGCCGAGAGCGCCGGCCGGGTAGTCGGCGGGAAGCCACCGCACGCGATCGGCGATCGCGGCCAGCCTGCCGAGCGAGGTGCTCTCGTCGCCGCGCAGGTCACTGAGGATGGCTTCACGCAAGGCCGGGGTTGCGGAGACGACTCCGCCGGTGACGAGCACGTGCGACACGTCCAGACCATAGGCAAGCAGGCTGATCGCCTTGGCAATCCCTGCCGTCAGCTGGTCCCGGATGGCTGCAGCACTGGCATCGCCGGCGTCGGCTGAGGCGAACAGCTCGGCAGCGGTCCCGTCCCACTGCCGGCGCAGGCCGCTGCCGGAGGCGTACAGCTCGAGGCATCCCCGGCGACCGCACGGGCAGATCGGGCCCCGGGGATCGTGGACCAGATGACCGATCTCACCGGCCATGCCGCGGGAGCCATGGCGCAGGCGACCCTCGAGCAGGAATCCTGCGGCGAGCCCGGTGCCGACGTTCAGGAGCGCGAGGTCTTCTACGGTCGAGCCCTGCTCCTGAAGCCAGGCAAGACCGCCGAGGGTTGCGGTCTTGACATCGTTCTCCACGACGACAGGCATCGCGTCCATCTGCTTGGACACGTGGCCACCCAGGTCGAGCGGTACGTGGTCGAGACCCAGGTTGACCGCGTGTGTCACGGAACCGTCGTGCACGATGCCCGGGACGCCGAGCCCGACGCCGATGAGCTCTCGGTCTGCCGGGAGGGCCGCCTGAAGGGCGGTGATCATGTCGACCGCACTCGAGATGACCCCGTCAGCTCCGCGCCGGGTCTTGTGCGTGATCTGCTCGCCGATGACCTGGTGGCTGTCGGCGTCGACGGCGATGCCGTGCACCGTCGTACCCCCGATGTCGAGCCCGAGACGGGTCTTCATGCAGATGCCCTGAGCGCTTCATTGAGTGTGTCGGTCAGCACGGCGGCGGATCCGTGCGTGACGATGACGCGGTCATGATCGTCGAGCTCGGGAGCGGGCCAGCCGAGCTCCACGAGCAGCGCCTGTGGGTTGTCGGCAAGCTGACGCTGGATCCAGTCCCACACCTCCGGGATGGCTGCTGCCCGGCGTACGACGAT
Source organism: uncultured Actinomycetota bacterium (assembly GCA_963849475.1). Lineage (GTDB taxonomy): Bacteria > Actinomycetota > Actinomycetes > Propionibacteriales > Nocardioidaceae > Aeromicrobium. The sequence goes on from CAWKHC010000009.1 coordinate 281,972, forward strand.
GGCAACCTCGCCGTCGATCATCGGTGCATCGGCCAGGTCCGTCGTCGTCAGGTACTTCGTCGGCCCGCCCAGATCGAGCTGCCCCCAGGAGCTGTCGCCGACTGCGGGGTTGGTGCCGGTGTCAATGCGTACGACCGTCGCCGGGCCGGTGAATCGTGGCGCGTCGGCCGAGATCGCCGTGGCTACCTCGATCGAGCGGGCGCGTCCGTCGGCGATGACCTGGTCGGTGTCGCCGTTCGGCGTGATCGAGGCCCAGGTGTTCCTCAGCTCGCCGACACGGCGCGCGGCTTCGGTGAGGCGCTCGACGGGCAGACGTCCGTCGTCGACAGCGGTGCACACCGCCTCGACCGCTTCGGTGATCAGGCTGGGCGAGTCCGTCGGCTCGGGGCCGAGGCACAGCAGATCGGCACCCGCGGCGATTGACAGCACGGCAGCGCCGCCAATGCCGTGGATGGCGCTGGCACCAGCCATGTCGAGTGCATCGCTGATGATCACGCCGCGGTAGCCGAGCTCGTCTCGCAGGAGATCGGTCAGCACGGCCCGGCTGAGCGTTGCCGGTTCCGAATCGTCGAATGCTTCGAGGACCACGTGCGACGTCATGATGCTCGCGGCGTCGAGGCTCTCGGCGAAGGGCACGAGCTCACGTGTGCGGAGGACAGCGGCCGTGGCACTGACGTGCGGGAGGCCGATGTGCGAATCGGTCACGGTGTCGCCGTGACCCGGGAAGTGCTTGAGGCAGGCAGCGACGCCTTGTGAGGCCAGGCCCTCCACGTACGCAGTGGTGTGGCGAGCCACCAACGCCGGGTCCTCGCCGAAGCTCCGGGTGCCGATCACGGGGTTGCGGGGATCACTGTTGATGTCTGCACTCGGCGCGAGATTGAGCCAGATGCCGGCCGCTGCGAGCTCTGCGCCGATGGCCGCGGCCACGGCACGGGTGACTGCGATGTCGTCGTGCAGGCCGAGGGCAGCGTTGCCGGGGTAGGGACTGCCTTCGCGCATGTGGAGGCGGGTGACGTCGCCGCCCTCCTCGTCGAGGGTCAGGACGGCCGTTGGCGCCAGCGCCCTGACGGCGCGTGCCAGGTCGGCGATGTTGTGATCGGTGCCAGACCCATCCAGATTTGTCCCGTAGAGGCAGACACCGGCAAGGCCCTCGGCGTACGCGGGCTCCAGCCACTCGGGGATCGTCGAGCCGTCGAACGAACCGAGCATCACCTCGTACGCGAGCCGCCTGACGTCGGTCATCCCTTCACCGCCCCGCCGACCATGCCGGACGTCATCCGGTTCTGGACGATCATGAACAGGATGATCACGGGGACCGCGACCATCGTTGCGCCGGCCATGACTGCAGGCCAGTCGACGGCCTCGTTTGAGACATCGCTCAGGCCGGCCAGCCAGAGCGGGAGCGTTCGGTTGGACGGGTCCATCACGACGACCGCGAGCGTGTACTCGTTCCACGCCTGCAGGAACCCGTAGACGCTGCTCGCCACGAGGCCCGGCGCCAACAGCGGGAACGTGATCGTGAAGAACGCCCGCGTACGGCTGCAGCCATCGGTCATCGCCGCTTCCTCGAGCTCGAGCGGGATGCCGTCGACGAACCCACGCAGCATCCACACCGTGAACGGCAGGATCAGCGCGGTGTAGAGCAGCCCGAGTCCGATGACGCTGTTGTAGAGACCCCACTCGTTGAGCATCTTGTACTGGGAGATGAACAACGCCTCTGGCGGGATCATCTGGATCGCCAGGACCGTGAAGATGAACGACTTGCGGCCTTTGAACCGGAACCGTGAGATCGCCACCGCGCCGACGAACCCGCACAGGGTGGCGCAGACGATTGCCAGCAGGGTCACTGTGAGGCTCAGCTTGAGCGAGTCCACGAACGAGTCGTCAAACACCCGGCCGAATGCGCCCGACGTGAAATCAGGGATGAAAGTCGGATGGGGGGAGCGGAGCTTCTCGATCGGCTGGAACGAGCTGTTGAGCACCCAATAGACGGGGAAGGCCCAGATCAGCGCGAGTCCGATCGCGACAAATCCCCAGAGTCGGCGTCTCGTGTTCATACGGCATCCTCGGCAAGAAGTCGGCTTACGTACCGGTACGTGAGGGCGAGCGTCAGCACGAGGACGAACATGGCCAGCGCGGACGCTGAGCCATAGTCGCTCTGTCCGATGCCGAGCGAGTAGATGTAGGTGCCCAGCAGGTTGGTCTCGCTGACGGTGCCGCCGACACCCTGGAGGAACTTGATCTGGGCGAACACGCGGAGGTCCCAGACCACCTGCAGGAGAAGGACGATGGTCAGGACTGGCCTGATCGTCGGATAGATGATGTGGCGGAACCGCTGGACGGGAGTTGCGCCATCGAGATGGCTGGCCTCCAGCGTCTCCTCGGAGACCTGGGTCAGTGCTGCGTACGCGGTGAACGCGACGAACGGCACGCTCATCCAGATCACGATGACGCCTGCCACGAAGAAGAAGGACAACGGCTCGATGAGCCAGTTGTGGTTGTCGAAGCTCGAGAAGCCCAGGCCGCGCAGCGCCCAGTTGACGAGCCCGTATCGCGTGTCGAAGAGCCACTGCCACGCCGTCATGGCGGCGATGACCGGCATGGCCCAGGCGAGCAGCATGCTGATCTGCAGCACCAGGCGCGGACCGGTGCTGACCCGCTTCATGAGCAGGGCGAACAGCGTGCCGACGAACATCGTGATGCTGGCGCAGACTGCGCAGAACACGAGCGAGCGGACGATGACGGTCCACATCGCCTTGTCGGTGACGAGGTCTTGGTAGTTCTGCAGGCCGATCCACTCGGCCGGCTGTCCGAACTGCTGCGCGCGGCCGAACTCCTGGAAGGACAGGATCAGCTGGCGGCCGAGCGGGTAGCCCATGCCGACGACGAGCACGAGGATCGTCGGGACGATCAGGAGGTACGGTCCGCTCGCGCGGCCCATGCGAGTGGAGCTCATGCCTCCGCCTCCGTTGGAAAGGCACGGTACAGAGACTGCGGCATGAACACTGCCCCATTGTTCGCTCGCTGGCGCTCGCTCATGTCATCCCTCCCTGATCGGTCATGGCGTTGACTGCGTTCTGACAGCGGCCGGCAGAGTGGGGCCCGCAGTGGCTCGCAGGCCCCACTCTGTCGTGTCGTACGGGTGTTGCCGAGTGCTATTTGTTGAGCAGCGTGTTCAGCTTGGCGTCCGTTGCCTTGGCGGCGTCTGCCGGATCGTCGCCGCGAGCGATCGATCCGAAGAACTCCTCCATGACACTGGCGCTCTCGACCGCGGCCCATTCGGGCGATGCGGGGGTGAGCTTCGCCGTGGCTGCCGCAGCGATGGCCGCCTTGGCGAACTCGTCATCGCCCATGAGGGAGGTGAACTTGTCGTTCGCCGGGCCGAGGCCGTTCTTGGCCAGCTGCGTCTGGTACTCGTCGCTGTAGATGAGCTTCAGCACGTCGAAGGCGCCGTTCTGGTTCTTCGACTTGGCCGAGATGGCGATGTTCGAGCCGCCGGCGAAGACCGGAGCGACTCCGCTGTCGACACCTGGAAGCGCGAATGCGCCGAGGTCCTTGGCCTTGTCCTCGGCAACGCTCCAGCGTGCCCAGCTCGGACCCATGAACATGGCGGATTCACCGTTGTTGAACGGGACCCACGGCTCGGCGTCGAGACCGTCCTTCGGAGCATTGGTCGCGTCCTTGTACAGCTCCTGCACCTGCTTCAGGCCAGCCTGGGCCTCGGGAGCCGAGAGCTTGGCGACCCACTTGTCGCCGTCCTTGACCGCGATGTCTCCACCGTTGGCAAAAATCCAGCTGATGCCGTTGCGCCAGTCCTGTCCCGGGAGCCAGAAGCCTGAGGTCTTGCCGCTCTTGAGCTGCGTAGCGGCTTTCTGGAAGTCGTCAAGGCTGGTCGGCACGTCGATGCCGGCATCTGCGAACGCCTTCTTGCTGTAGAAGATGTAGCGCGAGCCCCAGTAGTAGGGGACGGCCGAGACCTTGCCGTCGAACGTCCCGGCCTCGACGAAGCCCTTGGGCCCGATGTTGTCGCCGAGCTCGTCGAGCTTGTCCGTCAGGTCGGTGAACGCGCCGACGCTGGTGAACGTCGGTGACTGCGTGTTGCCGACCTCGACCACGTCAGGAGTGTCCTTGCTCTGCAGCGCGGTGTTCAGGCGCGGCATGAGCTCGCCCCAGTCGATGTGCGAGACCTTGAGCGTCTTGCCCGGGTGCTGCTTGGCGTACTCCTTGACGAGCCAGGCCTCGAGCGGCTTGGGGGTGTCTTCCTTGCCGGCGAGCCAGAGAGTCACGGTCTTGGACTCGTCCGCCGCCGGCTTGTCGTCGCTGCTTCCGCAGGCGGCGAGTGCGGTCAACGCAATGGCTGACGCCATGGTCGCTGCCGCGATCTTCTTGATCTTCATCGCATTTCCTTTACTAGATGCTGGACTTCTCTGGATGTGTACGAGGTCTTGCAGGCAAGTCACGATTGGAACCGGATTTGGACAGGTCACACCACCCCTAGCTCGCGGTAGCGCACCAACGCGGCCGCGCCCGTGAGTACGAGCTCGTCGCGCATCGGGACCAGGCGCACCTGGACACGTTGAGCGACGAAAGGAAGGGTCTGTTGGGCGAGGCCGGCGCGTACGGAGTCGAGGAGAGCTCCGTCGAGCAGCTCGGTCGGTCCGTAGAGGACGACATCGGCGATGCCAAGGGTCGTGACGACGGGGGTCAGCACCGTGGCGAGCTTGGTGCCGACGTGGCGGCGGTCCTCGTCGTTGTCGAGAAGTCGGAGAGCGGGGGCGGCGAGGAAGGTCTCGAGGCAGCCGCGGTTGCCACACGAGCACTGACGTCCGCCCGGCTCGACCACGACGTGACCGATCTCGCCCGACGACATCAGTGGACCGGCGAGGGCGCGCCCGTCGATCAGCACTCCACCACCGACACCCGAGCCGATCATCAGCAGCAACATGCCCTGGTCGTCGCCGTCGCCGAAGGCACTCTCGGCGACCGCCGCGACATTGGAGTCGTTGCCGGCGTGCACGGGGACGCCGAGCGTGGCGGACAGCTGGCCGGCGAGGTCGACGTTCTCCCAGCCGAGGTTGGGGGCGGTGAGCACGGTGCCTTCGTCGTCGACGATGCCCGGCGTCCCGATGCCGACGCCGAGGATCCGGCGCGTGGTCGACTCGCGGAGACGGATGGCAAGGCCGGCGATGACCGATATCTCGTCGCCTCGGCTGAACTCGACCTGCTCGCGGGAGAGGATCGAGCCGCCGAGGTCGACGATCGCGCCGCTCAGGTGTCCGTCGGCCGACAGGTCGAGGGCGAGGGCGACAGGTCCATCCTCGGAGATGCCGACCAATGTGGCGGGCTTGCCCATGTGCGTACCGGGCCGGGTGCCGAGCTCGACGAGAAATCCCTCATCCATCAGCTCGGCGACGAGGTCGGAGATCGTCACGCGGGTCAGCGAGGTCTCGCGGGCGAGGTCGGCTCGACTGCGCGCACCGTCGTCGACGAGCTGCTGCAGGATCAGCGCGCGGTGGTGGCGGCGGGCGTCGCCCGGGAGCACCTTCCCGACGGGCCGTCTGCCAGCGGTGGTGCTGCGCCGAGTGGGCTCTTTGATCTGCGTCACATAGTTAATAAAGCGTACTAACAAAGTCGAGGTCAAGAGTTTTCAGTGACAAATCGGTGAATCGGCCCAGAGCCCCGCCCGGGGACAGACACCGTCGCACCGATATCGTTGCGGTTCACCCCATCGGGCGTACGTCGTCACGACGACCTACAAAGGCCCGCCGACACCCAGCCGGAACGGAACACCATGGCATCGACCGTCGACAACGTCATCAGCCTCAGCAAGCGCAGGGGATTCGTCTACCAGTGCGGCGAGATCTACGGCGGCACCAAGTCCGCCTGGGACTACGGCCCGATCGGCGTCGAGCTCAAGGACAACATCAAGCGCCAGTGGTGGCGCTCCATGGTCCAGAGCCGCGATGACGTCGTCGGCCTCGACTCCTCGGTCATCCTCCCGACCGACGTCTGGAAGGCTTCGGGCCACCTGGCTGCATTCGTGGACCCGCTCGTCGAGTGCCAGAAGTGCCACAAGCGCTACCGCCAGGACCACCTCCAGGAGGCGTACGCGGAGAAGAAGAAGCTCGATGACCCCGACGCTGTCGGCATGGAGCTGATCGTCTGCGAGAACTGCGGCACGCGCGGCGAGTGGACCGAGCCGAAGATGTTCAACGGCCTGCTCAAGACCTACCTCGGCCCGGTCGAGTCGGACGAGGGCCTGCACTACCTGCGTCCCGAGACCGCCCAGGGCATCTTCATCAACTTCGCCAACGTGATGACGACGTCGCGCAAGAAGCCGCCGTTCGGCATCGGCCAGATCGGCAAGAGCTTCCGCAACGAGATCACGCCCGGCAACTTCATCTTCCGCACCCGCGAGTTCGAGCAGATGGAGATGGAGTTCTTCGTCGAGCCCGGCACCGACGAACAGTGGCACGACACCTGGATCAAGACCCGCATGGACTGGTACACCGGCCTCGGCATCAACCCCGACAACCTGCGCCTCTACGAGCACGCGCAGGAGAAGCTGTCGCACTACTCCAAGCGCACGGTCGACATCGAGTATCGCTTCGAGTTCCAGGGTTCGGAGTGGGGCGAGCTCGAGGGCATCGCCAACCGTACGGACTTCGACCTCAAGACCCACAGCGAGCACTCCGGCAAGGACCTGCAGTACTTCGACCAGCCCAACAACGAGCGCTGGACGCCGTACGTCATCGAGCCTGCCGCAGGAGTCAACCGCTCGATGATGGCGTTCCTGATCGATGCGTACGTCGAGGAGGAGGTGCCCAACTCGAAGGGCGGCACCGACACGCGAACGGTCCTCAAGCTCGACCACAGGCTCGCACCCGTCAAGGCAGCGGTGCTTCCGCTGTCGCGCAACGAGGACCTCTCGCCCAAGGCGCGCGCACTTGCAGCCGAGCTGCGCGGGTTCTGGAATGTCGAGTTCGACGACGCGCAGGCGATCGGCAAGCGCTATCGCCGCCAGGACGAGATCGGTACGCCGTTCTGCATCACTGTCGACTTCGAGACGTTGGAAGACGATGCCGTGACGATTCGCGAGCGTGACTCGATGGCTCAGGAACGCATCGCGTTGGACCAGGTCACCGGCTGGCTCGCGGCGCGTCTACCTGGCTGCTGACACGGGCGTGGGTGACAATCGGCAGGTGTCGACACTCAAACGTTCTGCCCTGATCCTTGCCGCAGCGGTGTCACTCCTTGTCGTCGCCGCCTGCGGCTCGGACGCCAAGAAGGACGACGACGCCGTTCCGGTGCCCAAGGGTTTCGACCTCCCGGCCGGCGTGACGCTGACCAAGGGCGGCACGATGCTGACCGAGGACGACTCAGCCAGCGTCATCTATCAGGTCGGTAGTGCTGCAGCGAGTGCGATCAGCGTGACCGTGACGTCGGTTGCCAAGGGTGACATCGAGGACTTCAAGTTCTTCTCGCTCGACGAGCAGACCAAGCAGGCTTCGCCGTTCTACGTCAGCGTGACGGTCAGGAACGAGGGGCCAGCCGGTCTCGGCGGAGCGGCTCTGCCGATCTACGCCCACGACTCGAGCAACACGATCTTCCCGCCCAACGAGCTCGTCGGTAACTTCAAGCCCTGCCCCAACCCGGCACTCCCCAAGACGTTCTTGCCGGGCGCCTCGGCCAATCTGTGCCTCGTCTACCTCGTGCCCAAGGGCCAAGCCCTGCAGTCGGTCGACCTGCAGACCGGCAGCGCAAAAGACGCCATCACCTGGACCCCGTAGTCCTGACACTTGTCATGGGGGAGTCATGACGGTGGGACGAGGGTTGCTCGGCTCCTGAGCACCACAGTGGAGTCATGATCAACTCCACTCCAGCCGTCAGCATCGACGGCGTCGTCAAGACATTCGGCACGGTCACCGCGGTCGACGGTCTGAACCTCGAGATCCACCCGGGCGAAGTCGTTGCGTTTCTCGGCCCCAACGGTGCGGGCAAGACCACCACGGTCGACATGATCCTCGGTCTGTCCCAGCCCACTTCCGGCACGGTGGAGGTGTTCGGCGGCGACCCGCGTCAGGCAATCGCCCTCGGCCGCGTTGCAGCCGTGATGCAGACCGGCGGACTCCTCAAGGACTTCACGGTCCGCGAGACCGTCGAGCTCACGGCCTCGCTTGTTTCGTCCTTCACGTCCCGTCGACGAGGTGCTCGAGCGGGCCGGCATCCTCGACATCGGCGATCGGCTTGTCGGCAAGGCGTCCGGCGGCCAGCAGCAACGTCTGCGGTTCGCCTTGGCACTGCTCTCCGACCCGGATCTGCTGATCCTCGACGAGCCGACGACCGGGATGGACGTCCAGGGTCGTCGCGACTTCTGGGACGCCATCCGCTCGGACGCCGCACGCGGTCGTACGACGTTGTTTGCCACGCACTACCTCGAGGAGGCGGACGCGTACGCCGACCGCATCGTGCTGGTCCGTCGCGGCAAGATCGTCGCCGACGGCACTGCCGCCGAGATCAAGGCGCTGTCGGCTGGCCGTACGGTCCGGGCGACTCTCGAATCCGCCGACACCGTGGCACTCGCCAGGGTCGACGGCGTCGACTCGGTCGACCTTCGTGGTGACTCGGTCCTGATCCACGGCGCGGACAGCGACGCAATCGCGCGCTACCTCCTCAACCACACCACCGCACGGGACCTGGAGATCACGTCGCGCAACCTCGAAGAAGCGTTTGTCGCCCTCACCGGCGACGACGCCACGATGCCGATGACGACCAGCCCAGAAGGAGTAAACGCATGAGCACCCAAGTAGACGTCCGGAGGATACCTCCCTATGGAGGTTTCTCACTGACTTTCCTCGCCCTCGAGATGCGCCGGCTGACGCGCAACAAGCGGGCGATGATCTTCACGCTGGTCATGCCGAGCGCGTTCTTCCTGCTGTTCGGCACCGACTCGGAGTACAAGACCGATCAGGCGGGCCATGGCAACGTCACGGCCTACATCATGGTCAGTATGGCCGTCTACGGCGCGATGATCGCCGCCACCAGCGGCGGGGCGATGGTCGCCACCGAGCGCGCGCTGGGCTGGAGCCGTCAGCTGCGGCTGACCCCGCTCAAACCGGTGGCGTACGTCGCGGTCAAGGTTTTGGTCGCCATGTCGATGGGCGCCGTCGCGATCGTCGCGGTGTTCATCGTCGGCAACCTCGTCGGAGCGGAGCTCTCCTTCGGCAGGATGGTGCTCTGCGGCGTGATCGGCTGGACGTGCACCCTGGTGTTCGCAGCATTCGGGCTGTTCATGGGCTACTTGCTGCCCAGCGAGAACGTGATGCAGATCCTCGGCCCGGCGCTGGCGATCCTGTCCTTCGCTGGCGGCCTGTTCATCCCGCTGAGCGAGATGAGCGATGTGTTCGCGACGGTCGCGAAGTTCACCCCCGCGTACGGTGTCGGTGTCCTCGCCCGTGCGCCCTTCGGTGAGGACGGCGGCATCACGCTCGCCGTCATCAACGTGGTGGCCTGGACCACCCTGTTCGTTGCCGGCTCCGCCTGGCGGATGAGCAAGGACACGCAGCGCGTCTGATGGCTAACCTTGCCCCCGTGACGACGCCTCGGATCGACCCCCAGGCCGACCCCTTGGACCGTGCCCGATTCGGGCGCCTCCTCGGGGCCGGCGTCTGGCTGTTCTTCCTCGGCAACCCCCTGGGTGAGCTGTTCAAGAACGACAACCTCACCGAGCGGTACAGCGGGCTGGTCGCGCTGGTGGTGTTCGTACCCGTGTACCTGCACGGACTGAGCCGCATTCCGCACTTCCACATGAAACAGCAGTACGCCCTTGCCTGGACCTACGTCGCGATCCTCTTCGCTTGTTTCGCCGCGGTGGTCCCCGGTGCAGGTGACCAGTCGATGACCTGTCTCGTGTTCGTCGCCGCGCTGGCGATGGCGATCCTGCCGACCTGGCAGGCTTTCACGGTCGTGGGAGTGCTGTTCACTGCGATCACGGCAGCCGACTTCGGCATCGACGGCTGGTCTGCGCACGGCAACAATCTTGCGGTCCTCCTCGCTGCCGCTGCGGTGTTCTCGTTCAGGCTTGCCTGGCAGCGACAGGCCAAGCTGATGCTGGCCGAACGTGACCTCTCCGAGCTCGCCGTCGAGGAGGAGCGTGCGCGCATCGCCCGCGACCTGCACGACATCCTGGGTCACTCGTTGACCGTGATCTCGGTCAAGGCCGAGCTTGCCGAACGGCTGCTCGACACAGATCCCGAACGGGCTCGTGCCGAGCTGGGCGACCTGCAACGGCTCTCGCGCGACGCGCTGGCCGACGTACGGTCAACGGCCCAGGGCATCCGTGGCATCTCGTTGCCCGGTGAGATCGCTTCGGCTCGGATGGCCCTGGAGTCAGCCGGTATCCAGCCGCATCTGCCGACTGTGGCCGACGAGGTGCCGTCACGGTGGCGAGAGCTGTTCGCGTGGACATTGCGCGAAGGCGTCACCAATGTCATCAGGCACAGCGAGGCCACGACGTGCGAGGTCGAGCTGGACGCCGACAGCATCCGGGTCACAGACAACGGCCGCGGCCCCTGCCCGGACGACGGCAGCGGCAACGGACTCGAAGGGCTGAGGCAGCGTGCCCGCCTCGCCGGCGCAACGGTCACGACCGGCCCGGGTGCCGAGGGCAAAGGATTCTCACTGATGGTCACGGTGCCCGCATGATCCGGCTTCTGATCGCCGACGACCAGGCGCTCGTACGAGGGGCCGTGGCCGCTCTGCTCCAGATGGAGGACGATCTCGAGGTCGTGGTCGAGGTCTCACGCGGCGACGAGGTCGTCGAGGCCGCACTCGAGCACCAGCCCGACGTGGCTCTCCTGGACGTCGAAATGCCCGGCATCGATGGCCTGACTGCCGCACGTCTGCTCAAGATGGCACTGCCGAGCTGTCGGGTGCTGATGGTGACGACCTTCGGCCGCCCCGGCTACCTCAAGCAGGCCATGGCTGCCGGTGCGAGCGGGTTCGTCGTCAAGGACACGCCGGCTCGAGCACTGGCCGACGCCGTACGCCGGGTGCATCAAGGTCTCCGGGTCGTCGATCCCACTCTCGCAGCCGAGTCGCTGACCCAGGGCGACTCGCCGCTCACCGAGCGTGAGACCGAGGTGCTGCAGTCCGCACGCGACGGCGGAACCGTCGCAGACATCGCCGGACAGCTGTTCCTCTCTGAGGGGACGGTTCGCAATCACCTCTCGAGTGCGATCGGCAAGACCGGCGCACGTACGCGGGCCGAGGCGGTACGCGTCGCCGTCGACAACGGTTGGCTCCTGCCCTCCTGACTCTCTGGGACAATGGAGCCATGTCCATCGCCACGTTGCCGCGCACGCTGCGCCTTGGTGACCTCGAGGTTGCGACGCCAGTCGTCCTCGCGCCGATGGCTGGTGTCACCAACGCGGCCTTCCGACAGCTCTGCGCGGAGCAGGGTGCGGGACTGTACGTCTGCGAGATGATCACGTCTCGCGGCATCGTCGAAGGTGACAAGACGAGCCTGTCGATGCTGACGTTTGCTCCCAACGAGACGGTGCGGTCGGTGCAGCTCTACGGGATCGATCCCGTGTACGTCGGTCGGGCCGTCGAGATCCTGTGCGCTGATCATGGTGTCGACCACGTGGACCTCAACTTCGGCTGCCCGGTCCCCAAGGTGACCCGCAAGGGTGGGGGAGCGGCGCTGCCGTGGAAGTCGACGCTGCTCGGCGAGATCCTCACCGCTGCGGTCAGTGCCGCGAAACCGTACGGGATTCCCGTGACGATGAAGACTCGCAAGGGCATCGATGACGAGCATCTGACCTATCTCGACGCCGGCCGCATCGCGCAGGATGCTGGCTGCGCAGCGATCGCGCTGCATGGACGTACGGCAGTCCAGCACTACTCGGGTCGCGCCGACTGGGACTCGATCGCCGAGCTCAAGGCGGCCGTCGACATCCCAGTGCTCGGCAACGGCGACATCTGGGAAGCCGCCGACGCGATCCGTATGGTCGACGAGACCGGCATTGACGGCGTTGTTGTAGGCCGCGGCTGCCTCGGACGTCCGTGGCTGTTCCGCGACCTCGCGGCCGCGTTCAATGGCGAGGACGTGCTGCAGCTTCCGACGCTTGGCGAAGTCGCCGGTGTGATGCGTCGGCACGCTGAGCTGCTCGGTGAGCTGCTGGGCGAGGAGCGCGGCTGCATCGAGTTCCGCAAGCACATCGCTTGGTACCTCAAGGGGTTTGCCGCAGGCAAGGACGTCCGCAGCCACCTCGGCATGGTGTCGTCGTACGTGCAGCTGGACGAGCTGCTCGGTCGCCTCGACTCCGACCGAGGCCTATCCGGTCGCTGAGCTCGGCACCCCGCGTGGCCGTCAGGGCACACCCAAGCGAGTCTCGGTGCCTGATGGTTGGCTCGACTCCCGCGAGGTCACCGCACCTCTCGACGCCAGCGCCGAAGACGCCACCGACGGCGGCTAAAGCAGCAGCCAAGCCCGCAAACTCCCAATACACCTAGTGGGCGGTGGGCTAGCGTCCACCGCGGTGCATCTCTTGGACGCTTGGTCACCGCTCCGACCAGACACGCTGCCAAGCCCGCTTATGTTCAGCCAGTGGCGTGCCGGTGGGCCGCCGACGAGTCGTCCACAGATCCGGCCCGAGCCCTTGTATTTGCGCTCTTTTGGTTGCGGCAGGGCGTGAGCGGCTAGCTCCAGTCCTTGGAGTAGACGATGAAGCCTTCGTTCGTCGCCACGGAGTCGTACAGCCTTCGCCCGGCTGCGTTGGTCTCGTGGGTCTGCCAGTAGACGCTGTCGACACCTTCGGCGTGGGAACGCTCGCTGACCGCCTCGATCAGTGCCCGCCCGACACCCTTGCCTCGCTGATCGGGAAGCGTGAACAGGTCGCGGAGATAGCAGACCGGCTCGACTCGAGTCGTGCTCAGATGGAACAGGTAGTGCACGAGCCCGACGAGCTGACCCTCATCCTCAGCCACCAGGGCCCACATCGGCACTTCGGGATCGAGCAACCGTTGCCAGGTGGCAGCGGTGACTTCCTCAGGAGGAGCGGCCTCGCCGCTTCGTTCATAGAAGTCGTTGTAGCCGTCCCAGAGGGGCCGCCACGCATCGAGATCGCTCTGCGCGACAGGTCGGATGATCATGATCGAGCCGCCCGGGCTCGATCGAGCTGCGCCAACATGATGGTGCGAGCCTCGCCTTCAGGAAGGTGTCGCCCGTCGGCGTCCACGGGTCCCTTGGGTGAGTGCACCTCGACCGTGGCCACTCCGAGCCGGCGCTGCAAGGGTCCTTGGCTGAGCTCGACCGACTGCGTCTTGTGGTGCGGAATGATGCTGGTCGTGCGCTCGATCCAACCTTCGCTGGCCACGAACGTACGATCGTTGGCCGTGACCCAGCGATAGCGGAACCCGATCGGTGCGAACCATCGCGAGCGAGGCGAGGCGTACGTACGATCGCCGATCCCCGGATCGGCACCGGGGAGCAGCTCCGCGATGATCGCCTGCGCCAGGGGTCCGTCGCTGATCGGGAGCAACGTCGAGTTGGAGTTGTTGCCGTCACTGTCGTTGCCCTGCGAGGCGTAGCCCGCGACATCGACCTCGAGCCGTTGCCAACCCAGCCGTCGCCAGACGAACGGTTCCTTGATCGCGATGCCCTGGACGCGTTCGTACGGGATGGTTTGCGACGTGCGCGACAGCAGGCCGCGTTCGATGCGGAGACCGCGTTCACCGCGCGAGAGGGTGAAGTTCCACTGCTGGATGACGCGCTTTCCGACGATCTGCATCAGCCACGAGGCGAGTGGGATGATGCCGCCGATGAACGCGATGATCTGGCCGAACCAGAGCGCCGCCACGATCGCGGCGATGCTGCCCAGTGCGGCGAACAGGAAGTCGAGCGACAGCAGCGTGCCGATGATGATGCGCCCCGGTGGGACGACGGTGATGATGCTGCGCTGCTCCTCGCGCACCTCGTCGGCGGTCTCACCATGAGTGCGATCGAGCAGGACTCGGCGAAGCGCACTGGCATCGGCGAGCTTGAGAAACCGAAGCGCGGTGCGCGAGTTCTTGCCGCCCGCCATCTCGATGCGCAGCTCGGCGAGACCGAAGATGCGCGCCACCAGCGGCTCGGCGATGTCGACGGACTGGATGCGCTCGTACGGGATGCGCCGCGACGACTTGGTGATGATGCCGTTGTTGATGCGCAGCTCGGATCCGTCGATCACGTACCTCGTGAAGGCCCACGTCAAGAACCCAATTCCCATTCCCACAACGAGTCCGCCGACGAGGAGGATGAGGCCCGTGAGCACGGGGTTGAGCCCCTTCAGTCCTTCGCCGTTGAACATCGAGCTGAACAGGCCGAACACGGCTGCGGCAGCCCAGAGGGTCCCTTGCACGACGCCCGTCAGCGGGTGGGTGCGCAGCCCGACGGCCTCGACGACCGCGGGGGATGACTCAGACACCGGCGCCATGGGACTCGCCCAGCTCGGTCAGGCGGTTGCGCAACGCCGTTGCCTGGTCTGCCGGCAGGCCGGGGATGTTGGCCGCCGTCTCGGGGCTCGCGGTGTGCAGCGTGACGGTGGCGATGCCGTACGCACGGGCGAGCGGTCCCGCCTCGACGTCGACGAACTGCATTCGGCCGTACGGGATCGCAACGAGCCGCTTGAACATGACCCCGCTGGTGACCAGCAGGTCGTCGGCGTTCTCGGCATAGCCCCAGCTGCGCTGGTTGCGACCTGCCCAGAGCCAGCCCCAGACCGCCGAGCCGAGCGCCAGCGCGGCGACCATGGCACCGATCCACCAGAGGTCGTCACGCAGCAGCAGAGCCAGGACGATCCCGACGAGCAGGAACAAACCGGCGAAGATCAGGATCAGGATGCGGCGGACGGTGGCGAGGCGCGGCGAATTGCGCTTCCACTCGCCGACGACGGGTTCGAAGAGTTCACTCACGCCGATCACACTAGGGCGTGCCTGGCAAACCCGCGTAGACGATCCGGGCGTCAACCGCGCCCGGATGCCAAGGCCGAGGGCCGAAGCCATACCAGGGTTGTCTCGCGAGGACCGAGAACGCAGGCAGCCGGGATGCGGGGGCGACCGGACGGCGCGGGGGTTTGCCAGGCACGCCCCAGGCGACGCCTTGGTAGCGTCCGTCCCGTGCAACTCGTCGTCAGCGCCGCCACAGCCCATGGGATCACCGAGACGTCCGGACCTGGTTGGATCCAGGTCGAAGACGGCCGCCTGGTGGCAAGCGGTGCAGGCGCACCGCCCGAGCCCGCCGACCTTCACGTCGAGGTGCTCGCGCCGGGATTCATCGATGCGCAGATCAACGGCGCCTACGGTGCCGACTTCGCCTCGGCCAGCGACGAGGACTGGACCCGGATCGTCGACTCCCTGCCCAGCACCGGTGTCACGGCGATCGTGCCGACGTTCATCACCGCTTCGATCGAAGAAGTCAGCGAGGTCGTACGGGCGTACGCATCGCGTCGGGCGGCTGCCCACCGCCCGGGTGCAGCCAGGCTGTTGCCGTGCCATGTCGAGGGCCCGTTCCTCGCGCCGGCTCGGCGAGGGGCCCATCGCGAGGACCTGCTCGTCGATCCCACTCCCGAGCGGGTCAACGCGCTGATCGATGCCGGGGGAGACGCGCTCGGATATGTGACCCTCGCACCCGAGCGTGAGGGAGCGCTGGCCGCCATCGCCGCGTTCGTCGCCGCGGGCGTACGTGTCTCGGTCGGCCACAGCGATGCCGATGCCGCCACGGTGTCGGCCGCCGCAGACGCCGGCGCGACGCTGGTGACTCACCTCTTCAACGCGCAGAGCCCGCTGCTGCCCAGGAATCCCGGCGTCGTCGGCGCCGCACTGGCCGACCCGCGGCTGACGCTCGGACTGATCGCCGACCTGCACCACGTCGAGGCCGAGGCGATCCGCCTCACCTTCGCAGCGGCACAGGGCCGCGTCATGCTCGTGACCGACAACGTCTCGGCCTTCGGCATGCCGCCGGGGGAGTATGAGCTCGGCGGCCAAAAGCTCTCGGTGATCGCCGGCGAGCCGGCTCGCCGCGCCGACGGAACGCTGGCAGGAGCGGCCGTTCGGCTCGACGACTGCGTGGCCAATGCCGTGGCGTCAGGCGCCTCGGTCGACCAGGCGATCGCTGCAGTCACCAGCGTTCCGGCACGCGTGCTCGGTGCCGACGATCTGGGTCATCTGCGTGCCGGAGCGGCCGCCGACTTCGTCGTCCTCGACGGCGACTTGAGGACCCAGCAGGCCTGGATTGGCGGCAAAAAGGCATTTGACCGAGACAGCACCCCGGTGGGAGACTGAGAGACGCAGGCGTCGCTCCTGCCCTTCCCCACAAACATTGCACACCAAGTGCCAATCTTCACCGGAGATTTCCATGGCCAAAGCAATTGTCGGCTTCATCGGCCCCGCACCAGCACAGTCTCGCGACGGTGCGATGCTGCGTCGCCGCATCGCCGATCTCGAGGCGGAGGTCCTGCGCCTCAAGGTTGAGAACGACGGACTGCTCAAGGCTCTGCGCGAGCAGGTTGACCACGTGACGGCGGGCGATCTGCTCGAGCCTGTCGCCGGTCACCGCTGACTCTTCGCGCAGATCTGGCAACAGTCCGTCGTCCGCCGCGCCCGGTCGCCTAGTGTGTCCTCAAGTCCTCGGACTTGATCAGCACAGTCGGCCGCCGTCGTAGGAGCAGAGTTGTATCTCAAGAGCCTCACACTCCGTGGGTTCAAGTCCTTTGCTTCCTCAACGACTCTCCAGTTCGAGACCGGCATCACGTGTGTCGTCGGCCCCAACGGCTCGGGCAAGTCCAACGTCGTCGACGCGCTCGCCTGGGTCATGGGCGAGCAGGGCGCCAAGTCATTGCGTGGCGGCAAGATGGAAGACGTCATCTTTGCCGGTACGTCCGGCCGACCGCCGCTCGGCCGAGCCGAGGTCGTGCTCACGATCGACAACACCGATGGTGCGCTGCCGATCGAGTACACCGAAGTCACGATCACCCGCACGATGTTCCGCAATGGCGGATCTGAGTATGCGATCAACGGCAACACCTGCCGACTCCTCGACGTGCAGGAGCTTCTCAGCGACTCCGGCATCGGCCGCGAGATGCACGTCATCGTCGGCCAGGGCCAGCTCGACAGCGTCCTGCGTGCGACCCCTGAGGAGCGCCGCGGCTTCATCGAAGAAGCTGCCGGTGTCCTCAAGCATCGCAAGCGCAAGGAGAAGGCGCTCCGCAAGCTCGACGCCACGCAGGGCAACCTGACGCGACTGAACGACGTGCTCACCGAGCTGCGGCGTCAGCTCAAGCCGCTGGGACGTCAGGCCGAGGTCGCGCGCCGTGCCGCTGTGATCCAGGCCGACGTACGCGACGCCCGAGCCCGACTGCTCGCCGACGATGTGTCGCAGGCACGCAAGGTCATTGCCGAAGAGCTCGCCGACGAGACGGCACTCAAGGAGCGACGCCAGTCCGTCGAAGCCGCGATCGCTGAGGCCCGCGAGCAGGAGACCGTGCTGGAGGACCAGCTGCGCGAGGACTCGCCGCGGCTGGCTGCTGCGCAGGAGACGTGGTACTCCCTGTCGGGTCTGCGAGAGCGTTTTCGCGGTACGGCAGGTCTGGCCAACGAGCGCGTCCGCCTTGCTGCCGTCGAGGCCGAGGACCGCCGCGTCGGCCGCGATCCTGAGGTGCTCGAGGCCGAGGCCCGGGAAGCCCAGGAAAAGCACGAGCAGCTCGATGCGGGCGTGTCCGAGGCCACCGAGTCGCTCGAGCAGGTCATCGCCGCCAAGGATGCCGCCGAGGCCGCCTACACAGCCGAGGAACGACGCGTCGCAGGCTTGCTCCGCGCCGCGGCCGACCAGCGCGAGGGTCTGGCGCGCCTCCACGGTCAGGTCAACTCGCTCAAGAGCCGCGCCACCGCGGCCGGCGAGGAGATTGGACGACTCACCGTCGCCCGCGACGAGGCCGAGCTGCGTGCAGCCGACGCGCAGCGCGAGTTCACCGCGCTGGAGAACACCATCGCCGGCCTCAACGCCGGCGAGACCGGGCTCGACGAGACGCTTGAGACCGCCGAGCGAACGCTCGCCGAGATCGTCGAACAGCTTGCCTCGCTCGGATCGCAGACGCAGGAAGCCGAGCGCCAGCAGTCTGCACTCGCCGCCCGCAAGGAAGCGCTCGAGCTCGGGCTGTCCCGCAAGGACGGTGCTGGCGCACTGCTCGCCGCAACAGACGAGATCAGCGGCCTGCTCGGCTCGGTCGCAGCGCTGCTGACCGTACGCAGCGGCTACGAGACCGCCATCGCCTCAGCACTGGGATCGGCAGCAGACGCCGTCGCTGTCGACCACCTCGACACCGCTGTGTCGGCCATGGAGAAGCTGAAGTCCGAAGACCTGGGACGCGCCGGCATGCTTCTCGGCGGCGGCGAGGTCGACGACTCGTCCTGGCCCGGACTGCCCGCCTTTGCGACGTACGCCATCGACGTCGTCGACGGCCCGGCACCCCTGCAAGGGGCTCTGCGTCGACTGCTCTACAAGGTCGCGGTCGTCGATGACCTCGAACAATCGCGCCAGCTGATTGCGCAGTCGCCCGACGTCGTCGCCGTGACACGTGACGGTGACGTGATCGGGCCGCACTTCGCTTCGGGTGGATCGTCGTCGAAGCAGAGTCTGATCGAGGTCCAGGCAGCCATCGCGGAGGCCGGCGACGACCTCGACCGAGCCGTGCACACGCTCGAGCGCCTTCGTTTCGAGATCGAGGCCGCCGAGACCAAGCGCGTCGTTGCCCAGGACCAGGTAGACGCGGCACTCGCCCAGCTGCACGAGTCCGACGCCACGATGGCCGCAGTTGCCGAGAACCTCGGGCACCTCGGCGCCACCGCGCGAGCCGCTCGCGGCGAGGCAGACCGACTCACCACCGCGATCAACGCAGCAGCCGAGGCGCGCGACGGCGACGTGTCAGGACTCGCCGAGCTCGAGGACAGGCTCAAGCAGGCCGAGTCCGCGCCGGAGGAAGAACCCGACACCACCCTTCTCGAGGAGCTCGCCGAGAAGGCGTCCGGAGGCCGCCGGGCCGAGACCGACGCGCGACTCGCACTCAGGACCAACGAAGAACGCGCACGAGCACTCGCCGCTCAGGTCACGTCGTTGTTCGAGGCTGCTGCCGCCGAGCGCCAGGCGCGGATCAAGGCCGAAGAACGCCGCGAACGTCAGCTGCGTGAAGCCGAGACCGCGAAGGCCGTCATCGTCGCCAGCGAGCGAGTGCTCGTACGCCTCGAGCAGTCCGTCGTACAGGCCTCCGAGCTCCGCAAGACGATCGAGGGGTCGCGCGCCGGGAGCGAGGAGACACTCCGCGGCGTACGCACCAAGCTGCGCGAGCTGAGCACCGAGCTCGACGGACTCACCGACTCGGTCCACAAGGACGAGATGGCCCGGGCCGAGATGCGCCTACGCCTCGAGGGACTCGAGACCCGCGCGCTCGAGGAGCTCGGGCTCAACATCGAAGAGCTCATCAACGACTACGGCCCAGATCAGCTCGTCCCCCCGATCGCCGAGACGGTCGAGGACGGCCAGGAGGCAGTCGAGCCCGGACCTGCTGTCCCGTACGACCGGGAGGAGCAGACCAAGCGACTCCGCCAGGCAGAGCGCTCGATGGCGATGCTCGGCAAGGTCAATCCGCTTGCCCTCGAGGAGTTCAGCGCTCTCGAGGAGCGCCACCAGTTCCTGTCCGAGCAGCTCGAAGATCTGCGCAAGACCCGCAAGGACCTCCTCGAGATCGTTGAAGAGGTGGACGCCAAGGTCGAGCAGGTGTTCACCGAGGCCTGGTACGACGTCGAGCGCGAGTTCGCCGACGTCTTCTCACGGCTCTTCCCGGGCGGCGAGGGATCGCTGATCCTGACCGATCCGCAGAACATGCTGACCACCGGCATCGACGTCGAGGCACGACCACCGGGCAAGAAGGTCAAGCGTTTGTCGCTGCTCTCGGGCGGTGAGCGTTCGCTGGTTGCCGTCGCCTTCCTGGTCGCGCTCTTCAAGGCCCGCCCGAGCCCGTTCTACATCCTCGACGAGGTCGAGGCCGCCCTTGACGACACCAACCTCGGCCGACTGCTCGAGATCTACGAAGAGCTGCGGGCCAGCTCGCAGCTGATCGTCATCACGCACCAGAAGCGCACGATGGAGGTTGCCGACGCGCTCTACGGTGTGTCGATGCGCGGCGACGGCGTCTCGGCTGTCATCAGCCAGCGCCTCCGTGAGGAAGAAACAGCTTGAGCGAGGGTGCGCTGATGCGTACGGACTTCCCGACGTTGCGAACCATCACGACACGCTGGGAGGACGAGGATGTCTACGGTCACGTCAACAACGTCGTCTACTACTCGTACTTCGACACTGCGGTCAACGGCTTCCTGATCGAGGCGACCGGCACCGACATCCGCCAGCTCGATGCGGTCGGCCTGGTGGTCGAGACGCAATGCACGTTCAAGCGGTCTCTCGGCTTTCCCGACGACGTGCAGGCCGGCATCGCCGTCAGCAAGCTCGGCGAATCGAGCATCGTCTATCGCATTGGCCTCTTCCAGGGCGACAGCGATGAACCGGCTGCGATCGGACGTTTCGTCCACGTCTACGTCGACTCGACCTCACGGCAGGTGACGCCGATCCCGCAGTCGATCAGGGACGCGGTCGCACCACTCGTCCAGGAATGACCGGTTTCGCACCGCCGACTCCATAGGATCGCGATGTGACCACGCTGAATCTCGTCCTGATCATTGCCGGTGTTGTCCTCCTGCTCGGCGGAGGTACGGCCCTGCTGCTCTCGCGCCGCCGCGCCGAGCTGCCGCCACCCGCACCGACCAAGGAAGTCGCCGAGAAGCCCGAGGTCGACAAGCCGGTCGCCAAGCCAAAGCCGGCCCCCAAACCGAAGCTCGAGAAGCCCGAACCCCGACCAGAACCAGAACCAGAACCGGAACCGGAACCAGAACCAGAACCGGAACCGGAACCGGAACCTGAACCGGCCCCGGACCTGGAGCCCGCTGCGCCTTCGATCGAGCAGCCCGAGGCGCCCAAGGGCAGGCTCGTACGACTGCGTGCTCGCCTCGCGCGTTCACAGGGCACGCTCGGCAAGGGCCTGCTCGCCGTCCTCGGCCGTGCCACGCTCGACGACGCCGCCTGGGAGGAGATCGAGGACACCCTGCTCGCCGCAGACGTGGGTGTCGGCCCGACCGACGAGCTGGTCGAGAATCTCAAGACCCGGGTGCGCGTCGAGGGCATCAAAAATCCCGACGATGCACGACGCGTGCTGCGTGAAGAGCTCGTCGGTCTCATCGGCCCGAGCAACGATCGTTCGCTGAAGTCGACTGGTGCTGACGGCAAGCCCGGCGTCGTGCTGGTCGTCGGCGTCAACGGTACCGGCAAGACCACGACCGTCGGACGGCTCGCCCGCGTGCTCGTGGCCGAGAACAAGTCGGTCGTCCTTGGCGCGGCCGACACGTTCCGTGCGGCCGCGGCCGAGCAGCTGCAGACGTGGGGCGAACGCGTCGGCGTCGACACCGTGCGCGGTCCCGAGGGCGGCGACCCGGCGAGCGTGGGCTTCGATGCGGTGCAGAAGGGCATCGCCGACGGGGTCGACGTCGTGCTGGTCGACACCGCGGGTCGCCTGCACACCAAGGCGGGACTGATGGACGAGCTCGGCAAGGTCAAGCGCGTCATCGAGAAGCAGGCACCCGTCACCGAGGTCCTTCTCGTCATCGACGCCACCACCGGGCAGAACGGCATGACCCAGGCGCGCGTGTTCGGCGAGGTCGTCGATGTCACGGGCGTCGTGCTGACCAAGCTCGACGGCACCGCCAAGGGCGGCATCGTCATCGCGGTCCAGCGCGAGCTCGGCGTACCCGTCAAGTTCGTGGGCCTGGGCGAGGGCGTGGATGACCTTGCGCCGTTCGATCCCGAGGAGTTCGTCGACGCACTCCTTGAGTGAGTCTGGTGCGCGTTACCTGCTGTTAACACGATCGGCAGATTTGTGACATCGCCGCAACATCTGGAAACCCAGACCGAAATCACCGAATAGGAATCTGTAGCGCAGTGGGCGACGTCTCAGCCCGCGCACAACTCATTCGGAGGTTTCATGGATACCGGCGATACCGCGTGGATCCTGGCCAGTACGGCCTTGGTCTTGCTCATGACGCCAGGACTGGCGTTCTTCTACGGCGGCATGGTCCGCTCCAAGACCGTGCTCAACATGATGATGATGAGCTTCCTTGCGCTGGCCATCGTGCCGGTGTTGTGGGTTCTGTACGGCTATTCGTTCGCGTTCAGCCCTGACGGCAACCGCTGGCTCGGCGGGTTCGAGCGCATCGGCCTCGACAACATCTCGGTCAACACGGCGTACGGCACGATCCCCGAGTACGTCTTCGTGGCCTTCCAGCTGATGTTCGCCATCATCACCGTGGCGCTGATCAGCGGTGCCATCGCCGATCGCGCGAAGTTCGGCGCCTGGGCGCTGTTCATCGTCGTCTGGGTCACCGTCGTCTACTTCCCGGTTGCGCACTGGGTGTTCGACTTCGGCGACAACGGAGGCTGGATCGCGACCAAGCTGGAAGCCTTGGACTTCGCGGGCGGCACCGCGGTCCACATCAACGCCGGTGCTGCGGGTCTCGCCCTTGCCCTGGTGCTCGGAAAGCGTGTCGGCTGGAAGCGCGACCCCATGCGTCCGCACAACCTTCCGTTCGTGTTGCTCGGTGCGGGGCTCTTGTGGTTCGGCTGGATCGGCTTCAACGCCGGCTCGGCGGTCGGCTCCAACGGCCTCGCCGGTCTGGCGCTCGTCAACACCACGGTCGCCACGGGTGCCGCCATCCTCGGCTGGCTGCTGGTCGAGGTCATCCGCGACAAGAAGGCCACCAGCCTCGGTGGTGCCTCCGGTGCCGTTGCCGGTCTCGTGGCCATCACTCCCGCTGCCGGAGCGCTGACCCCGGTCGGCTCGATCGGTCTCGGCATCATCGCCGGCATCTTCTGCGCGCTTGCTGTCGGGCTCAAGTACAAGTTCGGGTACGACGACTCGCTCGACGTCGTGGGTGTCCACCTCGTCGGTGGCCTCGTCGGCACCCTGCTGATCGGCCTCCTGGCGTCACACGATGTCGGCGTCCTCTACGGCGGCGACTTCAGCCAGCTCGGCAAGCAGGCGGTCGCTGCCGGTGCCGTCCTCGCGTACTCGTTCATCCTCACGTACGTCATCGGCAAGTTGATCGACGTGACGATCGGGTTCCGCATCAGCGAAGAGGATGAGGTCCTCGGCATCGACCAGGTCGAGCACCTCGAGACCGCGTACGACGAAGCCGGGATCATCGGTGGGTCCGCCATCAAGACGGGAGTCCGTGCATGAAGCTCGTTACTGCAGTCATCAAGCCGCACAAGTGGGAAGAGGTCCGCGAGGCCCTCGCCGCAGCAGGAGTGGCCGGCATGACGGTGACAGAGGCCAGTGGATATGGCCAGCAGAAGGGACACACCGAGGTCTACCGCGGTGCTGAGTACGACGTCTCGCTGGTACCGAAGATCCGCCTCGAGGTCGTCGTTGACGACGGCGACGTCGACAGCGTGGTCTCCACGATCAGCGGGGCTGCCAAGACCGGCAAGATCGGTGACGGCAAGGTATGGGTGATCCCAGTCGAGTCCGTGGTGCGGGTTCGTACCGGCGAGACCGACGAGGCAGCGCTCTAGGCACGAGACAACATGACTGGCGCCGCATCCTCCGGGGTGCGGCGCCAGCGCATTTCTTCGGTAGCGACGTGAGCCACGTCCCGGTGCGATAGTGTCCGCCACCGACGTGACTAACCGACCCGGCACGGAGGCAACATGAATTCAGGCGATACCGCGTGGATGCTGGCATCATCGGCTCTCGTGCTGCTGATGGCGCCCGGTCTGGCGTTCTTCTACGGCGGCATGGTTCGCGCCAAGAGCGTGCTCAACATGATGATGATGAGCTTCATGGCGATGGCGATCGTGCCGGTTGCCTGGTTCCTGTACGCGTACAGCCTCGCCTTCGATGACGACGCCACGGGCGGGCTGATCGGCGGACTCGGGCATGTCGGCCTCAAGGGCATCACGCCCAACACGCTGACCGGGACGATCCCCACGTACGTCTTCATCGTCTTCCAGCTGACCTTCGCCATCGTGACGGTTGCCCTGATCAGCGGGGCTGTCGCCGACCGGATGAAGTTCGCCGCCTGGGCATTGTTCGTGCCGGTGTGGCTCACGATCGTCTACGCCCCGGTCGCGCACTGGGTCTTTGCGTTCGACGGTGAGGGCACGACGGGCGGCTGGATCGCCAACAAGCTCGGTGCGCTTGACTTCGCCGGCGGCACAGTGGTCGAGATCAGCTCAGGTGCTTCGGCCCTGGCCCTCGCGCTCGTCATCGGCAAGCGGATCGGCTGGAAGCGCGATCCGATGCGTCCTCACAACCTTCCTTCGGTCCTGCTCGGAGCGGGCCTGCTCTGGTTCGGCTGGCTCGGTTTCAACGCCGGCTCCGCACTGGGCGCCAACCAGCTCGCCAGCCTCGCCCTGATCAACACCGTGGCCGCCGGCGCAGCGGCCATGCTGGGGTGGCTCGCCGTCGAGGTGCTCCGCGACGGCAAGGGCACCAGCTTCGGTGCGGCATCCGGGGTCGTCGCGGGTCTCGTCGCCATCACGCCCTCGTGCGGCTCCGTCTCGCCGATGGGCGCGCTCGTGGTCGGCGCTGTCGCCGGTGGGGTCTGTGCGTTCGCGATCGGCCTGAAGTTCAAGCTCGGCTATGACGACTCACTCGACGTCGTCGGCGTTCACCTGGTTGGCGGACTCGTCGGCACCCTGCTGATCGGGCTGCTCGCCAGCAAGGCCGCGATCGAGCTGCTCGGCTTCGGTCAGGCCGGCCTGTTCTACGGCGGTGGACTCGACCAGCTCGGCAAGCAGCTCGTGGCTGCTGTGGTCGTGCTCGTGTACGCGTTCACCTGTACGTACGTCATCGCTACTGTGATCGACAGGCTGATCGGCCTGCGCGTTGACGAGGAGCACGAGGTCACCGGCATCGATCAGGTCGAGCATCTTGAGACTGCCTACGATCACGTAGGAACTGCCACCGGCGGACTGGGATAGGACGGAACATGAAGCTCGTTACGGCGGTCGTGAAGCCGCACAAGTGGGAAGAGGTCCGCGAGGCTCTTGCCGCTGCAGGAATCGCCGGCATGACGGTGACCGAGGCCAGTGGATATGGCCAGCAGAAGGGGCACACGGAGGTCTATCGAGGCGCCGAGTACGATGTCTCGCTGGTCCCCAAGATTCGCCTCGAGGTCGTCGTTGATGACGGCGACGTCGACATGGTGGTCTCCACGATCAGCACCGCAGCCAAGACCGGCAAGATCGGTGACGGCAAGGTCTGGGTGATTCCAGTCGAGTCCGTGGTGCGCGTACGTACCGGCGAGACCGATGAGGCAGCACTCTAAGTCAGTGAATCTCAGTCGAGAGCTGGCACAGCGTCGTCAGGATCGTGCCACCGAGGTCGATCAGAGACTGCGTCAGCTCTTCTTCGAGGCGACGGGTTCGAAGCCGTCCGACGACGACTCGGGCTTCGCACTCGTTGCCGTCGGCGGGTACGGACGCAGCGAGCTGTCACCGTTCAGCGATGTCGACGTGGTGCTGCTGCACGAGCCGGGGCTCAAGGACGATCATGTACGCGAGGTTGCCGAGGCGATCTGGTACCCGCTGTGGGACGACAACATCGCGCTCGACCACTCCGTACGCGACACAGTGCAGATGCGTGAGGCGGCCGCCGTCGACCACCGGGCAGCGATGGGGATGCTCGATGCCCGGGCGGTCGCCGGCGATGCGGCGCTGGTTGCCACCCTCCGGTCAGAGGTGCTCGGCGACTGGCGTCGAGACGCCCGCGCGAGGGTCGAGGAGGTGCGTGAGGCCCGCACGGCGCGGATCGGACGAGCCGGCTGGTTGGCGCATGCCGCGATACCGGACCTCAAGGAGTCCGGTGGAGGACTGCGCGACACCGTGATCCTTCGAGCACTGGTGGCGACCTGGTTGATCGACGTCCCGCGCGAAGAGTCAGAGAGCCTGCGTAGCGCGCTGCTCGACGTACGAGACACCTTGCACGAAGTCGCCGGGCGCAAGGGCGACAAGCTCGATGCGGAGCAGGTCCCGGAGGTCGCTCGACTCCTCGGCATGGGTGCCGAAGAGCTCGATCTGCACACGCGCGAGCTCGGTCGGCGCATCGCGCACCTGACGTCCCTGGCGTGGCGCCGCATCGACGATGCCGTCGCACCTTCGACCCGCAAGGCGAAGATCTCGGCCACCGGGCCAGTCGTGACTCGGCTGGGGGAGGGTGTTGGCCTGCTCGGTGGCGAGGTGATCCTCACCCAACAGGCTGATCCGGCCAACGATCCGGAGGTCGCGCTGCGGGCAGCCTCTGCGGCCGCACGTGATGGCTTTCCGCTGAGCGCAGGATCGGCGAACCGCTTGGCGCGGACCATGGGGGAGATGCCCGAGCCATGGCCCAGGTCCTCGACTCGGCTCATGGTCGACCTGCTGACTTCGGGTCCTGGTCTCGTCGCGGTGTGGGACGAGCTCGATTTCGCCGGTGTCATCGACCTGCTGCTGCCTGAATGGACGAACATCCGGCTTCGTGGCTCGTCGTCGCCCGTGCACAGCTTCACGGTCGACCGGCACAGCCTCGAGACCTGCGTGTTCGCAGCCGAGCTGCAGCGCGATGTGGCCCGACCGGACCTGCTGGCCGCGGCGGCATTGCTCCACGACATCGGCAAGGGCACCAACGGCGACGATCACAGCATCGACGGGGAGCCGATGGCCGTTGCGATCGCGACGCGCTGGGGCTTTGACGCTGATGACGCCGCCACGATCGGCCTGCTCGTACGGTGGCACCTCCTCCTGCCGACGATCGCCACTCGCCGTGACATCGAAGACCCATCGACCGCCGCCAACGTCGCGGAGGTGGTGGGGACGGCCGACTTCCTCGAGCTGCTCGCTGCACTGTCGGCTTCGGATGCGCAGGCGACCGGCGCCGCCGCCTGGTCCACCTGGCGCAAGGGGCTGATCGAAGGGCTCGTCGCGAAGACCCAGGCCCAGCTCGATGATGCGGTGAAGAGTCCCGACCCTCAGGCGTACGAGGGCTGGCCCTCCGGCGTGCCGATCCCCGACTACGGTGCGACCGGACCAGCCGACTTCACCCTCGATGTGGAGGCTCACAAGGATGGCTCGCTGGTCACGGTCGTCACGTCGAGTCGTCAGGGTGTCATGGCCGACCTCGCCGGTGGGATAGCCCTTGCCGGCCTTGAGATCCGCTCGGCACGCACCGTGACGCTCGGCGACGCGGCGGCCTCTCTCTGGGAGGTGTCGCGAGCGGACGTGGACGCAACGCGCCTGCGCGAACGGCTGAGGCCTGCCCTCGCCGGCGAGGTGGACCTGGCCGCCCGGCTCGAGCTCAAGCCGAGCGATGACACGGTGGGCTCACGCGTACGCCTGCTCGACCGACTGTCCGAGACGGCGACGCTGCTCGAGGTACGTGCGCATGACCGTCGCGGGCTGGTGTGGACCGTGTGCCACGAGATCGCGTCGCTCGACCTGTCGATCCGGTCGGCGCACATGTCGACGTACGGGACAGAGGTGCGCGATGTGTTCTACGTCGTCGATGCCGACGGTGAACGACTCGACGACGCAACGGGTGCGGTGCTGTGCGATCGTGTGGCAGCGGCCCTCGGCTGACGCATGGACAACTCGGTTAGGCTTGGTACGCCCGCAGACACCTGATCCAAGGACGCCGTCACCACATGTTCGACACCCTGCAGGACCGCCTCCAGTCGGCGTTCAAGAACCTTCGTGGCAAGGGTCGACTGTCCGAGGCCGACATCGACGCCGTTGCGCGCGAGATCAGGGTCGCCCTGCTCGACGCCGACGTCGCAGTCCCGGTCGTCCGCGAGTTCATCGCCAACGTCAAGCAGCGCGCGGCTGGCGCCGAGGTCAGCCAAGCGCTCAACCCGGCCCAGCAGGTCATCAAGATCGTCAACGACGAGCTCGTCACGATCCTGGGCGGCGAGACCCGTCGGATCCGCTACGCCAAGACCGGCCCGACCGTCATCATGCTCGCCGGCCTCCAGGGTGCCGGCAAGACGACTCTAGCCGGCAAGCTCGGGCTCTGGCTCAAGTCGCAGGGCAAGTCGCCGATGCTGGTGGCGGCCGACCTCCAGCGTCCCAACGCCGTCACCCAGCTTCAGGTCGTCGGCGAGCAGGCGGGCGTCACGGTCTTCGCGCCGGAGCCCGGCAACGGCAAGGGCAACCCGGTCAAGGTCGCCAAGGCGGGGCTGAAGGAAGCACAGCGCACGCTGCACGATGTCGTGATCGTCGACACCGCCGGACGCCTCGGCATCGATGCCGAGCTCATGCAGCAGGCGGCCGACATCCGCAAGGCCGTCGACCCCGACGAGGTCCTTTTCGTCATCGACGCGATGATCGGCCAGGACGCCGTCGTCACGGCGCAGGCATTCCTCGAGGGCGTCGACTTCACCGGCGTCGTGCTCACCAAGCTTGATGGCGACGCCCGAGGCGGTGCGGCACTGTCCGTGCGCTCCATCACGGGCCGACCGATCATGTTCGCGTCCACCGGCGAGAAGCTGACGGACTTCGACGTGTTCCACCCGGACCGCATGGCGGGGCGCATCCTCGACATGGGCGACATGATGACGCTCATCGAGCAGGCCGAAAAGGTATTCGACGAGGAAGAAGCCAACAAGGCCGCCGAGAAGCTCATGGGCGGCTCGTTCACCCTGCAGGACTTCCTCGGCCAGATGGAAGCCATGGCCAAGATGGGCTCGATGTCCAAGCTGATGGGCATGCTCCCGGGCATGGGCGCCATGAAGGAGCAGCTCGACAACTTCGACGAGCGCGAGGTCGACCGCATCAAGGCGATCATCTTGTCGATGACGCCGGCCGAGCGCGACAACCCCAAGATGATCGACGGCTCACGTCGAGCACGCATCTCGAGGGGTTCGGGCACACAGGTCAAGGACGTCAACCAGCTGGTCGACCGGTTCTTCGACGCCCGCAAGATGATGCAGCAGATGGCCAAGGGCGGCGGAATGCCGAACATGCCCGGTATGCCGGGGATGCCCGGGCTCCCCGGTCCCGGCAAGCGAGCCGGCGCCAAGCAGAAGCCGCAGCAGAAGAAGGGCAAGCGAGTCTCAGGCAACCCGGCCAAGCGCGCGGCTGAGGCCGCAGCTGCCAAGAAGTCAGACGGCGCCAGCGCATTCGGCTTCCCCGCAGGCGGCAAGGACGAGTTCGAGCTGCCTCAGGAGCTCAAGGACCTGATGTAGCGGTAGCGCCCGCGCACCAGCGGGCATACCGTCGAGACCATGAAGCCGCTCGTGGTCGTCATGGGTATCTCTGGCGTCGGCAAGTCGGCCGTTGGGCACGAGCTCGCCGATCGATTCGGTGTCGACTACGCGGACGGCGACGACTTCCACTCCGAGGCGAACATCGCCAAGATGTCCGCCGGTACGCCGCTGACAGACGAGGACCGCTGGCCCTGGCTGGCCGACATCGGCCGCTGGCTTGCCGCCCATGACTCAGCTGGGGGAGTCATCAGCTGCTCGGCGCTCCGTCGTGCCTATCGTGACGTGCTCGTGGACGCTGCGCCGCGTACCCAGTTCCTCCACCTGACCGGCGACCATGACCTGATCAAGTCACGCATGGAGCACCGCGACCACTTCATGCCGTCGTCGCTCCTGGCCTCGCAGGAGAAGACCCTCGAGCCGCTTCAGTCCGACGAGAACGGCTGGGCCTTCGACATCACACCATCACCCGCCGAGATCGTGGACGCCTTCGTCGCCCGCGCCGGGCTGCCAGAGGAGGAGACCGCATGATCGCCAGTACGCTCATCGCCGCCGCACCACCCGAACCGGTCAAGGCCGTTGCAGGTACGGGGGTGCTGATCACCGCAGCACTCGTCGGTATCGCCGTGCTCGTGGTGCTGATCACATGGTTCAAGCTCCACCCGTTCCTCGCCCTCATCCTCGGCTCGCTCACGGTCGGGGCCATCGCCGGCCGCAACATGCTCGACGTGGTGGCCAGCTTCAGCACCGGCGTCGGGGACACGGTCAAGGGTGTCGGCGTCCTGATCGCCCTCGGTGCGATGTTCGGCAAGCTGCTCGCTGACTCCGGAGGTGCTGATCGGATCGTCGACACGATTGTCGGGAAGTCGAGTCCCCGGATGCTGCCGTGGTCGATGGCTGCGATCGGCGCGATCATCGGCCTGCCGATGTTCTTCGAGATCGGTCTCGTGCTGCTCATGCCGGTCATCTTCCTGGTCGCCAAGCGCGCCGAGCGGTCGATCATCTCGCTCGGCATACCGGCGCTCGCGGGGCTCTCGGCGATGCACGGATTCGTACCCCCGCACCCCGGACCGCTTGCCGCCATCGACGTGGTCGACGCAGACCTCGGCCGGACGCTGGCCCTCGGCATACTGGTCGCGATCCCCACCATCGTGGTTGCGGGCCCGCTCTTTGCCCGGTTCGCCGACAAATGGGTTCCCGTTCCGGCCGGAGACCTTTTTGAGGCGCCGATCGAGAAGCGTGAACGCCGTCCCGGCTTCGGCATCACGATCGCCACGGTGCTGCTGCCGGTCGTGCTGATGATGGGCAAGGCGTACGCGGACATCGCGGTGGACGAGGGAACCACACCGCGCAAGGTGCTCGACTTCATCGGCGAGCCGTTCGTGGCCCTGCTCTTGTCGGTCATCGTGGCCATCTTCACGCTCGGCCGGGCATCCGGCATGGACAAGGACGACATCTCCGACGTCTTGAGCAACGCGCTCCCGCCGATCGCCGGGATCCTGCTGATCGTCGGCGCCGGTGGTGGATTCAAGCAGACGTTGATCGACACGGGCATCGCCGAGGTCGTGGCGGACTTCGTCAAGGACAGCGGCGTCTCGGTGCTGCTGCTGGCCTGGCTCGTCGCCGTCCTCATCCGTGTCGCCACCGGCTCCGCTACCGTCGCGACGATCACAGCCGCCGGCATCATGGCGCCGATCGCCCAGGACCTCGGGACCACGGAGGTTTCCTTGCTCGTGCTGGCCATTGGTGCCGGTTCGGTGTTCTTCTCGCACGTCAACGACGCCGGGTTCTGGCTGGTCAAGGAGTTCTTCGGGTTGTCGGTCGTACAGACCATCAAGAGCTGGTCGATCATGGAGACCGTCCTGTCTGTCACCGGCCTCGTCGTGGTGCTGGGAATCAACGCGCTGGTCTAGCCCTTACCCGTCTCAAAGTCATTACATCTGTCGTGAGTTCACGTCGGCGCTGCGGGATAACCTGCAGCAATGCTCATCCCGCTCATGCGGACCTACCTGGCGCCTTACAAGGGTCCGCTGATGGTGGTCATCTTCTTCCAGCTCGCCGGCACGATCGCCAACCTCTACCTCCCGGGCCTCAATGCCGACATCATCGACAAGGGCATCGTCGAGGGTGACAGCGGCTTCATCGTGCGCACCGGCACGGTCATGCTGGGCTTCACGGTCCTCCAGGTCGTCTGCACCATCGTCGCGGTCTACTACGGCGCTCGTACGTCGATGGCTGTTGGCCGCGACATGCGCTCCGGCATCTTCGGCAAGGTCGAGACATTCGCACAGCGTGAGATGACCCAGCTCGGCGCTCCCACGCTGATCACCCGCACCACCAACGACGTGCAGCAGGTCCAGCTGCTGGTGTTCATGCTGCTCACGATGCTCGTCACGGCCCCGATCATGGGCGTCGGCGGCCTGGTGATGGCGCTGCGTCAGGACGTCGAGCTCTCCGGGATCCTGGTGATCGTCCTCCCAGTCCTGATCCTGTGCCTGGCGATGATCATCCGACAGCTCCGTCCGCTGTTTCGTCAGATGCAGGAGCGCATCGACGACATCAACGGGGTGATGCGCGAGCAGATCATGGGCATCAGGGTCATCCGGGCATTCGTCAAGGAGGACTACGAGACCGAGCGCTTCCACGACGCCAACAAGGCCAACATGGACGTCGCGATCGCGGTCGGCAAGCTGACGGCGATGTTCTTCCCGCTGGTCATGCTCATCATGAACGTCTCGGTCGTGCTCGCCACCTGGATCGGCGGGTTTCGCGTCGGCAGCGGCGACCTCGACGTGGGCACCCTGACCGCATTTCAGGCCTACATCACGCAGATCCTGATGTCGGTGATGATGGCGACGTTCCTGTTCATGATGTGGCCCCGGTCGGAGGTGTCGGCCGAGCGCATCACTGAGGTGCTCGAGACCGAGCCGAGCGTTCTCGCGCCAGACGATGCCGTCGAGGTCGTTCTCGGCGAGGGTCGCATCGACATCGTGAAGGCCTCGTTTGCGTTCCCCGGCGCCGAGCAGGACGTGCTCCACGAGATCGACCTGATCGCCAGGCCGGGGGAGACCACCGCCATCATCGGCTCGACCGGCAGCGGCAAGTCGACGCTGCTCAGCCTGATCCCGCGCCTGTTCGACGCGACAGCGGGAGCGATCCGCATCGACGGCCATGACATCCGGTCGCTGCACCCCGAGAACGTCTGGACCTCCATCGGGTTGGTGCCCCAGCGGCCGTTCCTGTTCGGTGGCACAATCGCGTCCAACCTCAGGTACGGGCGCCCTGACGCCACCGACGAGGAGCTCTGGGACGCGCTCGAGATCGCCCAGGCCAAGGACTTCGTCACCAAGATGCCTTCGCTGCTCAATGCGCCGATCTCGCAGGGCGGCACCAATGTCTCCGGTGGTCAGCGACAACGTCTCGCGATTGCCCGGGCGATCGTCAAGCGCCCGCCGATCTACCTGTTCGACGACTCGTTCTCGGCGCTCGACTACGCGACGGATGCCGCCCTGCGCAACGCACTGCGAGCCGTGACGTCCGACGCGGCCGTCGTGATCGTGGCCCAGCGGGTCTCCACCATTCGCAACGCCGACCGCATCGTCGTGCTCGACGAAGGCCGGGTCGTCGGCACGGGAACGCATACCGACCTCATGCAGACCTGCGAGGTCTACCGCGAGATCGTCCTCTCCCAGCTCACGGAAGAGGAGGCGGCATGAGCGCGATGCGCGGTCCCATGGGTGCGATGGGCATGCCTCCGGCAAAGCCCGTCGACTTCAAGGCAACGTTCAAACGACTCGCCGAGCGCCTGCTGCGTGATCGACTGCTCGTCTGGGGCGTGATCGCCTTCGGCGTGGTCGGCACGATCCTCACGGTAGTCGGACCCAAGATCCTCGGTCATGCCACCGACATCGTCTTCACGGGCTTCCTGTCCAGCAAGTTCCCCGACGGCGCCACCAAGGCCGATGTCGTGGCACAGCTCAAGGCGGAGGGCAATGACAAGCTCGCATCGTTGGTCGGCTCGGTCGACCTGCAGCCGGGCTCCGGTATCGACTACACCTCTCTCTCGTGGGTGCTCGGCGGCGTGCTGGTCCTCTACGTCCTCGCATCGCTGCTCACCTGGTTCCAGGGCGTCGTGACGACCACGGTCGTCCAGCGCACGGTTGCCACGCTGCGCGACGACGTCGAGGAGAAGCTGCACCGGATGCCGCTGTCGTACTTCGACAAGACAGATCGCGGCGAGATCCTGTCGCGCACGACCAACGACATCGACAACATCGCCCAGTCGTTCCAGCAGACGATGAGCCAGCTGCTCACCTCGATCCTGATGGTGATCGGCACGTTGACGATGATGCTGATCATCTCGCCGCTGCTCGCGCTGGTTGCCGTGGGCACGATCCCGATCGCGTTCCTGCTGACCAAGGCGATCGCCAAGCGCTCGCAGCCGCAGTTCATGGCGCAGTGGGCCAGCACCGGTCGGCTCAACGGCCACATCGAGGAAGTCTTCACGGGCCACGAGGTGGTCAAGGTCTTCGGCCGCCAGGCCGAAGCCCGCCAGGTGTTCGACGAGCGCAACGATGACCTGTTCAACGCGGCGTTCAAGGCGATGTTCATCTCCGGTGTCATCCAGCCCGTGATGATGTTCGTGTCCAACCTCAACTACGTGCTCGTAGCCGTGATCGGTGGCCTGCGAGTCGCATCAGGCTCGTTGAGCATCGGCGACGTTCAGGCCTTCATCCAGTATTCCCGCCAGTTCACCCAGCCGCTCACGCAGGTCGCGGCGATGATCAATCTGCTGCAGTCGGGTGTCGCGTCGGCGGAGCGGGTCTTCCGCCTGCTCGACGAGCCCGAGGAACCCGCCGACATCGCCGACGCGCCGTTCCCCGATCCCGTACGCGGTCGCGTCGTGTTCGATGACGTCTCGTTCTCCTACAAGCCGGATGAGCCGCTCATCGAGCACCTCAACCTCACCGCGGAGCCGGGACAGACGATCGCGATCGTCGGACCGACCGGCGCCGGCAAGACGACGCTGACCAACCTCGTGCTGCGGTTCTACGACATCCAGAGCGGGCGCATCACGCTCGACGACGTCGACATCTCACACATGGACCGCAGTCTGTTGCGTGACAACTTCGGAGTCGTGCTGCAGGACACCTGGCTGTTCAAGGGAACGATCCGCGAGAACATCGCCTACGGCGCGCATCTGGCCACCGAGGATGAGGTGATGGTTGCCGCCGAGGCCGCGTACGTCGACCATTTCGTACGCACGCTGCCTGACGGCTACGACACCGTGATCGAGGACGAGGGCACCAACGTCAGTGCCGGCCAACGCCAGCTCCTGACGATTGCCAGAGCGTTCCTTGCCGACCCGGCGATCCTGGTGCTCGACGAGGCAACCAGCTCTGTCGACACCCGTACGGAGTCGCTGGTCCAGGGTGCCATGGAGCAGCTGCGATCCGGTCGCACCTCTTTCGTCATCGCGCATCGCCTCTCGACGATTCGCGACGCCGACCACATCGTGGTGATGGAGGACGGCCACATCGTCGAGCAGGGCACACATGACTCGCTGCGTGCAGCGGGTGGCGCGTACGAGCGCCTCTACAGTGCCCAGTTCGCCGGCTCGACCGTCTAGTCCTTCAGGAAGGCGGCGACGCGGTCCTTGGGGCGGCCGATGATGGCGCGCTTGCCTCGTACGAGCACTGGGCGCTGCATCAGTCGGGGGTGCTCGACGAGCAGGTCGGCCACCGCCTCCGGCGTCGTGTAGTCATCCGGGTCGAGCTGGAGCCCCTTGAAGAACCCGTCCTTGCGCACCAGGTCGGCCGGCGGATCCTCGAGCTTGCCGATCAGGTCGAGCAGCTCGTCGCGGTTGAGTGGCGTCTTGAGATATTGCACGACTTCGGGAGCGACACCGAACTCGAAGGCCTCGTCGAGGGCGTAACGGGAGGTCGAGCAGGAGGTGTTGTGCAGGATCGTCACGTCAGCCATGTCGCCGAGCATACGACGGGACAGAAGTGCTGCCCGCGGCCCATCGGACATGCGACGATGGCCGGATGTTGGAGGCGCTGTCGCACAATCTGAAGGATCCGGCCGGTGCCGCGATCCCGTTCTTCCTGCTGTTCATGTTCATCGAGATGGCCGCGGTGCGCAATGAGGCCAAGCACGACCGGGCAGCCGACGACGAGGTCAAGGTCAAGGGCTACCTCAAGCAGGACACCCGGGCCAGCCTGACGATGTTCTTCGGCTCGCTGGGGTTCTCGGTGGTGTTCCGTACGGCGGCGTTCCTGCTCTACACCGTGATCTACGTGCATCTCGCGCCGTGGCACTTGTCGGCCACGAACCCGTGGACCTGGGTCGGCGTGCTGCTTGGCGTCGACCTGCTGTTCTACACCTACCACCGCTTCGCCCATC
This sequence comes from uncultured Actinomycetota bacterium, assembly GCA_963849475.1. Taxonomy (GTDB): domain Bacteria; phylum Actinomycetota; class Actinomycetes; order Propionibacteriales; family Nocardioidaceae; genus Aeromicrobium. The sequence continues at coordinate 317,750 of CAWKHC010000009.1, forward strand.
GTGTCCGCCTCGGCTGGGCCGGCCATCAGGCACACCACTCGAGCGTCTACTTCAACTTCTCGACCGCATTGCGGCAGAAGTGGAACCAGTGGTTCGAGGTCGTCGTATGGCTGCCGTTGCCCTTGCTGGGTGTGCCGCCCTGGATGATCTACTTCGTCTTCTCGATCAACCTGATCTGGCAGTTCCATCTGCACACCGAGAAGATCGAGAAGCTCCCGCGTTGGTGGGAGTTCATCTTCAACACCCCGTCGCACCACCGTGTGCACCACGGCTCCGATCCGATCTATCTCGACCGCAACTATGCCGGGATGCTGATCATCTGGGACCGGATGTTCAAGTCGTTCCAGCCCGAGCTCCATCGACCCACGTACGGACTGACGGTGCCGGTTGAGACCTACAACGTGTGGTCGCTGCAGTACGGCGAGTACAAGCGCATCTGGCAGGACGCTCGTCGCGCACCCCGGGTGCGCGACAAGCTCGGCTATGTCTTCGGCCCGCCGGGCTGGGCCCCCAAGAGCTAGGCGTCGCCCAACACTTCTCGCAGCGCCGCGACATGACCGTCGAACGCCTCCTTACCCGCAGGTGTCAGTCGTACGCGGACCCGGCGACGCTTGTCGGCGACCGGCCGATCGATGCTGATGTATCCGGCTTCCTCCAGCGTCGTGAACTGCTTGGACAGTGCCGAGTCCGACATCCTGAGGTGGTCGCGCACAAACGCGAACTCGATCCAGTCGGCCTGCGCAAGCAGGGCGACGATGGACAGCCGCGTGCTCGGATGGATGAGCTCGTCGAACTTCGCCGAACTCATGACTCCTCGATGCGACGACGGATCGCTGCCATCAGGCTCGGTCCGCCGCACAGGATGACGACTGCGGCGAAGCAGGCAGCGATCGTCGAGGCGTGCTCTGCGCCGTCAGCGTCGACCGCGAACCCGACGCCGATCGAGGCAATCGCGAGGGCGATCAGGCTGCCAAACAGGATGAGCGGGACGCGCCGTCCCACCGTGCTGGCGCTGACACTCATCTGACCTGACTTGTGGCGTCCCGAGAACAGTCGCGATGCGACCGCGGCATGGACCGCGCCGAACAGCAGGGTCGCGCTGCTGGTCACCCAGACGTTCTCGTACCCGGTCGCAACGCCGAGCGCCACCCAGGCGATGGCGAGTCCCCACCAGTACCAACGTGGCATGTCGATCTCGGCGATCACTCGTCGACGTTCTTCGTCGACGGCACGCAACGCCTGCCTGGCGTCATCCTGGCTGATCTCCTTGCTCATGGCTTGCCCTCACTTTCCTAGTAGGAAACTCAATCTACGTTTTCCAACTAGGAAAGTCAAAGAGTCGCGTCAGGAGTGATCCCGGGATGTGTAGAGAATGGGTTCCATGAACACCGAGGTGAAACAAAACGTCCGGCTCGACATCGACGACTCGATCTGCACCATCACGATCGATCGCCCGGAGGTGCGCAACGCGGTCGACGGCCCGACTGCCCGTGAGCTCCGCGACGCGTTCGAGGAGTTCGAGGGAAACGACGACCTCGCGGTCGCCGTGCTCACGGGTGCCGAGGGCACGTTTTGTGCTGGCGCCGACTTGCAGGCATTCGATACCTCCCGACGCAACGAGCTGGACGCCACCGGCGGGGGAGACGGCCCGATGGGACCCTCCCGCATGGAGCTCACCAAGCCCGTCATCGCAGCCGTCGCCGGGCACGCCGTCGCGGGCGGTCTCGAGCTCGCACTGTGGGCCGACCTGCGAGTGGTCGAGGAGGACGCCGTGTTCGGCGTGTTCTGCCGGCGCTGGGGTGTGCCGCTGATCGACGGCGGAACGGTACGTCTGCCGCGCATCGTCGGTCAGGGCCGTGCGCTCGACATGATCCTCACGGGTCGCCCCGTCGGCGCCCACGAAGCCCTGCAGATGGGACTCGCCAACCGCGTCGTACCGGTGGGGGAGTCGCTCACCGCGGCGCATGATCTTGCCGAGCAGATCGCGGCCTTCCCATCAGCCTGCATGAAAGCCGATCGCGCCTCGGCCTACCGGCAGTGGGACCTGCCGCTCGACTCTGCGTTGCGATCCGAGGGAGCAGCTGGCATTCAGATGCTGATGTCGAACCCCGATGCCGCCGAGGGCGCCAAGGCATTCAGCGAGGGTGCCGGTCGCCACGGAGAGTTCTAGGGCTGGCGCAGCGAGGCGGCTGACGACGCGAAAAGGGCGACGCAGAGGTCGACCAGCTCTTCCTGACTGAGCTCGAGGTCGCCGTGCTGCCACGCCATCAGCGTCTCGCCGAACCCGCCGACCAGGAACCGGGAGATGGCGTCGAGGCGAGTCGTGCGTTCGGTCTCGTAGAACGACTCGGCCTGTGTGGCGAGCAGCCCGGCGAACATTCGCGCCATCTCCAGCCGCTTGGGAGCCAGGGCGGGGTGGGAGAGGGCTGTTCCGAAGATCAGTCGTCCGCGACGCGGATCGGCGGCCAGGTGGGTCACGATCGCACCTAGGCCTGTACGGATCTGCTCCTGCTCCTCATGGGGTGAGGAGGCCATCGCTGCAAGGGTGTCGGCGACGAGGTTCTGGTTGACCCGTTCGTACACCTCCACAGCGAGGGCATCGCTGTCGGCGAACGACTCGTAGAAGTAGCGGGCGACCACTCCGGCCTGGGCGCACACGCCGCGAACGGTCAGCGCGACTGAGTCGTCGGCTGACCCGAGCAGGTCGAGTCCGGCCTCGAGCAGACGCTCGCGTCGATCGAGAGCGCGTTTGTCGGCGTCGACTCCACCGTAGGGTCGCACGGACGCGGACAGGCTCATGCCATATATCTTGACACACGCGTGTGCAGAGTGTTCGATAACTGATAACACTCGTTCTCAGATTGGGAGTTGCCGTGGCGACATCGACTGTCCTGCCCGACGATCATCGCTTGCGCTACACGTTCGACCCGATCATGCTCCAGGGCTCGACCGCCAACGTGATCATGCAGCTCGCGCTCAAGCCGGTCGGCTACGGCGTGATCTACGGAAGTGTCGAGAGCGGCAACGTGTTCAAGCACCCGATGAAGCGGTTGCGCACCACGCTGAGCTATCTCGCCGTCGCAACGCTTGGGACTCAGGAGGAGATCGACGCCTACCGCGAGGCCGTCAACGAGGTTCATCGATTCGTACGCTCGCAGCCCGGCGCCGAGGTGAAGTTCAACGCGTTCAGCAAGGATCTCCAGCTCTGGGTGGCGGCGTGCCTCTACATGGGATTCAAGCTCGGCTACGAGGCGATGCACGGCGACATCGACGAGGACATCGCCGACTACGTCTATGACGAGGCGGCCAAGCTCGGCACCTCCCTGCAGGTGACCGCTGACCAGTGGCCCGCCGATCGCGCTGCGTTCGACGAGTACTGGGAGCAGGGTCTCGCCAGGTGCGAGATCGACGACGTGACCCGCGAGTACCTCTGGTCGCTGACCAACCTCAAGCAGCTCCCTGTGTGGGCTCGCTGGCCGTTCGTGCACTCCAGCCGGTTCTTCACGATCGGCTTCCTCCCGCAGGTGCTCCGTGACCAGATGCACGCCGAATGGTCCGACAAGCAGCAAAAGCGCTTCGACCGGTTCTTCCGCGTGTGTGGTCGCCTGACCCGCATCTCGCCCCGATTCGTGCGTGAGTTCCCGTTCAACTTCTACATCTGGGACGTTCGACGACGCATCAAGCATGGCAAGCCGCTCGTCTGAGCGGTTGATGTCGCCGCCGAATTGGAGCCAAGGCCACTGGTCTGGCAGAATGACTCCTTGCGTCCGGTACGCGTGAGGGCCCTCTCTCCCACATGCTCCGGCACACAGATTTCGTCGGCCGTGTCCCCACGCGACACCGGCAAGTCACCACATACAAGATTCTGAGGAGACACCACACTCGTGGCAGTCAAGATTCGCCTGAAGCGCATGGGCAAGATCCGCACGCCGTTCTACCGCATCGTCATCGCCGACTCACGCACCAAGCGTGACGGTCGCGTGATCGAGGAGATCGGTACGTACAACCCCAAGGCCGACCCGTCGATCATCAATGTCGACGGCGAGCGCGCCAAGTACTGGCTCGGTGTCGGCGCACAGCCGACCGAAGCCGTCGCAGCCCTGCTCAAGATCACCGGCGACATCGGTGGCAAGAACACCATGAAGTTCGCTGAGCCCAAGCGCGACAAGGAAGAGATCTTCCAGGAAGCGCTCAAGGAGCTCCACAGCGACAACAAGGCTGACGCCGTCACTCGCAAGGCCGCTGCCGCCAAGAAGGCTGCCGCTGCTGAGTCCGAGGCCAAGGAAGCCACCACGGCCAAGAAGAAGGCTGACAAGGTCGAGGCTGACGCCCCGGTCGAGTCGCCCGCCGCTGACGCTCCTGCTGACGCTGCGCCTGCTGCTGAGGCCGCACTGCTGAAGAGTCAGCTGAAGAGGTCAAGGCTGAAGAGCCCGCCGCTGAGGCAGCACCCGCCGAGGAGGCCAAGGCTGAAGAGCCTGCTGCCGACGAGGCACCTGCAGACGCTGAGTCCACTGACGAGGCAAAGGCCTGATCGTGGCTGCGCCCATCGTCGAGGTCATCGAGCACCTGGTTGCCGGCATCGTCGACAACCCGGACGACGTCAACGTGCGTGCCAAGCAGACGCGCAACGGTGAGCTGTTCGAGGTCCGGGTCAATCCCGACGACCTCGGCAAGGTCATCGGTCGGCAGGGTCGCACCGCAACCGCCATCCGCAAGGTCGCTGGCGCGATCGCCGGCAGGGGCGGCGCGCGCATCGACTTCGTGGACGTCGACCGCCGCAGCTGAGCATGCAGGTCGTCATCGGCCGCATCGGTCGAGCACACGGCATTCGCGGTGAGCTGAACGTAGACATTCGAACTGACGAGCCCGATCGGCGATTCGCCCCGGGCTCGTCAGTCGTTTGCGGCGACCGTACGCTCACCGTCGCGACAGCTCGCCATCACAGTGGACGGCTCGTCGTCTCGTTCAAGGAGATCCCGGACCGTACGGCTGCCGAAGGCCTGCACGGCACGATCATCGAAGCCGAGATCGACCCGGTGGAGACGCCGGACGATCCCGACGAGTTCTACGACCACCAGCTGGTCGGGCTCGAGGCGCGCAGCGGTGACACCGTCGTCGGCGCGGTGACGGGCATCGTGCATGGTCCGTACCAAGACACCTTGACGGTCGAGATCGATGGCCGTGAGGTCTTCATACCGTTCGTCACGGCTTTGATCCCCGAGGTCAGCGTGAGCGGTGGGTTCGTCACGATCAACGAGATCGAAGGCCTGCTCGATCCTGACCAGGCAGACCGGGACGACGGATGAAGATCGACGTCATCTCGATCTTCCCTGCCTACCTCGACTCGCTGCAGCTCTCACTGGCCGGCAAGGCGCAGGCGTCCGGGCTGATCGAGATTGCGGCCCACGACCTGCGAGACTTCACCCGCGACAAGCACCGCAGCGTCGACGACACCCCGTACGGCGGTGGCGCCGGCATGGTCATGAAGCCCGAGCCGTGGGGCGAGGCACTCGACGCCGTGGCATCGGACGAAGCGATCATCATCGTGCCCACGCCCTCAGGTGAGGTGTTCACCCAGCGCACGGCGGAGCGCCTCAGCGGTGCCGCGCACCTCGTGTTCGCCTGCGGCCGGTACGAGGGCATCGACCAGCGCGTCGTGGAGCACGCCGCCACCCGATGGCGGGTCGAGGAGGTCTCCCTCGGCGACTTCGTGCTCAACGGTGGAGAGGTCGCAGCCCTCGCGATGATCGAGGCCGTCGTACGACTCATCCCCGGGTTCATGAGCAACCCGGAGTCGCTGGTCGAGGAGTCGCACGGTGACGACGGGCTGCTGGAATATCCCGTCTACACCAAGCCGGCGTCGTGGCGGGAGCTCGACGTACCCGACGTCCTGCTTTCCGGCAACCACGCGGCGATCGCCCTCTGGCGACGCGAGCAGGCTGAATTGCGGACAGAGGCACGCCAAAACCCCACTGGCGAGTAGGAATGCGCCACGCGATGTTAACCGGCAGCGTTGCCTCGTAACTCCGCAGAAACATTGAGGAAAGCCTGAGAAAACCTCCGTTGGCCACACTGTCGAGTGCGTCGGACACCGCAACGTTGCTGTGCCACCCGATGTTCAGACCCCCACGAGAGGTAATTCAACATGGAACTCAGTACATTCTGGCTGCTGATCACGGCAGCCATGGTGCTCTTCATGACGCCTGGTTTGGCGTTCTTCTACGGCGGACTCGTTCGTGCCAAGAGCGTCGTCTCGATGATGATGCTCAGCTTCGGATCGATCGGCCTCGTTGGTGTCCTCTGGATGCTCTACGGCGCCAACATGGCAACGCTGTCCGGAGGGGGAGACGACTGGATCAAGGAGGTCGTCGGGAATCCCTTCTCTGACTTCGGTCTGTCGGACGCCGCTGCGTCCGGTGACGCTGGCACTCTGGCAGGTGCTGCGTTCGGCGCGACATTCGCCATCATCACTGTGGCCCTGATTTCCGGTGCCATCGCTGACCGTGCCCGATTCTTCCCGTGGATGCTGTTCGCCGGCCTGTTCGCCACGCTGGTGTACTTCCCCGTCGCCGGTTGGGTCTTCGCTTTCGACGACAACGGGATGACTGGCTGGGTCGGTCGCCTCGGCGCTCACATGAACCTTGACAGCAGCACAATCGACTTCGCTGGTGGTACTGCGGTCCACATCAACGCCGGTGCTGCTGCCCTTGCTCTTGCATTGGTGCTCGGAAAGCGCGTTGGATTCAGCCGGGACCTGCAGAAGCCGCACAACGTACCCCTCGTCCTCATCGGTGCTGCGATTCTGTGGTTCGGTTGGTTCGGCTTCAACGCCGGTGCCGCTACGGATGATGCCTCGGCATCGTTGATCGTTGTCAACACGCTTGTCTGCCCGGCTGCAGCACTCCTCGGCTGGATCGTTGTCGAGCACTTCCGCAGCGGCAAGGCCACGGCTGTCGGTGCGGCGTCCGGTGTTGTCACCGGTCTGGTTGCGATCACGCCTTCGTGCCTCAACCTGTCGCCGATGTGGGCCATTGTGCTCGGCCTGTTCGCTGGTGCTGTGTGCGCCGTGGCGATCGAGCTGAAGTGGAAGCTCGGTTTCGACGACTCGCTCGACGTCGTGGGCATCCACCTGGTGGGCGGTGTGATCGGAACGCTCTACCTGGGCTTCTTTGCCACCGGCTCGGGCCTGTTCACGGGTGGCGGCAACATGGATCAGTTCATCAACCAGCTCATCCCGGCGGTGGCCATTGGTCTCTACTCGTTCACCATCGCCTACATCTTGGGCAAGGCCATCGACAAGACCGTTGGCTTCCGCGTCAAGGAAGACGAAGAGGCAGCGGGCATCGACTCGGTGCTCCACGGCGAAGAGGGCTACGCCCTCAGCTGATCAGTTCCACCACGAACGTGCCCGCCAGAACCTTGGCGGGCACGTTTTGGTCGGCGCACATCGTCTGTGGCAAGATTGACCCTTGGCGCAGGATGGTTCTGCCGCAGGGGCACCATCGCCGACCGCCGTACGATCCTTCATTTTTCTTAGCAATCCGTGAGTGACCTGTGGCACCAGCGAGGAGACAGCAATGACGAACATCATCGACCAGGTCGCGGGCGAATCACTCCGCACCGACCTCCCCAGCTTTCGCGCCGGCGACACCCTCGAGGTCCACGTCAGGGTCATCGAGGGAAGCCGCTCGCGCATCCAGGTGTTCAAGGGCGTCTGCCTCAAGGTCCAGGGTTCCGGCATCGGCCGTACCTTCACGGTCCGCAAGATCAGCTTCGGTGTCGGCGTCGAGCGCACGTTCCCGCTGCACACCCCGGTGATCGAGAAGATCGAGATCGCCACCCGCGGTGACGTACGTCGCGCCAAGCTCTACTACCTCCGCAATCTGCGCGGCAAGGCTGCCAAGATCAAGGAAAAGCGCGAAGACTGATCGGCCGGACGACGCGTTGTTCGGTACGGCTAGGCTCACCGCGTGACTGAGAAGAAGAGACAGCTCCCGATCTGGCAGGAGTCGATCCTTCTGGTCATCACCGCGATGGTGATGGCGGTGATCGTCAAGACCTTCTTCCTGCAGGCGTTCTACATCCCATCGGCATCGATGGAGCCCACGATGCTGATCGATGACAAGCTCCTGGTCCAGAAGGTCTCCTACTGGGCCGGCGAGGCCAAGCGCGGCGACATCGTCGTGTTCGACGATCCGGGCGGTTGGCTCGGCGAAGAAGAGTCCAAGCATGCGAGCAACCCGGTGCAGCGAGCGCTGGAGACGGTTGGCCTGTTCCCGACCGGTGGCCACCTCATCAAGCGAGTCATCGGTGTTGGCGGCGATGAGGTCGTCTGCTGCAGCGAGGACGGCAAGCTGACGATCAATGGCAAGAAGCTCGACGAGCCGTACCTCCTCGATCAGCAGGCCCCCGCCAGCGAGCTCACGTTCGACGTCAAGGTTCCCAAGGACCACCTGTGGGTCATGGGTGACAATCGTGGCAACTCTGCTGACTCGCGATCGCACCTCGGCGATCCGGGTGGCGGCTTCATCGCCGAGAAGGCCGTGGTCGGCAAGGCGTGGCTGCGCGTCTGGCCCTGGAATCGTGCCGGCATCATCCACAAGCCCTCGTCGTTCGATGCCGTCAACGGGCGGGATTGAAACAAAAGTGACGCAGTTCGCCAAGGGCGCGACGATCCGGCGCGATGCCGGGTTGTACGGCTTTGAACGGGCGCTGGGCCGGCAGGGCCTCACGCCTGTCGCCGGTGTCGACGAGGCTGGCCGTGGAGCCTGTGCCGGCCCACTGGTCGCCGCCGCGGTGGTGCTCGATCGACCCATCCCCGGCATCGCTGACTCCAAGCTGCTCACCGAAGCCCGGCGCGAGGTCTGCTTCGACCTGATCATGAAGCGCGCCGCCGACGTGTCCGTCGTGATCGTGCCCGCGCCTGATTGCGACCAGATGGGCATGCACGTCGCCAACATCTCGGCACTGCGTCGGGCCCTGGCGCGCCTCGCTGTCCGGCCCGGCTACGTCCTCACGGACGGCTTCCCGGTCGACGGACTCGGCGTCCCCGGGCTCGCGGTCTGGAAGGGCGATCGGGTCGCCGCGTCGATCGCCGCCGCGTCGATCGTCGCCAAGGTGACACGCGACCGGATCATGGTGCAGCTCCACGACCAATATCCGGCATACGATTTCGCCACGCACAAGGGTTACTGCACGTCGTTGCATCAGTCGAAGCTCGACGAGTTCGGCCCGTGCCCAGAACACCGCAGGCGATACGTCAACGTACGAGCAGCGATGGAAGGTGTCTCGCATGAGCTCTGAGGATCTCGAACGGTACGAGTCGGAGATGGAGCTCGCGCTCTATCGCGAGTACCGAGATGTCGTCTCGATCTTCAAGTACGTCGTCGAGACCGATCGACGGTTCTACCTGTGCAACGCCGTCGACGTGAAGGTGCGATCTGAGACCGGCGATGCGTACTTCGAGGTCACGATGAGCGATGCGTGGGTCTGGGACATCTACCGGCCGGCGCGCTTCGCCAAGACCGTCAAGGTGCTCACGTTCAAGGACGTCAACGTCGAAGAGCTGCAGGAGTCCGAGACCCAGCTCCCGTCGACCGACTGATTTCCACATGGCGTAGGAGCTGACTGGCCGTCCACAAGCCAGTTTCCGATCACCCTGAGGTGACTCTGAGCCGACGAGGCTCGGGGGATGACGTACGCGCGCAACAAGGCCATCGGGATGTTCGGGGAGAACGTCGCCGCCGAACATCTCAAAGAGCTCGGCATGGTCATCCTTGCCCGCAACTGGACCTGCAAGTTCGGCGAGGTCGACATCGTCGCCCGCGACGGCTCGACGTTGGTGATCTGTGAGGTCAAGACGCGCGGCAGCTCCGACTACGGCGGCCCGTTCGAGGCTGTGACGGGTCACAAGGCAACGCGCCTTCGCCGGTTGGCCATGCATTGGCTCGAGGTGCATGACATCGAGCCGCCGAGCGTTCGTATCGACGTGGTGTCGGTGGCGCTTCGGCCGCGAGGTGGACCGGTCGTCGAACGCATTGCCGGGGTGGCTTGATGGGCGCCCCGACGCACTCGGTGACGCTCGATGGGCTTTCTGGGCGCCCGATCGAAGTCGAGGTCCACATCGGAGGTGGCTTGCCTCGGACAGTTCTCGTCGGACTGGCCGACACGATGGTCAGCGAGGCGCGTGACCGCTGCCGGTCGGCCGTGGCCAACTCCGGCACGACCTGGCCCGATCAGCTCGTGACCATCAACCTTGCACCGTCGACGCTGCCCAAGACCGGATCGCACTACGACCTGGCGATCGCGCTGGCCGTGTTCGCCGCCAAGGCGCTGGTGCCGGCCGAACGACTCGTGGGCGCGGCCTTTCTCGGCGAGCTCGCTCTCGACGGCAGGCTGCGGGCGATTCGAGGCGTCCTGCCAGCGACCCTTGCAGCGGCAGAGGCCGGCTTCGATCGAGTGTTCGTGCCCGAAGTCAATGTGCCGGAGGCGGAGCTGGTGAAGGGCATCTCTGTCGTCGGCGTTCGCTCGCTCCGACAGACCGTCGCACTGCTGACAGGAACGGAGGAGCCCGACGATCCGCCGGTGCCACCGCTCGACGAGATCTCCGCGATGTCGTGGACGTCTGGCGAACGCTTGGCACATCTCGACCTCGCCGACATCGCCGGGCAGGAGGACTCGCGCATGGCGCTGGTCGTCGCCGCGGCGGGCGGCCACCACATGCTCATGACGGGACCTCCGGGCATCGGCAAGACGATGTTGGCTCAGCGGCTCCCCGGCTTGCTGCCCGACCTGACATACGAGCAGTCGCTCGCCGTGAGCGCTGTGCACTCGATCGCCGGTGTCCTGCCCAGCGATGCGCCATTGCTGCGGCGGCCCCCCTTTCTCGATCCGCACCACACGGCGAGTGCGGTCTCGATAGTCGGTGGAGGCAGCAAGGTCATCCGTCCGGGCGCGTTGTCGCTGGCGCACAACGGGGTGTTGTTCCTAGACGAGGCGCCCGAGTTCTCGTCCAACGTCCTCGAAGCGCTGCGGCAACCTTTGGAGAGCGGGCACGTCGTTGTCTCGCGGGCGGCGCTCACGGCTGCCTATCCAGCTCGATTCCAGCTGATCCTTGCCGCCAATCCGTGCCCGTGTGGTCTGAGCAGCTCGGTGAGCGACCAGTGTCGATGCTCGCCGCTCAGTCGCCGTCGCTACGCCGACCGGCTCTCAGGCCCGATTCGAGACCGGATCGACATTCATCGCTCTCTGTCTCCGCTGGCCCGGCCGGAGCTGGTCAACGCCATGAACAGTGCGCGCACAACCGCTGAGCTGGCCTCGACCGTCATCGAGGCGCGCGACCGTCAGCGCCGCCGATTCCACGACACCCCGTGGGAGCTCAACAGCGCCGTCCCGGGCGTCGAGCTCCGCAAGCAGTGGCCAGTCAGCGAACAAGGTCGCGTGCTGGTGGATCAACAGCTCCGCACCAACAAGCTCAACGCCCGCTCGGCCGACCGCATCCTGCGGCTCTCGTGGAGCATTGCCGACTTGCACGGTCACGATGTCCCGAGCGGCGACGATGTCGACACGGCTCTCTCGCTGCGGCGAGGCACGCCGCTCGGCAGCGCCCTGCGAGACATGGTGCAAGCCTCGTGAGAGAGGGCAGCTGGGGGTCCCCCCACGAGCGCAGCGAGTCGGGGGCGCGAACAATTCAGGCTAGGCGACCGTCCGAGACTCGACCCATCCCGAGCGTGCCCGTACCGAAGTGGGATGACCAATGACCGAACGCGAGGACCGACTTGCGCTGAGCCTGATCGCCGAACCGGGCGACCCCAGGCTGCGAGATCTGCTCTCGCAGCATGAGCCGGGTCAGATCGTCGCTGCGGCTCGCGCCAAGCATCCGGCGTTCGAGGTGCCACCGTCCTGGGTCGAGCGGGCTCGCGATCTGCGCTCCACGGTCGAAGCGGCCAAGAGTCGCGCCAGAGCCAACCGATTGCGATGGTTGTGCCCGAGTGACGCGGCCTGGCCAATGGCCCTGTCTGACCTCGACCATCTCGCCCCACTGCACGGGACGACTGGTTCTCCCGTTGGACTTTGGATCCGGGGCAACGGCAATCTCGCTCAGCTCTGCGAGCGCGGTGTCGCCATCGTCGGCGCTCGCGAGTGCACGACCTACGGGGCCGAGGCGGCATCAGAGCTAGCGGCTGACTGCGCCGACGCTGGATTCACGATTGTCAGCGGCGCAGCGTTCGGTGTCGACGGTTGTGCGCATCGAGGAGCGTTCCTGATGAACAAGCCGACGGTGGGCGTGCTGGCGTCGGGGGCCGACGTCGACTATCCAGCAGGGCACAGCGCCCTGATCGCACAAGTGGCAGACGCTGGGCTCGTCGTGAGTGAGCAGGCACCCGGCTCCCGGCCGCTCAAGGGGCGATTCCTTTCGCGCAACCGGCTCATTGCGGCGTTGAGCCAGGGCACGCTGGTGGTCGAGGCAGCATCGCGCAGCGGCTCGCTCAACACGCTCAACTGGGCAGATCAGCTCGGCCGTCCGACGATGGCGTTGCCCGGCCCCGTGACATCGCGGCAGTCGTCCGGTACGCACGAAGCGATCCGCTCGGGCAAGGCCGTGCTCGTGACCAATGGCAAGAGCGTGCTCGAAGAGCTGGGTGGACTCGGCTCGGAGACATCGAGGGCCGAGCCCGACCCGCTGACCGAGTTCGATCGCCTGCCTGCCGCGGTGCGCAAGACGTTGGACGGCCTCGACTGGAGCCATCCGCAGACCCTCTCCGAGATTGCCACTGCCGTACGCCTGACGGCGCGGGAGGTGCTGACGTCCCTCGACCTGCTCCAACGCCGTGGTTTGGTCAGCCCCGTGGGTGCCGGCTGGGTGCTCGCGCGGCGCGCCGACGTCGGCTGAGCGGCGACGCATCGCACACTGGAGACGATGACCGATGCAGGAGAAGTCCAGCTCGGCGAGGCGTGGGTGCGCGTCCTCGCCGACTACGAGCGCCATTTGGTCTCCGAGCGCGACCTCTCCGCCCACTCCGTGCGCGCCTATGTGACCGACCTCCAGGCGCTGGCGGCCCATGCCGAGCGACTCGGTGTGCTCGACCCTGCTGGGCTCACGATCCGAACGCTTCGAAGCTGGCTCGCCAATCTCCAGACGCTGGGCAAGGCCCGTACGACAATGGCTCGCCGGGCCGCGTCGGCGCGAGTGTTCACGGCGTGGTTGGTGCGGACGGGTCGCGCCACCACCGATCCCGGGGCACTCCTGGCCAGCCCCAAGGCGCGACGAGAGCTCCCGGATGCCCTGACCCAGACCGAGATGCGGGCCGTGCTGGACGCCGCCTTGGTCGACCTCGCCGATGAGGGCCCGCGTGGGCTCCGTGATCTGGCCATTCTCGAGCTGCTGTACGCCACCGGCATCCGGGTCGGTGAGCTGGTGGGCCTCGACATCGACGATCTCGATCGTGGCCGTCGTGTGGTCAGGGTGTTCGGCAAGGGCCGAAAGGAACGTTCGGTGCCCTACGGTGCACCCGCTGGCGACGCGCTGGAGCTGTGGCTGAGCTCTGGGCGGCCGACCATGACCGCGGCGGACACCGGCGCTGCCGTGTTCGTCGGCATCAGGGGGAGTCGTATCGACCCGCGAGCTGTCCGTCGGATCGTGCACGAACGGCTCGGTGCGATCGAGGGCGGCCCTGATCTCGGCCCCCACGGATTGCGGCACACTGCGGCCACCCACCTGCTCGAAGGCGGGGCCGACCTGCGCAGCGTGCAGGAGATCCTGGGCCACGCCTCATTGGGCACGACGCAGATCTACACGCACGTGAGCAACGAACGCCTCAAGGCCGCATTCAAGCTGGCGCACCCACGCGCTTGACCGTTACAGGTATTTCATTGGGTCAATGGCACTGCCGCCCTTGATGACCATGAAGTGCAGGTGGCAACCGGTGGACAGGCCGGTGCTGCCAGATTGACCAATGACCTCGCCACGTCTGACCTGATCGCCAACGGCGACCGATTGACGGCTCAGATGGTTGTAGGAAGTCTCGAATCCCGGCCGATGCCGGATCATGAGGCGTTTGCCGTACGCATTGTCGCTTGAACGACCGACGACCGTTCCGGCCGCCGCGGCGTGCACCGCCGTGCCGCAGGCGACACCGAAGTCCGTGCCGTCATGCAGCTTGCGGACACCCGTGACCGGGTGGACCCGCGTCCCGTAGCCCGAGGTGATCGGGCCACCGACCGGGCGGTCGAGAGAACCAGTGCCGCTCGCTGGCGGTTCCGGTGGTTTGCCGTTGGGGTCGACGAGCAGGAATCGCCCTCCTACGAGGAGCTCGAGTGGATCAAGATAGTCGTCATCGCCGACGACTCGGCCCAGGTGCAGGCAGGGACCCGCGCAGTGGCTCGGCGAGCCGAGCAACGTACCGATCGCCTCCCGAGCCGTGACCGAGTCGCCGACATGCAGTCGTGATGACACCGGCTGGTAGGTCGACCGCTCACTGCCGTGATCGATCGTGACGACCGGCGTGCCACCGACTGAGCCGACGAAGGTCACTCGCCCTGCCGCGACTGCCCGCACGGCGTCGCCCGTTGACGCGGCAAGGTCGACCCCGCGATGGCCGGGTCCGTAATCACTCGCTGGCTTGTCGAATCGCTGGGTGACATCGTGGCCGGGGAGCGGCCAGGACCATGGATCAGCGTCTGCCGCTGCAGCCGGACGTACGAGCGTGAGCGACAGCAGCAGCGCCGCGATGACGAGGAGGGTTCGATCGTTCATGTCGCCAGCCAAGGCCGCTCGCAGGGACGGCACGGCACATCTGGCCAGCCTTGGGGAATTCGGGCCCGCCAGGTGACCGTTGTGGATTTCGCAGCGGACGTACCCGTGCCCTAGACTGGGCTCAATCACTTCGCAAGGAGTGAAATTCGCGCGCCTGTCTCCGTATGACGCGAAAGCCGAATACGGATGCGGTCCTGGTCTTCACAGAATATTTCTGGGGAGTGGGCCACATGAGCAGGCGCCAGGTCACCGTCGACCGGCGGTGAGTCAACCAGGAGTGGCACACACGTGCCACAAGGAGAATCACCATGGCAGTAGTCACCATGCGCCAACTGCTCGAGAGCGGCGTTCACTTCGGGCACCAGACCCGTCGTTGGAACCCCAAGATGAAGCGATTCATCTTCACCGAGCGCAACGGCATCTACATCATCGACCTCCAGCAGTCGCTGGCGTACATCGACGCTGGTTACGAGTTCGTCAAGACGACCGTCGCCCGTGGCGGCACGATCCTGTTCGTCGGCACCAAGCGCCAGGCGCAGGAGCCGATCGAGGAGCAGGCCAAGCGCGTCGGGATGCCCTACGTCAACCAGCGTTGGCTCGGCGGCATGCTCACCAACTTCCAGACGATGCACCAGCGCCTTCAGCGTATGAAGGAGCTCGAGGAGATCGACTTCGACGACGTCGCGGGCTCCAACCGCACCAAGAAGGAACTCCTTCACATGAGCCGCGAGTACGCGAAGCTTTCGCGCACCCTCGGCGGCATCCGCGACATGGGCCGCACTCCGGCCGCTGTGTGGATCGTCGACACCAAGAAGGAGCACCTCGCGGTTGACGAGGCCAAGAAGCTCAACATCCCGATCATCGCGATCCTCGACACCAACTGCGACCCCGACGACGTCGACTTCCCGATCCCGGGCAACGACGACGCGATCCGTTCAGTTGGACTACTGACCCGCGTCATCGCCGACGCCGTCGCCGAGGGTCTCATCGCCCGTGGTGGCAGCAAGACGGGCGAAGAGACTCCTGGCACCGAGCTCGGCGCCGAGGAGCCCCTGGCTGACTGGGAGCGCGAGCTTCTGGAGAAGAAGGACGCCGAGGACAAGGCTGCTGCTGAGGCGCCTGCCGCCGACGCCGCCAAGGCTGACGACGCCGAGAAGCCCGCCGCCAAGAAGGCTCCGGCCAAGAAGGCTGCTGCTGAGAAGGCCGACGAGGCTGAGAAGCCTGCTGCCAAGAAGGCCGCAGCCAAGGCTGACGACGCTGAGAAGCCCGCCGCCAAGAAGGCTCCGGCCAAGAAGGCCGCAGCCAAGGCAGACGACGCTGACAAGCCCGCCGCCAAGAAGGCTCCGGCCAAGAAGGCAGCAGCTGAGAAGGCTCCGGCCAAGAAGGCACCGGCCAAGAAGGCCGCCGCCGAGTCGCCCGCCAAGTAGGCGCCCCCACCACTAGGCGCTCCACAAACACTGAGAAGCGAGAACACGTACATGGCAATCACTGCCCAAGAGGTCAAGAAGCTCCGCGACGCCACCGGCGCAGGAATGATGGACGCCAAGAAGGCGCTCACCGAGACTGACGGTGACTTCGACAAGGCGATCGAGGTCCTGCGGATCTCGGGCGCCGCGAAGGCGGCCAAGCGTGCCGACCGCGAGGCAACCTCCGGACTCGTCGCCAACTTCGGCAGCGCGATCGTCGAGCTCAACTCCGAGACCGACTTCGTCGCCAAGAACGAGCAGTTCATCACGCTCGCTGAGGAGCTCGCAGTCCTCGCCGACACGACGAAGCCGGCTGACGCCGCAGCGTTCGCCAGTGCCACTCTCGACAGCGGCAAGACCGTTGCCGAGGCGGTCGCTGACCTCGCCATCGTCATCGGCGAGAAGATCGAGCTCGGTCGCGTAGCCAGCTTCGAGGGTGACGTCGTCACATACATGCACCGTCGCGCCAGCGACCTGCCGCCTGCTGTTGGCGTGCTCGTCGAGTTCGACGGCGACGAGGGTCACGATGTCGCTCGCGGTGTTGCCATGCAGATCGCCGCGATGCGTCCTCGCTACCTGACCCGCGAAGACGTACCCGCCGAGGTCGTTGCCAAGGAGCGTGAGATCGCCGAGGCGACGTCGCGCGAAGAGGGCAAGCCCGAACAGGCCATCGCCAAGATCACCGAGGGACGCCTCAACGGATTCTTCAAGGACAACGTGCTGCTCGAGCAGGCGTCGGTCCAGGACAACAAGAAGACCGTCAAGGCTCTGCTGGATGAAGCGGGCGTCACGGTCAAGCGTTTCGCCCACATCGAGATCGGCGCCTGACCTACTCGATCGACCGCACCACTATGGAGGCCGGAATGGACACTGACCCAATGAACACTGGCCAGCTCGTCAAAGACCCGTCCTCCGGCAAGCGTTTCAACCGCGTACTCCTGAAGTTGTCAGGTGAAGCCTTTGGCGGCGGCAAGATCGGCATCGATCCTGACGTCGTCAACGGCATCGCCCACCAGGTGTCCGAGGCAATTGCCGAAGGTGTCGAGGTGGCGATCGTCGTCGGCGGTGGCAACTTCTTCCGCGGCGCAGAGCTCAGCCAGCGCGGTATGGACCGTTCGCGCGCCGACTACATCGGCATGCTCGGCACCGTCATGAACTGCCTGGCGCTGCAGGACTTCTGCGAGAAGCTCGGCATCGAGACCCGGGTGCAGTCCGCGATCACGATGGGCCAGGTCGCCGAGCCCTACATTCCGCGCAAGGCCATTCGTCACCTCGAGAAGGGTCGCGTCGTCATCTTCGGTGCCGGTGCCGGTATGCCGTACTTCTCAACCGACACCGTCTCGGCCCAGCGCGCGCTCGAGATCGGCGCCGACGCGGTGCTGATGTCCAAGAGCGGTGTCGACGGCGTCTACTCCGCCGACCCGCGTACCAACCCGGACGCCAAGAAGTACGACGAGATCACGTTCGACGAGGCGCTCCGCAAGGGACTCAAGGTCGTCGACGCCGCAGCATTCGCGCTCTGCATGGAGAACAAGCTCCCCATGATCGTCTTCGGCATGGACGGCGAGGGCAATATCGCCCGAGTGCTCCGTGGTGAGAAGATCGGAACACTCGTCCACGCCGCCTAGGCTGGCCGGGGCAAAGGACCATCCCGTTATGGGAAAGGGAAGAACATGATTGACGAGACCCTGCGTGACGCCGACGGCAAGATGTCCAAGGCTGTCGAGCACACCCGCGAGGAGTTCGCTGCGATCCGTACGGGTCGCGCTCACCCTGCGATGTTCGCCCAGATCACGGCTGAGTACTACGGGCAGCAGACGCCGCTCAACCAGCTTGCCGGCTTCCAGGTCCCCGAACCGCGCACCGTGGTCATCCAGCCGTACGACGCGGGTGCCAAGGCCGCCATCGAGAAGGCCATCCGCGAGTCAGACCTCGGCGTCAACCCGAGCGACGACGGCAAGGTTCTCCGTGTCACGCTGCCCGAGCTGACCGAGGATCGCCGCAAGGAGTACATCAAGCTGGCAAGGACCAAGGCTGAGGAGGGCCGTGTCGCCGTCCGCGGCGCGCGACGCAATGCCAAGCAGACCCTCGACAAGGCCGAGAAGGACTCCGACATCAGCAAGGACGACAACGCTGGTGCTGAGAAGCGCCTCGACGCGATGACCAAGAAGCATGTGGAGACCGTCGACGAGCTGCTCAAGAACAAAGAGGCAGAGCTCCTTGACATCTGACTCGCCGGAGTCGACGTCAGAGTCTCCAGCGGAAGCAGAGAAGCACAGCCGCGCCGGCCGCAACCTGCCCGCCGCAATCGGTGTCGGTGTCAGCCTCGGGGCGACCGTCGTGGCATCGCTGTTCCTCGTGAAGGACGCGTTCGTCGCCGTCGTCGTGATCGCCCTGGGCATCGGTCTGTGGGAGCTCGCTCGCGCGTTCGCCAAGGCAAACATCACGATCCCGTTCCTGCCGATCGTCACGGGCGGCACGATCATGCTGGTCGGTGCGTTCTACGGAGGCATGGAGACGGCCGCCGTCGCCATGGCTCTCACCGTGATCGGCAGCCTCGTGTGGCGCCTCGCCGAGGGCGCTGAGGGTTTCGTACGCGATGTCAGCGCCGGCATCTTCTCGCTGTCCTATCTCTACCTCATGGGCGTGTTCGTCCTGCTGATGCTGATCGAGGACGACGGACCGTGGCGCATCGTGGCGTTCATCGTCGCCACGATCGCGTCCGACACGGGCGGCTACATTGCCGGCGTCATGTTCGGCAAGCACCCGATGGCTCCCACGATCAGCCCTAAGAAGTCATGGGAAGGCTTCGCCGGCTCGCTGATCGTCGGTGTCGCCGCAGGAGTGGGCACCGTGGTCTACGGACTCGACGGTCGGTGGTGGGTCGGCGTCATCCTCGGTGTGGCTGGTGTCGTGTTCGCGACGCTCGGAGACCTGTCGGAGTCGCTGATCAAGCGCGACCTCGGCATCAAGGACATGGGCGACCTGCTGCCCGGTCACGGCGGACTGATGGATCGCCTCGACTCCCTGATCGCGGTGGCGCCGATCGCCTGGCTGATCCTGCACACGCTCGTCGACGTGTCCTAGGCAAATTGCTGGTCTCGCAACGTTAGTGCGTGCGGGCAACTAGGATCGGGCCACTCCCTTTGCCCCCGGAAGGCCTCATGTCCCGAGCCACGGCGTACGTTTTTGCGTGCCTGCTGACGCTTGCGGGCTTGGTCACGGCGCCGGCGGCTTACCCGGCCCCGGCGGCCGACGAGAGCGTCACGTACCGCGTCACGCCGTCCTCCCCGCTGACCGGCAGCACGGTGTCGATGATGGGCCAGATTTCCCCAGCGGTGAGCGGGCGGCAGGTCTGGCTCCAGCAAGAAGGGAAGCCGGGTTCGTGGAAGACCTTCAAGCAGGTCACCACGGACACCGCCGGCCGGTTCTCCTCCACCTTGAAGGTGGGAGCGACGGGTGTGCGTCGCTATCGCGCGCGACTCGTTGAGCCATTGTTCGGCTCGGTGGATTCGCCGACCCGCGTGGTGACGGTCTACAGCAAACCGACCAAGGGCCAGACGTTCACGTCCTACCGACCGGCCGTGTCTGGTGCGCTCAGGGTCGGCAGCAAGCTGACGCTCAAGACGGGGACCTGGAGTCCCAGACCATCGAAGTTCTACTACCAGTGGCTGCGCGATGGCACCAGGATCAGCGGGGCGACCGCAAGCTCGTACGTGCTCACCTCGAGTGACTACAACACGTATGTCACGGTGGAGGCCAGGGCGGTCCGCAAGAGCAAGTCGACCCGGCGTGAGAGTGTCACCAACGCGGTTGTGGGCAGCGGCGCCTTCGTCCCCGGAACTCCGACGATCACCGGTAGTCCGTCGGTCGGAAGCATTCTGAGGGTTGCCCCGGGCTCCTGGTCGCCCGCGCCCTCGTTCACGTATCGCTGGACACGTGACCAGCAGCCGATCCCCAACGCCGAATCACCGATGTACGTGCCGAAAGCAGATGATGCGGGGAAGGCCATCAGGGTCTCGGCAACTGCCTCACGCCACGGCTACAGCTCGATGATCGTCTCCAGCAAGCCGGTGACCATTCCCGCCACGGAACCGACGCCCACGCCGAGCCCCAGCCCGAGCCCGAGTCCGAGCCCGAGTCCGAGCCCGAGCCCGAGCCCGAGCCCGAGCCCCAGTCCGACTCCCACGCCGGCTCCGACGACCTTCGGCGAGGTCATGCGACCCGAATCCTCCACCTTGCTGGCACGGTCCGACGCGACCGTGACCTTCACCGCGTCGGAGCCCGCGTGGTTCGCGCACAACACGTTCATACGCTGGGACAGTCCTGGCGCGTTCGCGCACTCCCTCGATCCGGTGCCGTACGGCACGCTGAACGCGGCGGCAAAGGGCGGAGGTGCCATTCGACCCTCAGTGGGCGCCGAGTATCACCTGAACAACTCGCTCTACAAATATGCCGACGTCAGCTTCAAGGTCACCGGCAAGAAGTTCGCCATCCGCTACTGGACGTACGGGGAGTCCGACGCAATGGTGTGGATCGACGGCAAGCCTGCAGCCGCCACGCCTTTCGAAGGCAGTGATCCGGGTCGCACGGGTCGCTGGAACTGGCTGGTCGTCGCCCGAAGCTCGAGTGCGCCGGCCACCGTCCGCCTGGCCGGGCCGATGGTGTTCAGCGGCGTTGACCACGACTCTGACGACAGCGTGACGGTGGAGGCCACCGAGCAATTCACGCTCGGCGTGATCAGCGACTCGATGTTCGAAAGCCTGCCGTACGACCCGCGACCGGCCTCAAGCGGGCCAGCTCAGACACTCAGCACCCTGACCGGCTTTCGGGTGTGGAACATGGCCCAGGGCGGAACTGGCTACATCAACGATGGTTCCGGTGGCGCACTGACCGGCGACGTCGGCTACCCGGGGCACAAGGCGTCGGCGTTCGGCTCGGCCAGCCGGCTCGCATCGATCGCCGACGCTCCAATCGACGCACTGTTGGTCAATGGTTCGCTCAATGACAGGTCGTGGAGTGCGAGCACGCACCGCCTCGCGATGAACGCGTTCCTGAACGCCGTCGCCGAGATCCGTCCAGACCTTCCAGTCGTGCTTGTCTCGCTCGAGCCGCTGTCCTACTACGGGGTGCGTGACCAGGAGTACGCGCAGTACCGGGCGCTCAACGACAACTTCGCTCCTGTTGCGGCCGAGCATCCCAACGTCGTCGGGCTGATCGACCCGTACACGGCCGACTGGATCACCGGAACGGGCAGCACGGCGCACCCGGCGAACGACGGCGGCAACCAGGACACGTACGTCGGATCTGACGACATCCACCTCACGCCCGCCGGCCAGCTCTACTACCAAGGCAGGATCGTCGACGAGCTGCGCCCGATGTCGCTTCAAGTACCCGCCGGGTGATGTGGCACATTCCGCCGCTGCCGAGTGGGGGCGCCCTCGACGGATGCGCGAGAGCCGGGCGCTAGGTTTCTCTCATGCCTCTGACTGACGCGGATCACATCCGCAGTCTCCTCGGGACGTACTGCCGGCTGATCGATGCCGGCGACTTCGCCGGCGTTGGGAGGCTCATGACCGACGCGGTGTTGATGGCCGAGGACGGTACGGTCATCGCCACCGGCGCGGACGAAGTGGCCGCCATGTACGGAGCCATCGTCACCTTGCACGACGATGGCAGCCCGGGCACGCAGCACCTGGTCGTCAACACGGCGCTCGAGGAGATCGACGGGGGCGCCATCCGCGCGCTGTCGGCGTACATCGTCCTTCAAGCAGTGCCGGGACTGCCGCTTCAGCCCGTGGTCACCGGCTCCTACGTGGACACCTTCGACCAGGGCCCGGCCGGCGCCTGGCGTTTTGTCGAGCGCAGGTTCGGCATCGGCCGAACAGGCGACCTCTCCCACCACCTCGTCCCAGGAGTCATCCGATGACCGAGTCCAACCTCCACGTCGTTGTCATCACCGGTGCAGCTTCGGGTATCGGATACGCCACCGCTGAGCTCTTTCGCGATCAGGGTGCGATCGTCTTCGGCCTCGACATCGCGCCGACCGTCCCCGACGGTGTGACGTACGTCGAGTGCAACGTCGCCGATCGCAGCTCGGTCGACGCCGCCATCGAGACTTGCGCGCAGCATGGTCGAATCGACGTGCTCGCCAATGTGGCCGGCATCGTGCAGTTCGGCCGGTTCGAGCAGGTCGACGACGACCTGTGGGACCGAGTCCAGGCCATCGACCTCAAGGGCCCGTTCATGCTGATGCAGGCGGCTCTGCCCCATCTGCTGGCGTGCCGGGGCAACATCGTCAACGTCTCGTCCGTGGCCGGCAACAAGCCGCAGCCCTTCTCGGTCGCGTATTCAGCGGCCAAGGGCGGCCTGACGATGATGACCAAGGCGCTGGCCGTCGAGCTCGCGCCGAAGGGCATCCGGGTCAACGCGATCTGCCCCGGGACCGTGGACACCCCGCTTGTGGAGGCTGTTGCTGCCACCTTCCCGTCTGACCTCGAGCCACGCCTGGTCGACCGGATCATGGGCTTGATGCCCGGCTCGTCCAGCAGCCCGACCGAGATCGGTGAGGCGATCGTCTACCTCGCCTCGCCGGCTGCGCGCCGGGTCACCGGTGCCGTCCTGGCCATCGACGGTGGAATGACGTGAGTCGTACGTGTTGAGGAAACGTCCGTGACCGTCCTTCAGGACTACTCCGCGGCGGTCACGCAGCCCACACTGACGGGCGATGTCACCAGGTACGACGAGGTGGTCGCGCCCGACGGCAGCCTGCGTACGGCCTGGAAGGGGCTCGCCGAGACCGCAGTCCAGCTGACCCGAGACGATCTTGCCCGTGTGTCGGGTGACATTGAGCGGATGCTCGCCGACGACGGTGTCACCTACACGCCGCCCGAGCAGAAGGCAGGCCCTTGGCGGTTGGACCCGATCCCGCTGGTCATAGACGCCGCCGAATGGCAGTCGCTCGAGGTCGGTCTGGCCCAGCGCACCGAGCTGCTCAATGCGATCCTGGTCGACCTCTATGGGCCCCAGCGCCTCTTGTCCTCGGGTGTCCTCCCGCCGGCTCTCGTCTTCGGGCACCAGGGTTTTCTCCGGGTGTCTGCGCGGGTATCGGCTCAGGACCCGTGGCCACTGCTGTTGTCTGCCGCCGATCTCGGCCGCAACTCGACAGGGGAGTGGCAGGTCATCGCCGACCGCGCCCAGGCGCCGTCCGGTGTCGGTTTCGCGATGGAGAACCGGCGGGTCATCTCGCGCGTCATGCCCGAGCTCTACCGTCAGGCCGGCATGCACCGGATGGCGCCGTTCTTCCAGGCCCTCCGCACGACGTTGATGGACGCCGCCCCGAGCAACACTCCCGATCCACGGGTCGTCGTGCTGTCGCCCGGTACGCACTCGGAGACGTCGTACGACCAGTCGTTCGTCGCGTCCATGCTCGGATTCCCGCTCGTCGAGGGCAGCGACCTCGTGATGCGGGAGGGCGCCGTATGGGTTCGCGTGTTCGGCCGACTCGAACGCGTCGACGTCATCCTGCGACGTGTCGATGCCGCGTGGAGCGATTCGCTGGAGCTGCGCAAGAACTCACAGCTCGGTGTCGCAGGGTTGTCCGAAGCCGTCCGTCGCGGCACGGTTCGCGTCGTCAATGGACTCGGTTCTGGAGTGCTCGAGAACCCAGGGCTGCTGCCGTTCATGTCCGCGATGTGCGAGACGCTGCTCGATGAGCCGTTGCGGCTGCCATCCGTGCAGACCTACTGGTGCGGCATTCCCCGATCGCAGGCATTCGTCGAGGACAACATCACCGACCTGGTCATCCGGGCGATCGACGATCCAGCCGACCTCGGACACCTCACGCCCGACGAGCTGCGTTCGCGCATCAGTGCCGAACCTCACCGCTATGTCGGTCAGGAATCGCTGTCGCTGTCGCAGGCGCCGTCGTTCGGGGCCCGCGGCGTACGAGCTCAGGCGCTGACGCTGCGTACGTTCACGCTGCGCTACGGATCGACCTACCGGCCGATGGTGGGTGGTCTCGCGAACGTCTTCGAGAAGGGCGAGCCGGCATCGAGCAAGGACGTCTGGATACTCAAGGACAACCCCGAGGACGCCGACCAGGGACTTGCTGAAGTCCTGCCGATGACGCGTTCGCGCGCCGCAGCGACCATGGTTCCGCGCGTGCTCGACGACATGTTCTGGTTCGGTCGCTACGCCGAGCGGGCCGAGGACTTGTTGAGGCTGGTCCTCACGGCTCACGCCAGCGCGGAGGACAATGGCAGCCGGCCGAACACCGCGGGCGGTGCGAGCCTGGCGGTGCTGCTGGGTGCGATCACGCGACTCACCGGTTCACCGTTCGAGCCGGACCGGCTCGACGCTAACTTCCGCTCCCTGCTGCTGGATGCCAATCGTGCTGGCTCGGTGGCGCAATCCATCAGCGCCCTGCGTGAGGGAGCGCAGAGCGTACGAGATCAGCTCTCGCCCGACGTGTGGCAGGCCTTCAGCTCGACCGAACGCGCCTCCGCGGCCCTCGCGAGCTACCACTACAGCCACCAGGTCTCCGAGAGCGCGAGCCGCATGCTGACGGGCATCCTGTCGCTGCAAGGCGTGACGGCGAACATGATGCGCGATCCCGGATGGCGGATGATCAGTGCTGGCCGTGCGGTGGAGCGTGGGCTCCAGCTCAGTCACCTGCTTCGGGCGACGACGACCGTACGTCGAGGCATCGACGTCGATCGCGAACTGCACAACGCCGTGCTCACGATCGCCGAGAGCGCAGTGACCCATCGGCGTCGCTATCGGGGCTACGTACGGCTCGCCGGAGTGCTCGACCTGCTGCTCATGGATGCCGACAACCCGAGGTCGCTGGCGTTCGGCATCAACGAGCTGCGTGAGCATCTCGCCGCGATGCCCGGCTCGACCGGCTCGACCCGCCCCGAGCGGCTCCTCGACGACCTCGCCCACGAGCTGGCCCGCGCCGACATCGCGGCACTGGTCGCGGTCGAGGGGGAGCGCCGGCCCAACCTCGAACGGTTCCTCGACGGCTACATCAGTCAGCTCTCGCGGGTCGCCGACGCGATCGCCGAGCTGCACTTCGCGGTGGGTCCCGCGCCTCGTGCCTTCGGCTTCGGAGGCGGCTCATGAGGTACGACGTCTCGCACCGGACGACGTACTCGTACGACGAGGACGTCAGCGACAGCCTGGGCATCGCCTATCTCGTGCCCCGTGAGCTCCCGTGGCAACGAGTGCTCGAGCACGAGCTGGTCATCGATCCGCTCGCCGTCGATCGCACCGAGGACCTCGACTACTACGGCAACACCGCGACGTACTTCCAGGTGACGACGGCCCACAAGACGTTGGACATCCTGGCGACCAGCCGGGTCGAGGTGGACACGCCGACGTACGACGATCAGGCGCTAGCAACACCGTGGGAGCAGGCAATTCCCTCAGCTCGCGACGACCTCGAGAATGCATGGCGTGCCCAGGACTTCGCGCTGCCGTCCTCGCTCGCGCAACACACTGACGAGGTCCGCGCCTACGCCGCCGAGTCGCTCCTGCCGGGTCGTCCGATCGGCGAAGCCGTGACCGACCTGATGCATCGCATCAATACCGACTTCCGCTATGACAAGACCGCCACGACCGTCACCTCGACGATCCATGATGTCTTCGAGCAGCGCGCTGGAGTGTGTCAGGACTTCGCGCACCTCACCCTCGCTGGTCTGCGCACGCACGGCCTTGCCGCCCGGTACGTCAGCGGATATCTCGCCACCCAGCCTCCGCCGGGCAAGGAGCGCGTGTTCGGCGCCGATGCGACCCACGCGTGGGCGGCCGTATGGCTCCCGGACGGCAGCTGGCTCGCCATCGATCCCACCAACGACCAGTGGGCCAACGACCGGTACGTGACGCTGGCGTGGGGACGCGACTACGGCGACGTCCCCCCGGTCAAGGGCGTCATCTTCACCGAGGCCAAGACCTCGTCGCTGGCTGTCGAAGTAGACGTGGCGCCGGTCTGATTCGACGATTCGGGCGAACGCCGCCTGAATGAGAGAATGGGGACGTGTCCTCCGTCAATCCCAATCCGCTGCCGCTCGTCTTCGAGCAGAAGCGCGGACGCGTCAAGCCCCCGCGGCACCTCGCTGACCTGACGGCCGAGGAGCGCACGGCGGTCGCCGAGGCGTTGGGTGAGCCCGCGTTTCGGGTCAAGCAGGTCGCCAACCACTACTACTCCCGCCTCGAGCGCGATCCGGCCAACATGACGGACCTTCCGGCAGCGAGCCGCGACCGTATCGTCGCCGAGCTCCTGCCGACGCTGCTCAACCCGATCCGCACGATGGAGGCGGACAAGGGTGCGACGGTCAAGTCGCTCTGGAAGCTGTTCGACGGAGCGCTCGTCGAGTCGGTCCTGATGCGCTACACCGATCGCGCCACGATCTGCGTCTCCAGCCAGGCAGGCTGCGGCATGGCGTGCCCGTTCTGTGCGACCGGTCAAGGTGGTCTCGAGCGCAACATGAGCTGCGCCGAGATCGTCGACCAGGTCCAGGACGCAGCAGGCAAGATGACCCGCGGCGAGGTGGCTGGCGGTCCTGGCCGACTCTCCAACGTCGTGTTCATGGGCATGGGCGAGCCGATGGCCAACTACAAGGCCGTCATCGGTGCCGTACGCCGCATGGTCGCTCCAGCTCCCGATGGTCTGGGCATGTCCGCCCGCAACATCACGGTGAGCACCGTCGGTCTCGTACCTCGAATGAAGCAGCTGGCCACCGAAGGCATCCCCGTCACTCTCGCCCTGTCGCTGCACGCACCCGACGACGAGCTGCGCAACGAACTCGTACCGATCAACACCCGCTGGTCGGTGCACGAAGCCGTCGAGGCGGCGTGGGAGTACGCAAAGACCACCAAGCGTCGCGTCTCGATCGAGTACGCCATGATCAAGGACATCAACGACCAGGCGTGGCGCGCCGACCTCCTCGGTGACGTGCTGCAGTCATACGGCGACTGGGGCTGGGTGCATGTCAACCTGATCCCACTCAACCCGACACCGGGCTCCATGTGGACTGCATCGCGTCCCGAGGACGAGCGCGAATTCGTACGCCGACTGATCGCCAAGGGTGTGCCCACCACGGTCCGCGACACTCGCGGCAGTGACATCGACGGCGCCTGCGGGCAGCTCGCCGCCGCCGAGTAGCGCTACTTGCCGATGTACTTCATCGGCGCGAGCGAGTTGCCGGGCTTGACCGTTGCACAGTTCGACTTTGCAGGCGTGGTCCCGAAGCGAGCCATCAGCCACGGCAGGGCCTCGGGCAGCCAGAGCGGCACCGTGCCGACGTGGGAGAGCGGGTACTCCCGATAGGTGATCGTGGCGCCCTTGGCGCAGTACTGGCGCACCAGACTCCTGACATCACCGGCGATCATGACACCGTCACCGGGACCAATTCCTGGCTGGTTGCCCTTGGTGCCCTCCACGTATCCGCCGGTGCCCTGGCCGATGAACATGGGTGACGTCGGGGTCCCATACGTTCCCATGATCAGCTTGTTGGCGATCGTGACCAGCGGCTTGATGGTCTCAGGAGTCGCGTACTGCGGCTTGACGAGCTTCTTGAACGTCAGCCCGGGGTACTGGAAGAGCGCGTTGGTGATCGACGCCTTGTCGAGCTTCTTGGTGAGTGCCTTGCCGTAGTCGCTGAGGTAGGGCGAGAGGTCGACGTGATAGGCGCGGGACAGGCCAACGAGGGCCATTGCCACCACTCCGGACCAGCCGAGAGATCCGTCGGCGTAGTGCAAGTTGTGACCGGGAGCGACGAGGACACCGCCGAAGGCGCTTCCGACGATCCGCTTGGAGATTGCAGGTGCGTACTTGGGTGCCTGCTCGACTGCCCACTCTGTGCCGATGGCACCACCGGAGTAGCCGATCAGGCCAATCGGCGACATGCTGCCGATGCCCGTGGCGGCGACCTGCGAGATCGCGCGGAGCGAGTCAAGGGTGACGACTCCATACTCGGGGCCGGCCGCAAAATCTGCGTGCTGGCCCTGGGTGTCGGGGATGTTGACCGTGAACCCGGCGAGCAGGAGCGGTGCGATCAGCAAGGTCTCGACATTGACGATGGTCTTTCCAAGACCCTGTCCGCCGGCGATCGCGGCGGAGGGCTGATCGGCCGGATCGAGCGAGTCGTAGAACGACTGGTACGAGACGACCTTGGGAGTCTTCTGCAGCGGGATGACCGGACGGACGACCGTGGTGAAGCCAATCGCAGGCTTGCCGATCGCATCCTTGGTGCGGAACTGCACCTGGATCGCCTTGAGCGGGAGCGGAAGTCCTTGGATGGAGTAGGGAACGGTGCGGGTCTTCAGGACGGTGCCCGGTGCGACCTGCGACAGCGGCTTCTTGCCCGAGTAGGAGAAGAAGGGGTTGTCGAGAGGTGCTGCGGCACTACTGGCGGTCGGCGCGGCGAGAAAGCTCGTGAACGTTGCTGCTGCGACGAGTCCGACGAGGATCGCTTTTGCTCTCTGCCCCACGATGTGTCCTTCACCTCTGCGCACCCCGCGGTGTGCGGGTGCGCAGAACGCTACACGGCCGATGTCACATTGCGGCGACATGTGACCAGGTCCATACGGGCGACGCTAGACCGCGACCAGCGCAGGCTTCTTGACCAGAAGCTCGACGTTGCGGTCTACGTCGGCCCCGCTGGCCGTCGCCGTGCGCTGAGGGTCGTTGGCTGCAAGCTCGCGGGCGAGACCGGCCAGCGCGACCGTCGAGTCGAGTGGACCTGTGCCGCCGACAGCACCTGCGTGGTCGAGCATCGTGGTGAAGATCGACAGCGAACCGTCCTGGTTGTCCATCAGCTCGATCAACCGCGACTGCTGTGGCCAGTCGATGTGTGAGGCCGTGTTGATCTCCCAGAAGCCGGTCCCGCCGGTGGCGGCCTTGTGCGCCCAGACCTCGTTGCGGTGCGTATGTCCGTTGACCCAGGCGATCACGTTGGGGTTGGCGAGCAGGAGCTCGACGACCGCCGGACCGAGCACTCGCTGCTCGAGGTCGAGACCGGTCGCGATGAGCGGGTTGCCCATGGTCTTGGACGTGTGGTGACTGAAGATCATGACGTACTTGTTCTTCGAGCCTGCCAACGTGGTCTTGAGCCAAGCCATCTGCTTGGTGCCGAGCGAGCCGTCGCTGTAGCCGTTGGGGTTGACGGAGTCGAGCACGATTCCTCGGAAGCTCGGACCCTTGTCGAACGTGTAGTAGGCGGTGCCCTGGGCCCTGTTCTCGGCGGTGAACCCGTGCCCGACCGGTCCGGGGGAGCTCTCTGTCTGGAAATGCTGTTCGATGACCTGCTTGCGGGTGAGGATCTTGCGCTTGGGGTCGTACTTGATGAGCCGTGCGCTGGCGAGACTCAGCGCACCGAGCAGGATGTTCGGGTCAGCCGCCGATGCGCTGGCCAGGACGTCAGACTGCGACAGTCCGGGAGGCAGGGCGGTGACCTTGAGCGGACCCGTTGAGATGACACTGAGCTGCAGGGCGGGTGGGAAGTTGCCCTGCACGAGACCGTCGTGGTTGCCGAACACGGAGTACCACGGCATCTTGATGCCTTCGGACGTGAACGGCTTGCGGGCGAAGTTGAGCAGACCCGTCACCTGGGGGAAGCCGAACCGCGTCTTGTAGATGTCCTTGGCCTTCTTGGCCGGCGGCGGGTCCGGGTGCCAGTAGTGCACGTCGTAGTCGACGTTGTCGGCGACGCCTTGGTACTTCGTCAGGTCACCCGAGTCGGGTGTGACGGTCTTGCCGCCGTCGAGGATGTCGATGTTCCACCGGAACTCGTTGAGCTGGCAGTTGTCCGCGTTGTCGCCGGTCTGGATGGCGAACGCCAGCGGCGCACCGCTGATGGGACCGTACTTCGCCTTGTTGACCGCCCGCACCATCGCATCTGCGGTCTGCAGCGTCAGCATCTCGTGGGGGCGGTAGCTCGACTGGAGCAGCCCGATGGTGGGAGTGCTCGGCGGGTACTTGTCCTCGAGGCGATCGACGTACTCGAGTCGCATCGGTGACTGGGCGTCGGCGAGGTGCACGTCGGTCAGGTGGGCAAATGCAGTGATCGGCTGTCGGCCGGAGATCGGCGTGGAGCTCTCGGGCGTGCCGAGGTCAACGCGGGGGATGTGTGCCTCCGCCGAGGCAACGACAACGGGCGCATAGCCCTGTGCGTTCGCATCGCCTCGTACGAGAGTTCCGGCGAGGGTGGTGACCGGGGGTGCCAGCGGCCCCTCCACAGCCCACGCGGACGGCGAGAGCGCCAGGTCCGTGAAGGCCATCGCCCCGCCGATGACGACGCCAGATTGGATCAGTGTGCGACGAGACAGGTCCATGGTGAAGTAACGATTCAATGGCGGCGAGGTGACGCTGATATGAGTCGCAAGTCACATCCGACCAGTTGCGGGCTCGGACTCGTGGCACGGGAGGATGTGGGAACACGATCCACACGCGCAAGGAGAACCATGCTCGGAGTCACCACAGATGGCGATGTCGTCATCATCGAGCTGCAGCGCGAGGAGCGTCGCAACGCCCTCAGCCTCGAGCTCTGCCAAGAGATCCACGCCGCCGTCGACGAGGCCGTCGACGCCGGTGCGCGGGCGATCGTCATCACGGGTCAGGGGACCGCGTTCTGCGCAGGTGCTGACCTCGGTGGCGTCTACGGTCCTGAGTTCCTCGAGGGCCTGTACGGGATGCTGGCCCGCCTCACGAAGGTGCCCGTGCCCTTGATCGCAGCCGTCAACGGGCCCGCGATCGGTGCCGGGACACAGCTCGCGATGGCCTGCGATCTCCGGGTCGCCGATGTCACCTCGAAGTTCGCGGTGCCGACGGCCCGCAACGGCATGGCGGTCGACGCCTGGACCATCCGTACGCTGGCCGCCTTGGCCGGTGGAGGCACGGCACGACGTCTGATGCTCGCCGCCGAGACACTCGCCGTCGAGGAGGCGCTGGCCGTCGGTCTCGCCGATCGACCGGGAACGCTCGCCGACGCGATCGCCTGGGCGCATGAGATCGCACAGTTCGCGCCATTGGCGCTCGCGCACAACAAGCTCGTCCTCAACAGCACCTCGGCCGACGATGCTGCGATCGACGCGAGCTTCACCGCCGTATGGGCCAGCGAGGACGTACGAGAAGCCGCCGCTGCACGTGACGAGAAGCGTGCACCGTCGTTCAAGGGGAAATGATGGCGACCCTGGTGTTCCGGGCGCTCGACCGGCACGTCGTCGGTGGGCTCGCCGACAACACCGCGATCGAGGACGAACGTGGATCGCTGACGTACGCGCAGCTCCTGCACGAGTCGGCCTGCATCGCCGGGGCTCTCAGCCACCTGGGGGTCGCTCCTGGCACCGGTGTGGTGATCGACCTGCCCCACGGCCGCGAGCTCGTCACCGTCCTGCTCGCCTGCGCACGACTGGGCGCCGTGCCGAGCGCTGCCGGGCTCTTCAGCCTCGCCGGCGAACCGCCCGTGCTAGCGACACCGGACACCGAAGTCGCCTGGGAGCTGCTCGTACGCACCGGTCGCGCCGAACCAGCGCCGGCACCTGACAGTGACCCAGAGGGCTACGACGAGCTGATGGCCGATGCGTTCCCGGGCATCTTCAGGGCACTGCTGGCGGGCGAAACGGTTATCTAGTGCCCCAGGCGTACGTCTGCTTCTCGAGCTGAAGGTAGACGAAGGTCTCGGTCATGATGACCTTGTCGACGGCGCTGATCTGGCCCGAGACGATGTCGAGGAGCTCGTCGTCGCTCTCGGCCACCAGCTCGGCGAGGATGTCGAACCGTCCGGTCGTGATGACGATGTAGTCGAGCTGGTCCATCTTGGCGAGCTCGGCAGCGACCTCGCGTACATCGCCGGAGACCTTGATGCCGATCATGGCCTGCCTCGCGAAGCCCATCTGCATGGCGTCGGTGACCGCAACGATCTGCATCACGCCGCTGTCGATCAGCTTCTGTACGCGATGGCGGGCAGCAGCCTCCGACAGCCCGACCTCCTTGGCGATCGCGGAGTAGGACAGGCGCCCGTCACCCTGGAGGAGCTCGATGATCTTGCGGCCCTTGTCGTCGAGAGTGATGGCGCGGTCAGTCATGCGGCTCATTGTGCCGCATCCCGATTTGGCCACCGATCGTGAAATGATCGAGACGTGAGCACTTCCGACCTCGTGCTGCTGCGCAAGGCACGCGACCAGATGGATCGCGAGTACGCCCGTCCTCTCGACGTCACGGCGCTGGCGCGTACGGCGCTGATGTCTCCGGGCCACTTCTCACGGAGCTTCCGCGAAGCGTTCGGCGAGACGCCGTACGGCTATCTCATGACTCGACGCATCGAGCGGGCGATGGCGTTGCTGCGTCGTGGCGACCTCTCAGTCACCGAGGTCTGCTTCGAGGTCGGTTGTTCCTCGCTCGGATCGTTCAGCAGCAAGTTCTCCGAGCTGGTCGGTGAGAGCCCGAGCGCCTATCGAGCCCGGCCGCACGACCCGAACGTGACGCTGCCCTGCATCGAGAAGATCTACACGCGACCGATCAGGAATGGAGAAGCGCGGACGGCCGGCTGACCCATAGCGTGGGCGTCATGGATATCAAGATCTCAACCAGCTACCTCAACGTCGACGATCCCGAAGCTGCGCTCGTGTTCTATCGAGATGTGCTCGGGTACGACGTCCGCAACGATGTCGGCCAGGGCGAAATGCGCTGGATCACCGTCGGTCCGGCCTCGCAGCCCGATGTCTCCGTCGTCCTCGGTCCGGCGGCACCCGAAGCGCCTCCCGCCGAGCGCAAGCTGCTGGCCGACATGATGGCCAAAGGCATGATCGGCCTCATGCAGTTCACCACCGACAACCTGGACGCGACGTTTGAGAAGCTCCAGGCTTCCGGCGCCGACGTCGTGCAGGAGCCCATCGACCAGCCGTGGGGCGTCCGCGACTGTGCCGTACGGGACCCTGCTGGCAACATGCTGCGCTTCAACCAGGCCTAGGCCATGTGCACGCCTGCGTTGTGGGCGGCGCGATCAGAGCAGGCCCTGCGCCTCCGTCAGGACGCTGCGCAGGATCTGCTCGATCTCGTCGAAGTGGGACTGGTCGGCGATCAGCGGCGGCGACAGCTGGATGACCGGATCGCCGCGGTCGTCGGCGCGGCAGTACAGCCCGCCGTCGAACAACGCCTTTGACAGGAACCCACGGAGCAGCTTCTCCGACTCTGCGTCGTCGAAGCTCTCCTTGGTGGCCTTGTCCTTGACGAGCTCGATGCCGTAGAAGAAGCCATCACCGCGTACGTCGCCGACGATGTCGAGATCGAGCAGCTTCTCCAGCGTCCCGCGGAAGGCGC
Organism: uncultured Actinomycetota bacterium; assembly: GCA_963849475.1. Classification (GTDB taxonomy): domain Bacteria; phylum Actinomycetota; class Actinomycetes; order Propionibacteriales; family Nocardioidaceae; genus Aeromicrobium. Next base: position 351,294 of record CAWKHC010000009.1, read on the forward strand.
CCTCGGTGTCGCGCACGTGCTCGTTGATCTTCTCGCGCTCGAAGATGTCGAGGTTGGCCATCGCCACGGCGGTGGAGACAGGATGGCCGCCGAACGTGTAGCCGTGCAGGAAGCTCGTGTTGCCGTCGAGGAACGGCTCCATGATCCGATCTGATGCGATCATCGCGCCGAGCGGCGAGTAGCCCGAGGTCAGGCCCTTGGCGCAGGTGATCATGTCGGGCACGTAGCCGTAGCGGTTGGCGCCGAACATGTCGCCGAGGCGGCCGAACGCGCAGATGACCTCGTCCGAGACCAGCAGGACGTCATGGCGATCGCAGATCTCGCGCACGCGATCGAAGTAGCCGGGTGGGGGAGGAAAGCAGCCTCCGGCGTTCTGCACCGGCTCGAGGAACACCGCACACACCGTGTCGGGTCCTTCGGCGATGATCGCGTTCTCGATCTCGTCGGCTGCCCACTGTCCGAACGCCTTTTCGTCCATGGTCTGGTCGGGCGCCCGGTAGTAGTTCGTGTTGGCGACATGCACCGTCGTGGGGACGAGCGGTTCGTACGGCTCCTTGAGCCCCGGGATGCCGGTGATCGAAAGAGCGCCCTGGGTCGTGCCGTGATAGGCGATCTGACGGCTGATGACCTTGGTCTTGTTGGGCTTGCCGGTCAGCTTGAAGTACTGCTTGGCGGCCTTCCAGGCGGTCTCGACCGCTTCGCCGCCGCCGGTCGTGAAGAACACCCGGTTGAGGTCGGCCGGCGCGTATGACGCGATGCGCTCGGCCAGCATGATCGCGTTGGGGTGCGCGAACGTCCAGATCGGGAAGAACGCCAGCTCCTTGGCCTGCTTCGCGGCTGCCTCGGCGAGCTCCTCGCGGCCGTGCCCGGCCTGTACGACGAAGAGGCCCGCGAGACCGTCGAGATACTTCTTGCCCTTGGCGTCCCAGATGTACATGCCGTCACCCTTGGTGATGATCGGGATGTCGTGGTCGGCGTCGTACGAGCCGTGGCGGGAGAAATGCATCCACAGATGGCGCTTGCCGGCCTTCTGCAGCCGCTGGAAGTCCTCATCGGAGTAGGTCATGTCGCCATGATCGCAAGACGTGTCGAGCGATGACAAGGGATTTCGTTGCACAATACGCATTTGGCCGCTGATTCCGTTGCCGCACCCTTGACTCATGCGGTTGGATGAGGCCATGGCAAAGACTTCGCCCCCGATCAACAACGTCATCAACGGCAAGCTGGTCCCCGCAAAGAGCGGCGAGACGTACGACGTGTTCGACCCGTCGACCGGCAAGGTATATGCCTCGGCGCCGCTCTCCGGCCCCGAGGACGTCGACACCGCGCTCAAGGCCGCGGAGACGGCCTTCGAGACCTGGCGCGACACCACGCCGTACGAACGCCAGAAGGCGTTGCTCAAGCTCGCTGCCGCGATCGACGCGCGAGCCGAGGAGATCGTCGACGTCGAGTCGCGCGACACCGGCAAGCCCAAGGCGCTCACGCTGAGCGAGGAGATGTACCAGGCGACTGAGGTCATGACGTTCTTCGCCGGTGCTGCTCGCGTGCTCGAGGGCCGCTCCGCGGGTGAGTACATGAAGGGTCACACCTCGATGATCCGGCGCGAGCCGATCGGCGTCGTCGCGCAGGTGACGCCCTGGAACTACCCGCTGATGATGGCGATCTGGAAGATCTGCCCCGCACTCGCGGCCGGTAACACGATCGTGCTCAAGCCCAGCGACACCACTCCTGCCTCGACCTCGCTGCTGGCCGAGATGGCACAGGAGTACTTCCCGCCCGGCGTGTTCAACGTCGTCTGCGGCGACCGGGAGACCGGCAAGGCGCTGGTGTCTCACCCGATTCCGCAGATGGTGGCGATCACCGGGTCCGTGCGTGCCGGCATCGAGGTGGCGAAGGCCGCCGCCGACGGGCTCAAGAAGCCGCACCTCGAGCTGGGCGGCAAGGCGCCAGTGGTCGTGTTCGACGATGCCGACCTCGCTGCCGCCGCCGAAGGCATCGCCGGTGCCGGCTACTTCAACGCCGGACAGGACTGCACCGCCGCCACCCGCGTACTCGTGCACCCACGCGTCGCCGCCGACTTCACCGCCGCGCTCGCGGAGGCGGCCCGTGGAACCAAGGTCGGCATGCCCGATGACGACGAGACGTACTTCGGACCCGTCAACAACGTCAACCAGCTCTCTCACGTCAGCGGGTTCATGGACGACCTGCCCGATCACGCCAACATCGAGACCGGCGGCCATCGGGTCGAGGCGCTCGGCGACGGCTACTTCTACGAGCCGACCGTGGTCTCAGGACTCAAGCAGGACGATCGAGCCAGCCAGGAGGAGATCTTCGGCCCGGTCATCACCGTGCAGCAGTTCAGCGACGAGAACGAGGCCGTGAAGTGGGCCAACGGCGTCGAGTACGGGCTGTCCTCGTCGGTCTGGACCAAGGACCACGGCCGGGCCATGCGGATGGCCAAGAGGCTCGATTTCGGCTGCGTCTGGATCAACACCCACATCCCGATCGTCGCGGAGATGCCGCACGGCGGCTTCAAGCACTCGGGCTACGGCAAGGACCTCTCGATGTACGGACTCGAGGACTACACCCGCATCAAGCACGTCATGACCAACCTGGACGCCTGACGTCCGATGGATCACTTCGACACCATCGTGGTCGGGGCGGGAGTCTCCGGCTTGACGGCAGCCCGTCTTCTGGCGCGATCTGGCCAACGAGTCGTCGTGCTCGAGGCTCGTGACCGTGTCGGTGGCCGCGTGTGGACCGACCGCGCCGACGGGCACGCCATGGATCGTGGCGCGTCCTGGATCCACGGCATCGATGACAATCCGGTCGCGGCGGCGGCGGTGGCGATCGGCATGCCCACGCAGGAGTTCACGGTCGGCAGCTACCAGCCCGACGGTGTGCCCATCGCTTACTTCGGGCCAGGAGCGGAGCGAATCTCGGACGTCGAAGTCCAGCGCATTCGCCGAACGACATCCACGCGGTCGACGCCGCGATGTTGGGACTGATTGCCTCGTCGGCACCCGATGCCTCGTACGCCGAGGTGACGGAGGTTGCTCTTGCCTCTCTGGGCTGGGAGGCCGATCGGGCCGATCGCGTACGCGAGTTCTTCCGCCATCGAACCGAGGAACAGCTCGGCGCCTGGATCGAAGATCTCGCGGCGCACGGTCTCGACAACGACGAGATTGACGGCGACGAAGTCGTCTTTCCCGACGGCTACGGCCGCCTGCCCGAGCACCTGGCGGAAGGGCTCGACGTACGACTCGGTCACGTTGTCTCGCACGTTCGATGGGCAAGCGATGAGGTGACAGTCACCGTCGGAGACGAAACGTTCTCGGCTGGTTCCACGATCATCACGGTGCCGGTCAGCGTGCTGCAGGCCGACGACTTCGTCATCGAGCCTTCGCTGCCTGATCTCAACGCAAACGCGTTGGGCCGGCTGGAGATGAACGCGTTCGAGAAGGTGTTCCTCACCTTCCCGACGAAGTTCTGGGACGACGACGTCTACGCGATCCGTCAGCTGGGGCCGGAGGGAGAGTGGTGGCACTCCTGGTACGACCTCACGGCGCTGCACGGGACGCCCACCTTGCTGACCTTCGCGGCCGGACCCGCGGCCAAGGCGATCCGGGGATGGGACGACGAGCAGGTCACCGAATCCGTGCTCGCCCAGCTGCGTCGGTTGTACGGCGACCGCGTGCAGCAGCCGTCCACGGTGCACGTCACAGCCTGGCAGGACGATCCCTTTGCACGCGGCTCGTTCGCCTACATGAAGGTCGGCGCGTCGACGGACGACCACGACACCCTCGCGACGCCCATCGGCGGTGTGTTGCACCTCGCCGGCGAAGCCACTTGGACCGACGATCCTGCTACGGTGACCGCGGCCGTGTGCTCGGGTCATCGTGCGGCGGTCAACGTGATCGGTCGAGACGTCCCGATCGAGGGCGCCTGGACGAGTCCCGAGGTCAACCCAACCTGACGGTGACCTTCCGAGCGGGCTCGGCTGCTCGGGTCACGATTCGTGCCTCCACCGTGTCCCAGAAGGCGTCGGCATGCATCCACAGTCGGCGTGTCACGTGTGCCAACCGACCCGTGTGCGGTGAGTTCGGATGAGGTCGTGTGGGGCTGGTCAGCTCGACATCCTTCAGGCGCCGAGCGAGACCGGAGCTCGTCTTGCTACCTGAAGCCTTCGAGAGCTCCAGGATGAGGGCGCTCTCAAGGATCAGCAGGACCGCGAAGTGTGCCCTGAGCTCTGACGACACGCGCGCCCATGGGAGGTGGATCGCATTGGATGCTCCGTAGAGTCGCCCCTTTGACTGCGCGACAGCTCGCTCGAGCCCTCTTGCGGCCCGCACGTATTCCTTGATGCGATCACGACTGTTGGGGACATGTATTCGGGTGGCAGGAAGTACGACGTCGCACACCGCTGAGACGTGACGGGAGACATCAATGAGGAATGCATCGGTCTTCTGCACAACCTCGCCGCACGCCGCCTGGCCGTGGATGGAATCGGCAGATTCCTGGAGCTGCTTGTTCAGTGCTCTGTGCGACCGTCGGACGGCTTCGCGCAATGGATCCCTCATGGTGAGCACCTCGCTGGTGGTTGTGAGAGTGATTCGTCACCGAGGAAGTGTGGGATGGGTCACAACGCGAGCTCACCCCGCTTGGTGCCTGATGCGCCTAGAGCAGGCCGGCGTCGTGCATGCAGATGGCGACCTGCACCCGGTTGGTCACGTCGAGCTTGGTGAAGATGTGCGAGATGTGCGCCTTCACGGTGGCCACGCTCATGTGCAGGTCAGTGGCGATCTCGGCGTTCGACGAACCTTGGCCGACCGCTATCGCCACCTCACGCTCGCGCGCCGTCAAGCTGTCGGCCATGGTGAGGGCCTCGTCGCTTCGGGCGTCGGGGGCGGACTCGGTGACCTGGCGAATGAGCTGTGCCGTGATCGTCGGTGACAGCATCGGCTCGCCGTCGACGACCTTGCCGATCGCCGAGACGATGTCAGCTGGGGGAGTGTCCTTCAACAGGAAGCCGTCAGCTCCGGCAGCCAGGGCCCTGACGACGTACTCGTCGGCGTCGAACGTCGTCAGCACGATGACCTTGGGTGCGTCGGGCAGGTCGAGCAGGGCGGCCGTCGCCGCGATGCCGTCCATGACCGGCATGCGGATGTCCATCAGCACGACGTCGACGCCCCCGGCCTGCACCATCGAGATCGCCTCAGCGCCGTTGGTGGCCTCGCCGACCACGGTGATGTCGGGTGAGCCGCCGAGGATCAGGGCAAGACCAGCACGTACGAGCGCATCGTCGTCGGTCAGCAGTACGCGGGTGCTCATGCCATCACGCTCGTCAGAAACCCACGATACGAACGCGACGGCATGATCACTGCCTCATGATTCGCTCGCTGACGCTCGCTCATGCGGGCCACGGTATCCACACGGTGAGGACGAACTCGTGCCCGGCCGTCATCTCGTGCGTCAGGAGTCCACCGGCAAGAGCCGCTCGCTCAGACAGGCCGATCAGACCCAGTCCGGACTCGGGCTTGGCCACGCTTCTCGAGCCGATCGGCAGAGGGTTGCGTACCTCTGCCGTGAGCCCGTCCCCGGCCCGGCCCGCGAGACTGACCTTGACCAAGGTGTTGGGCGCGTGCTTGCGGGCGTTGGTGAGTCCCTCCTGGATCACGCGGTAGACCGTGCGCCCAAGTGTTTCCGGTATGCCGTCGAGCTCGATGAGCTCGGACTCGACGTGCATGCCAGCCTTCTTCGCTTCGTTGAGGAGCGCTGGCAGGTCGCACGCTGACGGCTGGGGGAGCTCAGGGGCGGAGTCGCCTGGCCCGTCACGGAGCAGACCGAGGACCTCGCGGAGCTCCACCATGGCCTGGTGGGAGTTCTCCTGAATCACTTCAGCGGTGACTCGCATCTGGTCGGCGTCGAGGTCCTTCCGGTATGTCAGCGCCCCGGCGTGCATCGTCACCAGCGAAATGCGGTGGGCGAGGACATCGTGCATCTCACGAGCGATCTGGGCGCGCTCGGCGGTACGGGCCTGCTCGACCCTGGCTGCCTGGGCAGCTTCGGATATGTTGGCCCGTTCGCGAAGGGTGGCGAGCAGCTCGCGGCGTGATCCGATGTACATGCCGATCGCCACCGTGACTGCCACGGCGGCGAAGATGATCGGCCAGGTGATGATCTGCTCGTCCTGTGACGCGGGGTTCATCCAGTCGAGGACGAGCGCTCCGGCGAGATTGACCAGCCCCGCGGGAATGATCTCGCGCCAACGTCGGCGTGTGGCCAGCGACACCAGGGCCAAGGTCGCCGGACCTGCGGAAAGGCCCGAGACCGCGCTCACTGCCCCAGTGATCAGCGCGATCTGCAGGGGGTGCCGACGGCGCCACGCCACGAGGACGAGGCAGGCGAGTCCCAGGCCGAGATCGAGCACCAACCACGCCCGGTCGTGCTTGCACTGCCAGATGCCGAGCTCGATCCAGCCGGCAACGCCGAGCGTGAGGGTCAGCGCATATCGCCAGACGTGACTCCACCAGCGAAGTCTCGGTTGATAGTCCTCGGGATCCACCACCCAAGGCTAGGGCCAGGGTGTCAGAGACACGTCGGCCAACCGGCTCGGACCACTCATACTTTCGGCTGAGCAACTGCCGTCCTCTGACCGATGCGTTTCATCCAGGTGCTGGGGCAGACTGATCGACATGATCAAAGTTGAGAACCTCTCAAAGACGTACGGTGGCTTCAAAGCCGTCGACGATGTCTCCTTCGAAGCCCGCCCGGGATCCGTCACCGGCTTCCTCGGCCCCAACGGTGCCGGCAAGTCCACCACGATGCGCATCATCGCCGGTCTGACTCCGCAAACATCTGGAACCGCAACCATCTCGGGGGTCAAGTACCTCGACATCCCCAACCCCGGCACGCAGATGGGAGTCCTCCTGGATGCCTCCGCGCAGCACGCTGGCCGTACGGGGCGCGAGATCCTCGCGATCAGTGCAGCCACGATGGCACTGCCTTCCTCGCGCATCGACGAGATGCTCGAGCTGGTCAGCCTGACGCCGGCTGAGTCCAAGCGCCGGGTCAAGAACTACTCACTCGGCATGCGCCAGCGTCTCGGCATCGCCAACGCACTCCTTGGTGACCCCAAGATCCTGATGCTCGACGAGCCGGCCAACGGCCTTGACCCGGCCGGCATCCACTGGATGCGCAGCCTGCTTCGCGAGTACGCAAATCGTGGCGGCACGGTCCTCCTCTCGTCGCACCTCCTGCACGAGATCGAGGTCATAGCCGACGAGATCATCGTCATCGGCCAGGGTCGCATCGTCGCCCAGGGCACCAAGGCTGACCTGCTCCAGACCGCCGGAACGTTCGTGAAGGCGTCCGACACGTCGGCCCTCGCCAACGCGCTGACCAAGGCAGGCATGGCGTCGACGCCATCAGGTGATGGCGGCCTTCGTACCGAGTCTTCTCCGGAAGAAGTCGGCAAGGCTGCCGCCATGGCCGGTGTGGCGCTGATCGAGCTCCGTCCCGCCGAGGGTGCCGGCCTCGAGGAGATGTTCCTCGAGCTGACCGGTGACACCCAGCGCGAATCACAGCCCACAGAAGGAGTCACCGCATGAGCACCGCAACCGTAGAAAAGATCGACACGGGCAGGCCCGGTGTTCCACTTGGTCGCCTGATCAAGGTCGAGCTCCGCAAGATGTTCGACACGCGTTCAGGATTCTGGCTCATGATGAGCATCCTCATCATCGGCCTGATCGCGACGATCCTGGTGATCCTCATCGCTCCGGACAACTCCCTCAACTACAGCGCGTTCGGAACGGCGATAGGCGTACCGTTCGCCATCTTGCTACCGGTGATAGCCATCTTGTCGGTGACGAGTGAGTGGAGTCAGCGAACAGGCCTGATCACGTTCACGCTCGTGCCGCACCGGGGGCAGGTCATCCTGGCCAAGGTGATTGCCGCAGTCATCATCGGCATCGCGTCCATGCTGTTCTCGTTCGCAATCGGCGCCGTCGGCAACGTCGCTGGAGCGGCCATCAATGGCATCGACGCGCAGTGGGACATCAACGTCACGGACATGGTCTACATCCTGTTCGCCAACATCCTGGGCATGCTCGTCGGTTTCATGCTTGGTGTGTTGATTCGCAACTCGGCAGGAGCGATCGTCGCGTACTTCGTCTATTCGTTCATCGTCCCGACGATCTTCGGAGTCCTCGCCGCAACGCAGGAGTGGTTCGAGAAGATCCAGGCGTGGGTGGACTTCGGATTCGCGCAGACACCGCTGTTCGATGGCGACATGGGTGGCAAGGAGTGGGCGCAGCTCGGCGTCTCGAGCCTGCCCTGGCTGGTCATCCCGCTTGCGGTCGGTACCTGGGCAGTTCTCAGGTCCGAGGTGAAGTAGCCAGACTCCCGGGGCGGGGGGACAGGGCAGTAGGACTACGGCCTACTCCGTCCCGGGTCAACAACAGCCGATGGCGACACCTTCACGGGTGTCGCCATCGGCATGTCCGGTCGAATAGGTGCCCAGCCCGTCCGTACGTGAGAATGGCGGCATGCGAAAGCGCGTGGCCATTCTCGGTTCGACGGGCTCGATCGGCACCCAGGCCCTCGAGCTGATCGCGGCCAACCCCGAACGGTTCGAGGTCGTGGCGCTGGCCGCAGGCGGCAACAACCCCGCGCTGCTTGCGCAGCAGGCCATCGCGTTCGCCGTGCCCCTTGTCGCGGTCGCCAAGGCCAGCGCGGCCGAAGACGTACAGCTCGCGCTCTACGCAGAGGCGCAGAAGCACGGCTACGAGAACGGCGACCATAGGGTGCCGCGGCTGCTTGCCGGACCCGAAGCGGCCGCCGACGTTGCCCGGACCGAGTGCGATGTCGTGCTCAACGGCATGACCGGCTCGGTCGGACTGCTCCCGACGCTGGCAGCGCTCGAAGCGGGTACGACGCTCGCGCTGGCCAACAAGGAGTCCCTCATCATCGGCGGAGAGCTGGTCATCGGCGCCGCCAAGCCCGGCCAGCTCGTACCCGTCGACTCCGAGCACTCGGCGCTGGCGCAGGCGATGCGCGGTGAGCGTCGCGAAGACGTACGCCGGCTGATCGTCACAGCGAGTGGTGGACCGTTCAGGGGCCGTACGCGTGCAGAGCTCGCCGACGTGACACCGGAGGAGGCGATGGCGCACCCGACCTGGGACATGGGCCCCGTCATCACGATCAACTCCGCGACCCTGGTCAACAAGGGCCTAGAGGTGATCGAGGCCAACCTGCTCTTCGACATCGGCTTCGACCGCATCGAGGTCGTGGTGCATCCGCCGTCGATCGTGCACTCGATGGTGGAGTTTGCCGACGGCGCCACGATGGTCCAGGCCTCGCCGCCGGACATGAAGCTCCCGATTGCGCTGGGGCTCGCGTGGCCGGACCGGGTGCCCGACGCGGCGCCAGGTTGCGACTGGACCAGTCCTGCGACCTGGGAGTTCTTCCCGCTCGACAACGAGGCGTTTCCAGCAGTCTCCCTTGCGCGCAAGGCGGGGGAGTTCGGCCGTACGGGACCGGCCGTCTTCAACGCCGCCAACGAGGTGTGCGTCGACGCATTCGTGGCCGGGCATTTGGACTTCCTCGGCATTGTTGACACGGTGGGCGCGGTCCTCGCCGAGCATCTCGGCAATCCGGACGTTGCCCGCCAGGACATGACTCTCGACGGTGTGCTTGGCGCCGACGCATGGGCTCGGACCCGAGCTGCCCAACTAGTGGAGACGCGATGAACACCCTGATCTACACGCTCGGCGTGGTGGTCTTCGTCATCGGCGTCGTGCTCTCGATCGCGCTCCACGAGCTCGGGCACATGTATCCCGCAAAGAAGTTCGGCATCAAGGTCACCCAGTTCTTCGTGGGCTTCGGCAACACCGTGTGGTCGACCAAGCGCGGCGAGACGGAGTACGGCTTCAAGTCGATCCCGCTCGGCGGCTATGTGAAGCTCGTCGGCATGCTGCCGCCGGCCAAGGACGCCGACCCGCACGAGGTGCGCAAGACCAACACGGGACTGTTCACCCAGCTCGTCTCGGATGCCCGCAACGCGGAGTACGAGCACGTCAGCGACGAGGACCTCGACCGGCTGTTCTATCGCAAGCCGTGGTGGCAAAAGCTGATCGTCATGGCCGGTGGTCCCACCGTCAACATCATCATCGCGATCTTCCTGTTCGCCGTCGTGTTCATGGGCTTCGGTGCGCTGAAACCGACGACGACCGTGCAGACCGTGTCGGACTGCGCAATCACCGATGCCGAGGCGGGGCGATCGTGTACGGCAGAGGATCCGATCACCCCGGCACGCAAGGCCGGGATCGCTCCGGGCGACCGAATCGTGTCGTTCAACGGACTTGAGATCAAGCAGTGGGAGCAGCTCACCAAGCTGATCCGGGCCAACGGCAGCCGCGAGGCGACGATCAAGCTCGAACGCGACGACAAGATCCGCAGCGTCACCGTCGACACGTCAGTGCTGGCTCGACTCGACCTCGACGACCCCACCAAGACGGTCAACGTCGGCTTCCTCGGGGTTGCTCCAACTGACTCGATGCAGCGCCAAGGTCCCCTCTACGTTGCCGACGTGATGGGGGAGTACGTCAGCGGCACCGCCTCGGCGATCATCCACCTGCCGCAGCGCATGGTTGGCGTCGTCAAGGCTGCCTTCGGTGGTGAGCGCGAAGCCGATGGGCCCATCAGTGTCGTCGGCGCCAGTCGCGTCGCGGGCGAGCTCGTCACGGTCGACGACCCGAGCTGGGCCGAGCGGACTCAGCGAGTGCTTGTGCTCCTTGCCGGTCTCAACCTGTTCTTGGCGATGTTCAACTTCATCCCGTTGCTGCCGCTCGACGGCGGCCACATCGCCGGCGCGCTGTGGGAAGCGATCCGCAGGCCGATCGCCCGCCTCCGGGGACGACCTGATCCGGGCTACGTCGACGTCGCCAAGATGTTGCCGGTCGCCTATGGCGTGGGCGCCCTCCTTATGCTGATGAGTGTGATCCTGATCTACGCCGACATCGTCAACCCTGTGAAGTTGTCATGACCGACCTCGGACTGCCGGCAATGCCGCCTCCGGTGCTCGCTCCCCGGCGCAAGACCCGCAAGATCAAGGTCGGCTCGATCGACGTCGGCGGTGACGCACCGGTGTCGGTGCAATCGATGACGACGACGCTGACGTCTGACGTCAACACGACCCTCCAGCAGATCGCCGAGCTCACCGCGGCGGGCTGCGACATCGTACGAGTGGCATGCCCGAGCCAGGACGATGCGGATGCGCTCGCCGAGATTGCGCAGCACTCCAACATCCCTGTCATCGCCGACATCCACTTCCAGCCGAAGTACGTGTTCGCCGCGATCGACGCGGGCTGCGCTGCCGTACGCGTCAACCCCGGCAACATCCGCAAGTTCGACGACCAGGTCGGCGCGATCGCCAAGGCGGCCAAGGACGCCGGCGTGTCGATCCGTATCGGCGTCAACGCCGGATCGCTCGACAAGCGCATCTTCGAGAAGTACGGCAAGGCGACGCCTGAGGCGCTCGTCGAGTCGGCCGTCTGGGAAGCATCGCTGTTCGAGGAGCACGACTTCCACGACTTCAAGATCTCGGTCAAGCACAACGATCCCGTCATCATGGCGCAGGCGTACGAGATGCTGTCGGAGCGCGGTGACTGGCCACTGCACCTCGGCGTGACCGAAGCGGGCCCTGCGTTCCAGGGCACGATCAAGAGCGCCTCAGCCTTCGGTTACCTCCTCGGCAAGGGCATCGGCGACACGATTCGTGTGTCCCTGTCGGCTCCCCCCGTCGAAGAGGTCAAGGTCGGCATCCAGATCCTGCAGTCGCTCAACCTGCGCGAGCGCAAGCTCGAGATCGTCTCGTGCCCGTCCTGCGGCCGTGCCCAGGTCGACGTCTACACGCTCGCCGAGCAGGTGACTGCCGGTCTCGAGGGACTCGAGGTCCCGCTGCGCGTCGCCGTCATGGGCTGCGTCGTCAACGGTCCCGGAGAGGCACGAGAAGCTGATCTCGGCGTCGCATCCGGCAACGGCAAGGGTCAGATCTTCGTCAAGGGCGAGGTCATCAAGACGGTGCCTGAGTCCAAGATCGTCGAGACGCTGATCGAGGAAGCCATGCGTATCGCCGAGGGCATGGAGCCCATCGAAGGCTCCGGCGCAGCGGTCACCGTCAGCTGAGCGGCGCGACTACTCGACAAGTAGGCTGAATTCACCTAGTCCCGGAGGCAGCCGTGCTCGAGACCACAACGCAGCTACGCGCGTTGACGGCCGACGACGTCCCTGTCCTGCGTGATCTTCTCGACCAGGACCCCTTGGTCAACCTCTTCGTACGGGGTCGCGTCGACGCGAGCAGGCTGCAGAGCCGATGGCTGGGCGGCGAGATCTGGGGCTACTTCGAGGGCGATGAGCTGGTGTCGGCCTGCCACGCCGGCGCCAACATCGTCCCGGTCCAGGCGACACATCGCGCCATCGAAGCATTTGCCGACCGTGCGTTGCGCGACAACATTCGGCCGTCGTCCATCGTCGGTCTGCGATCGGCGGTCGAGCCGATGTGGGAGATCCTCCAGCCGCACTGGGGGCCAGCCCGCTCACCACGTCTCGACCAGCCGTTCATGGTGCTCGAGCACGACCCCGTGATCACGCCAGACCCACGCGTACGACCCGTCGCGATCGATGAGTTCGACCTGGTCTATCCGTCGTGCGTCGCGATGTTCACCGAGGAGGTCGGCGTCGACCCCGAGGCAGGCAATCGCAACGGCTATCGCGCCCGGGTCGCACAGCTCATCACGCAGGGCTGGGCGTTTGCGATCATCGAGAACGGCGAGGTGCTGTTCAAGACCGAGGTCGGCGCAGCCACCTCCTACGCGTGCCAGCTCCAGGGTGTCTACATCCGGCCCGATCAGCGTGGGCAGGGCCTCGCCGCCTCGGCTGTTGCGGCGGTCGTCCAGCAGGTGCGCGAGACCGTGGCGCCATCGGTCACGCTCTACGTCAACGGGCACAACACCGCGGCGCGACGCGCGTACGAGCGGGTCGGCTTCGAACACACCGAGACGTTCTCCTCGATCTTGTTCTGACGGCGGTTAGCATCGTCGGGTGCTCCGCCGACTGACTCCGTTGATCTGCGCTGCTCTATTGGTCTCGCTGGCCTCGCCTGCGGAGGCGATCATCCCACCCGACGTCCACTGCTCCAAGGGGCGCGTGGCGATCACGTTCGATGACGGACCCAGCAAGATCCACACGCCGAAGCTGCTCAAGATCCTTCGACAGAACCACGCCCAGGCGACGTTCTTCGTGCAGGGTCAGAACGTGCGACGACACCCGGGCATCGTCCGCGCCATCGTCAAGGACGGTCACGCGGTGGAGGTCCATTCCTGGGACCACCCGCAGCTCACCAAGCGCAGCAGTGCCAGCGTGAAGCGCCAGCTGAACCTGACGAAGCGCGAGATCCGCCGCGCCATCGGACAGACTCCGACCCTCTATCGCCCGCCGTATGGCGACACCTCCAAGCGGGTGCGGAAGATCGGCAAGAAGCTGCACCTGCGCGAAGAGCTGTGGACGATCGACACCCGGGACTGGAGTGGTCGCAGTCCCGCCAAGATCCGCAAGGCCGCGCTGAAGCACCTGCGACCCCATCGCAGCAACGTCGTCCTCATGCACGACGCGGTGGGCAACTCGCCCGCGACGCTCAAGGCCGTGCCCGGCATCGTCAAGGGCTTGCGCAAGAAGGGCTATTGCCTGGTCCCGCTCCAGAACATGATGCCGTTGGGTGTGGTGTCTGCTGCGCCGGTGGCAGTCGCCGAGGGCATGGCCGAGTCGACGCTGGTGCCGATCACCCTCGAGCTCGACGGTCCGGCTCAGCGTGCGGGCAGATTTGACGTCCATTCCGTGGCAGGTACGGCGATGGCAGGTGTCGACTACGACGCGGTCAGCCGAAGTGTCTCGGTGCCGCGAGGTGCTCAGACGGTGACGTTCAGCGTCACGATCCACCCCGACCTGGTGTCCAACGCTGCCAAGGAGTTCACCCTCGACATCAGCAAACCAGTTGGGCTCCGCCTCGCCACCACGACGATCCCCGTGACCATCACGGACAACGCGCACGCGATGGCGGGTCCGGCAGTCGCCGCGCCGGCAGTGTGGCATTCACCTAGGCTCGTGCCATGAAACGAGATGTTGCCGGCCTTGCCGTGGGATTTGCTGCCTCGGGGGTCCTTCACCTCGTGAAGCCGGAGCCGTACATCGCGATCGTGCCGAAGCCGCTGCCCTACAAGCGCGAGCTCGTGCTCGGCTCGGGGCTGCTTGAGATCGCGCTCGCCGCAATGATGCTCCATCCCCGCACCCGGAGCCTGGGTGGCAAGGGCTCGGTGGCGTTGCTGGCGGCGGTGTTCCCTGCCAACGTGCAAATGGCGATGGACACCGTGCGAGACGAGAAGGCCGCTGGCTGGTTCAAGGTCGGCACGGTGCTCCGACTGCCGCTGCAGGCTCCGATGATCCGCATCGCGCGCAAGGCTGCCCGAGGCTGACTCGAGCGGCGCCACCGTTAGGCTCGGTCTCATGAGAATGAGCCGGATGTTCCTGCGAACCCTGCGAGACGATCCGGCCGACGCCGAGGTCCCGAGCCACCGACTGCTGGTGCGCGCCGGATACGTACGCCGTGTCGCGCCCGGCATCTACTCGTGGCTGCCGCTGGGCCTGAAGGTGCTGGCCAAGGTCGAGCGCATCATCCGCGAGGAGATGGAGTCGATCGGCTCCCAAGAGGTGCGATTCCCTGCTCTGCTGCCGCGCGACCCGTACGAGGTCTCCGGCCGGTGGACCGACTACGGCCCCAACGTGTTCCGCCTCAAGGACCGCAAGGGCAACGACATGATGCTCGGTCCGACCCACGAGGAGTTCTTCACCCTGCTGGTCAAGGACCTCTACTCGTCCTACAAGGACCTGCCGCTCAGCCTCTATCAGATCCAGACGAAGTACCGCGACGAAGCACGCCCCCGTGCCGGCATCCTGCGCGGGCGCGAGTTCATCATGAAGGACTCCTACTCGTTCGACATCGACGACGCCGGGCTGGACGCGTCCTACCAGGCGCACCGCGAGGCGTACGTTCGCATCTTCGAGCGCCTCGGGTTCGAGTACGTCATCGTCAAGGCGACGTCCGGCGCCATGGGCGGCTCGGCGAGTGAGGAGTTCCTCGCCATCTCCGAGACGGGCGAGGACACCTTCGTACGCTCGCCCGGCGGCTACGCAGCCAACGTCGAAGCCGTGACGACGGTCGCCCCCGAGCCGATCGCGTACGACGGGTTGCCCGCATCGCACGCCGAGCAGACGCCCGACACCCCCACGATCGAGACGCTGGTGGACCACCTGAACGAGGAGTTCCCCCGCGACGATCGCCCCTGGGCAGCGGGGGACACCCTCAAGAACGTGCTCGTGATCCTGCGGCACCCCGACGGCTCGCGTGAGCCCGTCGCCATCGGCGTGCCGGGAGACCGTGAGGTCGACGCCAAGCGGCTCGAGGCCCAGGTCGCCCCCGCCGAGGTGGAGGCGTTCGAGGACAAGGACTTCGCTGCCAACCCCGGACTGGTCAAGGGTTACATCGGCCCGGCGGTTCTCGGCAGCGAGAGCAGCACCGGTATCCGCTACCTGACCGACCCGCGCGTCGTCGACGGCACCCGCTGGGTCACCGGCGCCAACGTGCAGGGCTCGCACGTGATCGATCTCGTCGCGGGTCGCGACTTCACCTCCGACGGGACGATCGAGGCCGCAGAAGTCCGCGCCGGGGACGAGGCACCCGACGGCTCGGGCCCGCTCAA
This sequence comes from uncultured Actinomycetota bacterium, assembly GCA_963849475.1. Taxonomy (GTDB): domain Bacteria; phylum Actinomycetota; class Actinomycetes; order Propionibacteriales; family Nocardioidaceae; genus Aeromicrobium. The sequence goes on from CAWKHC010000009.1 coordinate 367,106, forward strand.
GCTCGCCCGCGGCATCGAGATGGGACACATCTTCCAGCTCGGCCGCCTGTACGCCGAGGCGTTCGGGCTGAAGGTTCTCGACGAGAACGGCAAGCTCGTCACGGTCACGATGGGCTCCTACGGCGTGGGCGTCTCACGCGCGGTTGCCGCAGTCGCCGAGTACGCGCACGACGAGCTCGGACTGGTGTGGCCGCGAGAGCTGTCGCCGTTCGACGTGCATCTGGTCGCGGCCGGCAAGGACGAGGCCGTCCTGAGTGCGGCCGAGAGCGTGTATGCCGAGCTCATCGGCGCAGGTCTCGACGTGCTCTTCGACGATCGCGTGGGCAAGGTGTCACCCGGCGTGAAGTTCAAGGACGCCGAGCTGATCGGCGTTCCCACCATCGTCGTGGTCGGCAAGGGTGTCGTCGACGGAGTCGTCGAGGTCAAGGACCGCAAGACCGGCGATCGTTCCGACGTGGCGATCGGCGATGTCGTCGGCCACGTACAAGGCCTGTCGAGCTAGTTCGGAAGACCCGGGAACGCTTGGGGCTCGCCGCCCCAGGCGAGCTCGGCGAGAGCTGCTCGGCGCAGGGACTTCGTTGCGAAGGTCCTGTCGTCTCCCGACACCGCGCCGACCAGGGCGAGGCAGGCAGCGGCGATTCGCGACTCGACTTCGCGTACGGCTTCTCGCGCTGCGGCAATCGTCTTGAGGGGTCCGACGTCGTACGCGAGTGCTGTCGCCACAGGATCGGTGCCGGTTCGATGGATCCGCTCGAGCAGCTCGTCACGGGTGGCGAGGTGGGCGTCCTGCGTACGGTGAGCCAGATCGTTCAGCTCGTCAAACCGGGCTCCCGCGATTGGCAGCAGCCAGATGGCTTCGTGTTCCAATGCCAGCCAGTTCTGCATGACCGTTGTGGCGTTCATGCCGCCACCTCCGTGAAAAAGAGACGGTGCGGAGGACGCGGCATGATCCCTGCTTCATGATTCACTCGCTGGCGCTCGCTCATGCCAACGCTCCGACGGCACGAGAGCTCTGTGCCAGGCCAGCAGACATCGACGACAGGACCCGGGCGAGGTCCGGTGAGACGGCGGCGTTGGCGTCGTTGCGTCGAGCGACCGACGCCCGCGTGAGCGACTTGGCGAGCGCTTCGAGTGCGCGCGCGGGGTCGCCGTCGACAGACTTGGCCGGCGGGACTGTCGTCGAACCGCCGACAGCCGTGACGTGCTCCTGACCGATCTTGGTGAACGGTGCGAGCTTTGCGTCGAGCGAGGGGTGGGTCGCAACGGTCGCCTCGATCTCTGCGAGCACGAGGTTCTGTGCCTTCGCCACGGCAGCGATCAACGTGTCATCGCTGGCGACGGCCTGGGCGCGGGGCTTGAGGCCGATGGTCCGGGCGAAGTCGTCGAACCTGTGCGTCGCGTCGCCGACCACAATTGCTCCCGCGAGAGCGATCGCGCCGGCGCCGGTTCCGATGAGGGAGCGGCGGCTGATCACTACGGCAGGTTAGTCGACAAACGTTCGGTAGGATGAAGCCGACACTGAACGCAGTGCCCACAAAGCTGCATCACAAAAGAACAGAGGAGGACGAGCCATGACTGACAGGCTTGAGACCCTCGTTGCTTCTTGTGTGTCCGCGCTTGGCCTTGATGTCGAAGCTGTCGAGCTCCGCGAAGGTGGCCGTCGCAAGGTTCTCCGCATCGCGCTCGACACAGATGGCGGCATCGGCATCGACCACATCACCGACGCGACGCGTGCGCTCTCGGAGGCCCTGGACACCTCAGACGTGATGGGCTCGGAGCCCTACACGCTCGAAGTGACCTCACGCGGTGTCGAGCGCCCGCTCACGTTGCCACGCCACTGGCGTCGCAACGCCGGACGGCTCGTACGTGTGACGCTCGAAGACGTGACCCTCGACGGACGCATCGGCGACAGCGATGAGACCGGGGTCGACCTGACCACCAAGAAGGACACGACGCGGATCGCGTATGACCAGATCGTGACGGCGCTCGTGCAAACCGAGCTGAACAGGAAGGACGCCTGATGGACATCGACATGGCAGCCCTGCGAGCTCTCGAGCACGAGAAGGACATCTCGTTCGAGGTGGTCGTCGAGGCGATCGAAACCGCTCTGCTCTCGGCCTATCACAAGTCGGCGGGGTCCTTCCCGAACGCGCGAGTGGAGCTCGATCGCAAGAGCGGCCACGTCATCGTCTGGGCCAAGGAGCGTCTCGCCGACGAGCCGGTCGCCGAGGCGGCTGAGGGTGACGCACCGGTCGAGCGTCCGGAGCCGAAGTTCACCGAAGAGTTCGAGCACACGCCCGACGACTTCGGTCGCTTCGCCGCGACGATCGCGCGTCAGCTGATCATGCAGCGCATCCGCGATGCCGAGGACGAGGCGAAGTACGGCGAGTTCTCCGGCCGCGTCGGTGACATCGTCTCGGGCGTCATCCAGCAGAGCCGTCCCGGTGACGTGGCGCTCGACCTGGGCCGGATCGAGGCGATCCTGGTCGCGTCCGAACGCGTGCCCGAGGAGAAGTACGCACACGGTGAGCGCCTCAAGGCGTACGTGTACGACGTCGAGAAGGGTCTGCGCGGTCCGAAGGTCAAGGTGTCCCGTACGCACCCCAACCTGGTCAAGCTGCTGTTTGCCCTCGAGGCGCCGGAGATTGCCGACGGGTCGGTCGAGATTGTCGCGATCGCCCGCGAGGCGGGCCACCGCACCAAGATCGCCGTACGCGCCAACGTCCCCGGCATCAACGCCAAGGGCTCCTGCATCGGTCCGATGGGCTCGCGCGTGCGCAACGTGATGCATGAGCTGCACGGCGAGAAGATCGACATCGTCGACTTCAGCGACGACCCCGCCGAGTTCATCGCGCACGCGCTTTCTCCCTCGCAGGTCAAGGGAGTCACGTTGGTCGACCCGACGACGCGCTCGGCACGTGTCGTCGTACCCGATTTCCAGCTGTCGCTCGCGATCGGCAAGGAAGGTCAGAATGCGCGGCTCGCGGCCAAGCTGACCGGGTGGCGCATCGACATCCGCTCCGACACCGAAGTCCCCGCCACAGGGGAGGGCTCAGGAACCGATGGCGCGTCCGCCTCGCGAAACGGGTAGACTGACAGAGGTCCTTCGTACGTGCATCGGTTGCCGAGAGCGTGCGGACAAGACCACTCTGGTGCGAGTCGTCGCAGCTAAGGAGTCCACGGCCACGGTCGTGACACCCGATCTGAGTCGATCGTTGCCGGGCCGCGGGGCGCATCTGCATCCCACGGCACGGTGCCTGGAGCTCGCGACACGACGCAAGGCGTTTGGTCGGGCCCTTCGAGTCGAAGGACCGCTCGACCTGACAGCGCTGAACGCCATGATCACCGAGGCAACACCTGCTGAATGACCACGAGGAACGCACACCGCGTTCCCAGACCATGAATCGGAGCACCCCGCTCATGACGAACCGATGAGTACTCACCGATGAGTACTGACCGATGAGCCTGCACGTCACGATGTTGGATAAAAACTAGTGGTCTGATCCTCCTTTGGGTCGGACCCCCTGAAGGAGAAAAGTGGCTGTAAGAGTCCACGAGCTCGCCCGCGAGTTCGGTGTCGAGAGCAAAGTCGTCCTGTCCACCCTGAAAGACATGGGTGAGTACGTGAAGTCGGCTTCATCGACCGTAGAAGCGCCCGTCGTACGCCGTCTCACCGAAGAGCACGGCGATGCGCTGCGCGCCCAAGGTGCCAAGAAGGGTGGCGGCAAGGCCGCTGCCAAGAAGGCCGCACCCGCCGCGAAGGCTGCCGAGGCTGTCGAAGAGGCGCCCGTCGCCGAAGCGCCCGATCCGGTTGCCGCCAATCCCCCACGGACTTCGTCCGCGGGAGGTGCCCCCAGTCCTGGGCCGACGCCCGGTCCGCGCGTGGTCGCCGAGCCTGAGCCGGTCGTCGAAGCCCCGGTTGAGGCTCCTGCTGCTGCGACTGAGGCCCCCGCGGCGCCGAGCCCCGGCCCGCGCCCGCCCGCAGCTGGCGGCGCACGCCCCGGCAACAACCCGTTCTCATCGACGCAGGGCATGCAGCGTTCCGCCCCGCGTCCCCCCGCAGCCCGCGAGGGTGGCGCAGCACCCGCTGCCGGCGTTCCCGGTATGCCGCGCCCCAACCCCGCGATGATGCCGCGTCAGTCCGGTCTCGGTGGTCCTCCGACCAGCCGCGACCAGGCTCGTGGCGGACCCGGCGGCGGCCGTGGTGGACCCGGCGGAGCACCCGGTCGCGGTGCACCCGGTGGATTCGCCGGTCGTCCCGCCGGTGGCGGCGGCGCCCCCGGCCGTGGTGGTCCAGGTGGCGCACCCGGCGGCAACAGCTTCGGCCCCCCGCGCAGCGGTGGCGGTCCTGCTGGCCGCAACACACGTGGAGGCACCCAGGGCGCCTTCGGTCGCGCCGGTGGTCCCGTACGTCGTGGACGCAAGAGCAAGCGCGCCAAGCGCCAGGAATACGACCAGATGCAGGCTCCGGCCATCGGCGGAGTCCGCGTACGCAAGGGCGACGGCGAGAACGTACGCCTGACCCGCGGCTCGTCCCTGAGTGACTTCGCAGAGAAGATCGGCGCTGACTCCGCATCGCTCGTCGAGGTGCTGTTCCACCTCGGTGAGATCGTCACGGCCACCCAGTCGGCCAACGACGAGACGCTGCTGCTGCTGGGCGAAGAGCTCAACTACAACGTCGAGATCATCTCGCCCGAGGACGAGGACCGCGAGCTGCTCGAGTCGTTCGACCTCGAGTTCGGTGAGCACGAGGGCGACGACAAGGACCTCGCTCCGCGTCCGCCGGTCGTCACGGTCATGGGTCACGTCGACCACGGAAAGACCAAGCTCCTCGATGCACTGCGCAACGCCAACGTCGTCGACAAGGAGGCCGGAGGCATCACGCAGACCATCGGTGCCTATCAGGTCGCGACCGAGGTCGATGGCACCGAGCGTCGTATCACGCTGATCGACACACCGGGTCACGAGGCGTTCACCGCCATGCGTGCCCGTGGTGCGCAGGCGACCGACATCGCGATCCTCGTGGTCGCAGCCGATGACGGTGTCATGCCGCAGACGATCGAGGCGCTCAACCACGCCAAGGCCGCCGGCGTACCGATCGTGGTCGCCGTCAACAAGGTCGACAAGCCTGACGCCGACCCGACCAAGGCTCGCGGTCAGCTGACCGAATACGGCCTGGTTCCCGAGGAGTACGGCGGCGACACGATGTTCGTCGACGTCTCGGCCAAGGCCGGCACCGGCATGGACGCGCTTCTCGAGGCTGTCATCCTCACGGCAGACGCATCACTCGACCTGCGCGCCAACCCCGACCAGAACGCCGAGGGTCTCGTCATCGAGGCACACCTCGACCGTGGTCGCGGTCCGGTCGCAACGGTCCTCGTCCACCGTGGAACGCTCAAGGTCGGCGACTCACTCGTCGCAGGCCCGGCCTTCGGTCGCGTACGAGCCCTGCTCGACGAGCACGGCGAGAACATCGAGGAAGCCACACCGTCGCGTCCTGCGCTGGTGCTCGGTCTGACCGCGGTGCCCGGTGCAGGTGACAACTTCATGGTCGTCGCCGATGACCGTCTCGCCCGCCAGATCGCCGAGAAGCGCGAAGCGCGTGAGCGCAACGCACTCCTGGCGCAGCGCAGCGGTCGCCGTACGCTCGAGGACTTCATGTCATCGCTCGAGAAGGGCGAGACCGACGAGCTGCTCCTCATCCTCAAGGGTGATGGTTCAGGTTCGGTCGAGGCTCTCGAGGATGCTCTCGCACAGATCGACGTCGGCGAAGGTGTCGCTCTGCGCGTCATCGACCGCGGTGTCGGTGCGATCACGGAGACCAACGTCATGTTGGCCGCCGCGTCCAACGCCGTCATCATCGGTTTCAACGTTCGCCCGCAGGGCAAGGCGACGGAGCTGGCTGACCGTGAAGGCGTCGAGATCCGTTACTACTCGATCATCTACAACGCGATCGAGGAGATCGAGGCATCGCTCAAGGGCCTGCTCAAGCCGGAGTTCGAAGAGGCGCAGCTCGGCACAGCCGAGATCCGCGACATCTTCCGGTCCAGCAAGATCGGCAACATCGCCGGTTGCATGGTCACGGGCGGCGTCATCAAGCGCAACGCCAAGGCACGCCTGCTTCGCGACAGCGCCGTCATCACCGAGAACCTCGATCTCGGCAGCCTGCGTCGTGAGAAGGATGACGTGTCCGAGGTCCGCGAGGGCTTCGAGTGCGGCATCGTGCTCAAGGGCTACAACGACATCAAGGTCGGCGACGTCATTGAGACCTACGAAATGCGGGAAAAGGTACGGGCCTAGCCATGGCAGGTCCGCGGAACGCAAAAGTTGGTGACCGGATCAAGGTGGTCGTCGCGCAGATGCTGGAGCGTCGGGTGAAGGACCCGCGCCTCGGCTTCGTGACGATCACCGACGTCCGGATGACCGGCGACGGCCAGCAGGCCTCGGTCTTCTACACCGTCATGGGTGATGAGATCGCTCGGGCGGAGACGGCGGCGGCGCTCAAGAGCGCCACCGGCCTGATCCGGTCCGAGGTCGGCAAGCAGCTCGGCACCCGCATCACCCCGTCGATCGACTTCTACCTCGACTCGGTGCCCGAGACGGCCAAGGAGATCGAGGAGCTGCTCGCCAAGGCCAAGGCCGCCGACGACGCCGTTGCGGCGCAGTCGGCAGGTGCGACGTATGCCGGCGACGCAGATCCCTACAAGAAGCCGCACGAGGACGAAGACTCCGAGTGACGGAGTCAGGCCTTGTCATCGTCGACAAGCCGTCGGGCTGGACCTCGCACGATGTCGTCGGGCGCATGCGCCGCCTGGCGGGCACCCGCAAGGTCGGCCACAGCGGCACGCTCGACCCCATGGCCACGGGTGTCTTGGTGCTCGGCATCAACCGGGCCACCAGGCTGCTCGGGCACCTGACGCTCGCCGACAAGGAATACATCGCGACGATCCGGCTCGGTCAGTCCACGATCACCGACGACGCCGAGGGCGATGTCATCGAGACGGTCTCGGCCGCTCACGTTGACGAGGACGCCGTACGGGCCGCACTCCCGCCCCTGACGGGCCACATCCAGCAGGTCCCTTCGTCGGTCTCGGCGATCAAGGTCGACGGCGTGCGGGCGTACGCCCGCGTCCGTTCGGGCGAGGAGGTGGCGCTCAGGGCCCGCCCCGTGAAGGTCACGGACTTCGAGCTGACCGGATCCCGCCACGAGGGTGACTGCTTCGACGTCGACGTCCGCGTCGTGTGCTCCAGCGGCACCTACATTCGTGCTCTCGGCCGTGATCTCGGCACTGCGCTCGGAGTTGGTGGGCACCTCACGGCGCTCCGCCGTACGCGGGTCGGCGGTTTCGCCCTCGACCAGGCACGCACTCTCGATGAGCACGAGACGGAGCTCAACGTGATCGGCCTCGACGAGGTGGCTCGTACGAGCTTCGCGACGTACGAGCTCGCCGAGGATCAGGCCACCGACGTGACGTTCGGGCGCGCCCTCGCGGGCCTGGATCTTGGAGCTGCGGGCCCCGTTGCGGTGTTCGCCCCGACGGGCGCTTTCCTTGCGCTGTACGAGCAGCACGGTGATGACGCCAAGGCCATCGCCGTCTTCGTCTAGGCCGACGGTCTAGGGTTGCGGACCATGGGACTCAGGCCGGCGGCGCGCACGATCGTTCGCCGTGGATTCTTGACCATGGTCGTGCTGCAGGTCGTGACGATCGGCACGCTGATGATCATCACCAAGGTGCGCAAGATCATCCGTGGTCGAGCTGCGACACCGTTCCCGGTCACTCCGCCCCGTCCGATCCAGATCGGCGAAGGCACGGCGACAGCCTTCACGTACGGCGCGGACCTGTACGAGGACATGCTCGCCGCGATCGATGGGGCGCAGGACCGCATCCTGTTCGAGACCTACATCATCAAGGGCGACGCGATGGGGGAGCGCTTCAAGCAGGCGCTGATTCGCGCAGCCGATCGTGGTGTCGACGTCTACGTCGTCTACGACGCCTTCGCCAACCTCGTCGTACGCCCGAGCTTTCTGCGGTTCCCGCGCTCGGTCCACGTGCTCCGCTACCCGATCTATGCGGGCGGACTGAACTTCCTCAACCCGCGCAGCTACGGGCGCGACCACCGCAAGATCCTGGTCGTCGACAGGACCGTCGGCTATGTCGGCGGGTTCAACATCGGCGCCCTGTACGCCACCGAGTGGCGCGACACCCACGTCAAGATCGTCGGCCCCTCCGTGTGGGACCTCGACAACGCGTTCGTTGACTTCTGGAACCTGCGTGATGACCCCACCACCAAGGCACTGAACCCGCTCGGAGAGGCGAGCTGGGAGCCGCAGGTCAGGGCCCATCGCAACGTGCCGCGCCAGCTGATGTTCCCGATCCGCGGGATGTATCTCGAGGCGATCGACCGCGCCAGGGACCACATCTACATCACGGCGGCCTATTTCATCCCGGACCGCGACATCCTCCAAGGACTGATCGAGGCGGCAGGGCGGGGTGTCGACGTGCGCATCCTGATGCCCGAGGTCTCCAACCATGCCGCGACGGACGTGCTGTCGCGCGGGTTCTACGGCTCGCTGCTCCGCGGCGGAGTACACATCCTGCTCTACCAGGACTGGATGGTGCACGCCAAGACCGCGACGATCGACGGACGCTGGACCACGATCGGTACGGCCAACATCGACCGGCTGAGCCTGACCGGCAACTACGAGATCAACATGGAGTTTCTCGACTCCGGTCTGGCCACCGAGATGGAGACGATCTTCGAGAACGACTCGGTCATCGCCCGCGAGCTCAGCATCGACGAATGGGCATCGCGGCCGTGGGTCTCAAGGGCCTGCGAGCTCATCGTCCGACCGCTGCGACCGCTGCTGTAGGCGCCGCACCACACGCTCGGGTGGTCATCGCAATGGCGGCCCGGATGTCGGGTCGATCGATGCCCTGCGACCTCTCGAACGCCGCCAGCGCCGTGACGTCGAACCGATCGGTACGGATGAATCCGAGGCTCTCCCGGTCAGCCGGCACCAGACGCCGCAGCCCCGGCACCGAGAGCGCGAGACGGAGTGCGCCGATCGGGACGTGAGCTCGTACTTTTCGCTTGCCGGCTGTCCTGGCGATGAGGTTGATCAGCTCGCCAAGGCTGGGCGAGTTGTCATCCAGCGCGAGAAGCTCGCGCTCATGCGCCTTGTCGTGGGCGACGGCAGCGGTGATGAGGGACGCCAGATGATCGACGGTGACGAGGGGGAGCCAGTGTCGACTCGAACCGGGTATTGCCGTCATGCGCCCTGACTTCACGGTGGCGATGAGGTCGTACAACGGTTGCCCGGAGACGAGGCTGCCGTTGGTGCTGTGCCCGCACAGGGTTGCCGGATGGATCGCCTGCCAGCTCACGCCCAGCTCGTTCGCCAGCGCCATCGCCCTGGCATGGCTCTCGATCTTGCTGGCTTCGTAGACGCCCGCCCTGGACGCCACCGTGGCCCAGTCGATGTCATCGGGACGGCCGAGGTCGATCCCCAGCTCACCGAGATGAGTTTGGTTGGTCAGCATGTAGCCACCAATGAGCACCAGGCGCGCGTCATGACGAGCTGCGAGCCTCACGATCTCGAGGCTGCCGTCCACGTTGGTCGCGCGTGCCACGTCCGGGTCGAGGTTCCAGGCGAAGGACGCACCGAGATGAACGATGGCGTCGGGCTCGACCGGGTCCGTGAGCCCTAGTCCGGGTTGGGCGAGATCGCCGATCACACAGCTCAACCGGTCGGGATCGCCGCCGCGCTCCGCGACGAGCCGGGAAAGGGGGGCGGCCTGGCCAGGCTTGCGGATGAGGGCGATCACCTCGTGACCTGCCGTGGTCAGTGCCGGAATGGTCCAGCCTCCGATGAAGCCGGTGGCTCCGGTCAGCATGACTTTCATGGCTTCTCCTTGTTCGTCGTATGACGACGGTAAAGTGTCGACCATGGTCTACAGTCAAGTCCGCCCGTGAAGGTCGGCGAGGTCGAGTCGCGTACGGGTCTCAGTCGTCATTCACTGCGGTTCTACGAGCGCCGCGGAGTCATCGCGTCACCTGAGCGCGGTGGCAACAACTATCGCGACTACGACGAGTCAGTCATTGCCGAGCTCGAGTTCATCCAGAAGGCCCAGCCGCTGGGGTTTGGCCTGGCAGAGATTGCCACGATCCTCAGCCACATGCGCGACAGCTCGATCAACTGCCTTGACGGGATGGCCCTGGTCGACGCCAAGCTCGCCGACGTGGACCAGCGCATGAGTGAGCTGCATGCCGTACGCGAGATGCTGACAGCCACTCGAGCGGACCTGGAGATCAGTGCCGAAGCGCACGGGTTGACCGTCCCGTCGCCGAGCGCCAAGAGCCCGTGACAGGCCGTATGGCAAGGTTTCCCCGTGAAGATGTGGCGTGACGTTCCGGGTGCGACGACCGGGGCCCGTACCGAACCCGCCGCCGTCACGATCGGCACGTTCGACGGTGTCCATCGCGGGCATCAGCACGTGCTCGACCGCACCCGCGAGCTCGCCGACGGTGCACCCGTCGTGGCGGTCACCTTCGACCCGCACCCGATGGCTGTCGTCCGCCCGGATCGCGAGCCGCGCAAGCTGACCACTCTGGAACGCCGAGTCGAGCTGCTGCTGGAGAACGGCGCAGACGAGGTACGCGTCCTCGCGTTCAGCTCTGAGATGTCGGGCTGGTCGCCGGCGGAGTTCGTCGAGCGCGTGCTGGTTGACCAGCTCCGCAGCAAGCTCGTGGTCGTCGGCGAGAAGTTCAGGTTCGGCCACAAAGCCGCAGGTGACGTGGCATTTCTCGGAGCAGCGGGGGAGCAGCACGACTTCACTGCCGTCGGCCTCCCACTGGTCGGCGACGGCGAGGTGCTGTCATCGACCCGGGCTCGCGCCCACATTGCCGTAGGCGAGCTGATCGAGGCGGCAGAGGTGCTGGGTCGTCCAACCGAGGTCAGCGGTGTCGTCGCACGAGGCGAGCAGCGTGGACGTGAGCTCGGCTTCCCGACCGCCAACGTGCCGGTCGACGAGTCGTACGCCGTGCCGCCTGACGGCGTCTACGCAGGTTGGGTCGTACGCGCTGACGGCGAACGGTTGCCCGCTGCGATCTCGGTCGGCACCAACCCCACGTTCGACGGAGTCGAGAGGCGCGTCGAGTCGTACGTCCTTGATCGCACCGACCTAGACCTCTACGACAAGTCGATCCGGGTCGAGCTCGTCGATCGGCTCCGCGGCATGGAGAAGTACGAGGGCATCGAGCCGCTCATCGAGCAGATGAACGCAGACGTCGCCAGGACGCGGGAGATCCTCGGCCTCTAGGCACACAGAGCCAGAACTTGTACGATCGTCCCACTATGACGATCCTTCGGATATTCGGGGCTGCCCTTGCGGGCGCTCTTCTGACCCCACTGCTGACGTTCTCACCCGCCCCTGCCGTCGGACGATGTGGTGACCATCCGTGGTGCGACGTCTCGCTGAGCCCGGAGAAGCGTGCTGACCTCCTGCTCAAGGAAATGACGATCTCGGAGAAGATCGGACTGCTGGGAGGCGATGACTTCACGTTGCAGGAACAGCTGGACCAGAGTGAGGCTCACACCGGCACCCAGCACGGGATCCCGCGCCTGGACCTGCCCACGATCTACTACAGCGACGGTCCCGTCGGTCCGCGTCAGGGCAAGTCGATCGGACTGCCCGCGCCGCTGGCTCTTGCCGCGACGTTCAACACCGAGCTGGCCCGCCAGCACGGCATCGTGGCGGCGACCGAGGCGAAGTACAAGGGCAACGACGCGATCTACGCGCCGACCGTCAACATTGCTCGGATCCCGCTCGCCGGCCGCACATTCGAGGGGTACGGCGAGGACCCCTGGCTCACCGGGCGTCTCGGCGTCGCGTGGATCAAGGGTGCTCAGTCGACCGGAGTCATCGGCAATGTCAAGCACTTCGCAGCCAACAATCAGGAAGGCATCGACATCACCGGCGGGGAGCTCAGCTCGTACTCGCCACTCGGCGTCGGCATCCTCGGCATCCGGTACGCGCAGAACTCGGTGGTGGACGATCGCACCTTGCGCGAGATTTACCTCCCGCAGTTCGAGGCGGCCGTCAAGGAGGCAAAGGTCGGCACGATCATGTGCTCCTACAACCGTCTCAACGGCAAGTACGCCTGCCAGAACCCGACTCTTCTCCAGGACATTCTGCGCAAGGACTGGGGCTTCACGGGCTACACCATTGCCGACTACATCGCGATGCACAGCACAGGCGGGGGACTCAACAACGGCCTCGACTTCGACCCGTTCCCGCCGATCGCCTACCAGCCGGCGCTGATCACTGCCGCCGTTGCGACAGGGCGCGTGAGCAGGGCCACGATTGACGCGCACGTGCTCGCGATGCTGCGCACCTGGTTCAGATTCGGGGTTTTCGACCGCTTGGCGTACGTCAACGATGACGCCCAGATCGACAAGATCGGCGACGGCTTGGCGTCGCAGACGATCGCCGAGGAGGCGGCGACCCTGCTCAAGAACAACGGCGTTCTGCCTCTCAAGAGATCAGTCAGGTCAATCGCGGTGATCGGCAAGCCAGCGACGCAGTTTGCCGTCGGTGGTGGATCGGGCAACGTCGTGCCGTTCCAGAACTTCCCGCTCCTGGAGGCGATCACGAAGCGTGCTGGTTCGGGAGTCACGGTCACGTACGACGACGGCTCCAAGCCCGCTCGTGCGGCAGGCGTGGCCAAGGCCGCCGACGTGGCGATCGTGGTCGCGAAGGACCAGTACGGCGAGGGCGCTGATCGCGGCTGCTTGAAGCTTCAGTGCCCCAGCAGGAACGGTGACCAAGACGGACTGATCGACAAAGTCGCGGCTGCCCAGAAGGACACCGTGATCGTGCTCGAGACAGGTGGCGTCGATCTGTTGCCGTGGCGGTCGAAGGTGGCCGCGCTTGTCGTGGGTTGGTACCCCGGCGCCCATGGCGGACCCGCGATCGCACGAGTCCTGTTCGGCGACGTCGACCCCGGTGGACGCCTTCCGATCACGTTCCCCGAGAGTGAGTCGCAGCTCCCGACGGCCGTCAGCAAGACGCGCTACCCCGGCGGCGGCCTGCTTGGCCTCGACACCCGCTACGAGGAGGGCGTGTTCGTCGGCTATCGCTGGTACGACGAGAAGAAGCTCACGCCGGCCTACCCGTTCGGCTTCGGGCTGTCGTACACCACGTTCTCGCTGTCGAAGCTGAAGGTGACCCGCAGCGGCTCGGGTGCCACGGTCTCGGCCGTCGTCAAGAACACCGGCAAGCGAACCGGGTTCGCCGTTCCGCAGCTGTACGTCGGACTGCCCGACCAGTCTGCGACAGTTCAGCAGCCACCTTCCGCGCTCAAGGGCTTCACCAAGGTCAAGCTCGCGCCCGGCAAGTCGACGACCGTCACGATGAGGCTTGATCAGCGTGCGCTGTCGTACTGGAATGCGACTGCCAAGACGTGGAGCGTCACCAAGGGCTGTGCCATCGTCAAGGTCGGCTTTTCCTCGCGGGACTTACCGCTCAAGGGCAAGCTGCCGATCGGCGGGGGTCGCTGCTAGGGCTGGGTGAGGTGCTCGGCGAGGATCTTCGCCACGGCGCGCATACCGGCCTTGTTGGGGTGGAGCAGGGCGCCGTCGCCCGAGTCCGACGTCAAGCCGTTGACCCAGGCATCGCCCTTGGCGCAGGCTTCGTGCCCGACGCTCGCCTCTGCCATCGAGACGAAGTCGACCTTGGCGCGCTTGGCTGCTGCCTGCAGTGCACCATTCATGGCGGTCATGCCCTTCGAGGCCTGGAGGACGCGCTCCGGGCTCAGACCTTGCATGCCGCACCCACCCTTGTCGGGAAGGATGCGCAGGTAGCCGACCACGACGATGCGGGCGTTCGGTGCGCTCTTCCGGATGCTTTCGAGGGCGAGCGCCACCCGATCGGTGGTGCGAGCGGAGATCGCGTCGACCTGGGTGTTCATGAACGACGTGCAGCGCGCTGCGTCGTACGGGCCGTAGAGACAGGACAGGATGACCTTGCTGAACAGCCCTTCGTCGTTTCCACCGATGCTGATGGTGACCAGGTCGGTCTTGGACGAGACGGCCTCGATCTGAGCGGGCTTCGTGCGGTCCGCGGTGATGTCGGCGGACACCGCACCGCTGCAGCTGACGTCGCGCATCTTCGGGATGGCCAGCGCCCCGGCAAGGAGGGCCGGCCAGTTCTTCTTGGATCGTGCGCACAGGCCTGAGCGGCGATCGTTGGGGGTGATGTCGGGACCGGCGACTGCCGAGTCACCCATCGCGACGTAGGACCTGAAGCTGCTCGGCTGTTCCGGCAGAGGTGAGGGGGCCTTCTTTCCGTCGCTGGAGCAGGCAGTCGTCAGGACGAGGGCTGTGGCGGCCAGGGCCACGCCGACACGTCGACCACGGATCATGCGCCGAGGTTATCCGGCCCCCCAAGGCCCGGTGCTAGAGCTTCTGGGCGGTGTAGAGCAGGTACTCCCACTCCATCGCGCCGCCGCCGATGTCGTTGCGGGCTTCGCATCGGCTCGAGCACGACTGTGAACGTCATACTCGGTTGGTTGATCCAGGGAGCTCGCCATGGTGCCCCCGGCTGGATTCGCAGTTGGCATACTCGCGCTGATACCCTGAGTGTTGCCGTGTAACGGCCACGGATTGATAGTGCCCCGGTGGACAAGCCCGGGCGCGCCGTGCAACGGAACCCTCATAGGAGAAAAGTGTCAAAGAAGACTGCTGCGCCCACGGTCGCAGACATGCCCAAGGACGAAATCATCAAGCAGTACGCACTCAGCGACGGCGACACCGGATCCCCTGAGGTCCAGATCGCACTGCTGACTGGCCGTATCTCGCACCTGACAGGCCACCTCCAGGAGCACAAGCACGACCACCACAGCCGTCGTGGTCTGCTCCTCCTGGTGGGCCAGCGTCGTCGTCTGCTCAACTACCTGCAGAACAACGACATCGAGCGCTACCGCTCGCTCATCGAGCGTCTCGGTCTGCGCCGCTAAGACCCCTGTGGCGGTCACTTCTCCATAGAAGTGGCCGCCATCATCACAACTGCACAACGAATCACAGCACCACCCCATGACGAGCAGCACCGGCAGACGTGATCGGTCCTCGGTAGTGGCCCTCGGGAGGCATTCAGCCCCGCAGGCCTCGATCGAAGACCGACTGAGCTTCACCGCCGGTACGCAGCTCGTCCCAAGTTGCAGGCCAAAGGCCTGCGGAAGGGACTTCCATGTCGGAACCCACACTCCATACCGCTGAGACTGTCATCGACAACGGCAGCTTCGGCAAGCGCACCATCCGCTTCGAGACGGGCATTCTCGCCCAGCAGGCCGCAGGTTCGGTCTCCGCATTCCTCGATGACGACACCATGCTGCTGTCGGCCACCACGGCCGGCAAGCACCCCAAGGAACAGTTCGACTTCTTCCCGCTGACGATCGACGTCGAAGAGCGCATGTACGCCGCGGGTCGCATCCCAGGCTCGTTCTTCCGCCGTGAGGGCCGTCCCAGCGAGGACGCCATCCTCACCTGCCGCCTGATCGACCGCCCGCTGCGCCCGACCTTCAAGAAGGGTCTGCGCAACGAGGTCCAGGTCGTCATCACGGTCCTGGCACTCAACCCCGACACCCCGTACGACGTTCTCGCGATCAACGCGGCCTCCGCGTCGACGCAGATCTCGGGTCTGCCGTTCACCGGTCCGATCGGCGCCACCCGCGTCGCCCTGATCGACGGCCAGTGGGTCGGCTTCCCGACCCACAGCCAGCTCGAGAACGCCGTGTTCGACATGGTCGTCGCCGGCCGCATCGCCGACGATGACGTCGCGATCATGATGGTCGAGGCCGAGTCGACCGAGAAGACCTGGGACCTCGTCCAGAGCGGTGTCCAGGCTCCCACCGAGGAGATCGTCGCTGGTGGCCTCGAGGCTGCCAAGGTCTTCATCAAGCAGCTCTGTGAGGCGCAGATCGAGCTCGCCAAGAACGCTGCCAAGCCGGTCAAGGACTTCCCGGTCTTCCTCGACTACGAAGACGACGCCTACGACGCGGTCAAGGCCGTCGCCGCTGGCCCGCTCGCCGAAGCCATGACGATCCTGCACAAGGCTGACCGTGAGGCTCGCGAGTCCGAGATCAAGGCTGACGTCATCGAAAAGATCGGCGCAGACTTCGAGGGTCGCGAGAAGGAGCTCGGAGCTGCCGTTCGCGCTGTCACCAAGTCGGTCGTCCGTGACCGTGTCCTTCGCGACAACATCCGCATCGACGGCCGTGGCCTCGCTGACATCCGCGCCCTGAGCGCTGAGGTCGGCATCGTTCCCCGCGTGCACGGTTCGGCACTGTTCCAGCGTGGCGAGACCCAGATCATGGGCATCACGACGCTCAACATGCTCGGCCTTGAGCAGAAGCTCGACACGCTGTCGCCGGTCACCTCGGTCCGCTACATGCACAACTACAACTTCCCGCCCTACTCGACCGGTGAGACCGGCCGTGTGGGTTCGCCGAAGCGTCGCGAGATCGGCCACGGCGCCCTCGCGGGCCGTGCGCTGCTGCCCGTGCTGCCGACGCGCGAGGAGTTCCCGTACGCGATCCGTCAGGTGTCTGAGGCTCTCAGCTCCAACGGCTCCACCTCGATGGGCTCAGTCTGTGCCTCGACGCTCGGACTGCTCAACGCGGGTGTCCCGCTGCGCGCGCCGGTTGCCGGTATCGCAATGGGCCTCATCTCCGGAGAGGTCGACGGCAAGCAGACGTTCGTCACGCTGACCGACATCCTCGGTGCAGAGGACGCCTTCGGCGACATGGACTTCAAGGTCGCCGGTACGCGTGAGTTCGTCACCGCCCTGCAGCTCGACACCAAGCTCGACGGCATCCCGGCGGACATCCTCGCCGGTGCGCTGACGCAGGCATACGGTGCTCGTGTCGCGATCCTCGACGTCATGGCCGAGGCCATCGACGCCCCGGACGAGATGAGCCCCTACGCTCCGCGGATCATCACGATCAAGATCCCCGTGGACAAGATCGGTGAGGTCATCGGCCCCAAGGGCAAGATCATCAACCAGATCCAGGACGAGACCGGCGCCAACATCTCACTCGAAGATGACGGCACCGTCTACGTCGGCGCCGAAAACGGCGAAGCGGCTGAGGCCGCTCGTGACGCGATCAACGCGATCGCCAACCCGACGATGCCTGAGGTCGGCGAGCGCTACCTCGGCACGGTCGTCAAGGTTGTCGACTTCGGCGCCTTCGTGTCGCTGTCACCGGGCCGCGACGGACTGCTGCACATCAGCAAGCTCCGTGAGCTCAACGGTGGCCAGCGCGTCAACAACGTCGAAGACGTTGTGTCTGTCGGCCAGAAGATCCAGGTCGAGATTGCCGAGCTCGGCGATCGCGGCAAGCTCTCGCTGGTTCCGGTCATCGAAGGCGGCGGCGAGGCTGCTGCCGAGGAGCCGGCCACGGCCGACGCCTGATTGCCTGCGCGCCGTAGGCGCCAGGAAAGCAGATTGAGCCTGTCGAAATTCCAACGGGCGAGGGCCCCGTCGCACTGCGGCGGGGTCCTTCTGCATGAGAGCATCACTCGGTGACGACACCCCCTGACGTCCTTGACGCAGCCGATCCACTCGCGAGCTTTCGTGACCGCTTTGTGATCGAGCCCGACCTGGTGGCCTACCTCGACGGCAACTCGCTCGGACGCCTGCCGAAGGTGACTGCCGCGCGGCTGGCGACGTTCGTCGAGCAGGAGTGGGGTGGACGACTCATCCGTGGTTGGTCGGAGGGCTGGGTCGAGCTGCCGGTGGCGGTGGGCGACGAGCTCGGCGCAGCCGTGCTCGGTGCCGCGGCAGGGCAGACGGTGCTCGCTGACTCGACCTCGGTCAACATCTACAAGCTCCTGCATGCTGCGGCATCGGTGAGCCCGGGTCGCACCGAGCTCGTCATCGATGCCACCAGCTTCCCGACGGACCGCTACCTCGTGGAGTCGGTCGCGGCGGCCCGCAACCTCCGGGTGCGCTGGATCACGCCCGATCTGGTCGAGAACGTCACTCCCGCGCTGCTTGCAGACGTACTGAGCGAGCAGACCGCGGCCGTGCTCCTGGGCCACGTCGACTACCGCTCGGCGACACTGCTCGACCTGCCGGCGCTCACGGCGCAGATCCACGACGCTGGCGCGCTCGTCATCTGGGATCTCTGCCACTCCGCGGGAGCTGTCCCGATCGCCCTTGACGCCAGCGGTGTCGATTTCGCCGTCGGCTGCACCTACAAGTACCTCAACGCCGGACCGGGTGCACCCGCGTTCATGTACGTCGCCGAGCGTCACCTCGCCGCAGCAACCCAGCCGATCGCTGGGTGGTGGAGCGCTGCCGACATGTTCGCGATGGCAGACCGCTATGACGCCTCGGTGACGATCACCCGCATGCTGAGCGGCACGCCGCCGGTCGGCGGGATCATCGCGGTGCAAGAGGGCATACGGCTCATCGCCGAGGCCGGCATCGACGCGATCCGCACGAAGTCCGTCGCGCTGACGAACCACCTCATCGAGCTGCTCGACGAGGCAGGGCTCGACGTGGCCACGCCAAGGGATCCCGCTCTGCGGGGCAGCCATGTCACGGTGCGTCATCCCGATGCTCGAGCCATCACGGCCAGGCTCATCGAGCGCGGAGTGATCCCGGACTACCGCGAGCCCGACTTCATCAGGCTGGGTCTGTCGCCGCTCACGACATCCTTCGCTGAGGTCAGCGCCGCTATCGAGGTATTGGTCGAGCTGGCTGGCTGACTGGTCGCGTCTGCCAGCCAGGCAACCAGGGCTGTTCCTGTCTCGCCTTCGAGCTCGGGATGCCATTGCACGCCGAGCACGGGCCAGTCCGTCCCGCCGGTCCACTCGATGCCCTCGATGGTCCCGTCGTCGGACCATGCTGTTGCTCGCCAGCGCGGGCCGGGGTCGGCGATCGCCTGGTTGTGCAGAGACGTGACGGTCGGCCGAGGACCGAGCACGGAACGGAGCTGCGATCCGGGAGCGGTCTCGACCGGGTGGCCGGCCTCCGGAAGGATGTGCCGCATCGAGAGGTCCGGATTGAGCGTGCCCCCGAACGCGACGGCAAGGATCTGCAGGCCGCGGCACACTCCCAGCAGCGGCACGCGCGCAGCTGCCGCTGCACGGACGAAGGCGATCTCGTGGTCGTCGCGCAGCGGATCGACGTCACGCGCCTCGGACGCGCTGCCGTACAGGTGCGGGGACACGTCGCCACCGCCGGTCAGGATCACTGCGTCCACCGTGTCGAGGAGGTCGACCGCCGCCGCGCCCGGCAGCAGGACCGGTCGGGCGCCGGCGGCGATCACCTTGGCGATGTACGAAGCGGGCGTGCCGATGACCGCGAGGTCGCCGAAGTGCTTCGGTACGACGTGCCCGTGCCCGACGATCCCGACGACTGGGCTCATGGGTCAGGCCACGACGATCGCGGTGATCGCCAGCGCGATGCCGGTCGCGTACGTCCCCAGCGCGCCGATGTCGCGCATCGGCCCGTGTGCCGCCAGCGTCTTGGAAGTCAGCATCCCCACGGCGTGGAGCCCCCGTACGACCATGGCAGCGAGGCTGAGGACATTCAGCCACCAGCTGTCGGTGAAGAACGAGCAGACGATGATCAGCCCGATCAGCGTGGGAACGTACTCCGTGGCGTTGCCGTGCGCCCTTTGTGCGATGTACATGCGGTCTGCAGGATCGGTGGGCATCTGGTTGCCGGCGTCTCCTCGCTGGATGCGGAATCGAGTGACGTTCGCGCCGAGGACGAACACGAGCAGGCCGAGCACGGCGATGGAGATGACAGGAATGGTGTTCATAGGAGTTGCCTTTCGTGGTGGAGGAGACGGCGCATGATCGTGCCGCTGAGGTCGGTGCCCAGGAGAGCATCGGTCTTGTGCATGCCGCCGGGACAGGTCACGTTGACCTCGATCAGGCGACCTGCAATGACGTCGAGACCGGCGAGTGCAATGCCGTTCTGGACGAGCGATGGGGCGAGCGCCGCGACGATGCGCCGGTCGTCAGAGTCAATCTCGGCAACCGCCACGGGCGGGCCGATCCGGAACTCCTCGGCACTGGGCCGGCGCAGGACTGCTCCGATGATCTCCCCGTCGAGCAGGAACAGCCGTTTGTTGCCTGACTCGACATCGGGAAGGTACGCCTGGGCGATCGCCTGCTGGGCCCCTGAACGGGTGGCTGACTCCATCAGCGCAGTGGCTCCCGCGTCGTCGTGAACCAGCCACACGTCGGTGCCGGCGAAACCGTCGACCGGCTTCACCACTGCGACACCGACTCGGGCGACGAACTCGCGCAACACTCGTGCGTCTGCGCTGACCACGGTGTCGGGGCACAGCTCGGGGTGGTGGAGGGCGATGATCTTCTCGTGCAGCGTCCTGACTCCGCTAGGTCGGTTGACCACTCGGACGCCTGCCGCCTCCACCAGATCCAGGAGGTAGGTGGTGTGCAGATATCTCGCATCGACCGGAGGGTCGATCCGCAGGTGGACGAGCGCGACATCTGCGGCAACGTCCAGCACGCTTGAGTTGACTTGGTCCCACCAAACCTGTGCGACGGTCCATTGATGGCCGGGTCCGGGCCGGGCCGGCCTCAGGCTCACCTGCGACGCCCGTGCCCGGACACGACCGTCCACCACGGACAGCTCCTCGGGCTGGGACACCCAGATCTCGACGCGCAGGTCCTGAGTGGCCAACATGAGTCCGACGGTGGCGTCGATGTCGGCCTGAAGGCTCGCCAGCGGGTCGGTGATGAACAGGACCTTCATGCTGCACCGACCAGGTTGGCGGCCGTGAGCGCAAGGGACACCAGCTCGAGACCACGATCGCGGACGTCCGGATCGCCGTCAGCCGACCCGCGCCAGAGCTCACCGAGGTCAGCGCCATCGTCGACCATCTGGGTCGCCGCCCGGCGACAGCGATCGTCGTAGAGCAGGGCGCTCAGCGCTGCGGCCAACGGTTCGATGGCATGCAGTGGTTGGACGTCGAGGAAGCGCACCTCGAGGTAGGTGCCGCGGGGACGTACCGGCGGGAACAGTGTGGTGAGGTGCTGTGCCAGGTCGCCGGGCTCGGTGAACACGGTGGCTCCTGCGGCGAAGGTGGTGTAGGCCGCGACGGGATCGTCGCCGTGCAGCAACCGCCCGTCGAACGCGGTCCGGCCGGGATCGACGTCCAGCCACGTCGCGAGACGCGAGGTGGGGCCGGTGCTGCGAGCAAAGGCGGCCGCCAGGAATGGGCCGGCAAGGTTGAGGAGGCGCCACTGCTCCAGGCCGGTCGGTCCGTTCCACCAGTCGAGGCAGATCTGGGTCGACGCGGTCCGTCGCATCATGGTTCGTCCGGCGAGACCGATCGTGTCGAAGTGGCGCTGCATGGCGACGTAGCGGGAAGATGTCAGCTGCAGGGGGAGCTCGTCGTCGGGTCGTGGGTCGACCGGTGTCGCGTCGAGACGTACGTCAACAGCCGCGCAGTCGAAACGAAGAGCGGTGACGTGATGTCGCAGAGCCGCTGAAAGAGCGACCGGATCGGCGGCGCAGGGGAGGCTCAGCTCGACTTGCCCGCCCGGTTCGAAGGCGAGATGGTCGACGTACGCACCGTGCCGGGTGGCCCGGCGAATTTGGCTGATCGGCACCGAGACGCCGGTGGTGCTGTCGCTGCTCAGGAGCTCGTGCTCGACGCCGACCCGGGTGGTGCGGGGACCATGACTGGGGAAGAGCTTGTCGACCTGCCGGTGGACCTGTGTGGTTTCCATGACAACTCCTGTTAATGTAAGGACTCCTGTCAAATATTGGAAGGTTTCCTTACAGATGTCAAGCCTCTCTCGGATCGCGAAGCCAGAACGTGTCCCTCTGATCGCCTTGGTCGACCGGGCCAGCCAGGCGCTGCAGCGGGACATGGTCAAGGATGCACACGATCGCGGCTACCCAGACATCAAGTACGCACACAACGCCGTCTTCTCAACCTTGGGCTCCGAAGGGAGTCGCGCCACGGACATGGCCTCGCAGGCGGGCATCACCCGTCAGTCGATGGGGGAGATCGTCCGCGAGATGGTCGGGCTCGGCTATCTCGAGATGAAGCTCGATCCGGACGACCGGCGAGCCAAGCTGGTGACCTATACCGACTACGGGCTCGCCATGGCCCGAGAGGGTTTCCAGCACATCATCGACCTCGAGCAGCAGCTTGCCGACAAGTTCGGCGAGGACTACGAGGTGGCGCGAGAAGTTCTGGAGAAGGTCTTGTCACTGGTGGACGACTCCGCGCCGATAGGCTGATCACCATGACACGAGTCGCGGTCCTCGGGGCCAAGGGACGTATGGGCACTGCCTCCGTCGAGGCGCTGACCGCCGCCGGGCTCGAGGTGGTTGCCAAGGTCGACGTCGACGACTCGATCGAGGCCCTCGCCGACGCCGGTGCGGAAGTCGCCCTCGACTTCACCCAGCCCGGAGTCGCGCTCGACAACGTGAAGTGGTGCATCGAGCACGGTGTGCACATCGTCGTCGGTACGTCGGGCTTCGACGACGCCAAGATCGCCGAAGTACGTGCGCTCGACCCCAAGACGGGTGTGCTGATCGTCCCCAACTTCTCGATCGGCGCAGTGCTGATGATGAAGTTTGCGGCCACCGCTGCGCCGTTCTTTGAGTCTGTCGAGGTCATCGAGATGCATCATCCGGACAAGGTTGACGCTCCCTCTGGCACGGCGACGCGTACGGCTGAGCTCATCGCCGCCGCCCGCTCCGAGGCAGGATCGGCGCCGTTGCCCGACGCCACCAACGACGACCCGGACGGTGCCCGTGGCGCCAAGGTCGCTGGAGTGCCGGTGCACTCCGTACGAGCCCGTGGCTTCGTTGCCTCGCAGGACGTCGTCCTCGGTGGTGCGGGGGAGACCCTGTCGATCCGTCACGACTCCAGCAACCGGGACTCGTTCATGCCCGGCGTTGTCGCTGCGGTCAAAGTCGTGAGCGACAGGCCCGGCGTGACCGTCGGGCTCGAGAGCATCCTCGGCCTCTAGAGCAGCGCTCTAGAGCTGCCGTACGAGCGCTGCGACGAGAGCGGCGGCGAAGACCATCGGCAGGAACGGCACGCGCAGCATCAGCAGCACCGCGGCCACTCCGAGCGCGAGGAGCCGAGCGTCGACCTCGATTGCGCCGTCGCGCGCAAACACCTGGACTGCGATCAGAGCGCCGAGCAGACCGGCAGGAAGCAGGTCGGTCGCGCGCACCGTTGTCGGGTGCTGCAGGAGTCGTTCTGGCACGGAGAGCCCGGCGTACTTGAGCACGAAGCAGCCGGCGATCATGACCATGATCCCGCCCCACAGTGGCGTCATGATGGCTTCCTCGAACCCCAGAGCATGCCGAGCAGCACGGCGACGCCACCACCGATGATGATCGGCATGCCGGCGCTCGTCACCGGGACCAGGCCAAGGGCAACAGCCGAGCCGATCAGCGCGACGATGCGGCCCTGCGAGCTGGCGAGCCGTGGCCAGAGCAGGCCGAGGAATGCCGCCCCGACTGCAGCATCGAGCCCGTACGTGCGTGGGTCGCCGATCGCCTTGCCGGCCAGCGCACCGGCGAGCGTGGAGAGGTTCCACAGCACGAAGATCGAGATGCCGGTCCAGTAGAACCCCAGCCGTGCCTGATGCTTCGACTCCCGCGTCACAGCCATGGCGGTGGATTCATCGATCACGAAGTGCGCTGACGCCAGCCGCGCTCGGGCGCTGAGACCCAGGCGTGGAGCAATGCTGACGCCGTAGAACAGGTTGCGGCTGCCGAGCAGGATCGCGGTGAACGCGCCCGCGAACGGATTGCCGCCCGACGCGATGATGCCGACGAAGGCGAACTGTGACGCACCGGTGAAGACCAACAGCGACAGGACGCAGGTCTGCAGCACGCTGAGTCCGGACGTGGCCGAGATCGCGCCGAAGGAGACTCCGTACGTACCCGTGGCGATCCCCACACCGAGCGAGTCGATGATGACCGAGCGATCGGACTTCACACGAGGCTCGTGTGCAGCCGGATCTGTTTCACCGTGCTTCCGTCCTCGGCAGCCAGCTCTCGGTGGGCCCCGTCAGGTTCCCAGCCGGACTCACTGATGAAGCGTCTAAGCGCGTCGTCCGTCGATCCGATCCACCACACGGCGCGAGTGAACTTGTCGGCGGTGAGCGTGTCGATGGCGGCCTGCAGCAGCCGGGAACCATGCCCAGCACGCTGGTGCTCCGGGTCGATGACGAACTCGCCGATCTCACCGTCCGCGACCTGATCGCTGTCGGGATCGTACGACGGGTGCACGAGGGTGAAACCGCGAACGTCGGCACGCTCCAGTGCGACGAGCACGCGCATCCGCGCCTCCTTGGGCGAGCTGATCGTCATGGCCCAGCGCTCGGCGAGCTGTGCCGCGTCGAGGGCCTCCAGCTCGGCCGCAGGGATCAGCTCGGCGTAGTTCTTGCGCCACGCAGCAACCTGCACGTGCGCCATCGAGCTCGCGTCGTCGGGCCACGCGAGCCGAGCGCTGACATCGGCGCTCACAGGGCGCCAAATCCCTCGACAAGACCGGACTCGGCGCCTCGCGAGTCGAGCATCGCTGCCGTGCGTGAGACGTTGCGCCTGGTCGGATAGGTCTCCCAGGCGAGCAACAGGATGCCGGGGAACCCAGCGATGACGATGGGCCAGGCTCCGTAGGACCCGACGAAGGCCACGACCACTGCTGGCAGCATCGCGGCCTCGACGTAGAGCAGCTTGCGGAAGGTCTGCGAGGCGAAGACGTCGACGGCCTCGGACTGCAGCCGGGAGCGATCGGGGCCGGCTGGCAACGGCGAACCGTTGAGCCACACCCGTTCGGCGAAGACGGCAGCCACCATTAGGGGGACGATCAGGGCCGCCGAGAGCCATGGTGGAGGGTAGTCGGCGTCGGTGCCGCCGCAGATCGCGAACAACGCCACGAGGAAGGCGCCGGTGATGCCGAGCTGCAGCGCGGCGAAGTTGCGGATCTCGCGGGGCGACGCGTTGTATTCGGCGCTCGGCATGGTGAGAGTTTCGCACACGATCTGTCATGGCCGATTGATAGTCTGCGGTCATGCGGGCTTACCTCGATCTTGTTCAACGGATCCTCGACGAAGGTGTCGAAAAAGGCGACCGCACCGGCACCGGTACGCGAAGCGTCTTCGGCCATCAAATGAGGTTCGACCTCAACGAAGGCTTCCCGTTGGTGACGACAAAGAAGGTCCACCTCAAGTCGGTCGTGGCCGAGCTTCTCTGGTTCATCGCCGGCGACACCAACACGACCTACCTTCGCGACAACGGTGTGACGATCTGGGACGAGTGGGCCGACGACAACGGCGACCTCGGCCCGGTCTACGGCTACCAGTGGCGCTCGTGGCCCGCGCCCAACGGCGAGCAGATCGACCAGCTCGCGCAGGTCATCGAGCAGATCAAGACCAACCCCGACTCACGGCGCCACATTGTCAGCGCGTGGAACGTCGCCGAGCTCGACGCGATGGCGCTGATGCCGTGCCATGCGTTCTTCCAGTTCTATGTCGCTGACGGCAAGCTCTCGTGCCAGATGTACCAACGCTCGGCCGATGTCTTCCTCGGCGTGCCGTTCAACATTGCGTCCTACGCGCTGCTGACCCACATGGTCGCGCAGGTTGCAGGCCTCGAGGTCGGCGACTTCGTGCACACCCTCGGCGACGCCCACCTCTACGTCAACCACCTCGACCAGGCCCGCGAACAGCTCACCCGTGAGCCCAAGGCGCTGCCCGAGCTGTGGCTCGATCCGGCGATCACCTCGATCGACGACTTCACCCTCGACTCGATCAAGGTCACCGGCTACGAGCCGCATCCCGGCATCAAGGCGCCGATCGCAGTATGAGGCGGAGCCGAATGCAGTCAGCTCAGTGACGGTCACGCTCGTCGTGGCGATCGGTGAAAACCGCGTGATTGGCCGAGACGGCGGCCTGCCGTGGCCGCCCACCGGCGACCTCAAGCAGTTCAAGGCACTGACGATGGGTCACCCGATCATCATGGGTCGCTCGACCTACGAATCCATCGGCAAACCTCTGCCCGGGCGTACGTCGATCGTGCTGACCCGCGACACCGAGTGGCAGGCCGAAGGCGTCGAGGTTGCCCACTCCTTGACCGACGGTCTGGCGTTGGCACTAGGCCGCGACGCCGAGGTCTTCGTGATCGGCGGTGCCCAGGTGTTCGCCGAGGCGATGGTCCAGGGGCTGGTCGACTCGATGGTCGTCACGCACGTCCAGCTCTCACCCGAGGGCGACGTGTGGTTCCCCGACGTCGACTGGACGCAGTGGAGCGAGACCGCCCGTGAGCCGCACGACGGCTACGACATCGTCACCTACGAGCACGTCGTGTAGCTGTCTCAGGGGGTGCAGGCCTGCGTGATCGCTGCGGTGTCCCAGTAGAACGGGTGCACCTCCGTTATCTGGCCGTGCTCGACCGAGATGGTCTGCACGATCGGGAATTCGATCTTGACCCCCGTCACCCGGGACACCGCGCGGACCATCGTCCAGACCACCAGGGGCGATCCGGTGGCCAAGAACCGCTGCTCCACCATTTCGAAGACAGACCAGGTGTCACCCATCGCGACGAAGAACCGTTCCATCCCCTGATGGCCCCTCCAGGTGCCGCCGTAGGGGAGGCCTTCGGCCTGGTGGAGTGTGACGTGCTCGGAAAAGTACGGCGCCAGGTTTGCGAAGCTGGCATGTCCCGGGCCGCCGGCGGCAAAGTACGCGGACTCGGCGGCGTACATCTGTGTGAGTACGGTCAAAGGCTCATCGCTGGTAGTCATGGCACCAGCCTCGTCGCGCCAGCAGGCCGATGCTGGCGATCTTCGGACGTGAGGGGACCTAGAGCAAGATTGCGAGCTGACGGCTCTGGGCCACGAGGTTGCCGTCCTGGTCCCAGAGCTCGCAGTCCTCTTCGTGATAGCCGTTGATGACATGCCGCGTGGTCAAGCGGGTGGCGACCCAGCCCGGCACCGGCCGTCGGTGCAGATGCACCGTGAGCTGCACCGTCATCGACATGAGCTCGCCGATCTCCAGCACGGGCGGCGCGTAGGCATCGCACAGGAAGGCCAACCCCGGTAGGTCGATCTCGCGCCCACCTGCGAGCCGCATCCACAGCTCGACCGTCGGGTCCCCGCTGGGCTCACCGAGCGCCCACCCGGGTGCTGCGCTGAGCCGGTAGTCGACACGATCGAAGATGCTCGAGCTCGGTAGTGCGTCGGGAAAGTCCTTGGGATCGAAGCAGTCGTCGGGTGCGGGGAGGTCCGGTGGTGTGCCGAGCTCATGGGTGCGCCCGCCCGTACGGGGTCCGAAGCTCGCCAGCAGCTGCGCGATGTGCCGGTCGCCCTCCCAGAGCGCGGCCTCTCCGGTCTGCACGCGTCGTCCGTGCCGCAACGGAGTCGTGCGGAGCTCTGCCGCTCCGGTCTCGGGGGAGGCGAGGTAGGTGATGGCGGCGACCATCGGTTCGTCGGCTCCCATCTCCTCGCCGAGACCTCTCAGCATGGCCGCGAGGATGTAGCCGCCATTGGGCTTGGCGAGGGGTGTGTTCCACCGGTCGGTCAGCACCAGGTCGCGAATGCCATCGCCACGCGTCTTGGATGCTGTGTCGATGTCGTAAATGTCTTCGGGCACGCCCCCATCCTGCCCGTCACCGGGGACGTTCGAAGCGGTAGCCTCGATGTATGACTTCGCCGCTCGCCACCGAGGCCGCGCCGTTCGGGCGCGTGCTGACCGCCATGGTCACGCCGTTCACCCGTGAGGGTGAGCTCGATCTCGATGCTGTCCAGAAGGTTGCGAGCTACCTCGTCGACCAAGGCAGTGACGGTCTTGTCGTCAGCGGCACGACGGGGGAGTCTCCCACCACGACAGTTGCCGAAGACGGTCAGATCCTCACGGCGGTGATCGAAGCTGTCGGCGATCGCGCCACGGTGGTGGCAGGTGTCGGTACCAACGACACGCGCCACTCGGTCGAGCTCGCCGAGCAGGCCAAGAAGGCCGGCGCCGACGGGCTGCTGATCGTGACGCCCTACTACAGCAAGCCACCGCAATCTGGCCTGCTCGCACATTTCACCGAGATCGCGCGTGCCGGCGATGACACTCCGGTGATGCTCTACGACATTCCGGCACGCAGCAGCATCGCGATTGAACCCGAGACGTACGCGGCGTTGGCGGACAACCCGCTGATCGTCGCGGTCAAGGACGCCGTCGGCGACCTCAACCGTGGCGCCTGGCTGATGCGCGAGACCGGCATCAAGATCTACTCCGGCGACGACGTCGTCAACCTGCCGTGGCTGGCCATGGGTGCCAGCGGCGTCGTCAGCGTCGTGTCACACGCCGCAGCTCGCCAGTACGCCGACATGGTGGCGGCCGTCGACGCCGGAAATCTCGTCGAGGCCCGGTCGATCAACGACCGGCTCCTTCCCGCCGTCAAGGCGATCATGAACTACACGCAGGGTGCGATCACCGCCAAGGCAGCTCTCGAGCTGCTTGGTGTTCTCGATCACCGCACGATGCGTGCACCCCTCCCCGAAGCCACCGCCGAGGAAGTCGCGATCATCCGCGATGGACTGGTGGCGTCGGGCCTTCTCGAAAGCTAGGCCTTTCTGTATGAGCCACATGCACCTCGAACTCGATCCACCCCCGCCGCTGCCACGCGGTGCACTTCGCGTCATCCCACTCGGTGGGCTCGGTGAGATCGGCCGCAACATGACGGTCTTCGAGTACGACGGCAAGCTCCTGGTCGTCGACTGCGGCGTGCTCTTCCCCGAGGAGCACCAGCCCGGCGTCGACCTGATCCTCCCGGACTTCGGACCGATCCGCGATCGCCTCAAGGACATCGTCGGCATCATGCTGACCCACGGCCACGAGGACCACATCGGCGGCGTGCCTTACCTGCTGCGCGAACGCGGCGACATCCCGGTGATCGGCTCCAAGCTGACCCTCGCGTTGCTCGCACCCAAGCTCAAGGAGCACCGCCTCAAGGACGCTCCGACGCACATCGTCACCGAGGGCGAGGTCGAGAAGTTCGGCCCCTTCGAGCTCGAGTTCGTCGCGGTCAACCACTCGATCCCCGACGCGCTGGCCGTTGCGATCAAGACGCCGGCCGGTGTCGCGCTGCACACCGGCGACTTCAAGATGGACCAGCTGCCGCTCGATGGCCGCATCACCGACCTGCGTGCCTTTGCCCGCCTCGGTGAGCAGGGCGTCGACCTGTTCCTGACCGACTCCACCAACGCCGAGGTGCCCGGCTTCACGACGTCGGAGCGCAACATCACCCCGGCGATCGATGCGGTGTTCGCCAACAGCCAGCGACGCATCATCGTGGCGTCCTTCGCCTCGCACGTGCACCGCATCCAGCAGGTCATCGACGCCGCACACAAGCACGGACGCAAGGTCGCGTACGTCGGTCGCTCGATGGTCCGCAACATGCAGATCGCCCGCGACCTCGGCTACCTCCACGTGCCCGACGGTGTTGTCGTCGACAAGATCGACGCGGCGCCGCCGCACAAGATGGTGCTGATGTCGACGGGTTCGCAGGGCGAGCCGATGGCGGCCCTGTCCCGCATGGCCAACAACAGCCACCAGCAGGTCAGCCTCGAGCCGGGCGACACCGTCCTGATGGCCTCGTCGCTGATCCCCGGCAACGAGAACGCGATCTACCGCGTCATCGACGGCCTCACCAAGCTCGGTGCCAACGTCGTGCACAAGGGCAACGCGCTGGTCCACGTCTCGGGCCACGCGTCGGCAGGCGAGCTTCTCTACTGCTACAACATCGTCAAGCCGACCAACGTGCTCCCGGTGCACGGCGAGATCAGGCACCTGCACTCCAACGCCAAGCTCGCAACGGCAACGGGCGTCCCCAATGTGCTCCTGGCCGAGGACGGCTACGTCATCGACCTGGTCGACGGTCACGCCTCCATCGTCGGAGCAGTGGAGTGCGGCTATGTCTACGTCGACGGTTCGTCCGTCGGTGACCTCACCGACTCAGAGCTCAAGGATCGTCGCGTGCTCGGCGAGGAGGGCTTCATCTCCGTCGTCGTCGTCATCGACTCGACCAACGGCAAGATCCTGTCCGGACCGGAGATCCACGCCCGCGGCATCGCCGAGGACGACTCGGCGTTCGACGAGGTCATGCCCAAGATCATCTCGGCACTCGAAGAAGCCCTCAAGGAGGGTGCGCACGACTCGCGTCAGCTCGAGCAGGTCATCCGCCGGGTGCTGGGCTCGTACGTCGGTCGCAAGCTCCGTCGCCGCCCGATGATCCTCCCGGTCGTCCTCGAGGCCTGAGGACGTCAGATGCGGCGGTGGTCGACCCGGGGCATCCGGGGGCCCCGTCGCTCGGTGCGCACGAGTGGGCTGAGCTGAACCAGTCGTACGACGCGGAATCGGTGACCGCTCCACGGCTCCAGCACCTCGGCCAGCTCGGCGTCGTCGATCCGCCGGCCCACCAGGGCAATGCCGACATCCTTGGCGACGTGGAAGTCACCGAATGGCACGGCGTCGGCGTCTCCCAGGGCTCGCGAGCCGACCTCCGCAGCGGTCCATACGCCGACTCCGGGAATGCTGCGCAGGCCGCGATAGACCGCGGCTCGATCGAGAGGCGCTGAAGCCAGCCGTGCGAGCTGCGGCGCCGACACGAGCCGCCGCCTGCGCGGTACGTGCTCGTTGAGGGTCCACTCCGGCCCTGTGCCACTCCCACGACGGGATCGCCGCCCACTGCTCGGCGGTCGGGAACACTCGCATGCCGTCAGGTGCGGGCCCGGGGGCCGGCTCGCCGAACGTGAGGTGCAGCCGCCGCCACGAGGCGAAGGCGTCGAGGCCCACCACCTTCTGCTCGATGATCGCTGCGATCAGGGCCTCCAGGACCAAGCCCGGTGTGGGGCACGCGCAGCCCGGGGAATCTGCGCCAGGCATCAACGAGCACCGGGTGCGATGGCACGAACCCCGACGAGTCGTCCTCGGCTCCGATGAGACGTGGGAGCGACTCGAGCAGCTCTGCCGCCCCCGGCCCCCACGCGCGGGCTCTCACGGTGCTCGGCGCCGGTTGCTCCAGGACGTAGGTGACGGGACCCGTCACCGTCCGGCTGGTGCGCCACAGCAGGCGCCCGTCGCGCTTGGTCGTCGGGTCGCCCGGGCCGCGGCGCAAGAGCGCCATCGTGCGCGCGACGTCGATGGGTTCGGCAAGGTCGACCTCGCGCGTCAGCTCCCGCTCGGCTCTCCCGGTCACCCGACCAGTCTGCCCATGTGGACTGACATCGGAGCGGGCTGAGTTCTCACACCGAGGACCTCCGGACTGTGCGAACAGTGTTACGTCGTTCTCACCGCGAGGTCAGTCGGTCCGAAACACGCGCTGCCTAGTTTTTGCGTCATGACGAGCCTAGCCACCAAACCCGACGCGCAGCCAACCTCCGCCACCCGCCGTACCGGCAGGTGGATTGACGACTGGGAGCCCGAGAATCCGGCGTTCTGGGATGCCACGGGTCGCACCGTCGCGCGTCGCAACCTGATCTGGTCGATCTTCGGAGAGCACCTTGGCTTCTCCGTATGGCTGCTGTGGAGCGTGAGCGCGGCGCTGCTGACCCGCGCCGGTTTCGCGTTCAGCCCTCAGCAGCTGTTCTGGCTGGTCGCAGTGCCCAACCTGGTCGGCTCGATGCTGCGCCTTCCCTACACGTTCGCCGTCCCGAAGTTCGGCGGCCGCAACTGGGCGGTGTTCAGCGCGCTCATGCTGATCCTCCCGACACTGCTGTTCGCGCACTTCGTGCAGCGCCCCGACACGCCGTACTGGGTGTTCATCGTCATCGCGGCGACAGCCGGAGTCGGAGGTGGCAACTTCGCCTCCTCGATGGCGAGCATCAACTTCTTCTACCCGACCCGGCTCAAGGGCACGGCTCTCGGGCTCAATGCAGCAGGCGGCAACCTGGGTGTCTCGGTGATCCAGTTCTTCCTCCCGATCATCGTCGGCGGGGCGGGCGCATTCGGGCTGGTCAAGGCCAGCCAGAATGGCTTGGTCCTGGAGCGCGCCGGCTACCTGTACGCCGGCCTCGCCGTCATCGCGGCGCTCACGGCGTACTTCTTCATGAACAACCTCTCGACGGCGTACTCGAAGCCGCGCGAACAGCTTGCCGTGGTGAAGTACAAGCACACGTGGGTGATGTCGTTCCTCTACATCGGTACGTTTGGGTCGTTCATCGGGTTCTCCGCGGCGATGCCTCTGCTGATCAAGATCAACTTCTTCCGCTCGCCGATCCCGACTGAGTCGATCGGCATCAACTTCGCCTACTACGCCTTCCTGGGCGCCCTCGTCGGCTCGCTTACCCGGCCCCTCGGTGGCTGGCTGGCCGACAAGTACGGCGGCGCGCGCGTCACCTTCGTGACGTTCATCGCGATGATCGTCGGCACCCTCACCGTGTTCTACACGCTGACCCTGCTCAAGCCGGTTCCCGTTGCTCCTCCAGAGAAGCTGGCGGCCTGGGCCAAGGATCCGTCGACCTTCCCCGGGTTCACCCCCGAGGTCATCTCAGCGGTCAACCACAACTCCGACATCTTCCCGTGGTTCCTGGTCGCGTTCATGTTCGTCTTTGCAGCAACCGGTATCGGGAACGGCTCGACGTACCGGATGATCCCGCTGATCCAGAAGAGCTACGCGCTCGAGGTCGGTGAGGACGGTACGCCGGAACGTGCCGCTGCGGAGAAGAAGGCCACCAAGGAGTCGTCGGCCGTCATCGGCATCGCCGGAGCCATCGGTGCACTGGGTGGATTCCTGATCCCGATCACGTTCAGCTCGCCATGGATCGACGATCCGGTCGAGGCAGTCAAGAGCGCCTTCGTGGTCTTCGCGGTGTTCTACGTCGTCTGCCTCGCCGTGACGTGGTTGTTCTACCTGCGGCCCAAGTCCCACATGGCGAAAGTCGGAGTGTGAGCCTGACGTGACCAACACCCACTGCCCGTACTGCGCCCTGCAGTGCGCCATGGCTTTGAAAGGTGGCGATGTGCTCGGCGGCGATCCCATCGCCGCCGAGCCGCGGGCGTTTCCGACCAACGTCGGCGGCATGTGCCAGAAGGGCTGGACCAGCGCTGAGCTGCTCAGCGTCAAGGACCGCATCACTTCTCCGCTGCGCCGTACGGACGAAGGCTTCGAGGAAGTGTCCTGGGACATCGCCCTCGACGACATCGCCGAGCGCGTAATGGCCATCCGGGCGAGCCACGGCCCCGACGGAATCGCGGTCTTCGGCGGGGGCGGGCTGACCAACGAAAAGGCCTACCAGCTCGGCAAGTTCGCGCGGCTCGCACTGCGTACAAGGCTGATCGACTACAACGGCCGCTTCTGCATGTCGTCGGCTGCCGCGGCCGCCAACCGTACGCTCGGCGTCGACCGCGGTTTGCCGTTCCCGCTGACTGACCTCAACGACGCCGATGTCGTGATGCTGTTCGGCAGCAACCTGGCCGACACCATGCCGCCCGCGGTCCAGCACCTCGGGGGGGTGCGCGAGCGCGGCGGGTTGATCGTCGTCGACCCGCGCGTCAGTGCTACCGCCAAGCTCACCGAGCACGGGGCCGGTGAGCACGTACAGCTCGTGCCGGGCACCGACCTGGTGCTGATTCTCGGCCTGATCCACATCGTGTTCGCCGAGTCGTTGGTCGACGAGGACTATCTCTCGTCGCGAGTCGACGGCGTGGAAGCCGTACGCCGCAGCGTCGCGGAGTGGTGGCCCGAGCGCGCTGCTGCTACGACGGGTGTCTCCGAGACCCAGCTGCGACGCGTTGCGCATCAGCTATCCGCAGCGAGTCCGCACCGCGGCGGCAAGGGAGCGTTCCTGCTGACCGGTCGTGGGTCCGAACAGCATGTCGACGGCACCGACACCGTCACGGCCGTCATCAACCTCGCTCTTGCTCTCGGGCTCGTGGGTGCTGAGCGCGGCGGCTACGGCGCGATCACCGGCCAGGGCAACGGGCAGGGCGGCCGCGAGCACGGGCAGAAGGCCGACCAGCTGCCCGGCTACCGGATGATCGACGATCCGATCGCGCGCGAGCACGTGGCAGCGGTGTGGGGTGTCGATCCCGCGTCCATCCCGGGCGCCGGCGTCCCCGCGGTCGAGCTGCTGTCGAGCCTCGGCGCACCTGACGGGCCGCGGGCACTTTTCGTGCACGGCAGCAACGTCTTGGTGAGCGCTCCCGACGCCAGCGTCGTACGCCGGGCGGTGCAGTCGCTCGACCTGGTCGTGGTGTGCGACTTCGTCCCGTCAGAGACGGCGATGCTCGCCGACTACATCCTTCCGGTCACCCAGTGGGCCGAGGAGGAGGGCACCATGACCGGACTGGAAGGTCGGGTGCTGCGTCGGCGCAAGGCGATCGAGGCGCCGACCGGCGTACGTTCGGAGCTCGAGATCTTCGCCGCCCTCGCCGAACGACTGGACGCCCCCGGCACCTGGTCGACCGAACCGCGCGAGGTCTACGACGAGCTGCGTCGCGCGAGCGCCGGTGGTCGCGCCGACTACGCCGGCATCTCGTACGAACGCCTCGACGCCGGGGAAGCGCTCTATTGGCCGTGCCCCTCGGAGGATCATCCCGGCACACCTCGGCTGTTCTCCGTGTCGTTCCCCACGGCGAACGGCCGCGCTCAGATGGTCGCCGTCCATCCCGTCGGCCCCGCAGACGCCGTAAGGGCGGAGGCGCCGGTGTGGCTCGTGACCGGTCGAGTGCTTCAGCACTACCAATCGGGCGCGCAGACTCGCCGGGTCGGCAAGCTCAACGACTCGATGCCGCGTGCCTACGTCGAGATCCACCCGATGCTGGCCGACCGCATCGGTGTCGAGGGGATCGATGACATCACGATCACGTCCAAGCGAGGCTCGATGGTCGCGCAGGCGCGCATCAGCCCCGACATCCGGCCGGACACCGTGTTCGTGCCGTTCCACTTCGCGGACGAGGGCATGGTCAACGCCGTCACCAGCTCGGCCACCGACCCGATCTCCGGGATGCCGGAGTTCAAGGTCTGCGCCGTCAAGATCGAGAGGGCAATGCAATGAAGGTTGTGGTGATCGGTGCCGGGATGGTGGGAAACCGCTTTGTCGACGAGCTGGGGCGCATCGCCCCGGCCGTCGACGTCGACCTGCTCGGCGAGGAGTCGTACGAGCCGTACAACCGGGTGCTGCTGACCGAGCTGGTGGCAGGCCGTGTGGACCTGGGCGGGCTGACGCTGCCCACGCCCGACGAAGGCCGCGTGCGTGTGCGTCCCGGAGTCGTTGCGCTCGAGATCGATCGCGATCGTCAGTGCGTGGTCACAGCCGCAGGTGAGTTCGAGTACGACCGACTGGTGCTGGCCACCGGCGCGCGGGGGCGCGTCATCCCGATCCCTGGTCTCCGCGACGGGCTGCCGCGTGGCGCGCACGTCCTGCGCAGCCTCGACGACGCGCGCGACATCTCTGCGGCGGCACTGAACGTCGACCGCGCAGTCGTGATCGGCGGCGGTCCGCTCGGCATCGAGCTCGCATGCGGACTCCAGCACCGTGGTGTCAGCGTCACGGTCATGTCGATCATGCCGACCATGCTGGATCGCGATCTCGACCCGGCGGTCGCACAGGTGGCCGAGGACACCGCCATGGACCTCGGCATCGACTTCGTCGGCGATGCGCAGATCGCGTCGGTCAGCGTGGTTGACGGCCGTGTCACGGCGGTACGTCTCGTCGATGGGACGTCATACCCGGCTGGCCTGATCGTCCTCGCGGCAGGCACCGCTCCCGAGACCGGGCTGGCCGGGGCTGCCGGGCTCGAGACCAACATCGGCATCGTGGTCGGTCACGACCTTCGTACGACCGGGGACCCGTTGATCTCGGCGATCGGCGACTGCGCCGAGACGCCTTCCGGCGTGAGCGGACTCGTGGCCCCCGGCTGGGCTCAGGCACGGGCTTTGGCACGCAGCATCGCCCACGACAGCGAGCTCGAGCTGCCACCCATCTCCGGTTCGGCGATGCGGCTCAAGGCGGTCGGGATGAGCGTCGTGACGATGGGCGTACGTGCGTCGAACGCCGCTGACCGTGACCGCGTGGTGACCTTGTCGGATCCCCGCGAACGCCGCTACGTCGAGCTCGTCGCACGCGGAGACACCCTCGTCGGGGTGACCTGTGTCGGTGCCCCCGAGCTCGCGGCTCACCTGTCGACGCAGTTCGACCGTCCGGGCATGTTGCCGCGTGACCCGATGCACCTGCTGTTGGGAAGCGGATCGATGGGCGTGGTCGAGAGCGCCTCGCCGACCACGATGCCCGCTGCGACGACGGTGTGCCGCTGCAACGGCGTGACCAAGGGCGACCTCGTACATGCCTGGGACGGGGGAGCCACGACCGTCGAGGCCCTCGCCAGCGCGACGCTGGCGACCACTGGCTGCGGAGGCTGCAAGACGTTGGTGTGCGGCATCGCCAGTTGGCTCCAGGAGGTCGACCCGGTCGAGATCTCACAGCCGGAAACCGCCGAGCGTGAGACAACCGTTCCGTCGAGGTAACACGGAGACTGCCGTCGCGAAACCTGCGCTTCCTAACGTCGATGACATGACCCAGAAGAAGAAGCTTGCAGTCGTCGGCGCCGGCATGGTGGCCCACCGTCTCGTCGAGGCGATGGTCGAACGCGGGGCTGACGAGGCCTGGGACATCGAGGTGTTCGGCGACGAGACGCGACCGCCGTACGACCGGGTGGCACTCACGTCGTTCTTCTCCGACCGCGATCCCGAAGACCTGCTCCTGGGCGACGGTGGGCTCTGGAAGCGACCCGGCGTCCGCCTCTATCGTGGCTCGATCGTCAGCGGTATCGACCGCGAGGCCAAGCAGCTGCACGCCCGCAACACGACGTTCGACTATGACCGCCTCGTGCTGGCGACGGGCTCCTACGCGACCGTCCCGCCTGTCGACGGCTCTGACCTGCCGGGCTGCTTCGTCTATCGAACGGTGGACGACGTCGCCGAGCTGCGCGCCTGGGTCACCGATCGCGAGGAGGTCCTTGGTCGCAAGGTCAAGGGTGCGGTCGTCGGTGGCGGCCTGCTCGGGCTCGAGGCTGCCGGCGCGCTCACCGCGCTCGGCGCCGAGTGCACCGTGATCGAGTTCGCCGACTGGCTCATGCCGATGCAGGTCGATCAGGCCGGTGGCGGTGCGTTGCGCCGGATCATCGAACAGCTCGGCGTCACGGTACGTACGTCCACCGCCACCTCAAAGCTGCGCGCCGGCCGCGACGGCAAGGTCGTCCGTATGCAGTTCGCCGACGGCGAGAAGATCGCCGCCGACGTGGTGGTCTTCGCCACCGGGGTACGACCGCGCGACGAGCTCGCCCGTGAGATCGGCCTCGAGATCGCCGAACGCGGCGGAGTCATTGCCGACGACGGCTGCCTGACCAACGACGAGTCGATCTTCGCCATCGGCGAGGTCGCCCACATCGCCGGCCGCACCTGGGGACTCGTCGGACCGGGCTACACGATGGCCGAGGTCGTCGCGGACCGACTGCTGGGCGGCGAGGCGAAGTTCGAGGGTGCAGACCTGTCGACCAAGCTCAAGCTCCTGGGCGTCGACGTGGCGAGCTTCGGCGATGCTTTCGCGGCCACAAACGGATCCCTCGAAGTCGTCTACGCCGACCCGACGGCGGGTGTCTACAAGAAGCTCGTGATGAGCGACGACGCGCAGACGCTGCTGGGCGGCATGCTCGTCGGTGATGCCAGCGCGTACACGAATCTGCGACCCATGGTCGGCCGCGCTCTGGGCAGCGACCCGACCGCCTGGCTGCTGCCCGAGGGGATGGAGCCGCCTGCCAGCAGCTCACTGCCCGACGACGCCAGCGTCTGCTCGTGCAACAACGTCTCTGCCGGGACGGTTCGGGCCGCCGTGACGGACCACCAGTGCACCGACATCGCGGCCGTCAAGGCGTGCACCAAGGCCGGCACGAGCTGCGGCTCCTGCGTCTCCCTGGTCAAGAAGCTCATGGAGACCCAGCTGACCGAGGAGGGCATCGAGGTCAACACGGCGCTCTGCGAGCACTTCTCGTTCAGTCGTGCCCAGCTCTTCGACATCGTGCGGATCAGCGAGATCTCGACGTTCAGCGAGCTGATCGAGCAGCACGGCACCGGCCGGGGCTGCGACATCTGCCGTCCCGTCGCCGCATCGATCCTGTCTTCGCTCGGCAAGGGTCACGTGCTCGAGGGTGAGAACGCAGCTTTGCAGGACACCAACGACCACGTGATGGCCAACTTGCAGAAGGACGGCACCTACTCCGTGGTCCCGCGCATCCCCGGTGGCGAGGTGACACCCGCGGGCCTCATCGCCATCGGCCAGGTCGCCGCCGATTTCGGGCTCTACACGAAGATCACCGGCGGCCAGCGGATCGACCTGTTCGGCGCACGCATCGAGCAGCTGCCGCTGATCTGGAAGCAGCTCGTCGATGCCGGCTTCGAGTCGGGCCACGCGTACGGCAAGTCGCTGCGCACCGTGAAGTCCTGTGTGGGGCAGTCCTGGTGCCGCTATGGCGTGCAGGACTCCACGACCCTCGCGATCGACCTCGAGCTGCGCTATCGCGGTCTGCGATCGCCCCACAAGCTCAAGCTGGCCGTCTCCGGCTGCGCGCGTGAGTGTGCCGAGGCCCGTGGCAAGGACGTCGGCATCATCGCGACCGACAAGGGCTGGAACATGTACGTCGGCGGCAACGGCGGATTCACCCCGCGCCACGCGCAGCTGTTCGCCGAGGACCTCACGACCGAAGATCTCGTACGGGCCATCGACCGGTTCCTGATGTACTACGTGCGCACCGCGGACCGTCTGCAGCGCACCGCACCGTGGCTCGAGTCGATCGAGGGTGGCATCGAAGCCGTACGGGCGGTGGTCCTCGACGACAGCCTCGGCATCGCCGCTGACCTCGACGCCGCGATGGCCGCGCACGTCGACGCGTACGAGGACGAATGGGCGGCAACGTTGGCCGACGAGGAGAAGTTACAGAAGTTCGCCTCGTTCGTTAACGCCCCCGAAACAGGTGACCCGCATCTTGTATATGTCGAGGAACGCGGACAGCGCCGTCCGGCCAACGACGAGGAAAAAGCCGTGCTGATCGCCGGCGCCAGCATTCCAGTCAGGAACGGGGAGGTGACGGCATGAGCGAGCGCCAGCGAGCTCATCATGAGGCAGTGATCATGCCGTTGCCTCCGTACCGTGCTTTTTCAACGGCGGTGACGGCATGAGCGAGTGGCAGCGGGTGTGTCAGCTCGACGCCCTCCAGCCCGACCGAGGCGCGGCGGCGCTCATCGGCGACCACCAGGTCGCACTGTTCCTGCTGAGCGACACCGGCGAGGTCCATGCCGTGGACCACCTCGACCCCTTCAGCCAGGCCAACGTCATGGCGCGTGGACTCGTGGGCAGCCGCCAAGGTGCACCCACCGTCGCATCGCCGATGCACAAGCAGTCCTTCGACCTGGTGACCGGTCGGTGCCTCGACGACCCACATATGTCTCTGCAGGTGTGGCCGACACGAGTGACGGACGGATGGGTGGAGGTCGAACTCCACTCCGGGGCAGCATGACTCCACTCGGACCGGTCCTCGCGGGCACGAAGATCCTCGTGACGGCGCAGCGGCGAGCCGCCGATCTCTCGCTGGCTCTGGGCCGCCGCGGCGCAGACGTCACAGTTGCCGCGTCCCTGGGCGTTGAGTCCCACATCGACGAGGACACGCTGATCGCGCAGACCCGCCAGATGATCGCAACAGGCACCGACGTCGTCGTCGTGACGACCGGCATTGGATTCCGCGGGTGGCTCGACACGGCCGAGGCCGCAGGCATGGGTCACGAGCTCGTCGACGCCCTCCAGTCGGTCAGGCTCATCGCCCGGGGGCCCAAGGCACGTGGCGCGTTGCAGGCGGCCGGCCTCGTACCCGACTGGGTGGCCGAGTCCGAGACGTCGGCCGAGATCGCGGAGTTCCTAGCCACCGAAGGTGTCTCGGGCTTGTCGATCGCGGTGCAGCACCACGGTGCGGGCGACGACGGGCTCGAGAAGCGTCTCGCCGCCGCCGGTGGTCGACCGTTCGGTCTCGTCGTCTATCGCTGGGGACCACCGCCGGATCCGGCAGCGGTCGAGCGTTCTGTACGAGACGCGGCGGCAGGGTCGTATGACTCCGTGGTGTTCACGTCGGCGCCCGGTGCCGCGGCCTGGCTCTCCGTCGTGGAGGCGCTGGAGCTCACGGACGACCTGCTGCGACTCGAGAAGGACCGACGACTCGTGCTCGCCGCCGTCGGCCCGGTGACGGCCGACCCGCTCCGCGCAGCCGGGTTCGAGCCCCTCTTGCCCGAGCGGGCGCGACTGGGTGCGATGGTGCGCTCGCTGGTGATGTACCTCGGCGATGCGTCCGAAAGCGTGCCGACGATTGCCGGACACCTCCGCGTACGCGCGACTGCGGCAACCCTGGACCACGAGGTCTTGCCGGTGTCCCCGAGCGGACTCGCGATCCTGCGTTCGCTGGCCAGCGAACCCGGGTCGGTGCGCTCGCGTGCCGAGCTGCTCGAGGTGCTCCCGGGCGAGTCAGGCGATCCGCACTCCGCCGAGGTCGCCGTGGCACGACTGCGCGAAGCCATCAGCCAGCCGCTCGTGCAGACCGTCGTCAAGCGTGGTTACCGCCTCGGGCTGGCAGATATCTCGTCATGACCAGCGCACTGGTGGCGACGAGCCACGGGACGTCCGTGCCATCAGCACGAACCGCCATCACGGCGCTCGTCGATGCCGTACGCGTTGAGGCGCCCCACCTCGACGTCAGCGAGGCCTTCGTCGACGTCCAGGACCCACCCGTCGCGCAGGCCCTTGACGCAATCGCTGGCCCCGCCGTGGTCGTGCCGCTGCTGCTTGCGCCCGGCTTCCACGTACACGTCGACATCGGTCAGGCCGTCGACCGGCCGACCGCCGACGCAGCCCGGACGCTCGGGCCGGACAGCCGGCTCACCGACCTGCTGCTGGCACGGCTGGCCCAGGCAGGCGTCACGCATCACGACGTGATCGTGATGGGCGCTGCTGGCTCGACCAATCGGACGGCGGCAAGAAGTATCGACGCAGCAGCACGGTTGCTTGGCGCAGCCTGGGGCTCGCCCGTGCCGGTCGGATATGTCGGCGGACCGGGTACGCCGATCGAGGAGATCATCAGCGATGTCGCGACGGCCGGCCGTCGCGTCGTCGTAGCAAGCTACTTGATGGCACCCGGCTACTTCTACGACCAGCTCACCCGCTGCGGGGCAGACATCATCACCCGACCGTTGCTCGACGGTTCTGACGTCGACCCGGGCATGGTCTCGCTTGTCCTCGAACGCTATGCCGAGGCAGCCGAGGTGCTCGACGGGGCGCTGTTCGGTCGTGAGCAATGGGTGTAACCAAACCTCGGCCTGCCGTTAATGCCTTGGAAACGTCGCGCCCCGACTCTGGACGTGTGCCTGCATCCGGTCGTGGTTTACGCAACCGCGGTCCTCGGGGGTGCAGGGAATGACGCGCAGCCTTCTGCTGTGTGCGCATGGACCGCAGAACACCCGTGGTCGTGCCGCCCTCGCCGGACTGGTCAACGCAGTCAGGCGAGAGGCGCACGGCCTGGACGTCATCGACGCGTACGTCGACGTGCAGGAGCCGTCGATCGCCAGCACGATTGAGTCGACGTCCGGTCCACGGTCACTCGTACCGTTGATGCTCTCGTACGACCGCTCGGTGAGCTTCGACATCATCAAGGCCTCCCACCTCGACCCCTCCGTGACCGTGACGGCGCC
Source organism: uncultured Actinomycetota bacterium (assembly GCA_963849475.1). Lineage (GTDB taxonomy): Bacteria > Actinomycetota > Actinomycetes > Propionibacteriales > Nocardioidaceae > Aeromicrobium. Next base: position 408,895 of record CAWKHC010000009.1, read on the forward strand.
GCTCGGCCCCGACTGGGTGCTGGCGGAGGTCGGCGTACGACGACTGTTCGAGGCCGGAGCCCGGTCCAACGACACCATCGTGCTCGCCGCCGACACGACGACGAACGAGCGTGCGCTCGCTGACACGGCCAAGGCCGCGCAGCTTCTCAGCGCAGTGTGGGGCGGGCGCGTGCATGTCGGAGCGCTCGGGGGGCCCGACACCGTGCTCAGCGAGGCTGTCGACGTGGCTCGTGCGTACGGGCACCGGGTCGTGGTGTCGAGCTACCTCCTCACCGCCGGTACGGCTCACGACGCCATGCGGGCGTGCGGCGCCGACGTGGTCACCGAGCCCCTGCTGGACCACAATCCGCCCGACTCGCGGCTGGTGTCCCTGGTGATGGCACGTGCTCGTGGTGAGGGTTCGAGCACGAAAGACCTGTCCAAGCTCGCCTGGAGCTAGCCAAATCTCGGCATCGAAGTACTGAATTTCGGCGCTCCCACACGGCGGGGATGCGGGGAAACCTTTGAGTTCTGCTTTAGCCTTTCACCATGGCGACCCGAACGTCTTCCCCGCCGCGCAAGCGGCCGTCCGGTAGCCAGGCCCGAAAGAAGCCAGCAGCACGCAGGCCGCAGGCAAAGAAGCCCACGCGACCTCGCAAGCCAAGGCGTTCCGGACCTGGCCCAGTTGGTGCTGCCTTCAGCGGCCTGGCCAACTTCGTGCGCACGATCTGGCTCGGTATTGCTGGGCTGGTCGGCGCGATAGCTCGCAGCATTGGCAGCAGTGCCAAGGAGCTCGACCCCGCGCAACGGCGCGATGGTGTCGGCTTCGGCCTGCTCGGCGTCAGCATCATCGTCGCCGCGTCGGTGTGGTGGCAGATCCCCGGCCGCGTCGGCGAGCTGATCCGTACGGTGAGCTCGGGCAGTGTCGGCATTCTCGCCTGGGCGCTCCCCGTGCTGCTCGTCGTGATCGCGTGGCGCACGCTGCGTCACCCCGACCGCAATGGTCCCGCCGGCCGTCAGGTCATCGGCTGGAGCGCCATCGTCGGCGGCATCCTCGGACTCGTGCACCTGTCACACGGTGTGCCGCGCCCCAGCGACGCCGACTCTGACGCGATGCGCGAGGCCGGTGGTGCGATCGGCTTCCTGTTCTCCGCCGTGCTGGTCGACCTGCTCAAGAGCCCGTACGTCGTGGGCCTCCTGCTGGTCCTCGTCGTCGCCTTCGGCCTGCTCGTCGTGACCAACACGCCGCTGCACGCCGTACCCGGACGCCTGACCGAGCTCCGCGACAAGGCACTCGGCCGTACGACCGAGGAAGAGGTCGCTGAGGAGAAGCCCAAGCGACCCAGGCACCCCAAGACCCTGATCGCCGACGAACCGTTCGAGAACCCACTGGTCGATGGACCCGACGAGGACCGCAAGGTTCCCGCACGCGTCTTCGACGAGCCCGAGATCGAGGCAGATGCCGAGATCACCGGGCCCATCCGGGCGATCGAGCCGATCCCGGCCTCCGCCGAGCAGCTCGCGCTGGCCGGCGACGTCGTCTACACGCTGCCCGAGCCCGCCGTGCTCCGCGAGGGCACGCCGCACAAGGCCCGCTCAACCGCCTCCGATGAGGTCGTCGAACGCCTCACCGAGGTGCTGGAGCAGTTCCAGATCGATGCCACCGTCACCGGCTACACCCGTGGTCCGACCGTCACACGCTACGAGGTCGAGCTCGGCCCTGCCGTGAAGGTCGAGAAGGTCACCGCCCTGTCGCGCAACATCTCGTACGCCGTCGCGTCGGCAGAGGTACGCATCCTGTCGCCGATCCCCGGCAAGTCCGCGATCGGCGTCGAGATCCCCAACGTCGACAAGGAGATGGTCTCGCTCGGCGACGTCCTGCGCTCAAACAAGGCGCGCAGCGATCACCACCCGATGGTCATCGGTCTCGGCAAGGACGTCGAAGGCGGCTACGTCGTCGCCAATCTCGCCAAGATGCCGCACCTGCTCGTCGCGGGTGCGACCGGCTCGGGCAAGTCGTCGTTCGTCAACTCGATGATCGGCTCGATCCTGATGCGATCGACGCCTGAAGAGGTGCGGATGATCCTGGTTGACCCCAAGCGGGTCGAGCTGACTGCGTACGAGGGTGTTCCGCACCTCATCACACCGATCATCACCAACCCCAAGAAGGCCGCCGAGGCGCTCCAGTGGGTCGTGCGTGAGATGGACATGCGCTACGACGACCTGGCCAACTTCGGCTACCGCCACATCGACGACTTCAACAAGGCCGTACGTGCGGGCAAGGTGCAGCTGCCCCCGGGCAGTGAGCGAGTGCTGGCGCCCTACCCGTACCTCCTCGTCGTCGTCGATGAGCTCGCCGACCTGATGATGGTCGCTCCTCGTGATGTCGAGGACTCGATCGTGCGCATCACGCAGCTCGCCCGTGCCGCCGGCATCCACCTGGTGCTCGCGACTCAGCGTCCGTCGGTAGACGTCGTCACGGGTCTGATCAAGGCCAACGTTCCCAGCCGGCTCGCATTCGCGACGTCGTCGGTCACCGACAGCCGCGTCATCCTCGACCAGCCCGGCGCCGAGAAGCTGGTGGGCCAGGGCGACGGACTGTTCCTGCCCATGGGTCAGAACAAGGCCATGCGTATGCAGGGCGCCTGGATCACCGAGGCCGAGATCGCCTCGATCGTCGAGCACTGCAAGAAGCAGCTGCAGCCGGTCTACCGCGAGGACGTGACGGCTCCGGCCGTGTCCAGGCGTGAGATCGACGATGACATCGGCGACGACATGGACCTCGTCCTTCAGGCGATCGAGCTCTGCGTCACGACCCAGTTCGGGTCGACGTCGATGCTGCAGCGCAAGCTCCGCGTCGGATTCGCCAAGGCCGGTCGCCTGATGGACATCCTCGAGAGTCGCGGCATCGTCGGGCCCAGCGAGGGTTCGAAGGCGCGCGACGTGCTGATCAAGCCCGATGACCTCGATCAGGTCCTGGCGAGCATCCAAGCGGGATGAGCGCCGCGATGGAACCGTTCGAGATCCGACGGCGAACGCAGCTGTTCGCCGCGCTGGCGCTGCTGTGCTTCGTGCTCGCGGCTGGGTTCGCCTGGCTGGCGTACGACCGCGACGAGCCGCTCCTCTACACCCCGGCGGCGGTTCTGGTGCTGCTCGGCATCACCAACCTGCGCGGGACGCGCGATGCGAGAGCGCCGTTGTTCGTTGCGGACGACCACGGCGTACGCCTGCGCGGCCGCGAGGGCTGGGTGGGGCTGCTGTGGAGCGAGATGGCTGAGATCCGGGTCGAACGGCGCGCCGGCATCCGCCACGATCCCCGCGTCAAGGTCGTCAACAAGGACGGCACCCGTTTCTACACCTCACCGTTGGGCCTGGCGACCGATACATCACCGGGGGAGGCCGAAGTTCAGTTGGCGCGTCGTCGGCCCACTGCCGCATACTGAAAGCCGGTAGTACCAGCGAGAGGGACCCATGGAAACGGCGCACCAGCCGAGCAGGCTCAACATTGCCAACGTGCTGACAGTTGCACGTATCGCCGGCGTCCCGCTGTTCGGATGGCTCCTGCTGACGCAGGACGGTCAGTCGGTCGAGATGCGCGTCTGGTCGTGGGTCGCCTTCGGCGTCCTGATGATCACCGACAAGATCGACGGCGACCTCGCTCGCAAGCACAACCTGGTGACCAACTTCGGCAAGCTGGCAGACCCGATCGCCGACAAGGCACTCACCGGCATGGCATTCGTCGGACTGGCGATCATCTTTGACAACTGGCTGTTCTGGACCGTCACGATCATCGTGCTGGTCCGCGAGTGGGGCATCACGCTGATGCGCTTCGTGGTCAAGAAGTACGGCGTCATGCCGGCCGGCCAGAACGGCAAGATCAAGACGACGCTGCAGGCCGTCGCCATCGGTGGCTACCTGTTGCCGTTCGAGATCTGGGACAACACGATCTCCGATGTTCTGCGCTGGATCACGCACGGCTTCATGGCCGCGGCCTTCTTCATCACCGTGAGCACGGCTGTCGCGTACGTCCGTGATGCGCGCAAGCTGCGCCGCGACTCCAAGGCCGCGGCTGCCGCATGAGTCTCGCCGATGAGGTCATCGGCGCGCTTCGCATGGCCGGGGCCACGGTGGCGACCGCTGAGTCACTGACCGGTGGAGAGGTCTGTTCGACGCTCATTTCCGTCGCAGGCGCCTCGGACGTCGTGCTCGGCGGCATCGTCGCCTACGCACCCGAAGCCAAGATCGAGCTCCTGCACGTTGATGCCGACCTGATCGACGAGCACGGGACGGTGCATCCCGACGTCGCCGCACAGATGGCGTTCGGAGCGCAGGAGCGTTTCGGCGCGACGTACGGGATCTCGACCACCGGTGTCGCCGGCCCGGGGGAGAGCGAAGGCAGGCCCGCAGGCACCGTGCACGTCGCGATTGCGGGCCCTGACGGCGTACGAACGACCGCGCTCAAGCTCGAGGGTGACCGACACGCGGTCCGCAAGGAGACGGTCGACGCGCTGCTGTCGCAGCTGGTCGATAGGGTGAGGGAAGAAACCTGATCTGCGCAGGGTTGTAGGTTAGGGATACTCCGTCGTTGATGGGGGAGAGGAGGCACCTGATGACTGCAATGCGACAGCTGGTCGGAGAGGTCCTTCGCGCGCGCCGCATCTCGCAGGGGCTGACGCTCCGCGACGTGTCCGGCAAGGCCCGCGTCAGCCTGGGTTACATCTCCGAGGTCGAGCGTGGGCAGAAGGAGCCGAGCTCTGAGCTGCTCGCCGCCCTCGCCGCAGCTCTTGAGGTCCCGCTCTCCAAGGTGCTCCTCGATGTCAGCTCGCTGCTCGAGGTCGAAGAAGCTTCCGAGGCGCAGATCGCGAGCATCTCGTCCATCGCCCGCGGTGACGTGTCCGCCTCCGCAGCCTGACCGTGCTGCGCCGCCAGTGAAATACAGCGAGTTCTGGGTACGGATGGACCAGCAGTTCGGCTCCGGCTATGCCCGCGTCTGGGCTGACAGCCACGTGATGCGCGAGCTGGGTGGTCGTACGGCGTCCGACGCCCTCGAGGACGGCGAGACACCCAAGACCGTGTGGCGCGCGATCCACGAGACCCTCGGCCTCCCCGCCAGCGAGCGCTGAGACGCCAGTCAGCACAACCTCTACGCCAATTACGCCTCGCGGACAACATATTTGGGAACGCTCCCAAATATCCGTTGACAGAGAGCTGTGACCTACCTCATACTCCCATGGAAGCGCTCCCATCGAGGGGGCCGGAGGAAGGTACGACGTGAATCGCACACAGCGCATCGCCGCCGTCGCGGCCTCAGCCCTTGCGGTGGGACTGCTCGCCGCGGGTTGTGGATCGGACTCAGGTGGATCGGGCAAGGACGTGACTTTGCGGGTCAACCTGTTCGGTCAGTTCGGTTACAAGGATCTCTACAAGCAGTTCGAGAAGGACCACCCCGGCGTCAAGATCGTGGAGAGCGCGGAGGGTGACCTCGGCAAGTACAACACCAAGCTGAGCCAGCAGATCGCAGCCAACGCGGCCGCCGGCGACGTCGTGGCGATCGAAGAGGGCCAGACGGTCAACTTCCTCCAGGCTGCCGACAAGTTCGTCAATCTCCAGGACCACGGCTACGACAAGCTCAAGGACGCGTACCTGCCCTACGTCGCTGGTGCGACGACGAGCGCCGATGGCAAGACCACGATCGGTCTCGGCACGGACGTTGGCGGACTCGCGATGTGCTACCGCCGCGACCTGTTTGAGAAAGCTGGCCTACCGACTGACCGTGAAGAAGTGGCCAAGCTGTGGCCCACGTGGGACGACTTCATCGCCACGGGGCAGAAGTTCGACCAGGGCACCAACGACAAGAAGGTCCACTTCATCGACGCTGCCACCAACGTCTACAACTCGATCCTCATGCAGGGCGGTGAGGAGACCTACTTCGACCGCGACAACGAGCTGGTCGTCGACTCCAACCCTGCGGTCAAGAACGCGTGGGACTTGGCCAACAAGATGATCGACGCGAATCTGACTGCCAAGGTTCAGGCCTTCACCAAGGAGTGGAACGCCGGCTTCAAGAACGGCTCGTTCGCGACCATCGCGTGTCCGGCCTGGATGACCGGCTACATCAAGGGTCAGGCTGGTGACACCTTCACCGGCAAGTGGGACATCGCCACTGTTCCCGGCGGCGGAGGCAACTGGGGTGGATCGTGGCTCGCAGTGCCCAAGTCGAGCAAGCATCAGAAGGAGGCCCTCGAGCTGATCAAGTTCCTGGCGAGCGAGGAGGGTCAGATGGGTGCCTTCAAGGCCGAAGGTCGCCTGCCGTCACTGCCCGCTCTCTATGACACGCCTGAGCTCAAGGACGCCAAGAATCCGTACTTCAGCGACGCACCGATCGGACAGCTGTTCGTGGCTGGCGCGAAAAACCTGAAGCCGGTCTACCTGGGCGCCAAGAACGTGCCGGTGCGTGATGCGTTCGAGAACGTGCTGCGCAGCGTCGAGAGCGGTCAGCGCGATGAGGCGAAGGGCTGGACCGAAGCGGTCAAGGCCGCTCAAAAGGCTGCCAAGTAGTCCTCGTCCACCCCTAGACTCCGGTGCCTGTGTTCGTTCTCCAGCGGATGCAGGCACCGGACCTACGAGAAGAGATCCGTTGAGACTCCGCGATCGGCTCAGCAAGGCCGAGAACCGCGTCGCCCCGTACGCCTTCATATCCCCGTTCTTCATCATCTTCGCGATCTTCGGGCTCTTTCCGCTGATCTACACCGCCTGGGTCTCCCTACATGACTGGAGCCTTCTGGCAGGCGATCAGGGATATGTCGGACTGGCCAACTACCGCGAGCTCATGCACGACGCTGATTTCTGGCGGGCCCTGACCAACACGGTCGGCATCTTCCTGCTCGCGACGATTCCCCAGCTGATCGTGGCCACGGTGCTGGCCCAGGTTCTCAACGCCAGGCTGCGGGCCCGGACGTTCTGGCGCATGGGCGTCCTTCTGCCCAACGTGACCTCGGTGGCGGCGGTGGGCATCATCTTCGGCCTGATCTTCTCCCGCGACTACGGCATCGTGAACTGGGGACTGGGCCACCTGGGCATGGACAACCCGATCGACTGGCAGGAACACCGATGGTCGTCGTGGTTCGCGATCTCGGTCATGGTCGACTGGCGGTGGACCGGCTACAACGCCCTGATCCTCCTCGCGTCGCTGCAGTCCGTGCCCAAGGAGCTGTACGAAGCGGCCCGCATCGACGGCGCTTCGGCATGGCGCCAGTTCTGGTCCATCACGGTGCCGATGCTCCGGCCGACCATCATCTTCGTCTCGATCGTCGCAACGATCGGTGGCATCCAGCTGTTCACCGAGCCGCTGCTGTTCGGGTCGGGTGTCAATGCAATCTCTGGTGGCAACGCCGGGCAGTACCAGACCGTCGCGATGTACCTCGTGCAGCAAGCCTTCACGGGACAGCGCTTCGGGTACGCCTCCACGGTCGCGTGGGTCCTGTTCCTCATCATCGCGGTCTTCGCAGTGATCAACGTGGCACTGCTGCGCCGCATCAAGTCGGTGGAGTGAGATGAAGACCAAGAACCCACTGCTGTACGTCGGGCTGATTGCGACGTTGATCTTCTCTGCCGGTCCGATCTATTTCATGCTCGTGATGGCTTCCCGCACGAACAACGAGATCGTCTCGCTGCCGCCGCCGTTCTGGGTCGGAGGCAAGCTGTCGTCCAACGTCAGCCGCGTGTTCGACAATCCCGACGTGCTGTTCGGCCAGGCTCTCCTCAACAGCCTGCTCGTCGCGCTGGTCGCGACCGTGTGCGTTGTGGTGACGTCGTCGCTCGCGGGTTTCGCATTCGCCAAGCTCAAGTTCCGCGGACGAAACGCCATGCTGCTGTTCGTCATCGGCACGATGATGGTCCCGGTCCAGCTCGGCCTCATCCCGCTCTACATGCTGATGACGAAGCTTGGCCTCAGTGGCGGGCTCGAATCGGTGACGCTGCCGTTCATCGTGGCCGGGTTCGGCGTGTTCATGATGCGGCAGTTCGCCGAGCAGGCGATCCCCGACGAGATGATCGAGGCCGCGCGGGTCGATGGCGCATCAACCTTCCGCATCTTCTTCAGCATCGTGTTCCCGGCCCTGCGGCCCGCGGCTGCAGTGCTCGGTCTCCTGACGTTCATGGAGCGTTGGAACGACTTCCTCTGGCCGTTCCTCACGCTTGACTCCGATCACCCCACCGTGCAGGTGGCGTTGTCCCGGTTGTCGAGCGGCTATTACACCGACCAGTCGCTCATCATGGCCGGCACCCTCATCGGCACGTTGCCGCTGGTCATTGTCTTCATCGTGTTCGGTCGTCAAATCATCGGCGGCATCATGGAAGGTGGACTCAAGGCATGACACTCGACCTCTCGGAATTCCCCGCTGACTTCCTCTGGGGTGCGGCGACCTCGTCGTACCAGATCGAGGGCGCCGTCGACGAGGACGGACGCACGCCGTCGATCTGGGACACCTTCGCCGCGATTCCCGGTCGCGTGGACAAGGGTGACACCGGTGCCGTGGCCGTCGATCACTATCACCGCTGGCGTGAAGACGTCGCCCTGATGGCGGGGCTCGGCCTCAACGCGTACAGGTTCTCCGTGGCCTGGCCGCGGGTGCAGCCCGACGGCAAGGGGACCGGCAACGCTCCGGGCATCGCGTTCTATGACCGGCTCGTCGACGAGCTGCTGGCGCAGGGCATCACGCCGTGGACGACGCTCTATCACTGGGATCTGCCCGAAGCGCTCGAGCAGGCCGGCGGCTGGCCCGTACGCGAGACGGCCGAACGGTTCGCCGACTACACCTCGATCATCGCCGAGGCGCTCGGCGACCGGGTCAAGCACTGGATCACGCTCAACGAGCCCTGGTGTGCCGCGTTCCTCGGCTATGCCAGCGGCATTCATGCTCCCGGACGCACGGAGCACTGCAGACGCCGTCGCTGCATCCCATCACCTGATGCTGGGCCACGGGCTCGCCGTGCAGCGGCTGCGGGAGATCGTGCCGGACGCCAACGTCGGTGTGACGGTCAACCTCTACCCAGTCACGCCACTCGACGACTCAGGGCGGCACGACGACGCTGTGCGGCGCATCGACGGCCAGATGAACCGCTGGTTCCTCGACCCGATGCTCAAGGGCAGCTATCCCAAGGACGTCCTGACCGACCTCGCGGCCGTCACTGATGCGTCGTTCATCCTCGACGGGGACACCGAGGTGATCGCCCAGCCGCTCGACTTCCTCGGCGTCAACTACTACACGCGTCACGTGGTCGGTGCGGGTCTGTGGCCGGGCAACGCCGACGTACGGTTCCACCTCAACAACGGCAAGGAGACCACCGCGACGGGGTGGGACATCGATCCCGAGGGGCTCGTCGAGATCCTGAGCCAGGTGCAGCGTGACTACCCGGCGATCCCGGTCTATCTGACGGAGAACGGTGCGGCGTTCGATGACGTGGCCGTCGACGGTGTCGTGCACGATGCGGACCGCGTCGCGTACATCGAGTCGCACATCCAGTCGCTCGCGACGGTACGGGCGCAGGGGATGGACGTTCGGGGTTACTTCGCGTGGTCGCTCCTGGACAACTACGAATGGGCCGACGGCTATGCCAAGCGCTTCGGCATCGTGCACGTCGACTACGAGACACAGGTCCGTACGCCCAAAGACAGCGCGCATTGGTATTCCGACCTCATCAGGCGCCACCGTGCCCTGATACTTGAGGAGTGACCGTGGACCAGGTGAGTGGGGGGCAACCCACCCTCGAGCAGGTCGCGGCCCTCGCCGGAGTGGGTCGTGGCACTGCGTCGCGCGTCATCAACGGCTCACCGCAGGTCAGCGCACGTACGCGTGAGCTGGTGATGAAGGCCGTCGAAGAGCTCGGATACGTGCCCAACCAGGCCGCTCGCACGCTCGTCACCCGCCGCACGGGCACGATCGCTCTCGTGATCGCTGAGTCCGAGGAGCGCATCTTCGGCGAACCGTTCTTCGCCGGCGTCGTACGCGGCATCTCGTCGACGCTCAACGAGGCCGGGCGACAGCTCGTGCTGTCGCTGGTGCAGAGCGACGACCAGGCGGCTCGTCTCGGCAGCTACCTCACCCGACAGCACGTCGACGGGGTGCTTCTGTTGTCGCTGCACGACGACGAAGCCTTCCCGTTCGACCTCGAGGCGCGGCGCATTCCGGTGGTCCTCGGTGGTCGCTCGGCGCAGTGGTCCGGTTCGTTCGTCGATGTCGACAACGCCGCCGGAGCACGCCAGGCCGTCGCGCACCTGGTCGAGACCGGTCGACGTACGATCGCCACGATCTCTGGCCCCCGCGCCATGGCTTCGGGCCGTGATCGCCTCGACGGCTACTCCGCGGCGCTCGCAGCCGCCGGACTCGAGCACGACGACGAGCTCGTGATCGAAGGCGACTTCAGCGAGCCCAGTGGATGGCGTGGCATGGAGGAGCTCCTCGCACGCCGCCCCGACATCGACGGCCTGTTTGCCGCCAGTGACCTGATGGCGATGGGAGCCATGCGATCACTGCGTGCCCACGGCCGACGCATACCCCGGGACGTCAGCGTGATCGGATTCGACGGCACGACGGCGTCGGAGACCACCGAACCGCCGCTGTCGACGGTCCGCCAGCCGCTGACCCGCCTCGGGCGCGAGATGGGCGAGATGTTGCTGCGGCACATCGACGAGGGCGAGCCGGTCGAGGAGCGCACGGTCCTCCCGGTCGAGCTGCTCGTACGAGGCAGCACAGTCGAGTAGAAATCTCGCGACACGCCGACTTCGTACAGGGTGATCGAACAGACGTTCGGATAATCTCGTGCACAGGTTGGACGTGAGAAGGACAGATTCCACAGTCGGGTCGATGAGGCCCACATATGTCTGAGGGTCCTTCTAGCGTCGTCGATGACCCGCCACCCACGAGCAGAAACGGACCCACCATGGCACAGCCCAACCAGACCCTCGCCAGCGACAAGGACAAAGACAAGTCGCTCGAAAATGCGATGGCCCAGATCGACCGCGCACATGGCAAGGGCGCCGTGATGCGACTCGGCGACCAGGCCCGCGCACCGATCGAGGTCATCCCCACCGGAGCGACGACGCTCGACATCGCGCTCGGCATCGGCGGTCTCCCGCGCGGTCGCGTCGTCGAGATCTACGGTCCGGAGTCCTCAGGCAAGACGACGGTCGCGCTCCACGCGATCGCCAACGCACAGAAGGCCGGCGGGGTCGCTGCCTTCATCGATGCAGAGCACGCGCTCGATCCTGAGTACGCCAAGCGCCTCGGCGTCGACACCGATGCACTCCTGATCTCACAGCCCGACAGCGGCGAGCAGGCGCTCGAGATCGCCGACATGCTGATCCGTTCGGGTGCGCTCGACATCATCGTGATCGACTCCGTGGCGGCCCTGGTGCCCCGTGCTGAGATCGACGGTGAGATGGGTGACAGCCACGTGGGTCTGCAGGCTCGCCTCATGAGCCAGGCGCTCCGCAAGATGACGGGTGCGATCAACGGGTCCGGCACGACGGCGATCTTCATCAACCAGCTGCGCGAAAAGATCGGCGTGATGTTCGGTTCGCCCGAGACCACGACGGGCGGCAAGGCGCTCAAGTTCTACGCCTCGGTCCGCCTCGACGTGCGACGCATCGAGACGCTCAAGGACGGCACCGACATGGTCGGCAACCGCACCCGCATCAAGGTCGTCAAGAACAAGCTCGCACCGCCGTTCAAGCAGGCCGAGTTCGACATCATGTACGGCACCGGCATCAGCCGCGAGGGCAGTCTGATCGACGTCGGTGTCGACACGGGCTTCGTCCGCAAGGCTGGCGCCTGGTACACCTACGAAGGCGATCAGCTCGGTCAGGGCAAGGAAAACTCCCGCAAGTTCCTCAGGGACAATCCCGACCTCGCCGATGAGCTCGAGAAGCGCATCATGGAGCACATGGGCATCGGCGCACAGGCCGACAAGCCGGCGCTTGAGATCGTCGAGGAGCCTCCGACCGACATCGAGTTCTGATGCCGTGGGCGCACAAGGCCGACGCCGTCCCGCCCGAGGATCCAGAGGGTGTGGCCCGTCAGGTGATCTACGACCGCCTGGCCGTCCGCGCCCAGAGCCGCAGCGACCTCGCTCAGGCACTTGCCAAGAAGCTCGTGCCTGAGGAGGTCGCCTCGGCGATGCTCGACAAGTTCGAGGCCGCCGGACTGATCGACGACGAGGAGTTCGCCCGGGCCTGGGTCCAGTCGCGGCAACGCAGCAAGGGCCTGTCCTCGCGCGTGCTGGCCATGGAGCTGCGCCAGAAGGGCGTCGACGACGAGATCACCAAAGAAGTGCTCGCCGAGCTCGACCCGGCCGAGGAGGTCGAGGCGGCCCACCGACTGGTGCAGGGCAAGCTCCGGTCGATGGCACGTTTTGACGATGCGACCAAGACGCGGCGGCTCACCAGCATGCTCGCCCGCAAGGGCTATTCGCCGCAGATCGCGTTCGGGGTTGTCCGCGAAGAGCTCGGCGCAGAAGCGGCTGCCCTCGACAGCATGTGAACTAATCTCGTGCGCGTGATCTCGTTCCGGAGGCTTGCCGACACCGACCTCGAGTCGCTCGTGGGTTGGATGGCGGCCGAACATGCGCAGCCGTGGTTCGCCGACGAGCCCAGGTCGGTCGACGGAGCCCGTCAGATCTACGCGAATCAGCTCGCCGGCACCAGCGCCACACGCATGTGGGTGGTGGTCCTCGACAGCGTCGACATCGGATACGTGCAGGACTATCCCGTCATCGCCTACGACGACTACGCCGTGCGTGTGCAGGACCCTGCGGCGATTGCGTTCGACTACCTGATCGGTGTGCCAGACCTCGTAGACAAGGGGATCGGCACCGAGATGATCAAGGCGTTCTGCAGTGACGTCTTGTGCCGTGACTATCCCGATGCGCCACGGTTCGTGGCGAGCCCAGACGTACGCAACAAGCGATCGATCCGGGTGCTCGAGAAGTGCGGTTTCACCCAGGGCCTCTGGATCCAGCCCGAGTCCGTCACCCACCCCGAAGTCGTCTGCACGGCGTCTAGGGGTCAGTTCGAGACTGTCGGTTCCTAGGGAGGCCGCCCGCGGCCGACCGGGAGCGAGCTCTGCGAGCGAAGGACTACCCTTCCGGCATGCCTTCGACTCTCGAGCTGTACAAGAAGTTCACCGCGCTACCCCAGGGCAAGCGACTGTTCTCCGTCGCGTTCAGCCAGAAGGCGCCGTACTTCGCCTCCATCCACCTCGAGGTGCAGGAGATGAGGCCGCACCTGGGTCAGATCCGCATCCCGAAGCGCCGATCGGTCAAGAATCACATCGGCACGATCCACGCCATCGCTGCCTGCAACGGGCTGGAAGCGGCCATGGGATTGCTTGCCGAGGCCACGTGTCCAGACGACATGCGCTGGCTGCCCAAGGGCATGGAGGTCAGCTACCTCGCCAAGTCCACGACGGCGCTCACCTGCACTGCCGAGACGACGGAGGCCGACTGGGCAGGCGCGCCCGATGTGCCCGTCACGGTCAAAGCCGTCACCTCCGACGGTACGGTGACGGTCGAGGGCACGATTCACCTCTGGGTCACGCCCAAGTCGTAACGCCGGTCCCAGCCGGGTCGTTGGTGGTGCCATGACTCGTATGCGCAGCGGTGCGGTTGCCCTTGTCCTCTTGGTGGCGACCATGACATTCAGCTCGCCGGCGACGGCAGTGACCTCGCCGTACGCGCCGACGGACCGACCCGGCCCCAAGCTGACCGTGCCGACGGCGATGCTCAAGGCGGCGCTGCAGTGCAGCGGAGACTTCAAGGGTTCCAGGCTGCAGCCGATCCTGCTCAATCCGGCAACGGGCGTCACTGTCGACCAGAACTACTCGTGGAACTACGAGCGAGCGTTCACAGCGCAGAAGCGTCCATGGTGCGCGATCCACATGCCGTCGCACACGCTGGGCGACATCCAGGTCTCGGGGGAGTACCTCGTCTATGCGATCCGCACGATGCGGGCCAAGTCGAACCGCAAGATCGCGATCATGGGCCACAGCCAGGGCGGGATGTCGATGCGCTGGGCGCTGCGCTTCTGGCCGGACACCCGGGCGATGGTCGACGACGTCATCGGCATGGCCGGGTCCAACCACGGCACCAAGGGTCTGCCGACCTGCATTGTCGGGCTGACCACCTGCATGCCGGCCGTCTGGCAGCAGCAGGCGAACGCCGAGTTCATCAAAGCCCTCAACAGCGGTGCCGAGACCTTCCCGGGCATCTCCTACACCGAGATCTACACCAAGGTCGACGAGGTGGTGACCCCTGCGACCTCCGCAGCCCTGCACACCGGCAAGGGTCGGATCACCAACATCGCGACGCAGGACGTGTGCCCGCTGGCGTTCTATGAACACCTCACCGTGGGCACGATCGACAACGCTGCGTATGCGCTGGCGATGGATGCGCTCAATCACGATGGTCCAGCGCTGCCCTCGCGCATCAAGAAGTCCGAGTGCGGCAAGCTGTTCCACCCGGGCGTCAACCCGGTCAACCTGGACATGTACCTCAACCTGCTGGCGGCTCTGCCGGGTCTCGGCAGCGTCCCGTTGCCGAGCATCAACCTGGTCGGTGCACCTCAGCTGCCCAAGGAGCCCGCGCTGCGGTGCTACACGCGAGCCAAGCGCTGCTAGCCCGGTCCTAGTCGATCACGCAAAACGGGTTGCCGTCGGGATCGGTCATGGCAATCCAACCGGGCTCGCACGGCGCATCCTCGCTCTGGTTGGCTCCGAGCGTCACGAGCCGGTCGACTTCAGCGAGCCGTTCACCGCCGGGCTTGAGGTCGAAGTGCAGACGAGTCTTGGTCGTCCGGACGTCCAGTGGAGGCCCGCCCCAGGAGATCTTGGACCCGCCGGTAGGTGACTGGATCGCCGTTTCTTCGTCCTGGTCCCAGACGAGCGGCCAGTCGAGCACCGCGCTCCAGAAGTAGCCGACTGCCTGGCTCCCGTCGCTGGAGTATGCGCCGATGCGGGCGGTGTCCTTGAGGAAGTTGTTGATCGGCTCGATGACACAGAACTCGTTGCCCTCGGGATCCTGCATGGGGACGTGCAGCTCGTCCGGTGGCAGGTCGAAGTCGAGATGCGCGCCTCCGAGACTGAGTGCCCTTTCCACAGTTGCCTTCTGGTCGTCCCATGAGCTCGTCGTGGTGTCGAAATGCATCTGGTTGGGCTCGACCTTGGCCTCATCGCTCTGCATGAAGCGGATCGCGATGGCCTCTTCTGTCGCCGGGAGGGTGGTGCCGTCGACCGGCCTATTGAGGACTCCGCCCCAGAACGTTGCGAGACGGGCGGGATCTGCCGCGGCGAAGCTGAGCTCGTGCAGGGAGGAAGTCATCCTTGAACGCTATGGGGCGACGGTGCCCAGTTCAACCGGCTGGCTGTCAGAGCCAGCTGGTGAGCACGAGGTCGGTGACTGCGGTGGCGAGGTCGGCGGGGTCCCAGTCGTCGGGAGCTTGGAGCAGCATCGCGGCATTGGTCTCGGCCAGCGCAACGAGGTTCTGCGCGTAGAGCCGCGCCGTGCGTGTGGGCATCGGGCGATCAATGGACTTCAGGTGATGCGTCAGCAGTGCTGTCAGCTGATCGGTGATCGCCGCACGAGCCGAGGTGACCTTCGCCGTGATCACCGGGTCCTGTACGTGGGGAGCGTCGAACACGATCCGCCACGACGCAGGATGCTCGAGCGTGGCGCGGAAGAAGGCTTCGTACGCTGAGCGCATGACCTCGCTGACGTCCTCAAGGTCAACGGACTCGGGGAGGGCGTCCTGGGCCGCACCGACGAGCTTCTCCTCCTCGCGGACCATGAGCGCGCGGAGGGCCTCGTCCTTGTGGGCGTAGCAGGCATAGAGCACGGGCTTGCTGACGTTGGCGGCCTTCGCTATGCGCGCCATCGTCGTACCGGCATAGCCGTGCTCGATCCACACCTGGAGGGCTGCATCGAGGACCAGCGGACGGCGGATCTCGGGTCCGAGGTGCTCGGCACGAGTGCGCGTTTCCACGGTCATGGATGTACCTGTTCTCGTTGACACTCGTTGGGGGTGTCACTACTGTTTACAAAATCCTACCGCACGGTAGGAACCGCGACCAGAGGTGCTGACATGACCGAGCGAATCAAAGGCATTGATTCACGCCGGCGACGCACTATCTTGGTCTTTCTCAGTGCGGTGCCGGCATGAGCGAGCGCAGCGAGCGAATCAAAGGCATTGATTCACGCCGGCGACGCACTATCTTGGCCCTTCTCAGTGCGGTGCCGGCATGAGCGAGCTTCGTGCGTGGCTGGACGGCATCGAGCCCGACGAGCTCGACGAGCACTTCTCCAGCGTCGACGCTGTGGAGATCGCCACCATGCTCGGTCAGGCAACTGATGCCGAGCTCACCGAGCTCATCGCGGACGAGTCGATCCGCGCAGCGGCGCTCGGCGCAGGTTTCGGTCGGTTCGCCGACTTCGCCGTGCCCGAGCAGCTCGCCACGATGAAGGGAGTCGTGCGGTTCGTCGTACGACGCGATCGCGGCATCGACGAGACGTACGACGCGCACTTCGGCAAGGGAACCGTCGAGGTGCGGCCGGCCGGCAACAACGCCCCCGATGTCACGATCAGCACCGACGCACTGACCTTCCTGCGACTGCTCTCAGGCACGGCAAGTGCCGCCCTGCTCGTCCTTGCCGGGACGATCACGGTAAGTGGTGACGAGGAGCTGGCGCTCACGACCGGCGGCGTGTTCCGCGTACCCGGCCAGGAGGGTGTCGCCGTCGATCCGACCGCGCTCGACGCCGTGCAGGTCGCCGGCGTGATCGCGAAGGCCAAGGACTCCCACCTGCGGGACGTCATGAAGGGCGGGTTTCGCAGTGTGGTGCTCGACGAGATCTTCCGCCGGTTCCCTGATTACCTCGACGAGCGCAGCGCCAAGAAGCTCAAGCTCGCCGCCTGCTTCAAGATCGGCGGGGGACCAGACGAGGACGACCGCTACCTCGTGGAGATCAATCACGGCACCTGCACCGTCACGCCCGAGGGCGACGGCAAGCGTTCGGTGACCATTGCGTTGGGCGGCGCGGAGTTCCTCAAGCTCGCCACCGGCAACCTCAACCCGACGATGGCGTTCATGAAGGGCAAGCTGAAGGTCAAGGGCGACCTCGCATCGGCGCTCGCGCTCAGCAGCGCCGTCCGCATCCCGTCGGCGAAGGGCTGAGGATGTCGACCAGGACGAACGTCGGACAGCGCCTCGTCGGTGGCATCCGCTCCAAGACTGACGCCGGCCTCGAGACGTTCGGCGCGATGATCGTGCTTGCCATCCAGGCGAGCGTGTTCGCGGTCGTCGACATCGTCAAGCGCCGGTTCCCGTGGAAGGAGTTCCTCGAGCAGGCCTGGTTCATGACCCGCGTGTCGCTGCTCCCCACGATCCTGGTCGCGATCCCGTTCGGTGTGATCGTCTCGATCCAGGTTGGCGCGATCGCCCAGCAGATCGGCGCCGTGTCGTTCACCGGCGCCGTCAACGGAATCGGCATCCTCCGCCAGGGCGCCCCGCTCGTGACATCGCTGCTGATGGCTGGTGCCGTCGGATCGGCAATGTGCGCCGCCCTCGGATCGCAGACCGTACGCGAGGAGGTCGACGCGATGAAGGTGATGGGCCTCAACCCGGTGCAGCGCATCGTCGCCCCGCGACTCGTCGCCGCGATCGCCGTCGGCATGCTTCTCAACGTCGTCGTCGCCGTGACGGCGATGACGACGGGCTACATCCTGAACGTCGGCGGCGGGACAGTGAGCTCGGGCGCCTACCTCGGCTCGTTCACCAGCTTCGCCCAGCCCACCGACCTGTGGCTTGCCGAGGGCAAGGCCGCGATCTTCGGGTTCCTCGCCACGATCGTCGCGTGTCACAAGGGCCTGCGAGTGGTCGGTGGTCCCAAGCAGGTCGCCGATGCCGTCAACCAGAGCGTCGTGCTCAGCGTCGTCCTGCTCGCGGTGGTCAACGTCGCGATCACCCAGGCGTACGTGATGCTCGTGCCGCAGAGGATGGCGTGATGAGTCGCGTCGTCGACCGCTCCCTCGACGGCATCGCGCTGATCGGCGCCCAGGCAACGTTCCTGCGGCGCACCCTGCAGGCAGTCCCGGCGGCGCTCACGACGTACCGGCAGGAGACGTTCCGCGTCCTAGCCGACATCAGCTGGGGCTCGGGAGCGCTGGTCGTCGGCGGAGGCACGATCGGCGTGATGATCCTGCTGGCTGTTTCGGCCGGTACGTCGCTCGGCATCGAGGGGTTCAACGGGCTGGAGACGATCGGGCTGTCGCCGCTCACCGGCTTCGTGTCGGCGATCGTCAACACCCGCGAGCTTGCTCCGCTGATCGCCGCTCTGGCCCTCGCGGCGCAGGTGGGCTGCCGGTTCACCGCGCAGATCGGGTCGATGCGTACCAGCGAGGAGATCGACGCCCTGCAGGTCATCGGCGTACCGCCGATCCAGTTCCTGATCGCCACCCGACTCGTCGCCTCGATGGTCGCGATCCTCCCGCTCTACCTGATCGGGCTCGTCGGCTCCTACGTCGCCTCGCAGGCTGCCGTCACGGTGCTCTTCGGGCAGCCCGAGGGCACCTATCTGCACTACTTCCACACCTTCATCAGCAGCGGAGACATCCTGATGTCGATCGCGAAGGTGCTGGTGTTCGCCTTCGCAGTGACGCTCATCCACTGCTGGTACGGGTTCATGGCGAGCGGCGGCGCCCAGGGCGTCGGCGAGGCGACGGGGCGGGCCATCCGCGCCAGCATCGTCATCGTCGTGGTGCTCGACATGGTCATGACGCTGCTGTTCTGGGGCGGCAACCCCGGCGTACGGATATCGGGGTGATGGCGTGATCGACGCGACCATGATCGACCCCCGGATCGACAACCGGGGGATTCTGCTGCGCTACGCGCTGGTGCTGCTGGTCGTCGTCGCACTCATCGCCACCGGGCTGCTGGCGTGGGGCAAGGGCATGTTCAGCGACGAGGTGCGGGTCTCGGCACAGGTCGACGACATCGGCGGTGCGCTCGCGGCAGGTGCCGACGTGAAGGTTCGTGGCGTCATCGTCGGCCGCCTCGCGTCGGTCGAGTCGCATGACGGCGGCGTACGACTCGGACTCGTGATCGATGGCGACGCCGCGTCGGAGATCTCGCGCGACGTCTCGGCCCGCATCCTGCCGGCGTCAGTCTTCGGCACCTCGTACGTTGACCTCGCCGTACCGGACAAGGCAACCACCGCCCACCTCGCTGCAGGTCAGGTGATCCAGCAGGATCGGCGCGACTCGACGCTCGAGCTGCAGGACTCGCTCGACAGCACGTACCGGGTGATGACGGCGGTCAGGCCCGCCGACTTGTCGATCACGCTGGGGGCGATCGCCGACGCGCTCGACGGTCGCGGCGAGCAGATCGGTACGACGATGGAGACGCTCAACTCCTACCTCGGACGACTCGACGACAAGACCCCGCTGCTCAAGGAAGACCTGGCGCTGCTGGCGACCAACCTCGAGACACTTCGCCGACGGTGTCGCCCGACCTGCTCG
The DNA here is from genome assembly GCA_963849475.1 of uncultured Actinomycetota bacterium. Classification (GTDB taxonomy): domain Bacteria; phylum Actinomycetota; class Actinomycetes; order Propionibacteriales; family Nocardioidaceae; genus Aeromicrobium. Next base: position 428,438 of record CAWKHC010000009.1, read on the forward strand.
ACGCGGTCGACAGCGGACTCGTCACCGCGCGCACGATCGTTGCCAAGCGTGCCCAGATCACCTCGATCATGGCGGGCGGCACTGCGCTCGCCGACGAGGCCGATCGGCTGCTCACCGAGCAGGAGAAGCCGTTCATCGACACCATGCGCCAGGCATCGACCGTGGTGGACGCGATCTACGACAACCGCACCGGCATCGCTTCGGGCTTCCGCAACTTCGTCGAGTTCGCCACCAAGGGCAAGGGCGTGTTCGCCGACGGGCCCTGGATGGCCACCGACGTCATCATCAAGACCGGCGACGACGCTCCTTACACGTCTGCAGACTGCCCGGTGTTCGGACCGGTTCGCGGTGACAACTGCGGGGGAGCGAGCCGTGTTGCGAAGGCCACGCCGCAAGAGGATGCGGCCCTGCTCAGCACGATCCGTGGAATGCTCACGGGGCTCGACGCTTCTGTGCCGACCGACGGTGGCGTCGGCCAGCTTCTGATCGGCCCGTACGTGGGTGATGCGCCGTGAGGCCGACGCTGATCAAGTTCCTGGTGTTCGCCACGGCGTCGTTGATTGCGCTCGTCGTGCTCGCCAACACCATGGGCAACCAGGTGTCAGGCTCGACGCACACGTACTCCGCCGACTTCAGCAACGTCAGCGGACTTCGGGTCGGCGACGACGTACGCGCCGCCGGCGTGAGGGTCGGACGGGTCGAGTCGATCAAGCTGCGAGGGGGAGATGTCGCCCGTGTGACGTTCACGTTGTCGGACCAGCAGGGCCTGTACGACACCACGACGATCGTGATCCGGTACCAAAACCTCCTCGGACAGCGCTATCTCTCGCTGGCGCCCGGCAAGGACAAGGGCAAGCGAATGGGGGCCAAGGGCGGGGTCGTGCCGGTGAGCCGTACGAGCCCCGGCTTCGACCTCACGGCGCTGCTCAACGGCTTCGAGCCGCTGTTCGCGACGCTCGAGCCCGAACAGGTCAACCGCTTGTCGGAGTCGATCATGGCCGTCATGCAGGGACAGGGCGGAACGATCGAGTCGTTGCTGTCGGAGACCGCCGAGCTCACCAACCACCTCGCCGACAAGGACGAGGTGCTGGACCGGGTGCTGCAAAACCTCACACCCGTGCTGCAGAGTCTCGGCGGCCAGGACGAGCAGCTCGACTCGACGATCGAGTCGCTGCAGACGCTGATGACGCGACTGGCCAAGGAGCGCAAGACCATCGGCAACACGATCGACGGGGTGGCCGCAGCTTTCAGCCGCCACCGCAGACCTCGCCACCGATGTTCGGCCCGCGTTCGACAAGGACATCGCCTCGCTGCGCCAGACCGCCAAGCTGTTCGTCGACAACACCGAGGCACTCATCCGCGCCTTCGCGACCCTGCCGAGCACGACGGAAGCCTTCGCCAGGCCGATGTCGTCGGGCACCTGGCTCGACATCTACATCTGCAACATCACGATGATGTTGCGCGACTCGATCATCCCGCTCGGCCCAGACGGTCCCTACTCGGCGGTGTGCCGATGAGTACGCGTCGGGTCGGCATCATCGGAGTCGCCGGGGTCGCCGTGCTCGGGCTGCTCGTGCTGGCACTCAGCGTGATCCCGTTCGGACAGAAGCACTACGCCGCGCTCATGGAGCACTCCGCCGGTCTCCGGGTTGGCGAAGAGGTGCAGGTTGCCGGTGTCGGCGTCGGTGAGGTGCGGGCCATCAGGCTCGAGGGCAAGCACGTACGGGTCGAGTTCACCCTCGACAAGGACATCGAGCTCGGCGCGCAGTCGCGGGCAGCCGTCAAGGTCGCGACGCTGCTCGGTACGCACTTCCTCGACGTCACCGCCAAGAAGGGCCCTGATCTGGCGGACGACACGATCCCGCTCGCGCAGACCTCGGTGCCCTACAACCTGCAGGACGTGATCAACGGGGGCACCGGAGCGCTCAATGAGCTCGACGGCGAGGCGATCAGCTCCTCAATGACCGTGCTGGCCGAGGCGCTGCGAGGCACGCCCGCCGCGGCCCGCGAAGCCATTGACGGCGTTGCTCGTCTGACGGCTGTGGCGGGCAAGCGCTCAGACCAGATGCGCGCGCTGCTCGCCGCGACCAATGACGTCACCGGTGACCTCGCGCGCAACTCCGACCGCATCATCGACCTTCTCGAGCAGTCGACCCTGGTCCTGCACGAGCTGACCGTACGACGCGACGCCATCGACGAGCTGTTGACCGACAGTCAGCGGCTGGCCAGGGCCGTGATCGGTGTGCTCGATGACACCGACGACGACATCAAGCCGCTCATGACCGACCTCACCAAGGCCCTCAAGACGATGAAGTCGCAGAAGCGGCAGCTGACCAAGTCGATCGACGGACTGTCCGCCATGGCGACCTACTTCGCCAATGCGACTGGCAACGGCCCGTGGCTCGACCTGAAGGTCCCTGCGCCGCTCGGCGACAATCTCACCTGCGCGGCGAGGGGGCCAGCATGCTGAAACGACTCTTGGTCCTGGTCCTGCTGGTGACGCCGTTGACCGCGTGCGGTGGCGGCTCGGCCACCACGGTGACCGCCCAGTTCCACGATGCCGCCGGGCTCTTCGTCGGCAATGACGTCGGCGTGCTCGGCGTCAAGGTCGGCAGTGTCACCACGGTGACGCCCAAGGGCGATCACGTCGACGTCGTCCTGCGGATCGACGACGGGGTCAAGGTGCCGGCCGATGCCGGCGCGGTCATCGTGTCTCGCTCGGTGGCGACGGATCGGTACGTGGAGCTGACACCCGTCTATGACGCCGGGCCGGTCCTGGCATCGGGCACAGTGCTGCCGATCGCCCGTACGCGCACGCCCGTCGAGTTCGATGACCTCCTCGCCTCGTTGACCGACATCTCCGACGAGCTGGGCGGCAAGTCCGAGTCACTCAACGAGCTGCTCGCGATCGGTGCTGAGACCCTTGACGGCAAGGGCGAAAAGATCGGCCAGAGCATGCATGACCTCGCCGACACGCTGGGCACGATCGACGATGCCTCGGGCGACGTCACCGGCACCCTCGACAACCTCGACAAGCTCACCACGACATTGGCGAGCAACGACAAGCTCCTCCGCCGGTTCAACGGCGAGGTCACTTCTGCAGTGTCGATGCTGGACGACCAGCACGAGGCGATCGAGTCGACGTTCACGATCCTGTCGGCGATGCTGCAGAAGGTTGCGGCGTTCTCGCACGATCACCGCGCGCAGATCGCCTCCCAGATCACGGACATCACCACCCTGTCCGACACCCTGCTCGAGCACCGGGCTGGGCTGGAGCAGGCGGTGGAGACGTTGCCGCTGATGATGCAGAACGTCGACCGTGCGATCGATGAGGACGACCGCCTCAACATGCGTACGCGTCCCGGTGACCTGATCCCGGCCCAGGACGTGCTTGATCTCCTGTGCGAGTCGTTGCCAGCTGCCGTGTGCGACACGACCGGCCTCGATGACCTGTCGCTGCTCGACATCCTCGGCGCCCTGGCAGGGGTGAAGTCATGAAGAAGCTGGGTCTCGCTCTCGCAGCCGTGCTGACAGTGTCGGCATGCGGCACCTCGGCCGCCGACCTGCCGCTGCCCGGGTCCAAGCTGTCTGGGCCGAGCTACGAGATCACGGCGCAGATGGACGACGCCCTCAATCTCGCTGTCGGAGCACCGGTGAAGCTCAACGGTGTCACGGTCGGGCGCGTCAACGACGTGACGGCGCACGACTTCATAGCCCGGATCTCGATGGACGTACGCACGTCGGCGCAGCTGCACGACGGCGCCAACATCCGGCTGCGCTCGACGACCCCGCTCGGCGAGCTCTTCGTCGACGTGACCGACAAGTCTGACGGAGCACTGCTGGCAGACGGAGACGCTATCGGTGCTGACGACGCGACGGCCGCCCCGACGGTGGAGGACACCCTTGCCTCGGCATCGATGCTGATCAACGGGGGAGGTCTCGGCCAGCTCCAGACGATCGTTCGAGAAGCCAATGAGGCGCTCGATGGTCGCGTGGGCACAGCCCGCGAGCTGCTCGACACACTCAACCGCACGATGGACAACTTCAACGGGAGCAGCGCCGAGATCGACGCAACCCTGGATGCGTTGGCGGATCTGTCGGAGGTGCTGCACCGTCGAGACGCCACGATCGACAAGGCCCTGGTCGAGGTCGAGCCAGCTGCCAGGGTGCTGTCGGACAGCACCGACGACCTGGTCAAGCTGCTGAGGTCCGTCGACCAGCTCAGCACCACCACGACCCGGGTCGTGCGTGAGACGCGCGCCGACTTCTTGTCGACCCTGCAGGAGCTTGGCCCGATCCTCGACCAGATGGTCTCGCTGAAGGGGGAGTTCGGCGCGGGTCTCGACTCGCTCGTGACGTTCGCCAGGGCGATCGACGAGGGAGTGCCGGGCAACTACCTCAACGTGTTCCTGCGCTTCCAGGGCAGCATCTCGCTCGGCGTGCCCAACTTCCCGATCATCGGAGACCTGGGCATCGAGCCGATCAAGATCCCTGACGACTTGCTTGACCAGCTGCCGATCCCGCCGACGCTGAAGGACATGATCAAGCCGGGCTCATCGCAGCAATCTGGTGGCGGACTGCCCGCTCTGCTCGCAAACCTCGGTGGTGGACGATGAGGCGCAAGGTGCACAAGCAGCACCTCGTGGCGGCCATCGGCCTGCTGGGAGTCTTCCTGGCGACCATTGCCTACCTCTATGGCGGCATCCTCGACGGGTCGCTCACCAAACGCCCTGTTCACGTGGCCGTCGAGCTCGAGGAGACCGGTGGCCTGTTCGGCGGGTCAGGTGTCACCTATCGCGGCGTTCACGTCGGCAAGGTCGAGAGCGTCAAGCTCGACGGCTCCCGCATCGTGGCGACGGTCAAGCTCGATCCGTCCGCCCACGTACCAGCTGACAGCGGGGCAGCTGTACGTACTCTGTCACCGGCCGGTGAGCAATACCTCGACTTCCAGCCCAAGAAGGCGCACGGCCCGTGGCTCAAGAACGGTGACACGGTGCACTCAGTTCAGACCCCGACCTCGATTGCGACTGCGTTGCAGTCGCTCGACGGGCTGATGTCGCAGATCGACGACAAGGATCTGGCGACCGTGCTCGACGAGCTCCACGTCGCCTTCGCCGACACCGACAATCTCAACCGGATCCTGACGTCGGGCACCAACATCGTCAGCATGCTCGACGAGAGCTGGCCCGAGACGTTGCGCACGCTCGAGAACGCGCGGACGATCCTGCGTACGGGAGTCGACAGCAAGGACGAGTTCGTCGAGCTCACGAGCTCGTTGAAGTCGCTGACTGCGTCGCTGGAGAAGTACGACCCCAAGCTCCGCACGATCCTCGACAAGACGCCGCAGGAGGTCAAGGAGATCCGTGCGATCACGGCGACCTTCGCCGAGGTGCTGCCCGGCTTCCTGCGCACGTCTGAGGACCTGACCGGCACCCTCGCCGATCGCGATCCACACCTGAGAGCACTGCTGACGGACTTCCCGCGCGGCCTTCAACGGCTGGCCGACTCGATCGAAGAGGGTTTCCTGCGGGTCAACATGCTGGTCTCACCGGGTGAGGTCTGCTCCTACGGAGTCAACCAGTCCTCACCGCGTTCCACCGATCGCGAGCCCGTGGTCGCCGGCCGCACGTGCACCGCGAACGTCAGCGGCCAGCAGCGCGGATCCGCCCACGTACCGGCACCGCTGCGATGAGCGGGCGGATGGTCCGCACCGGGCCCGAGCGTTCCACCGTTGTCCTCTGCTCGATCATCGCGGTGCTCGTTGGCGTGCTGGCGTTCGTCTTGGTGCGTGGTGGCGATGATGACGACGCAGCTCGTCGTGACGCGCTGGAGGCGGCCACGTCAGCGGCGGTCGACCTGACCACGTACGACCACACGCAGCTCGATCGCGACTTCGCCTGGGTCAGGGATGGCGCCACGGCGAAGTTCGCCAAGGAGTATGCGGCCGCCAATGAGCCGCTTCGCAGCATCATCACCAAGCTCAAGGCCGACGCGGTCGGCACAGTCGTAGAGGGCTCGGCAACCGTTCAGGACTCGCACCGGGTGAAAGCCCTGCTGTTCGTCGACCAGACGATCACGAACGGCACCGACTCCAAGTCACGCACAGAGCGCAACCGAGTCGTGATGCTGATGGTCCAGCGCGGCGGTACGTGGCTGGTCGACGACGTCGAGCTCCGTTAGAAGGCGCTGACGCCGGTGGCACCTCCGCCACCGGGTTGCCCCTGCACGATGCCGCCGACGAGATCAAGAGGATCCTTCTCGCCGACGAACCTCTTCTGAGCCCACGTCGCGAGCATGCTCAACAACAAGTTGAGCACGATGTAGATCAGGGCCATGACCAACGCCGTTTGGATGGTGTTGCGGAAGGTGCCGTATATCTGCTTGCCGGCATAAGTCAGGCCGGGCGCGAGCACGGCATAGCCCAGGCTGGTGTCCTTGAGCGCCACGATCGCTTGGCTGATGAGCGCCGGAAGCATGATCTTGACGGCCTGCGGGATCAGGATGATGCGCATGACCATCGATTTGCGCATGCCGATCGCGTACGCGGCCTCCGACTGCCCCTTGGGGACGGCATTGATGCCGGCCCGGAAGATCTCGGCGAAGACCGCGCCGTTGTAGAGCACGAGGCCAAGCACCAGTGCCTGGAAGGCGTTGGCTCCGGACTGCGGGCCGATCGCGAACCAGGTCGCGACGATCAGCATGAGCAGCGGAACGGCGCGGAAGAACTCGACCACCAGCCACGAGAACCAGCGCGGAGCGCGGTGATCGGACAGCTTGCCCACGCCGAAGATCACGCCGAAGATCAATGCGCCGATGATCGCGAACACGGCTGCCTGCAAGGTCTTGAGGAGACCCTCGAAGATCACGTTGATGATCTTGGGGGTGACGAACGGCTCCCACAGCTCGTACGCGAACTGTCCCTTGCGTTGGAGTTGCCAGATCACGAGCCCGAGGATTCCGGCAAGGACCACGGACGACACGACGGTGTAGATGCGGTAGCGCGCCCGTGTCTTGGGTCCGGGAGCGTCGAACAGGACGGAAGCGGCCATCAGCGGATCCTCCATCGGCGCTCGAGCAACGCGGCAGAAAGTGAGATCGCCTCGACGATGATGATGTAGCCGATCGCGATGCCGAGGAAGATCCACCAGAGCTGCGAGGGGGAGTCATTGAGCAACCCCTTCATCGCCGCCGTGGCCTCGAGGATGCCGAAGATCGAGCACAGCGACGTGTTCTTGGTCAGTGCGATGAGGACGCTGGCGAGTGGCGGTACAACGGCCCGAAAGGCTTGAGGAAGCACCACGTGCTTCATGGTCTGGGTGAATCCAAGTCCGACCGAGCGAGCGGCTTCGGCCTGGCCGATCGGGATCGAGTTGACGCCTGCGCGCAGTGCCTCGCACACGAAGGTTGAGGTGTACATCGTCAGCGCGAGGATGTTCATCCAGAAGTAGCCGAGCCGGATGTCGAGCTTGGGGAAGCCGAACACGACCAGCAGCAGCAGGATCAGCAGGGGAGTGTTGCGGAAGATCGTGACGTAGACGGTCGCGGCCTTGCTGAGGACGCCCACCGGGCCGACCCGCATGGCGGCCAGGATCGTGCCGAAGACAAGTGACAGGGCTCCGGCCACGAGGGTGAGGCGCAGCGTGAAGCCGAAGGCCTCGAGGATGCTGTCGAAGTTGTCGATCAGGACCTGCACGGTGTCACCTCTTTCGTCGCTGGATGCGGAGTACGTACTGGCTGGGACCACTCACGCGGAGTGGCCCCAGCCCTCGTACGGTTTAGGCGCAGGCGTCCATCTTGGGCGGCTCAGGTGTCTCTGCACCTGACTTGCCCAGGGTGGACTCGAAGGCCTTGGCCCAGGTGCCGTCGTCCATGGCGTCCTGGATCGTGTCGGTCATGAACTGGCACAGCTCGGGCTTGTCCTTGCTGTAGCCCATGCCGATCCGCTCTTCGGAGAACGCCGGGCCGACGACTTCGAGCTCGTCGGGGTTGAGCGCGGCGTAGCCGAGCAGGATCGAGCCGTCGGTCGTCATCGAGTCGACTGCACCGTCAAGCACCTGGTCGCGGCACTGCGAGTACGTCTCGAAGCCACGTACCTTGGCGCCCTTGGCCTTGACCTGCGCGAGCGAGGTCGAGCCGGTGACCGAGCAGACTTCCTTGCCCTTGACGTCATCGACGCTCTTGATGTCGCTGCCCTTCTTGACGAGCAGCTGCTGACCGGTCAGGAAGTACGGTCCGGCCTGGCCGACGACCTTGCGACGGTCATCGGTGATCGAGTAGGACGCGAAGACGAAGTCGACGGTGCCCTTCTGCAGGAACGGTTCGCGGTTGTCGGAGATCGTCTCGACCCACTCGATCTTGTCGGGGGCGATGCCGAGCTTGGCGGCAACGATCTTGGCCATCTCGATGTCGAACCCAGCAGGTGCGTCATCGCCGGCGGACTTGAAGCCAAGCCCCGGCTGGTCGTACTTGACGCCGATGCGCACCTTGCCCGACTCGGCGATCGCCTTCATGGCGGTGCCGTCGTCGAACTGCGCAGCGGCGTTGTCGTCGACCTTGGTCTCGGGGCCGTCAGAGTCTTCGCCGGCGCTTCCGCAGGCTCCGAGGATCAACGCGGCAATGGCCGCGACGATCGCAAATTGCGTCCGTTTCATCTTCATACCTCTCCTAGTGCTTCAAGATCTTGCCGAGGAAGTCCCTAGCTCGATCCGTGGCGGGGTTGGTGAAAAATTCGTCCGGGGTGTTCTCTTCGATGATCTCGCCGTCGGACATGAACAGCACCCGGTCGGCGGCGGTGCGCGCGAACCCCATCTCGTGGGTCACGACGATCATCGTCATACCGCCCTTGGCGAGATCGACCATGGTGTCGAGCACTTCTTTGATCATCTCGGGGTCGAGCGCTGAGGTCGGTTCGTCGAACAGCATGACCTTGGGATCCATCGCCAGCGCCCGGGCGATGGCCACGCGCTGCTGCTGGCCGCCGGAGAGCTGCGCGGGGTACTTGTCTGCCTGCGACTCGATGCCGACCCGTTCGAGCAGCTCACGGGCGCGCTTGTCAGCGTCTGCCTTTTTGGCGCCACGGACCTTGAGCGGTCCCAGGGTGACGTTCTCGAGGACGGTCTTGTGGGCGAACAGGTTGAACGACTGGAACACCATGCCCACGTCGGCTCGCAGCTGCGCCAGGCCCTTGCCCTCCTGGGGGAGGATCTCGCCGTCGATCTCGATCACGCCTTCGTCGATCGTCTCAAGGCGGTTGATGGCGCGGCACAGGGTCGACTTGCCGGAGCCTGAAGGGCCGATGACCACCACGACCTCACCCGGCTTGACCGTGAGGTCGATGTCCTTGAGCACGTGCAGCTGGCCGAACCACTTCTGGACGGATTGCATCGAAACCATCGGGGGAGCGTCAACCATGCGATTCAACCTAGCCCGAATGAGTTAGTTCATGTGGGCCAGTCATCGAAACGTAACGACAAACAGGGCGTCTCAGCGTCAGGCGGCTGGGGGTCTGTAGCGGTTGTGCGCAGGGGAATACGCCATCCTGCAACCGATCGTCACAGGCTCGTCATGGGATCGAGCCTGCCCGCGGCCCGCGATCGAGTTACGGTCGAGAGGTGTATCGACTGAAGTTCGGGATCGTTCTCGCGGCAACCGCGGTCATGCTCGCCGCGTGCGGCTCATCGACGCCAGATTCCGCTGTGCCCGCGACCACGCCGACGACCTCGGTTGCGACAGACACGCCGACCGACGCTCCGGTCGCAGCCAAGCAGCTCAACTTCACGGCCACGACAACTGACGGCAAGTCCTTCGACGGCACGAGTCTCGCGGGCAAGCCCGCCGTCGTGTGGTTCTGGGCGCCGTGGTGCCACATCTGCAAGGGCGAGGCTCCGAACGTACGCGCAGCCGCGGCGTCGTCCGGCGTCGAGTTCCTCGGAGTTGCGGCACTCGACGGCGCAGACGCGATGAGGGGGTTCGTCAAGACCTACAATCTTGGCTTCACCAACCTTGCCGACACGAAGGCCGCTGTCTGGGCAAAGTTCGGCGTCACCTCACAACCGTCCTACGCGTTCATCTCCGCTGACGGATCCGTCGACGTCGTACCCGGTTCGCTGTCGGCATCAGAGCTCAAGGCCAAGATCGCCGCGATCAAGGGCTGATCGTGGACTGGTCCATCGTCTCGCTGGCGTTCGCTGCTGGTTTGGTTGCGGCGCTCAATCCCTGTGGCTTCGCGATGCTTCCCGGCTATCTCGCGCTGGTTGCCCGGGGTAGTGAGCGGTCCAGATCCGAAGCGCTGACACGCGCCCTGCTGGCGACGGCCATCATGGCGTTCGGATTCTTGTTGGTCTTTGGCGTGTTCGCGTTGGCGATCGCGCCAATCTCGCTCTCGGTGCAGAAGTACCTCCCGTACGTCACCGTCATGATCGGCCTTGCTCTGGTCGTCATGGGCGCCGCGATGCTGGCGGGTCGTGAGATCCGCTTCATGTTGCCAAGGGTGTCGTCGTCGCCATCAGAGGCGCTGGGATCGATGTTCATGTACGGGATCGCGTACGCCATCGCCTCCCTGACCTGCACGATCGGACCCTTTTTGGCCGTCACGTTCTCCACGTTCCGCAGCGACTCGTTCTTTGCAGGAGTCTTGTCGTATGCCGCTTATGCCGCCGGTATGACCGTGCTTGTCGGTGTGTTGGCGGTGTCGACGGCATTGGCGAGCACGACGGCTGTCAGCCAGTTGCGGTCACTGATGCCCGTCATCGGGCGGCTCGGCGGTGTGGTCATGGTGCTGATCGGCCTGTACGTCGCCTATTACGGGGTGATCGAGCTGCGTTCAACGTTCGGCAGGGCCGACACCTCCGACCCGATCGTCGACGCGTTCGCCGACATCCAGTCGAAGGTCACGCGCTGGGTTGATGGCGTCAACGGCTGGGTGTGGGTCGGCGCAGCCGTGGTGCTGGCGCTGGCCGTCCTCGTCAGCCTCCGGCGTCGAGGTGCTCCAACGCCACCTATCCTTGGACGGTCATGACGAAGACGTACGAGGTGCGCACCTACGGGTGCCAGATGAACGTGCACGACAGCGAACGGCTGTCGGGCCTGCTCGAGACCGCCGGATACACCGCCGCGACCGACCAGACCCCTGACCTCGTCGTCTTCAACACCTGCGCAGTGCGCGAGAACGCCGACAACAAGCTCTACGGCAACCTCGGCCACATCGCGTCGGTAAAGGCTGACAACCCCGGCATGCAGATCGCCGTCGGAGGCTGCCTGGCGCAGAAGGATCGCGACACGATCACCAAGCGTGCCCCATACGTCGACGTCGTCTTCGGCACGCACAACATCGGCTCGCTGCCGGTGCTGCTCGAGCGCGCCCGCATCGCCGAGGAGTCGCAGGTCGAGATCCTCGAGTCGCTCGAGGTGTTCCCGTCGACGCTGCCGACCAAGCGCGACTCCGTGTTTGCCGCCTGGGTCTCGATCAGCGTCGGCTGCAACAACACCTGCACGTTCTGCATCGTCCCCAGCCTGCGCGGCAAGGAGAAGGATCGCCGACCCGGCGAGATCCTCGCCGAGATCGAGGCGCTCGTCGCCGACGGCGTCGTCGAGGTGACGTTGCTGGGCCAGAACGTGAACTCGTACGGCGTCGAGTTCGGCGACAAGCTCGCCTTCGGCAAGCTGCTCCGCGCCTGCGGCCAGATCGAAGGGCTGGAGCGCGTACGGTTCACCAGCCCGCACCCCAAGGACTTCACCGACGACGTCATCGCCGCGATGGCCGAGACGCCCACCGTCATGCCGCAGCTGCACATGCCGCTGCAGTCGGGCTCGGATCGCGTGCTCAAGGCGATGCGCCGGTCATACCGGCAGGAGAAGTACCTCGGGATCATCGACCGCGTCCGCGAGGCGATGCCGCACGCCGCGATCACGACCGACATCATCGTCGGCTTCCCCGGCGAGACCGAGGAGGACTTCCTCGAGACGATCGACGTCGTACGCCGTGCGCGGTTCACCGGTGCCTACACGTTCCAGTACTCCCAGCGCCCGGGAACTCCCGCCGCCGAGCTGCCCGACCAGCTGCCCAAGGCTGTCGTGCAGGAGCGGTATGAACGACTCGTCGAGGTCGTCAACGAGGTCGCCTGGGACGAGGCCCGCAAGCAAGAGGGTCAGGTCGTCGAGCTGCTCGTCGCCGACCACGAGGGCAAGAAGGACGACGCGATGCACCGCCTCACCGGCCGAGCTCGCGACAACCGCCTCGTGCACTTCACGCCGGGCACCCTCGACGTCCGACCGGGCGACATGGTCGAGGTACGCATCACCTACGCGGCGCCGCACCATCTGGTCAGCGACGACGAACCGATCAGCTACCGCCGCACGCCTGCGGGCGACGCGTGGGAGTCACGCCAGGGCAAGACGCAGGTGCTCAGCGTCGGCCTCGGCATGCCGACGCTCGGCGCCCCCGCACCGCTGCCGCCGGCACCCGCCTGCGCGGTCTGAGCGGCCACGCGTCGCGAGTGGCGGGTACGTCCCCTACGCTGGCGGTCGGACCAACTACGCCGATCCGGGGGGATCCATGACACGTCGTCGCCACCTTGTCGCACCCACTGCCGCTGCGGTGCTCATCCTTGTCGCCGGCTGCACGGGCTCATCCGACGACCCGAAGCCATCACCGAGCGCGAGCAAGACGGTGGAAGCGGGGGCCAGTCCCTGCGAGCTGGTCCCTGCGGAAACGTTCGCGAAGGTCAATCCTCGCGACCGGGAGCCACGCGCGGCACTCATGACAGGTCGAATGGACTTCGTCGGCTGCCTCATCGGCGACACCTACGACTTCAGTTTCGGCTATCGAGCGCTCGCCGGAGAGCAGACCCTTCAGGACCACGTGGGGCCGAATGCCACGAAGACTGACGGCATGGGTGACGAGGCCTACATCGACAAGACCGAGATCGGCGGCCAGGTCATGGCCATGACCGTGGGAGCCCGCTTCGGCGACAACGAGATCCTCGTCCGCAACGACTCGCTGGGCAACTCTGACCCCGCCGTACGGGTCGATGAGAAGACGACGCTGTCGTTCGTCAAGGAGCTGGGCAAGAACCTCCCCGATGGTCTGAAGGCTGCCACGAACCCGATCGAGCTGGGCGAGGGCTGCCTGCCGGCGGACAGCAAAGAGGTCAAGGCGCTGGTCGGATCGGTCGTGCTGGCCCGCGGCGGAACGATCGAGAACGACACCAACTGCGACTACCTCGGCGAGGGCGGGAGCACGATCGTCGCCTCGCGATCCGGTGCCACCAACGCGACAGACTTCCTCGGCAACAGCCAGACGTCCGACCCGGCCGACCTCGACGGCGTCGTCGAGGCTGAGATCAACGCGCCGACCGATGGCTATTCGGTGGAGCTGACCATTCAGCCGACCAAGGACGAGATCGCGTTCGTCAACGCGTCTCGCGGAATCGACACGCCCGATGACACCGCCGAGCGCAAGGTGAGCAAGAAGGACACGCTGGCTTTCGCCAAGGCCTTCCTCGACGGCACCAGCTGATCCGAGCTGGTCAGTGGTGACTGGCAGCATGGCTGGCATGGACATCAAAGGCGTTCTGCACGAGACCCTGCGCAAGAGTCGTGCCGTCATGCTCGCCCGCGTCGAAGGCCTCAGCGAGTACGACATGCGCCGACCGATGACCCCGACCGGCACCAACCTGCTCGGCATGGTCAAGCACCTGGTGGGCGTGGAGCACGTCTACTTCGGTGACTCGTTCGACCGGCCGCCGCCGGACACGCTTCCGTGGAACGAGGACGGCTCGGTCTGGGAGGGCGCCGACATGTGGGCCAAGGCCGACGAGTCGAGTGACTACATCCTCGGCCTGTACGAGCGGGCGTGCGCTCACAGCGACGCGACGATCGAGGCGCTCGACCTGGACGCGCCGGGTCGCGTGCCCCATTGGCCGTCACCTGACACGACTCTTGGCTACCTGCTGGTGTGGGTGCTCGAGGACACCGCCCACCACGCGGGCCACGCCGACATCGTCCGTGAGCTGGTCGACGGCCGTACGGGTTCGGACACCGCCACGAGCGACACCGAGTGGTCGACCTATGTCGACCGCATCCAGGCCGCCGCCGACACGTTCGCTAGCCGGTGACTGCGTCGGCGATCAGATTGAGGTGCTCAGCACCCGTTCCGCAGCAACCACCCCAGATGTCGACCTGCGGATAGCGCTTCGACAACCCACCCATCAGCTCGGCGAGCTCGGGCGGTTCGCCCTCCTCGAGGTGACCGAGCTGGCACAGGGCTATCTTCTCCATCTGCGACGCGTTTGGCCTGAACGCACGCAGCCGATCGGTCCACGCGCCTTCGGTGAGCGCTGGTCCGAACTCTGTCGGGTGTGAGCAGTTGATGGCGAAGAATTCGAGCGACCCGTCCGTCGCAGCGTCGACCGTGTTGATCGCATCGCCGAGCGTCGAACCGGAGTGGACATGAGCGTCAGAGGTCAACGTGAACGACACCGCCGCAGGGACGCCGATCGCCTTGGCAGCTCGCGCGAGACCGATCGCTTCTTGCTCGTCGTTGAACGTGAAGCCCCAGGCGAGGTCGACCCCGGCCTGCTTGAGTGTCGTCAGCTGCGCGGAGTGATAGTCCTCGGCCTCGTCGGCCGTCATCACGACGTTGCGCTCATAGGCGTCGCCGCGCGGGCCCACGAAGCCCTGGATCAGAATCGTGTCGATGCTCGACTCGTACTCGGCTGCAAGCGTCCGCAGGAAGTCGATCGAGGCGAGGTTCGCCTCGGCCAGGCCGTCGGCTGAATAGCCGAGCTTGGATCCCCAGGCGGGGCTCGCGCGGTAGTCGAGACCACCCATGAGCGCATTCATGTCGTGGCTCGCTGCTGCGTCGAGGTAGCCGCGGTACATCGTTCGTACGTCGTCCATGGCTGCTGGATTGTCGAGCAGCGGGTACATCGCGAACTCAGGCAGCTCGTGGCCCCACTTGTACATGATCTCGGTCTCGATACCGCCCTCTGTGAGGTACTGCGTACCGGGCTTTTGGGCTGGAAATCCAGTGGTTGCCATCTATCGAGGCTAGGGCTTCGGACCCTTTACGGTGGCCGAATCGAATACCCGTGGTGGCAGGATGGATTCATGGCCATCAAGATCGCGCAGGAGCCCCACGCCGACGAGGTGCTCAACTCGAGCCCGTTCGCCCTTCTCGTCGGCATGATGCTCGACCAGCAATACCCCATGGAGCACGCGTTCCGTGGCCCGGCGAAGGTGCTTGACCGCTTCGGCAACTTCGACCCGGCGACGATCGCAGAGGCCGAGCCCGAGGCGTTCGCCGACCTGTGCGCCACGCCGCCGGCGATCCACCGCTACGGCCGATCGATGGCCGGGCGGCTCCAGGAGCTCGCTCGCCACGTCGTCGAGGAGTACGACGGCGACGCGTCACGCATCTGGACCGAGCCGCGTACGGGCAAGGCGCTCTTCCAACGCGTACGTGCGCTGCCCGGGATTCGGCGAGCAGAAGGCCAAGATCTTCACCGCTCTGCTGGCCAAGCAGCTCGACGTGAAGCCTCCGGGCTGGACGACCGTGGTCGGCGACTACGGCAAGAAGGGCTACCGATCGGTGGCCGATGTCGTCGACGCCGACTCGCTCGCCAAGGTGCGCGCGTTCAAGCAGGTCGCCAAGAAGAAGGCAGCCGCCGCGGCTCAGACCGCCGAGACATCCTCCGGATAAGGATTGAGCAGCTCTTCGGGCACCTCGCACACCGGCGAGGTCAGCCAGACGGCATCCATGCGCTTGTAGATCCGGTCGCCGTGCGCGTCGCGGGGGATCCGCAGATCCGTCTCGTAGCCGTTGCGTCGTTGCTCTGCGAATCCCTCGCGGGCAGCGATCAGGGCGTCCCAGTCGTCGAGCCATGCCATCGTCGGGGGATCGGCCTTGAGTACGTCGCTGTCGAGCGAGCGGATCTCGCCCAGCATGTTGGCGATCGCCTTGTTCTGATCTGAGATGACGTCCGCCTGCTCGGCCGGCGTGCCCGTGACAGGCATCGACTTCACCGTGTCGATCATGATCGAGCACTCGCGATCGATCACCGAGACGATGCGACCGTCCTCGATCATCTCGGGGAAGTCCTTCTGCATGATGATCACGGCGCCCGCGATCAACCCGACGGCCGCAATCGCGGCCAGCGTGACGGCGGCGATCGGCGCCCAGCGCCAGCGAGGAGAGATGGGCGGCGGCGGGAACTCCCACGCATTGTGCGCCGGCGGATACGGCGGCAGGTGCGGGTCCTCGTTCACCGCCTCATCGTGTCACGACAGATAGCCTCACGACGTGATCATTGCTGCTGCGGTCTGCCCGCACCCGCCGATGCTGGTGCCGGAGATCAACGCGGGCGCAGACGACCTCGCCGCACTGCGGGAATCATGCGATGCCGCTGTGGACGCGCTGCTGGCTCACGAGCCCGATCGCGTCGTCGTGATCGGGTCAGGGTCGCTCGCCAAGGACCTCGACGAGTCTGCCGGCGGTACGTTCGCCGACTTCGGTGTCGACCTGCACGTCGGCGGACACGGTGACGAGCTGCCGCTGAGCCTCACGGTCGGCGCCTGGCTGCTTGCACGCGCCGGCTGGGTCGGCCCTCGTACGTACTCGACCGGCACTCCCAGCGGCGACGGGCGGGTGGCTCTGCTGGTGATGGCTGACGGCAGCGCCAAACGTACGACCGAGTCACCGGGCTACTTCGACGAGCGGGCCATCGCGTACGACGAGAGCATCGCGACCGCGCTGGCCGAGGGCGACGCACGAACGCTCGCCGATCTCGACCTGGACCTCGCGACCGAGCTCTGGGCGGCGGGAGCACCAGCGCTCAAGGCTTTGGGGGAGATGGCAAAGGACGCCACGATCACCGCGCAGCTGCGCGAGGACGTGGCGCCCTTCGGAGTTGGCTACTGGGTAGCCAGCTGGAGCTTCAGCTAGGCAGTCGGCTTGTCGCCTTCGGCGAGCTTGTCGGCAGCGTCCTTGGCCTTGTCGGCGGCGCCGTCGATCTGGTCGTCGTACTTGCCCTTGGTCGCCTGGTTGGCGAGGTCAGCGGCCTTGTCGATGCCCTTGTCGATGTTGGCGTTCTGGCTCGCGGCAAGGTCGGCCGCCTTGTCCTTGAGCTCGGCGCCCTGCTTCTTGAACTTGTCGAAGAAACCCATGGTTTCCCTCCTTGATCATTGATGTGGGCGGTGGCCCCCGTATGCGGCTCACACTACTGCGAGACTTGAAACATGACATCGGTCGACCGCATCGTGGGAGTCGTCGGACCGACCGCTTCAGGCAAGTCGGGATTGGCAGTTGGGCTGGCTCAACGCCTCGGAAATGCCGAAGTTGTGAACGCCGACTCGATGCAGCTCTATCGCCGTATGGACATCGGAACTGCCAAGCCCACGGTCGCCGAACGCAGCATCGTCCCGCACCACCTCTTCGACGTCATCGACGTCACGGAGACGGCGTCGGTTGCCGAGTTCCAGACAATGGCGCGCGATGCAATCGCCGACTGCCACGGCAGGGGAGTGACGCCGATCGTGGTTGGCGGATCGGCGCTGTACGTGAGGGCGGTGTTCGACCGGCTCGACTTCCCGGGCACCGACGCCGATGTACGTGAACGCTGGACCGCCGAGCTCGATGCCCGCGGTTCAGATGCGCTGCACGCCGAGCTGGCTCGGCTCGACCCGGAGGCGGCGGCGAGCATCCTGTCGTCGAACGGTCGCCGCATCGTTCGCGCGCTCGAGGTCATCGAGCTCACTGGCGAGCCGTTCGCGGCGACCATGCCACCGTTCGAGTCGGTCTACGACGAGGTGACCCTGATCGGGCTCGACGTCCCGCGCGACGTGCTCGACGTACGGCTCGCCGAACGCGTCGGCGTGATGTGGGCTGACGGGTTCGTCGACGAGGTCCGGGCCCTGCGTGAAGTCGGACTCGAAGACGGTCTGACGGCTGGCCGGGCCTTGGGCTATCAGCAGATCCTGGCGTTCCTTCGCGGCGAGACGACCGAGGACGAGGCGCGGGAAGCGACGATCACGGGCACCCGCAAGTTCGCGCGAGCCCAGGACCGCTTCTTCCGCAAGGACCCCCGCATCCACTGGCTCCCGTACGACGCCGCCGACCTCATCGACCAAGCCGCATCCCAAGTTTTGTGAAGCAACTCGCCTCCAACAGTCGGCGGCGTGACGAATTGCTTCACAAATCTTGGGGATGGTCAGCACCGGTAGACTTGCTGAATGACTTTTCCATGGTTGAAGGGACACGGCACGGAGAACGACTTCGTGCTGCTCCCGGACCATGACGGCACGATCCACGGCGACCTGGACGGTGCCTTCGTGGCCGCCCTCTGCAACCGCCGCCGCGGCATCGGCGCCGACGGCGTGATGCGCGTTGTCCGCACGGCGGCTCTCGGCGAGGAGTCGGCCGGCGAGTGGTTCATGGACTACCGCAACGCCGACGGCTCGGTCAGTGAGATGTGCGGCAACGGCATCCGCGTCTTCGCCCTGCACCTCGCCCAGGAGGGGCTCGTCGACCCGGCGGAGCCGCTCGTCATCGGTACGCGCGACGGCGACAAGGCGATCACGTTCGGGCGCGACCAGATCTCGGTCGACATGGGCAAGCCGGAGGTTCGCGGCGTGTCCAAGGTGACGGCCGATGGACGTACGTGGGAGGCGCAGGACGTACGCACCGGCAATCCTCACGCGGTGGCCTTCGTCGAACGGCTCACCGACGCCGGATCGTTGCTCGTCGAGCCCGAGTACGACAAGGCGACCTATCCCGAGGGCGTCAACTTCGAGTTCGTCGTACGTGAGGCTCCGCAGCACGTGTCGATGCGCGTCCATGAGCGTGGCTCCGGTGAGACCCGCTCCTGCGGCACCGGTGCGTGCGCCGTGGCGGCGGCGACGGCACATGTCGACGGCGCTGCTCACCCCGTGACCTATCGCGTGGACGTACCCGGCGGCACGGTGCACGTGACCTGGAACGCCGACGACCACCTCATCCTCACCGGGCCCGCCGAGATCGTCGCCAAGGGCACGATGCAGTTCAACGTTGGGGAATGGATCGGATGAGCGAGCGCCAGCGAGTGAAACAAGAGAATGTCATGGCGATGCCTCCGTATTGTGGGTTTCTAACGGAGGCTTCGGCATGACCGAGCACGTAGGCACCGAAGGTCTCGAGCTCGAAGAACGCAACTCACTGCGCCGCATCGACGGTCTGCGTACCGAGCTCGAGGACATCACCGAGGTCGAGTACCGCAAGCTTCGCCTCGAACGCGTCGTGCTCGTCGGCGTGTGGACCGAGGGCACGGCACTCGACGCCGAGAACTCGCTCGCCGAGCTCAAGCTGCTCGCCGAGACCGCGGGTTCTGAGGTGCTGGACGCGCTGATCCAGCGACGCCAGAAGCCCGACCCGGCGACCTACATCGGCAGCGGCAAGGTCGAAGAGCTCCGCGCAGCCGTGGAGTCGACCGGCGCCGACACTGTCATCTGCGACGGCGCCCTCGCACCGAGCCAGCTCCGCAACCTGGAGGACCGGGTCAAGGTCAAGGTCGTCGACCGTACGGCGCTGATCCTCGACATCTTCGCCCAGCACGCCAAGTCCAAAGAGGGCAAGGCTCAGGTCGAGCTCGCCCAGCTGAAGTACCAGACCCAGCGTCTCCGCGGCTGGGGTGGCGAGCTGTCGCGCCAGGCCGGTGGCCAGGCTGCCGGCGGTGAAGGCATCGGTGGTCGTGGACCCGGTGAGACGAAGCTCGAGACAGATCGTCGTCGCATCCAGATGAAGATGACCAAGCTCCGTCGTGAGCTCAAGGAGCTCGGTGTTGCCCGCGAGACCAAGAAGGCCAACCGCAAGCGCCATCAGGTCCCGTCCGTCGCGATCGCCGGCTACACCAACGCCGGCAAGTCGAGCCTGCTCAACCGCCTGACCGATGCGGGCGTGCTGGTCGAGGACGCACTGTTCGCCACCCTCGACCCGACGACCCGTCGTACGCAGACCTCCGACGGTCGCGTCTACACGATGTCCGACACGGTCGGTTTCGTACGCAACCTGCCGCACCAGCTCGTCGAGGCGTTCCGTTCGACGCTCGAGGAGGTCGCCGAGTCAGATCTCGTGCTGCACGTCGTCGACGGTGCGCATCCTGATCCCGAAGGTCAGATCCGGTCCGTACGCGCGGTGTTCGCCGATGTCGATGCCGACAAGGTCACCGAGATCATCGTGATCAACAAGGCCGATGCGGCCGATCCGCTGGTGCTCAAGACGTTGCTGGCCAAGGAGCCGCACGCTGTTGTCGTCAGCGCCAAGACCGGTGAAGGCATCGACGAGCTGCTCAGCGCGATCGAGGCCGACCTTCCGCAACCCGCGACCCGGGTCGACGTGATGCTCCCGTATGCGCGCGGCGACCTGCTCAACCAGATCCACACGCAGGGTGAGATCGAGTCGCTCGACCACGAAGGCGATGGCACCCACGTCGTCGCCCGGGTGCACGGCCATCTGGCGGCCGAGCTCGAGCCCTACGCCGTCTGACCGACGGACTTCTCGTAGCGCCGAACCGGCACGACGAACGGACCATCAGTGGTCTCGGCCGTGTACTCGAACGCTTGCGCGTCCACCCAGCCGCACCGCTCGTAGAAACGTCGAGCCCGCGCATTGCCCTCGACCACGGCGAGCCACGCGGTGTCGTGGCCCTTGCCGATGAGGTCTTCGCCGTACGCGAGCAGCGCCGCTGCGACGCCGCTGCCGCGAGCAGACGCGTCGACATACATCTCCTCGATCTCGTCGACGCGCACGGTCACGAAACCGACGATCCGGTCGTCGACCACTGCGACCGTCGACGACGCGACGCGGGACGAGGTGAGCACAAGGAAGTGTGCCTCCCGGCGGTGCTCGTACAGGCCATCGGGGACGTTGCCCTGGTGCCCGTCCGCCCATCCGCGATGCCAGATGTCGGCAATGGCCTCAGCGTCACCCGCAACAGCCGCCCGTAGCTCCATGTTCGTGAGGCTAGCGGTGGATGCGCGGCGGTCGCCGTCGGCGGCGGCGGATAGCCTTCGGCTGTGTCCAAGACCCCTGACGTTCGCGCGGTGCTCCACGCCGCGGTCGAGGCCGTCGGGGGAGAGGAACGTCCGGGCCAGATCGAGATGGCCGAGGCCGTCGCAGCACGCTCTCGTCAGCGGCGAGCACCTCTTGGTGCAGGCCGGCACCGGCACCGGCAAGTCGCTCGGCTACCTCGTGCCGAGCCTCCTGCACGGCAAGCGTGTCGTCGTCGCAACGGCGACGCTCAACCTGCAGCACCAGCTCGTGGAGCGCGACATACCGGCGCTCAAGGATGCTGCCCGCAAGACGATGGGCGAGGTGCCGCACCACGCGGTCGTCAAGGGCCGCAGCAACTACGCCTGTCTGCACCGCGTACGTGAGGGTGCGCCCGACGACCAGGGCGCGTTGATCGACGTACCCGAAGGCTCGCTCGGTGCCGAGGTCGTCGAGCTCCGCGAGTGGGCCGAGGAACAGGCCGAGGCGGGACACGCCGGCGATCGTGACTCCGCTCCGTCGCACAACGATCGCGCCTGGCGGCAGGTCAGCGTCAACCATCGCGAGTGCCTCGGCGCCTCGCGATGCGCCCACGCCCAGGAGTGCTTCGCCGAGCTTGCCCGCGAGGACGCGCAGGACGCCCAGCTGATCGTGACCAACCACGCGCTGCTCGCCATCGACGCGATCGATGGTGTGCCGATGCTGCCGGAGTACGGCGCCGTGATCGTCGACGAGGCCCATGAGCTGGCAGCGCGGGTGACGCAGGCTTCGACCGACGAGCTCGACGCCGGCAGCCATCGAGCGCGCGGCCCGCCGGGCACGCGCCAACACCAACGGCACCGCCGCCGACGACCTGGCCGACGCCTCCGATGCCCTGAACGACGTGCTCGTACGCATGGACGAGGGACGCATCGACACCGTCGACGAGTCGCTGCAGGATGTGCTGGCACTGATCCGTGACTCGGCACGAGCGTGCCTGTCCGACTTCCCCAAGGAGGACGGCAAGGGGGAGCCCGATGCCGCCCGCCAGCAGGCCCGCGGCATGGTCGACGACGTACGCAAGATCGCCGATCGAATGGCATCGAAGCACGAGACCGAGGTGCTCTGGATGAGCGCCGGTCAGCGCGACAAACGCCTCCACATCGCGCCGATCGACGTGAGCGCGAGCCTGCGCGAAAAGCTGTTCGCCGAAAAGACCGTCGTGCTGACCAGCGCCACGCTCAAGCTCGGCGGCGGGTTCGACCCGGTCGCCCGGTCGCTGGGTCTCGAGCCCGGCGACGACAGCTGGAGCTCGCTCGACGTCGGCTCACCGTTCGACTACCAGCGCCAGGGCATGCTCTACGTCGCCAAGGACCTCCCGCTGCCGGGTCGCGAAGGCCTGGAGGAAGCGCAGCTGGCCGAGATCACCGCCCTCGTCGAAGCGGCGGGCGGCCGTACGCTTGGGGCTCTTCTCCTCCCGTCGGGCCGCCGAGCGGGCCGCCGAAGTCGTACGCGAGCGTCTCCCCGACATCGACATCTGGTGTCAGGGTGACGCGCAGCTGCCCGAGCTCGCTCGCCGGTTCGCCGACAAGCCGAGCACCTGTCTGTTCGGGACGCTGAGCCTGTGGCAGGGCGTCGATCTGCCCGGCGACACGTGTCAGCTCGTGATCATCGACCGCATCCCGTTCCCGCGGCCCGACGATCCGTTGATGAGCGCGCGTCAACGGCTGGTCGAGAAGCGAGGCGGCAACGGCTTCATGAACGTCGCCGCGCATCACGCTGCGCTGCTGCTGGCGCAGGGGACCGGCCGGCTCATCCGACGAGCGACCGACAAGGGTGTCGTCGCGATCCTCGATCCGCGCATCGTCACCGCCCGCTATGGGTCATTCCTGGCGGCTTCGCTGCCCGACATGTGGAGGACGACCGATCGCGCGGTGGCGCTGGCCGCGCTGCAGCGCCTGGACGCTGTCGGCGAATGCCTCCGAGACGGCCGAGATTTGATAGCCTGTCCCGGACCTCTTCTGTCGACGTTCTCGGGGATTCAATGAAGTTTCGATTCGCTGCGCTGCTCGTGGCACTTCCGGCTGTCATCGCCGGACTGCTGGTGACGGTGCCCGCTGAGGCAGCAAGCATGAACGCCAGGGTCATCACCCGGCACGTCGCGATGTTCGATTCGGGCGGGGTCAAAGCCGGCAGGGTCTACGTCCAGTGCCTCTCCAAGAGCACCTGCAAGGGCACACTGAACTTTGATGGCCAGAGCCGCAAGTCCTACTCGATCAAGGGCAAGTCCAGCGCGTACGTGTCCGTCCTGATGGCCCCGGGGAGCAAGTACGACCCGTACGCCAGCTCGGAACGCGTCCATGACGGTGACTACTGGTACGTCAGTGGCGTCAAGCTCACGATCGACGAGAGCTCGCCGAGCAACTCCTCGGCCCGCACCTACACCGACCTGGTCACCGAGACTGAGATCAAGACCCAGCAGATCACCGGCTCGGTCAACTTCCAGGGCAACCCCAAGCCGACCAACGTGAAGGTCCAGCTGGAGACGCTGTCCAAGGGTGGCAACTCCGTCCCCCGCTACACCAGCGGCGTGCTCACCGACGGGCAGACGTTCACGACCAGCGTCCCGCTCGGCATCAACAACGCCACGACGGGCGCCTACCGCCTGCGCATCATCGGCACGGACCAGGACGGACACCGTCGCTCCTGGTACTGGCAGGGCACGGACGGCAACTCGACGGGTGGCGGCAAGTACATCCGTGAGGGTTCCGAGATCCGAGTCACCCGCCAGCAGGACTTCAACGCCGACTTCTACACCGGCACGCTCTCCGGCGGCATCAGCTCTACTGACGGTTCGGCCGACGTGACCGTGGCGGCGCCACCGGTCAGCTTCTCCTCGAGCGGCACCCTCAACCGCGACCTCGACCTCAGCGGGTGTGCCAACGTCTTCGGTGAGACGTCGGTCGGCGGCAGCAGCTACACGGTCAACTTCCTGCCCTCGACTGCGAGTCCGGGCGACTACAAGAACTACGCGGTGCGGGTCGACGACCACTCCGCTGGCAGCATTCCTCGCTGGAACGGCACCAAGGGCAGCTGCTTCGACGCCATCAGCTACGACACGTACGGCGCTCCCAGCCAGTCCAACCTCGTCACACCCACACTCGGGTCCGTACCAACGTCGACGATGGGCGGCAACAGCAACTCGCTGGCGGTCAACGCCAGCCTGCCGTCCGGCACGACCGTGCACGATCGCGAGGTGAAGCTTCGTGAGCGCATCGGCTCCTCGGCCACGATTCTCTACTCTCCGGTGGTCAAGAGCGCGTTCCTCAACGGCAGCGGTGACTACACGTTCGAGAACGTTCCGGCAGGCCGATACTGGGTCGAGATCGGTCGTCGGACGGGCTGCTCCTACTGGTACCGCAGCCGCTATGCGAACAACGGCCTCTACCTTCAGGGCGATCGCAGCAATGAGAGCTGGAAGGCGTTCAGGAAGCTGAACGACCTGTCTGGTGGCAAGACTTCCGGCAAGGAGCTGCTCGCCAGGACCGCCAGCCCCTACAGGGCAACGGAGACTCAGAACTCTTCCAAGAAGGGCTGGGGCGGCTGGATGTACCGCGAGTACTGCGGCGCAACGAGCGCCGGCAGGTACTACGAGGTGACAGTCACCAGCAGCAGCCACAACAGCAACAGCCCGACTGTGTCCAAGGGCGCGACCGTGACCGGCAAGGTCACCCGCGGCGGCGGACGCACCAACAAGGAGATGCTGGTCAGCCTCTACTCGACCGGTGGCACCTTGGTGATGCGTACCGACCTGACTGACGGCAGCGGCAAGTTCAGCATCAAGGGCCTGGATTCCGGCACCTATCGCATCAAGGTCAACTCTGACTCGTGGCGCGGCATCACCCGTACGTTCTCGGGCAAGCACACGATCCGGGTGACCAAGGGCAAGAGCTACAGCGCTGGCACCCTGCGGTTCCAGAACCAGTCCGACAAGGCCGACGCCGACTGATGTCGGTCCTGATCACGGGCGGCGCCGGCTACATCGGGTCGCACGTCCTCAGGGCGTTTCGTCGTGCAGGTCTCGACTGCATCATCGTCGACGACTTCTCCAGCGGACATCGTGAGTTCGTCCCCGACGGTGTGACCTTGATCGACACGTCGATCCTCGACACCAAGATCCTGGCCAAGGCCATGGTCGAGCACGAGGTCGAGGCGGTCGTTCACCTCGCCGGGTTCAAGTACGCCGGCGTCTCGGTGCAACGTCCCCTCCACACGTACGAACAGAACGTGCAAGGCACCGTGAGCCTGCTGCTCGCGATGCAGGAGACCAAGGTCGACAAGATCGTCTTCTCCTCGAGTGCGGCGGTCTACGGCACGCCTGACGTCGAGACCGTCACCGAGGCGACTCCGACCGCGCCTGAGTCGCCTTACGGCGAGACCAAGCTGATCGGCGAGTGGCTGATGAGCTCGACGGCCGCGGCGCACCCGCTGCGTCACACGTCGCTGCGCTACTTCAACGTCGTCGGTTCGGCAACGCCTGAGCTGTACGACTCGAGCCCGCACAACCTGTTCCCGCTCGTCATCGAGGCCCTGCTGGAGGGTCGCACGCCGCGCATCAACGGCGATGACTACCCGACACCCGACGGCACCTGCGTGCGCGACTACATCCACGTGGCCGATCTCGCCGATGCGCACGTCGTGGCAGCGCAGAAGCTGCTCGCCGGCACCGAGCTGGAGCCGGTCTACAACCTCGGCAGCGGCGATGGTGTGTCGGTGCGCGAGATCATGACGGCCGTCGCAGACGCGACAGGCATCGAGTTCGAGCCGGAGATCGGCCCGCGACGCGAAGGCGATCCAGCCCGCATCGTCGCCTCGGGTGAGCTGGCGGCCCGTGACCTGGACTGG
Organism: uncultured Actinomycetota bacterium; assembly: GCA_963849475.1. GTDB lineage: Bacteria > Actinomycetota > Actinomycetes > Propionibacteriales > Nocardioidaceae > Aeromicrobium. The sequence goes on from CAWKHC010000009.1 coordinate 454,341, forward strand.
CAGATGCGTCATACGGTGGCCGACATGGTCAGCAGCGCCTGGCAAGCCCGCAACGCCAACGCCTAGACGCGACGGTCCCGGCCCCTAGCGACAACGTCGGAGAAGCGAGCTCGCACTTTCCGGCCCCTAGCGACGAAGTCGCGGGAGGGAGCGAGGAACGAGCGACCGAAGGGGCGTGAGCCAAAGAACTCGCTCTCGGACTCCTAGTAGAGCTGCGACTCGTCCTCCACTCGGATGCCAGGGCCGCTCGCGATGAGGCGCTTCTTCTTGCTCCGGGTCCAACCGTGGACTTGTCGCTCTCTGCCCCAAGCTTCGGAGGCGAAGCCGTACTGCTCGAAGTAGAGCAACGTGACCGGCAGTCGGGTACACGTGTAGTCAGCTCCCAGGCCTTGACGATGCTCCCAGAGACGGCCGAGCAGGTTTCGGGTGCTGCCGACATAGAACGTGCCGTCCGAGCAAAGAAGGATGTAGAAGTAGCCCATCGCCTGGAGCGTGCCCGAGCTCGACGATTCCTGCACGTGAGCATCCACAAGCGAGCCTCTCGGCTCACCACGCTTCGCTCGCAGAGCTCGCTCCCAGTCGCTTCGCTCCTTAGCGGGCGAAGGACCTAGACGCGGCGCAGGACCGTGGTGACGATGCCGAGAATCTGGGCGTGGTCGCCGTCGATGGGGGAGTAGGCCTCGTTGTGCGGAAGCAGCCACACGTGGCCGTCCTTGCGCTGGAACGTCTTGACCGTGGCCTCGCCGTCGAGCATCGCTGCCACGATGTCGCCGTTGTTGGCGGTCTGCTCCTGGCGTACGACGACGTAGTCGCCGTTGCAGATCGCAGCGTCGATCATCGAGTCACCGACGACCTGGAGCATGAACAGCGTGCCCTCGCCGACGAGCGACTTGGGCAGCGGGAAGATCTCCTCAACCTGCTCGGTCGCCAGGATCGGCCCACCGGCGGCGATGCGGCCGACCATCGGGACGTTGATCGCAGCAGGCATGGCGTCGCCGATGCCGGTCTCGTCGAACGTTGACTCACTCGCTGCACCCATCGAGCGGCGGGCTGCCATGACGTCGGGCAGGAAGATCTCGAGCGCACGCGGACGGTTGGGATCGCGCTTGACGTAGCCGAGGCTCTCGAGCGTACGAAGCTGGTGTGCGACCGACGAGGTGCTGGTCAGACCGACCGCGGCACCGATCTCGCGCATGCTTGGCGGATAGCCGCGCTTGGCGATCTCCTCGTGCAAGAACTCCAGCACCTTGCGCTGGCGGGCGGTCAGCCCGGTCGAGTCGGCGGGGCCGTCTGGCAGCTCGGTGACTTCGGCTGTGCGATCGTCGGTCATGCGGGCAGCGTATCCCCGAAGAGTGGTTCAATTCAAACACCTGTTCGATTAGCGTGTCGTGGGTGTCGGAGCCGTAGGCTGGCGGCATGAGCTATCTGGTCGTGGGCAAGAAGTCGGGCGGTGCGTGGGATGTCGAGGTCAGGGGAGTCGGTACGACGACGTCGCCTGACCTCAATGGCGTCGAGGCTGCTGCGCGGGCGTTGCTGACGTCCGAGGGCAAGGTCGACGCTGCGACGGTCGACCTGCAGCTGCTGCTGCCTGACTTCGAGACCGACCTCAGCGAAGAACGCATCCCGCACGGCAACCGCCCCAACATCGAGCTGATCAGCGGCCTCATCCTGCTCGCCGTGGTGGTCGGCGCGGCCGCGTTTCTACTGGGTCGCGTCCTCTAGCGTGTCGGCCCGGTTGTCCTCGTCGAGGGCTTCGACGGTTGCGCCGAGCAGCAATGCGTACAGGCCGATCCACAGCCAGAGGAGCAGCACGACCACGCCGGCGAGGGCGCCGTACGTCTTGCCGTAGCTCCCGAAGTTGTCGACGTAGACCGAGAACCCGACCGAGACGACGATCCACAGTGCGCTCGCCACGATGACGCCGCGGCTGATCAGGCGTCCGTGCTCACCCCGACGATCGGGGGCGACGCGGAACAGCACGCCGATCGCCACGACGATCGCGCCGACGAGGACCACCCAGCGCAACGCACCCAGCCAGGCCGACTCGAACACCGCAGGAACGACGGCGACCAGTGTCACGACCACCGCGAAGAACACGATGGCGCCGACGGTGAGGCCCAGCGCCTTGGCCTTCTGCTCGATGAAGTTGTGACGATCGCGTTGCCCAAACATCTGGTTGATCGCGGTGATGAGGTTGCCGACGCCACCTGACGCGCCATACAGGGCCAGTACGAGCGCGATGACCAGTCCCACGCCGAGCGAGCCTGACGAGGTCGAGGTCAGCGAGTCGAGCTGTCCGGTGATGACGGAGGCAGCGTCGGCGGGCAGCGCGTCGGCGATGTCCTCGGACTGTCGTTGCACCGTCTCGGGGCTCGCGACCAGCCCGTACATCATCACCGCCGCGATCATCGCGGGGAACAGCGAGAGGAAGGCATAGAACGCCACTCCAGCTGCGAGCAGGGGAGCCTGGTTGTTCGAAGCCTGCTTCCATGCGGCGACCGTGTGCTGACGCAATGTGGGCATGTGTCGACCGTATCCGGGCTGCGGGTGTCGCGCGCGTCGAGAAATAATTCCGTGCAATGCCAACGCAAAAGAAGATCGTTCGAAATTCTGTTCGACAAATGCGTGCTTTTGTCGGACGCCTGCTCTAATGTCGTACATGTGTTCGATCGAACGCCTGTTCGCACCATCGAATGACATCGAAGAACAGGGTTCGCTCGAACGCACCAACTTCACAAACCGTCTCACTTCCCCCATGGAGGCACCCCATGAGCACCATCGCATTCGAACACCCCTCGACCCGCCCGGCCGTACTTCCGGCCCGTCACCAGGTCCGTCACCTCAGCGCCGTTCCCGACCTTCCGGTCGCACCCGCGCTGCGCCTGACCCGCCGCGGCAAGGCTTTCGTGTTCGCCGCCGCCATTGCGATCATCGCCGTCATGGTGGTGCTGTTCGGCTCTTCTTCGCTCGCCGGCAACAACGCAGGTGCGCTGCCGGAGACCACCACGGTCACGGTCCTGCCGGGCCACACACTCTGGGAGATCGCCGCCGACGCCAACCCCAACGGAGACATCCGTTCGACGGTTGACGACATCCTGCAGCTCAACTCCCTCCCCAACGCCTCCGCCCTGCAGATGGGTTCGGAGATCGCGGTGCCGGTCTACAACTAGACCGCCCCACAGAAGTCCGCGGCAGCTGCTGGGAAGACAGCTGACCGCGGCTTTCTGCGTTTGAGGGCCCGGGGGACACAATGGAGTCATGAGGATTCAGGTCATTGCCGACGTCGTCGACTCAGACGGCGGTCATGTCGTCGAACGGCTCGAGCAGCTCGGCGGCGAGATCGTCCAGCTCGACCGTGACGCGCTGCCGGCGTACGAGTCTGGCGCAGACCTGATCCTGCTGCTCGGCTCCGATCGATCCGCCCACGAACCCAAATGGGCCGACGTCGTCGAAGCAGAGTCCGCGTTCGTGCGGGCAGCGCTTCGTGACGCGACTCCGGTGATGGGCATCTGTTACGGCGCCCAGCTCATGGCTCGTGCGCTCGGTGGCACCTCGTGGCGGGCCGACGTCGCCGAGGTCGGCTGGCAGCGCATCGACACCGTCGACCCCGTGCTGTGCCCCGAGGGACCGTGGGCCCAGCTGCACAGCGACGTCTTCGCGCCACCGCCCACAGCCCGCGTGCTCGGTACGTCGTGGCGTGGCACCCAGTGCTTCATCGACGACACGTTCGGCGCTCGGGCGATCGCCTGGCAGTTCCATCCCGAGGTGACCGCGTCGACGTACGAGCGCTGGGTCAACGAGGGCTACTACGGCGATGGCGGAGTCGACGAGAAGGACCTGATCCGCCAGGGCTACGACAACGAAGCGCGTGGACGCATCGCCGCCCACAAGCTCACCGACGCCGCGCTCGCCTTCCTGGGTGTCGAAGCGTGACCAAAGGACGCCCGAGCGGGTTCGAGTGGACCGTACGCGGCAAAGAGGTCGTCATCTCCCACCACGGCCGGGTGGCGACGGTGCTGCGAGGCGCCAAGGCGATCAAGTTCGTCCAGGACGCCGAGTCCAGCGACGCTCAGCTGCTGATGGCGCGCCTGACCGGCAACTACAAGCACGGCAACGAGCGCCGCACCCGCTAGGAGTTGGCGATCGACTTCCAGTCGGCGAGCCGTCGGGAGATCAGCTCGCTGAGCTGCGCCGAGTCCGTGCCGTCGAGGATGGCCAGGTCGGCAGGGTCTGCGCGTACGTAGATGCCTGACGTGCGCAGGTTCAACGTCGCATCGGTGTCGGACCGGGTCTTCCAGAAGCCGGAGGCGCGATCGACGGACTCGATGCGGATCTCGCCGGTGCCTTCGAGCTGAGGGGCGTTGGGGTGACGCGGCCGCTCGCCCTTCCAGAAGTAGAAGACGCTCGAGGGGTCCGTACGCTCCTTGGCCGCTTCGCTCCAGTAGCGCGACGACAACGTTCCGTCCTCCTGCCAGGCGCGGCCGCTGACCTCGAGTCCGCCTGCGCGATCACGGGAGATGTCCAGGAGGCTGACGGCAGAGGGCTCGAGCTCGCTTCGCTCGGTCAGTGAGTACTGCCACCACAAGCCCTCGATCGCCGCGAGGCGACTTTCGGCCTCTATCGCCTTGCGCAGCGACTGGATGATCGCCCTGGACCCTGCCGGGGTCGTCGGCACGTCGTACCGAACGCTGGTCAGCCCGAGCAGGTCTGTCGGGAGCTTGGCGCCGTTGGCGTGCAGGATGAACGTCCGTCGCATGCCGAGCGCGCCGCCGAAGAGGCCGGCCTCGAACACCACGTTGTCGCGGGGTGACGCCTGCGCCGGCTCCAGAGCGTCGGGCGCCGTCCAGTCGTCCTGCGCGAACACGAAAGCCGCGAAGTCGACCTGGCGGGTGAGCTCGACGAGTCGGTCGAGCGTCGACGTACCGGGATTGAACACCGTGGTCCACGGCTCGACATGCGCGACCTCGGCGAGCCCCCGCGTCAGCGAGTCCAGCAGCTTGGCCTGCTTGCCCGACGAACCGAGGAAGATGCGGGGCTTGGTCATGCGCACATCCTAGGGCCGCACAAACTCCGGTTGCTCTCGCGCAACTCTCAGCAACAGCCGACCTCCGGCGACTCAACGACTGAGTCGGAGCCGTGAGATCAAGGCTCGCTGGGCATATCCAGGTGCCCGGACTTGTTGTAACTGGTGTGACTCGAGGGGCTTCGACACGCCGTAATTTCGGTGCCCAAACCGCCTCTGACCTGCGCGTTTGAGAGTGCCGAGAAAAAGTGTCGGCACGCTGCGCCATTCTGTTGCGTGGGCCACACGCGCGGCGTACAGTGGCACTACATCTAGTAGTTACACCGTTGTTGTTCGTCCACATCTAGTTCCACAGGTTCGGGCGGGTTACACACCGAAATAGCCGGAATCCACATCGGTTTCCACAACTTTCTCCCCAAACGGAGGAAGTTCATGACTCGGAATCACCCTTTGACAATCCTTTTGTATGGGGAGAGGAGCACGACATGCATTGTCCGTTCTGCAAGAACACCGACACCAAGGTCCTGGACAGCCGTGTCGCCGACGAAGGTGGAGCCATCCGCCGCCGTCGCTCGTGCTCTGACTGCAACAAGCGCTTCACCACGATCGAGCAGATGCAGCTGACCGTGGTCAAGCGTTCGGGTGCCACCGAGCCCTTCCTCCGCGACAAGGCGATCTCCGGAGTCCGCAAGGCCTGCAAGGGCCGCCCGGTCTCCGACGACGACTTGGCACGACTCGGCCAGCAGGTCGAGGACACCCTCCGCGATTCGGGATGTGCTGAGGTGCCGGCCCACGAAGTCGGCCTCGCCATCCTCGAACCGCTCAAGAGCCTCGACGAGGTCGCCTACCTGCGATTCGCGAGCGTCTACAAGGCGTTCGAGTCAGCAGACGACTTTGCCGCCGAGATCGCCAGCATCATGTCGGCCACGGCCGACGGTGAGCTCGCCGAAGAGACAGCACAGCAACACAAGACTTGAGCCGGACCCCATAGGCCGGCACGCAAGACCAGCAACACCAACCTCCCCCACCGCGAACACCACATTTAGGAGCACTCTCATGACGGAGACGGTCAACGGGCCCTCGGGATCCCCGCGCAAGACATCAGGCAAGGCCAAGGGCAAGGCCCTGACGATCGAGCGCGTCTACACGACCCCCGGCACGCACCCGTACGACGCCGTCACCTGGGAGCGTCGCGACGTCGTCCAGACCAACTGGAAGACCGGCGAGAACGTCTTCGAGCAGCGCGGTGTGGAGTTCCCCGACTTCTGGAGCGTCAACGCCTCCACGATCGTCACGACCAAGTACTTCCGCGGTGCGGTCGGCTCGCCCGAGCGTGAGCAGAGCCTCCGTCAGCTGCTCGACCGCGTCGTCCTCACCTACACGCAGGCCGGCCGCGACAACGGCTACTTCGCCGACGAGGAGCAGGCCACGATCTTCGAGCACGAGCTGACGCACATGCTCCTGCACCAGGTCTTCAGCTTCAACAGCCCGGTGTGGTTCAACGTCGGTACGTCGAGCCCCCAGCAGGTCTCCGCCTGCTTCATCCTCGCGGTGGATGACTCGATGGACTCGATCCTCAACTGGTACCGCGAAGAGGGCATGATCTTCAAGGGCGGCTCCGGCGCCGGCCTCAACCTCTCGCGCATCCGTTCCTCCAAGGAGCTGCTCAAGTCCTCGGGCGGTACGGCTTCCGGTCCCGTCTCCTTCATGCGTGGCGCTGACGCGTCGGCAGGCACCATCAAGTCCGGTGGCGCCACGCGTCGCGCGGCCAAGATGGTCGTCCTCGACGTCGATCACCCCGACATCGAGGAGTTCATCCACACCAAGGAGCGCGAGGAAGACAAGATCCGCGTCCTCCGCGATGCCGGCTACGACATGGATCTCGGTGGCGCCGACATCACCAGCGTCCAGTACCAGAACGCCAACAACTCGATCCGCGTCAACGACGAGTTCATGCAGGCTGTCGAGAAGGGCGACGAGTTCGGTCTCCGCGCCCGTACGGATGGCTCGATCATCGAGACCGTCGACGCCCGCAAGCTCTGGGACGACATCGCTCACGCCGCCTGGGCGTGCGCCGACCCCGGCATCCAGTACGACGGCACGATCAACGACTGGCACACCTCGCCGGAGGCTGGCCGCATCACGGCGTCCAACCCGTGCTCCGAATACATGCACCTCGACAACTCGAGCTGCAACCTTGCCTCGCTCAACCTGCTGAAGTTCCTCAAGGACGACGGCTCGTTCGACACCGAGACGTTCGTCAAGGCGACCGAGTTCATCATCACCGCGATGGACATCTCGATCTGCTTCGCCGACTTCCCGACCGAGGCGATCGGTGACACCACGCGTGCCTACCGCCAGCTCGGCATCGGCTTCGCCAACCTCGGCGCGCTGCTCATGGCGTCGGGTCTCGCGTACGACTCCGACGGTGGCCGCGCACTCGCTGCCTCGATCACCTCGCTGATGACCGGTACGTCCTACCGTCGCTCCGCTGAGGTTGCCGGCGTCGTCGGCCCGTACGACGGCTTCGCCCAGAACGCCTCGGCTCACGAGCGCGTGATGCGCAAGCACCAGGCCGCCAACGACGAGATCCGCACGCTGCACGCGATGGACATCGCCGTGCACCGTGAGGCTGCCAAGCAGTGGAAGCTCAACCTCGAGGTCGGTCAGAAGAACGGCTGGCGCAACAGCCAGGCTTCGGTGCTCGCACCGACCGGCACGATCGGCTTCATGATGGACTGCGACACGACCGGCATCGAGCCGGACTTCTCGCTGGTCAAGTTCAAGAAGCTCGTCGGTGGCGGTTCGATGCAGATCGTCAACCAGACCATCCCGGCCGCGCTCAAGAAGCTCGGCTACGCCGGCGAGACGATCGAGGCGATCGTCGAGTTCATCGGCGAGAACGGTCACGTCGTCGACGCACCGGGTCTCAAGACCGAGCACTACTCGATCTTCGACACCGCCATGGGCCAGCGTTCCATCGCTCCGATGGGCCACGTGCACATGATGGCCGCGTGCCAGCCGTTCCTGTCGGGTGCCATCTCCAAGACGGTCAACCTGCCGGAGAACGCCACGGTCGAAGAGATCAAGGATGTCTACTTCCAGGGTTGGAAGCTCGGCCTCAAGGCGCTCGCGGTCTACCGCGACAACTGCAAGGTCGGTCAGCCGCTCAGCGACGGCAAGGAAGCCAAGTCGTCCGGTGGTCGACTGAGGCCGAGGTCAAGACGGTCATCGTCGAGAAGCCGATCCGTCGCAAGATGCCGAAGTCGCGTCAGTCGATCACGACGTCGTTCTCCGTGGGTGGCGCCGAGGGCTACATGACCTCGGGTGCTCACGAGGATGGTCAGCTCGGCGAGATCTTCATGAAGCTCGGCAAGCAGGGCTCGACCCTCGCCGGCATGATGGACGCCTTCTCGATCGCGATCAGCATCTCGCTGCAGTACGGCGTGCCGCTGGAGACCTTCGTGCAGAAGTTCACCAACATGAAGTTCGAGCCGGCCGGTCTGACCGACGACCCGGATGTCCGTATGAGCCAGTCGATCATGGACTACACGTTCCGTCGCCTGGCCCTGGACTACCTGGACTTCGACACCCGCTCGGCTCTCGGCATCCACTCGGCCGACGAGCGCCAGCGCTACCTCGACACGGGCTCTCACCAGCCCATCAGCGCCGGCAGCACCGCCGCCGAGCTGATCGAGGACGCCCGCCGGCTGGCGAGTCGAAGCCGCGGAGCGAGCGAGGACCGAGCGACCGAGGTCGACGAGCCGAAGCAGCCGAGGTCGTCGCCGAGGCAGCCAAGCCCGCTCCGCAGGCCGCTCACACGAGCGCTGAGCTCTTCGAAGCCATCACCGGCTCCGCAGTCGACTCGCCGCTCTGCATGACCTGCGGAACCAAGATGCGCCCCGCCGGCTCCTGCCACGTCTGCGAAGGCTGCGGCAGCACCAGCGGCTGCAGCTGAGAGGCTGTTGATCAGGTCGAGGGTCGTTCGGCGATGACACGCTCGACTCGCACGAGGTCAGCCCGGTCCGCGACAACCTCGTCGGTCGGTCAGGGCAAGGACAAGTTCGCCACGAAGGACGCCATCGAGCACAACCAGGTCAACCGCGATGACGTGCAGGTCGACTTCTTCGACTTCGACCTCATCAACCAGAACGCAGCGGACACGTTCCACTGATCCAGCAACACGCATTCCGGCCGCACACCATCACGGTGTGCGGCCGGATCGCGTTTGGTCGGCTATTCGACCTTGCGCCCACGTCCCACGATCAGCGCGGCCACGAGCGCGCCTAGGGTGCCGAGCAGCTCGTCGCTGAGGGTGTCCTCGTACGCACCGTCGAGCTCGGTGCCGCGGCGGATGAAGGTGTACCACTCGCCGAGCTCCCAGCCGACGGCCAAGATCGCGCCGAGGCCGGTGATCGTGAGGACGAGTCCCCAGGTCGGCCCGGTCCAGATGATGCGCAGGAGCAGGCCGCAGCCCCAGAGCAGCAGCATCCAGTTGAAGAAGTGGTTGGCGTTGTCCCACCAGTCGACCGAGTCGTACAGGTCGAGAGAGTTGCCGGTGACGTCGACCAGGAACGGAGCCATGATCAGCGCGAACGCACCCCACGGCATCTCGCCGTCGGGACGCCGCCAACGCCAGATCACCGGGACGATCAGCATGAGGACCGGATAGGCGATGAGCCGGTAGCCAAAGCCCTTGCCCTCGAACTGGTCCAGACCACCGAACGTGGCGACAGCCAGCTGGATGATCGTCAGGGCAAAGACGGCGACGGTGGCGATGAATCCGGCGCCCTTGGGAGTCTGCATGGCTGACACCCTCCCACGACGAGCCCGAGCAGGAACTCGAATACCTCGATAGGGTCGATGGTGTCGCAGCTCGCGGCCTCAGTGGGAGGACGACCGAATGTCATCGATCTTCTGTCTCGAGGGGGAGTGGGAGGCGTCCGTTCACAGCCGTGAGTCGGTGCTGCCGTTGCTCGAGCTGCTGGAGCGGCTGAACGAGGCGCAGTTCTATCACCGCGATGTGACGACGACCGAAGAGCTCGCGTACTACCTGAACAAGCTGCGGCGCCTGTCGCGAAGCACGTTCCCGGTGCTCTATCTCGCCTGCCACGGGTACGAGGAGAACGGCGAGCTCAAGATCGATCTCGGCGACGCAACGCTTTCGCTCGAAGAAGTCGGCCACCTGTTGGAGGACAAGGTCGCGGGTCGCGTCCTCTACTTCGGGAGCTGCCTGGTCGGATCTGCCAGCGACGATGCGCTCAAGCACCTCGCCAAGGTGACCGGCGCCAGGGCGGTCGTGGGGTACGAGACCGAGGTCGACTGGCTCGAGAGCGCTTCGTTCGACCTGCTCCTGCTGCCGCGCCTGGTGCACGCGAAACGCATGGACTCGATCTTCAACGGCTTGCTGAAGCAGAACTCATCGTTGTCCGTGGCCCTCGGTCTCGTCGTCGCCACGAAGGCCAAGGTTCTGCGGACCGCCAAGCCTGCTTGAGAGCGATTCCTCAATCGACTGCGCATTCCCTGGTCACAGCGCACACTGAGGCCTACTAACGGGCAGGGAGCCAGCATGTTCAGAAGGACCATTTCAGCGATCGCGGTAGTCGCGCTGAGTGCAGGAGTCAGTGTCATGGTTGCGGCGCCAGCAGAGGCGGCAAACAAGACGTACAAGAACTGCACTGCCATGCACAAGGACTACAAGCACGGCGTGGGCAAGTCAGGCGCGAAGGACAAGACGTCTGGCAAGCCGGTCACGAACTTCAAGGTCAGCACCAAGATCTACAACAAGAACAAGAAGAGCGATCGCGACAAGGACGGCATCGCCTGCGAAAAGCGATGACCTGAACGTCGTACAGCGTTCACCCGTACGTCGCTAGCGGCTTGCGATCGGGTCGCACCGCCTACATACAGTGGGCAACGACATGGTGAACTTCATCGCGGCGCTTGTGGCGGCGCTGGCTGCGCTCGTCTCGTCGCTGAATGCGGCACCGGATGACGGTCGCTACAACAAGGAAGTCCCGTACGGGAACGCGGCGTCATCGCCGATCAAGGCTCCGCCCAAGGGATATGAGCCGATCTTCATCGAGAACCTTGGGCGACACGGTTCCCGTACGCTCACCAGCTCCGCGGGCGAGGCGAGGGCTCGCAAGATCTGGGAGTGCCGCCACCAAGGCCAACGCGCTGACGCCGGCCGGCAAGTCGTTCAAGGACGATCTCGAGGCAGTTCCAGAAGGCTGAGCAGAAGCTCGGCTACGGCAACATGAGTGCACGTGGCAAAGCCGAATGGGCCGGCATCGGGAGGCGGACCGCAGACAACTACGGCGACTTCCTGAGGCAGGCGACCGCCAAAGGTGACGAGGTCGCGTTCAAGGTGACGACGTTCCAGCGCACCGAAGAGAGCGCTGACGCGATGATCAAGAGCCTCAAGCAGGCCGTGCCGGGCCTCAAGCTCGCGGATCGCGATGTCGACCTGAGCCTGCTGATCATTCGCGGATCGACCATCGACGCCAACCACGCCGTCAACCAGATCCTGGCGAGCACGGCGGTCGTCGACGCTTCGAAGGGTCTGCTGCGCGAGCTTTACACGCCGGCGTACGTCGAAAGCATCGACGATCCGGTGGACGCGGCACTCGACATCTACAAGCTGTATGCCACGGCGCCGGGCTTGCAGGGCGACACCGACGTCACCTTCGAGAAGTACGTGCCGCTGGAGTACGCGAAGGCGCTCGCATACGTCGTCGATGCGCAGAACTTCTACGGCTTCGGCCCAGGGATCGCCGGCCAGGACTTCTCGTACCGGGCGGCGAAGCCGATCCTCGCTGACTTCTTCGCAGAGCTCGACAAGCGGATCAAGGGCGGCTCCACGGCTGCGGTGTTCAGGCAGGCGCACGGCGAGACGATCATGCCGTTCGCAGCGCTGCTCAGGCTGCCTGGCAGCGAGAAGCAGGCAGCCAAGGGTGACGTCTACACGTACGACAACAACCCCTGGCGGGGGAGCATCGCCGGACGGCTCGCCGGCAACGTCGAGTGGGTCGCCTACCGCAACGCGGCCAAGGACGTACTCGTGACGATGCGCTACAACGAGCGCCCGGTGAATTTCCGCAAGGGTTGCAAAGCGGCCGAGCCATACTTCTACGAAGTAGCCGAGCTCAAGCGCTGCCTGCACTGACTTTCGACAATCGGCAGCGAAGACCAACGAACTCCCGCAGACTCGGATCAAGCATTGCGGGAGGGAGACCCGAGATGGATGCAAGCGATTCAGGTATGCCCGGAGCGTCGCTCCAGAGGGAGTACGAGAGGCGATTGGCTGCGCACGAGCAGCGGATTGTCGAGCGGAGAACGCGTCTCACCGCCAAACACCCGTGGATCGGCCGTTGGTTGGTGGGGTCTGTGGAGCCTTCGCACACGATCACGGCTTTCGCCAAGGGTGCAGAAGGAGAGCGTGCGGTGGCGCGCCGGTTCACCAGCGAGGTGGGTGAGTCCGTGCTCTTCCTCTTCAATCGGCGCGTCGGAGTCGGTACGGAACGCGGAGACATCGACATCATCGCGATCGCGCCCTCGGGTGTGTTCGTCATCGATCCGAAGGCGTATCGGAACAAGAAGGTCCGAGCGAATCGGGCTGGCGATGCGTTCGTCGTTGACGGCCGGCTGCGACCAGCCCTTGCCGTGTCGATGAGGCGGCACATCGACGCCGTCGTCGTCGCCGTGTCCGAGGGGCCGAGGCCTGCGGTGCCAGTCACCGGCGCGTACTGCTTCGTCGATGCCGACCTGCCATGGGGGCGCCTGGTCGTTGACAACGTGGTGGCGAAAGGGCCGCGTGGGGTGGTCAAGATGCTCAAGAAGCCGGGTCCGTTGACCGCCGACGACCGCTCGGTGCTCCACGCGTACTTGAGGGATCAGTTCCCACCGGCCTGACGGTTCGCGCCCTAGACTGTTGAGACTGCAATCACCGTCTCGGGGGATCCATGTCCAAGGTCATCAAGCTCAGCGCAGTCGTGGTCGCGCTGGTCGTGTTCGCGGGCTCCGCACAGGCCGCGGACGATGACGGGCGCTACACGAACCAGACGCCGTACGGTGATCCGGCGAGCACAATGATCGTGGCACCGCCTGCTGGGTACGACATGGTGTTCATCGAGACGATCGCCCGCCACGGATCGCGGTCGGCCACCAACTCCGACGCCGAGAAGCGTGCGTCTGAGCGTGTGGAACGCGGCGAAGAAAAAGAAAGCACTCACCACTGCCGGCAAGAAGTTCGCATCAGACCTGAGCTGGTTCCAAAAGGCTGAGCGCAAGCTCGGCTACGGCAACCTCAGCACCCTCGGCAAGGCCGAGTGGGAGGGCGTCGGTCGACGTACCGCCACGAACTACAAGACCTTCTTCGAGAACCTGCCGTCGACGGACCAGATCCAGCGCATCACCTCGTCGGTCTATCGCACCAAGCAGAGCGCCTCCTACATGCGCATCGGCATGGACCCGGTCGTCGCCAACACATACGCCCCAAACCTCGTCGACTCGAAGCGCCTGCAGCTGTCCAGCGGCTCGACCATTGCGGGACGAGCCGCGATCGAGCGGGTCAAGCGCACGACCACCATCCGCAACGCCGCCAAGAGCGTGCTTCGCAGGATGTACACGAAGAAGTACGTCGACAGCATCAAGGATCCCGTCGCCGCGGCACAGGACGTCTACCTGCTCTATTGCACCGGCGCAGCGATGAAGGGCCTCACCGGCGTCACGTTCGCCAACTACTTCTCGTTGTCAGACGCACTCACCATGGGGTACGTCAAGGACACCGAGAACTTCTACCGGTACGGTCCGGGCGTCGCCGGGCAGACCCACTCGTACGCCCAGGCCCGACCTCTGCTGACCGACTTCTTCACGCGCCTCGAGGACCGCATCGGCGGCGGCAACATCGCAGCGGTGTTCAGGCACGGACACGGCGAGACGACCATGCCGTTCGCCGCATTGATCAAGGCGCCCGGCAGCGAGAAGCAGGTCGCGGCCAAGAGCAACTACACGCGTTCGGGCAACCCGTGGCGTGGCCACGTCGCCGGTATCCCGGCCGGCAGCATCGAGTGGGTCGCATACAAGAACGCGGCTGGTCGCGTGCTCGTGACGATGCGCTACAACGAGAAGCCGGTCGACTTCAAAGCCGGCTGCGACGCCGATTCGGGCAACCCGCACTTCTACACAGTCGACGAGCTCAGGACCTGTCTGCTTTAGGTCAGGCAAGTATGGATCGTCGCGACCAATCGCTCCGGCGCTTCGATCGAGGGCCAATGCCCCACCCCCGCGAGCGTGTGCAGCGTGGTGGTCGGGCGCAGCGACTTCATGCGTTCGATCATCGCGAGCACGGCAATCGGATCCTCTTCACCCCAGATCAGCGTCAGCGGCCCGGCGAACTCGACCAGTCCGGCAGTCCAGCGATCTTGGTTGGCGCGACGCTCCTCGATGTAGCGAATGAGCTTGGGCATGAGTCGGTCCCCGTGATCGTGGCGAATCATGGCGATCAAGTCGTCGATCGCCCCTGCGGGAGGGGGCGCAGCGGGGGAGAAGCTCTCCATCAGGCTGCGGCGCAGGATGAGGTCGGGAAATGAGAACGGGAGGGCGCGGCCGGGCAGGCGCAGTGTCAGCCGTTGACCACGCGTGAGCTGCGCCAGGTCGATGAAGATCGAACCGTTCGTCAGGACGATCTGTTCGATACCGAAACCGAGCGTGCCGGCATTGGCGCGGCACGCCAGCTCAGCGGTCACCGTGTCGCCCATGTCATGAGCGACGATCACGCAGCGTTCGACTCCGACGCCAGCAAGGATCTCCTCGACGATGTCGGCCTGGGCGAACAGCGAGTACGACGACTTGGGCGACTTGTCGGAGAAGCCGTAGCCGGGGAGGTCGAACGCGATGACGCGGCCCGGCAGGTCCGGGACGATCGGAGACCAGTCGTGTGATGAGCCGGGGAAACCATGGATGAGCACGACCGGTACGGACCCGGAGCCGCTGTCGTGGACGAAGACGTCTCGGCCGCCGTGTCTAACGAGGCGACCGGCATCGCGCCAAGCGGTGAGTGACGGCGACAGCATAGGCATCCCCGATGATCGCACGCCGGCATCTAGCTCGCGGGTTCGTGCCTCAGCTGTACGAGCTTCGCGAGCTCGGCGTCTGACAGCTCCGTCAGTGCACCCTCGCCGCCGTTGACGACGGCGTCGGCGAGCGATCGCTTCGAACGGATGAGCTCGTCGATCGACTCCTCGATCGTGCCCTCGCTGATCAGGCGGTGCACCTGGACGTTCTTGGTCTGACCGATGCGGTGAGCACGGTCGGTGGCCTGGTCCTCGACCGCGGGGTTCCACCAGCGATCGAAGTGGATCACGTGATCGGCCTTGGTCAGGTTGAGACCGACTCCGGCCGCCTTGAGCGACAGCACGAACACCGGCACCTCGCCGGCCTGGAACTTGTGCACCATCTTTTCGCGCATCTTGATCGTGGTGCCGCCGTGCAGGAACTGCGACTTGATCTTCTTCTCGTCCAGATGGCGCGACAGCAGCTTGCCCATCTGCGCGTACTGCGTGAACACGAGCACGGCACCGTCCTCGGCGACGATCTCCTCGACCAGCTCGTCGAACACCGCGAGCTTGCCCGAACGACCCGGCAGGCGACCGTCGGACTGGCGCAGGAAGTGCGCCGGGTGGTTGCAGATCTGCTTGAGCTGGGTGAGCAGCTTGACCACGAGGCCGCGACGCTGGATGCCGACAGCCGCCTCGATCTCGGCGAGCGTGTTGCGGACGACCGCCTCGTACAGGCCGACCTGCTCGCGGGTGAGGTTGACGGTGTGATCGGTCTCGATCTTGGGCGGCAGCTCCGGCGCAATTCCGGGGTCGGACTTGCGACGCCGCAGCACGAAGGGCCGAATCATCTGCGACAGGCCCGCAGCCTTCGCTTTGTCACGCCGCGCCTCGATCGGTCGCGACCACTGCGCACGGAACTGCTCGTACGTGCCCAGCAGTCCCGGGGTCGTCCAGTCGAGGATCGCCCAGAGCTCCGACAGGTTGTTCTCGACCGGCGTACCGGTCAGCGCCAGGCGTGCCTCGGCGGGGATCGTACGCAGCGCCTGCGCCGTGCGGGCGCGAGGATTCTTGACGTTCTGCGCCTCATCGGCGACGACCAGGCCCCAGCCCGGGCGGTGCATCATCAGCCGCTCGGCATCGGCGCGCATCGTCGCGTACGTGGTGACGACGAAACCGTCCTTCACGCCATCGAGCCGTCGGCCGGCACCGTGATAGCGCCGCACGTTGACGCCCGGCGCGAAGCGGTGGATCTCGCGTTCCCAGTTGCCCAGGACCGATGCCGGGGCGACGACGAGAGTCGGAGCGGACGTCGTACGGGCGCGCTGCAGGTGCAGGGCGATCAGCATGACGGTCTTGCCGAGACCCATGTCGTCGGCGAGGATCCCGCCGAGTCCGAGGTCGACCAGCTGCGTCATCCACTGCAGACCCTGGAGCTGGTACTCGCGCAGCGTGCCGTCGAGCTCGTGCGGCTGCACCGCCGGCATGATGTCGCGGTCCTGCGTGGCGAGCTTGAGCCGCAGATCCTCGAGCCAGCCGACCGTGTCGACCTCGGTGCTGAGTCCGTCGACGACGAGCGTGCCCGACACGGCAGCGCGCAACGCCTCGCCGGACGTGATGGTGCGACCCTGGCGGTCGAGCACCCGCTGCAGACGGCGCGGATCGACGAACACCCACTGGTCTCGGAGCTTGAGCAGTCCGTGCTGTGAGTGCGCCAGCTTGTCGACCTCAGCCTGCGTCAGTGTCTTGTCGCCGAGCGCGATCTGCCAGTCGAAGCTGAACAGCTGATCGGCGGCGAACGCCTTGGGACGCTCCGACCCGGGAGCCTCCAGGCGGCCGACGACGGCCTTGGTCTCAAGGGTGCGTACGAGATCGGGCGGCCACCGTACGTCGATGTGCGCCGCCATCAGGTGCGACACCGTACGGCTGTCGCCGAGCAGCGCGAGCTCGTCGGCGGTGACCTTGACGGTGCCGGTCGAGACATCGGCGAGCAGACGTCGCGCCGGCGGCCAGGTCTCGGCGGTGCGGGTGAGCATCGTGCGGGTCGCCTGGCGAACGCCGGGCCCGAGGTGGTGGTTGTCCTGCGCCCAGACATCACTGGAGCGAGCAGCGCCGAAGGAGCTGTCGCGCGGCTTGATGCGCAGCTCGATCTCTGCGATGTGCTCATCTGTGGGTTCGAGGACGAAGGTCACGCCGAAGATGTAGGAGAACAGTCGCTCACGTTCGCGCGGGTTCGCGGCACGAGGGGAGACGTACGCCTGCCGCTGCGGCGTCGAGGCGGCGGCTGGCGCGTCGACGGCGAGCGCCTTGAGGAACGCGTTGACCTTCGCGCCGCCGCTCGGGATCGCGGTGGCGGCCTGCTGCAGCTGCGACAGCTCGGACGCCTCGGGGGAGCCGAGGTTGCCCTTGGCCATGATGCGCAGCGCGAGGATCGCCGGCGTGGCCCAAGCGCGTACGGAAGCGTGCGCCGACATCGCACGAATGCCTTGGCTCAGCGGGCCGATCGACTCGCTCGCGGTGGCCCGATGCTCGCCGTCAGGACCCTGGAAGACGAAGCGTGACTCCGACGGAAGCTCTGCCACCTCGAAATCAACCGGATAGCGCAGCAATAGGCGCAAATCCGTCGAAGTGGGCATCCCTCCATTGTCCCGCACGCAACCAAACGAACCAAAACGACCCACTCGTTGGTTGCGTGAGGAGTGATCTTGCGCCGCCTCGCTTCGCTCACGCTCGGCCGCGGGCGGCCTCACTGACGGACGAAACTCGCTCGCCAGGGAGCGGAGCGACCGTGAGGCCGAGGGACGAGGCCGAGGCGTCGTGAGGTCGCAGGCTCGCTTGTGGATCACTAGTTCGACCGAATCGCCGATGGTTTGAACGATGAGATCCATGCCTTTCACGTACGTGCTTGAGTGCACCGACAAGACCTACTACACGGGGAGCACCTGGGATCTCATCACCCGCCTCAGGCAGCACAAGGACGGGGAAGGCGGTGCGTACACGCGACGGCGACTGCCCGTCCGACTTGTGTACTACGAGTTCTACGAGCGAATCGCCGAAGCCTGGGGCCGAGAGCGCCAGATCCACGGGTGGACTCACGGCAAGAAGAGGGTGCTAATCAGGGATGGGCCAGGCGTAAGAGTTGACGACGAGGATCACCCGTTTCAGTTGCGTGAGGAGTGATCTTGCGCCGCCTCGCTTCGCTCACGCTCGGCCGCGGGCGGCCTCACTGGCGGACGATATGTTCTGTCCATGCGGATCGTGGGCGCGGTGTTGGCGGTGCTGCTGGTTGCTTCGTGTTCGAGCGATCCGGCGCCGGCCAAGGCTGAGCCCACTATGCAGACGCCGACTCCCACCCCCACGCCGACGTTCACGTACCCCGGCAAGACCTGGGACGAGGCCAAGGCGGGCGACTTCACGAAGCTCGACGGCGATCTCGCCAACGCCCGGTCGACCTGCTTCGCCGTGATCAAGGACGGCAAGCTCGTGCACGACGCCTATTGGGGCGGCACCGGCGATCGTTCGACGCGCCCCGCGTACAGCATCACCAAGTCCGTCACCGCGATCCTCATCGGCATCGCCGCCGACGAGAGCAAGCTGACGCTCGACGACAAGGCGTCGAAATACATCCCCGAGTGGCGCACCACCGAGGCCAAGAACGTGACCATTCGCGACCTGCTCTCGAACACGAGCGGCCGGCACTGGGACTACGACACCGACTACAGCCAGATGGTGCGCCGAGCCGCTGACAAGACCGCGTTCGCCATCAACCTCAAGCAGGACACCAAGCCCGGCACCAAGTGGGACTACAACAACTCCGCCGTGCAGACCCTCGAGGCAGTGCTGCAGAAGGCGACCGGTGAAGACGTCGCCGCGTACGCCAAGACGCGACTCCTCAGTCCGATCGGCATGCGCGACACGACCTGGGCGCACGACAACGCCGGCAACACGACGACCTATTCCGGCATCGACTCCTCCTGCCTCGACCTCGCACGCATCGGCTACCTGATGATGCGCAGCGGTGCGTGGGAGGGCGAGCAGCTCGTCAGCGACTCGTTCGTCGCCGAGGCCACCAACGAGTCGTCCTCAACGCTCAACTCCGCGTACGGGCTGCTCTGGTGGGTCAACAAGCCCGGCCACGTCATCACCATCGAACGCGCCGCAGGCTTCCCCGCCGACAAGCCGCCGTACGAGGGCCAGCTCGCCTCGGATGTGCCGGAGGACGCGTTCTGGGCGCTGGGATATGGCAACGAGTACGTGGCGGTGATCCCGTCCGAAGGGGTCGTCGCCGTGCGCATGGGATCGCGCCCCAACAACCCCGAGCAGCTGACCTTCTCCACGTTCACCCGAGGCGTACTGCAAGCGATGAAGCCATGAAGGGCTCGGTCGCCCCGGTTAATCGGCTGCGAACGCGGTCGTTGCCCGCGTAGGTTCGCCGCATGACCGACGCAACGATCACCCACATTGGTGGCCCGACAGCGCTCATCGAGGTGGGCGGCTGGCGCATCCTCACCGACCCGACATTCGACCCTCCCGGCAAGCGCTACTTCTTCGGCTGGGGCACCATGTCGCGCAAGCTGGTCGGCCCGTCGATCCTCGCCGAAGAGCTCGGACACATCGACGCGGTGCTCGTCAGCCACCACCATCACGGCGACAACCTCGACCCCAGTGCCCAGGCCCTCCTGCCGCAGTGGGGCACGACCTACACGACGAAGAAGGCCGCGCGAAAGCTCGGCGGGGCCACCATCGGCCTCGGCGCGTGGGACACGGCGACGCTCGAGGCGCCGGGCAAGCTGAGCATCACGATCACCGCGACACCGTGTCGCCACGGCCCAGTCGGCAGCGACCCGATCACCGGTCCCGTCGTAGGGTTCTCGCTCCAGTGGGACGGCCAGACGCACGGCGAGCTGTGGGTCACCGGCGACACGGTTCTGTACGACGGGCTGCGCGAGGTGGCGAAGCGGCTCAAGATCGGCACGATGCTGCTGCACCTGGGTGCCGTACGTTTCCGCTACCTCTCAGGCTGGTTCCGCTACACGATGAACGCCAAGGAAGGCGTCGAGCTCATCGACCTGGTCAAGCCGGCCACCGTCATCCCTGTGCACTACGAGGGCTGGTCGCACTTCCAGCAGGGTCGCGCCGACGCGGAGACGGCTCTTGGAGACCGCGTCGACGGCGATCACCTGGCTCGATCCGGGCGAGACTACGACCCTTCAGGTGTGACGACGACGCCCTGCGCTGGGGTCGATGTGCTCGGGCTAGGCGAGGGGGAAGGTTCGATCGAATCGGTCGGGCCCCGGCACGGTCGTCCCCTTGTCCTTGCCTTTGCCCTTGTCGTCCTTGGGCTTCTTGTCCTTGCCCTTGCCCTTGCCCTTGTCGGAGCTTCCCGAGCCGCTGGCCACGGTCAGGACGACGGTGGCGCCTGACTGAGCTCGGTCGGTGGGGTCGACGGCGGTGACCGTACCGGCAGTCTTGTCAGAGGGCTGGTCGTTGCGCTGCGGCTTGAGCCCGAGCTCGTCGAGGATCTTGGCGGCGTCCTCGTACGACTTGCCGACGAGGCTCTTCGGTATGGCAACGAACCCCGTCGCGACGCCGAGGTCGACCATGCTGCCCTTGTCCGCTTGCTCGTCCGCGCCAGGGGTCTGGGTCACCACGATGCCAGTCTTGTAGCCGGCCGCGTCGACGTCATGCGTCTTGACCTTCAGCCCGGCCTGGGCCAGCTTCGCCGCCGCTTCGACGCTGGTCAGCTTGCGTACGTCCGGCACGTCGACCTGATCAGCACGGGTGGCGTACATCAGCGCAAAGACGATCGCTGCGAGGGCGAGCACGGCCGAGCTCACCAGGACTGTGCGTCGTCGGCGAGGGTGCTCGGCGGCGGCAACATGCGAGGTCGCAGCACCCACTGGCGTGAGATCGGTCTGCGTCGCGGCGGCCCCGACCATGGTCGCAGCCACCGGTGCGGCTGCGGGTTGAGTCGCAGCCGGATCAGTCGCGGCCAAGGGAGCAACTCCGGGCTGGGTCGCGTCCGGGTCAGTGGCTGTCTCCACGTCGGTCGGCACGGTCGTCGCCAAGCCAGCGGCAAAGGCGGCGACCTCGGAGGGTGCGGGCCGCTGCGACGGTTCCTTGGCGAGCAGCCCGGTGATGAGGGGCTCGACCCCGGATGCCACGAGCTCATCGGGCAGATCCGGCACGGGCGACTGAACGTGCGCCAACGCGGTGGCGATGTCGGTCTCGCGGTGGAACGGCGGAACGCCGGTGAGGCAGGTGTAGGCGACGATGCCGAGCGCGTACAGGTCTGACGCGAACGTCGCCTGCCGGCCGGCCGCCTGCTCCGGGCTCAAGTAGTCGGCGGTGCCGATCAGCGCGCCGGTCTGGGTCAGCGATTCGCCCTCGGTCGAACGCGCGATCCCGAAGTCGAGGATCATCACCCGCCCGGCGGTCGTCAACATGACGTTGGCGGGCTTCAGGTCGCGATGGACGATGCCCTCCTCGTGTGCGGCCTGGAGGGCCTCGGCCATCTCGGCGATGATCGCCATCGTCTCACCGACCGGCAGCGCGACACGTGACTTGAGCATCGCCGACAGGGAGACACCGTCGATCAGGGGCATCACGAGGAACGGCGTCGTACGGCCGTCGACTTCCTGATGCTCGCCGTAGTCATAGACGTCGACGATGCCCGGATGGTGCAGCGAGCCAGCGAGCTGCGCCTCCGTACGAAGGCGTTCGCGAATCGTCTCGTCCTCCGCGAGATGGGCCCGGATCACCTTGACCGCGACCTCACGGTTGAGCACCTCGTCGTGCGCCTTCCACACCTCGCCCATGCCGCCCCCACCGATCAGGGTGTTGAGGCGGTATCTCTCGGCGAGGGTCGTCGGCATGCCCTCAAGGTATGACGGATCCGCCGACTTCTCCTGTTGAGCGGATGTGACCTAGAGCTCGGCCTGAGCCTGCTCTGCAGCCTCGGCCTCGGCGACCTTGCGACGTACGTCATCCATGTCGAGCTCCTTGACCGCCTGGATGACCTGCTCGAGCCCGGCTGCCGGCAGTGCGCCGGGCTGGGAGAACACGAGGATGCCGTCACGGAACGCCATCAGCGTCGGGATCGACGAGATGCCAGCGGCTCCGGAAAGCTCACCTTCGGCCTCGGTGTCGATCTTGGCGAACACGACGTCGGAGTGCTTCTCGCTCGCCGCTTCGTACACGGGGCCGAACTGCATGCACGGGCCACACCAGGAGGCCCACCAGTCAACCAACGTGATCCCGTCTGCGGAGACGGCCTCGTCGATGCTGTCCTTGGTCAGGTTGATGGTGCTCATGGTGCGGTGCCTTTCGTCGATTGCTACCTACCAGTCAACCAACTCGCACAAGCAGCCATTCCCACCTTTGGTGGTTGAAGTGCTCGCTCGAGCCTGACATCTCCTGAGGTTTCGACACGCCCTCGTCCCTCGGGCGACTCAACCAACGAAGTGGTTAGTCGTCGCCGTCCTCTTCGTCACCATTGCCGCGGCGGTCGTTGCGACCCAGGTTGAAGTCGAAGAACGAGTAAGCCACGTTGAGCGTGATCTCGCTGCCCGACCTGGCCAGCCCTGACGGATTGACCGAGAGCACCGTCTCGGCCTCCTTGGTCGAGAATTCTTCGGACCGCTTGGGTGTGAGACCCAGCCCTTCGAGGATCGCGGCGGCGTCGTCGTACGTCTTGCCGACCAGGTCATCGGGGATCGGGAACAAGCCAGTGGCGACGGTGAGCTCGACCACGGTGTCCTCGCCAACCTCAGTGCCGGGAGCAACCGACTGCTTGACGACCTCGCCGGCGTCATGACCCGGCAGGTTGGCGTCCTTGGTCTCGACCGCCAGGTCAGCCCGTCCCAAGGTCGTGGCGGCCTCGACGCTGCTCATGGCGACGACGTCCGGCACCTCGATCTTGGTGGGACGACCCGCCGCGTACGAGAGTCCACCTGCGACGATCGCAGTCAGGGCGAGCAGAGCGGAGCCGATCAGGATCGCCCTGCGTGGGCGGCGGCGTTCGGATGGAACGGCTTCGATGGTCGCGGTCTTGTCACGATCGTCGTGACTCAGCGGGGCAAGGTCGGTACGCGTGCGCTCGGTGCTGGTTGCCCGTGCGGGCAGGTGCGTCGCCATGGTTGCGGCGATCGCCGCGACATCGCCGGCTGAGGGGCGGTGCGACGGTTCCTTGGACAGCAATGACCTGATGAGCGGATCGGCGGTCGACAGCTCGGACGGCAGGGGTGGCACCGGCTCGTGCAGGTGGGCCAGCGCCGTACCCACGTCTGTGTCGCGGCGAAATGGGGGAGCGCCGGTGAGGCTGGCGTAGGCGACGATGCCGAGGGCGTACAGGTCAGAGGCGTAGGACGCCGGGTTGCCCGCCGCCTGCTCCGGGCTGAGGTAGTCGGCCGTGCCCACCATCGCGCCGGTCTGGGTGAGCGACTCACCACCGGTTGAGCGGGCGATGCCGAAGTCGAGGATCATCACCCGTCCGGATGCGGTGAGCATGACATTGGCGGGCTTGAGGTCGCGGTGCACGATGCCGGCTCCGTGGGCGGTCTGGAGCGCGCTCGCCATCTCCGCGACGATCGCCATCGTCTCGCCGAGCGGCAACGCGCCACGCGCGGCCAGCACCTCCGACAAGGTGACGCCGTCGACAAGAGGCATCACGAGGTACGGCGTCGTGCGACCGTCCGCATCGATGTGCTCGCCGTAGTCGAAGACGTCGACGATTCCCGGATGGCGCAGCGAACCGGCCAGCTTGGCCTCCGTACGAAGCCGTTCGCGGATCGTCAGGTCGCCCGCGAGGTGAGACCGGATGACCTTGACCGCGACGACGCGGTCGAGCACCGGATCGTGGGCCTTCCACACCTCGCCCATGCCGCCGTCGCCGATGAGGGCGTCAAGGCGGTAGCGACCAGACAGCGTTGCGGGCATCGACTCAGTTTATGCGGGAGGCGGGTCTTGGGCCGAACCGGCATGATCGATCCATGATCGAACGTCGTACGTTCCTGACCGGGATCGCAGCAGTCGGCGCTGCCTCGCTGCTGGGCTGTGCCAGCGACGAGAAGCCCAAGGCGGCACCCACCACTTCGACCAAGCCCGCCACGACGACGGCAAGGACACTCAACCCAAAGGTTGCCTCGACGATCGCGACCGGATTGAACGTGCCGTGGGGCATCGCGTTCCTGGCCAACGGCGCTGCCCTCGTGTCGCAACGCGACGACGGCTCGATCGTCCGCATCGCACCCGACGGCGACGTCACGAAGCTCGGAGCGGTCAAGGGAACCGACTCGGCGACCAGCGAGGGCGGGCTGATGGGCATCGCCCTCGATCCCGACGACCAATCCATGCTGTACGCGTATGTCAGCACCGGCTCCGACGATCGTCTGGTGCGGATGAGCCTGGACGGCGACAAGCTCGGCAACCCCGATGCGCTTCTCACCGGCGTGCGTTCGGCCGCCAACCATCACGGCGGACGACTGTTGTTCGACAGCACCGGTCACCTTTTCCTCGCCATCGGCGACGGTGCCGTGCCCGAGTCGGCCCAGGACCGTGACGGACCGAACGGCACGATCCTGCGACTCGACAAGGAAGGCCGGGCGGCGAGCGGCAACCCGTTCGACAACAAGGTCTGGTCCTACGGCCACCGCAACATCGAGGGTTTGGCGCTCGATGCCGATGGACAGCTCTGGGCCTCGGAGTTCGGACAGGACACCCGCGATGAGCTCAATCTGATCAGGAAGGGCCAGAACTACGGCTGGCCGAGGTTCGAGGGCGCCTCCGACGATCCGGACTATGTGACGCCGAAGGTGACCTGGAGCACCGACGAGTGCTCGCCAGCGGGGCTCGCGATCACGAGGTCCACAGCGTTCATGGGAGCCCTGCGTGGCGAGTGCGTCTGGATGATCCCGCTCGATGGCGAGTCTGCGGGCAAGCCCACGGCGTTGTTCGAGGGGGAGTACGGGCGCATCCGCGATGTCGTCGCGGCACCGGACGAGTCGCTGTGGATCACGACGAGCAACACCGACAGTCGGGGGAGACCCGCTGCCGACGACGACCGCATCCTGCGCGTCACGTTGTGACGCGGAACCTACCGATCAGTAAGGGTTTCGCGGAGGCAAACGTGAGGATATCCTCGCGTTATGGATGAAACGTCGTTCGACATCGACCCAGCGCAAGTCCGCGAGGGAGCACGACGCTTCCCCGCGCACCGACTGACCAGTCTCGGCGCTCACCCCGCCAGCGACGTGAGCTACATCGCGGCCGCCACCGAGTTTGGCCAGCACGCCTGGGACGAGGGCGGCCACTCCTAGACGAGCTTCCCCACAGAAACGCGAAAACCCCCACCGCACGCAGTGGGGGTTTTCGCATCTGTTGATCAGAGTGGCCGGATGTTCGCTGCCTGCAGGCCCTTCTGGCCCTGCTCGACGTCGAACTCGACCTTCTGGTTCTCATCCAGCGAGCGGTAGCCGCTCGACTGGATGGCGCTGAAGTGCGCGAACACGTCCTCGCTGCCGTCGTCGGGCGCGATGAATCCGAAGCCCTTGTCAGCGTTGAACCACTTGACCGTTCCTGTTGCCATGCCCAACTCCTCTTGGCGAGTTGCCTCCCACGACTTTCGCGAGCGGCTGTCGCGACGTACATCCAACCTTGAGAAGAACCAGACACCTCGAAAGGAACCCATCTCGTACGGCCAACGTCGTGCAACTGCTGCCAACCCTAGGGCAACCCACAGGGGGAAAAGCAAGCACATTTTGTCATCTGGTCAAACCTTGGGCGAAGGCCTGGACGTGCTATTTCTTCGTCCCAAACACCTGCGACACCCACCAGTCGCCGTTGCCGTCCTGGGCTGCGCCAACGCCGATCAGCCGATAGCTGGACTTGAGGATGTTGGCCCGGTGGCCCGACGAGTGCATCCACGCCGACACGACGGACGAACCCGTTGAACAGCCGCCGGCGATGTTCTCGCCGACGTACTTGAGCCCGCACTTCTTGAGCACATTGGACATGCTCTGGTGCTTCAAAGTCTGATGGTTCGCCAGCCAGCGTGCGTGGCTCTCGGCATGGCGATCGACGCATGTGTTGGACCTCAGCCGCACCTTGTCATGGTTGGCACGGTGGACGTTGGTCAGGTTGATGACGGTGGCCTCGTACGTGTCTGAGGCGGCCGCACTGGCAGCTCCGGGCAGAGCAATGAGCGCGCCAACGGACAAGGCCGCGCAGGCCAGGGCCGTTCGAATCTTCATAGGGTCTCCCTCCCTGCGAGACAACGTTGCAGACTTCGATGGGGTTTGGACTAGTCCTTCAGGGGGAAAGTACTAGTTCTTTATAACTAGTCCACGGGGAAGTCAAGACTGCTTTTCTTCCTGAAAGTTGCCTAAGTTGAGTTCCGTTGCGCGCGTCCCACAAGGACATGCGCATGTCAGCGGCCGCGCAACCCGTTCGGCCAACATCTAAGTTGCAGGGGGAAAAAGTGAAGCGTGTGACCTCAGGGCTCGCAGCCCTAGGACTCGCAGCCTCGCTCGGGCTCGCATATGCGTCTCCGAGTACTGCCACGTCCGCACCACCCGTCTCAGGCAGTGACCGAGCGGACCAGAAGAGGGACGAGCTGTCCAGCCCGATGGAAGACAAGCGTCGCGCCCTGCGCGAAGCCGCCATCACCGGCGTGCTCAACGGCGACCTCAAGACCGAGCAGAAGAATGGCTCCACGGTCGTCAAGGTCGGCAAGGGCACCAGCCCCGCCAATGCGGCGCGCCTGGCCAACAAGAAGTTCAAGGGCAAGGCCTCCGGCAAGCAGCAGAACCAGTACGTCGAGCTCGAACAGGAGCGCAACGACAAGGTCTTCGTGATCCTCGCTGAGTTCGGCAACCAGCGTCACCCCTCCTACCCAGATGTTGACACCGATCCCGACACGCCTGGTCCGACGACCTTCGAGGGACCGCTCCGCAACAAGATCCCCGAGCCCGACCGCAGCAAGGACAACTCGACGGTGTGGCAGGCGGACTTCAACCGCGCCCACTACCAGGACGTCTACTTCAAGACGGGCAAGAAGGCTGAGTCGCTCAAGACCTACTACGAGGCGCAGTCCTCGGGTCGTTACACGGTCAGCGGCACAGTCTCGGACTGGGTCAAGGTTCCCTACAACGAGGCGCGCTACGGCCGCACCGACTCAGGCACCTGGTTCCTCATCCGTGACGCCGTCACGTCGTGGATCGCGCAGCAGCACGCTGCCGGTCAGACCGATGCGCAGATCAAGACCGCCCTCCAGGCCTATGACCAGTACGACCGCTACGACTACGACGGCGACGGCGACTTCAACGAGCCCGACGGCTACATCGATCACTTCCAGATCGTCCACGCCGGCGGCGACGAGGCTGACGGCGACCCGCAACAGGGCGAAGATGCCATCTGGTCGCACCGTTGGAACGCGTTCCTGACCGACGCCGGAGTCACCGGCCCCGACTACAACCGCCTCGGCGGCACGCAGATCGGTGACAGCGGTATCTGGATCTCCGACTACACCGTGCAGCCCGAGAACGGTGGCCTGTCGGTCTTCGTCCACGAGTACGGTCACGACCTCGGTCTGCCGGACGCGTACGACACCAGTGGTGGCGGCGACAACTCCAACGAGTACTGGACCCTCATGGCCCAGAGCCGTCTCAACGCCAAGAACGAGCCGCTCGGCACTCGCCCGGGTGACATCGGTGCGTGGGAGAAGCTGCAGCTCGGTTGGCTCGACTACGAGGCGATCGGCACGCACCAGAAGAAGACGGTCGAGCTCGGCCCACAGGAGTACAACACCAAGAAGGCGCAAGGCGCCGTCGTGGTCCTGCCCAAGAAGAACGTGACCACCGACAACGGTGCACCGGCCTCCGGCGACAAGCAGTTCTTCTCCGGCTCGGGTGACGATCTCGCCAACTCGATGACCACTGACGTCGACCTCACCGGCAAGACCGGTGCGGAGCTGACTGCCAAGGTCCGCTACGAGATCGAGGAAGGCTACGACTACGCGTACATCCAGGCCTCGACCGATGGTGGAGCCAACTGGACGTCGTTGGACGGCACGATCAACGGCACGCCGATCGATGGCGACACGTCAGACCGACCCGGCATCGACGGTGTCCAGGAGGACTGGGCTGACCTGAAGGTGCCGCTCGGCGCCTACGACGGTCAGAACATCAAGGTGCGCATCTACTACAAGACCGACGGCGGCCTCGCCCTCGCTGGTCTGTACGCCGACGATGTGACGATCAAGGCCGGGGCCGAGACCCTGGTGACCGACGGCGCCGAAGACGGCTCGACGGTGTTCGCCCTTGACGGCTTCTCACGAGTCGGTGCCACCACGACGTCGCAGTTCGACAACTACTACGTCATGGGCAACCGGACCTACGAGGCGTACGACAAGTACTTGCTCACCGGTCCCTACAACTTCGGCTTCACCAACACGAAGCCGGACTGGGTCGAGCACTACAAGTACGGACACGGTTTGCTGGTCTCCTACTGGGACACCTCGGTGGGCGACAACAACACCAGCGCACACCCCGGATCCGGGCGCAACCTGCCGATCGACGCCAACCCGACGCCGATCATCAACCTCGCGACGGGCGCACCGTGGCGAGCGCGCATCCAGGTGTACGACGCACCGTTCTCGAAGCACACCGCTGATTCGATGACGTTGCACACCAATGGTGTGGCCAGCTACATCCGTGGCCAGGGAGCCAAGCCGCTGTTCGACGACACCAAGAAGTACTGGTTCGCCGAGCTGCCCAACCACGGCGTCAAGCTGCCTGCAGCCGGCGTCAAGGTGAAGGTTCTCTCGGAGAACGGCACGAACATGAAGGTCAAGTTCAACTGATCTTCACCACAGTCGGGGGGCACGCATCAGGGGGTGCGTGCCTCCCTTTGTAGGGGCATCGCGGGGCGGTTGAGAGGATCGGGGGGTCACTCAACCACCCGCGGGGCCCCCTGCACTGTGAGCTCGAACCGCATAGATCATTGCTCCGATGCCGACCACGACGCAGCCAGCGGCGACGGTCGGCATCGTGAGGTTGAAGGCCAGGAGCAGGCAGCCCAGCAGGCCGATCGCGGGTATGAACCGGCTCGACCACGACGATGACAGGGTCCATGCCGAGGCGTTGGCGATCGCGTAGTAGATCAGCACGCAGAACGATGAGAACGCGATGCTCGTCGCGACGTCTCCAACCAGCAGCAGAACCACCACCAGCGCTCCTGAACAGAGCTCAGCAGCTCGTGGCACGCGCTTTCTGCCGCTGACGTTCGCGACGACACCCGGCAGATGGCCGTCGCGGGCCATGGCGAGCACGGTGCGTGAGACGCCGAGAGTCAGGGAGAGGATGGCTCCTGCGGCCGCGACAGCCGCTGCAGCCTGGATCCACGGCACGAAGCTGCCGTGCCCCGCCGCATCGAGGGCTTCGACGAACGGCCGTGTCGCACGTCCAAGCTTGTCTGTACCCAGGGTGCGAACCAGCGCGGTGGCCGCGGCAGCGTAGATGAGCACCACGAGGGCCAAGGAGATGGCGATGGCTCGCGGAATGGTGCGTGATGGGGAGCGCACCTCTTCGCCCAGAGTCGCCAGACGCGCGTACCCGGCGAAGGCAAAGAACAGCAGAGCCGCAGCGTGAAATACGCCGCGTGCGCTGACGTGAGCAGCCGGGGAATCCGGAGCGGGTGGCTCC
Source organism: uncultured Actinomycetota bacterium (assembly GCA_963849475.1). GTDB lineage: Bacteria > Actinomycetota > Actinomycetes > Propionibacteriales > Nocardioidaceae > Aeromicrobium. The sequence goes on from CAWKHC010000009.1 coordinate 484,121, forward strand.
GAGATCAGCAGCAGCGTCGCAATCACGACGATCGTGACGACGGCAGCGACGATCACCACGGCGGTGGCAGTCGACTTCTCAATGCCGAGGAAGTTGATCGCGACGGCGGCCACGACCGTGGCAATGGCGACGGTGCGCGCGTGATCGGGCCAGAGGTAGGCGCCCAGGGCGAATGCCATCGCCGCGCACGATGCGAGCTTGCCTGCCACGAACGACCAGCCAGCGAGGTAGCCCCAGAAAGGTCCAAGACGTTCGCGACCGTAGACGTACGTGCCGCCCGCAACCGGGAAGCGGGCAGCAAGCCGCGCTGACGAAAACGCATTGCAGGCAGCGATGATCGCGGCAACTCCCAGCGCGGTCAACAGTCCATCGCCGGCTGCGTCGACGGCCGACGGGAACACAACGAACAATCCAGCGCCAATCATGGCGCTCATCCCGATCGCGACCGAGCCAGCGAGCCCGAGACGGCGATCGAGAGAGTCAGACATGGTCAGAGGTCGTAGTCGATGACCAGGGGAGCGTGGTCGGACCAGCGTTCGGCCCAGCTGACCGCCCGGTCGACGGTTGCCGTACGTGCTGCGGCCGCGAGCTCGGGTGTCGCGATCTGGTAGTCGATGCGCCACCCGGTGTCGGTGTCGAACGCCTGGCCTCGCATGGACCACCACGTGTAGGGGCCGTCGACGTCACCGGCGAGCTGACGGTGCACGTCGACCCAGCCGAGCTCGCCGAAGAAGCGGTCGAAGTAGGCGCGCTCCTCAGGCAGGAACCCGGCCTTCTTGACGTTGCCCTTCCAGTTGCGGATGTCTCGCTCGGTGTGGGCGACGTTGAGGTCGCCGGTGAGCACGCCGTGGTTGCCGGACTCGCGGATGGCGGCCAGACGCAGGTGCATCTGGTCGAAGAAGCGGTACTTCTCCAGCTGGCGGGGTGTGCCGGCTTCGCCGGAGTGCGCGTAGGCGGAGATCGCGGTCAACGTCGAACCGTCGGGCAGCGGAATGTCGGACTCGATCCAGCGCCCCGAGTCGTCGAAGAAGTCATCGCCGTTGCCGATGCGTACGGCTGTCGGTTCCGTCCGGCTCAGCACGGCCACACCCGCGCGGCCCTTGGCGGCGGCGACGGCGTGCACCACGTGATAGCCCGCCTCGGCGGTGAGCTCGTGCACGATCTCGTCAGGTGCGCGGACCTCCTGCAGCGTGACGACATCGGCGCCGCGATCGGCGATCCACTCGGCCATCCCGCTCGACTGGCCACGGGTCTTGTTGTAGGCGGCACGGATGCCATTGATGTTGACGGTTGCGATTCGAAGCACGACGCAACCCTATGCAGTGTGGCTGACAGATCGCCGCCCGGACTAGTTGGCGGCGATGAGCGACGCGACGACCGCGATGAGCGCCGGACCGCCCTGGATCGTGGCCGCACGTGCGTACGACGTGCCGGTCGAGATCAGCACGAGCGAGGCGGCGAGCATGCTGCCGCACGCGAAGACGATCAGCGTCCAGCCGATCGTGTCGTGGCTGTCCGACATGGCGATGAGCTTGACGCCCGTGCCAGCACCGATCGCGAGGAAAAGGTTGTAGAACCCCTGGTTGTACGCGAGCGACGCCGTGGTGTCGGCGTCTGCCTGCGACGCGAGCCCGAACGTCTTCCAGGTCTTGGGCTTCTTCCAGGCGAGCGACTCGAGGTAGAAGAAGAACACGTGCAGCAGGGCGGCAATGCTCGCGAAGATCAGCGCAACAGCAGTCATGAAGTGGAGCCTAGACCTCAGGCTGTCTGTTTGGCTGCTGCTCTGCCGGCTGCGCGGCCGCTGAAGATGCAGCCGCCGAGGAAGGTGCCCTCGAGCGAGTTGTAGCCGTGTACGCCACCGCCACCGAATCCGGCGACCTCACCGGCGGCGTACAGGCCGTCGACGGGTGATCCATCGGTGCCGATGACGGCAGAGTCGAGGTTGGTCTCGAGACCGCCGAGCGACTTGCGGGTCAGGACATGCAGCCGTACGGCGATCAGCGGACCCTTCTTGGGGTCGAGGATCTTGTGCGGCGTGGCCACCCTGATCAGCTTGTCGCCGCGGTAGGCGCGAGCCTGGCGCATCGCGGTGATCTGCAGGTCCTTGGTGAATGCGTTGTCGAGCTCGCGATCGCGCTCGGTGACCTGACGGCGCACGTCGTCGACGTCGACGGGGGACTCCGGGGTCAGCTCGTTCATGCCGGCGACGAGCTCCTCGATCGTGTCGGCGACGACGAAGTCCTCACCCTTGTCCTTGAACGCCTCGACGGGGCTCGTCGCGCCGCTGGAGAGGCGCTCCTTGAGCAGTGTCTTGACGCTCTTGCCGGTGAGGTCGGGGTTCTGCTCCTGGCCGGAGAGAGCGAACTCCTTCTCGATGATCGCCTGGCTGAGCACGAACCACGAGTGGTCGTGGCCGCTCTGTCGCAGCAGCTTGAGCGTGCCGAGTGTGTCGAAGCCCGGCAGTCCGGGGATCGGGAGGCGCTGGCCGGCGCCGTCGAGCCAGATCGACGACGGTCCGGGCAGGATGCGGATGCCGTGCATCGGCCAGATCGGGTCCCAGTTCTTGATGCCCTCGACGTAGTGCCACATGCGGTCGCGGTTGATGTGGCTCGCGCCGGCGTTCTCGGCGATGCCGAGCATGCGGCCGTCGACGTGCGCGGGGACGCCGGAGATCATGTGCTTCGGTGGAGTGCCGAGGCGGTCGGGCCAGTTCTGGCGGACGAGGTCGTGGTTGCCGCCGATGCCGCCAGAAGTCACGATCACCGCCTGCGCGCTCATCGTGAATTCGCCGATCGACGTACGGGACGTCGGTGCCGCACGTTCGGCGTCGTCGGGCTCGAGCACCTGGCCCCGAACTCCTGTGACAGCGCTGCCGCCGGTCACCGCGCCATTGGCGGTGAGCAGCTCGTCGACCTGGTGGCGGAACGCGAACTGCACGAGCCCCTTGGCGTGGCCCTCGCGAACGATCTTCTCGAACGGTTCGACGATGCCGGGACCGGTGCCCCAGGTGATGTGGAAGCGGGGGACCGAGTTGCCGTGGCCGCCGGCGAGGGCGCCACCTCGCTCGGCCCAGCCGACGACGGGAAACACGCTGTGGCCGCGTTCCTTGAGCCACGAGCGCTTCTCGCCGGCGGCGAAGTTCACGTACGCCTCCGCCCACTGACGAGGCCACTTGTCCTCGTCGCGGTCGAACTGCGCGCTGCCCATCCAGTCCTGCATCGCCAGCTCGACGGAGTCCTTGATGCCCATGCGGCGCTGCTGCGGGGAGTCGACGAAGAACAGCCCGCCGAACGACCAGAACGCCTGACCGCCGATGCCCTGCTCGCCCTCCTGGTCGACCAGGATCACCTTGCGGCCCGCCTCGACGAGCTCAGCGGTGGCAACCAGTCCGGCCAGGCCGGCCCCGACGACGATCACATCTGCGTCCATGCCCGAGATTGTGTCCTACGCACCGCGCTTGTCAGCATGCGGTATCGGCGACTCGCCGCGTAAATAACAGGTGAAATGACTGTCCGGTGGCGCTCTGGAGGGCTAGATTCGAAGCGTCAGAACATCATCGTTGGGAGAAAATCACCATGGCGGCAGACTTCAAGGCGCTCGACAAGAACACGCAAGGCGCCCTCATTGCTGGCGGGTTGGCGACGATCGTGTCGTTCTTCTCGGCTTACATCAAAGCCAGCTACGACGGCAAGATTGCCGGGATCGACCTGTCCTACGGCATCAGCGCCTGGCACAGCTACGCGACGCTGGGCATCCTGCTGGTCATCGCAGCGACGGCGATCATCGCCCTCAAGGCGTTTGCGGCTGACAGCCTGCCTGATGGCATCCCGTGGAACCTCGCTGCGCTCGGTGCTGCTGGCCTGGGTCTGCTGCTGCTGATCCTGCGGGCGCTGACCGTCGGCGGCGGCGGCAGCGGCGTCAGCGTGGGCCCCGGTTGGTCGGGATATCTCCTGTGGATCCTTGTCGCGACCCTGACGTGGTTTGCATTCAACCTGTTCAAGGCGTCGGGCGAGAAGATGCCAGAGATGAAGAAGGACACTCCGCCCGCGGCGTGACCTCACAGCATTGAAAGGCCCGGCTTCGGCCGGGCCTTTTGCTGTTCACTCGTACGAGAGCGTCACGTCCGGCGTTGTCGGCCAGCTCTGGCAGGTGAGCACATAGCCCGCGGCGACCTCGTCGGGCTCGAGCGCGTAGTTGTGCCGCATCTCGACGGCACCATCGAGCACCTTGGCGCGGCACGTGCCGCACACGCCGCCACGGCAGGCGAACGGCGCCTCCGGACGTACGCGCAGCAGTCCGGCCAGTACGGAGTCGTCCTCGGGCTTGAGCGTGTACGCCGTGGTGCGCCCGTCGAGTGTCGCCGTCACCGCGGGGCCGCCGTCGACGAAGGCGTCGGCCGGCCGCGGTGGAGGTGGTGCGTCGTCGACGTGGAACAGCTCACGGTGAACGCTCGTGGCGCCGGCCGCCTCCAGGGTCGAGGCGAGATCGGTGACCATGTCAAACGGTCCGCAGAGGTACCAGTCGATGGCTGGGTCGACCAGCTCGTCGAGAATGCGCTTGAGCCGGTCGCCGTCGAGCCGTCCCGAGAGCAGCTCGGACTCGGTCTGCTGACGGCTGAAGACGTGGATCAGGTGAAAGCGGTCAGGGTGGCTGTCCTTGAGGTCGGCGAGCTCGTCGAGGAACATCACCGCCTGCTCGTTGCGGCTCGCGTAGAGCAGCGTCACCGCGCCGCCTCCTGCGAGGGCGGAGCGGGCGATCGACAGGATCGGCGTGATGCCGCTGCCTGCGGCGATGAGGCCGACATGGTCGGTCTGCGCGCGAGGTCCGAACGAGCCCGTCGGCGCCATGACGTCGATCGTGTCGCCGGGCTGCAGCGTCGCCAGCCGGGTCTCGGAGAACGACCCGCCGGGGAGCCGTTTGACGCCGATCTGCCAGCGGCCGGTGCCGGGAGCGCTGCAGAGCGAGTAAGTACGGCGCTCCAGTGCGTCAAGGCCGATGATCACGTGCTGCCCGGGCTCGAACGCGAACTCGTCGTGCAGCTCCTCTGGCACGTCGAACGTCAACGCGACCGAGTCGGCGGTGAGCTCATCGATCGCCTTGACGCGCAGCGAGTGGAACATCAGAGCACCTTGAACGAGTCGAACGGTTCGAGGCAGTCCTCGCAGCGCCAGAGCGCCTTGCAGCTGGTCGAGCCGAAGCGGGACAACTCGCTCGTACGAGCTGATCCGCACTGCGGGCAGCGTACGGAGAGGGCGAGCGGGATCGCGCCAATCTGATGCGTCGGCGGCGCGATGCCGGCGGCGAGGAGCTTGGTCCTGCCGGTCGGAGTCATCCAGTCAGTCGTCCAGGCTGGGGAGAGGACGGTCTCGATGCTGACGTCGGCGCCGTCGAGCGCCGCACGGATGTCCTCGGCGATCGCCGACATCGCGGGGCAGCCGGAATAGGTCGGCGTGATCGTGACGCTGACCTGGTCGCCTTCGACGGCGACGTCGCGCAGGATGCCGAGCTCGGCGATCGTCACGAACGGCAGCTCCGGGTCGACGACGGCTTCGATGCGGGTGCGGGCCTCGGCGAGCGTCACCATGTCGCCCCCTCGTGCTCGCGGGCGAGCGACTGCATCTCGTCGAGCAGCTCGGTCAGGTGCTCGGTGTGCTCGCCGCGGCTGGGTGGAGGCGTTGCCGGTCGGCACGGTGAGCGTCGCGCTGGTCAGGACCGCAGCAAGCTGCGTACGTACGTCGTCCTCGACCTCGGGAGCCGGTGAGCAGAGCTCGGCGAGCAGCGGCCACACGGCATCGGCGGCATCTTGCGCACGAGCGTGGGAGAGGTCAGTGCCGTCGCCGAGACGCAGGACCCAGGCCTCGGCGTGCTCGAGGTGATAAGCCGATTCCTTGGCCGCCTTGGCGAAGATCGCCCGGAGGTCGTCATTGCCGGGATCCGTGCGGAACAGGGCGCACTCGTACGACGCGAAGGCGAGGAGTCGCATCATGGAGAACGCGAAGTCGCCGTTGGGCAGCTCGACCAGGGTGCAGTTGCGCCAGCTCGTCGGCGTCACGCTGATAGGCGAGCTGGTCCTCGTCGCCGACCAACGCGTACAGGCTACGGGCCTGACCGAGCAGGTCGAGGCCGATGTTGCCGAACGCGATGTCGAGCTCGATCTCCGGCGAACGAGTCAGCCACTCGCTGCAGCGGTGCGACAGGATCAGCGCGTCGTCAGCCAGCCCAATCGTCTTTGCACGATCAGTGATCACAGGTGCTCAACCCCGTCGGGCACGTCGTAGAACGTGGGGTGACGATAGATCTTGTCGGCGGCCGGGTCGAACCACGGCTCCTTTTCGTCGGGGCTGCTGGCGGTGACCTCGGCGGCGGGAACGACCCAGATCGACACGCCTTCGCCGCGGCGCGTGTAGACGTCGCGGGCGTTGCGCAGGGCGCTCTCGGCGTCGGAGGCGTGCAGGCTGCCGGCGTGCACGTGTGACACGCCGCGCTTGGGGCGTACGAACACCTCCCACAGGGGCAGGCCGCTCATGCTGCACTCGCCTTCTGCTTCGCGGCGTACGCCATCGCGGCTTCGCGTACCCATTCGCCGTCGTCGTGCGCTGACTTGCGGCGCTCCATCCGCTCGGCGTTGCAGTAGCCGTCGCCGGCGATGACGGCGTAGAGCTCGGTGAAGTCGATCTCGCCGAAGTCGTAGTGGTTGCGATCGGCGTTCCATCGCAGGTCAGGATCGGGCAGCGTCAACCCGAGCGCCTCGGCCTGCGGTACGGCGATGTCGACGAAGCGCTGACGCAGCTCGTCGTTGCTGAACCTCTTGATGCCCCAGCGGGTCGAGCGTGCGGAGTTGGGCGACGCGTCGTCGGGCGGCCCGAACATCATCAGGCTCGGCCACCACCAGCGATCGACGGCGTCCTGCGCCATCGAGTGCTGCGCCGGGGTGCCGTTGCTGAGCGTGAGGAGCAGGTCGAAGCCCTGACGCTGGTGGAACGACTCCTCCTTGCAGATGCGGATCATCGCGCGCGCATACGGACCGTACGAGCAGCGGCACAGCGGCACCTGGTTGACGATCGCCGCACCGTCGACAAGCCAGCCGATCGCACCGATGTCGGCCCAGCTCGTGGTGGGGTAGTTGAAGATCGAGGAGTACTTCTGCCGACCCTCGTGCAGCGCGTCGAGGAGCTCGGAGCGATCGATGCCGAGGGTCTCGGCGGCGGCGTACAGGTAGAGGCCGTGACCGGCCTCGTCCTGCACCTTGGCCAGCAGGATCGCCTTGCGGTGCAGGCTGGGTGCCTTGGTGATCCAGTTGCCCTCGGGCTGCATGCCGATGATCTCGGAGTGTGCGTGCTGAGCGATCTGGCGGATCAGCGTCTTGCGGTATGAGTCGGGCATCGCGTCGCGGGGCTCGATGCGTCCCTCGTCGTCGAGCAGTGCGAGGAACTCAGGATCGCCGAGCTCTTCCATGGGGACCTCCAGAAACCGAATGATCGTTCGGTTTCCATCATCACCCTTTGGAGGGGTCAGATCAAGCCCAGCGATCTCGAAGGACCGCACCGGCTGCGGCCGACGTGTCGAAGCCTTGTGAGCTAGGCGCGCAAACCCATCAAGCTCGAGGAGAGCATGGTGTCCGCGAGGTCGTCCGGGCTGAGTGACCCCTTGCCGGGGCGATACCACTCCGTGAGCGAGTTGACCGTTCCCTCGAGCAGGCGGGCGACGACGGCAGGGTCGAGGTCGCCGCGCAGGTCACCTTCGGCGACGCCAGCCCGTACGAGGTCGGCGACGAAGGCGTCGAACGTGCGCCGTTGCTCAAGGGCCCAGCGCTCGGTCTCGGTGTTGCCGCGCACACGCAGCAGCAGGGTCACGGCGGCGAGCTGGTCGGCGAGGATCGCGATCTGACGGCGCAGCACGTAGGTGAGCCGGTCGATCGCCTTGCCCTCACGTGCCTCCGGCTCGTCGATCAGCCCGAGCAGGGGAGTGACCGCGCGCTCGAGGCCGAGGCGCAGGATGTGCTCCTTGCCCTCGACGTGGTGATAGAGCGACGACTTGGACAGGCCGGTCGCTGCCGAGAGGTGCTCGATGCTGGTGCCGTCGTATCCGCGCTTGGTGAACTCGTCGATGGCGACGTCGAGCAGCAGCTCGAGGTCGTACCGGGGCCTGGTCATTTGGTGAAGGGCGGGCGGTCGTCGAGGCGTACGGACTGACGGCCGGCCCAACGCCACAGGCGAGCCGTGAAGTCGTGGTCCTCGTCGGTGACGAAGTTGCCCATCACGCGCAGGGCGAACGTCATCAGCGTGTGCGAGCGCATGCCGATCGGTCCCGCAGTCGGGAGCAGGCGCGGCACGGTGATCAGGCCGGCCAGGCGGCGGGCGATCGAGAATGCCTCGCCGTAGTGATGCGTGAGCAGGGCGGGCCATGCGTCCTCAAGGTCGGTCTGGGCGGCCATCAGCTCGGCGCCGACGCGTCCGGTCTCCATGCCGTAGTCGATGCCCTCGCCGTTGAGCGGGTTGACGCAGCCGGCGGCATCGCCGATCAAGATCCAGTTGGGGCCGGCCACGCCCGACACGGCGCCGCCCATCGGCAGCAGCGCGCTGGTCGGCATACGGAGCTCGCCGCTGAGGTCCCACTCCTCACGACGGAGGGTTGCGTAGTACTCCATCAGCGGGCGTATCTGCAGGTCAGCGGGCCTTTTCGACGTTGCGAGGGCGCCGACGCCGAGGTTGACCTCGCCGTCGGACAGCGGGAAGATCCAGCCATATCCGGGGAGCAGCTCGTCGTCCTCGCCGCGCAGCTCGAGGTGCGAGGAGATCCACGGGTCGTCGCTGCGCCCGGACTTCACGTACGAGCGGCCGGCGACCCCGTACGCGGTCTCGCGGTGCCACTCGCGGCCGAGCACGCGACCGAGCGGCGAACGTACGCCGTCGGCGACGATCAGCCGGTCGCAGGCGATCGTGTGCGGGGTCTTGTCCTTGCCGATCTTGAACGTCACCGAGATGACCTTGCCGCTGGCATCCCGCTCGGCGTCGACAGCGCGTGCGCCTTCGAGGGGGGTGGCGCCGGCTTCGATCGCGATGCGGAAGATCTTGTCGTCGAGCTCCGTGCGCGGGACTGCCGAGCCGTAGTCGGGCAGCGATCCACCGGGCCAGGGCAGCAGCAGCTCCTGGCCGAAGCCCGAGGCGCGGAGTCCGCGGTTGGTGCCATGACTGCGAACCCATTCGCCGAGGCCGAGCCGCTCCATCTCCGCGATCGCGCGCGGGGTCAGCCCGTCGCCGCAGGTCTTGTCGCGGGGGAACGTTGCGGCATCGGCGAGAACGGTCTCCATGCCGAGTCGCGCGGTCCACGCCGCGGCGGCTGCGCCGGCCGGTCCGGCACCGACGACGAGCACGTCGGTACGGGTCGGCAGAGCGGTCATGCGTTGATTCTCCCAGAGCATCGGTGACTGGCAGGATGGACCCATGAGTTCGCAGGCCACCTCACCCAAACCTGAGGCCGAGATCCACTACGCCTCGCGCGGGTCCTCGTACTTCGACGTCCTGCTCGCCGTGTTCTGCGTCGTGCTCGTCGTCTCCAACATCGCCGCGACCAAGGGCACCGAGTTCTTCTCCGGCGACGTCTCTCTCGGACCTGTGCAGATCATCCCGGTGTTCTCCGACGGAGGAGCGGTGCTGTTCCCGCTGGCGTACATCATCGGTGATGTCATCTCCGAGGTCTATGGGCTGCGAGCGGCTCGTCGCGCGATCCTGGTCGGCTTCGGCACGGCGATCATGGCGTTCGTGACGTTCCTGATCGTCATCCAGCTGCCGAGTGCACGGTTCTACGAGAACCAGGACGCCTTCGAGAGCGTCGTCTGGTCAGGCGTGCAGATCGTTGCCGCGTCGCTGATCGCGTACGTCGTGGGGCAGTTCCTCAACTCGTACGTGCTGGTGCGCATGAAGGCGCGATCGGCCGAGCCCGGGCTGTGGCGCCGGCTTGCCGGTTCGACCGGTGTCGGCGAGGCCGCCGACACCTTCATCTTCTGCGCCATCGCCGCCTCGGCGATCGGCATCAAGGAGCCAGGCGACTTCGTCAACTACTTCGTCGTCGGCTTCCTCTTCAAGTGCGCGGTCGAGTTGGCCGTCATGCCGCTGACCATGCTGGTCATCCGCGTCCTGAAGGACCGCGAAAAGTCCTACTGGGCGTAGCAGGTTTACCACGCTGGCAGGGTAAACCTGCTCCGGGCGCGGCTGACTTGCCCTGCTCGGACGGGGTTTACCGTGCCAGCGTGGTAAACCCCGTCAGCCGTAGAACCGAGCCATGAAGTCGGCCTTGAAGTCCTTGAACGTGCCGTCGTCGATGGCGTCACGCATGCGGTCGACGAGTCGGACGATGAACCGCTCGTTGTGGATCGTGGCCAGCGTCGCGCCGAGCATCTCGCGGGTCTTGAACAGGTGATGCATGTACGCGCGCGTGTAGCTGGTGCAGGTGTAGCAGTCGCACTCGTCGTCGATCGGAATGAAGGCGCGACGAGAGGCCGCCGTGGTGATGCTGAAGTGTCCGGTGTTCGTGTAGACGCGCCCTGAGCGTGCAACGCGCGATGCTGCGACGCAGTCGAACGTGTCGCAGCCGTTCTCGACGCCGGTGAACAGGTCGTCAGGCTCGCCGATGCCGAGCAGGTGGCGAGGCTTGTCGGCGGGCAGCTCTTCGTTGACCCAGCCGACGATCGTGCCGAGACGCTCCTTCTCGATCGCACCGCCGATGCCATAGCCGTCGAAGTCGAGGGAGACGAGGCCCCGGGCGGCCGTACGACGCAGGTCTTCGTGCTGGGCGCCCTGCACCACGCCGAACAGCGCTTGGTACGGCTTGCCGACCCGTTCCTCGGTGAGCCGCTGGTGCTCGACGACGCAGCGCTCGGCCCACGTCTGCGTACGGACGATCGACTCTTCCTGATAGCTGCGGGAGTTCATCAGCGTCGTCAGCTCGTCGAACGCGAACATGATGTCGGCGCCGAGCTGGTGCTGGATCTGCATCGACACCTCAGGGGTGAATCGGTGCATCGATCCGTCGACGTGCGACTTGAACGTGACGCCGTCGTCGTCGACCGTGGCGAGCCGGTCCTTCCCGGGAGCGATGACGTCGTCGGCCTCGACGCCGGTGGAGTCCATCGACAGGGTCTTCTTGAACCCGGCACCGAGCGAGAGCACCTGGAAGCCGCCCGAGTCGGTGAACGTCGGACCGGGCCAGTTCATGAACGTGCCGAGCCCACCCGCCTCGTCGACGATGTCGGCTCCGGGCTGCAGGTACAGGTGATAGGCGTTGGCCAGCAGCGCCTGGGCGCCGAGATCGGCCATCGTCTCCGGCAGCACCGACTTGACGGTTGCGCGGGTGCCGACCGGGATGAACGCCGGCGTACGGATGTCGCCGTGAGGCGTGGTGATCGTGCCGGTACGTCCGAGCTCGCCCTCGAGCTCCTTGCCGATCGTGAACACCTGACTATCCAACCAGCCAGACCGCGGTGGCCAGCGCGCCGCCGGTGAGCAGCAGGAGGAGCAGGTTCCAGACAGCAGCCGGCAGGTGGGTGAGACGAGCCAAGATGTCGGCGTCGCTCGTACGGGTGCGTGTGCGGCGGCGGTGCGACCAGAGGTCGAGGACCGTACGCGGGGCGGCGATCAGCAGGAACCACGCGAACGTCAGCGCCGCGAAGTCCTGCACCTGGGCATCGGCCTTCCAGACCAGCCCGGCGACAGCTGCCCCGGTGACGGCAACGACGAGCAGGCCGAACCAGTTGCGGATGAACGCGAGCATCAGCGCGAGCACGCCCAGCCCGGCGTACAGCGCGATGTCGGTCTCGTCAGCCCGTACGAGCGCCACCGATCCGAGTCCCAGGGCGGCGGGTGCGAGGTAGCCGGCCGCGGCCGTCGCCATCATGCCGGGACCGCGCGGTTTGCCCGTCGACAGCGTGAGTCCCGAGGTGTCGGTGTGCAGCCGGATCGCGTTGAGGCGGCGACCCGTGAGCACGGCGACGACAGCGTGACCGGCCTCGTGGACGAGGGTCACGAGGTGGCGCGTGAACCTCCACACGGGCGGAGCGGCTGTCAGCGCAAATGCCAAGGCCGCTGCCGCCCACGTGGTGCTCAGGGTCAGCCGATCGGCTGGTCGACGAGCTGCACGTTCGTCGACCTGCGCTCGGGCATGCCCATGGCCGTGGCGAGGCGGTGATGAGCTGCGCCCTCGCTGTGTCGGCTCTGCCGATCGAGCGAAAGACCCAGAGCAGTCTGCGCCCAGCCGTAGGTCGGGTCGAGCTCGACGAGCCGGCGGAACGCCATTTCGGCGGGCACGAGCTGCGCGGCGGCGAAGTGCGCCCGTCCGATCAGCTCCCAAGCCGATGCGTTGTTCGGCTCGGCGTCGACGACCTTGCGAAGCACGCGTACGGCGTCACGTGGGAATCGCGAGTCCAGCAGCTCCTCGCCCTTGCGGAAGGCGTCGAACACGTCCATCTGTTCGATCATCTCGTCGGAGATGTTGGGGGTCATGTAGATGGTCATGTTTTGCTCCTCTCGCGGTGTGTGCTCGCTGTAACAGCAGGCAAGATCAGTTCATTCCGTGGTCTGGGTGGGGGTGGGCGTCGGGGTGGTCGTGCTTGGGCTCGGGGTCGGCGTGGTCGTCGTCGCCGTGGGGGTCGGCGTCGTCGGTACGGTGGTGGTCGGGTCAGTCGTCTCGGACTGCGTCGGCTTGGGTTCCGGTTTGTCGCGGTTGCCACCGAACGAGTCGCCGATCGTCGTGCCATGATCGCCGTCGAGGGTGCGATTGGTGATCAGCTCGATCGTCGAGATCGCCGCGAGCGACAGTGAAAGCACGACGATCGCGGTGATGATGATCGTCTTCCAGTGGAGTCGCGGTTTCTCGTCGACGAACTTCGCGCCGCGTGCCGCTGAGTCGACGTCGGCTGCTTCGTCGAGCGCCTCGCGTATCTCACCTTCCTCGACCTGTCGCTCGATGACCGTTCCGGACTCTGTCTGGATGAGCAGCGTGCGGGTGTGGTCGAGAGTGCGTCCGTAGAACGCCGAGCTGATCGTCACCACGAAGCTGCCCAGTGCCGCGCCGATCAAGGTGCCGGCGATGCCCAGGCGTGAGGCGATCCAGGCGGCGGTGACGGCGGCGAGAACGCTCGCCACGAGCTGGAGCCAGGACACGTCTCCCAAGAGTCCGCGACGTCGTGACATGCCCGCCAGCCTATGTGGCCGAGCCGAATGTCTCGGTGACCAGCGCCTCGATCTCGTCGAGCCACGTCGCGCGCTGCTCGGGAGTGGCATCCGTCACCGGTCGCAGCACCTTGCGGGTGACGCGCGGGCCACCGAGATAGGGCGCGACGCAGCGACCCCAGATCGACGCGAGCGGATCGCCGTACAGGTCGCGCTCCCGCTCATCGGTGGTGTCAGACGTGTTGATGACGAACAGGTCGGCGATCGGAGCGAGCGGCTCGGGATGGCCAGTCGCCTCGGCCAGCCGGTAGGCGACGCCGGGCACGATGATCCGATCGATCCAACCGGTCAGGATCGCCGGCGGCATGCCCCACCAGTTGGGGTGCACCGCGACGAGAGCATCGGCCCGCCGCAGCTCCTCACGGTGCAGGGCGATCAGCGGATCCTCCTCCTGCGCGACGACCGCCTCGACGGTGCTGCCAGTGGTCTGCGCCTCATATGCGGGGACGAGCGGGTCGAACCGCTCTGCGTACAGGTCGTGGGCGCGCACCTCGTGGCCCAGATCGACCAGTGCGTCGCTGATGCGGTCGGCGACCGCGTGGCAGTAGCTTCCCGCCCGGGGATGCGCGAGAAGCAGGGTCACGGTCGCCATATGGGAATTCTGTCAGCATCGGGCCGTGGTGGGTGCTCTACGGCCTGCCTCCGCAATTGTGTCCGTCCCAGTTGTCACACTGGCCACATGGAACTGATTGTCGTGCTCGTATGCGGCCTGCTGCTCGGACTTGTCGTCGGCTGGCTGATCGGCCGCGCCCCGGCGCAGGGCACCGACTCGGCTGTCCTCGAGGCCCGCCACGCGACCACGCTCGCCGAGCTTCGTCACGACGAGAGCGCCCTGCGTGCCCAGATCGAGCAGGACCTCGCCGAGTCCCGCGCCACCGTGATCGGCCTGCGTGAGCAGCTCGGCACCGCGCGCACCCAGTACGAAGAGATCGTCGAGCGCCATCGTCAGGATGCGTTGAAGCGTACGGCCGCTGATCAGGCCGAGAGCAAGGTCTTGCAGCAGCTGGCACCCGTCGCCGACCAGCTGAAGTCGATGAGCCAGAAGGTCATTGATCTCGAGGCACAGCGTCACCAGCAGCACGGCGACCTGGCTGCGCAGATCAAGGTCACCCGCGAGACCGCCGAGAAGTCCAAGCTGGCCGCCGAGACCCTCGCCGCAGCCATGAGCAACAACTCCACGCGTGGTGTGTGGGGCGAGACACAGCTCAAGACGCTCGTCGAGTCGGCGGGCCTCCTGCGGCGGGTCGACTTCACCACCCAGGAGTCGATCGAGGCCGACTCGGGCGCTCGCCGACCCGACATGGTCGTCAACCTGCCCGGCGGCAAGCACATGGCGATCGACGCCAAGGTGCCCTACGCGGCGTTCATCGAGTCCAACCGTCCCGACCTGTCCGATGCGCAGCGCACGCAGCACCTCGCTCAGCACGCCAAGCAGGTCAAGGCGCACGTCGACGCGCTCTCGGGCAAGCGTTACTGGACCGGCCTCGAGGCGAGTCCGGAGTTCACCATTGCGTTCATCCCCAACGAGTCGATCCTCAATGCCGCGATCGACGCCGATCCCGGGCTGATGGACTATGCCTTCGGCAAGGGAGTGCTGCTCGCGACCCCCGTCAACCTGTGGGCCGTCCTCAAGACGGTGGCGTTCACCTGGCAGCAGGATGTGCTGACCGAGGACGCCAAGCGCCTGTTCGACCTGGGCAAGGAGCTCTACTCGCGGCTCGCGACGATGGCTGAGCACTCCGACAAGCTGCGTCGCTCGATCGAGAGCACCGTCTCCAACTACAACGCGTTCGCCGGCTCGCTCGAGCAACGCGTGCTGGTCACCGCTCGCAAGATGGACGGCCTCAACGAGTCCCGGGTCATCGGTGCCCCGCAGATGATCGAGTCGCAGACGCGACGCCTCGACCAGTCCGAGTTCGCGCTGCTGGAGGACGTGGAGCGTCCCGAGCTCGACTACCAGCAGGGTCTTCCCATCGTGATCGATGACGAAGAGACCGCTTAACGACGAATTCACGCCAATTTCCTAGACTACGCGCCGAATTCACGGTTCTATGTGCGTACGACGAGGCGAGAGGCACGTGAATGTCACAGCTGGACGAGAAGCCCGAAGACACACTGAAGCCAGGCGCGATCGGCTTCGTCGACGCGTTGGTCATCGGTCTCAACGCGACCTCGCCCGCCTACTCGATCGCCGCCGTCATCGGCGCGCTCGTCGCCATCGCCGGCGTGCATGCGCCGGGCATCATGCTGGCCTCTTTCGTACCGATGCTGCTGATCGCCTCGGCGTTCTTCTACCTCAACAAGGTCGACCAGGACTGCGGCACCACGTTCTCCTGGGTCACTCGTGCGATGGGTCCATGGGCCGGCTGGCTCGGCGGCTGGGCGATCACCATGACCGGCGTGCTCGTCGTCGGCTCGCTCGCCGACGTCAGCGTCAGCTTCACCCTGCGAGGCTTCGGCCGCGACTCGTGGGCTGACGAGGCGTGGATCAGGCAGCCCCTCGCGGTGCTGCTGATCATCGTGATGACGGCCATCTGCGTTGCCGGCACCGAGGGATCGGCGAGGTTGCAGAACGTCCTGATCCTCGCCCAGGTGGTGTTCCTGCTGATCTTTGCCGCGGTCGCGATCTACAAGGTCTATGCCGACACGAGCTCGCTCGACTCGATCAAGCCCGCGTTCGACTGGCTCAACCCGTTCGCTGCCGGCGGCGCAGCACTCACCTCCGGCCTGCTGCTCGGTGTGTTCATGTACTGGGGATGGGAGTCGGCGGTCAACCTCACCGAGGAGACCGAGGACTCGGCGTCCGCGCCGGGCAAGGCAGGCGTCTGGTCGACCGTCATCCTGCTCGTCACCTATCTCGGCGTCGGGTTCGCCATCGTCGCGTACGCCGGCACGAAGTTCTTGGCCGACAACGCAGATGAGGAGGAGTTCATCTTCCCGCTGCTGGCCCACGAGGTCCTCGGCAACTGGGACTGGATCGTCTTCTTCGCCGTTGCCACCTCGGCCATCGCGTCGACCCAGACGACGATCATCCCGGCCTCGCGCACCGCGCTCTCGATGGCGAGGCGCAACGCCCTGCCGTCGACCTTCGGCCACATCCACCCGCGCTTCCGTACGCCGGACGTGAGCACCTGGTGGGTCGCCGCGATCGCGATCGGTTGGTATGTCATCGTCAACCAGATCAGCGAGAACGCGTTGTTCGACTCCTTGACGGCGTTGTCCTTGTTGATCGCGTTCTACTACGCGCTCACCGGCGTGGCCTGCGCGATCTACTACCGCCGCCACCTGACCGAGAGCGTCAAGAACTTCCTGCTCATCGGCCTCGGCCCAGTGGTCGGCGCCGCCATGCTGGCATGGCTGTTGGTCGAGTCGATCATCGACATGTCCGATCCGGAAAACTCCTACAGCGGCACGTCGTGGTTCGGGCTCGGCCCTCCGCTGGTGATCGGCATCGGCATCGCCCTCGTGGGCGTGCTGATCATGTTCTACTGGCGAATTGTGGCGCCGCGCTTCTGGGACGAACGTCCCGGTGTCGCCGATCCTGACCTCGTACACGGCAAGGAGTCCTGACATGTCTGTCGTCCTCGGATATGACGAGTCGCCCGGCGCCGCGCGCGCCCTGAGCGCAGCGATCGAGGTTGCTGCGGCATTCGGCGAGCCGCTGGTCCTGGTCTACGGCGCAGGTGCGCCGGGAGGGCTCGGCGAGGAGTACAAGGCACACTCGGCGGCGCTCAAGGAGATCGGCCGTACGGCCCTTGCTCATGCCGTCGAAGCCGCCGACGAGGCGGGAGTGCCCACCTCTGTCGAGATCATCGACGCCAAGCCGGCTCAGGCGATCATCCAGGCAGCTGACAAGCACGATGCGCGGGTGATCGTCGTCGGCAACTGGGGCGAGAGCGCGCTCAAGGGCGCGATGCTCGGCTCAACGCCGCACAAGCTGCTGCACCTGTCGTCTAGGCCAGTTCTGTGCGTTCCAGCTGCTGACTAGCTGACGCTTGGCAGCGTGACGGCTTCGCCGCGGCACGCTCCCGCTTCGCCGCTCAGGCGCTAGAGCGCCTTCGGGCTCAGCGCCTGCTCGAGGTCACCGATCAGGTCGGCGATGTCCTCGATGCCGACGGAGAGCCGTACGAGGTCGTCGGGCACTTCGAGCAGCGATCCGGCGGTCGACGCGTGCGTCATCGCGCCGGGGTGCTCGATCAGTGACTCGATCCCGCCGAGGCTCTCGGCGAGGGTGAACAGCTCGGCACGGGCGCACATGTCGAGCGCTGCCTGCTTGCCGCCCTTCAGCCGCACGGAGATCATGCCGCCGAAACGAGTCATCTGCTTCGTGGCCACCTCGTGCCCGGGATGGCCGGGCAGACCCGGGTAGAGCACGGAGGCGATGGCAGGGTGACCCACGAGCAGGTCGACGATGGCCTCGGCGTTGTCGCAGTGCTTGTCCATGCGAACGGCGAGCGTCTTGGCTCCGCGCATCGTCAGGTAGGCGTCGAACGGGCTGGGTACGCCGCCTGCACCGTTCTGCAGGAACGCGAAAGCCGTGTCGAGCTCCTCGTCCTCGGTCACGAGCACACCACCGACAACGTCGGAGTGGCCACCGATGTACTTCGTCGTCGAGTGCAGCACCACGTCAGCGCCCAGCGACAGCGGCTGCTGCAGGTAGGGCGACGCGAACGTGTTGTCGACGACCAGCTTGGCTCCGGCGCCGTGTGCGATCTCGGAGATCGCGGCGATGTCGCCGACGTTGAGCAGGGGATTGGTCGGCGTCTCGATCCAGATCGCCTTGGTGGCAGGGGTGACGGCCGCCTTGATGGCGTCGAGGTCGTTGACCGCCGCCGGCGTGTAGGTGAGGCCCCACTGGCTGAACACCTTGTCAATCAGCCTGAACGTCCCGCCGTAGGCGTCGTTGGGGATCACCAGGTGGTCACCAGGGCGGAGCATCGAGCGGAGCGCGCAATCGGTCGCCGCCATGCCTGAGCTGAACCCACGCCCGTACGAGCCGCCCTCGAGCGCTGCGAGGTTGGCCTCGAGCGCCGTGCGGGTGGGGTTGCCGGTGCGGGCGTACTCATAGCCGCCGCGCATGCCGCCGACGCCGTCCTGCTGGAACGTCGAGCTGGCGTAGATCGGCACGTTGACTGCGCCGTTCTCGGCGTTGGGCTCATAGCCCGCGTGGATCGCGCGGGTCGCGAAGCCCTGGGTCAGCCCTTCGTCAGCCTTGCTCTTCTTCTCGCTCATCAGACATGCACCCCGAGGAGGTCGTGGCGGGTGAGGACGCCGAGAGGCTTGCCGTCCTCGATGACCATGACGGCATCGCTCTCGCTGAGCGCCTTGAGGGCGTCGTCGAGACTTTCGCCGGAGCCGAGCAGCGGCAGAGGCGGCTCCATGTGATCGGAGACCGCGTCGGTGAGCTGGGCGCGACCTTCGAACACGGCACTGATCAGTGCGCGTTCGTTGACGCTGCCCGCGACCTCACCGATGACGACCGGCGGCTCGGGTCCGACGACCGGCATCTGCGAGACGTTGTACTCGCGCAGGATCTCGATCGCATCGCGGATGGTCTCCGACGGGTGGGTGTGGACGAGCGCCGGCATTCCACCGGTCTTGCTGCGAAGCAGGTCGCCCACGGTCATCTCATGGACTTGGCCGTCGAGCGGTTCGCGGAGGAACCCGTACGACGCCATCCAGTCGTCATTGAAGATCTTGGAGAGGTAGCCGCGGCCACCGTCTGGCAGCAGCACGACGATGATCGCGTCGGGTCCGGCCTTTGCGGCGACCCGCAGGGCTGCCACAACTGCCATGCCGCACGAGCCGCCTACGAGGAGACCTTCCTCGCGGGCGAGGCGGCGGGTCATGTCGAACGAGTCGGCATCGGAGACGGCGATGATCTCGTCGGGGATGGCCGGGTCGTACGCGCTGGGCCAGAAGTCCTCGCCGACGCCTTCGACGAGATATGGGCGGCCAGTGCCTCCTGAGTAGACGGACCCTTCGGGGTCGGCGCCGATGACCTTGATGTTCGGGTTCATCTCCTTGAGATAGCGACCCACGCCGGTGATGGTGCCGCCGGTGCCGACGCCGGCGACGAAGTGCGTGACCTTGCCGTCGGTGTCGGCCCAGATCTCGGGGCCGGTGGTCTCGTAGTGGCTTTCGGGTCCGGCCGGGTTGGAGTACTGATCGGGCTTCCAGGCGCCTTCGGTCTCTCGTACGAGTCGGTCCGAGACGTTGTAGTAGCTGTCGGGGTGCTCCGGCGGGACGGCGGTCGGGCACACCACGACCTCGGCGCCGTATGCCTTCATCGTGTTGCGCTTGTCCTCGCTGACCTTGTCGGGGCACACGAAGATGCACTTGTAGCCCCGCTGCTGGGCGACGAGCGCGAGGCCGACACCGGTGTTGCCGGACGTCGGTTCGACGATCGTGCCACCCGGCTTCAGTGCTCCGGAGGCTTCGGCGGCGTCGACCATCTTGACCGCGATGCGGTCCTTGGCGCTTCCACCTGGGTTGAGGTATTCGATCTTGGCGGCCACCGTGGCAGATCCTGCGGCGGTGACGGAGGTGAGCTTGACCAGCGGGGTGTTGCCGATGAGCTCAACGATGTGTTCAGCAATACGCATGAGTCCATACTCGCACTCGACCAAGTCACGGGTGGGTGAGGACTGGTGCCGCTTCCTTGACCTCGAGCGTGGCCGTCGGGCCGGAGGCCAGCAACGTCTGGTCGATCGTGTTCCAGCTCCCGCCGTCGACGCGGTAACGCACCCGGTAGGTCACGTCGACGCGCGGATTGACGGCCTCGTCTGGCTGGCGATAGCGATGGGTCACCTCGGTTGACGGGTAGGGCTTGCCGGGCTTGCTCGTCGTCTTCGCCGTTCCGTCGCCGTGCAACCAGCGATAGCGCACCGGCGTGGCGATCAGGTCGACATCGAAGCCCAGCAGGGTCACGCCGCGGTTGAACGCCTGCGGCTCGGTGTAGAAGATCGTCGCGACATTGACCAGCGTCGACGTCCCCGGCTGGATCTGCACCTTGAGGCTGGGCAGCCCGATCTGCCGCACCGCATTGAGGATGTCGCCCTCACTCAGCTCGGCCTCATCGTCGTCCGCCGGGCGATACGTCCGGCACCCGTACTTGAGCACCTCCGCGTCGACCCGACAATCCATCCGAGGTCGTGGCTTGGGCTTGTACCGGCTCGCCTTTCGATCGCTGGCTGTGGAGTGGCGGCGGTTTGATTCTGCGATCCGCTCGAGAACAAGATCGCGGTCCCGTGGGTCTGGGTCGGACGTCGACTCCAGAGTGGGCTGCGCTGACGACGAGTCGCATCGAGATCAGAATGACGAGCTAGGGCGAGCGGCCTTCATCCGACTCCGCCTAGCGCCAATCTGCGAGACGCGCCAACTGACTTCCTGACCGCGTCACACCATAGGTAAGACGAGCGTGGAGTCTGCGTTGCTAGCCGCTTCGGTCGCTTGCACTTGACGTCCGGAAGCGGCCTGGTCGGTGATTTGACCGTGGTCGTCACGTACGTTTCGGCCCGGCGAACTCTAAAGCATCTTGCCCGGGAGTCCAGTCACCGCCTTTGAAGTAGCCGCCTGCTGCGTAGGTATCGCGATAGAGCTCGATGTACTCCTGGCAGCCATCGCACTTCGGATCGGAAAGGCGGATGAGTTCTTCGACGTCGCCCGTGCTCGCGGCGTAGTTCGAGGACCTGGATGTAGTGGTCTACGAAGGCTGCGGCGCCTTCTGGAGTGTTCTCCTTGGCTTGCGCGGGCATGGTCGGCGCGGTGATGGTGGGTGTGGCGCTGGGCTCTGGCTCCCGGGGTGCAGGGTCTGAGCTGCACCCGACCAAGAGCATCAACAACAGTGCGGTGACGACACGTCTCATCATGATCCCCCCGAATCCGATGCCGAAAACCTACCGAAGCATGGCCACGTTGTCAGCACCGCGTTTCGCGCCTGTGGACGACTGCCTAGGCTTGAACCATGACTCGCACCCTCGGCTCCAGTGACATCAAGGTCTCGACCGTCGGCGTCGGCTGCAACGCCTTCGGCACCCGCATCGACCAGGCCGCAGACGACTGCCGTCGTCGATGCGTGCTTCGAGCACGGCGTCACGTTCTTCGACACCGCCGACGTGTACGGCGAGAGCGAGGTGCTGCTCGGTGAGGCCCTGAAAGGTCGGCGCGACGAGGTCGTGGTCGCCACCAAGTTCGGCATGGATCTGGACGGCCGCCACGGCGACGACGGTGGACGCCGGGGCAGTGCCGCATACGTACGGACGGCGATCGAGGCGAGTCTCACCCGACTCGGCACGGATCACGTCGACCTCTACCAGCTGCACACGCCCGACCCGAACACCCCGATCGAGGAGACCCTCGGCGCCATGGACGAACTCGTCACCGAAGGCAAGGTGCGGGCCATCGGCAGCTCCAACCTGCAGGCGTGGCAGGTCGTCGACGCCGACTGGGTGTCGCGGACCAAGGGCTTCGTGTCGTTCGTGACGGCACAGAACGAGTACTCGCTCTACAACCGCACTGCCGAGACCGAGCTCGTGCCGGCGTGCGTGGAGCTCGGGGTCGGCATCCTTCCGTACTTCCCGCTCGCGTACGGGCTGCTCACCGGCAAGTACCATCGCGGCGAGAAGGCACCCGATGGCACGAGGCTCGCCGTGCAGACCCATCGGCTCGAAGCGGCTGACTGGGACACGCTCGAGGCGTTGGAGGCGTTCGCCGGGGCGCGCGACATCTCGATCCTTGAGCTCGCCATCGGCGGGTTGGCCGCCCAGCCGGCGGTCGCCAGTGTCATCGCCGGGGCGACCAAGCCCGAGCAGATCGCAGCGAACGCCGCGGCGGGTGAGTGGACTCCGTCACAGGACGATCTCGACGAGCTCGCGGCGATCGGCACGCCGGGGCACTCGTACACGACATTCGCCTGAGTGGGACGCGCCGGGCTGGGAAGCGCCTCACGGCGCGTGGCCGCTCGAAGCGGCTGATTTTAGGTCCCGGGGCTACCGCAGCCCGACGCACGCACCAGCCTAACGGAGGGCCCCTGACCTCCCAAGTTTTGTGACGGAACTCGTCATCGAGGGCGTCACGAGTGACGAGTTGAGTCACAAAACTTGGGGGTTAGTGCAGGCGCGCGTCGCGTTCGAGCTCCGCACACCGGCGCAGGTGCATGGCCGTGTCGACCAGCTTGGCGGCGCTGTGCGGATCGCCGGTCTCGAGCTGTGCCCGGCCGACGCCGACGATGTGGGCGAACGCCGCAGCCCGGTCCAGCGTCACGTCGAAGTCCTCGCCGACCACGCCCCGAACGACGGTGTCGACCAGCGCCATGACCTCATCAGGTCCTGGTGGATCGACGACGCCGGCGAGCACCTCATGCACGGGCGCGTACGCCTTGCCTGCGGCGTACTCGCGGGCGGCCTGCTCCGGGGAGCGGTAGACCCACGTACGCAGCAGGTAGAGCCGCCACAGCGATCCGGCGACCGTGTCGGCGGCGGCATGGGACCAGAGGTCAGCGATGACGCCAAGCCCCTCGGCGTCGGCCAGGTGGAGCACACGGTCGACGAGACCCTGGTCGGTGTCGTTGCGTGGACCGCGTACGAGGAGGTTGGCGATCCGGTGACCGGCAGCCGCCATCTCGGCGGGATCGGAAGCGCCATCTGCCTGGTCCTCGAACAGCTCGGCGCCGGGCAGAGCAGGCTTCTTGAATCGCTCAGTCATGCGCCCGGCCATGTTTCATGCGACCACGGTAACCGGACACACCTGAGTGAGTCAGGACGTCGCAACGGCGGGTTCGGCCTTGGGCGCAACGGGCTTCGGCTTGCGGAGATAGAGCCACAGCACCGGTATCAGGTAGCAGATCCAGCCGATGGCCTGGAGCCGTGACGGATCGGGCTGGAAGTTGATCGTGCCCTTGAGCAGCGTGCCGTACCAGCTGTCAGGCGGGATGGTCGAGGAGATGTCGAAGACTCGATCGCTGAAGCCGGGCAGCACGCGCGCCTCCTGCAGGTCGAAGATGCCGTACGCGAGCACGCCGGCCGCGACGATGATCAACAGCGCGCCGGTGATGGTGAAGAACGTGCCGAGGTTGATCTTGATGGCACCGCGATAGATCAGGAAGCCAAGAGCGACCGCGACGAGGATGCCGAGGGTGGCACCGACGAACTGATGAGCCGTCGTGCTGGTTTTGATCGTCGACCAGATGATCGCCGCCGTCTCGAGACCTTCGCGGCCGACCGTGACGAACGCGACGGTTGCCAGCGCGAATGGGCCCAGCGCCTGGGACATCGCACCCTCGAGCTCACCCTTGAGGTGACGCGCCGTCCGACGCATCCAGAAGATCATCCAGGTGACCAAGATGGCGGCGAAGATCGACATGGTGCCACCGACGATCTCCTGTGTCTTGAACGACAGCTGGTCGAAGACCGCGGTGATCACCGAGAACACCCCGACAACGAGTACGAACGCCGCGCTGACGCCCATCCATACGTACTTGATCTCGTGCTTGCGGTTGGACTTCACGAGGTAGGCGACGAGGATGCTGACGATCAGCGAGGCTTCAAGACCTTCGCGTAGACCAATCAGAAAGAGGGCGAACATGTGCCCACTCTACTAAGGCGAGCCTACCTTTAGGACGGAAGGTCTGCGGGTGCTTCTCCGGGCGCATCGAGCGCCTCGGTGAGCAGCTCGGCGATCAGCCCGATCTGCCAATTGCGGGCACCCTGCGACGCGAGTACGTCGGACACCGCCTGGACCGTGAGCTCCGCCGGTGGCTCCCACGCGAGGTTCCTTACGAGTTGCGGGCTGACGAGGTTCTCGGCCGGGAGGTTGTGCTTCTCGGCGAGCGCCGTCACGACCTCGCGGGTGCGGCCGAGTCGTACGGCCGCTACAGGGTT
The DNA here is from genome assembly GCA_963849475.1 of uncultured Actinomycetota bacterium. Lineage (GTDB taxonomy): Bacteria > Actinomycetota > Actinomycetes > Propionibacteriales > Nocardioidaceae > Aeromicrobium. Next base: position 508,227 of record CAWKHC010000009.1, read on the forward strand.
CTTGTCGGCCCACGCACGTGGCGGCGGGGGACCGTCGACCTTCTGGCCGGTGGTCGGCAGCAGTGATTCGTCGAGGGCGAGACCGCGCTCGACGGCGTCGAACCACTCGCTGACGAAACGACGCGGACCGCGATTCTTCATCACGCGCATCGACTTGAGCGCGTTGAGGTCTTGCGGGGGAGCCGAGGCGATCTCGATGATCGACGCGTCAGGCAGGATGCGGCCGGGCGTGATGTCCCGGTCGGTCGCGATGGCGTCACGCGCCTCCCAGAGCTCGCGCACGATGGCGAGCGCTCGGCGTCCCCGAGCCTTGTGGATGCTCGACGTACGACGCCAGGGTTCCTTGCGCTCGGGCGGCCCCTGGAACGAGAGCAGCGCCTCGAACTCCTCGGCAGCCCATTCGCGTTTGCCTGCCTCGACCAGGTCGGCGTCGATCAGGTTGCGCAGCTCGACCAGCACTTCGACATCGAGTGCTGCGTAGACGAGCCACGGGTCCGGCAGCGGGCGGGTCGACCAGTCGGCGGCGGAGAACTCCTTGGCCAGGCTGAGTCCGAGATAGTGCTCGACGAGCGCAGCCAGCCCGACACGCGGCAGGTTGAGCAGCCGGCCGGCGAGCTCGGTGTCGAAGAGGGACTCGGGATAGAGGCCGACCTCGGCGAGGCACATGAGGTCCTGTGTCGCGGCGTGCAGGATCCACTCGTTGCCGTCGAAGGCGGTGTCGAGGGTGATGAGGTTGTCGAACGCGATCGGGTCGATCAGGTGCGTGCCTGAGCCTTCACGCCTGACCTGTACGAGGTAGGCGCGCTGCGAGTAGCGGTAGCCGGAGGCGCGCTCGGCGTCGAGGGCGATCGGCCCGGTGCCGGCAGCGATCCGCTCGCACGTCTCGGCGAGCGCTTGAGGAGTCTCGACGACCGGCGGCAACGGTTCGCGAAGCTGGAGCCGAGGGGCTTCGGGCTCTACGGGCTCTGCCGGCTCAACGGGCTCGAGGTCCTGGGGTTCGTCGGCAACCGTCAACGAACGCCACGCTTGCGCTGGAGCCGGATCACACCGGGGGCGAGTGGGGGGAGGCCGGCGATGGCGCACAGCAGGTCAGTCCAGGCTGTCGCATGGGTGGCCATTGACGAGTCGGCGTCGATGAGGGGAGTCCACGAGGCGCGTACCTCGATCTGAGCGTTGGAACCGTCGGCATCCATCTCGCCGAAGCCCTCAGAACGTACGACGGTGACGCTGCCGCTGGCGGCCGTGTGGTGACTGCCCTGGGCCTCAAGCGACTCGGTCAGCCAGCTCCATCCGACACTTGAGAGCATCGGATCGGCGGCCATGTCGGAGTCGACCTCGGCACGCGCGAACGTGACGCAACGGAACGTGCCGCCCCACGCGTCGTTGCCGGCCGGATCGTGGAGAAGGATGAAACGTCCGGTCGCCAGCTCGTCGTCGCCGACGAGCACATCGCCACTGATGGCGAACGAATGTGGAGCGATGCGTTGGGGCGCGGGCATCTCGTCGACCACGACCTCGGGTCGCAGTGACGCGTGCTGCACCTGCTCGACCGCAGCCGTGAATTGCGCGGGGGTGCGGTCGATTTCGCTTCGGGCTCCCACACAGTGATCGTAGGCGCGATGAGGTCAGGGGGCGAGATCGACACTCCGCATTGAGCGACAGACTGACCCACCTGAGACAATTGGGAGGTGACCACAACCCTGACTGACAGCGCCTTCCTCCAAGCGTGCCGCGGCGAGCAGCCGACGCACACGCCCGTGTGGTTCATGCGGCAGGCAGGCCGTTCGCTGCCGGAGTACCTCAAGCTGCGCGAAGGCGTCGCGATGCTCGATTCGTGCTTCCGGACCGACATGGTCGTCGAGATCACGATGCAGCCCGTACGCCGCTATGGCGTCGACGCGGCGATCTTCTTCTCCGACATCGTCGTGCCGCTCAAGGCGATCGGTGTCGACCTCGACATCGTGCCCGGCACCGGTCCGGTCATCGCCGACCCGATCCGTTCGCACGAGCAGCTTGCGCAGTTCCGCGACCTCGAGCCCGGCGACGTCACGACGATCACCGATGCGGTGACGGCCCTCGTCGGCGAGCTCGGATCAACACCGCTCATCGGCTTTGCCGGCGCTCCGTTCACCCTCGCGTCCTATCTCGTCGAGGGCGGTCCGTCCAAGGACCACCGCAAGACCAAGCAGCTGATGTACTCCGACCCCGACCTCTGGCACGCCTTGCTCGGTCGCATCGCGGTGATCGCGGGCCAGTTCCTGCGGCTCCAGGTCGAGGCGGGCGCTTCGGCGATCCAGCTGTTCGACTCGTGGGCCGGCAACCTCTCGCTCGCGGACTACGAGACGTACGTTCGCCCGCACTCCGAGGCCGTGCTGGGGTCGGTCGCCGACCTCGGCGTGCCGCGCATCCACTTCGGCGTCGGCACCGGCGAGCTGTTGCACTCGATGGGCCAGGCCGGTGCCGATGTCGTCGGTGTCGACTGGCGCGTGCCGCTCGACGAGGGCATTCGCCGAGTCGGCCCCGGCAAGGCGGTGCAGGGCAACCTCGATCCGACGTTGCTGTTTGCGCCGACCGAGCTCGTGCACGCCAAGGCCGCGGAGATCATCGATGCCGGTCGTACCGGCGAGGGTCACGTGTTCAACCTTGGCCACGGGGTGCTCCCGGCGACCGATCCTGACGCGTTGGCTCGGCTGGTCGACTTCGTCCACGGCTACGACGCCTGATCGTGCGCGTCGCAGTCGTCGGCGGTGGCATGGCGGGCCTGGCCGCTGCGCACGAGCTGGCGGCCGGCGGCGCTGACGTCGTCGTCCTCGAGGGATCATCGCGGCTGGGCGGCAAGTTGCTGCTCGGCGAAGTCGGCGGGCTGACGCTCGACCTGGGCGCGGAGTCGATTCTCGCTCGACGGCCCGAAGGGCTCGACCTCATGCACGCTGTGGGCCTCGACGATCGCGTGGTCAACCCGCGTACGAGCGACGCTGCGATCTGGACGCACGGCGCGCTGCGTCCGATGCCGCCCACGGTGATGGGCATCCCGGCAACCGCTGACCTCAACGGCATCGCCACGGTCGATGCGCACGTCGTCGCAGTGCCCGACGGCGATGTCTCCGTCGCCGAGTTCGTCACAGCGCGCCTCGGCGCCGACGCCGTCGACCGACTGGTCGAGCCGCTGCTCGGCGGTGTCTACGCCGGGCACGCCGATCAGCTCTCGCTTCGGGCAACGGCACCTCAGATCGCGGCACTCGGCGATGACCTGCTCGCCGGAGCCACGGCCGCCCGAGCGGCTGCGACGGCATCCGGCCCGGTGTTCGCCGGCCTCGTCGGTGGTGTCGGTCAGCTCCCGGGGGCCGTCGCCGACGGCATCGACGTACGCCTTGACTCGACCGTACGAACGATCGCTCCCACTGGCGATGGGTGGCAGCTCTCCGTCGGCCCGACCACGGACGTCGAGGTGATCGAGGTCGACGCGGTCGTCGTGGCCGCCCCGGCGCCGGCGGCTGCACGTCTGCTCGCCGAGGCGGCACCCGATGCCGCGTTCGCGCTGGCCGGCGTCGACTACGCCAGCGTCGCGATCGTCACGTACGTCCTTGACGACGGGCCCGACTTCGAGGGCTCAGGCTTCCTGGTGCCACCGGTCGACGGCACGTTCATCAAGGCGGCCACGGTCTCGTCCAACAAGTGGGGCTGGGTCGGTGACACGGGTCGTACGGTCATCCGGGCTTCGGTTGGCAGGGCAGGCGAAGCGACCCTGCTGCAGAGCGACGATGCCGATCTCACGGCACGGGCGCTGGTCGACCTGCGCACAGCGTTCGGCGGCTTGCCCGAGCCGATCGACTCCCGCGTCCAGCGTTGGGGAGGCGGGCTCCCGCAGTACGCCGTCGGGCACCTCGACCTGGTCGACGCGGTTGAGCGTGACATCGCCACCGTGCGCGGTCTTGAGGTCTGCGGAGCCGCCTACCGCGGTGTCGGCATCCCCGCCGTCATCGCTTCGGGACGGGCCGCTGCACGCCGACTGCTCGATGGGACAATGGAGGCATGAGCGAGCGCATTCCGGGCAAAGGCAAGCTGGCCAAGGAGATCAACGACACGATCCGCTACACGATGTGGTCGGTGTTCAAGCTCGAGCGCGTTCTCGGCGACGCTGACCGGCAGGCCGAGGCCGCCGAGGTCGAGGCACTCATCGCCAAGCTCGCAGCCGACGACGTCATCGTGCGCGGAACGTACGACGTCAGCGGACTCCGTGCCGACGCCGACCTGATGATCTGGTGGCACTCGCCGACCAGCGAGGCGCTGCAGGCTGCCTACAACGCGTTCCGCCGTACGGCACTCGGTTCGCGAATGGCTCCCGTCTGGTCGCAGATGGCTCTGCATCGCCCGGCGGAGTTCAACCGTTCGCACATCCCTGCCTTCATGGCCGAGGAGGAGACGCACCCGTTCGTCTGCGTCTATCCGTTCGTGCGGTCGTACGACTGGTACCTCCTGCCTGACCAGGAGCGACGCGACATCCTCAAGGAGCACGGCATGGCTGCGCGGGACTACCCCGACGTACGCGCCAACACGGTCGCCTCGTTCGCCCTCGGCGACTATGAGTGGATCCTGGCGTTCGAGGCCGACGAGCTGCACCGGATCGTCGACCTCATGCGCGAGCTGCGTGCTACCGAAGCACGCCGTCACGTGCGCGAAGAGATCCCCTTCTACACGGGCCAGGCCCACACCGTCAGCGAGCTCGCGACCCTCTGGCCCTAGCCATGACCCTGCTGGGATCATCGGAGCATGGCTGACCCGTGGTTGTTGTTGGTGCTGTTGGCAGGGGTCATCGCGCTCACCCCGGTGGCCGATCAACTCCGAGTCCCGCAGCCTGTACTGCTCACGATCTTCGGCATCGCCGCAGGCTTCATGCCATTCGCCGAGCCCCTCGAGATTGACCCGCACCTCATCCTTCCGGTGGTGCTGCCGCCCTTGCTCTTCGCAGCGACCCAGCGAACCTCAAGCACGGAGTTCAGGGAACACGCCTCGGCAGTGTTGGCGCTCGCTGTCGGGCTGACTGTCGCGACCGCTGCTGTGGTGGCCGTCGCTGCGCATGCCGCAGGACTGGGGTGGACCGCAGCCTGGGTGCTCGGGGCGATCGTCTCGCCACCAGACCCCGTCGCAGCGACCGCGGTGGCCAGACGGCTGCGGTTGCCGCACCGGTTGGTCACGATCCTCGAGGGCGAAGGCATGTTCAACGACGCCACGGCGCTTGTGCTCTACAAGGTGGCATTGGCCGCTGCCGTGACAGGTTCGTTCTCGGCGATCGATACCGGCTGGGAGTTCATCCTGACGGTCGCGCTCGGAGTTGTTGTCGGCTTCGTCGTAGGTGCGATTGCGCGCTGGCTCCTGGCTCTGATTCACGAGGGCTACACCGAGACCACGGTCACCTTGGTTGCTCCATTCGTTGCGTTCATCGTCGCAGAGGAGATCGAAGGGTCCGGAGTGCTGGCTGTGCTCGTGCTGGGCCTGTACCTGCGAAATGTGGGGCATGAAGCCACCACCGCACGCGGATGGCTTCTCGGCAGATCGGTGTGGGCGTACGCCGATTTCCTCATCACCAGCATGGCGTTCGCCGTGCTCGGGTTCGAGCTGGTCACCGTCATCGCTCAAACGTCGGTTTCGTCAGACACCATGCGGCTCGCGGTGGTGGTGGTCTCGGTCGTGGTTGCTGTACGGGCGCTCTACATCTTCCCGGTGACCGCGTTGTGGCGGGCGGCCGCACGACGACGAGACGTGCCAGTGCCGACGGACTGGCGCGAGGCGACCGTTGTGTCGTGGTCAGGCATGCGAGGCGTGGTGACTGTCGCTGCCGCGCTGGCCCTTCCACGGGTCGTTGAGTCCGGTGAACGGTTCCCCGACAGGGATCAGCTCGTCGTCACGGCGCTGCTGTGCGTGATGGTGACCCTGGTTGTCCAGGGACTCACGCTGGCCCCGTTGACGAAGCGGCTGGGGGTCGGACGAGAGGACAGCGGATCTGATGAGCTCGCGACCTTGCGTCGCCGGGCCGCACGCGCTGCGCTCGAACACGTCGAACGGGATTCCGCGACAGGTTGCACCGATGAGGTGAAGCGCGCCATCAGGTTGCAGTACGAAGGATTGCTCGCGACACAGGACGCGATCGATGAGGCGCGCAGGGTCGAGCTCGACGAGGGCAATCCGGCAGGGGAGCTTGAGGCCCTGTTGCGGCGTGCAACTGATGCCGAGCGCGCCTTGGTGCTGCGCGCTCGTCGGAAGGGCGAGGTTTCCGCCGAGACAGCCGATGCGGTGCTGCGCGAGATCGAGAGCAGGGCCCTCCGCGATCTCGGCTGACGTGTGTCAGCGCGCTGCGGGCTCCAGGGTCAGCGCGATGCCGTTGATGCAGAACCGTTCGTCCGTCGGAGTGCCGAAGCCCTCACCCTTGAACACGTGACCGAGGTGCGAGCCGCAATTGGCGCAGCGCACCTCCGTACGGACACCGCCGAACATCGAACGGTCCTCGATGTATTCGACGCGATCCTCAGCCAGCGGCTCGTAGAACGCGGGCCAACCGCAGTGGGCGTCGAACTTCGTCTCGCTGCGGAACAGCTCGGCGTCGCAGGCGCGGCACTTGTAGACGCCGACTGTCGGATCGGTCTCGTACGACGAGCTGAACGGACGCTCGGTGCCAGCCTTGCGGAGCACGTCGTACTCTGCCGGGCTGAGCTCGGCCTTCCACTCTGCGTCGGTCTTCTCCACGTCGTAAGCCATGTCTCAAGCCTACGTCGCTGGGCCAGCGCCAGAGGTGACGAAGCCGTGACGTCGTCTAGCGCTGGGCGTCAAAGGGGACGTGCTCGAGCAGGTGGATGCTGGGCACGTCGAGCTTGCGCTGGGCACGGGAGGTCCAGTCGATCTGGAGGAACTCTTTGACGACGTGTGGCTCAGTCAAGATGATGACCTCGTCCGATCCGGTGTCCTTGACCATGGCGATCAACGCGTCGATCGGGTCGTCCTCGGTCAGCAACGCGGTGACTTCTGAGCCGCGAGCTTTGAGCAGGGCTGCGCTGGCGTCGAGCTCCGACTGGCCCGCCTTGACGATCTCCTCCTGGACGTCCTCGAGCACGTCGGGCTCGGTCATCGGAATCATCTGGCCACCGAACGCGCCCATTGACGAAGCGAGCAGGGCCGACGAAGACTCCACGGGAAGGAGCAGGTGGTAGTTGACCGTGTCTTCAAGTCCCTCGTGGAGGGCGACAATCTGATCGGCGTCGAGATCGTTGAGCTGGCGTTCGATCAGCAGTGTGACGTCATACATGTGGCGATCCCTCTCGGTGGAAGTCCGTGGGCACAGCCTACGGCCGGACCCAACGCGTGAGCAGCACGCCGTCCGCATCGAGCACGTGTGCTCGTTGCATGTGGTGCGTGACGGCCTCCGGTCCGTGTGCAATTCGAGGGGCCGCACCGGCGGCGAGGACAGGCGCGATCGTGAGGCACAGGTCGTTGACCAGGTCCGCAGCGACGAGCGCTCCGTGCAGCGTTGGCCCGCCCTCGCAGAGCACGCGTCGGAGTCCGCGCCGGGCGAGCTCGGCGAGCACGGCGGGCCAGTCGATGACACCTTCACCGAAGGCGAGTACGTCCATGTCGCTGACCGAGTCCAGCGCCGGTGCATCGGCCGTCGTGATCAGCAGCTGGCCGCGCAAGGCATCAGGTATGTCGAGTCGCAGGCTGACGACGGCGATCGGCGGCGTGGGGGAGAGCCCCAACCGTTCGCGGAGCCCTGCATCGACCTCGTCGGCGCCAACGGGTGCATAGCCCTCCGTACGGGCTGTTCCGGCACCGACAATGATCACGTCGGCAAGGGATCGCAGGAGGGCGAACACCCTGGTGTCGACGTCACCGCCGAGCGAGCCGGACTTGCCGCTCTCGTCGAACGCAGCGCCGTCGAGGGTCGAGACGAAGTTGGTGCGGACCCAGGCCTTGTCGCCGTCGGGATAGGCGTACAGCTGCTCGAGCTCAGCCTGCTCCGGAATCATTCATGCATCGTATGCATGGCTGAGTCATACTCCGATCATGCCCAAGTCCCTGAGCGAACATCTCACCGTGAGCGGGCCGATCAAGCTCGCCGACTACGACTCTCGCGCCACGACTGGATTCGATGGCGACAAGGACGACTCTGCGAAGTCGATGACGCTGCTGGCTGAGGATCTCAGCGAGCAGCAGGAACGCCTGTTTGCCAACGGGCAGTCCAAGACCGGCGACACCAAGGTGCTCCTGCTCCTGCAGGGGATGGACACGTCCGGCAAGGGCGGGATCATTCGCCATGCCGCTGGACTCGTCGATCCGCAGGGATTGTCGATCTACTCGTTCAAGAAGCCAACCGAGGAGGAGCTCAAGCACGACTTCCTCTGGCGCATCGAGCAGCATCTCCCGGCGCCGGGCAAGATCGGCGTCTTCGACCGCTCGCAGTATGAGGATGTGCTCATCGCGCGGGTGCGTCAGCTCGCCGAGCCGGACGAGCTCGAGCGACGCTACGACGCGATCAACGCGTTCGAGAAGAAGTTCACCGACTCCGGCGGCACGCTGATCAAGTGCTTCCTGCACATCACGTCCGATGACCAGAAGGATCGTCTAGCCGCGCGTCTCGATGATCCGACGAAGTACTGGAAGTACAACCCCGGCGACATCGACGAGCGCATGCTCTGGGACGACTATCAGCGTGCGTACGAGATCGCCTTGGAGCGCTGCAGCACCGAGCACGCTCCTTGGCACCTGATCCCGAGCGGTCGCAAGTGGTACCGCAACTGGGCCGTGGCCGCCCTGCTCGACGAGAAGCTGCGTGGGCTCAGCCTGGAGTGGCCACCACCCGACTTCGACGTCGAGGCCGAGAAGGCCCGTCTCGCGAACACGTGACACCTTCGCTCGCCAGGGAGGTCGCCCGCGCCCGCGGCCGCAGCTCAGGCGAACATTGCGTCAAGCGGTACGAGGTCGACGGCGCCGACGGCGTAGCGGGCCAGGATGACCCGGGCCACCTCGACGTCAGCTCCCAGAGGCTCGGCGACCGCAACGGCTCCCGCCTCGAGCGCCAGCTCTGTGACGCGATCGGGCAGCACGCCCGGCGCGAGGAAGAGCATGCCGACCGCGATGTGACGGCGACCGTCAGCACGGTGTGAACGTACGGCCTCACCGGCAGCCGGCGGAACGCTCGACGCGAACGCGGCGATCGTCGGCAGCTTGTGGTGAGAGCCCCACGCGCGAGCAGCCCGCGAGATCGCCGCGTTGGCGATCGGGTCGGACGAGCCGGCACCGGCGAGCACGAGAGCGTCGAGCTCACGTACACGGTTCTTGGACAGTGCCTCACGCAGGCGCTTGTCGAGCACGTGGAAGAACGCCGACTCCATGCCGAGCACACGCGTGGCGTGCACCTGGATGCCATCGTGGCGCTTGACCGCGGCCTCGATCGCAGCCGGTACGTCGACCCGTGCGTGGTACGCCTCGCTCAGCAGCAGCGGGACCACGACGATCTCCTGGTGGCCCTCGGCAACCAGGCGGTCGACGGCGTCATCGAAGGTCGGCTCCGACAGGTCGAGGAACGCAGTCTCCACCCGAAGGTCTGGACGCATGCATGCGACCAGCTCCGTGAGGGCGTTGATGGTGGCGGCAGAACGCGGGTCGCGGCTGCCATGCGCAAGAGCAATGAGTGCTGGTGCGGTCATGATGTGTGCCTCCTTCCGGATGATGCAGGGTTGGTTGTTGCTGGCCTGGCTGATGTGGGTGGTGCGAGTTGGCCGATGAAGTTGAGCTTGAATGCCCTCAGACAGGAGCGACATTCCCACTCGCCGTGCTTGTCGCCGTGAGGGCGAAGGTCCTCGTCAGCGCAGTACGGGCAATGGAACGGAACAGCGCGCCCACTCATGACGTCACGCTCCCTCGTCCTGGACGAGGCGTACGCACCAAGGAGTTGTGCCCGCCTCCGAGAAGAGTCTCGGACTGTGGGTCCATCATCGGAGGACCTCCTCGTCGACGCGGTTCACCCAGCGGGCGAAGGACTCGGCGTCTTCGCGCTGCTCGAGGTAGGTGCGGGACAGCTTCTCGACGTACTCGGGGAGCTGCTGGCCGGTGACCTTGTGGGCGCGGAGCTTGCGGCCGAAGCCGGCCTCGAGCCCGAGTGCGCCACCGAGGTGCACCTGGAAGCCTTCGACCTGGTCGCCGTGCTCGTCGGTGACGAGCATTCCCTTGAGGCCGATGTCGGCAGTCTGGATGCGTGCGCACGAGTTGGGGCAGCCGTTCACGTTGACCGTGATCGGAGTGTCGAGCTCGGGCACACGCTGCTCGAGCTCGTCGACCAGCGCCGCTGCGCTCGCCTTCGTCTCGACGATCGCCAGCTTGCAGTACTCCAACCCCGTGCACGCCATCGTGTTGCGGCGCCACTGCGACGGGCGAGCGAGGAGCCCGATCTCTGCGAGAGCGGCGACGAGCGACTCGATCTTGTCCTCTTCGACGTCGAGCACCACGAGCTTCTGCATGGGTGTCGTACGAACCCGGTCGCTGCCGTGTGCCTCGACGATGTCGGCGACCTGGTTGAGCAGGGTTCCGGAGATGCGTCCGACGGTGGCAGCGACACCAACGTAGAACTTGCCGTCAGTCTGTGGAAATACGCCGACGTGGTCGACGGGTGTCTCCGGTGCGACGGGCGCTTCGAGGTCATCGAGCTTGCGTCCGAGGTACTCGGTCTCGAGGACCTCGCGGAACTTTTCGACGCCCCAGTCGGCGATGAGGAACTTCAGGCGTGCACGGGTACGCAGCCGGCGATAGCCGTAGTCGCGGAAGATGCTGACGACGCCCTTCCAGACCTCGGGCACGTCTTCGAGCGACACCCACACACCGACCCGCTGCGCCAGCATCGGGTTCGTCGACAGCCCGCCGCCGACCCAGAGGTCGAAGCCGGGACCGTGCTCGGGGTGCACAGCACCTGCGAATGCAACATCGTTGATCTGCGGCACGACGTCGTGGCCGGGGTGGCCGCTGATCGCGGTCTTGAACTTGCGCGGGAGGTTGGAGAACTCGAGGTCGCCGATGAACTGGCTCTCGATCGCGTCGATCGCCGACGTGCCATCGATGATCTCGTCGGCCGAGATGCCGGCGACGGGGGAGCCGAGGATGACTCGGGGGCAGTCGCCGCACGCTTCCTGGGTCGAGAGTCCGACCGCTTCGAGGCGGTTCCAGATCGTCGGCACGTCGCGTACGTCGATCCAGTGGTACTGGACGTTCTGACGATCGGTCAGGTCAGCGGTGTCGCGTGCGTACTCGGTCGAGATGTCGGCGACGGTACGCAGCTGCTCCAGGTTGAGCTGCCCACCGTCGATGCGCACTCGCATCATGAAATGCTCGGCGTCGAGCTCTTCGGGCTCGAGGGTCGCGGTCTTGCCGCCGTCGATGCCTTCCTTCCGCTGCGTGTAGAGGCCCCACCAGCGGAAGCGGCCGCGCAGATCGCCGCCGTCGATCGAGGAGAAGCCTCGGTGCGCGTAGATGTTCTCGATACGGGCACGGACGTTGAGCGGGTTGTCGTCCTTCTTGGACTGCTCGTTGGCATTCAGCGGCTCGCGGTAGCCCAACGCCCACTGGCCCTCGCCGCGCTTGGGGCGCGGTCGACGGGCTGATGTCTCGGTGCCGGGGGCGGGTGCCATGGTTTTCCCTAGAACAGGGACAGCCGGAGATCAGGACGCTGGGGCCTTGTCGCCGCGCTGCCCAAAAGAAGACTCAGTGAAAAAAGCAGAGTGGTGGGCGCGTTGTCAGCGACACATCATGTTGCGGGCACGACCGAGGTCAACGTGGATTCGTCCCACGAGCCAGAGGGTCTGTGCGGAAAGCATGGGTTGAGTCTGCGGGACAGCAGGCCCGTCCGACAAGCATTTGTCCCATGATGTGGGACACCTGTCCACATTGTGATACATGCAGGCGCTTGCCCCGTGCGGAGGACGGCCTCATGTGGCTCGCGTCACTCCTGCGGAACAAGAAGCGAGACCGCGTACGCGCCCACGATCGACGCCGCGAGCACGGAAGCAGCGGCCACCAGCGCGACGTCCCACGGGACTAGTCCGGCCGTGGCGAGTCCGATGACGGCAGCCGGCTGGTACGCGACGAACAGGCCGAGCGGGAGCACGGCCCCACCGACGAGGACGGGAACGGCGCTGGCCGCCTCGTGACCGCCGCCGTCGACGCTGAGCGTCGCCCAAGCCCCGATCAGGCCGACCAGAGCAGCGCCAACCGCGGTGACGATGAGGCTCGGCTGCGTGAAGACAAGGGTGTCGCCGAGGCGATCCTCGAGCGCAAGAGCCGCCAATCCACCGAGCACGCCACCGATCGTGTGAGCGGCGAGAACCGGCAGCAACGTCCCCCATGGTCGCCGACCGACGACAGCGAGCGAGACTGCCGATGCCGGGTTGGCCAGACCGAGGGTGCCGCGCTCCTCGGTCGAGTGGAGCTGCGCGTACCAGGTGAACAGCACGGCGACTGCCGCAATGGCCGCAACGGCCAGGGTTGCGTCAGCGGCGCGGAGCGCCATGGCAGCAGTGAGGGTCAGGAGCGCTGAGAACAGGGCTCCCAAGATCGGCTTGCGCATCAATTCTCCAAGTGGGGGGTGGTGCGGGCGACGATGCCGGCAAGGTCGAGTCCGCGAGGGAGTGTTCCGAACGTACCGCCCCAGTCGCCGGCGAGCCGGGAGGCGCAGAACGCGTCGGCGACCGAGGGGTCTCCGTGCCTGATCAGGACCGCGGCCTGCAGACAGGTCGCCATGCTGGCGGCGATGCGGCGGGCGCGGACCTCGACATCCGACAGGTCGGCAAGCTCGGTGAGCACTGCGTCGACTGCGGTGTCGAGCCGCGCGTCCTCGCCGCGTACGTCGGCCATCTCGGTGATCCAGGCGTCGAGGGTCTCGGGCTCGCGGCCCAGAGCGCGCAGCACGTCGAGCGCGTTCACGTTGCCGCTGCCCTCCCAGATCGAGTTGAGAGGTGACTCGCGGAACATCAGCGGCATGCCTGACTCCTCCACGTAGCCGTTGCCGCCCAGGCACTCGAGCGCCTCGGCAACCATCATTGGCGTGCGCTTGCAGACCCAGAACTTCTCCAGCGCGAGACCGATGCGGCGCAGGGCCTGCTCGTGCGGGTCGTTGGGCTTGTCGACCGCCGAGGCCAGCCGGATCGCCACGAACGTCGCAGCCTCGGTCTCGACCGCGAGGTCGGCCAACACGTTGGTCATCGCGGGCTGATCGGCGAGCGTTGCGCCGAACGCGGAGCGATGTGACGTGTGCCAGGCGGCCTCGGCGAGTGCCTTGCGCATGAGTGCTGCCGAGCCGAGGATGCAGTCCATCCGGGTCGCCGACACCATCTCGATGATCGTGCGTATGCCGCGCCCTTCGTCACCGAGACGCGTCGCGTACGTGTCGTTGAACTCCAGCTCGCTCGACGCGTTGGACCGGTTGCCGAGCTTGTCCTTGAGCCGCACGATCGAAAGCGTGTTGCGGGTGCCGTCGGGGCGTACGCGGGGCACGACGAAGCAGGTGACACCTTCGGGTGCCTGGGCCAGCACGAGGAACATGTCGTTCATCGGCGCGGACGTGAACCACTTGTGGCCGGTCAGCAGGTATTCGCCGTGCGTCTCGGTCGGGCGCGCGACGGTCGTGTTGGTGCGCAGGTCCGAGCCACCCTGCTTCTCGGTCATGCCCATGCCGGCGAGCAGCCCGGCCTTCTCCTCGGGCGGGCGGAGCCCGAAGTCGTACGTGCGGGAGGCGAGCCCGGTGATCCACTGCTTCGCGAGTGCATCGTCGGCGCGAAGGGCAGGGACAACGGCGTACGTCATCGTGATGGGGCACATGTGGCCGCCCTCGGACTGACCCCACGTGAAGAAGCCGGCGGCGCGCTTGAGATGTGCGACCGGGCTCTGCGAGGTCCACGGCTCGGCGGTGAGGCCGAAGCCGACGCCCTGGGTCATCAACCAGTGCCACGACGGGTGGAACTCGACCTCGTCGACACGGTTGCCGTAACGGTCGTTCGTACGGAGCTTCGGCTCGTTCTCGTTGGCCAGGTGCCAGTGCTCGCGGGCCTCGGCGGATCCGGCCAGCGAACCCATCGGGGTGATGGCCTCGACAATCTCGTCGGTGTTTGCGGCACCGTACGCGCGGACCGCGTCCATGAGTGCGTTGTCGCTGGTGGCGACGTTGTAACCGACCAGTGGGGTTGCCTGGTTCAAAGGTGCACGTGACAGCGGATCCATGTCGCTACGGTAGAGCCATGGCGGTGGAACCGGTAGACCGACCGGGCAGCGCTAGATCGTTCGTGCTGCTCGTCAGAGAGCTCTTCGCCCGCACGTTCAGCAGCTGTTTTCAGTACCGCGTCACGGGCCTCGCCGCCGAGGCTGCGTTCTTTGCGATCCTGTCGCTCCCGCCCCTGGTGTTCGGCCTCGCCGGCACGATCGGCTTCATCGCCGAGCGGTTCGACGTCTCCAAGGTCGACGTGCTCAAGGACCGGGTCCTCGACCTCGCCTCGCAGGCCCTGACACCCGACACGGTCCAGGAGGTCATCGCGCCGACCCTCGACGACGTGCTCGGCAGTGGGCGTATCGACGTGATCTCGGTCGGCTTCGTCCTCGCTCTGTGGTCAGGGTCGCGGGCCCTCAACGTCTTCATCGACACCATCACGATCCTGTACGGGATGGGCGGCAAGCGCGGCATCGTCAAGACGAGGGCGCTGTCTTTCTCGCTCTACCTGGTCGCGCTGATGGTGGCGATCGTGCTCGTACCGATGGTCTTGGCGGGCCCGCAGCTTGCCGCAGACGTCCTGCCCGACGAGTTCCGTTTCCTCAAGTACTTCTATTGGCCGGCAGTGCTGGTGCTGTCGGTCCTCTTCCTGACCACGCTCTATCACCTGGCCGTGCCCGTGCGTCGCAAGTGGATGGTCGGCATGCCGGGAGCCGTGTTCACGCTGACGCTTGTGGGTGTTCGGCAGCTACTTCGTACGGTGGGCGCTTGGATTCTCGTCGGGCGGCACCTCGATCTACGGGCCACTCGCCGCGCCGATCGCCGTTCTCCTCTGGTTGTACGTGCTGTCGATCGCCGTGCTGATCGGCGCCGCCATCAACGCAGCGGTCGAGCAGATGCGCCTCGAGCGGTCATCGTAGGGTTCTCCGTATGAGGAAATCGGCGACGAGAGTCGCATTCATAGTCGCCACTGTGATGATCATTGCCGGGGCGGTTCTTTGGTACCTCGACTCTCAAAAGGAGAAGAAGCATCCGGAGGCCAAGGAAACCGTCAAGCCCGTCGTGCTGATGTCGACCGACGGTGTCGAGGACAACATCGAGCGCAAGCTGACCGCCCGTGAGGGACGCGCGATCAAGGCCGACTGCCCCAAGAAGGTCGATCAGGCGATCGGCACGAAGTTCACCTGCGACGTGTTCTTCGTCGGCCGCGAGGACGCGATTGCTGTGGCGAACGCCGTGATCGACGGTCCCAACGGCGAATTCAGCTGGAAGTCCGAGCCGAAGGTCAAGAGCGAGGACGAAGCGGCCTAGAGCGCTGCCTTGATGGCTTGATAGCCGAGCACTCCGGGTACGACGATCCAGATCGCGAGCAGCAACACCGACGCGACCACGGCGAACAGCTTGGCCTGGTCCTTCGGCGGGTCACCGGCATCGCCGATGACCTCCCACAGTGCCTTGAACGAGCCGTCGAGGGCGATCCGGGCGCGGCTGCGAGCAATGCCAGCGGCCTTGAGTACGCACCAGAACAGGCCAAGACCCACGATCAGGAATCCCGCGGCGAAGCCGAAACGTCCTTGATCGGTCGTGAGACTTCGGCCGACGAACGACAGCGTTCCCGAGATGGCAGCACCACCGATCAGGAACGCGGGCAGCGGCAGGCTCGACTTGTTGAGATCGGGCGTGATGGCGTCGACCTGGATGCGCGCGGTCGCAAGCAGCTGGTACTCGTCCGAGCCGACCGCGCTGTTGGCTTCACGGAGCGCGTAGAGCTGGCGCAGGTGCTTCACGAGTCGCTTCTGGTGACTTCGCACGATGAACGTGATGAACAGCTGCACGATCCGCTTGACGACCGGCTTGATGAGCTTGGGCACCTTCAGCGCTGACGGCTGACGCGAGCCGTTGCGGTCGAAGACCTCGAGGGCACGCATGGCACGTCGGTGCGCCTCGTCGAAGCGTTGGGTGTGGTGCAGCGGATCCTTGCTGCTCAGTTCCTTGAGCATGGTGCTCTCGATCTCGCCGCTGCTTCCGAAGGCCTCCAGCAGCTGGTTGGTCTCGGTCTCGTCGTCGACACCGCGCAGCAGCTGGAGCGACTCGAGGCGCTCACCGAGCAGATCGATGAGGAGGCCTTCCTCCTGCTCGGGCTCGGGGATTGCCGGAGGCTCAGCCGTGACGGCGGCCCGAACCCTCTTTGTCGGCTTCGCAGTGTCGTCGATCGTCATAATCCGAAGGCTAGAACGGTTCTGCGGGCCTGTCACAAGAATTCGCGTGAGTTGGAACAACGAACTGTTGCATCGCGTACGTTGCTGGAATGGACGCCGTCGCCCTTCTCGCTGGGACAATCCGCTTCGCCTCAGGGGTCCAGTTCCTCGTAGACCCGCTTCGCGCCAACCGGATGTGGGGCGAGACGACGCCGCCCGAGCACCCCAGCCACTTCCTGCTTCTGCACTCGATGGGCTACCGCGACGCTCTCATCGGTGGCCTGCTCGCAACGGCTGCATTGCGCGGCCGCGACACCCGGGGGTGGTTCCTCGCCTCTGGCGGCGCTGACGCCGCCGACTTCATCGGCGGACTCAAGCGGCATTCCGAGCTGTCGACATCTCAGAAGGCGATCGGCATGGGCGGTGCGATGGTCGGGATCGGAGTCGGACTCTGGGGCTCGACCCGCCGCCAGCCGGCCAAGCCGAGTCGTCCGGCCTCTTAGCCGAAACTGCAGAGTCCCGCATCGAAATGTGAAGAGCCGCTCACGAACGTGAGAAGAATAGGAAAGAGCCGCACACTTTCGTGTGCGGCTCTTGTTTGTGGGCGATACAGGACTTGAACCTGTGACCTCTTCCGTGTCAGGGAAGCGCGCTACCAGACTGCGCCAATCGCCCGTGCTTATTCAGTTGTGTAGCTGTGATGCTCGAGGTGGGTACGGGATTTGAACCCGTGTACACGGATTTGCAGTCCGTTGCCTCGCCTCTCGGCCAACCCACCGCTGGATGGGTATGGAGACCCGCTCCGAGCGGACAACGAGATTCGAACTCGCGACCCTCACCTTGGCAAGGTGATGCTCTACCACTGAGCTATGTCCGCACTGCCTCACTGAACAGATTCAAATTGAGGCGACACGAGACTTTAGCGGATGTGGACGGGCGAACCCAAACCGGGGTTCGCTAGTTTTGAAGCATGAAGACATGGTTGAACGGCCACTTGCTGGGATCGCCGGACGAACCGTCGATCAGCGCACTCGACCACGGGATCATCGTGGGTGATGGAGTGTTCGAAACCATCAAGATCGAGGAGGGCCAGCCCTTCGCTTTGACGCGTCATGTGGACCGTCTCGTGCGGTCGGCTGAGGGTCTCGGAATCGGCACGCCAGACGTCGCGGCTATTCGCGAAGGCATCGCAGCGACCATGGAGGGACAGGACCTTCCGTTCGGTCGCATCAGGCTCACCGTCACGTCCGGTCCCGGTCCGCTCGGCTCGCCGCGAGGGACCGTGGGTTTGACGCAGGTGGTGATCACCGAGCCCTGCGATCGCCCGCCGTCGGTCAGCAAGATCGCGACCGTTCCGTGGCCGCGCAACGAGCGTGGAGCCCTCGCGGGTCTCAAGACGACCTCGTACGCCGAGAACGCGCTGATGGTGGAGTACGCGCTCGCCAGGGGCGCCACAGAGGCTGTCATGCCCAACACTGCGGGCCAGCTGTGCGAGGGCACCGGCTCCAACATCATGTACGTCCTCGGCGACCAGCTCGTGACACCGACACTCGATGCCGGCCCGCTGGCGGGTGTGACCCGTGCCTTGGTGCTCGAGTGGTGCGCCGGCGAGCTGGACGTCGTCGAGCGCGATGCGCCGATAGAGGTGCTCCAGGAGGCCGACGAGGTGATCCTGGTCGGCACGACGCGCGACGTACAGGCCATCTCGCACGTGAACGATCGCGAGCTCCCGGCCCCGGGGCCGATCACCGCAAAGGCGCAGGAGATCTGGGCGCGTGAGGCTGCCAAGGGCATCGACCCCTAACCTTCTCGCATGACCACTGACCTTCACCCCTGTGACAAGGTCGACCTCGATTTCGTCGACTCCGCGCCAAGCCGCTTCATCAACTCTGTCGACCTCAACATCACGCCCGAACAGCTCTTCGAGGTCTTGGCCGATGCCGAGTCGTGGCCGCACTGGGCCAAGGCCATCACCAATGTCGAGTGGACGTCGCCGGAGCCGCGAGGTGTCGGCACCACGCGCCTTGTCTCGATGCGCGGGGGACTTCTCGGTTCTGAGGAGTTTCTCGCCTGGGACGAGCACACCATGATGGCCTTCCGCTTCAACGAGGCCTCCGAGAAGCGGATCAAGGCTTTTGCTGAGCGGTACGACGTTGTCGAGACCCCCACCGGCTGCCGGCTGACCTGGACCATGGCCATGGAGGTGACCGGGGTGGCTCGGTACACGCTCGGTCCGAGCAAGCCTCTGCTGAATGCCGCATTTCGAAGGTTCTTGAAGAACCTTCGCAAGTACACCGACGCCCGCTTCGCGGTCTAGGTCCGGTTCGGCCGAGCCGCGGGAGTACGTTAATCTTTCAGACGCATCGGGCGATTGGCGCAGTGGTAGCGCGCTTCGTTCACACCGAAGAGGTCACTGGTTCGAACCCAGTATCGCCCACCCGAGGAAAACCCTTCCAATCGGAGGGGTTTTTATCGTTGGCGCAGTGGTAGCGCGGCTCTGTCTTCGCACCGAAGAGGGCACTGGTTCGAACCCAGTATCGCCCACCCGAGGAAAACCCTTCCAATCGGAGGGGTTTTTATCGTTGGCGCAGTGGTAGCGCGGCTCTGTCTTCGCACCGAAGAGGGCACTGGTTCGAACCCAGTATCGCCCACCCGAGGAAAACCCTTCCAATCGGAGGGGTTTTTATCGTTGGCGCAGTGGTAGCGCGGCTCTGTCTTCGCACCGAAGAGGGCACTGGTTCGAACCCAGTATCGCCCACCCGAGGAAAACCCTTCCAATCGGAGGGGTTTTTATCGTTGGCGCAGTGGTAGCGCGGCTCTGTCTTCGCACCGAAGAGGGCACTGGTTCGAACCCAGTATCGCCCACCCGAGGAAAACCCTTCCAATCGGAGGGGTTTTTATCGTTGGCGCAGTGGTAGCGCGGCTCTGTCTTCGCACCGAAGAGGTCACTGGTTCGAACCCAGTATCGCCCACCCGAGGAAAACCCTTCCAATCGGAGGGGTTTTTATCGTTGGCGCAGTGGTAGCGCGGCTCTGTCTTCGCACCGAAGAGGTCACTGGTTCGAACCCAGTATCGCCCACCCGAGGAAAACCCTTCCAATCGGAGGGGTTTTTATCGTTGGCGCAGTGGTAGCGCGGCTCTGTCTTCGCACCGAAAAGACGTCACTGGTCATCGCGGCTGTTCGTAGCCTTTCGCCGGCACGAGCTGGTCTGCCGGGATCCATCTCACGCCGAGGTGGTTGCCAACGCCGCCCGAGACGACCGCGACAAGGGCGAACCACTTGCCGGTGCTGTCGCGGCGCCACTCGATGAGGAGTCCCGCCCAAGGACTGAGCGCACCGTACTCGCGCGTCTGCATGACCCACACGTGACGGATCGGTTGCTTGGCAGGATCCAGTCGACCTGCGTTGTCTGACCGGTCGACGAACCCCACGGACACAGACTAGAACATATGTTCGATTCTGTTCTCACCTCAACCACCCGGTGATATCGTCAACGGACTATCACCGGAGGCGTTGCAATGGAGCTCGGCGAACTCTTGGACGACCTGACCAAGCCGCATGTCATCGAGGCTGCAGACGATGGTGATCGACTCGTTGCGATGCGCCTCGCCGACGACTGGGGCGTCGGGATGCGACTGCACCGCCGAGGCACCCATCGACAATGGAACATCCGTGAGATCACTCTCCGAATCAGCGACACCGGCGCCAGCATCAGCGGCAACGATGTGCGCGAGCTGCCGCTGGGAGCGCTCATCTCCGAAGCGCGGCGGATCGCAACCAAGGATGCAGCCGCGACCACGAGGCCCAAGCTCAACCTGGCCGACGTGCTTGACGCCGCAGGGGGGCGGTTCGGAAGCAGTGATCAGGCGTTGGCGGCGCTGGCTCTCGAGTACGTCTCGCTCGTCGAGGTCGGCGTGCGTACGCCCTCAAAGACCTTGGTCGAACGGTTTGGCGGCAGCGCCGGCAGCTGGACCAATCGCGTGGCGCAGGCCCGCAAGGGCGGGTTCCTCACTGCCGTGGATCGCGGCGAGGCCGGCGGCGCGCTCACGGACAAGGCTCGAAAAGTGCTGGGCATCTGACGCGTACGACGCGCCACGCGGGGTAACCGCTTGCCAAGCTCACTGAAAAGTCGGGTGGGTCAGCGCCCCCACCGCGTTGACCCACCCGCACCAGACATCCCGGAGTCGCGATGACCGAGCAGACACCCGAGGCCGCGGAGGAACATCCGAAAGCCGTTCCCGACGAGACCGATGACCCGGCCTACCCGGACACCGTCGAAGGAACAGGCAGTGAACGCGAGGACGAGCCGGTGCTGGACGAACCGACTGAACGCTGAGCGCTACTCGCCGGTGCAGTCCGAGTAGACCTTGCCGTACTCCTCGGTGTCCTGGAACGGCTGAATCTCGGGCTGGACGATCTTGCCGCCCGTGACGGCGTACATGGAGTCGTTGAAGGCGACGAGCAAGGTGTCGTCAGTGCACTCGTAGACCTCTTGCTCCGCGATGGCCCCGCCCTGGACGCAGGACTTGTAGTCCGCGGGCAGCGTTTCGCCAGCCTTCCAGATGTCGTCGCAAGCCGGTCCGGTCGGCTTGGGTGTGGCGTTGGTGGTCGTATCGTCTGTCTTGCCGCCATCTTTGGCGTCGTCAGATCCGCCGCCGTTGCAGCCGGTCAATAGCAGAGCGGTCAGGATCAGGAGGGCAAGTCGGCGCATGCTCTGACCCTAACAACGATCAGCGGCGGCCGAAGAGCAGGTGGAACGGCCTGATCGCGAGGGTGAGCAGCGGCTTGCGACCGGCGAGGAATCCGATCGGCCCATCCGCCGCGAACGACCAACGAGCCTTGGCGAGACCGCCCCGGACCTTGCCAGAGACGGGCGTCACCAGCAGGTTGCCGTCGCGGTCCTGTGCCGAGCTGAATGCGGCCGGCAGCCGGAACGGAAGTCTGCGTACGCGCTGCAGGCTCAGCGAGCCGATGCCCTGCGCGGCGTAGGAGGAGTGCGGTGCGACGTCGAAGTCAGCGAGATCCTTTGGGATCGCCCACAGCTCCCGGCCGCCGTCACGCGATGCCGCGGAGTTGACCCAGATGTGGGTGATCGACACGCGGAGGCGCCATCCGTCACGTACGAGCACTGTCGACATGATCTCGTCGTAGGTCAGCGGGCTGGGCTCCTCATAGACGAAGAACGCAGCAGAAACGATGGCGCGGCCAAAGATGGTGACCGGCTTCGTCGACGCGTTGTGCGGCGGGGGAGTCAGCCGCTTCGGGAGCAGCCAGACACCCGTGTAGGCGTGGCCTGTGAGATCCCATGGGGATGGGGGATAGGTATTGCTCATGACCAGCTGAACGCTTTCGGCTCGAGCACCTTGGTGCGCTTGGCAAAGGGCCGGGTCGCTCCCGGCCAGTTGGAGGTGATGCGGCCCGACGAGTGGCGGTACCAGTTCTCGCAGTGTGACCAGACCGAGACGTCGAGCCTGTCCTGGATCTCGCGGTCGTACGCCTCCTCGGCCTCCTCGGTCACCTCGACCGTGGTGAAACTGCCGGCCTTGAGCCGGTCCAGCGCCTGCCGCATGTGGCTGGCCTGGGCTTCGAGCATGTAGATGATCGAGCCGCCACCGAGATTGGTGTTGGGTCCATATGTCACGAACAGATTGGGGAAGTTCGGGACATAGATGCCGAGGTACGCGTGGGCGCCGTCAGCCCACTGGGTGGCGAGCTTCTGGCCACCGATGCCGGTGAGGTCGATCGACTCAAGGAAGTCCTGGGCATCGAAGCCGGTCGCGTAGATGATCGTGTCGACCTTGTGCTCGTTGCCATCGGCGTCGATCACACCATCTGGGGTGACGGAGGCAACGGCGCTGGTGACCAGGTCGACGTTGGCCTGCGCCAAAGCCGGATAGAACTCGTTGCTGAACAGGATCCGCTTGCAACCGATCGGGTAGTCGGGGGTGAGCTTTGCTCTAAGCGTTGGCTCGGTGACCTGCTTGGCGAGGTGATGCATCGCGATGCGCTTGTTGATCTTGCCCGCACGAGTGTCGTCCTTGAGCCCCTTGGCGAACTGTTCCATGATCGCCCAGATCCCGCCGCGCTCCACCGTCTGCGTGATCGGCGCAGCGCGGAACATTGCCTTGTGGAATGCCTTGTAGGGCTTGTCCGGCTTGGGCATCAGGTAGTTGGGGGAGCGCTGGAACACCGTCAACCGGGTGGCATCGGCAGCGAGATGGGGGATGAACTGCACTGCGCTTGCGCCGGCTCCGACCACGGCGACGCGCTTGCCGGTCGCGTCGAAGCTGTGGTCCCACTCCGCTGAGTGGAATGACGTGCCATTGAACGTCTCGATGCCGGGAATGGGTGGCAGCTTGGGGCGCGAGAGCTGACCCACGGCGCTGACGAGGATGTCGACAGTCTGGGTGGATCCGTCGGCGAACGTCACGGCCCAGGTCGAGGTCTTTGCGTCCCAGGTCCCGGCGACGACCTCTCGGCCGTACTGCACGAGCGGGATGATGCCGTGCTTGTCGGCAACCTTGCGGATGTAGGAATGGATCTCTTCCTGCAGCGCGTACCGGCGGGTCCATCGCGGATTGGGCTCGAAGGAGAACGAGTAGAGCGGTGACGGTACGTCGCACCCGGCGCCCGGGTACGTGTTGTCGCGCCACACGCCGCCGAGGTCGTCGGCGCGCTCCCACAGGCGCAGATCGGTGTAGCCAGAGCGCTTCAGCTCGACGGCCACGGCAACGGCGCCGAAACCTGAACCGATGATCCCGATCGAAGTCATGCAGTCTCCTTCTGGACGAACAGCAGCACCGTCGCGGTGAGCAGGTCGAGGGCCTCGTCCCGCGTGTACGTGTCGCGCTGCAGCCACTCGCGGCAGACGGCCTTGGTGAGTGCCGCCGTCGGCCGCAGGCGAGCTCGAAGCTGGGCGTCGTCGGGAAGGCCGAGTGCGTCGAGCACGAGCCGCGCCGCCCGGTCATCGGCCTCGTCGATGACGGCCTGGATGTCGGAGCTGCCGTGCAGGTTGGCTGCACCGCTCGCGTTGACCCAACCCTCGCCGTACGTCGTGGCGGCATCGAGGATCCACGACATCGTCAGGCGGGCGCGCTCCTCGAGCGTCTTGCCGTCGAGTCCGGGCAGGGCCTGCTCGGGCATGAGCACGGATTCGCGCATGGCAGCGAGGAACAGCTCGCGCTTGTCGCCGAAGTAGTGGTTGATCAGCCCGCGGGCCACTCCCGCTGCAGCGGCGAGCTCGGCGGTCGACACGTCGTCGTAGGGGCGCGACGCATACAGGGTCTGCGCTGCCTCGATGATCTGCTGGCGTCGCTCGGCAGGAGCAAGGCGCAGTCGGGCGGCGGTCATGCGGAACAGTTTCGCGCCCTATTGGCAGAGTGTCAACAAGCGTCGTACGATCTGTGCCATGAGTCATGACTACGACGTCCTGGTGGTGGGTTCCGGCTTCGGCGGCAGCGTCGCTGCGCTGCGGCTGACCGAGAAGGGCTACCGCGTCGGGGTCATGGAGGCCGGCCGCAGATTTGAGGACGACGACTTCCCGCAGACCTCGTGGCGGGTGCGTCGATACATGTGGGCCCCGTGGGCTCGCTGTTTCGGCATCCTGCGCATCACCCTGCTCAAGGACGTGCTGATCGCCAGCGGCGCTGGTGTGGGTGGTGGCTCGTTGGTCTATGCCAACACCCTGTACGAACCGTTGGACGAGTTCTACGACGACCCGCAGTGGGCGTCGATCACCGACTGGAAGTCAGAGCTGGCACCGCACTACGCGCAGGCCAAGAAGATGCTGGGCGTGACGACGTACCAAGGTCACACGCCGGCCGACGAGGTCATGCAGACGATCGCCCGCGACTACGGCGTCGGCGACACGTTCCACCCCGCCGACGTCGGCGTGCTCTTCGGGGAGACTCCCGGTGCCGACACAGCCGACCCGTTCTTCGGTGGTGCCGGGCCCGCCCGCAAGGCGTGCATCAACTGTGGCGCCTGCATGACCGGCTGCCGCCACAACGCCAAGAACACCCTGGTCAAGAACTACCTGTACCTCGCCGAACAGGCGGGAGCCGAGGTGCATCCGTTGACCCGCGTCGTCGACGTGCGTCCCGAGGGCGACGGATACCGGGTCAGGACGCACCGCAGCGGCAACGTGTTGCGCAGGCGCACCGTCACCGCAGGTCAGGTCGTCTTCGCAGGCAACGCCCTCAACACCCAGCGGTTGCTGCACAAGCTGCGGCTGCGATCGCTGACGCAGTTGTCTCCCCGGGTCGGTGAGCTGAGCCGTACGAACTCCGAAGCCGTGCTGTCCGCGCGAGCGGCGGACAAGGAGGCCGACTACACCCCGGGCATCGCGATCACGTCCTCGTTCCATCCCGACAACCAGACGCACATCGAGCCGGTGCGCTATGGGCGCGGATCCGGGCTGCTCAGCCTGATGAACATGGCGCTGCCGGATCGCCCCGGACCCGGTGGTCGCTTCCGGGCTGTGGTGCGGGGCTATCGCCTGCTCGGCGTACGAGGCACGCTGCGCCTGCACAATCCCCGCCGTTGGGCCGAGCAGTCGATGATCATCCTGGTCATGCAGTCGCTGGACAACTCGATCACGACCTACCTCAAGCGCGGCCTGTTCGGTCGGAGGATGACGAGCAGGCAGGGGATGGGTGAGCCGAACCCGGCCTACATCCCGGTTGCCGACAGCTCGGCCAAGGACATCGCCGAGAAGATCGGCGGCTACCCCGGTGCAGCGTTCGGTGAGCTCGCCGGCGTACCGCTGACCGCCCATTTCATTGGCGGCTGCGTGATCGGCACCAGCCCCGACACCGGCGTTATCGACCCCTACCAACGGGTCCACAACTACCGGGGCCTCCACATCACGGACGGGTCGGCGATCACGGCGAACCTCGGCGTCAACCCGTCGCTGACGATCACGGCACAGGCCGAGCGGGCGATGTCGTTCTGGCCCAACAAGGGTGAGTCGGACATGCGGGCGGCGCCTGGTGAGCCGTACGTCCGCGTCGCCGCCGTGCCTCCCGTACGTCCCGTTGTTCCGGCTGGTGCTGCTGCTGCGCTGCTCCCGGTCCCACTAGTTCCTCCGCGCTGATCCGTGGCCTTTCGCCGTGACTGTCGTTGACATTGCTGACGAGAGGGAACGACACATGGCAGAGCAGGGACTTTCGCGGCGTGGACTGCTGGGCGGTGCCGTCGCTGGCGGCACGATGCTGGCAATTGGTGGTCTGGGCGAGGCAGCCGAAGCCGCGAGCAAGTCAGGTGCCCTGCCGAAGAAGGTCGACGTCGTCATCGTCGGTGGAGGACTCTCCGGGCTGGTCGCAGCTCGCAACCTGGTCAAGAAGGGCAAGAGCGTCCTCGTGCTCGAGGCCCGCTCCCGGGTGGGCGGTCGACTGCT
The DNA here is from genome assembly GCA_963849475.1 of uncultured Actinomycetota bacterium. Classification (GTDB taxonomy): domain Bacteria; phylum Actinomycetota; class Actinomycetes; order Propionibacteriales; family Nocardioidaceae; genus Aeromicrobium. The sequence continues at coordinate 534,056 of CAWKHC010000009.1, forward strand.
CAACCACACCGTCACCGGTGGATCCGTCATCGAGTCCGGTGGTGCGTTCGTCGGGCCCACCCAGGACCACGTGCTCACCCTTGCCAAGGAGCTGAAGGTCGCGACCTTCAAGGAGTACGTCGAGGGCAAGAACGTGTACATCTCCAAGAACCTCGGCAGCATGAAGTACACCGGCACCGTGCCGCCCGATCCGCTGATCCTCGCGGATGCGGCGATCCTGCAGCTCCGCATCGACCAGATGGCCAAGAAGATCCCGGTGGAGGCGCCGTGGACTGCCAAGGACGCCGCCAAGCTCGACGCGCAGACGGTCGACACCTGGCTGCAGCACAACTCGATCCTTCCGCCTGTACGTGAGGTGCTCAAGGCGTTCTTCCAGGCCGCCTTCGGCACCGACGCCGAGGGCATCTCGATGCTGTTCTTCCTCTGGTACATGGCCACAGCCGGCAATGAGACCAATCCCGGAACGTTCGAACGCGCCTCGGGTACGGCCAACGCCGCGCAGGACTCACGCTTCGTCGGCGGCTCGGGACTGCTGCCCGAACGCATCGCCGCGGCACTCGGCTCACGAGTCGCACTCAACGCACCCGTCCGAAAGATCAAGCAGTCCGGCTCGACCGTCACCGTCTCCAGCGACCGGGGCACCGTCACCGCGAAGCGCGTGATTGTCGCCGTGCCGCCGCCGCTCGCACTCGGCATCGACTGGGCACCGTTCCTGCCGCCTCGCCGCTCGCAGCTGCTGCAGCACATGCCGATGGGCACGTTGATGAAGGTCGACGCGGTCTACAAGACGCCGTTCTGGCGCGCCAAGGGTCTTTCGGGATCGGGCGTCATGGACAACGGGGTCGTTCGTACGACGTTCGACAACAGCCCGGCAGATGCCAAGGTCGGCGTGCTGCTGTCGTTCATCGGAGGTTCCTCCTGGCAGCAGTGCGCCATGCTGCCGCTGGCCGAGCGTCGCAAGCTGGTGCTCGAGGGCTTCGCCAAGATCGTCGGTCCGGAGGCGCTCAGCCCGATCGAGTACGTCGAGTTCGACTGGACCCACGAACGCTGGACCATGGGCAGCCCCGTTGCATCAGTGCAGCCGGGCGCCACAGTCGCATACGGCTCGACGATCCGCGAGCCGTTCGGGCGCGTGCACTGGGCCGGCACCGAGACCGCCACGTACTGGGCGGGCTACATGGATGGCGCCGTGCGCGCTGGTGAGCGAGCAGCCGCCGAGGTCGCCGCTCTCGTCTGAGCCGGCGTCAGGCCAGCGGGAGCGAAAGCACGAAGTCACCTTTGTCGCGTTCGTACGTGGCGTCGCCGCCGTTTGCGCGCGCCAGCTCTCGCACGATGAACAACCCGAGTCCCGTGCCGCCGAAGCTGTCACCTGTGACGAATCGCTCGAACAACCGCGGCAGGACTGTCGGATCGACCCCCGGACCGGAGTCACTGACGCGGAGCTGTGCCATCGATCCCGCTGCCTGTGCCGAGATCCGGATGGGCGGGGCCCCGTGGATGAGAGCGTTGCTGATGAGGTTGTCGAGCACCTGCGCCATGCGCTCAGGATCGATCATCACGATGAAGTCAGCCGATTCCTCGACCTCGACCTCAATGCCGTACCTCGTGCGCGCCGCATCCACGGCGTTGGTGATCAGGACCCTCGTCGATGAGCGAACAGGGGTCACGCTCAACACACTGGCATCGATCCTCGATGCGGTGAGCAGGTCGGTCAGCAGGCGGTCGAGTCGATTGGCGCTTGTCTTCATGCCGCCAAGCAGCTTCCCGCGCTGTTCTTCGTCTAGCTCGTCCCAATGACGCGCCAACGTGATCGCTGAACCACCCAGCACCGCGGTCGGGGTACGCAGCTCGTGGGTGGTCATGGCCAGGAACTGCGCCTGGTCGTCGGCCGCTCGTTTGAGTCGCGTGTTCAGCTGTTCGAGGGAAGCGTTGACCGAGGACAACTCCTGGGCGATGCGATCACGCTCGTCCTCAGCGAACCTACGTTCGGACTGGTCTCGGGTCACCTTCGCAAATCCAATGTGCTCACCGTCATCGTCGAACACCGCGGTGATGAGAACATTGGCCCAGAACTCCGAGCCGTCCTTGCGGACCCGCCAGCCCTCCTCGGAGTAGTGGCCGTCCTGGAGTGCTCTCTCCAGCTCGTACTCGGGGTGCCGCGCCTGTTGCTGCTCGGGGCGATAGAACGTACGGAAGTGCTGGCCGATGATCTCGTCCGCTCGATAGCCCTTGTTGCGCTGCGCCCCCGCGTTCCAGCTCACGACGATGCCCTCGGGCGAGAGCATGAAGATCGCGTACTCCTCGACCGCCTCGACCAGGAGCCGGAAGCGGTTTTCGCTCAAGCTGAGCTTGCCTTCGGCAGCACGTTGGGCGGTGATGTCCTGCACCTGGAGGAGCACGTAGAGCGCTCGTCCCTCAGAGTCGCGAACCGGCGACATGGTTGCCCGCACCCTGCGCGGCTCCAGAGAGCCGCTGACGTCGTGCTCCAGCTGGACGGTGTTGACCTTGCCGGTGCCGATCTCTGCCAGAGCGGCGTCGAGCTGGCTGCCGGCACCCGACGTCAGCGTCGCGTAGTCGCGTCCGACCAGCTCGTCGACGGACTGGAGCATGAGGTCACCGAGAGCACGGTTGGCCCGCACGATGCCGCCGGTCAATGTCATCGTCGCCATGCCGATGGCAGCTCGCTCGAACACCTCGCGGAAGCGTTCGGCGTGCTCGTCGAGCAGCTCCTGGTCGGCGATGGTCCCGGCCTCGGGGTTGGACACGTCTTGGACGACTTCCAGGTGAGGGAAAGGACTCGGCGGTGTACGGGATTGGTGCAGGACGGCGAGCAATCTGGCTGCAAGCTGCTCGATCGGCGTGGACTTCTCGATCAGGGCGGCCGCTCCGAGGCTCTGAGCCTTGTCAGCGAGGCCGGTGCCGTCGAATCCGGTGAAGACCACCACCCGCGTGCTGGGCGACACGGCCGAGATCCCTGCCAACGCATCGAGTCCGTCCATCTGGGGCATCGACATGTCGAGCAGGAGCAGGTCCGGCTGGTGCTCGTGGGCCAGCGAGATGGCTTCCTCGCCGTTCTCACCGTCGGCTACGACCTCGAGGGCTCCTGACAGCTGAAACTGGGTCCGGAGCAGATCGCGCACCTCGGCCGAGTCGTCCACCAGGACGATCGTCGGAGTGCTCTGACCCATGTTCGCCACTATGACGGCGACGGCGCCATTGCGCGACCGCTACGGCCAGTGTCGTTCCATCTGCTGTGTCTGTCCTAAGGTGGTGGCAAGCAGAACGCGCCACCCGTAGGGCGCGTCATATCCAACTGAGGTGCCCATGTCCCAGATCTCAATCGTGAACTCATCCGATGCTCAGAAGGTCGATGAAGGGACAAAGGCCTGGCAGCTGTACGCCGAGTCGCCCGAGATCATCGCTGCCCGCGTGGGTGGCGAGCTGAAGGACCTCGCGTACGAGCTCGTCGACGGTGACGTCGTTGAGGGCGTGGCAATCGACTCCGCCGATGGCCGCGACATCCTGCGCCACTCGACTGCCCACGTGCTGGCGCAGGCAGTCCAGGAGCTGTTCCCCGATGCCAAGCTCGGCATCGGTCCTCCGATCACCGACGGCTTCTACTACGACTTCGACGTCGAGGAGCCGTTCGTCCCCGAGGATCTCGACAAGATCGAGACCCGTATGCGCAAGATCGTCAAAGAGGGCCAGAAGTTTGATCGTCGTGAGATCAGCGACGAAGATGCCCGCAAGGAGCTCGCCGACGAGCCCTACAAGCTCGAGCTGATCGGCCTCAAGTCCACCGCCGGTGATGCGGCCGAAGGCGCGAGCGTCGAGGTCGGCGAGGGTGGTCTGACGATCTACGACAACCTCAAGCGTGATGGCGCTGTGGCGTGGGGTGACCTGTGCCGCGGCCCGCACCTGCCGACCACCAAGCGCATCCCGGCGTTCAAGCTGATGCGCAGCGCGGCCGCGTACTGGCGCGGCGACGAGAAGAACAAGCAGCTCCAGCGCATCTACGGCACTGCCTGGGAGACCAAGGAGGCGCTGGACGAGCACCTGCACCGCATCGAGGAGGCGCAGCGGCGCGACCACCGTCGACTCGGCCAGGAGCTCGACCTCTACAGCTTCCCCGATGAGATCGGCTCCGGGTTGCCGGTATTCCACCCGCGCGGTGGTGTCATCAAGCGCGAGATGGAGGACTACGTACGTCGCCGTCACATCGAAGAGGGCTTCGAGTACGTCGGCACGCCCCACATCGCGAAGGAGGGCCTGTTCTACACCTCCGGTCACCTCCCCTACTACGGCGAGGGCATGTTCCCCGCGCTCGAGCTCGACGGCGGTGACTACCGCCTCAAGGCCATGAACTGTCCGATGCACAACCTGATCTTCCGGTCGCGCCAGCGCTCCTACCGTGAGCTGCCGCTGCGCCTCTTCGAGTTCGGACACGTCTACCGCAACGAGAAGTCCGGCGTCATCCACGGGCTGACCCGCGTACGCGGTTTCGCCCAGGACGACTCGCACTCGTACGTGACTCCCGAGCAGGCACCCGCCGAGATCAAGCACCTGCTGGACTTCTGCCTCAGCCTGTTCCGCGACTTCGGGCTCGACGACTTCTATCTCGAGCTGTCGACCCGCGATGACTCCAAGCCCGACAAGTTCATCGGTTCGGACGAGGAGTGGGCCGTCGCGACCAAGGTCCTGGAGGACGTCTGCACCGCGAGCGGCCTCGAGCTGGTTGCCGATCCGGGCGGAGCCGCCTACTACGGTCCCAAGGTCTCCGTTCAGGCGCGCGACGCCATCGGTCGTACTTGGCAGATGTCGACGATCCAGTACGACTTCAACATGCCGTCCGAGGCGCGGTTCAATCTCGAGTACGTCGCTGCCGACGGCTCACGCCAGCAGCCGGTCATGATCCACTCGGCCAAGTTCGGCTCGATCGAGCGGTTCATCGGCGTGCTCGTCGAGCACTACGCCGGCGCCTTCCCGCCCTGGCTCGCGCCCGTGCAGGTCGTCGGCATCCCAGTCGCCGAGCGGCACGCCGACTATCTGTATGAGCTCGCCACCAAGCTCAAGGCCAAGGGCATCCGCGTCGAGGTCGACAACTCTGATGAGCGCATGCAGAAGAAGATCCGCAACGCGCAGACCCAGAAGGTCCCGTTCATGATCATCGCCGGCGATGACGACATTGACGCTGGTGCCGTGTCGTTCCGCTATCGCAACGGTGACCAGGACAATGGCGTACCGATAGACGATGCCATCGCACGCATCGTCGAGGCGATCGAGCAGCGCGTCCAGGTCTGAGTCAGCCAAAGTCCCACGTCAAGGGATGCAACGCATCGGGCTGGTAGCTGCAGTAGGTGCCGGTTCTGATGTGCTGGTTGAGGTGCTCGCCCAGCTCCGGGTGAAACTGGCTCAGTCTGCCCAGGGCATAGCGGAGGGTGCGAGTGACGCTTCCGCGTGCGCGCTCGACGTCGCCGCCCGCGATCCGTGGACGCCCGTCGAGACCGAACGCTCGGGACAGCTCGGCGATGAGGTGCTCACGGTCAGATTCGGCTCGCTCCAACCGGCCGAGGTCGTGCGATGCGTCGGCGTCGTCGATCTCCTCCTCGACCTCGATCAACCGCCGGCGGTACGCATCTCGTGCCTGCTCATCGCTAAGCGGCAATCCGGCGCCAAATTGGGGTGACAGCCCCGGTTGTGGCGGTGAGACCCTCGATGTGGCGAGCTCGGACGACACCAGATCCGTGACGCTGACGTCCTGCCCGGACCGCTCGATGAGGCACTGCAGGTAGCGAAAACCCCGTAGTTCGGGCGCAAGAACCTCGACTGATCTCCACACGACTCGTCGGCACTCGCCAACGCGCTCGAAGGTGACCGAGCTAGGGTCGTCATCCGCGACGGACCGATCCTGTACGAAGGGTTGAGGCTGGTCGTCGAGGAGTGACTGGACGGATGCGGCAGCCCGAACTGCGCCAAAGTCCTCGAAGTCACGTTGGGCCATCTCCCAGTCGAGCGTGGCGAGCCCCAGACTGCCCGCCAGGCGGTGTGCCTTCCCTCGGACCACGCGAGAAGTGCCCGTGCCGATGGGAGCGCCGAGCCGGCCCCAACCTTCGATGGCCGACGAGCTCAGCTCTATGGCGTCGACGAGACGACCTTCCAGGAGGGCGAGCCTTGATTGCGCAAGATGCGATTCCGACACCAGGCCAGGGGAGGAGTAATGGGCCGCAACGTCGGCGAGCGCGGCGGCGGCTCGACGCGCGGTGGAAACGTCGTCGCAGGCCACCGCGATCTCGACCTGGGCAGCCAGCAGGGGAGCGAGCCGAAGGTCGCCGAAGGGCGGCTGCTCCTTCGAGGGATTGGTGTCAGGGCGTTCGATCGCTTCCGCGATGAGGGCTGACGCGACTCCGAGGTGACCTTGCTCGAGACGCAGGAGGGCGAGGCCCGGTTGAGGCGACCACACGAGTTGGTGCGCTTCGAGGTAGGCCGCGTCCGCGCCCTCGAGGTCACCACGGATACGTCGGATGTTGCCGAGCTCAACCAGCGGCCAGCCCAGCTCGCGACGCAGCCACGGCCGCAATTCCTCACATGCCTCATGGGCCTCCTGCTCGGCGGCACCCGCTGGGCCGGACAGCCGGAGAAGTTCCGCCCGGTGGACGCGACATCGTCCGTGGATACCGCCGAACGCGGATCCATGTCGCCATCGGTCCATCAGATCGGTCCAGTCGCGAGCCAGGTCGTGACGCCCGAGGCTCTGGGCGGCACAGATGAGCTCGCAGAACATCATCCCGGTGGTGAGCGGGTCCACCTCGCCGGTCGTCAGCTCCGCGGCAACGTCCTGAAGCAGCGCCAAACCCCCATCGACGTCACCCTCGATCACATCGAGCCGGCCAAGGGCTGTGTGCCCGATGACGACGGCCGCCCGTACATCCAAGCGCTCCCCGAGAGCCACCGCACTCTCCGCGAGCCGCCGCGACTCGACGGGATTTCCGGCAAAGAAGTGTTCGTACGTGCTGACCATGGCCACGATTGCGTGAGCCGGAACCTCGTCCAGATCGCTGAGGATGACCTCTGCGCGCCGCACCCACGCGCGGACTGCGGACATCAGACCTGTGTCGATCAGGAGATGAAGGGCCACCATGCACGCGGCCCACGCAGCACCTGACAGATCGCCGGCCCTGCTCCGCTCGGAGTGAAGCGACTCCCACATGCCGACGGCGCCCTCGAGGTCGCCGGCCCGATAGCAGGCTGCCGCCCGGATCTGCTGGGCCTCGTCAGAGGAGTCGTCGCCGAGAAGTTCAAGTGCTCGCTGCCAGTCGCCTGTATTGAGCGCGGCGCTGGCCTCCTCGACGGCCATTGTCCGATTGTGACACCGATTGTCACGCCTCAGGGGTGTCCAGAACATTCCTACGAAAGGACCCGACATGAGACTCCCCAAGAGCGACATTCCAGTCGTCATCGATTCACCCGGCGCCGTGGCCCGCCTGCTTTCCGACTTTGGCACAGCCAACGGTTCCTTGGGTGCTGAATACTTCTCGCTCAAAGAAGGAACCGACATCGCTCCACTGCTCGTCGGCCTCAAGGACGACCTCTGTCAGGCGCCCCACTGGGGATACATGATCAGCGGCGAGGTCGTCGTCACGTATACCGACAAGAGCGAGGAAACCTGCTCGGGAGGAGATGTCTTCCACTGGCCCTCCGGTCACAGTGTCCGCGTCAACTCTGATGCTGAGGTCGTCTTGTTCAGCCCGACGACCGAACACTTCGAAGCGATCTCGCACATGAGAACCCGCATGGGTCTGGAGTGAACGGGGCCACGATCACACGCGGTGTCGCACCGCGTGTGATCGTGGGCTCTGGTCGATCACCTAGAGTTCTGCCGTGGCCGACGACGAGGTGAGTGAAGGACAGCACGGTGTCGGAGAGCCGGACGCGTTCGAGCGACTCTGGACTCCACACCGCATCCTCTACATCAAGGGCGAGAACAAGCCCTCGACCTCAGACGAGATCGACTGCCCGTTTTGCCAGATCCCGGTGATGGACGACGCCGAGGGACTCATCGTGCATCGCGGCGAGACGGCGTACGCAGTTCTCAACCTCTATCCCTACAACGCCGGACACCTGCTCGTGTGTCCCTACCGCCACGTGGCCGACTACACCGAGCTGACCGATGCAGAGACGGTCGAGGTCGCCGCCTTGACCAAGCAGGCCATGCAGACCATGCGAGCCGTCACCAACCCGCACGGGTTCAACCTCGGCATGAACCAAGGCGGGGCTGCCGGTGCCGGGATCGCAGCACACCTGCACCAGCACATCGTGCCCCGTTGGGGTGGCGACTCGAACTTCATCTCCGTCATCGGGCAGACCAAGACGATGCCTCAGCTCCTGGGCGACACGCGCGAGATGCTCGCTGCCGCCTGGCCAACCACGAAGGACTAGATCGTGCTCGAACGCTTCCGCCAGTTCTGGACCAATGTCTGGGCCCCGCTTGCCGACTTCCTGATCCGACGAGGAGTCACCCCTGACCAGGTGACGATCGTCGGCACCATCGGCGTCAGCGCCGGAGCCCTGTGGTTCTTCCCGCGGGGTCAGTTCTTCGTGGGCGTTCTCGTGATCACAGCCTTCGTGTTCAGCGACATCATGGACGGCTACATGGCTCGCAAGCTGGGCAAGTCCTCCAAGTGGGGCGCCTTCCTCGACTCGACGCTGGACCGCGTTGGCGATGCCGCGATCTTCGGTGGCCTCGTCATTTACTACGCGGGCGGGTACTCGTACGACGCACCGGAGTCCGATCTCGGCGATCCGCGCATCTATCTCTACCTGAGCCTGGCCTGCCTCGTGCTCGGCTCGATCACCTCGTACGCCCGGGCGCGCGCCGAGAGCCTCGGCATGACGGCCAAGGGCGGTATCGCCGAACGCTCTGACAGACTCGTCTCGATCCTGGTCATGACCGGGTTGGCGGGTCTGTTCGACGCTCCGTTCCTGCGAGAGATCACACTCTGGGCACTGGCCATTGCCAGCCTCATCACGGTGTTCCAGCGCCTGATCATGGTTCACAAGCAGGCAGTGGCGTCTCCGGAACTCTGATCGCAAAGTTGTAAGGTCTGCGCCCCGCACGACTCCTACAGGTGTCACCAGCACCGTAGGAGAGGAGAACCATGTCGTGCGTCGCCGTCGTCTCGTCGCTCATATCCGTAGGATGCGACCGTGACTTCCGCGACCGGTTCACCCGCGCCCACCGACGCGGAACTCGTCGCTGGAGTGCTGGCGGCGGATCGCGAGGCCTTTGCCGCGGTCTACGACAAGTACGGGAACAAGCTCTACGACTTCGCCTACTCGATGCTGCGTCAGCGCGAGGATGCCGCCGATGCGGTGGCGGACTCGTTCGTGCTCGTGGCGGAGCGGATCAACCAGCTGCGCGAGCCGGATCGGCTACGGCCCTGGTTGTACGCGATTGTTCGCAGCGAGTGCCTTCGCATGCTCCGGGCGCGCAAGCGCGTGGACCACGGCGGCGAGGAGCAGCTGATCAACATGGCTGACGACGCGCTGACACCCGACCAGGAGGCTGAACGCTCCGCCGCGCAGAAGATCGTCTGGGACGCAGCAGCCGGACTCGCCGAACGCGATCGCGCCCTGCTCGACCTGCACCTGCGCCAAGGGCTTGAGGGTGCCGAGCTCGGCGAGGCCATGGGCGTCACGGCGGCCAACGCCTACACAATGCTCAACCGGCTGCGTGCCCAAGTCGATCGTTCGCTGGGTGCCCTGCTGATCGCTCGCCTCGGCCGTGACGACTGTGACGAGCTCGACGAGCTTCTCGCCGACTGGGACGGGACGTTCTCACCGCTGATCCGCAAGCGCGTCTCGCGTCACGTCGACGACTGCGAGGTCTGTGGCGAGCGTCGCAAGAAGATCCTCAGCCCGTGGATGCTGCTCGCCGGTGTGCCGATGTTCACGGCTCCAGCTCTGCTGCGCGATCGCGTCGTGGAGAACACCCAGCTCGTCGCCTACACAACGCCGAAGGGGGAGCCGCTCGAGGTCACCGCGGCGAGCATGACGTCGTCGGCCGGCACCACGTCAAAGGTCTCCACCAAGACCAAGGTCGCAGCTGCCGCTGTCGCAGCAGTCGTCGTCCTCGGTGGAACGGCGGCGACGGTTGTTGCCCTGTCGAACGATGACAAGGCCCCCAAGGACATCGCTGCATCACCGGCGACCCCAACTGCGACGCCCACCCCGACCGAGTCTCTTGCCTCCCCGACGCCCAAGCCGTCCAAGGGCGCACCGGGCGTACTGACCGTGTCGACGACGACGATCGCGCTGGGCAAGAGTGCCAGCAGCTCGGCGTTCACCCTGACCAACTCCGGCGGCAGCCCCGTCGACTACCGCCTGACGTCCGATGCGGGATGGCTCTCGGCGTCGCCGACCGCCGGAACGCTCGACGCGGGCGCGGCAGCGCAGATCTCCGTACGGGCAAACCGTGGCAACGTCGGCGAAGGCAAGTCAGTCGGCAACATCGGTGTCTCGTGGAAGGGTGGAAGCGCCAGCGTCGCAGTCTCGTTGACCGAGGAGAACGATCCCCAAGTCGGCCGCCCACGTGCAGGCAGCGTCTCCATCTGCGATCCGATCCGCGTAACGGCAACTGCTTCCGACGAGAGCGGCTTGAGGTCAGTGGTCCTTCGTTGGTCCGGCGACGGTGGGTCCGGCTCGGCAACGATGACCCGCGCCTCGGGGTCGACCTGGAAGGCGAACATGTCTGGCTTCACGTCTGGTGGATCACCCACCACGATGCGGGTCACGGCAACTGACAAGCGCGGCAACACGGCGACCTCCTCGAGGTCAGTCACTCTCGATCCCTGCCCCGGCTAAGTCCCACCAGCACGACCGACCGTTTTTGTCGCGCCCAAAAACCCTGCAATTCAAGCGCGAATAACACCTGGGGAAAACTTCTTCGGAAAAGTTGTCAGGTCCTGTGGGGTCTGTGGCTCCTACCTACAAGCAAGACCACAGACCAACTGAAAACTCATCACTCACCCACAGGAGAAATCATGAACCGCACCATCCGCAACCTCGTCATCGCAGTCCCACTCGCCACCGTCGGCTTCACCATGGTCGGCACCGCCGCCGCCACCGCAGGCCCGAATGACCCGAACTTCCCGATCGCTATCCCCGAGAAGCCCAAGGGTCCGCAGGACAAGGCCCCGGTGCCCCCGAAGCCGAAGCAGCCCCAGGACAAGGCTCCGATGCCCAAGGACAACGGCCCGAAGGACAAGGCTCCGAAGCCGGCCGCGAAGCCGCAGCCCCAGGGCGGCGCTCAGGCTGCCGCTCCGGTCGCCAAGGTCGAGAAGGCCGACAAGGTTGTTGTCGCCGAAGTGATCAGCGCCAAGGGTTCGCCTGACTCGATCGATCGCAGCGACGTCCTGTTCTTCGCCGGTCCGGCCGAGGCCACGCTCGAGGTCGCCGAGAGCGACAACGGAATGGACATGACCTGGCTTCTCATCGGTGGCGGCCTCCTCACCGTCTCGGGCGTCGCATTCGCAGCTCGCAAGCGCACGTCTGCCTGATCTTGGGCAAGGCTGACACGAACTCGGGGGAGGGCCCTGCACCGTCACGGTGCAGGGCCTTTTTCGTCTCCCGTACGGCCGGGCAGGTATACGACACGCAGTATGTGACATTGTCGTTGACACATACCATGGGTATGGCGCATGCTGGCAGTACGACCCGAGGAGCAGCAATGACCCAGACACTCGAAAACCCCACCGAGCTCTCTGCGACGCTCACGCGCGAGCAGTACGCCGAGGTGCTCCACGGCTTGTCCGTCGCCTCCACGGAGCATCACTTCGACGCGTTCATCGACGTCCCGTGGGAGCATCCTGACTTCCAGATCGACCGCACCGATCCACGCTGGATCCTGCCGGCCAACGTCGATCCGCTCGGCGCACACCCTTGGTACCAGGCGCAGTCTGTCGAGCGTCAGATCGAGATCGGACTCTGGCGTCAGGCCAACATCCTGCGCGTCGGCGTGCAGTTCGAGAACATCCTGATCCGCGGCATCATGCAGTACTGCTTCGAGCTCAAGAACCAGTCGCCGGAGTTCCGTTACCTCATGCACGAGGCCACCGAGGAGTGCCACCACAACCAGATGTTCCAGGAGGCGATCAACCGCATCGGTGTCGACGCTCCAGGCATGCCGTGGCTCATGCGCCGGATCTCGTGGGCGATCCCGGGTGCCGCATCCACGTTCCCGGTCAGCTTCTTCATAGGTGTGCTTGCCGGCGAGGAGCCGATCGACCACACGCAGAAGGGCATCCTGCGCGGTGGCAAGGACCTGCCGCCGCTGATGTCGCGGATCATGGAGATCCACGTGGCCGAGGAAGCCCGTCACATCTCGTTCGCCCACGAGTTCATCAAGCTTCATGGCCCGAACCTCGGCCGGATCAACACGTTCATCGTCTCGCTGCTGTTCCCGATCATCATGCGAGTCGGCGCTGACCTGATCATGATTCCGCCCAAGGCGTTCCGCAAGGAGTTCGGCATCCCGCGCAAGGTCATCAAGGACCTCTACTGGCGCGCACCCGAGTCGCGCATGCGTCTGCGGGAGATGTTCGCCGATGCGCGCATGCTCGCCGAGCAGTCGGGCCTGATGACCCGGACCTCCCGGCGCATGTGGCGCCTCTGCAAGATTGACGGCCGTCCGTCACGGTTCCGCAGCGAGCCTCCTGTCGCGTTCATCGAGAGCTGACGTTCCGTGGCCCATGTCGTCACACAGGCGTGCTGCGCCGACGCGTCATGCGTGTTCGCGTGCCCGGTCAATGCGATCCATCCCACTCCTGACGAGCCGGACTTCGGACTCGCAGAGATGCTCTACATCGACCCCCAGTCGTGCGTCGACTGTGGCGCGTGTGTCGGTGCGTGCCCCGTCGGGGCGATCGTGCCAGACACCAAGGCCAAGACCGAGCAGCTGCCGTTCGTCGACATCAATGCGCTGTTCCACGCTGAGCCGCGTACCTATCCGATCCAGGCGCCGATCACACCGATCGTCCGCAAGGTTGCCGGGCCGATGCACGTCGCGATTGTCGGCTCTGGCCCCGCAGCCCTGTACGCCGCAGATGAGCTCCTGAAGCAGTCGAACGTACACGTGACGCTGATCGATCGGTTGCCCACACCACACGGGCTCGTACGCAGTGGTGTCGCGCCAGACCACATCGAGACAAAGTCGATCGACAAGCTGTTTCGCCAGATCGAGGACCAACCGGGCTTCCACTACCTGCTCAACGTCAATGTCGGGACCGACGTCCTGCACCAGGAGCTGCTCGAGCACTGCAGTGCCGTCATCTACGCCACCGGTGCCTCCGAGGATCGCAAGCTGGGCATACCGGGGGAGACCTTGCCCGGCAGCGAGACGGCCACCGAGTTCGTGGCTTGGTACAACGGGCACCCCGATCATGCGCACCATGAGTTCGAGCTCGGCGGCGAACGAGCCGTCATCGTCGGCAACGGCAACGTGGCTCTCGACGCGGCCCGGATCCTCTCGGTCAATCCCGAGACGCTGGCTGCAACTGACATCGCCGACCACGCGCTCGCCGCGCTGCGAGCCAGCGCTGTCCGCGAAGTCGTGATCCTGGGCCGTCGCGGCATCGCGCAGGCTGCCTTCACGCTCCCGGAGCTCGTGGGTCTGCTCTCGCACGAGGACATCGACTTCGTCGTCGAGGGGGCCGACCTCGACGAGCCGATTGCCGACCCCATGACCAACCGAAAGGTGCAAGCGCTGCGCGATGCCGTCGCCCGCCCCAGCACGCCAGGCAGCCGCCGCATCGTGTTCCGCTTCGCCGCCTCGCCGATCGAGATGATCGGCGACACCCGGGTGACAGGTCTGCGCGTCTCCCGCAACGACCTTGTCAGCGACGGGGACGCCATACGAGCCGTGCCGACCGGCCATCGCGAGGACATCGACACCGGCCTCGTCCTGCGGTCGATCGGCTACCGGGGCGTCGCGGTGCGCGGAGTTCCCTTCGACGACGAAGCCCGGGTGGTTCCCAACACCCAAGGACGTGTCAGCGGATCACCCCGCACGTACGCCGTGGGCTGGATCAAGCGTGGACCGACCGGTTTCATCGGCACCAACAAGTCGTGCTCTCGGGAGACGGTTGACCACCTGATCGGCGACTTCAACGCGGGCCTGCTCGAGTCTCGGGGGAGTCGCCAATCGTTGCGCACCCTGATCGCGAAGCGCGGCATACGAGTCGTCGATCTGCTGGGCTGGCGAGCCATCGACCGCGCCGAGCGCCGGGCCGGAGATGGCCGACCGCGGCGCAAGATGACCACCGTCGAGGAGCTGCTCGACGCTGCTCGGCCGGCCCGTGGGCCGCGACGTGGACTCAGCAATCTGGTACGAACCTGACGAGTAGACTGGGACACGACTTTCCCAGCACTCGACTAAGGACACAGCAGTGAGCAACGAAGCAACGGTCGGCACCTCCAAGGTCAAGCGCGGCATGGCCGAAATGCTCAAGGGCGGCGTCATCATGGACGTCGTCAACGCCGAGCAGGCCAAGATCGCCGAAGACGCGGGTGCTGTCGCGGTGATGGCGCTCGAGCGCGTACCTGCTGACATTCGTGCACAGGGTGGCGTTGCACGCATGAGCGACCCCGACCTGATCGACGGGATCATCGAGGCCGTCTCGATCCCTGTCATGGCAAAGGCCCGCATCGGTCACTTCGCCGAGGCGCAGATCCTGCAGTCGCTCGGCGTCGACTACATCGACGAGTCCGAAGTCCTCACCCCGTCCGACTACGCCAACCACATCGACAAGTGGCAGTTCACCGTTCCGTTCGTGTGCGGTGCGACCAACCTGGGCGAGGCTCTGCGCCGGCTGACCGAAGGTGCGGCGTTCATCCGTTCCAAGGGCGAGGCCGGCACCGGTGACGTCTCCAACGCCGTCACCCACATCCGCGCCATCACCGGCCAGATCCGCAAGCTGCAGGGCCTGCGCGAGGACGAGCTGTACGTCGCCGCCAAGGAGCTGCAGGCACCGTACGAGCTCGTCAAGGAGGTCGCCGAGGCCGGCAAGCTGCCCGTCGTGCTCTTCGTCGCCGGCGGCATCGCGACCCCGGCCGACGCCGCACTCGTGATGCAGCTCGGAGCCGAAGGCGTGTTCGTCGGCTCGGGCATCTTCAAGGCGGGCAACCCCGCCGAGCGTGCAGCGGCGATCGTCAAGGCCACCACGTTCTACGACGACCCCGATGTCGTCGCCAAGGTCTCTCGCGGACTCGGCGAAGCCATGGTCGGCATCAACGTCGACGACATCCCCGAACCGCACCGGCTCGCCGACCGCGGCTGGTAGGTCGCAGCCCGTTCGCCTCAGCGATCGCCCGGGAGCTCGGGTCGCTCGTGATTTTGGTGAGTCCGCTGGACTGATCTCCATCTCCGCAGTGACTAGGTCATCTAGTCACAACGAACCATCTTTGTAGGTATGACGGATTTTGGCGTACCCAATCCGGGCGAAGGTCGTTACACGTACGAGGTGGCGATAATCGTTGCGCCCGCGGCCAAAATATCGAATGGATGAAGATGACTCACGACGAAGATCAGCAGTCGGACATCGGTCACGGGAAGATCTCGCGACGCACCGTCATGCGGGCAGCGGCTTGGACCGCGCCTGCGATCATGATCGCTACGGCATCACCGGCCTCGGCAGCAGCTTCGGGCACCATGGCAGCGGTCTCGGTGGTCGGTGACGAAGCTGGAAACAGCGGAGACGTCACCTTCACCGCTGTGTTCGCGGGCACCTCTACTGGGCCGCACACCGCGACCGTGACGTTCCCAGACGACTCCCTGGTCGCAGGGTTGCTCCATGGATGGCGCCCGAAGACCCAGGTCGTGAGCATTCCTGACGGCGGCGGACCGGTGGAGTTCGACTCAAGCTTCAAGATTGTTCTGGGACTGCTGCCGTCCGCGGCGCCGAGCTCGACGGTTATCAACTTCAACGTTGATGGTCACACGTCGAACAATCTGGCCGCCGCGATCAGCAGCTGAGCCGGTCGACTACCCCGAGCTGCTGGAGGCTGCCGAGGAACTCGACGACTTCGGGCCGGACTTGACTCGGTTCGATGCCGTACTCGGTGGCGATCGTGGAGACGACGTTCTCCTCCCCTGCTGAATCGACGAGCGCGCACCAGATGGCCGCGGCTGACCCAGCAAGGATGCGAGGCTTTGCCGCCAGATCGTTCAGATCGATCAACGCAATCCGATTGCTGTCACCGGTGTGAGCCACGTGAGGCGCAATGCTCCATGTACTCACGTTCGACCGTTCCCCAGACGGCGCCACTCTCGAAGTGCACTCGGTAGCATCCGGATTGCTCGCAGGCATCGCGAGAGCACATATCGGGCTTTGGCGGGCCAGGTGCGAACACCGCGCGACGCCAGGAGCTCAGGCTCCATCACCGCCAGCGCGCGCCTGACGACCTGAGGCCAACGTCGGAGTGGGTGCTGTCTGAGCTCTTCCAGCCAAACCAGTCCCGGCGCAGCCTTGCCCGCCTTGTGCAAGTTCCAATCGGCAACTTCCTTGGGGTCCGACGATCCGCGCCCAATGGCCGGCGCGCCGACGCGGTCGAGGAAGGGCGCCAGCGTGTCGGCGGCCCCTGTGGCAGCCGCCAGCTCGGCCAGCTCCCTCAGACCTTCGCGATTGAGCCGACCCTGGAGCGCGGCGACGAGGAATTCGCGATCACTGATCGTCAGGGCGAGCTCGGGGTTGCGCTCCAGGTGAAGCGCCGCGACGAGGGACGCGCCGTGAAGATCGCAGGTCGGGATCGGTTGATGGGCGATGACCACTGATGAGCGCCGTTCCCACAGTGCTTCGAACACCTGCTGATCTGGTGCACAGAAGCCGGGAAACTTCCTGTGGATGTCGACGCTGCACTGCCAGTCGTCGTGAACCATCGCAGTAGCGTGCTTGACGATCGAGATCAGCTCACGCCTCGGGTTGAGGTCCTTCCAGCCGAGCTGCTCGAGGGCCTTGATCAGTGGGCTGACCATTCGCGGGTCGCACAAGACATCTACGTCACTGGAGTCGCGGTAGGGGCGCAAGCCTTGGATCGACAGTGACGGACCTTTGATGAAGAGCCCGCGAATGTCATGTGTTCGGGCAACCTGAGCAACACAGGCATGCGCCAGCATCACGCTCTCGGGCCCTGACAAGCGGTGGTCAGTCGGGAGCGGCTCAGTCATGTTCGAGGACTCCTTCATCGAGCAGTTCCGCGATGACGCGCTCAATGACGACGACCGGGTCGATGTTGTCAGGTGGGGAACTTAGCGCTGCGGTGACCGAACCAACAAGATCAGCGGTCTCAACCCAGGTGTTTGTGTGTTCGAGTATGGCCGTCGGCAACGGCGACAGGCGGAGCAGAGTGTGCCCCACCAGCACGACGGATTCGCCGTCGAGGACCACCTGGTCAGCAATCGCACCGCGCCTGACTTTCATGCCTGGCCAATCGATTCTGTGATGAGACCCTTCAGATCGGCGGCCTCGTGATAGCTGACCAGCTTCAGCCCGCCGACACGGTCAAAGGTTCTGGTCAGTCGCTGGAGAGGATGGGGAAGAGCTGACAGGTAGGAGACCTGCGGAGCAACGGTCGTCAGTGCATCAAGATTCGACAGAACGACGACCTCTGGAGCCGCAGGCTCTTCGAGGCGCTTGAGGAACCACAAGTCGCGCAGAGTCGCTGGCACCGAAGGTGGAAGCAAACCAAGGGACCTGGGGGAGTCCTGACGTTTCAGCGGGGTGCCACCCTCGTTCACCGAGAGTGGCTTGGGATAGGGGACGATCGTGTCTTTGTCGGTCAACCCGACTGCTTCGTCAGTGAGGTAGACGTGGCCGGCACCGAGAGTTCTGATCAGGGTTGTCTTGCCGGTGCCCGAACTGGCTATCGCCGCAACCGCCTGACCGGTGTGGGGGTTCGCGAACGCGCAGGCGTGCAACATCAGCAGCTCACCGGCGCGAAGGTCGATAGCGCGAACCGAGATGATCTGGGACAGATCATGCATGAGCCGTGGCAAGTTGGTGGCCACGATGGTCTCTGGAGTCGGTTCGAGTGATGGCTGGCCGAAGGCAATGTCGATGCTCAAGTCAGCACTTTTGGTCCGGTGTAGGTCCAGGCAGAATTCCCATGCCTGACGGATGGCGAACGATGCCTCCGCTGACTGCGAGCCCGACACGTTCAGCGAGATCTGGGAACCCAGCGCCTTCAGGACGATGTGCTGTGACCGATCACCGTCAATCCGTTGTTCCATTGTCGGTGAGCGTAGTCGACTGAGCCGATACGATTCTGGGGTTCACCGAATTGTCAGCCAAAGGAAAATTGACCTAGTGGAAATCAGCGACTACCTGCGAATTCTGCGCCGCCACTGGGTCGGAGTCCTGCTCCTCGCCATCGTCACGACCTCTGCCGCTGGCGTCGCGAGCGCCCTTCAGTCGAAGGTGTATGCCGCAGATGCGAGCGGCTTCGTATCGGTCGGTAACAGCAAGAGCGCTGCAGAAGCGTCCATCGGTGATGTCCTGGCCAAGTCTCGGGCTACGTCCTATGTCGACCTGGCCAAGAGTCGAGCCGTTGCCCAGGACGTGGCCAAAGACCTTGGTTTGAAAGCATCGCCGTCGTCGTTGATCGGTCGAATCAAGGTCAATCAGCCGATCGACACCGTGCTCATCAAGATCACCGCGCATGGCACAACTCCGGCGGCGGCCCAGGAGCTTGCCGACGCATGGGCCGCGTCGCTGGCAGATGCGGTCGCCACGCTCGAAGCCTCATCCGACGACGGCGCGGCGGTGAAGCTCGTGCCGATCGAGTCGGCCGAGCTCCCCTCGACGCCCATCTCCCCAAACATCCGCCGCAACGTCGCCCTCGGCCTCATCCTTGGTCTGATGCTCGGCGCCGCGTACGCAATGCTTCGCTCTCAGCTCGACCGGCGGCTCACTTCGGCGTCGCTGGTTGAGAAGGACTTTCGAGTCACCGTCGCCGCGTCCATTCCAGAGACCGACACATTGAAGCGCGACGCAGGCGGCATGGACGGCCACATCATGGCGGGTCGGGCGACCGGCAACATGAGTGTCGCAAAGGAGGCATTCCTGAAGCTGCGGACCAATCTGCAGTTCATGGATGTCGACCAACCACCGCGCGTCATTGTTGTCACCAGCCCGCTCCCGGGTGACGGAAAGTCGACAATTGCCGCCAACCTCGCGGCAGCAGTGTCAGTGACGGGCCAGCGCGTCGTGCTGATCGATGGCGACCTGCGCCGCCCTGTCGTCGCCGGCTCGTTCGGAGTGGTCGAAGGCCTGGGTCTCACCGACCTCGTCATCGGACGGGCATCTGTCCAGGATGTACTGCAGGAAGTCAACGACCTCCCCAATTTGCGCATCATCGCCGCTGGCGTGATCCCGCCCAATCCGAGCGAGCTGCTGGGCTCCAACGTGATGGCCAAGATCCTCCAAGACCTTGCCACGACATATCTCGTGATCATCGATGCACCTCCGCTCCTGCCAGTGACAGACGCGGCGGTGCTGAGCGCCCGGGCTGACGGGGCGCTCGTTGTCATCTCTTCAGGCAAGACGCTCGACTCCCAGCTCGATGATGCGCTGGGACTGTTGAATCAGGTGAACGGCCGCATCCTGGGAGTCGTGCTGAACAAGGTTGCACGGCGAGATTCGGGCGCCGGAACCTACTACGGCGACTACCAGCAACCGGCGCGCAAGGCTGCCAAACCGTCGAAGACCCCCAAGAAGACGGCAAAGCGGGCCAGCCGGACCTGACGTTGCCGCTCAGGCCCCACCACTAGTCACTTCGAGCCATATTTGCGACTCAGGTGAGAATCTCGCGTCATAAGTGACCCCTTGCGAAGTCACACTCAGGTAGGGAGCCCGTATCGATCGTCGATCGGGATCGATATCTGAGGGAGCATCATGAACAGATCTACCAAGGGCGCCATCGCTGCCGCTTCGGCCGCTGCACTCCTTTTGGGCGGCGCCGGATCGCTGGCCTACTGGTCCGACAGCGAAGACGCTGCGGGCGGAACCATCAACTCAGGCTCGCTGACACTCGCGCTCGACGCGTGTGACACGGACTGGACACTCGACAGCACCGGCGGCACCGGCGGTCCACTCGCGGGACGCCTCATCGTCCCCGGCGACTCGCTCACCAAGGTCTGCACCTTCGACTACACGTCGACCGGAGCTCACCTCGTGTCCATCCTCTCGGTGGGTACGCCAACGTTCAACGCATCCAGCGACACCGAGCTCGCAGCGGTCCTGACCGCCGACGCCACGTACGAAGTCGATGGGGACCCCATCACCCCGGGCGGCACGATTCCGGCCGGCAACCACGTCATCACGGCCAACATCGCGGTCGACTTCCCGTACGACGGGCTGACGACGCCGCTGGACAACGACACGCAGAGCCAGACCGCCGTCCTCGACGCGATCACTGTCACTGCCACTCAGTCCGACAACCACTGAGTAGTTCCTCAACGCCTGGCCCGTTGGTCGGCGACACCACGTCGTCGACCAACGTGCCTCGTTCCCAGGAGTGACCATGAAGCACGCGGCACGACATGACGACAACTGGCCGAGGCCTCTGCGCTTGATGCGTACGTTCCTTGCCTGGTTGGTCATCCTGGCCATCGCAGGGGTCGTCACCGTCGCCGTGCTCGTTCCACGACTTGGTGGAGCGACGCCGTACACGATACTCACGGGCTCGATGCGCCCCGACATGCCACCGGGAACTCTCGCGGTGGTCAAGCCGATCTCGGTCGACAACATCGCCGTCGGCGATGTGGTGACCTATCAGCTCAACTCGGGCGAGCCAACAGTCGTCACCCACCGCGTGACCGCCATGGGGACGACGGTCAAGGGCAAGCTGACCTTCACGACCCAGGGCGACGCCAACGATGTGGCCGACGCGAAGCAGGTCAGGCCCGTGCAGATCAAGGGCAAGCTCTGGTACTCCGTGCCGTACCTCGGCTACGTCAACAACGCGATCACAGGAAACGAGCGCCGGGTCACGATGATCGTCGTCGTCTCAGGCCTGCTCCTCTACGCGTCCTACATGTTTGCCGGCGCCTTCCATGGGCGAACCCGCCGGTTCGCGTCATGAAACGCGTTTCCGCACGTCTCCTAGGCATGACCGCCATCCTGCTCAGCGCGAGCGCCGCTCAGGCAGCCGCCGAGAGCGAGCTGCAGCTCAGCGTTGACGGTGTCCTCTGGGTCAACTCGATCGATGGTCCACTGTTCGACGCGGCGATGCGCTGGGTGCCAGGTGACTCTGAGTCGGTGACGTTCTACTTGCGCAACAACGGCGGTACGTCGGCTGACCTGACGATCGACGTGATCGGGTCCAAGGCTGGGAAGCTGCTTGACTCCGGCGACCTGCACATCACGGCCGAGGGCGGTGGGGGCGAGTGGACGATCGTCTCCGAGCCCGGCCAGCACCGACTGCTGACCGCTCCGGACATCGCCGACGAGGTCGTGGAGCCGATCACAGTCAGCGCGAGCTTCGACAAGTCTTCAACCAATGACACGCAGCTGACCGCTGCCAACCTTCGATTCATCGTGACGTTGTCGCAGTCCGCCGACGTGGCGGGCGAGGGCGACCTGCTGCCAGACACGGGCGCACCTGACGTCGTCTTGTACGCCGCACTCAGCGCAATTCTTCTAGGTACTGGTCTTGGTTTCGTCAGACGACGCAACGAGGCACAACGAGAGGCTCATCATGTCTAGCCATCTGGGCGCCCGCCGCCACACCGTCAAGCGCACCGGTCGCGTACGAGCGCTCCTCGGTCTCGGCGTGGCACTGGGCCTCGGCACGGTCGGCACCTTCGCCTACTGGACCGACGACGTGCAGATCACCGGCGCCACGTTCACGGCCGGCACGCTTGATCTCGTCGTCAACGACGGCGACCCGTACGCAACGACGACCCTGAGCATGGGAACCATGGTCCCCGGCTCGTCCGTCGCGGAGGTACTCATCTTCAAGAACAACGACACCGCCCCGCTGAAGTACACGATGACCGGTGGCCTGACCGGTACGCATGCCGCCGACTACAACACGGCGGCAGCGAACGGGCTCCTGCTGACGATCTCCCTGGGAGGCAGCAAGTCGGGAACCGGTAGCGCCTCGACCTGCACCGGCGGCACCGTCCTCGTCAACGCTGTTCCCCTGACCAGCACGACGACCACGCCGATCCTCGCCAAGCGTCCGACGTCGGCCCTCGCCCAGAATGCGTCCGAGAGCCTTTGCTTCTCGGTCAAGCTCGCTGACACCGCTCTGACCACACTGCAGGGCAAGACCGCATCGGCGACCTTCACAGCGACGGGTACGTCGGACGTCTCATGATGACCAAGGGCATTCGACACAGCGCGCGGGAGGTCTTCTTGACCTTCGGTGCACTGCTCGGTGTCCTCTGCATCCTCGCGACCGTGGCGGCGGTTGCGTTCGGGGTGAAGCCCTTGGTGTTCAGGTCGGGCTCGATGTCGCCGGCGATCCACACCGGCGACCTTGCCGTGTCTCGCACGGTCGACGCGAGCTCGCTCAAGACCGGCGACATCGTCTCGGTGATCAATTCCGAGGGCAATCGGGTGACCCACCGTCTCGTTGATGCTGCCGCCCAGGGCAAGCAACGCCAGCTGACCCTCAAGGGCGACGCAAATGACGTCGCAGACGCCGAGAAGTACACCGTGACCAAGGTTGAGCGCGTCCTGTTCCACATCCCCAAGGCCGGCTATGTCGTGAACGCCGCCACGAGTCCCATCGGATTGTTCGTACTCGGGGCGTACGTGACCGGAATGCTCCTGATCCTGTTCCGTCGGTCGGGATCTGATGAGGGGCACCGCGGGGGACCGGGGGACGGCGAGGCGGAGGACAAGCCCAAGCGCCAAAAAGGCGGCGCACGCAAGGCGGATCCCAAGAGCAAGCACAGTGCGGCCCGGGTCGTCGGCACAGCTGCGTTTGCTGCGTCGATCGCCGTCGCATCGCCGGCCTCGGCGGTGCAGTGGACAGACACGGTTGCGATCACCGGAGCGGCGTACACCGCATCGACGGTGCCCGCACCCGTGGTGAGCTGCGGGCTTCTGGGCGTTGGCAGCGCTCGGCTCAACTGGACCGCCGTGCCTGGCGCGACGTCGTACGTGCTCCACTACGGCACCGGCGGCGCCACGAGTGAAACTGTCGGCGGGGGAGTCACCACCAAGCTCTTCTCCGGGCTCGCGACCTCCGGGACGTTCACCGTCGAGGCGAAGATCAATTACGGATCAGTCACGTGGACGTCAGCGACCTCAAACGCCCGGAGCTACACCGTCCTGCTGTTCCTCGTGAGCCTTTGTAGCTGATCCGGGGCGCCCACCCTGCTGACGTATCCG
Organism: uncultured Actinomycetota bacterium; assembly: GCA_963849475.1. Taxonomy (GTDB): domain Bacteria; phylum Actinomycetota; class Actinomycetes; order Propionibacteriales; family Nocardioidaceae; genus Aeromicrobium. The sequence goes on from CAWKHC010000009.1 coordinate 557,449, forward strand.
CCACACTGGTGGCCGTGCATCTCCCATGCACATCCATTCGTCGTAGGGACAGACGTAGTGCAGCATCGTTCGCGCGGCATGCGCTCCACCGGTTTGCGAGACTGGCGACCCTCCAGGTCGACCCCGGTCACGATCGCCGCAGTACTCGGCTTCTTGTGCATCGCAGCCACGGTTGTGCTCGTGGCCTTTGACCTGACTCCGATCGTGGTGCGCTCGGACTCGATGTCGCCCGAGATCAATCGTGGCGATCTCGTCATTGCCCGCGACGCTTCTGCCGGGGAGGTGGAGGTCGGCGACATCATCAGTGTCGAAAACCTTGCCGGCGTACGGGTCACCCATCGGGTGGCGACCGTCGACCCGTTCGGCAGCAGCATCCAGTTCACGCTCAAGGGTGATGCCAACGCCGTACCCGATGCGCAGGTCTACAACGAGACGTCGATCGACAAGGTGCTGTGGTCCGTGCCCAAGCTCGGCTATCCACTCGGTGTGGCAGTCGGCCCGATCGGCATCTTCGTCGGCGGTCTCTTCGTGGCGGCGCTGGCATACGTCGCCTCCGGGCCGTGGCGACGCCGAGCCGCTGACCGTGGTGGCTTCTAGCCGGTTCCAGTAGTGGAATGAACCACCCGAGGCGTATGATTTGAGCACTGCCGCTCGAGGTATGGGAGTGCCTCACATGGGCGGCATAGCAAGAGGGAGCACGAATCGCTGAGCTCACGCTCGCGACCGATCTCGCCTCCGCTGAACCCGATCGGGAGGGATATCCGAGAGGGAGCGGCGGTGGTGGCGTATCCCCTGGAGATTCGTCTCCCACGCCGCCACCGTCGTCAGACGGAGCCTCAGTAGGCTTGGCCGGTGCCAGCCTCACCATCGATCGGCGTGTTCGCCCTGCAGGGCGATGTTCGCGAGCACGTACGCGTGCTGACCGATCTCGGGCTGACGGCATTCACGGTCCGCCGCCCCGAGGAGCTGGCCCGTTGCGACGCGCTGATCCTCCCCGGTGGCGAGTCGACCACCATGTACAAGCTCGCGCGAACGTTCGAGCTGTTCGAGCCACTGGCGGAACGGATCCGCGCAGGTATGCCGACGTTCGGCACGTGCGCCGGGATGATCATGCTGGCCGACCGGATCATCGGCGGCATCGACGGTCAGGAGACGCTCGGTGGACTCGACATCACGGTGCGGCGCAACGCGTTCGGTCGGCAGGTTGACTCGTTCGAAGGAGACATCCAGTTCGACGGCCTCGGCGACCCCGTGCACGCTGTCTTCATACGGGCGCCATGGGTCGAAGAGGTCGGTACGGAGGTCGAGGTACTTGCCACGATCGCGGATGGCGAAGCCGCCGGTAGAATTGTCGCCATCCGACAGGGCAACCTGATGGCGACGTCCTTCCACCCCGAGGTGGGTGGTGACGACCGCATACATCGTTACTTCGTCGAGCTCGTCAAACAGTCTTAGAACCACCCGTTTCAGAAAAGGGGCGCCACATGTCAGGCCACTCAAAGTGGGCGACGACCAAGCACAAGAAGGCGATCGTCGACGCCAAGCGCGGCAAGATGTTCGCCAAGCTGGTCAAGAACATCGAGGTCGCAGCGCGCATCGGTGGCGCCGACCCCGAGGGCAACCCGACGCTCTACGACGCGATCCAGAAGGCCAAGAAGTCATCGGTCCCCAAGGACCACATCGATCGCGCGATGAAGCGCGGCGGCGGTGTCGGTGCTGACGCGGTCGACTACACGACGATCATGTACGAGGGCTACGCGCCCGGCGGCGTCGCGCTGCTCGTGGAGTGCCTGACCGACAACAAGAACCGGGCAGCGATGGAAGTCCGTACGGCGATGACCCGCAACAACGGCACGATGGCCGATCCCGGCTCTGTGTCCTACATGTTCCACCGCAAGGGCGTCATCATCGTCTCGGCCGAGCAGGAGAGCGGCGAGACAGACGAGGACACCGTGCTCATGGCGGTGCTCGACGCCGGCGCCGAAGAGGTCAACGACCTCGACGGCTCGTTCGAGATCATCAGCGAAGCCACCGACCTCGTCGCTGTACGTACCGCGCTGCAGGAGGCCGGACTCGACTACGAGTCAGCCGATGCGTCGTTCGTGCCGACCATGACGGTCGACGTCGATGTCGACGCCGCCACCAAGATCATGCGGCTCATTGACGCCCTCGAGGACTGCGACGACGTACAAAACGTGTTCGCCAACTTCGACGCCACAGACGAGGTCATGGCCCAGGTCGAATGACCCGCGTGTCGCCCCTTACGGCCGACCGTGAATCCGGGTACTTTCATCGAAATAGTTCGACTCAAACCTCGGGGGGCACGAGTCGTTGAGCTGCAAGGCAGACCATTCGTCTGCGTGGCCTCCGCTTTCCAGATGGGAACGTGAAATGGTCAAACGACTGATGACACTTCTGGGCGCCTTGGCTCTCGTGATTGTGACGCCTGGGGTCGCGCAAGCGGCCGCGGCGTACGGCACTCCCGCGGGCACCTGGAGCCGGACCTACTACGGGTCGGTCGCTCACATAGCTGGTTCCAAGAAGCCCGCCATCTATGTCGGGTGGAGGATCGCCGTCCAGGGCTCGAGCTCAAAGGCGTGCGTGAAGACGCGCGGCTATCGCTGGAGTGACGGAAAGGCGTACTGGGTCAACCTCGGGTGTGGGACATCTGGAGGTGGGACCGTGCACTGGGGCAAGGATGGCGGATACGGCATCTCAGCGAAAACGGCGGTCCAGGTCAAGACGTATTACATCGGCGTCGGTGCGCCGATCACGTTTACTGACTAGGGCCCAGGTGTTGGGCCGCATCTGCACAGCGGCCCAACACCTGCCGTCTCTGCGCTGAATTCGGCGCGTCGCGGCACCAGCGTGTGTTCCCCCGGTTAGGCTGTCGAACATGCGTTCGTATAGGTGCGACCGATGAGGGTGCTCGGCATCGACCCTGGCCTGACCCGTTGTGGTTTCGGTGTCGTCGACGGCACTGTCGGGCGAACCCTCACGATGGTCGACGTGGGGGTCTACCGCACCCCGCCGGACCTCGACACCGCCAAGAGGCTGCACCTGCTGGAGCAGGGGATCGAGGCGAGCATCCTCGAGCACCGGCCAGACATCGTCGCCGTCGAGCGGGTGTTCAGCCAGCACAACGTACGCACCGTGATGGGCACCGCGCAGGCGAGCGGCATCGCGATGCTGGTCGCAGCGCGCCACGGCATACCCGTGCAGCTGCACACTCCGAGCGAGGTCAAGGCATCTGTCACGGGCAGCGGTCGCGCCGACAAGCCGCAAGTGACGCAGATGGTGACCCGACTTCTCCGCCTCGCCGAGGCACCCAAGCCCGCTGATGCCGCAGATGCCCTGGCGCTGGCGATCTGTCAGATCTGGCGCGGCGGAGCGCAGAACAGACTTCAGGACGCCATCGCGAAAGCCTCGGCCCGATGATCGCCCACGTACGCGGACCCGTCGCCGCCGTCACGCTGACGTCGGCTGTCCTCGACGTCGGGGGAGTCGGCATGCAGATCATGTGCTCGCCCGGCACGATCGCCGAGCTGCGCATCGGCCAGGAGGCCCAGCTCTCGACCTCGATGGTCGTCCGCGAGGACTCGATGACGCTCTACGGCTTCGCCAACACCGACGAGCGAGACATGTTCGAGCTGGTGCAGACTGCCAGCGGCGTCGGACCCAAGGTCGCCCAGGCCATGCTCGCCGTGCTCGACCCAGATCGTCTGCGACGCGCCATCGGCCAGGGCGATCTTGCGACGCTCACGATGGTGCCCGGCATCGGGCGCAAGGGAGCCGAGCGCATCGTCGTCGAGCTCAAGGACCGCGTCGGCGTCACCAGCAAGGTCGCCGCGGGCCAGCCGCAGTGGCGCGACCAAGTGCACGAAGCGCTGCTCGGCCTCGGCTGGTCGGCCCGCGATGCCGATGCTGCCCTCGAACACGTCGCCGCCGATCATGCCGGCGACGGAGATCCCGACGTCTCGGTCGTGCTCCGCGACGCACTCAGAGCACTGGCAAAGAACCGATGAACGACACCGATTTCGACTCAGGCGACGGCTTTGAGGCAATCGTCGCCGACGCAGGCCCGGAGGAGCGTGCCTTCGAGGCCGCGCTTCGCCCACGCACACTCGAGGAGCTGATCGGCCAGGAGCGCGTACGCGAGCAGCTCTCGTTGATGCTAGAAGCGGCGGTGGCACGCGGGCGCACTCCCGATCACGTGCTGCTGTCCGGACCTCCCGGCCTCGGCAAGACGACTATCGCCATGATCATCGCCCACCAGCTCAGCGCGCCGCTGCGCATCACCAGCGGACCGGCGATCCAGCATGCAGGCGATCTCGCGGCGATCCTCTCGGGCGTCAACGAGGGAGACGTGCTCTTCATCGACGAGATCCACCGGATGTCGCGACCAGCCGAAGAGCTGCTCTACATGGCGATGGAGGACTTCCGCGTCGACGTCATCGTCGGCAAAGGACCCGGTGCCACCGCGATCCCGCTCGAGATCCCGCCGTTCACCGTCGTGGGCGCAACGACGCGCGCCGGCCTGCTGCCGAGCCCCCTGCGCGACCGATTCGGGTTCACCGCGCAGCTCGACTACTACGACACCGACGAGCTGCATCGCATCGTCAAACGCTCGTCCGGCCTGCTTGACCTCGATGTGAACGACGAGGGTGGCCGAGAGATCGCCTCGCGCTCACGCGGCACACCCCGTATCGCCAACAGGCTGCTGCGCCGGGTGCGCGACTTCGCGGAAGTACGAGCCGGCGGCGTGATCACCCATCAGGTGGCACGCGACGCCCTCGCCCTCTACGAGGTCGACGAGCTCGGCCTCGATCGTCTGGACCGCGCCGTGCTCGGTGCCCTGTGCCGCAGCTTCGGCGGCGGCCCCGTCGGCGTACAAACTCTCGCTGTTGCCGTGGGCGAGGAGCGCGAGACGGTCGAAGAGCTCGCCGAGCCATTTCTCGTACGGCTGGGCTTCCTCGCCCGTACGCCGCGTGGCCGCGTCGCCACCGGTGCCGCTTGGCGCCACCTCGGTCTCGTGGCACCGGCGTCGGCCGAACAGCTGCCACTCGACACCGAATAGTGAGCCCGGTCGAAGAGACTGGAGAGCAGGGCTAAAGTAGCCGGTGGCCCTCCCGGCCCGACCGTCTCAAGAGGCGGTTCCCACAACACTTGTATGGAGCACTCTCGTGTCCAACTGGGTCGATTTCCTGCCCTTGCTCTTCCTGGTCGTCATCTTCTGGCTGCTCATCATCCGTCCGGCCCGCGCCCGGCAGCGTGAGTTCCTCAAGACACAGAATGAGCTCTCCGTCGGTGACTCGATCATGCTCGCCAGCGGCATCTTCGGCGAGATCGCCTCGATCGACGATTCAACTCTCGAGCTGCGCATCGCGCCCGAGACCGTGGTCAAGGTCAACCGCCAGGCAGTCGCGAAGGTCATCGCCGACACCACTCCAGGCTCCGAAGACTGATGGCCGCTCCCAAGACACGTAGCGCCAACCTGCCCAGGCCCAAGCGGACGCTGGCACTCTTCCTCGCTGCCGTCGTCGCGATGTATGGACTCGTCGCGCTGATCGACCTCAACGCCAAGAAGGACGACGACAGCGCCTGGAAGCCCAAGCTCGGTCTCGACCTCCAAGGTGGCACGCGCATCACGTTCGAGGCCAAGGCCGAGGGCGGCAAGGTCACTCCCGACAAGCTGAAGCAGGCTCGCGACATCGTCGACCAGCGTGTCAACGGCACCGGCGTCACCGAGGCCGAGGTCACCACTCAAGGTGGCAACCAGATCATCGTGGAGATTCCGGGCCAGCAGCGCGCCAACATCGTCGATCAGGTCGGCAAGACGGCACAGCTGCGGTTCCGCCTGCTGTGGGCATCGGGGCAGAGCGCGACCGCCGCGACCGACGTCACCGCTGCCCAGAAGATCATCGACGATCTCGACTGGACGAAGCTCTCACTCGACCAGATGCTCAAGGCTGAGACGCAGGGCGTTGCATCGCTTCCCGAGGAGTTCCAGCCCGGCATCGCCGCGCTGCAGAAGGTGATGGCGGGCTTCGTCTGCACCAACGACCTTCAGGTCAACGACGTCTCCAACAAGCCCCTCGTCACGTGTGACACGAGCACTGGTGAGGTGCAGATCCTCAGCCCCACCGTCATCGAGGGCACCCAGATCAAGAGCGCAGACGCCGTGATCCCGCCGCAGCAGGTTCAGTGGGTTGTCGCGCTGGCGCTGAAGGGCCAGGGCAAGGACGCCTTCGACAAGATCACTGAACAGCTCTACGCGCAGACGCAGGCGGGCAATGTGCAGGGCAGCAAGTTCGCGATCGTGCTCGACGGAGTGACACTCAGTGCGCCGACGTCACAGTTCCACAGCGTGGACGGCAAGTCACAGATCTCCGGCGGATTCACCGCCGGTACGGCCAAGGTCCTCGCCAACCAGCTCAAGTACGGTGCGCTGCCCCTGACGTTCGGCGTCAACGGCGTGTCGGAGGAGGGTCCGTCCCTCGCCGGCAGCCAGCTGCACGCTGGACTCATCGCCGGACTCGTCGGCATGATCCTCGTGGTGGTTTTCCTGTTGTTCTACTACCGAGGACTCGGCCTGGTCGCGATCGGATCGCTTCTCATCTCGGCGGTCATCACGTACGCCTCGGTCCTGCTGTTGGGCAAGGGCGTCGGCTTCACGCTGACGTTGCCAGGTATCGCCGGACTCATCGTGGCGATCGGCATCACGGCGGACTCGTTCATCGTGTTCTTCGAACGCATCCGGGACGAGGTCCGCGAGGGCAAGTCACTCCGGCTGGCGGTTGAAGCCGGTTGGGTTCGCGCACGGAGCACGATCCTGGCGGCGGACGCGGTGTCGATCCTGGCAGCGTTGGTCCTGTTCATCTTCGCGATCGGAGTCGTTCGCGGCTTCGCCTTCGCTCTCGGCCTCACCACGGTCATCGACATCTTCGTGGTGTTCCTCTTCACCAAACCGCTGGTCACGCTGCTGGCGCGTACGAAGTTCTTCGGCCAGGGGCACAAGCTCTCGGGTCTCGACGCCTCGCACCTCGGCATCTCTGGTCGCAAGGTCAGTGAGCTTGCCACTTCCAGCTCCGCAGGCAGCACCACCGGAAAGGGCGCCAACTGATGGGCCGGATCAGCACATTCGGACAGAACCTGTACGAGGGTCGGATCTCCTTCGACTTCGTCGGTCGTCGCAAGATCTGGTACGCCCTTTCGGTGGCCATCATGGTGGCGGCGGCCCTCGGTTTCCTCGCACGGGGCTTCAACTACGGCGTCGAGTTCAAGGGCGGCGTCGAGTTCACCGCAACCGTTCAGAAGGCCAACGCGGCGACAGCCGACGACATGCGCACCGCTGTCGAGGAAGCCGGAGTTCCCGAGGCGGGCGATCCCACTGTCACGACGTCGGGCGGCGGTGGAGCGGAGCTCATCCGCATCCAGACCAAGCCGCTCTCGCAGGACCAGACCGACACGATCAAGCAGGCTCTGCTCAAGGGCGGTGCCACCGAAGTCAGTCAGAACCTCATCGGGCCCACATACGGCAAACAGGTCGCCAACAAGGCGTTGACTGGTTTGCTCGTGTTCTTGGTGGTCGTGGTGATCTTCATCTGGGCCTATTTCCGGGAGTGGCGGATGTCTGTCGCGGGCATCGTCGCGCTCGCGCACGACCTCGTGATCACGGCCGGCGTCTACGCATGGTCGGGATTCGAGGTCACCCCAGCCACCGTGACCGGCCTGTTGACGATCCTCGGCTTCTCGCTCTACGACACCGTGGTGGTGTTCGACAAGGTCCGCGAGAACACCCGCGGCATCCTGAAGTCGACGACGCGTACGTACGCCGAACAAGCCAACCTGGCGCTCAACCAGACCCTGGTGCGGTCGATCAACACGACGATCACCGCGTTGCTGCCCGTTGCCGCGCTGCTCATCGTCGGCGTCGCCGTGCTCGGCACCGGTCCGCTCAAGGACCTCGCGCTGGCACTGTTCGTCGGCATGCTCGCGGGTGCCTACTCGTCGATCTTCATCGCGACGCCCCTGGCATCACAGCTCAAGGACCGTGAGCCGGCGATCAAGGCACACACCACCAAGGTGCTTGGCCGACGTGAGAAGGAGGCGGTCACCCCCTCCGCTGCACCCGTGGTGGCCGCGCCCAAGCGGCCGGCTGCGCCATCGGGAGCGGCCAAGCGTTCACAACCGAGTCGCCAACCACGTTCCAAGCGGGGCAAGGGCGGTTCCTGACACTGGTCGAGGCGTGTCATGCTTGGGCCATTCAAAGCGGCGCCGTCCGAACGCGCTGCATGACGGAGGACATCAGATGAAGATCCCATTGGCGATTGCGAGCGCAGTGCTCCTGGGCGGTGTCCTCACCGCATGTGGCGGTAGCGACAGCGGTGGTGGCGGAGCGACCGGCGGCGGTGGCAGCGACTACTGCAAGGACATCAAGGGCGCGGCGGCGACGTTCGGCGACTTCGGCTCGGGCGACACCACCTCGATCGGTGATGCGTTCTCGACGTTCCACAAGCTTGCCGACGAGGCTCCCGGTGCCATCAAGGATGACTGGAAGACCCTCGACGGAGCCATCACCACAGTTGAGGACGCGCTCGCCGGCGCAGGCATCAAGCTCGAAGACTTCGACAAGCTGCAGTCGGGCCAGGTCCCCGACGGTGTCGATGTCGCCAAGCTCCAGGGCCTTGCGACACAGTTCCAGAAGCTCAGCGGTGCGGAGTTCGAGAAGGCCTCCAAGGCCATCGAGACTCACGCCAAGGACGTCTGCAAGGTCGACCTCAACAAAGCGGCTGGGTGAACCCAGGCACTGAGTCAGCTCCCGCACCGGTCAGCTCCTTGATCGATCGCCTCGTGCGACCGATCGAGGACTGGCCGGTGGCGGGTGTGACGTTCCGCGACATCACGCCTCTCCTCGCAGACCCCGATGCCCTGCGTGCCGTGGTCGATGCACTCATCGACGAGGCCCAGAAATCAGGGCCCATCGATGCGGTGCTGGGCATCGAGGCGCGAGGCTTCATCTTCGCCCCCGCCATCGCGATGGCCCTTGACGCCGGTTTCGTCCCGGTCCGCAAGGCGGGCAAGCTGCCATCGAGCTCCTACACGACGACGTACGAGCTCGAGTACGGCTCAGCGGAGCTCGAGATGCACCGCGATGCCCTCAAGCCGGGCGATCGCGTGCTCGTCGTCGACGATGTCCTCGCCACGGGTGGCACGCTGCTTGCCGCCGCAGACCTCGTCAAGCAGGCTGGCGCCGAGGTGGCCGGCAACCTCGTCGTGATCGAGCTGCAGTTCCTCGGCGGGCTCGAACGCCTCCAGCCCGTGGGTTGCACGGCCTTGCGCACCTACTGAGCACCCCACAGAATCGAGTCCCATGAACCCCCATCAGGTACGCATCGTTGCGCTCGTGCTGGTCGCCGTGCTGATACTCGCGAGCGCAGCAACCATCATTCAGGGCATGTTCGCCTGAATCGCTGACCTACCATTGGAAGACACAGTCTTTTCAAGGCCAGTGAGGAGAGTTCGTGGCTGATCGCGTCGAGGCGCCACCCGCCGGGTCGAAGGGCAACGACTCGGCACCGACCTCTGCGCGCGTGCGCAACCGGCTCTCCCGCATAGGCGGCAAGTCTGGCTCGCCGGACCCGGTGCTCGACCCGCTGCTGAAGGTCTATCGCAACACCCACCCCAAGGGTGATGTCTCGGCAATCCAGAAGGCCTATGACATCGCCGAACGGATGCACGAAGGGCAGACCCGCAAGAGCGGCGATCCCTACATCACGCATCCGCTGGCGGTCGCTGCGATCCTCGCCGAGCTCGGCATGACGGCTCCGACGTTGTGCGCCGCGCTGCTCCACGACACGGTCGAGGACACCGCCTACACGCTCGAGGAGCTGCGCAAGGACTTCGGCGACGAGGTCGTACGCCTGGTCGACGGTGTGACCAAGCTCGACAAGGTCAAGTACGGCGATTCAGCGCAGTCCGAGACGATCCGCAAGATGGTCGTGGCGATGAGCCGTGACATCCGCGTGCTCGTCATCAAGCTGGCCGACAGGCTCCACAACATGCGGACCCTGCGCTACCTGCGACAGGACAAGCAGGAGCGCATCGCCCGCGAGACCATCGAGATCTTCGCGCCGCTGGCCCACCGCCTCGGCATGAACACGATCAAGTGGGAGCTTGAGGACCTGGCGTTTGCCACCTTGCACCCGAAGGTCTACGACGAGATCGTGCGACTCGTCGCCGACCGCGCCCCGTCCCGTGAGGAGTTCCTCGAGCGGGTCGTCAACGACGTCGAGTCTGACCTGCGGCACGTCAAGCTCAAGGCGAAGGTGTCGAGCCGGCCGAAGCACTACTACTCGATCTATCAGAAGATGCTCGTCGGCGGCCGCGAGTTCGCCGACATTTTCGACTTGGTCGGCGTACGCATCCTCGTCGACAGCGTCGCTGACTGTTATGGCGTGCTGGGTGTGCTCCATGCCCGCTGGAACCCGATCCCGGGCCGGTTCAAGGACTACATCTCGGTCCCGAAGTTCAACATGTACCAATCGCTGCACACCACCGTGATCGGCCCGCAGGGCAAGGCAGTCGAGCTGCAGATCCGCACCAACGCGATGCACCGGCGCGCCGAGTACGGCGTCGCGGCGCACTGGAAGTACAAGGAAGATGCGGTCGCAATCTCCAAGACCGGCGAGAAGGCGCCCGACAGCAACGACATGCTGTGGCTGCGCGAGCTCCTCGACTGGCAGTCCGAGACCGAGGACTCGGTCGACTTCCTGGACTCGCTGCGCTTCGAGATGACCAACGCGGGCGTCTACGCCTACACGCCCCGCGGCGACCTGATCCAGCTGCCGGCCAAGGCGACGCCGATCGACTTCGCATACGCCGTGCACACCGAGGTCGGCCACGCCTGCATCGGTGCTCGCGTCAACGGGCGCCTGGTGTCCCTGGAGTCCGAGCTCGAGAGCGGCGACGTCGTCGAGATCTTCACGTCCAAGTCGCCCGACGCAGGGCCGAGCCGCGACTGGCTCGACTTCGTCGTCAGCCCGCGAGCCAAGAACAAGATCCGCCAGTGGTTCACCAAGGAGCGTCGCGACGAGGCCATCGAGCGCGGCAAGGACCAGATCGCCAAGCAGATGCGCAAGGAAGGCCTGCCGCTACATCGCCTGTTCAAGCACGAGACCCTCGACGCCGTCGCGAAGGAGCTCAACCTCGCCGACATCTCGGCTCTCTATGCTGCCGTCGGTGAGGGCAACGCCGGAGCGCAGAACGTCGTCGAGCGGGTCATCGACCTCGCCGGCGGCCGCGAAGGTGCCGAGGAGGACCTCGCTGAAGCCACCTCGATGCCGGGCGTCGGCACCAAGCAGACTCGTACGGTCAGCCGCGATGCCGGGGTGCTTGTCGAGGGCTTGGACGGCGACGTCCTCATCAAGCTCGCTCGGTGCTGCACGCCCGTGCCCGGCGACAAGATCGAAGGGTTCGTCACTCGCAGCGCTGGAGTGTCGGTGCACCGGACGGACTGCGTCAACCTGCTGGAGCTCCGCAACCAGCCAGAGCGGCTGGTCAAGGTCAACTGGGCGCCGACCGGCAAGAGCACATTCCTGGTTGCGATCCAGGTTGAAGGGCTCGACCGGCCCCGGCTGCTCAGCGACATCACCCGGGTCATCTCCGACCAGCACGTCAACATCTTGTCCGCGTCGCTGTCGACCGGCCGCGACCGGGTCGCCAAGTCGAAGTTCACCTTCGAGATGGCAGACCCCAAGCACCTCGGCCACGTGCTGTCGGCCGTACGTACGGTTGAGGGCGTTTTCGACGTCTACCGGCTGACGCAGTAACTACGAGAAGTCGGCTTGAGCCTTCTGGGCCATCTCGAGGAATGACTCGCGCGAAGCAAGGTTTTCCTGGGCGGACTTGAGCTTCTTGGCGTCGCCGGCGGCCTCGGCCTTGGCGATCTCGGCCTTGGCGTCGTCGATCGCCTTCTGCAGCTTGGTGATCATGTCGTCGGCACGAGCTGACTTCTCGGGGTCGGTGCGCTTCCACTTGTTCTCGGTCGCCTCACGTACGGCTTCCTCGACCTTGCGGATCTTGGCCTCGAACTCACCGATCTTGGCGCGGGGGACCTTGCCGGCGGCTTCCCAGCGATCGGCGATGTCGAGCCAGGCCTTGCGCGCCGCGTCGGGGTTCTTGATCGGCAGCAGCTTCTCGGCCTCGGCGAGGATCACCAGCTTCTTCTCGGCATTGACCTCGTACTCGGCGTCGAGCAGTGCGTTGGCCTCGTCGCGGGCCGTGAAGAACGCGTCCTGTGCGCCCCGGAACTTCTTCCAGAGCTTGTCCTCGACGTTGCGGGGGGCCGAGCCGGCCTTCTTCCACTCCGCCATCAGGTCGCGGTACTTGCCGGCCGTCACGCCCCACTCGGTCGAGCTCGACAGCTTCTCGGCCTCAGCGATGAGTCGTTCCTTGGTGGCCTGAGCGGCGTCGCGGAGCACAGACTGCTCACCGAAGTGGGTCTTGCGGCGGCGCGTGTACGACGTGCGTGCGGACGAGAACCGGTGCCACAGCTCATCGTCTGCAGCCTTGCTGAGACGGGGAAGGACCTTCCACTCATCGAGCAGGGCGCGCAGTCGGTCGGCGCCGGCCTTCCAGTCGCTGCTGGTGGCGAGCTTCTCCGCTTCCTCGACGATCTTGGTCTTCTGCACCTGGGCCTCCGCCACCTTGGCGACACGGGCGACCTTGCGCTCCTCGCGAAGCTTGTCGATCGCGGGCTGCAGGGCATCGAGTCGCTTGGCCAATCCGTCGAGGTCTCCCAGCGCCTGTGCGCCGGTGATCTGGGCACGGACCTTCGTCACGGCCTTGGCCGCGTCGTCAGGGGAGAGGGTGCCGCCCTCGAGCCGCTTCTCCAGGAGGTCGACCTCGACCTCAAGACCTTCGAAGCGGGTGACGTACAACGCCATGGCCTCGGCGGGGTCGCCGCCAGGCCATTGGCCGATCAGGCGTTCGCCGTCAGCGGTGCGTACGTAGACATTGCCCTCGTCGTCAACACGGCCCCAGGCATGCGTGGGCGCAGAACTCATGGGCGACAGTCTAGGGCGAGCCAGCGTCGCCGTGTACCGGCCGCCTCGCGTACCCTGTCGCACGTGCTTCTCACGTCATTTCCAGCCGGTCCGCTGCAGGCGAACTGCTACGTCGCTGCGCGAGGTCCGGGCGCCCAATGTGCCGTCGTCGACCCGGGTATGGACGCGATGGATGACCTTCACACGGTGATCAAGGAGCTGAACGTGACACCCGGCGCAGTTCTCGTCACGCACGGTCACTTCGACCACATGTGGTGCGCGCAGGACGTTGCTCGCGAGTTCGACTGTCCGGTGTGGATCCACCCCGCCGACCGTCACCTGCTGAGCGACCCGATGGCGGCAATCTCAGGTGAGTCCGCGGCGATGCTGCGCCAGCAGCTCAACATGGGCGAGCTTCCAGAGTTTGCCGAGCCTGCCGACGTACGCGATGCCATTGACGGAGCCACTATTGACGTTGACGGACTGGTGTTCACGGTCGACCACGTACCGGGTCACACGCCGGGCACGGTGTTCTACCGCGCCGACTGGGACGGCCCGGAGGCGATCTCGCAGATCATGTTCTCGGGCGACTTCCTGTTCGCGGGGTCGATCGGCCGTACGGACCTGGCCGGCGGATCGCATGAGGAGATGCTCGACAGCCTGCGCGACCGGGTGCTGCCGTTGCAAGACGACATCGTCGTGCTGCCCGGGCACGGGCCGCAGACGTCAGTCGCCCGCGAACGCGCCACCAACCCGTTCCTCGCAGAGCTCATCGCATGAGCGAGCGCAGCGAGCGGACAATTCAGGCTAGGGGTCCAGTGCGCTCATGCGCATCGGCTTGCAAGCTTCCTGCTCGAGGTGACGGCGCATGAGCGCGCTTTCGGGGTTCCCCGAGTTCCTGCCTGCTGACCGCAACGTCGAGCTGATCGTTCTCGACCAGCTGCGCGAAGTGTTCGAGCTCCATGGCTTCGCCTCGATCGAGACGCGCGCCGCCGAGCCGCTGGAGACCTTGCTCCGCAAGGGCGAGATCGACAAGGAGGTGTACGTCCTGCGCCGCCTCCAGGCCGGCGAGGGTGACGGCGACTCCGGGCTTGCTCTGCACTTCGACCTGACGGTGCCATTCGCCCGCTACGTGCTGGAGAACGCCGGCAAGCTCGAGTTCCCGTTCAGGCGCTACCAGATCCAGAAGGTATGGCGAGGGGAGCGGCCCCAGCACGGTCGCTACCGCGAGTTCACCCAGGCCGACATCGACATCGTCGCGAAGGACGAGCTGTCGTTCCACTTCGACGTCGAGATCGCCCAGGTCATGGCCGAGGCGCTCTCGGGCCTGCCCGTTCCCGCTCTCACGCTGCAGGTCAGCAACCGCAAGATCCTCGAAGGCTTCTACCTCGGACTCGGCATTGCAGAGCCGACGACGGTCATGCCGATCGTCGACAAGCTCGACAAGGTGCCGGCCGACAAGATCGCCGAGCTCCTGCAGTCAGACGCCGGGCTGACCGCCCAACAGGCCAAGCAGTGCCTCGCTCTCGCCGAGATCCGCAGCGCCGATGGCTCGTTCGTCGATGCCGTACGCGCGCTCGGCGTCGAGCACCCACTGCTGGACGAAGGGCTCGACGAGCTCCTGCAGGTCGTCACCGGCGCAGCGGGTGCCGACGGCGTCGAGGTCGTCGCCGATCTCCGCATCGCGCGAGGACTCGACTACTACACCGGCACCGTGTTCGAGACGCGCATGGCAGGCCACGAACAGCTCGGCTCGATCTGCTCGGGCGGCCGCTACGACCAGCTCGCCAGCGACGGCAAGAACACCTATCCCGGTGTCGGTATCTCGCTGGGGGTCTCCCGGCTCCTGGTGCCACTCGTCGCCGGGGGACTCACCGCCGATCGCTCGGTGCCCAGTGCCGTGCTGGTGGCTCTCACCGACGAGGAGTCGCGGCCAGCCAGCGCTGCCGTGGCGGCGGCGTTGCGTGCACGGGGGATACCCACCGAGATCGCGGCATCGGCCCAAAAGTTCGGCAAGCAGATCCGGTACGCCGAGCGCCGTGGCATCCCGTACGTGTGGTTCCCTGCGAACGGCGACGACGGTGATCGCGTACGTGACATCCGCACCGGCGACCAGGTCGATGCCGACCCGACCAGCTGGAACCCACCTCCCGAAGACCTGAAACCACACATCAAGGAGCAACTCACGTGATCCGCACCCACGACGCCGGAAGCCTGCGCGCCGAGCACATCGGCCAACAGGTCACCCTCGCCGGATGGGTCGCGCGGCGACGCGATCACGGTGGCGTGGCGTTCATCGACCTCCGCGAGGCCTCGGGTGTCGTACAGGTCGTCGTACGCGAGGAGGTTGCGCACCAGCTGCGCGCCGAGTTCGTGCTCAAGGTCGTCGGGACGGTACAGAAGCGGCCCGACGGCAACGAGAACACCAACATCCCCACCGGCGAGATCGAGGTCATCGCCGACGACGTCGAGATCCTCAGCACCTCGGCACCACTCCCGTTCCCGATCGACGAACACGTGGAGGTCGGCGAAGAGGTGCGCCTCAAATACCGCTACCTCGACCTGCGTCGCGAAGGTCCCGCCGCCGCCCTCCGCCTCCGCAGCAAGGTCAACGCCGCCGCCCGCAAGGTGCTGGGCGACGAGGACTTCGTCGAGATCGAGACTCCGACGTTGACCCGTTCGACGCCTGAGGGTGCTCGGGACTTCCTCGTTCCGGCACGTCTGGCGCCCAGCAGCTGGTACGCGTTGCCCCAGAGCCCGCAGCTCTTCAAGCAGCTGCTGATGGTGGGCGGCATGGAGCGCTACTACCAAATTGCTCGCTGCTACCGCGACGAGGACTTCCGCGCCGACCGCCAGCCGGAGTTCACCCAGCTGGACATCGAGATGAGCTTCGTCGAGCAGGCCGACGTGCTCGCATTGTTCGAAAAGATCCTCGTCGAGATGTGGAAGCTGATCGGCTATGACATCCCGACGCCGATCCCACACATGACGTACGGCGAGGCGATGCGTCGCTTCGGCTCCGACAAGCCCGACCTGCGCATGGGTCAGGAGCTCGTCGAGTGCACCGAGTTCTTCAAGGACACCCCGTTTCGGGTGTTCCAGGCTGAGTATGTGGGCGCTGTGGTGATGCCCGGTGGCGCCTCGCAGCCGCGCAAGCAGCTCGACGCGTGGCAGGACTGGGCCAAGCAGCGCGGAGCCAAGGGCCTCGCGTACGTGTTGGTCCAGGAGGATGGCGAGCTCGGTGGACCTGTTGCGAAGAACCTGTCTGATGCAGAACGTGCAGGGATCGTGGCTCACGTCGACGCCAAGCCGGGAGACTGCATCTTCTTCTCGGCCGGTCCCATCAAGTCGACCCGTGGTCTGCTCGGTGCGGCGCGGCTGGAGATCGGTCGCCGCGGCGGCCTGATCGACGAGTCGGCCTGGGAGTTCCTCTGGGTCGTCGACGCTCCGCTGTTCGAGCCTGCCGGCGATGCCGTCGCCGCGGGCGACGTCGCCGTCGGCGCCGGGGCGTGGACCGCTGTGCACCACGCGTTCACCTCGCCCCAGGACGTCGAGACCTTTGACACCGATCCGGGCAATGCGCTCGCGTGGGCGTACGACATCGTCTGCAACGGTGTCGAGCTCGGCGGCGGGTCGATCCGTATCCATCGCGAGGACATCCAGAAACGTGTCTTCAAGATCATGGGCATCGAGGAGGACGAGGCGCAGGAGAAGTTCGGCTTCCTGCTCGACGCGTTCACCTACGGAGCGCCGCCGCACGGCGGAATCGCCATGGGCATGGATCGGGTCACCGCGATGCTCGCCGGCGTGGACTCGATCCGTGAGGTCATCGCGTTCCCGAAGTCCGGCGGCGGCTATGACCCGCTCACGGGCGCACCTGCGGAGATCACGCCAGAGCAGCGCAAGGAGACCGGCGTGGACTTCAAGCCGGAGCCCAAGGAGGCGCTGCGGCCTTGACGGTTTACCACGCCAGCACGGCAAATCACTTCCGGGCACGGCATATTTGCCCTGCCCGGCCGACCTTTCCCGTGCCGGCGTGGTAAACCGATGAGCGACGGGCTGTTCGACATTCCGGATGCGCCCGTGCCGATGACCTCGGGCAGCCTTGCCGGCTCCGGATCGGCAAACGCGCCGTTGGCCGTACGCATGCGTCCGACGTCGCTCGACGAGCTCGTCGGCCAGCAGCACCTGCTGGCCCCCGGTTCGCCGCTGCGGCAGATGATCGACGACAGCAAGCCGCTGACGATCCTGCTGTGGGGTCCTCCCGGCACCGGCAAGACCACGATCGCCTCCCTGCTGAGCGCGCACACCGAGCGCCGCTTCGTCGAGCTTTCGGCGGTGTCAGCAGGCGTCAAGGAGGTCCGTGAGGTCATCGCAGGAGCCAGGCGCGCACTGGCCAACAGCGGCGTCGAGACCGTGCTGTTCGTCGACGAGGTCCATCGCTTCAGCAAGTCGCAGCAGGACGCTCTGCTGCCCGGCGTCGAGAACCGTTGGGTGTCTCTCGTCGCCGCGACGACCGAGAACCCGCACTTCAGCGTCATCTCGCCACTCCTGAGCCGCTCGCTGCTGCTGACGCTCGAGAGTCTCACTGACGACGACATTGCCGTGCTGATCGATCGCGCACTCATCGACGAGCGTGGGCTCAACGGCACCGTGAGTCTCGATGGGGACGCCAAGGACCACCTCGTACGCCTCGCCGGGGGTGACGGTCGACGGGCGCTGACCTACCTCGAAGCGGCCGCCGGCGCGGCGACCACTCAGGGCAAGACCGAGATCAGCGTCGACGACGCGGCATTGGCAGTCGACAAGGCTGCCGTCCGCTACGACCGCCAAGGCGACCAGCACTACGACGTCATCAGCGCGTTCATCAAGTCGATCCGTGGATCAGACGTGGACGCCGCACTCCACTACCTCGCACGAATGGTCGAGGCAGGGGAGGACCCCAAGTTCATCGCGCGACGTCTGATGATCTCGGCGAGCGAGGACATCGGCCTCGCCGATCCGACTGCCCTCCCGATTGCCGTTGCCGCCGCCCAGGCCGTGGCGATGATCGGATTCCCCGAAGCACGCATCACGCTGGCTCACGCCGTGATTGCTCTTGCCACGGCTCCCAAGTCCAACGCCGCGTACGCCGCGATCGGCGCCGCGATCGCCGATGTCGAAGCCGGCAAGGTCGGTGCCGTCCCGCCAGCCCTGCGTGACGCGCACTACGCAGGTGCCAAGAAGCTCGGCCACGGTCACGACTACAAGTACTCGCACGACGACCCACGCGGAGTCGTCGGCCAGCAGTACGCACCCGACGACGTCGACGGCGCGATCTACTACGAGCCCGGTGAGCACGGCGCCGAGGCAGCGATTGCCGAGAGGTTGGCCCGAATCCGCGCAATTCTCCGCGAACGGTGACGCGATAGGCTCGTCTGCATGTCGGCGGAGCTCGTGATCCTGGTGTCGACCGCGGTGTTGGCCGTGGTTGCACTCGGTGCTGCCGTCATTGCTGTTCGCGCGGTCCGTACGCTCCGCGAGACCCCCGTTTCCACTCCCGTTTCGACCGAGGTTGCGCTGGTCGAGCGGCCCGCGACCCCACGCGCACCAGCCGCGCTTGCTCCTCGAGTTGTCGAAGGTCGTCTCATCGTGCCGCCCACTCAGCAGCAGGTCGTCGCGACGGCACTCGGGCGTCCTGGCGTTCGACTGTCGGTGTTCGCGCATGGCGTCGCGCACGCGCTGCGCCCAGAGAGCCGCGACCGGATACTGGCGATGATGCGACGCGAGTACCGTCGTCGTCGACGTGAACGCCTGCTGGCAGGCCGCAGGGCCGCCCGGGCGACCAGGCCCGCGGCGCCGCAAGACAGCTGGCTCGGGTCATGAGGCCCCGGATCATCTGGTTCGTGGCCGGGTCGGCCGCCGGTGTCTACGCCGCAGCCAAGGCCAAGCGAGCCGCATACCGGCTCTCCATGCCAGGACTCGCTGACCAAGCCGCAGCCCTCGGGCTCGGCTGGCGCTCATTCAGCGCCGAGCTGCGAGACGGTATGGAGACTCGTGAGCGTGAAGTCGCCCACGAGCTGTCCGGCACTCCCAACCTTGACCATCTGAGCCTCGAGGCTCAACACCCCGCGATTCTTGACAAGGAAGACCCCTGATGTTGACCGCTGAGATCCGCCGACGATTCCTCGCGCACTTCGAGAACGCCGGACACACCGCGGTGCCCTCTGCCCCTTTGCTGTTCGACGATCCCAACCTGTTGTTCGTCAACGCCGGCATGGTGCCGTTCAAGCCCTACTTCCTCGGCCAGGAGACGCCGCCGTGGGACCGTGCCGTGAGCGTGCAGAAGTGTGTTCGCACCCAGGACATCGAGGAGGTCGGCAAGACCACCCGCCACGGCACGTTCTTCCAGATGTGCGGCAACTTCTCGTTCGGCGACTACTTCAAGGCCGGCGCGATCGAGCACGCGTGGAGCCTCATCACCAGCTCGATCGATGACGGCGGCTTCGGCTTCGACCCCGAAAAGATCTGGGTCACGGTGCTGCACTCCGACGACGAGGCTCGTCAGCTCTGGAAGGACATCGCCGGCCTGCCCGAGGAGCGCATCCAGAGCCGCGGCCTGCTCGACAACTACTGGCAGATGGGCGTGCCCGGCCCCGGTGGCCCGGCTAGCGAGATCTACATCGACCGTGGCCCCGAGTTCGGCCCGGACGGCGGACCTGTCGTCGACGAGGACCGTTTCCTCGAGATCTGGAACCTCGTGTTCATGCAGGAGGAGATCACCAACGTCGAGGCCAAGGACAAGTTCGACGTGGTCGGCCCTCTGCCGCAGCAGAACATCGACACCGGCATGGGTCTCGAGCGGGTCGCCTACCTACTGCAGGGCAAGACCAACATGTACGAGATCGACGAGGTCTTCCCGGTCATCGAGAAGGCGTCGGAGATCACCGGTCGCAAGTACGGCGCCGATCCGGTCGACGACGTACGTTTCCGGGTCATCGCTGACCACGTACGCAGCGGTCTGATGCTGATGGGCGACGGTGTGACCCCGGGCAACGAGGCACGTGGCTACGTGCTGCGCCGCCTGCTGCGTCGTGCCGTGCGATCGATGCGTCTGCTCGGCTACGAGGACCCGGCTCTGCCGCAGCTCCTGCCGGTCAGTCTCGACCGCATGAAGGCGTCATATCCCGAGCTGGAGGCTGACTTCCCGCGCATCGAGAAGATCGCGTACGCCGAAGAAGACGCCTTTCGCCAGACCCTCGGCAAGGGCACGCAGATCTTCGAGTCCGCTGCATCGGCGATCAAGGAGACCGGGGGCAGCTCGCTGCCCGGCGACCAGGCGTTCGCCCTGCACGACACGTACGGGTTCCCGATCGACCTGACGCTTGAGATGGCGGCCGAGCAGGGGCTGAGCGTCGACGAAGAGGGCTTCCGCGCGCTGATGACCGAGCAGCGTGCGCGGGCCAAGGCCGACGCGAAGTCCAAGAAGGGCGCTCACGCCGACACCTCGATATACCGGGCGACGCTCGATGCCGGGGGACCGACCGAGTGGCTGGCCTACACGACCCTGACGACCGAGTCGCGCGTTCTCGCCCTGCTTGCCGAGGGTGTTGCCGTTCCAGCGCTCGTCTCCGGCACGGTCGGTGAGGTCGTGCTCGATCGCACCCCGTTCTATGCCGAGTCCGGCGGTCAGAACGCCGACGCCGGCCACATCAGCTGGGACGGTGGCCGCGCCGAGGTGCTCGATGTCCAGCGCCCCGTACGAGGTCTCGTCGTGCACCAGGTCCGCATCCTCGAGGGCGAGCTGACGCGCGACCAGAATGTCGAGGCTGCGGTCGATCCTGAGTGGCGCCTCGGCGCTCGCCAGGCGCACTCCGGCACCCATGTCGTGCACGCCGCTCTGCGCGAGGTGCTCGGCCCCACCGCGCTGCAGGCGGGTTCCTACAACCGTCCCGGCTACCTGCGTCTCGACTACGGCTGGAGCGGTGCGCTGTCGCCCGACCAGCTGCACGGCGTCGAAGAGGCATCCAACCGCGCCCTGCGGGCCGACCTGCCCGTCTCGGCGCAGACCATGTCCCTGCAGGAGGCTCGTGACTTCGGCGCGCTCGCACTGTTCGGCGAGACGTATGGCGAAGACGTCCGCGTCGTCGAGATCGGCGGACCTTGGTCGCGCGAGCTCTGCGGTGGCACCCACGTCGACCGCTCGTCGCAGATCGGCACCGTCGTCATCACGTCTGACGGCTCGGTCGGAGCAGGCAACCGCCGTATCGAGGCACTGACCGGCATCGAGGGATTCGACTACCTCGCCCGCGAGCGCGACGTCGTACGTCAGCTCACCGACATCCTCAAGGCGCAGCCCGGCGAGGTGCCAGGACGCGTCCAGGACCTCATGGAGCGTCTCAAGACCGCCGAGAAGGCTGTAGAGCGCGCCAAGGCGGCCCAGCTCGTCGGCGCCGCCGGTGACATCGCCGCAGCGGCCAAGGACGTGAACGGCGTCGCCTACGTCGGTCACCAGGCAGATGGCGCCGGTGGCGGAGACGTACGCACGCTCGCCCTCGACGTCCGCGGACGGCTGCCCAAGGACAAGCCGGCCGTCGTCGTGGTGATCGGTACGGCTGACGACAAGACGGCCACCGTGGTGGCGCTCAACGAAGCGGCTCAAGCCAAGGGGCTCAGCGCCAACACTCTTGTCGGCCTGGTCGGTGAGAAGGTCGGTGGCCGCGGCGGAGGCAAGGCTGATGTCGCACAGGGTGGCGGCACGGAGGTGTCCGCGATCCCGGCGGCACTCGCCGCGGTCGAGAGCGCGATCGCCTAGTGCGACGAGGACGACGCATCGGCATCGATGTCGGCGACGTACGGATCGGTGTCGCCGTGTGCGATCCCGACGGCATGCTCGCCACCCCGGTCGAGACGGTGAAGGCGGGCCCGGACGCGATCGGACGCCTCGCCGAGCTCGTACGCGAGTACGACGCGTTGGAGTGTGTCGTCGGTATGCCGATCGGGCTTTCCGGGCTCGAAGGCCCCGCTGCACGCAAGGTCAGGGCGTTCTGCGCGGACCTGCTCGAGGCGATTGATCCGGTGTCCGTTCGGCTCTTTGACGAGAGGATGTCTACGATGACTGCGGAGAGTCTGCTCAGAGAACGTGGACGATCTGGAAGCTCCCGAAGGAGTGTCATCGATCAGGCAGCTGCCACGGTGATACTCCAGACGGCTCTGGATTCCGAGCGGACCCGAGGGTCTGCGCCCGGCGAGACATTAGTGAGGACGAATGGCTGACGGCGGACTGGACATGATGACGGGTGGACCGTCAGGTCCCGGCCGACGCCGAGCGGCCCGGCCGCCGAGCAAGCCGGTGGGCCGACGCATCGTCACCATCCTGATCGTCGTGGCCCTGCTGTTCGGCGCCTACAAGGTCGTCGGCAAGGCGATGGACTTCTTCGGCGGTCCGGCTGATTACTCCGGTCAGGGCAGCGGAGACGTCGTCGTCGAGATCCCGAGTGGCGCCAACGGCCAGCAGATCGCCAACATCCTCAAGAAGGCCGGCGTGGTCAAGAGCGCCGAGGCGTTCTACCAGCTCAGCCTCAACGACTCGCGCTTCCAGGCCGTGCAGGCGGGCTTCTTCAAGCTCCGCAAGGAGATGTCGGCCGAGTGGGCGTTGCGTGAGCTCGTCGACCGCAGCAACCGCGTCGAGGGCAAGGTCACGATCCCCGAAGGCGCGAGAGTCGGCCAGATCGTCAAGATCATCGCCAAGAACTCCGAGATCAAGGAGAAGGATCTCGTCGCAGCGCTCGACAAGCCCGAGAAGCTTGGCCTGCCGAAGGTCGCCAACCTCAACCCCGAGGGCTACCTGTTCCCGGCGACGTACGAGGTCAGCCCCGGCATGACGGCGAGCCAGCTGCTCAAGCAGATGGTCAAGAAGACGTTGGACGTGTCGAAGTCGCTCAACATCGAGAGCCGCGCGCAGGAGCTTGGCTACACCACTGAGCAGATCCTCACCGTGGCCAGCATCCTGGAGTACGAAGCCAAGAAGGACGGCGACTACGCCAAGGTCGCCCGCGTGCTCTACAACCGACTCGACAAGCCGATGCGACTGCAGCTCGACTCGACGGTGTCGTACGTCAGCCAGCGCAAGGGCGATGTGTTCACGACTCCGGAGGAGCGGGCAGATCCGTCGAAGTACAACACCTACACGAATGACGGCTTGCCGCCCGGACCGATCGGCTCGCCCGGCGAGAAGACGATCGAGGCCGCGCTCAACCCCGCCGATGGTTCGTGGCTGTACTTTGTTGCGGTCAACCTCGAGACGGGGGAGACGATCTTCTCCAACACCCTCGGTGAGCACAACCAAGCCGTCACGAAGCTGCAGGAATACTGCCGCGGTACCGACGTCTGCTGATGCGTTGCGCCGTCATCGGCTCGCCGATCAGTCATTCGTTGTCACCGGCGATGCACCGCGCTGCGTACGCGCAGCTGGGACTCGACTGGACGTACGAAGCCGTGCAGGTGGAGGCGGCCGACCTCCAGCAGTTTCTCGGTGCGCTGGGCGATGACGTACGCGGTCTGTCTGTCACTGCCCCGCTGAAGCGCCGGCTCGCCCAGCTCGTGGAGCTCGAAAGCGGGCCGCCGCTCGGTGTGGCCAACACGGTGGTCGTCGAAGACGGAAGGCTCAGCACCTACAACACCGATGTCCAGGGCGCGATCTCCGCGCTCACCGAGCGCGGGATCGACGATCTGCTCACCACCCGCATCCTTGGTGGCGGTGCGACCGCTGCTTCCATCGCCTACGCCTTGTCGAAGATCGGCGCCACCAAGGTGGAGTTCGTCGTACGCGACCGTTCGCGGGCTGACGAGGCCATCGACATCGCAACGACTGCAGGCATGTCAGCGTCAGTTCGAACGCTCGACGAGCCCTTGCTCGACCGTGTCGACCTGCTGGTGTCGACCGTCCCCAGCGCTGTGGCCAATGGTCAGGTCCACGACTACGCCGAGGCCGCTCGCGCCGTGTTCGACGTTGTCTACGACCCGTGGCCGTCACACCTGGTCGCCGCCGCCGAAGAAGGTGGACTTCCCGTCGTCACCGGACTTGACCTGCTCGCGCACCAGGCGGCACTGCAGGTCGAGCTGATGACGGGGGCGCCCGTCGCTCCACAGCTGCTGCGCGAGGCCGCGCTCAATGAGCTGGCATCTCGCTAGTCTCTCAATCGTGACTGTCGCCCTCGCTGCCTTTGCTGCCGCGCTGCTCGGTGCGGCGGGTCCATGGGTGCTCCGCCGCATCCCGGAGCCCGAGGAGCCTGACGCCGACAAGGTCCCCTACGCGGCGCTCGCCGACGCGCGCGGTCTGGCCCCGGCTCTGGCGCTCGCCGCTGCGGTGATGGCCGGAGTCGTTGCATGGCGCATTGACGAACCCGAGCTCGTGCCAGTGTGGGTTCTGATCGCTGGGGTCGGGTCGTGGCTCACCTACATCGACTGGCGCACCAGGCTGCTGCCCTCGGCGATCGTGATGCCGACCTATCTAGCGACGTTCTTGCTGGTCGGCCTCGGAGCGTTGCTGTTGCAGGACAGCGAGGTGTTCACGCGCGCCCTGGTCGCCAACATCGTCGTCTACGTGATCTTCCGGGTGCTCTACGGGATTGGCACCCGCTTCTACGGTGGGGCGTTCGGCTACGGGGACGTGCGGCTTTCGGGTGTTCTGGCGCTGGCGCTGGGCGCTCTCGGTGCGAGCGAGGTGTTCGTCGGCATGTACGCGGGGTTCATCCTCGGCGCAGTCCTCGGCATCCTGTTGTCACTCCTGCGAGTGATCAATTCCAAGAGCTATGCCTTCGGTCCCTACATGGTTGTCGGCGCTGTCATCGGTGCCGCCTGGGGCTCAGCGATCTACTCCGTCTGACGCGTCGTCCAAAGGACACCGGGCTCGAGCTTGCCCGCTGGGTCAAGGTTTGGCGTTGACGACATGAGAATCGGTGAGCTCGTCGGGCAGATCGTGGGAGCCAAAGCCAAGCGTGTACTGGCGGCCGAGCTGGAGCGCTTCATCTCGGCCTGACAGGCGGATTCCCGCGTGACGCACGGGGCGTGGGAGAATTGTCCTCATGCTCCGTTGGCTCACAGCTGGTGAATCCCACGGCCCCGCTCTGGTGGCCGTGCTCGAAGGTCTGCCCGCAGGGGTGGAGGTCACCAGCAAGGACATCCAGGCTGCGCTCGCGCGTCGCCGGCTCGGCCATGGCCGAGGTGCCCGGATGGCGTTCGAGGCCGACGAGCTCGAGCTGATCGGCGGCATCCGGCACGGCCTGACCATGGGCAGCCCGATCGCCCTGCGCATCGGCAACAGCGAGTGGCCCAAGTGGGAGCAGGTCATGTCGGCCGACCCAGTCGATGCCGACGTCCTCGACGGACTCAAACGCAACGCGCCGTTGACGCGGCCTCGCCCTGGCCATGCCGATCTCGCCGGCATGCAGAAGTACGGCTTCGACGAGGCACGTCCGATCCTCGAGCGCGCCAGCGCCCGCGAGACGGCCGCGCGGGTCGCTCTCGGCGAGATCGCTGCCCAGTTCATCCAACAGACCACCGGCGCCAGCGTCGTGTCACACGTCGTCGAGCTCGGCACCGTACGCGCGCCTGCCGGCGTGATCCCGAGCCACGGCGACGTCGAAGCGCTCGACGCCGATCCCGTACGTTGCTTCGACCCCGCGACCAGCACCGCGATGGTGGCCGAGATCGACGCAGCCCACAAGGACGGTGACACCCTCGGCGGCGTCGTCGAGGTCATCGTCGAAGGACTCCCGCCAGGACTCGGCTCGCACACCCACTGGGACAAGCGCCTGGACGGTCGCCTGGCCGCAGCCCTGATGGGCATCCAGGCGATCAAGGGTGTCGAGCTTGGTGACGGGTTCGAGCTTGCACGCACCCGCGGCTCGCTGGCGCACGACGAGATCGTGCCGACGGATCAAGGCATTCGCCGCCTCTCGGGACGAGCAGGAGGCACCGAAGGCGGTATGACGACGGGCGAGATCCTGCGCGTACGTGCGGCGATGAAGCCCATCGCGACCGTCCCCAAGGCGCTCCGCACAGTCGACGTCGAGACCGGCGAGGCGACGCGGGCCCACCACCAGCGCTCCGACGTCTGTGCCGTGCCAGCGGCCGGCATCGTCGCCGAGGCCATGGTTGCGCTCGTGGTTGCCGATGCGCTCATCGAGAAGTTCGGTGGCGACTCGGTGGAGGAGACCAAGCGCAACGTCGAGGGCTACCTCGCCAACCTGAGGCACCGTTGAGCCCCGTCGTCGTGTTCGTCGGTCCGCCCGGCGCGGGCAAGAGCACCGTGGCTGAGCTGGTCGCCGCGGAGCTCGGCGTCGATCTACGCGACACCGACCAGGACATCGAGGCCGCCGAAGGGGTCAGCGTCCAGGACATCTTCATCGACCACGGCGAGGCGCACTTCCGAGCGCTCGAGGAGAAGGCTGTCGCAGCCGCTCTCGCCGAGCACCACGGCGTGCTCAGCCTCGGCGGCGGTGCCGTCCTGAGCCCCGAGACCCGCGCCGCTCTCGCCGGGCATCGAGTGATCTTCCTCGACGTCGGCCTGACTGCGGCAGTGCGCCGCGTCGGCATGAACTCGGGCCGGCCCCTGCTGCTCGGCAACGTACGTACGCAGCTCAAGAACCTCATGGACCAGCGCCGAGTGCTCTACCGCGACGTCGCCAGCTTCACCATCGACACCGATGAGCTGGATGCAACCAAGGTCGCCGAACAGGCGATCACCCTGATCGAGGAGAACCGATGACCACCCGGCTGACCGTTCGGACCGACAACCCGTACGACGTGGTGATCGGCAACGGCGTCCACGAGCAGCTGCGCGGCCTCATCGGCTTCGGGCGCGGTGTGCTGCGCGTGGCGATCATCCATGCGCCTGCGATGTTCGACCAGGCAGAGCAACTGCGCAAGCCGTTGGTCGCCGACTCGCTCGACGTGCACCTGATCGAGGTGCCGGACAGTGAGCAGGCCAAGACCGCTGACGTCCTGGCCTTCTGCTGGAAGGTCCTCGGCGAGCTCGGCTTCACCCGGACGGACGTCATCGTCGGCCTCGGCGGGGGAGCCACGACCGATCTCGCCGGATTCGTCGCGGCGAGCTGGCTGCGCGGTGTGCGGTTCGTCAACGTGCCGACGACGGTGCTCGGCATGGTCGACGCTGCCGTCGGCGGCAAGACCGGCATCAACACGCCCGAGGGCAAGAACCTCGTCGGCGCGTTCCACGAGCCGGGCGGGGTGCTGTGCGACCTCGACCTTCTCGCCACTCTTCCTGCAGCCGAGCTGCGCAGCGGACTCGCCGAGATCGTGAAGTGCGGCTTCATCGCCGACCCGACGATCCTCGACCTGATCGAGGCCGCTCCCGAGGCGGTCGCCGATGCCACCTCACCGATCGTCGCCGAGCTGATCACCAAGGGCATCGCGGTCAAGGCCAAGGCCGTCGCCGGGGATCTCCGCGAGACCGCCGGCGACGAGGTCATTGGGCGTGAAGCGCTCAACTACGGCCACACGTTCGGCCACGCCGTCGAACGGTTCGAGGGCTACCGCATCCGCCACGGCGAGGCCATCTCCATCGGGATGGTCTACGTCGCCGAGATCGCGCACCGATCGGGTCGCATCGATGACGAACTGCTCGCGCGGCACCGGTCGATCCTCACGACCCTCGGCCTCCCCACGACGTACCGGCCCGGCATCTGGGAAGCGTTGTCGGCGACGATGCGCGTCGACAAGAAGACCCGTGGCGACCAGCTCCGCTTCGTCGTCCTCGACGGTCTCGCCCAGCCGGTGATCCTCGCCGGTCCCGACGAGGCACTGATCCTGGACGCCTACCGAGCCATCTCCGAATGACCACTGCTGCGCGTCGTGAACGTCTGGTCGCTGTGCTCGGCGACCGTGAACTCGACGGCATCTTCGTCACCACGCTGGTCAACGTCCGCTACCTGACGGGTTTCACGGGCTCCAACGGCGCGCTCCTGGTGCCACGCGAGGGCACGCCGGTGTTCTTCACCGACGGCCGCTACCGAGACCAGGCCGCCACCCAGCTGCCCGATGTCGAGCACGTGATCGACCGCGACCTCGCCGGTGCCGCGTCACCCCGCATGGGATCAGGTACGTGGGGCGTCGAGACACACACGCTCAGCGTCGACGGACACGCCAACCTCACCTCGCTGGCACCCGGCGCCACTCTTGCGTCTGCCGGGCGGATCGTCGAGGAGCTTCGCGTCGTCAAGGACGAGGAAGAGATCGACCACCTGCGTACGGCCTGCGCCATCTCGACGCAGGCGCTCGAAGGCCTGCTCGCCGGTCCACTG
Organism: uncultured Actinomycetota bacterium; assembly: GCA_963849475.1. Classification (GTDB taxonomy): domain Bacteria; phylum Actinomycetota; class Actinomycetes; order Propionibacteriales; family Nocardioidaceae; genus Aeromicrobium. Next base: position 585,800 of record CAWKHC010000009.1, read on the forward strand.
GTCGGCCGCACCGAACGTGAAGTCGCTCGTGATCTCGAGAACCGCATGCTCGACCTGGGCGCCGAAGCGATCGCGTTCGAGACGATCCTGGCCAGTGGCGACAACTCCGCGATCCCTCATCACAGCCCGACCGACAGAGTCATCGGAACCGGTGAGTTCATGAAGGCCGACTTCGGCGCCCGCGTCGCCGGCTACCACGCAGACTGCACTCGTACCGTCGTGATCGGCGCCGCTGACGACTGGCAGCGCGAGGTCTACAGCGCTGTCCAGGCATCGCAGGCAGCCGGCCTCGAGCACTTCCGCGAGGGTGCAAAAGTGTCTGACTCAGACGATGCTGCGCGAGCGTCACTGGACGCCGCGGGATGGCTGCACGCGTTCACAACCGGGCTCGGACATGGCGTCGGCCTCGAGATCCACGAGGACCCGTTCATCGCTGCTCGAAACACCGCTAAACTGGTCAGTCGCACCGTCCTCACGATGGAGCCGGGCATCTACGTCCCGGATCGTGGGGGAGTGCGAATCGAAGACACCGTCCTCGTGACAACGGGCGCCCCCGAGGTGCTCACCACGATGACCAAAGACCTCATGGAGATCGGCTGATGGCCACCACTAACGACATCAAGAACGGCATGGTCCTCGACCTCGACGGCCAGCTGTGGTCCGTCATCTGGTTCCAGCACCACAAGCCCGGCAAGGGCGGGGCGATGGTCAAGACCACGCTCAAGAGCGTCCTGAGCGGCAAGACCGTCGACAAGACGTTCAACGCCGGCCTCAAGATCGAGACGGCCAACGTCGACAAGCGTGACTTCACCTACCTCTACCACGACGGCGACGCGTACGTCTTCATGGACAAGTCGACCTACGACCAGGTCAGCATCTCCGAGCAGGTCGTCGGCGACGCCAAGGACTACATGCTCGACAACCAGGACGCGATGGTCGCGATGCACGAAGGTGTGCCGCTCTACATCGAGCTCCCGGCGTCGGTCGAGCTGCTCGTCGAGTACACCGAGCCGGGCCTGCAGGGCGATCGCTCCAGCGGTGGCACCAAGCCTGCTCGTCTCGAGACCGGCAAGGAGATCCAGGTCCCGCTGTTCATCGTCAACGGCGAGAAGATCAAGGTCGACACCCGCGACGGCAGCTACCTGGGTCGCGTCCAAGCCTGATGTCAGCTCGTACGAAGTCCCGCAAGCGCGCCCTGGACATCCTGTTCGAGTCCGAGGCGCAGAGCCTGGCACCCGGTGCCACGCTCGCTGATCGTCGTGACTCGACCGACTATCCGGTCAACGACTACGCGATCTCGCTGATCGAGGGCGTCGTGCTGCACCGTGATCGGCTCGACGAGATCATCGCCGAGAACGCCAAGGACTGGACGCTCGACCGCATGCCTGCGGTCGATCGCAACCTGTTGCGCATCGGCGCGTACGAGATCCTCTACGTCGAGGACGTACCGGACGCCGTCGCGGTGAGCGAAGCCGTTGCCCTGGCCGCTGACCTGTCTACAGACGAGTCATCGGCATTCGTCAACGGGCTGCTGAGCCGGATCGTCGAGCTCAAGCCCACCCTGACTGCCTAGCCTTCTGACGGCTGCGGGACCTTGCAGTCCACATTCGGGTCGACGCCCACGTAGTTGAGTGGTCCGGCGACGATCGTCAGGATCGTGTCGCTGGCCTCGTTGCAGGTGTCGGTGGAGTCCTTGAAGTAGTCACGCTGGAACGCCGCCGCGAGTCCGATCAGCAGCCAGACGACGAGTACGAGTGAGCCGATTCGCATGGTTCCTCCTTGCCAGGCCCGCCATTGCAGCAGGTGCTCGTCAACGTAGTGCGAGCCTGTCCGGGCCGCATGTTTTGGCTGATAGGGTTGACCCGAATCATCGACATCCTTTAACGGCCGTCCCGAGAGGCGGAGAAGGAGGTCAGACATGGTCGCGTCTGATGACGCTGCACGTGCTGACACGGCGCACGCCCCTGATCGCACCGTCCTTGACGACAAGGACATCTCGCGAGCTCTGACTCGTATCACGCACGAGATCCTCGAGCGCAACCGCGACTCGACCGGGATAATCCTGCTCGGCATTCCGACCCGCGGAGTCCATCTCGCCCGGCGCATCGCCAAGCGGATGTCCGAGGTCGAGGGACGCGACATCACCGCCGGCGCGCTCGACATCACGATGTTCCGCGACGACCTGCGGCTCAAGCCGGCCCGCGCGCTGGAGCACACCGAGATCCCCGACGACATCGACGACAAGATCGTCGTGCTGATCGATGACGTGCTGTTCTCCGGCCGTACGATCCGTGCCGCGCTCGACGCACTCAACGAGATCGGTCGACCCCGCGCCGTTCAGCTCGCCGTGCTGATCGACCGCGGACACCGCGAGCTGCCGATCCGGGCGGACTTCGTCGGCAAGAACCTCCCGACGTCACTCAACGAGAGCGTCAAGGTGCAGCTGACTGAGACCGATGACGCTGACAAGGTCGCGATCACGGGAGGTGCCTCATGATCAAGCATCTGCTGAGCGCCGGTGACCTCAACCGCGAGGACGCCGTACGCATTCTCGACACCGCCGAGGAGCTCCTCGGTGTGGCGAGCCGGCCGATCAAGAAGCTGCCGACGCTGCGTGGCCGGACCGTCGTCAACCTGTTCTTCGAGGACTCGACCCGTACACGCATCTCCTTCGAAGCCGCAGCCAAGCGCCTCAGCGCCGACGTCATCAACTTCTCCGCCAAGGGCTCGAGCGTGTCCAAGGGCGAGAGCCTCAAGGACACCGCGCTGACGCTGCAGGCCATGGGCGCCGACGCGGTGGTCGTGCGCCACCACCACTCCGGCGCACCTCACCGCCTGGCTCACGCCAAGTGGACCAAGGGTGCCGTGATCAACGCAGGTGACGGCACGCACGAGCACCCGACTCAGGCGCTGCTCGACGCGTTCACGATGCGCCGCCACCTCGGCGATCTCGAGGGCAAGAACATCACGATCGTCGGCGACGTCCTGCACAGCCGGGTCGCCCGCTCCAACGTGCTGCTGCTCGACACGCTCGGCGCCAACGTCACGATCGTTGCGCCGCCGACGCTGCTGCCGGTCGGTGTCGAGAAGTGGCCGGTCGAGACGTCGTACGACCTCGACAACTCGCTCGAGAAGGCCGACGCGGTGATGATGCTGCGCGTCCAGCAAGAGCGCATGAAGGCGTCGTTCTTCCCGAGCGCACGCGAGTACAGCCGCCGCTACGGTCTCGACACGCCTCGCATGAACCGGCTGCCCGATCACGCGATCGTGATGCACCCCGGACCGATGAACCGCGGCATGGAGATCACCGCAGACGTCGCAGATGACGTTCGCTCGGTGATCGTCGAACAGGTCACCAACGGTGTGGCCGTACGCATGGCGGTGCTCTACCTGCTGCTCGGTGGCGCTGCAGAAGACGAAACCTTCGATCCGATTGATGAGGCAACTGAATGACGTCGTACGTGATCCGCCAGGCCAAGGTGCTGGGCGACAAGGTCGCAGACATCGCGATCGAGGACGGTGTCATCACCGCGATCGGCAAGGACCTCACGGTCACCGGCGCGACCGAGGTCGACGCCAAGGGACTCGTGGCGCTCCCCGGCCTGGTCGACCTGCACACACACGTACGCGAGCCGGGCCGTGAGGACGCCGAGACGGTCCTGACCGGCTCCAAGGCTGCTGCTCGTGGTGGCTTCACCTGCGTGCACGCCATGGCCAACACCGATCCGGTCGCCGACACCGCTGGCGTCGTCGAGCAGGTATGGCGTCTCGGCCGCGAGGGCGGATACTGCGACGTGCAGCCTGTCGGCGCCGTGACGATCGGCCTCAAGGGCGAACAGCTCGCCGAGCTCGGCGCGATGGCCGACTCCGCCGCGACCGTCCGGGTCTTCTCCGACGACGGCAAGTGCGTCTCCGACGCGGTCATCATGCGCCGGGCGCTGGAGTACGTGAAGGCGTTCGACGGCGTCATTGCCCAGCACGCCCAGGAGCCCCGGCTCACCGAGAACGCCCAGATGAACGAGGGCCCGCTGTCGGGCGAGCTCGGACTCACCGGCTGGCCAGCTGTCGCCGAGGAGGCGATCGTAGCCCGCGACGTCCTGCTCGCCGAGCACGTCGGCTCGCGCCTGCACGTGTGCCACCTGTCGACTCGAGGATCGGTCGAGATCGTGCGCTGGGCCAAGAGCCGCGGCATCAACGTCACCGCCGAGGTCACCCCGCACCACCTGCTCCTGACGGACGACCTCGTACGCAGCTACGACCCGATCTACAAGGTCAACCCGCCGCTGCGCTCCGACGACGACGTCGCTGCCGTGCGCGAAGGACTCGCTGACGGCACGATTGACATCGTGGCCACCGATCACGCCCCTCACCCGATGGAGGACAAGGAGTGCGAGTGGTCCGCCGCGGCCTTCGGCATGCTGGGGCTCGAGACCGCGCTCTCGGTCGTTCAGCAGACCATGGTCGACACCGGGCTGCTGACCTGGGCCCAGGTCTCCGAGAAGATGTCGTCCAAGCCTGCCGAGATCGGCCGGGTCCACAACCAGGGCCGCCCGCTCGAGGTGGGGGAGCCGGCCAACATCGTGCTCGTCGATCCGAAGGCCACGCGCCTGATCGATGCCCGCAACACCGCATCGCTGTCGCGCAACAACCCGTACGCCGGGCTCACGCTGCCGGGAGAGGTCGTCGCGACCTTCCTCCGCGGCAGACCGACCGTCAGCGACCGCGCCCTCGTGGAAGCAGTCACCGTATGAGCGACGCGATCCTGGTCCTGGAGGACGGCCGTGTCTTCCACGGCGAGTCGTACGGCGCTGTCGGCGAGACCGTCGGTGAGATCGTGTTCTCCACCGGCATGACCGGCTACCAAGAGACGCTGTCGGACCCGTCATACCGCCGTCAGATTGTCACGATGACGGCTCCGCACATCGGCAACACCGGTGTCAACGACGAGGACGACGAGTCGTCACAGTTCTGGGTCGCCGGCTACGTCGTACGCGATGCGGCACGGCTCTCGAGCAACTGGCGCTCCAACGCGACCCTTGACGAGCGCCTGGCTGCTCAGGGCATCGTCGGGATCAGCGGTGTCGACACCCGCGCACTCACCCGCCACCTGCGTGAGCTCGGTGCGATGCGTGCGGGGATCAGCTCGGCGTCCACCGACGCCGAAGCACTCCTGGCCACCGTCAGGGCAGCGCCGGTCATGGCCGGCGCCGACCTCGCCGGCGAGGTCTCGACCGACGAGACATACGTCGTCGAGGCGGCCGGCACGAAGAAGTTCACCGTTGCAGCACTCGATCTCGGCATCAAGGGCATGACACCGCGACGGATGTCCGAGCGAGGGATCGAGGTGCACGTGCTGCCGGCCAACGCGACGCTCGACGACGTGCTCGCGGTCAAGCCCGACGGCGTGTTCATGTCCAACGGTCCGGGTGACCCGTCGACGGCCGACTCGTCTGTCGAGCTGCTCCAGCAGCTCCTCGAGCGCAAGATCCCGTACTTCGGCATCTGCTTCGGCAACCAGATCTTCGGCCGCGCGCTCGGTCTCGGCACCTACAAGCTCAAGTACGGTCACCGCGGCCTCAACCAGCCTGTGCAGGACCTGACCACCGGCAGGGTCGAGATCACCAGCCACAACCACGGCTTCGCCGTTGACGCGCCCATCGAGGGCACGTTCGAGACTCCGTACGGGAAGGGCCGCGTGACCCACGTCGGACTCAACGACCAGGTCGTCGAAGGGCTCGCCCTGCTCGATCAGCCCGGATTCAGCGTGCAGTACCACCCCGAGGCAGCGGCCGGCCCGCATGATGCGGACTACCTCTTCGACCGCTTCGTCGAGCTGATGGGCGGTGATCGCTGATGCCGAAGAGGGAAGACATCAAGAGCATCATGGTCATCGGGTCGGGTCCGATCGTCATCGGCCAGGCCTGCGAGTTCGACTACTCCGGCACCCAGGCGTGCCGTGTCCTCCGCGAAGAGGGCATCCGGGTCATCCTGGTCAACTCCAACCCCGCGACGATCATGACCGATCCCGAGTTCGCCGACGCGACCTACATCGAGCCGATCACACCCGAGTTCGTCGAGAAGGTCATCGCCAAGGAGCGCCCCGACGCGCTGCTCGCGACTCTCGGCGGCCAGACCGCGCTCAATGCCGCGATCCAGATGCACGAGTCCGGTGTGCTCAAGAAGTACAACGTCGAGCTGATCGGGGCGTCGATCGAGGCGATCGAGAAGGGCGAAAATCGCGAGTCCTTCAAGAAGGTCGTCGCGACGCTGCCCAAGGAGTGGGGCGCCGAGTCGGCCAACTCCGTCATCTGTCACACGATGGAGGAGTGCCGCGCCGGCGTCGAAGGTCTCGGTGGCTATCCCGTGGTCGTACGCCCGTCGTTCACGATGGGTGGTTCCGGCAGCGGACTTGCGTACAACGCTGAGGACCTGGAACGCATCGCCGGATCGGGCCTCGCGCTCAGCCCGACCACCGAGGTGCTCCTCGAGGAGTCCATCATCGGCTGGAAGGAGTACGAGCTCGAGGTCATGCGTGACACCGCCGACAACGTGGTGATCGTCTGCTCGATCGAGAACTTCGACCCGATGGGCGTCCACACCGGCGACTCGATCACGGTGGCCCCGGCCATGACGTTGACCGACGTCGAATACCAGCGTCTGCGCGACATCTCGATCGGCATCATCCGCGAGGTCGGTGTCGACACCGGCGGCTGCAACATCCAGTTCGCCGTCAACCCCGACGACGGTCGCATCATCGTGATCGAGATGAACCCGCGCGTCTCGCGGTCGTCGGCACTGGCGTCGAAGGCGACCGGGTTCCCGATCGCCAAGATCGCCGCCAAGGTCGCGATCGGCTACACCCTCGACGAGATCCCCAACGACATCACGCAGGTCACCCCGGCATCGTTCGAGCCAACGCTCGACTACGTCGTCGTCAAGGTGCCACGTTTCGCGTTCGAGAAGTTCCCCAACGCCGATGCGACGCTGACGACGCACATGAAGTCGGTTGGCGAGGCGATGGCGATCGGCCGCAATTTCACCGAGGCGCTGCAGAAGGCCCTGCGCTCGCTGGAGCGCCCCGACTCGGTGTTCGACTGGGAGAAGGAGTGGGTCGACCTCGACAAGTTGGCCCTGCTGGGTGAGATCGCGATCCCACACGACGGCCGGATCAAAAAGGTCATGGATGCCATCCGCGCAGGCGCAACGCCCCAGGAGATCTTCGAGGCGACCAAGATCGATCCCTGGTTCGTCGACCAGCTTGCCCTGATCAACGAGATCGCCGTCGAGATGATCGATGCCAAGGAGCTCTCGCCCGGACTGTTGCGCAAGGCCAAGCGCCACGGCTTCTCCGACGCCCAGATCGGCCGGATCCGCGGACTGGGCGAGGACGTCGTACGCGGTGTGCGTCACGCTCTCGGCGTACGCCCGGTCTACAAGACCGTCGACACCTGCGCGGCAGAGTTCGCCGCCACGACGCCCTACCACTACTCGTCCTACGACGAGGAGACCGAGGTCGAGCCGCGTACCAAGGAAGCCGTGCTCATCCTGGGCAGCGGCCCCAACCGCATCGGCCAGGGCATCGAGTTCGACTACTCGTGCGTCCACGCGGCTCTTGCGCTGTCTGAGGTCGGTTACGAGACGATCATGGTCAACTGCAACCCCGAGACGGTCTCGACCGACTACGACACCTCCGATCGGCTCTACTTCGAGCCGTTGACGCTGGAGGACGTCCTTGAGGTCGTCCACGCCGAGCAGCAGGCTGGGCCGGTTGCCGGCGTCATCGTGCAGCTCGGTGGTCAGACTCCGCTGGGTCTCGCCGCCGGGCTCGAAGCCGCGGGAGTGCCGATCGTCGGTACGCAGCCCGCAGCGATCGACCTGGCCGAGGAGCGCGGGGCGTTCGCTCGTGTGCTCGCCGACGCCGGACTCGCCGCTCCCAAGCACGGCATGGCGACGACGTTCACCAACGCCCGCACGATCGCCGCTGAGATCGGCTATCCCGTGCTCGTGCGCCCGTCGTACGTGCTGGGTGGTCGCGGCATGGAGATCGTCTACGACGAGGGCACGCTCAAGGACTACATCGACCGCGCCACCGAGATATCCCCGGAACGACCTGTACTTGTCGACCGGTTCCTCGACGACGCGATCGAGATCGACGTCGACGCGCTCTACGACGGCACCGAGCTGTTCCTCGGCGGCGTCATGGAACACATCGAGGAGGCTGGCGTGCACTCCGGCGACTCGGCGTGCGCGTTGCCACCCATCACGCTCGGCAACATGGAGATCCAGCGCATCCGCGAGTCCACCGAGGCCATTGCCAAGGGCGTAGGAGTGCGGGGACTGATCAACATCCAGTTCGCCCTGTCGTCAGACATCCTCTACGTGATCGAGGCCAACCCGCGTGCGTCGCGCACGGTGCCGTTCGTCTCCAAGGCGACGGCGACGCCGCTTGCCAAGGCCGCCGCGCGACTGATGCTGGGGGAGTCGATCGCCGATCTCCGCAAGGCCGGAGTGCTGCCGGCCACCGGCGACGGAGGTGACCTGCCCGACTCCGCGCCGATAGCGGTCAAGGAAGCGGTCATGCCGTTCAACCGGTTCCGCACGTACGAGGGCAAGTACGTCGACACGCTGCTCGGCCCGGAGATGCGGTCGACCGGCGAGGTGATGGGCATGGACCACGCGTTCGGCACGGCCTTCGCCAAGTCCCAGGCCGGCGCCCAGAACGGCCTGCCCACCTCGGGCAAGGTGTTCGTCTCGGTCGCCAATCGCGACAAGCGGCACATGATCTTCCCGGTCAAGCGCCTGGCGGACCTCGGCTTCGAGATCCTCGCGACCAGCGGTACCGCCGTCGTCCTCGCCCGCAACGGCGTTCACGCGACAGTGATCCGCAAGCTCAACGAAGATCCACTGGTCGGCGAGTCGCGCTCGACGATCGTCGAGAAGATCCATGAGCAAGACGTCCAGCTGATCATCAACACGCCACACGGAGTCACAGCTGGCGGCAATGCACGCATCGACGGCTATGAGATCCGTACGGCGGCCGTGGCAGAAGGCATCCCGTGCATCACGACGGTGCAGGGACTGGCAGCCGCGGTGCAGGGGATCGAGGCCCTGATCGAGGGCAAGATCGGCGTCACCTCCCTCCAGGAGTGGGGACACATCGTCGAAGAAGGCAGAAAATGACCACCCCAGACATCCGTTCGCGCGGTCGCGATGCGACGTGTGTTCCGATGAGTGAGCGCTCACGGATGCCCGGGGACCCCGGATGAGCTTCGGTTCGCGCGCTCGCGCGGCGATGGCGGCGTACGGACCGGCCTGTGTGGGCATCGATCCGCACTCTTCGTTGCTGGAGGCATGGGGTCTTCCCGACGACATCGAGGGGCTCGATCGTTTCGCCAGCATCTGCGTCGAGGCGTTCGCCGGACACGTTGCCTTCGTGAAGCCACAGTCAGCGTTCTTCGAGCGATTCGGCGCACGCGGTGTCGTCGTGCTCGAGCGCACGATCCAGGACCTGCGACACACCGGCTCGCTGGTCGTGCTCGACGTGAAGCGTGGCGACATCGGCACGACCGCTGCGGCATATGCCGACGCCTACCTCGACGAAGATGCGCCGATGGCAGCCGACGCCATCACGGTCAGTCCCTTTCTCGGCTTCAGGTCGCTCCAGCCCTTCTTCGATGTCGCCCACAAGAACGACGCCGGTGTGTTCGTCCTCGCGCTGACCTCGAACAAGGAGGGTCCGGAGGTGCAGCACGCCTTGAACGACGACACCACGGTCGCCGGCGGAATCCTCGCCCAGCTGGCAGAGCTCAACGCGGGGGCGCAGCCGATGGGGTCCTTCGGAGCAGTGGTCGGTGCGACGATCGGCAGCTCCACCGAGGACCTCGCGATCAACGGGCCGCTGCTGGTCCCCGGCCTTGGTGCCCAGGGTGGTACCGCCGATGACATACGGCGGCTGTTCGGACCGGTCATCGACTACGTGATTCCCTCGACTTCCCGTGGAGTTCTCGCCGAAGGGCCCGATGTGTCCGCACTCCGCGGTTCTGTCGCCCGAGTGAACGCCGAACTTGTAGGCTCCTAGGGTCCGGGACACACGGACCCCCACACGTACGCTCGAGGAGCACCTGCATGACTCGCAAAGCCGCACTCCTGATCTCGACGCTCGTCTGCGCCTCGGTGCTGTCGGGATGCGGCGGGGGCAGCGCCTACTGCGATGCGGTCGAGAAGGATCAGAAGTCCCTCAACACGTTCGGCGAGAAGCGCACCGACGCTGCCTACGCCAGCTACGCCAAGGTCTTCGACGGTGTGGCGAAGGTGGCTCCCAAGACCATTGCGAAGGACTGGACTGCGCTCGCCGACGTCACCAAGGGTGTCATCGCGGCGCAGAAGGCCGTCAAGCTCAAGCTCGAGGACATGACCGACGCCGCCAAGGTCAAGAAGCTCAGCGAGGCGCAGCTCAAGCAGCTCAACACCGCCTACCAGGCATTCAACGGGACGACCGAGCAGCGTCGAGCCGTCGTGAAGAATGTGAAGCAGGAATGCAAAATCACTCTCAAGTGACCGACCAAGAGGTGACCAAGTGGCACTCCCCATCCTGACCGCCGAACAGCGCCGAGCAGCGCTTGAGAAGGCTGCTGCCGCCCGCCAGGTCCGAGCTGAGATCAAGGATCGTCTCAAGCACTCCCGGGCGAGCCTCACCGAGGTCATCCAGGAGTCCAAGGTCAACCAGTTCGTCGCCAAGCTCAAGGTCATCGACCTGTTGCAGTCCATGCCCGGCGTCGGCAAGGTCAAGGCGCAGGAAATCATGGAGCGGGTGGGCATCGCTGCCAACCGCCGTCTTCGCGGACTCGGGGACAACCAGATCTCTGCCCTGATCGCCGAGTTCAAGGATCGATCAGACCGCACTGGCCGTGGCTGAAGGCGCGCCCGAACGATCACGGCTGGTCGTGCTTGCGGGGCCGACCGCTGTCGGCAAGGGCACGATTGCGGCCTGCGTACGTACGAAGCACCCCGAGATCTGGATCTCCGTCTCCGTCACCACCCGACCACCTCGTCCGGGCGAGGTCGACGGCGTTCACTATCACTTCATCAGTGACGCAGACTTCGACGAGATGATCGCCCACGATGGTCTGCTCGAGTGGGCTGTGGTTCATCGCGCCGCCCGCTACGGCACCCCGCGAGCACCCGTGGAGGAGCAACTGGCTGCGGGCAGACCTGCTTTGCTCGAGATCGATCTGCAGGGTGCGCGACAGGTTCGTGAGCGCATGCCGGATGCCCTGATGTGCTTCCTCGCACCGCCAACCTGGGATGAGCTCGTACGCCGACTCGTCGGCCGTGGCACCGAAGGAGCCGAGGAGCGCGAACGCCGCCTGGCCACGGCCCGCGTAGAGCTCGAGGCCGAGAACGAGTTCGATGTGACGATCGTCAACACCAATGTCGAGAGTGCCTGCCAAGAATTGGTAGACTTGTTCTGATCCGGCAGCAGCCGGACCCATTTTCTCGATTTTTCTGTGAGGCTCTCTGTGTCAACGACACGCTCCGTCGCCATCGGCATCACCAACCCGCCGCTCGACGACCTGCTCGAGAAGGCCGACTCCAAGTACAAGCTCGTCCTCTACAGCGCCAAGCGCGCGCGGCAGATCAACGCCTACTACTCGCAACTCGGCGAAGGCCTGCTCGAGTACGTCGGCCCGCTGCTCGAGACCGGTGTGCAGGAGAAGCCGCTGTCGATCGCTCTGCGCGAGATCAACGCTGATCTGCTGACTGTCGAGGACATCGATCCCGAGGCAGAGGCAGCAGCAGCTGCCAAGGCAGCAGCAAAGGCCTGATCCACGGCGTCTGAAATGCGGGCTCCAGCTGGGAGGTGGACGACATGACTGAGATCGTTCTTGGTGTGTCTGGTGGCATCGCGGCCTACAAGTCCGCAGAGCTGCTGCGCCTCTTCACGGAGTCGGGCCACAGTGTCCGCGTCGTCCCCACGGCGTCATCGCTCAACTTCGTCGGTGCCGCCACGTGGGAGGCGCTGTCGGGCAACCCCGTGCAGGCCGAGGTGTTCGAGCATGTCGACGAGGTCGCTCACGTACGCATCGGCCAGGGCGCCGATCTCGTCGTGGTCGCACCGGCGACGGCCAACATCCTGGCCAAGGCAGCCCACGGGCTGGCTGACGACCTGCTGACCAACACGCTGCTGACGGCTCGCTGTCCGGTGATGTTCGTTCCGGCGATGCACACCGAGATGTGGGAGAACGCCGCCACGCAGGCCAACGTCGCGAAGCTTCGCGGACGCGGGCACGTCGTCATCGAGCCCGCGGTCGGTCGCCTGACTGGCGTCGACACCGGCAAGGGTCGCCTCCCGGACCCTGCGCAGATCTTCAAGATCGCCATTCAGCTGCTTGAGCCTCGTCCTCAGGACCTGGCAGGCAAGCATGTGGTCATCTCCGCTGGTGGCACCCGAGAGTTTCTCGATCCGGTGCGCTTTCTCGGCAACCGGTCGTCGGGCCGTCAGGGCTACGCCCTGGCCGAGGCAGCCATCGCACGAGGTGCGCGCGTGACTGTCGTGTCAGCCAATGTGTCGTTGCCTGATCCCGCCGGGGCGGACCTCGTACGGGTGGTCAGCACCGAGGAGCTCCGCCAACAGGTCCACCAGGCGGCCATTGACGCTGACGCCGTGATCATGGCCGCCGCGCCGGCAGACTTCCGTCCCGCCGAGTTCGTCGACGCCAAGATCAAGAAGACCCCGGACGGTACGACTCCCGAGCTGCGGCTGATCGAGAACCCGGACATCCTCGCCGAGCTGGTGGCCGCACGCACCAGCAAGCGTCCAGTCATCGTCGGGTTCGCCGCCGAGACCGGCGACGACAACGGATCGGTCATCGAGCACGCCCGGGCAAAGCTCGCACGCAAAGGCTGCGACCTGCTCGTGGTCAATGACGTCGGCGCAGGAAAGGTGTTCGGCGCGGACGACAATGAGGCGGTTCTGCTGGGTTCGGACGGTAGCGTCGCCGAGGTGCCTTTTGGGCCCAAGATCGACCTGGCTCACGCCGTGTTCGATGCCGTCGTCCAGCGCATGGACTGACCGAGACTCCACACCGATTCACTCGTTAGACTGCTGTAGCCATCAACCCAGGAGAAGAACCTTGAGCCGCTTGTTCACGTCCGAGTCCGTCACCGAGGGACACCCGGACAAGATCGCCGACCAGATCAGCGACAGCATCCTTGACGCATTGCTGGCCAAAGACCCCAAGAGCCGTGTCGCCGCGGAGACCTTCGTGACCACCGGCCTCGTGCTGGTCGGCGGCGAGGTCACGACCGAGGCATACGTCGACATCGCACGCATTGCTCGCGACCGCGTGATCGAGATCGGCTACGACTCCTCGGCCAAGGGCTTCGACGGAGAGACCTGTGCCGTGCAGGTCACCCTCGACGCGCAGAGCCCCGACATCGCCCAGGGCGTTGACCGGGCTGAGGAGGCGCGCCTCGGCGGCGCCACCGACGCGCTCGACCTCCAGGGTGCCGGCGACCAGGGACTCATGTTCGGCTACGCCTGCGACGAGACCCCCGAGCTCATGCCGCTGCCGATCACGATCGCGCACCGCCTCGCCGAGCAGCTGACCGCCGTGCGCAAGAACGGCACGCTGCCCTACCTGCGCCCGGACGGCAAGACCCAGGTCACCATCGAATATGACGATGACGACAAGCCCGTACGCGTCGAGGCGATCGTCATCTCCTCACAGCACGAGGACGGCATTGACCTCGAGAGCCAGCTCGCCGTTGACGTCCAGAAGCACGTCATCGACGAAGTTCTCGGTCAGTACGACATCGACTCGTCGGACTACAAGGTGCACATCAACCCGACCGGCAAGTTCGTCATCGGTGGCCCCATGGGCGACGCCGGTCTGACCGGACGCAAGATCATCGTCGACACCTACGGCGGCTACGCCCGTCACGGTGGTGGCGCCTTCTCCGGCAAGGACCCGAGCAAGGTTGACCGCTCGGCCGCTTACGCGATGCGCTGGGTTGCCAAGACCATCGTTGCTGCCGGTCTCGCCACCAAGGCCGAGGTTCAGGTCGCGTACGCGATCGGCGTCTCGACCCCGGTTGGTTTCTACGTCGACACCTACGGCACCGAGACGGTTCCGGTCGACAAGATCCGCGACGCAGTTCTCGCGACGTTCGACCTGCGTCCCGGCGCGATCGTTCGTGACCTCGACCTGCTCCGTCCGATCTACGCGCAGACTGCCGCGTACGGCCACTTCGGTCGTCCCGGACTGCCGTGGGAAGACACGAGCCGCGCAGACGCCCTCAAGGCTGCTGCCGGAGCCTGACAGCTCAGCACTGCCAGAACAGCCCTCGCTACGGCGAGGGCTGTTCTTCGTCCTGAGCTCCAAGCGCGGTGATCTGATCGTCTGCGTCAAGGCCGACGATGAACGTGCCGTCCTCGGCCTGCAGGAATGCCGCATCCGCCTGCTCAGCGAAGCCGATGTGTCGCGTCGCTGCGTACTGGTGCAGCGCTCGCCTGATGTCCTTCGGCCGGCCCGGCCCGGCCATGACAGTCTCGATCGTCTGGCGCAGATCGGACACAGTCACGGGTGGCATCTCGAAGCCTTCGATCAGGAAGTAGCCCGTGTCACCGCTCCCGGTCGTGAAGACCGCCGGGGTGTAGATCCTCGAGATCGCCGCCGACGCCTGCAGCACGCGCTGCATCACCCGCGGCTCGGCGACGAACTCGGACTCGGCGAGCTGGGGGATCCCGAGCTGCTCACCCTGGGCCCGGATCTTGTGGACGATCGTGGGCCCGGTGGGTTCGCCCGGCTGGTAGCCCCACGCCCAGATGAACGTGCCACTCTTCTCGCTCGTGGTGCCGATCATGTGGGCGACGTACTCGCGGGGGTTGGGGCCGAGAATCGCGTACGTGTCGGTGTATCCCGTGCCTTTGCTCAGCTTCGCTGAGCCGCGAGCACCGCGACTGGCGTGGAGCTGCGCTTCGGCCTCGGCCACGATGAGCGCACCGGCATCGGCGATCCGGTCGAGATCCCGCTCGACGGCCGTTGTCGGCTGTTCTTCTGTCATGTCGCGCTCCCGGGATGCAAGGTGGTGAGGCCATCCATTGTCCACGCCGCATCAGCGTCAGCACCGACTGGTAGAACTGCAGCGTGACAGGCGACGAGAGCGACGACCCGGAGCAGCTTGCGCTGGTCCCTGCGGCGCCGAAGCCGCGCAAGCGGGTGACCAAGGCCAAGCCGATGCCTGAAGCCGCAGAGCGCGATTCCATTGCTCGCATCGTGGTCGACACCGGGCTGGCGCACCTCGACCGATATTTCGACTACCTCGTCCCGAAGTCGCTCGACGAGCTGGTCGTGCCCGGCTGCCGGGTCAAGGTCCGATTCGCCGGACGTCTGGCTGACGGTTTCGTGGTCGAACGCGTCGCGGAGACCCAGCACGGGGGCAAGCTCGCCTTTGTCGCCAAGGTGGTGTCCGGCGAGCCGGTTCTGGTCCCCGAGGTGCTTGAGCTCGCTCGCACGGTGGCTGACCGCTATGCCGGCACCCTTGGCGACGTGCTGCGTCTCGCCATCCCGCCGCGGCATGCGCGCGCGGAGGCGACAGTCCGGCAGGTTGCCGCGGGCGAGATTCCCGAGATCGACGATGCGTGGTGGCGCAAGCACCCCTACGGATCCGAGCTCCTGGGTGCGTTGCGCAACGGCGACAGCCCTCGTGCCTGGTGGAGCGCCCTGCCAGGACTCGATCCGGCTCGGGCGGTGGCCCACGCCGTCCTCGCGACCCTGCACAGTGGAAGGGGCGCGGTCGTCTGCGTGCCAGACGTACGCGATGTCGCGCGATGGGATGTCGCGTTCACCGAGGTGCTCGGCGCTGATCGTCACGTCACGCTGACGGCTGCGTCGTCGGCGGCTGATCGATACGCCGCATTCCTTGCCGCGTCACGGGGACAAGTGCGCGTGGTGCTCGGGACGCGAGCGGCAGCGTTCGCGCCGGTCCGCGATCTGGGCCTGGTGGCGATGTGGGATGACGGCGACGACCTCTACGCCGAACCGCGCGCGCCCTATCCCCATGCGCGCGAGGTGCTCCTGCTCCGTGCCACGGCAACGGGCGCCGCTCTGCTGATCGGCGGCTATGCGCGTACCGCCGAAGGCCAGTCACTCGTCGACAGCGGCTGGTGCATCGAGCTGGCGGGTGACCAGGCGGCACGTCGTACGGCCTGGCCGCGTCTCGAAGTCACCGACGGCTCATCGGCAGGGTCGGCGCCGGCCCGCCTTCCGCGCGAGGTGTTCAAGGCGGTGCGTGCCGCAAGCGGTGCCGTCCTGGTCCAGGTGCCACGGCGTGGCTATCGCGAATCGCTGTCATGCCAGGACTGTCGGCAGCCCGCACGGTGTCAGGCCTGTCGTGGCCCGCTCATCCAGCGCTCGGCCTCGGCACCGATCGCCTGCAGGTGGTGCGCCACCGCCGTTGTGCGCTGGCAGTGTGAGCACTGCAACGGCACTCGGCTCCGCGCTCCCGTCGTCGGCCAGCTCCGTACTGCCGAGGAGTTCGCGCAGGCCTTTCCCGAGCTCGACGTCATCACGTCGGGCGGAGAGACGATCCGCGACGAGATCACGCCCGGTCGAGTGCTGGTCCTCGCAACGCCGGGAGCCGAGCCGCACGTGTCCGGGGGCTACGACGTGGTGGTCCTGCTCGACACCTGGTTGATGACAGGGCGCGACGACATCAGGGTCGATGAGGAGGCGCATCGTCGCTGGTTCAACGCCCTGGCACTTGCGGGCCCAGATGCGGTTGCCGTTGCGGTTGGTGACGCGTCGATGCTGCAGGCACTCGTACGTTCCGATCCCGCCGGATTTGCCGTACGCGAGCTGACTGGTCGCGCTGAGACGCACCTGCCTCCCACGGCGAGATTGGCAACGGTCGACGCCGACGATGACGTCCTCGACGCACTCGCTGCCCGTACGTGGACACCGCACACCGAGGTGCTCGGACCGGTTCCGGTCGATCCGCGTGACGACTCGGCGGGTCAGCGATTGATCCTGCGGGCCCCGCGACGCGAAGGTGCCCAGCTCGCTGCCGAGCTCAAGACCGTCGCCGCCGAACGCAGCGCTGCGAAGCAGACAGGCCTGCGCATACAGGTCGACCCGCAGAGCCTCTGACCCGGACGCCTAGGTCGTGTCTGTCAATTCTTTGCGGTCGATCTGGGCGGGATCGCGCCCGGATGGCAAGGCCTGGGGGTCCCCCCAGGAGCGCAGCGAGTAGGGGGCGGAGCGAAGCCATACCAATGTTGTCCAGCGAGTGACGAGAACGCAGCCAGCCGGGATGTGGGGTCGTCGAGGCGGTCCGAGGAGTTGGCAGACACGGCCTAGACTCTGCGGCGTGAGGATCGTGTTTGCAGGGACGCCCGAAGCAGCTGTGCCGACCCTCGAAGCCCTCGTCGCCAGTCGCCATGATGTCGTCGCCGTCATCACCCGTCCCGATGCACCGGCGGGCCGCGGACGCACGCTCACGGCATCACCCGTCGCCCTCGCCGCGGAGGCGCACGGCATTGAGGTGCTCAAGCCGGCCAAGCCGTCCGATCCAGAGTTCATGGCGCGCCTGCGCGAGCTCGAGCCCGCCTGCATCCCGATCGTCGCGTATGGCGCCCTCATTCGTCGCGAGGCGCTCGAGATCCCTGAGTTCGGCTGGGTCAACCTGCACTTCTCGGTGTTGCCGGCGTGGCGTGGAGCCGCCCCGGTCCAGCGGGCGATCATGGCCGGCGACGAGGTCACCGGCGCCACGGTGTTCAGCCTGGTCGAGGAACTCGATGCCGGCCCCACCCTCGGCACGATCACCGAGCTCATTCGCGACGACGACACCGCCGAGACACTTCTCGTACGACTGGCCGAGTGGGGGAGCAAGCTCCTCGTCGATGTCATCGATCACATCGAGGACGGTGACATCTCCGCGATCCCGCAGCCCGAGGAGAACATCTCCTACGCATCGAAGCTGACCACCGAGGACGGGCGCATCGACTGGAAGCGGCCGGCCTTCGCCATCAACCGCCATGTACGCGGCTGCACGCCGGCGCCCGGAGCATGGACGACATTCGCGGACCAGCGGCTCAAGGTGGGACCGCTGACCATCGCCGAAGATCGCACCCTTCCTCCCGGCCAGCTTGCGGTCGGCAAGCGCGACGTCAGGGTCGGCACGACGACCGTTGACGTGATCCTGGGCGACGTCCAGCCCGTCGGCAAAAAGCCCATGCCCGCTGCTGATTGGGCTCGCGGCACAGCCGTCGCCGACGAAGCGACGTTCCAGTCATGAACGGGTCCCAGCGTGGCTGATCCGGTGCGGTTGGTCGCATTCCACGTGCTTCGCGCCGTGGCTGAGCGCGATGCGTACGTCAACCTGGTCCTCCCGGGGATGCTCAAGGAGCACTCCATCGAGGGTCGCGACGCTGCCTTCGCCACCGAGCTGGTGCACGGAAGCGTGCGCCGCCAGGGCACGTACGACGCGATCATCGGCTCTGTCGCCAGCAAGGGACTGGCGGGCATCGACCCGCCCGTGCTCGACGCTCTGCGCCTCGGCACCCACCAGCTGCTCAGCATGCGGGTGCCTCCGCATGCCGCGGTATCGACGACCGTGGACATCGTGCGCCGCGAAATCGGCCACAAGCCGGTGCACTTCGCCAACGCGCTGCTGCGCAAGATCGGGCAGAAGGATCTCGAGGGTTGGCTGGCCGTCGTCACAGAAGGTCTGGAAGGCGACGAAGAGCTGTCGGTTCGCACCTCGCACCCCGTGTGGATCGTGCGGGCACTCCGTGAGGCGCTCGGCGGCCATGCCGCGCAGATCAACAAGCTGCTTGCCGCCGACAACGCGGCGCCGCTGGTGACACTCGTGGCCCGACCGGGACTGTGCAAGCCCGAGGACCTGCCCGGTGCGCCGGCCAAGCTCTCCCCGTATGCCCGCATCATCGATGGGGGAGCGCCCGGCGACATCCCCCAGGTCAGGGACGGCCGCGCAGGGGTCCAGGACGAGGGATCACAGGTTGTCGCCATCACGCTGGCCGAAGCGCAGATCGATGGCAGTGATGAGCGCTGGCTCGACCTGTGTGCCGGGCCGGGCGGCAAGGCGGCGTTGCTTGGCGCACTGGCTGCCCAGCGCGGTGCCACGCTGGTAGCCAACGAGGTGCTCGAGCACCGTGCCGAGCTCGTACGCCAGGGCGTGCACCTGCTCGACAACGTCGAGGTGACGACCTTTGACGGCCGCCACGGGCCATGGGACGAGGGATCGTTCGATCGCGTGCTGGTTGACGCTCCCTGCACCGGACTCGGCGCACTGCGACGACGCCCCGAGTCGCGGTGGCGCCGTCAACCCGACGACCTGGACACGCTCGTACCGCTGCAGATGGCCTTGCTCAGTCGCGCGCTCGACCTGGTGCGCCCCGGGGGAGTCGTCATGTACGCGACGTGCTCGCCCCATCTCGCCGAGACCACTGGCGTGGTCGAGGCCGTGACGGCGGCTCGCGACGACGTACAGGTCGTCAACTCTCGCCAGCTCTGGCCGCACATCGACGGAACCGATGCCATGTTCATGACGACCTTGAGGCGAACCCCCTCCTCGATAGAGTGACGCATCCCTCCCTGCCTACTGGAGAGCTCAATGATTCGTCGCATCGCCTGTTTGTTCGTCGCTGTCGCCGTGGTCTCGATGCCGTTGGCGGCCTCGAGCCACGAGGAGCGTGATGTCAAGCTTCCGAACGGCGCAGGGTCGGTCCCGACCTTCCGGACAACGCCGCCAGACCTGCTGGTGTGCGGTACGGATGAGGCCGACTTCGCGCGTCGTATCGCCGCCTTCCCGGCCGACCTCAAGGCGAGCAACGAGGACCTGTGGGTCCAGTGCCAGAAGGACGGCCATCGTTCACTGCAGTCGGCCGTCGACGCCGTCGACGGTCCAGGCAAGAACATCGCGATCCTGCCGGGCCTCTACACCGAGGACGAGAGCCTCGCCGAACCGTCGGCCGCGTGCAGCAACCTCAAGGCCAAGGACTCCAAGCTGGGCTATCAGATCCTGTCGTACGACCAGCAGAAGCAGTGCCCGCACAACCAGAACCTCGTCGCGATCATGGGCATCCGTGACCTGCAGATCGTCGGTACCGGCGCCGACCCGCTCGACGTCGTCATCGACGCGCAGTACCGCAAGCTCAACGCGATCCGTGCCGACCTGAGCGACGGCGTCTACTTCAAGAACTTCACCGCGCAGCGGACGACCTTCAACTCGCTGTACGTCCTCGGCGTCGACGGCTTCGTCATCGACGACGTGCTCACCCGCTGGAACGATGAGTACGGTTTCCTGGCCTTTGCCACCGATCACGGCTTGTTCAAGGACTGCGAGTCGTACGGCAACGGCGACTCAGGCATCTATCCCGGCAGTGCGTCCGACCTCAACGGTGACAACGACTCACACGACGTCGAGCGCTTCGCGGTCGAGATCACCGGCTGCAAGAGCCACCACAACATGGTCGGCTTCTCCGGTACGGCCGGCAACTCGATCTGGGCACACGACAACGAGTTCTACGACAACATCGGCGGCGCCTCGATGGACAGCCTGTTCCCAGGTCATCCCGGTCTGCCGCAGGACCACTCGGTGTTCGAGCGCAACAAGATCTACGACAACAACCAGGACTTCTACCGCTTCGTCAAGGACGGCACCTGCGCCAAGCCGATCGTCGACCGCGGCTACGAGGAAGGCGTCGTCTGTCCGGTGCTCGGGCTCCAGCCAGGCACCGGCATCATCACGGCTGGCGGCAACTGGAACCTGTTCAAGGACAACTGGATCTATGGCAACGACGCCGCGGCGTTCAACCTGATCGGCGCGCCGGCCTTCCTGCGCGAGGAGACGCGGCTCAAGAAGCAGTTCGACACGTCGCACGACAACGTCTACGTCGGCAACAAGCTGGGCGTCGACGCTGACGGCAACAAGAAGCCGAACGGGGCCGACGTCTACTGGGACGGACAGGGTGGCGGCAACTGCTGGCAGGACAGCGCCGACGCGTCGTCGCCGACTGTCATCCCGCACTGCGGACGGTCCCGATGGCTCGTCAGGCAGCCCAGGACGATGGCTGGGTGAGCCGACCAAGGTCGCCAAGCTGTACGTGTGCAGCGGCTACTCATCGGGCGGTGCTGGTGACGGCAAGGCCAACCTTCCCGCGGGCTGCGACTGGTTCGGCGGCGGTGGCATGCAGCGGCTCGAAGCGCAGCTCGCGGGCATCTTCGCCGGCATCGTCGCCGTGATCGGCCTGCTCGTCTGGTTCAGGAGGTTCCGCGAGTCGCAGTCGGCGGGCGCCGCCATGCTGTTGGGCTTCGCCGGACTCGCGACGCTCGTGTGGGGCGCGACCAGCGACTACTCGATGATCCGCAACGTCGTCGGATTCGTGCTGGTCGGCTTCTGGTTCGTGATCACCGGGCTGTGGCTGCTGGGCCAACGCTGGTTGTACGCGATGCTGACGATCCTGATGGGTGTTGTTCGCGTTCGCCACGGCGTACGACCGCTCGATCGCGATGATCCCGTGGCTCAAGCTGGGCCCGACGTGGATCCTCGGGATCCTCGGACTGATCTGGGCTGTCTGGTCGATGTTCGTCATCTTCTCGCGCAAGGCGACGACGAGGAGCCGCCGGTCGTCGACGAGCGCCCGGAGCCTGACCCGGAGCCGAGATCCTGACGGAGGCTCGACGGCTCGGAGGCCCGGCGGCAGAGCCGGAAACGGGTTCGAGCCGGACAGTGAGGAAACCGAACCAGCGAAGGCATGAGGCGACAACCCTCGCGCTCGTTGCGGCGCTGGCACTGACTGGCTGCGTTGCTCCGGCGGACACGCACCACCGTCCCGGTGTCGATCACTCAACCGCGACGGCAGCGCCACCTCGAGACCTGCTGCAGGCGACCGTTGCGATCAGGGCCGGTCACGTCGAGCCGCCGGCAACCTGGCTCGATGTGCCGGTCGGCGCAACCGTGACGCTGTCGATCAGCAGCGATGTGGCTGACCGGGTCGTCGTTGGCGGTGTGGAGCTGGGTAGGACCACGACCGTCGGAGCCCGCGGAGGTCACCTTCGTACCCGATCGAGCCGGGGTGTTCGAGATCCGTATGGCCGACTCCGATCTCGTCCTCGCGCAGGTCTCCGCCACCAACTGAACGCTCTCGATAGGGTCTGACCATGGGCATCCAGATCGCGCCGAGCATGCTGGCCGCAGACTTCGCCAACCTTGAGGCCGAGGCCGCCCGCATCTCCAGCGCAGACTGGTTGCACATGGACGTCATGGACAACCACTTCGTGCCCAACCTGACGCTCGGCGCTCCGGTGATCGAGGCGCTGTCGAAGGTTGCTGCTCAGCCGATCGACGCTCACCTGATGATCGAGGACCCAGATCGGTGGGCACCGGAGTTCGCCGAGGCGGGCGCCAAGAGCATCACGTTCCACGTCGAGGCCGCTCGCGATCCGTTGCAGCTCGCCCGCAACATTCGCGGCCAGGGTGCCCGAGCGTCGATGGCAGTCAAGCCCGACACGGCGCTCGAACCGTACGAGGATTTGCTGCCCGAGATCGACATGATCCTGATCATGACGGTCGAGCCCGGATTCGGCGGCCAGTCATTCATGGATTCCTGCCTGCCCAAGGTGGCACATGCCCGTGAGCTGATCGACAAGCACGGCGGAGACATCTGGTTGCAGGTCGACGGGGGAGTCTCCCTCGAGACGATCGAGCGGTGCGCCGAAGCGGGAGCCGACATGTTCGTGGCGGGATCCGCCGTTTTCGGTGCGGACGACCCCGACGCGATGATCGCCTCCCTGCGGTCGCATGCCGAACGTCACATCCCGCAGGCGACCTGAACCGCTAGACTTTTCATACGAGCAACCAGTATTGAACGCTCGCGTGCTCCGGGGTCGGTGTAATTCCGAACCGGCGGTTATAGTCCGCGACCCGCGGCCACACTTCGGTGGGGCAACGGTTGAGCCGGTGAAATTCCGGCACCGACGGTGAAAGTCCGGATGGAAGGGGCACTGTTGTCTCAGAGCTGCGCTCTGAGACCGTTGGCGGCACTGCCCGCCTTTTCCCCGGGACACGTGGGTCAACTCACCACCCGGAGGATGTATGGCCACCGACATCGAGATCAGCGCAATGCGCCGCGCACTCGACGCCGCACGAGCGACCAGCCGTACGCTGCCAAATCCGCGGGTCGGCTGCGTGCTGCTCAGCCCGACTGGCAAGGAGCTGGCGGTTGGCGTACATCGCGGAGCCGGCGAGCCGCACGCCGAGATCGATGCGCTGAGCCAGGCCGGAGACGCAGCCCGGGGTGCCACAGCCATCGTGACCCTCGAGCCGTGCAACCACACCGGGCGCACGGGACCCTGCACCAAGGCGCTCATCGACGCTGGCATCGCGCGCGTCGTGTTCGCCCAGATCGATCCCGACCGCACCGCATCCGGTGGGGCCAAGGCGCTCAAGGCCGCGGGCATCGACGTCGAGTCCGGACCGCTGGCCGAGGAATCGACCGATCTCAACATCGAGTGGACGTTCGCCATGACGGCGGGCCGCCCGTTCGTGACCTGGAAGTACGCCGCGACACTGGACGGACTCAGCGCCGCACCCGACGGCACCAGCAAGTGGATCACCAGCGAGGAGGCGCGACGCGACGTCCAGGTCTTCCGGGCCGAGGCTGACGCGATCGTCGCCGGTACGGGCGCCGTGCTCGCCGACGACCCACGCCTGACGGTGCGCGACGAGAAGGACCTCCCGCTCCCGTTCGACCGACAACCCCTGCGCGTCGTGGTCGGCGAGACCAAGATCCCCAACTACTACCGGGTGTTCGACCGTGTCGCGCCCACGCTGCTCATCCAGTCGCGCGACCCGCACGAGGTGCTCAAGAGGCTGGTCGAGAACAACATCCGCCACATCTGGCTCGAGGGCGGGCCCCGCCTGGCCGGTGCGTTCTGGAACGCCGGCGTCATCGACCGGATCATCGGATACATCGCGCCGGCGATGCTCGGCTCCGGTCGTGCGGCTCTCGAAGGCGAAGCCACGACTCTGGCGGACCTGCGGCCCATCACGATCGACAACCTGACGATGGTCGGCCCCGACATCCGCATGATCGGCACCCCCGGGCGCATGCAACGAGAGGACTTCGACTGATGTTCACCGGACTCGTGGAAGAGAAGGGCACCGTGACGGCCGTCGAGGAGCTTGGCGACTCCGTACGGATCACGATTCGCGGACCACTGGTCACCTCGGACGCTGGACACGGCGACTCGATCGCGATCAACGGTTGCTGCCTGACCGTGATGGCCCAGGAAGGTGACGGGTTCAGCGCCGACGTCATGAAGGAGTCACTCGACAAGACGTCGCTCGGCGACATCTCGGTCGGCGATGAGGTCAACCTGGAGCGGGCCACCAAGGCCGGAGCCCGCCTCGGCGGTCACATCGTGCAGGGTCACGTCGATGGCACCGGCACGATCCTCGATCGCACGCCGAGCGAGCACTGGGAAGTCGTACGCATCGCGCTGCCGACCGGGCTCGCCAAGTACCTCGTCGACAAGGGCTCCGTCACGGTCGACGGCACGTCACTCACCGTGGTCGAGGTCGTCGACGCATCGGAGCCGTGGTTCTCGGTGTCGCTGATCCCGACGACTCTCGCCGACACGACGCTCGGCACCAAGCAACCCGGCGACCGGGTCAACCTCGAGGTCGACATCCTCGCCAAGTACGTCGAGCGCCTCCTGGGTGCTCGTGGAGAAGGAGCAACGTCATGAACGAGCGCCAGCGGGAGAATCATGAGGCAGCGATCATGCCGTTGCCGACGCAACCCGCCCTTTCATTGGAGGTGACGGCATGACTGAGCACGCGAACGTACGGCTCGACAGCATCGAACGGGCCATCGCCGACATCCGCGACGGCAAGGCGATCATCGTCGTCGACGACGAGGGCCGCGAGAACGAGGGCGACATCATCTTCGCCGCGAGCAAGGCCACGCCCGAGCTCATGGCGTTCCTCGTGCGCTACTCGAGCGGCCTGATCTGTGCGCCGACCACGGGTGAGATCCTCGATCGATTGTCGATCCCGCTGATGACTCCGCACAACCGCGAGATGATGCGCACCGCGTACACGATCTCGATCGACGCTCGTGACGGCATCACGACCGGCATCTCGGCGGCAGACCGCGCCCGTACGTGCCGCGTGCTCGCCGACTCGGCGACCGAGCCGTTCGAGCTCAACCAGCCGGGCCACATCCTGCCGCTGCGAGCCAAGGACGGGGGAGTGCTGGAGCGCGCCGGCCACACCGAGGCGGCCGTCGACTTCACCCGCCTCGCCGGCCTCACACCCGCCGGTGTGATCGGCGAGGTGCTGCACGACGACGGAACGCTGATGCGCGCCCCTGCCCTGCGCGAGTTCGCCGACGAGCACGGACTGGCACTCGTGTCGATCGAGGATCTCCAGGTGTTCCGCCGGCTGCACGACACCCAGGTGGCTCGGCTGGCGACAACCCGCCTCCCGACGGAGTTCGGCGAGTTCACGGCGCATGGCTATCGCGACCAGATCGACGGCGCGGAGCACATTGCGTTGGTGTTCGGCGATCCCGGCACCCAGGACGTCCTGACCCGCATCCACTCAGAGTGCCTCACGGGTGACGTCTTCGGCTCACGCCGTTGTGACTGCGGTCCGCAGCTCGAGCTGTCATTGACCGAGGTCACCGCGGCCGGAGCCGGCATCGTCGTCTACCTGCGTGGCCATGAAGGTCGCGGTATCGGTCTGCTGCACAAGCTGCAGGCGTACGCGCTCCAGGACAGCGGTCGCGACACGATCGACGCGAACCTCGATCTCGGCTTCGGCGTCGATGAGCGTGACTACGCCGCCGGCGCGCAGATCCTGCGCGATCTCGGCGTGACCTCCGTACGCCTGCTGACCAACAACCCCGACAAGACGACGGCGCTCGAGGCGTACGGCGTCAAGGTCGCCGAACGGCTGCCGTTGGTCATCGCGCCGACCGAGGACAGCCTGCGATACCTGCAGACCAAGGCCGAACGCATGGGCCACGACCTCCCCGGACTGGAGAAGAGCTGATGTCAGGAGCAGGAGCACCCACTCTGTTCGTCGACGGCGAGGGCGCACGCGTGGCGATCATCGCCTCGCGGTGGCACACCGAGATCATGGATGGCCTGATCGCGGGAGCCCAGGCGGCCCTCGCCGACGCCAAGGTCACCGACGTGACGCTCGTACGCGCGGCTGGCTCGTTCGAGCTGCCGCTCCTCGCCCAGGCGTATGCCCGCGAAGGCTACGACGCGGTCATCGCACTGGGCGTCATCATCCGTGGCGGCACCCCGCACTTCGACTATGTGTGTGCGGCGGCGACCGACGGACTCAACCGCGTGGCCCTCGACACCGGCGTACCCATCGGCTTCGGTTTGCTGACCACCGACGACGAGGCGCAGGCGCTGGATCGCGCCGGTCTGCCCGACAGCCGCGAGGACAAGGGCCGAGAGGCCACCGAAGCTGCGCTGTCCACCTGGAACGTGCTGCGCGCCCTCAAGACACCACGCGGATAGACTTCGCGGTGATGAAGACCTTCGATGAGCTGTTCGCTGAGCTATCCGACAAGGCAGCAAGCCGCCCTGAGGGCTCGCGCACCGTCGCCGAGCTCGATGCCGGCGTGCACGCTATCGGCAAGAAGCTCGTCGAGGAAGCCGCCGAGTCGTGGATGGCCGCCGAGCACGAAGGTGCCGAGCGTGCCGCCGAGGAGCTCAGCCAGCTGCTCTATCACGCCCAGGTCATGATGATCGCCTCCGGAATCACCCTCGACGACGTCTACGCGCATCTGTGACGGATCGGCCCTACGGCGCCCTTCCGTGCCCTTGCCAATCGTCACAGAACCCCTGAGAAGAGAATTCGATGCTCAAGATCGCCGTACCCAACAAGGGCGCGCTCGCCGAAGCCGCCAGCCAGATGCTGGCCGAGGCAGGCTACCGCCAGCGCCGCAACGCCAAGGACCTCGTCACCCTCGACCCCGACAACGATGTCGAGTTCTTCTACCTGCGTCCTCGCGACATCGCGATCTACGTGGGGGAGGGCACCCTCGACGTCGGCATCACCGGCCGTGACCTGCTGCTCGACTCCGGTGCACATGCAACCGAAGACGTCGCGCTCGGCTTCGGTGCCTCGACATTCCGGTTCGCCGCACCGATCGGCACGATGACGTCGGTCGACGACCTCGCCGGCACACGTATCGCCACCTCGTACGAAGGCATCGTCGGTGCCTACCTCGCCGAGCGCGGCATCGCGGCTGAGGTCGTACGCCTCGACGGTGCAGTCGAATCGTCGGTACGCCTTGGCGTCGCCGACGCGATCGCCGATGTCGTCGAGACGGGCAGCACGCTGCGCCAGGCCGACCTCGAGGTCTTCGGTGAGCCGATCCTTGCGTCCGAAGCCGTGCTGATCACCCGTCAGGACACGCCCAACCCGGCTGGCTTCGACGTGTTCAAGCGCCGCCTCGACGGCGTCATCGTCGCGCGCACGTACGTGATGATGGACTACGACATTCGCGTCGAGCAGGTCGAACGAGCCGTCGAGCTGACACCCGGCATCGAGTCCCCGACCGTGTCGCCGCTTCATCGTGAAGGGTGGGTCGCCGTGCGCTCGATGGTGCCGCGCGATGCCGCCCAGCGCGTCATGGATGGCCTGTACGAGCTCGGTGCTCGCGGGATCCTCGTCACGGACATCCTGGCGTGCCGGATCTGAGGACCTTTCGGCCCGCCGGCTCGCGGATCGTCGCGTACGGCGTCGGGGTCATCCTGATCGTCCTCACGACGGTCATCGGCGTGGCGTTGCCTTCGTACGTCGAGTTCACCCCGTTCGAGCTCGCCACGCTGGCGGCCATCCTGATCACCGTGCTGGCGCTGCTGCATGCGGTTGGACGCAGCGTCGTGCGCGCGGGCGCCGACAGCATCGAAGTGGTCAACGGCTACCGCACTCACACCATCCCGTGGTCGGAGGTCACCGGCTTCGCGATGAATGAAGGCGCGCCGTGGCCGACCATGGTCTACGGCGACGACGAGCGGATCATCCTGTTCGCGATCCAGCGCTCGGACGGTCCCTACTCCCGCGAAGCCATGAACTATCTACGCGGACGGGTGACATGAGCCACGAGCGGGACCTGGCTGCACCGCAGTTCCCCGACGACGACGGCCTGACCGACGCTCAGCTGGCTCCCGCGCTGGGCGACGACATCGCGGTGCTCCTGGCGGTGGGGGAGGCGCGAGTCTTCGTGCCGATCATTCCGCTGCTGGGGGACGTGCCCACGGACGGCGACAAGAACGCCGAGATGGCGGCTGTGCTGATGACCGGAGCCGACGGACGTACGGCGTTGCTGGCCTTCAGCAGCGTCCAGACGATGGCAGCCTGGGACCCGGAGGCCCGTCCCGTGCCAGTCCTCGGGCGAGACGCCGCGTGCGCGACCCTTGCCGAAGGGGCGACTGCATTGCTACTCGACCTGGGCAGCCCGTCGTTCTCCGTCATCGAGACCGCCGACGTCGAACACCTCTCCGTTGGGCACGTCGTGGTGCGCACAGCTGTCGGCACGGCGTGGCTCACCGACTGATTAGTGCGAAAACGCCTGCGCTGATATCCTGAGGACGAAGTGGAGGTCCACCTCCCACCTGCTTGGTCTCACGACCTTGGGGTAACGCCGGTCAGATGGGTGCGGGTCTCCGGACTCCGGATCCACATGACTGGCCGACGGCGTGCTCGCCGGGACGATGTCCCGTGGAATACGCCACCGGTGGCCTCCGTTTCATACGGTGGCCATTTTTTGATGGCCTCCCACACGATCTCAGGAGGATCCATCACCACAGAGCTCCGCGTCAACGACCGAATCCGCGTTCCAGAAGTTCGCCTCGTCGGTCCTGGCGGTGAACAGGTGGGCATCGTACGTATCGAAGATGCCCTTCGACTGGCTGCTGAAGCCGATCTCGATCTCGTTGAGGTTGCTCCAACCGCTCGTCCTCCCGTTTGCCGATTGATGGACTACGGCAAGTTCAAGTACGAGACGGCACAGAAAGAGCGCGAGTCCCGCCGCAACCAGACGCACACCATCATCAAAGAGATGAAGCTGCGTCCCAAGATTGATCAGCACGACTACGACACCAAAAAGGGTCACGTCGTCCGATTCCTCAAGGCTGGCGACAAGGTCAAGATCACCATCATGTTCCGCGGTCGCGAGCAGCACCGCCCGGAGCTGGGTTACCGGCTCCTGCAGCGGCTCGCTGGCGATGTCGAGGACCTCGGTTTCATCGAGTCGAACGCCCGCCAGGACGGTCGCAACATGACGATGGTGCTCGGACCGCACAAGAAGAAGTCTGAAGCCCAGGCAGAGGTCAAGGCCGAGAAGGTCAAGTCCATGGGCGTGAAGGCAGCTGAGAAGGAGGCCGACGAGGCCGCCGACAAGGCACACCGCGAAGCCGCCAAGAAGGTCGCAACACCCAAGAAGCCACGTCGTCGTTCCGAGAACCTCGACCCAGACATGGAGGCATAAATGCCGAAGTTCAAGCCCCACTCGGGGATGAAGAAGCGCGTCAAGGTGACGGGCAGCGGGAAGCTCCGTCGCGAGCAGACCAACCGCCGCCACCTGCTCGAGGTCAAGTCGTCCTCGCGCAAGCGCCGCCTCGCCAACACGACTGACGTCAGCAAGGCCGACGTCCCGCGCGTGAAGAAAATGCTCGGTCTCTGACCGCGCCACCCCGATTCCGAAGATCTGAAGGAGAACTGAGATGGCACGCGTCAAGCGCTCTGTCAACGCACAGAAGAAGCGCCGCCAGACACTGGAGCGCGCTAAGGGTTACCGCGGTCAGCGTTCGCGGCTCTACCGCAAGGCCAAGGAGCAGGTCACACACTCCCACGTCTACAACTACCGTGACCGCAAGGCTCGCAAGGGCGACTTCCGTCGTCTGTGGATCCAGCGCATCAACGCTGCCGTCCGCGCCGAGGGTCTGACCTACAACCGCTTCATCCAGGGCATCAAGGCCGCTGGTGTCGAGGTTGACCGCAAGATTCTCGCCGACATGGCTGTCAACGATCCGGCAGCCTTCTCGGCGCTGGTTCAGCTGGCCAAGGAGAACATCCCGGCTGACGTCAACGCACCGAAGGATGGCGCCGCGGCCTGACCGCGGTTCCGTCACGGAATTCAGCTAGCAACGAAGTGGCGAGCCTGCCTGGTGAGCTCACCGTCCGTTCAGGACGGGTGAAGCACGCCAGGCGGCTCGCCACTCGTGCGTTTCGCGAGTCCTCGGGCGAATTCCTCGCTGAAGGACCGCAGGCCGTCCGCGAGGCGCTCGACATCGAGGGCGCAACTCTGGAGGTGTTCGCGACCGCGACAGCAACTGATCAGCACTCCGCTCTTCGGGCCAAGGCTGAGGCCGCCACCATCGGATGGAATGTCGTCACGGACGACGTCGTCGAGGCGATCGCCGACACGGTTCAGCCGCAGGGCGTCGTGGCACGCTGCATTGCCATTGACCGGACGCTCGGCGAGCTGTTGGCGACAACGCCGACCTTCGTCGTCGTGTGTGCCGACATCCGCGATCCGGGCAATGCCGGGGCAGTGATCCGTGCCGCCGATGCCGCTGGTGCTGACGGCGTGATCTTCGCCGGTGACAGTGTCGACCCCTACAACCCCAAGTCGGTACGGGCCACCGTCGGCAGCCTGTTCCACCTGCCGATCGTGATCGACAACGACCTTCACGGGGTCCTGACCCAGCTCAAGCAAACAGGGCTCCAGGTGCTTGCCGCCGACGGTGGGGGAGACGTGGGATTGTACGACCAGCAGCTTGACCTCGCTTCGCCGACCGCGTGGCTGATGGGCAACGAGGCGTGGGGCCTGCCGGCCGAGGTGCAGAGGGAGGCCGACCAGGTTGTCGCCGTGCCGATCTACGGCAAGGCCGAGAGCCTCAACCTCGCAACTGCCGCTGCTGTGTGCCTATACGCCACGGCCCAGGCCCGCAGCTGACACGACACGATCCGGCCTCCGATGTCGTACCAAGTAGTTCGTTAGTACTAGATTCACCCTTCATGGACCTCGACCACTTCCCGGACGGCGTGATCATCGCCGGCCCTGATGGTGCGGTCGAGTACGTCAACCACCGCGTCCGCAACATGGCCCGCGCCGACGGCGACGAGATGATCGGCATGCATCTGCGTGAGGCCGTCCCGTTCGACGACTTGAACGGCAACTCCTGGTACGACTCCACGCGTCCGTACGACGGCATCGCCACCCGAAGGCGTATTTCCGAACAGTCCTGGTGGTCGCCCAAGGGCAGCGAATACCTCATCACCGCGACTCTGGTCCGTGACAAGCCGGCCGGGCCGGTGAAACAGGTTGTCGTGAGCATCCGCAACGCCCGCGTACGCAATCAGCTCGACCGGGAGCGCTCCGACCTCGTGGCGACCGTGGCCCACGAGCTCCGCTCGCCATTGACCGGCATCAAGGGATTCACCTCGACGCTGCTGACCAAGTGGGACAAGTTCTCCGAGGAGCAGCGCCAGTTCATGCTCGAGACCGTCGATGCCGACGCCGACCGACTGAGCCGGTTGATCACCGAGCTGCTCGACGCAGCACGCATCGACGCGGGCCGACTCACCCTCAAGCGCGGGCCGGTCAAGCTCGACGAGGTCGTTCGTGACGTGCTGCGCAACGTCTCAGGCGGTGCGACCACACCGTTCGAGGTGACTATCGGTGACCGACTCGACCTGATCTGGGGCGACAGCGATCGCATGTCCCAGGTCGTGACGAACCTCGTCGAGAACGCCCTGCGGCACGGGTTCGGGCTCAGGCAGGTGTCAGTCGTCAACGCCCAGGTGTGGGGAGTGGACGGGGTCATCCTGCACGTGGTCGACCAAGGGCCCGGCATCCCCGAAGAGATGCGCCAGCGGGTGTTCAGTCGCTTCTGGCGAGCAGGCCCCGGAGCCGGCAGCGGCCTCGGCATGTACATCGTCCGAGGCATCGTGCTCGAGCACGGTGGACACGTCGAGATCACCGATGCAGAGGGCGGCGGAGCAAGCATCAGCGCGTGGTTCCCGATCAACGAGCCTGACGCGATGACCGACTGAGTCACCGTACGCACCGACCGATAAAGTCGACCGCATGTCCGCGCCCAACTCCGAGTACGACCCCGTCGAAGTAACCCCGCTGCGGGCCGACGAGGTCACTCGAATGCGCGACGAGGCGCTTGCAGCAATCGAAGCAGCAGACACGATCGATGCGATCAAGCAGGCGCGCATCGATCACGTCGGCGACCGTTCACCTCTGGCACTGGCCAACCGGGAGATCGGTGCGCTGCAACCCCAGGCACGCAAGGAGGCCGGCCAGCGCGTAGGCGAGGCCCGCGGAGCCATCAACCAGGCGTTGGCCGCCAAGACTGCTGACCTCGAGTCGGCGGCCGAAGAGCTGGCCCTGGTCACCGAGACGGTCGACGTGACGCTGCCGGTCGACGTCCGACCGGTCGGTGCCCGCCACCCGATCACCACGATCCAGGAGCACGTCGCCGACATCTTCGTGTCGATGGGATGGGAAGTCGCCGAAGGTCCCGAGGTCGAGGCCGAGTGGCTCAACTTCGACGCACTCAACCTCGGCCCGGATCACCCGGCACGCACGATGCAGGACACGTTCTGGGTCGAGCCCGAGTCCGCTGCGATGGTTCTGCGTACGCACACGTCGCCCGTCCAGGCGCGCACCATGCTGACGCGCAAGCCACCGATCTACATCGTCTGCCCCGGCCGCGTGTTCCGCACCGACGAGCTAGACGCGACCCACTCACCGGTGTTCCATCAGCTCGAGGGTCTGGCGATTGACGAGGGACTGTCGATGGCCCACCTCAAGGGCACGCTCGATCATCTCGCCCAGGCGATCTACGGTGACGGGATGACGACGCGGTTCCGCCCGTCCTACTTCCCGTTCACCGAGCCAAGTGCTGAGATGGACCTGCTCTGCTACGTGTGCCACAACGAGCCCGAAGCTGTCGCCGACTGCCGCACCTGCAAGGGCGAGGGCTGGGTCGAGTGGGGCGGCTGTGGAGTCGTCAACCCGCGCGTGCTCATCGCCTGTGGTGTCGACCCCGAGCGCTACTCGGGATTCGCGTTCGGCATCGGCCTGGACCGTACGATCACCTCGCGCTACGACATCGCCGACCTGCGTGACGTATTCGACGGCGACATCCGCTTCACCGAGCCCTTCGGAGTAGAGCTGTGAGCGAGCGCCAGCGAGTGAACCAGAAGGAACTGCTCACGAGCCTCCCGTACTGTGCCCCTTGTTCTGAAACGGGAGGCTTGTGAGCATGCGCGTTCCTGTTTCCTGGCTGCGAGAGATCGTGGCTGTGCCCGCTGATGTCACCACCGAGCAGCTTGCTGCCCGGCTGACGGCGTTCGACCTGAAGCTCGAGGAGATCATCGGCGACTCGGTCATCGGCCCGCTCGTTGTTGGCCGCGTACTGACGCTCGAGAAGGAAGAGCAGAAGAACGGCAAGACGATCAACTGGTGCCGCGTCGACGTGGGCGCCGACAACAACGACGCCGACGGCGGTCGGGGCATCGTGTGTGGTGCACACAACTTCGTCGAGGGTGACCTGGTGATCGTGTCCCTGCCTGGGGCAGTGCTGCCCGGGGGCTTCGCGATCGCTGCCCGCAAGACGTACGGACACCTCTCCGACGGCATGATCTGCTCGAGCGCCGAGCTCGGTCTCGCCGGAGACGCCAGCGGCATCATCGTCGTCGAGCCTGGCACCGCGGAGGTCGGTGACGATGCGATCGAGCTGCTCGGGCTCGGTGCCGAGGTGCTGGATCTCGAGGTCAACCCCGATCGCGCCTATGCGCTGTCGATGCGTGGCGTAGCCCGCGACACGGCACTCGCCTATGGTCTCGACTTCGCCGATCCGGCAGACATCGACGTACCGGCCGAGGGACAGGGCTACCCGGTCACGGTCGAGGACTCCCAGCGGTGCCCGGTCTTTGCTGCACGCGTCGTCAGGGGGTTCAACCCGAGCCGTCCGACTCCGCGTTGGATGGCTCAGCGCATCGAGCAGGCTGGCATGCGATCGATCTCGCTCGCGGTCGACATCACCAACTACGTGA
Source organism: uncultured Actinomycetota bacterium (assembly GCA_963849475.1). Classification (GTDB taxonomy): domain Bacteria; phylum Actinomycetota; class Actinomycetes; order Propionibacteriales; family Nocardioidaceae; genus Aeromicrobium. The sequence continues at coordinate 619,931 of CAWKHC010000009.1, forward strand.
TGATCGAGCTCGGACACCCGATCCACGGCTACGACCTCGCCAAGCTCAAGGGCGACATCGTCGTCCGCACAGCCAGGAAGGACGAGAAGCTCACGACCCTCGACGGTGCTGAGCGTGCCTTGTCCGTCGAGGACACGGTGGTCTGCGACGATCGGGGTGCCATTGGCCTGGCGGGTGTCATGGGCGGCGAGGAGACCGAGCTCTCCTCGACATCGACTGAGGTTCTCGTCGAGGCAGCGCACTGGGACCAGGTGACCACCGCTCGTACGGTGCGCCGGCACAAGCTCCCGTCCGAGGCGTCCAGGCGCTATGAGCGCGGCGTCGACCCCGAGCTGCCTGCACGGGCGACGCAGCGCGTTGCAGAGCTGCTGGTCGAGCACGGCGGTGGAACGATCGACAGCGGTCTGACGGTCGTCGGCTCAGCGCCGCAACGCCCCACTGTCACCATGAGCGTCGATCTGCCGGGCCGCGTCTCGGGCGTCGACATCGATGCATCGACCGTTGTCTCGGCCCTTGAGGGCAATGCCATCGAAGTCGCGCTCGATCACGAAACCGTCACGGCCACGCCACCGAGCTGGCGTTTTGACATCAATGACCCCTACGACCTGGTCGAGGAGGTCTTGCGAGTCGTTGGCTATGACAAGGTCCCCTCGGTGTTGCCGAATGCGCCGGCCGGACGAGGTTTGACGACGACCCAGCTGCTTCGGCGCCGTGTTGGTCTGGTGCTGGCAGGGGAGGGCCTCATCGAGGTCAAGACGTTCCCGTTCGCCGGACCGGCTGACTGGGACAGGCTCGGGCTCGAGGCAGAGGACTCACGACGCAGCCAGGTGCTGCTCGCCAACCCGCTGTCGGCCGAAGAACCCGGTATGACCACGACCCTGCTGACCGGATTGTTCAAGGCCTTGGCGCTCAACGTCGGCCGTGGTCACACCGACGTCAGCATCGTCGAGATAGGACGGGTCTTCCGACCCCGTGCTGGCGCTGCCCCGATCTACGGCGTCGACGAACGACCGAGCGACAACGAGCTGGCAGCGCTGAACGACGCGCTCCCCGAGCAACCGCAGCACGTTGCATTTTTGATGTCAGGTGCGCGCGAACGGGGCGGCTGGACCGGTTCCGGCCGAGCAGCGACCTGGGTGGATGCGATCTCGATCGTGCAGCACGTTGCAGACGTCCTGCACGTCGACCTTGCCGTCGAACAGGAGAGGCAACAGCCGTGGCACCCGGGCCGCTGCGCAGCGTTCAGCATCGGCGACGTTGTCGTTGGCCACGCGGGGGAGATGCACCCGAGCGTCATCAAGGCGTACGGGTTGCCGCCGAGGGTAGTCGGCACCGAGATCGATCTCGATGCGCTGATCGCCGCCGCACCGCGTATCGGTCCGCGACCCGACTTCTCCACCTATCCGGTTGCCAAGGAAGACCTGGCGTTCACGATCGACGCAGCCGTACCCGCCAGCACGATCCAGCAGGCGATCCAGGGTGTCAGCGAGCTGATCGAGTCCGTGCGGTTGTTCGACGTCTACGAGGGTGACCAGGTGCCCGAAGGCAAGAAGTCGTTGGCGTTCGCGCTGCGGCTGCGCGCACCCGACCGCACTCTCACCGACGACGAAATAAAGGCGGCCCGCGACGCTGCGATCACAGGAGCAGCTGCCGCGGGCGCAACCTTGCGCTCCTAGCCGCTCAGAAGCTCACGGTCGGGGCTGCAGCCTGACCCTCGGGTGCGTCGTAGAACTCACGAGCCGAGACTCCGGCGATGCCGGTGAAGAGCAGCCACGGGATCGTCTTGACCAGGCCGTTGAGCTTTGCGACGGCGTCGTTGTAGAACTGGCGCGCAAAAGAGAGCTTGTTCTCGGTCTCGGCGAGCTCCGTCTGCAGCGCCTGGAAATTGGCAGATGCCTGCAGTTCGGGGTAGGCCTCGGCGACCGCGAGCACATCGATGATGGCCTTGCTGAGCTTGGCGTCGGCTGCTGCCTTGTCGGCGGGGGAGCCGTCCTTCGCGGCCTTGGCCACGCCGGCACGCGCCTCGGTGACGGCCTCGAACACACCCTTCTCGTGCTGGGCGTACCCCTTCACCGTGTTGACAAGGTTGGGGATCAGGTCGGCGCGACGGGTCAGCTGGACGTCGATTCCGCCCAGGGCCTCCTGTGCGCTGATGTCAGTACGACGAAGCTTGTTGAATGCGTAGACGGTGAACAGGGCGAGTACGGCGACAATCGCCACGATGATCCAGAGCATGAGCTCTCCTTAGATGAGAATCGAGAAGTTGGTGTTACCAGGAACCGCCGCCGCCACCTCCACCGCCGCCGCCACCGCCGCCGCCGCCGCCGCCGCCTCCACTGCTGCTGGAGGACTGGGTGGCCGCGTAGGCGCTGATGGATGAGGAGAGTGAGGACTCAAACCCGGAGTAGGCGTCGTGGCTGCCGAAGAAGCCGAGACCGCCGCTGCTCGAGCTTGTTGCGGGGTACCACGTCGGTACGGGTGCCGCTGATCCCATTTCGACCTCGTACTTCTTGGCCCAGCGATCGGCGCAGTCGAATGCGACCGCGAACGGGATGAACGCCGTGTAGAGGTCCTTCTTGCCACTGAAGTCGAATCGGGTCTTGGCTGAGTCAGTGGAGAGCATCCGCTCGAATCCGCCGGCGCGCGACCAGAGCTCGCGGCCCAGGACCGTACGTCGCTGGCCAACTCCCCGGGTCATGAGGCCGATACCGCCGATCACGAATGCCGCAAGGGGCAGCACGTAGAGCATCACCGGCGGTCGGATGAAGATCATCATGACGACGGCGGCGAGACCCGCGACGGTCACGGCAATCCGGGCGAACCACTCGGCGGACGCCGTACGCGATGCGCCGATGCCGGTGGCCCAGGCTGCGGCGGCGCCCGGAATGCCGTTCTTGACCGACTGCAGCTTCTGCCCAGACGAGGCGTTGTTGGACGCCTTGAAGTGGCCGCCGGGTTGGGTCACTCCTAGGCCTTCGCCGACGAAGCGGGTCACGTCGTCCGTCGCGGCCCACGCGTTCGCATCTGCGATGCCGGTGATGGTCCACGACTTGGTGCCGTTCTCCGTGAGCTTTGTGAGGCCCTGCTCAGCCTGATAGAGCAGGGTCGCTACCAGGCTCCTGGACGGAGCGGCCTCATCCATGATGTACGCGGTCTGCACCGGTCCAAGGCCCTTCGGCGGTTCATACATCACGGGGAATCCGGGCTCGGGCTCGCGCGCCTTGCGATCGAGGGCATATCCGAACGCCAAGGCTGCGACCGCGATGCCGAGCAGTGTCAGGGCGACGGAGGTGTCGCGGCCGAGCAAGCGGTCGTACTCGATGCGCCACGGCACCGTGACGCGATCAGGAGTCGGCGTGGGGAGGCCGATACGCACCGTCACCGGCGTCCGGGGAGCGAGCGGTCCGGTGCTGATCGTCACCCGGTCGGTGCCGGCACCGGCGATCGTGCACGGCCCGGTGCCGTCAAAGCTCGACGTGCACTGCACCTTGCCGGAAGGCTTGGGCAGTGTGATGTTGACGGTCGACTTCTGGATGTCCATCTGCCAGCCGGGAGCGACGACATTCCAGTTGAACACCGACTGCGCTTCCTGCTTGTCTGTCCAGCTCGAGGACTCGAACCTGCCGGGGTTGGCCGATGTCGGGGAGAGTGCGCCCTTGATGGAGTAGGTGATCGTGTATGAGTGGACGCCGGGGGAGACGTAGTTGTCAGGATCGCCGATCTTGGCGACTCGATAGCGGCGACCGCTCTGCCACTGCAGCTCATTGGGCACGGAGTCCCCGTCGAGGGTGACCTTGATGTCTTTGGGGATCAGTCGGACGCTCTTGTCCGTCGGGTCGGCGAGGTCCCAGAACCGGAAGATGCCATGCCTGCCGAAGGGGAACTCGGCGGTGATGACTTCTTTGGCCGCCAACGTTCCGTCGGCGCTCACGACGTAGTCGGCCCGATAGTTGGTGATGGACACCGGGTCCGGGCTGGTTGTCGTGGTGCTCGGGATGAGGCCGGCGAGCACGGGGATGACCAGCACGCCTGCGGTCAGGAGCAACGCGAGGACACGCAGTGCGATCCGCTTCATGCCATCGCCTTCGTGGAAAGGCCAGGATACGAAGTCGACGGCATGAAAGTCTGATGTGTCGCGCCCCCTACGATCTTCCGATCGCGGGTTGCCTGCGGTTGCGGTCGTGGGGGGACCCCCAGCTGGCGCTCGCTCATGAAATGCATCCTAGGGGCCTTGATGGCGCGGGCAACATGGTTTGGGCGAGACCCGAGATGCAAGAAATTGCACGACTGTGCAAGAATGTGAGACATGTCCAAAGTTCTCACCAGTCTTCCCGTCGGCGAACGCGTCGGCATCGCCTTCTCAGGAGGCCTCGACACCTCGGTCGCCGTCGCGTGGATGCGCGACAAGGGCGCCATTCCCTGCACCTACACCGCTGACATCGGCCAGTACGACGAACCTGACATCGCGGGCATCCCGGGTCGTGCCATGGAGTACGGCGCCGAGCTCGCCCGTTCGATCGACTGCAAACGCCCGCTCGTCGATGAAGGACTCGCAGCGTTGGCTTGTGGGGCGTTCCACATCCGCTCGGCCGGCAGGACCTACTTCAACACCACGCCACTGGGACGCGCCGTCACCGGCACCTTGCTCGTGCGCGCCATGCACGAGGACGGGGTCGACATATGGGGCGATGGTTCAACGTTCAAGGGCAATGACATCGAGCGGTTCTACCGCTACGGACTGCTGGCCAACCCCGACCTGCTGATCTACAAGCCGTGGCTCGACGCGGCCTTCGTCGCAGAGCTCGGTGGTCGCCATGAGATGAGCCAGTGGCTCACCGAGCGTGACCTTCCCTATCGCGACAGCCAGGAGAAGGCCTACTCCACCGACGCCAACATCTGGGGTGCGACTCACGAGGCCAAGACGCTCGAGCACCTCGAGACGTCGCTCGAAGCGGTCGAGCCGATCATGGGCGTCAAGTTCTGGGATCCTGCCGTTGAGATCGCCACCGAGGACGTCACGATCACGTTCGAGGGCGGTCGCCCCGTGGCGATCAACGGACAGATGTTCGGGGGAGACCCTGTTGCGCTGGTCCATGAGGCAAACACGATCGGAGGACGCCACGGACTAGGCATGTCCGACCAGATCGAGAACCGCATCATCGAGGCCAAGAGTCGCGGCATCTACGAAGCGCCGGGCATGGCGCTGCTCCACATCGCGTACGAGCGGCTCGTCAACGCGATCCACAACGAGGACACCATCGCCAACTTCCATCAGCACGGACGTCGACTCGGCCGGCTCATGTACGAGGGTCGCTGGCTCGACCCGCAGGCGATGATGCTGCGCGAGTCGATCCAGCGCTGGATCGCTTCGGTGGTGACGGGTGAGGTGACCGTGCGGCTGCGGCGGGGCGAGGACTACTCGATCCTCAACACCCAGGGCTCCAACTTCTCCTACGACCCCGAAAAGCTCTCGATGGAGCGCACCGAGAACGCCGTCTTCGGCCCTACTGACCGGATCGGCCAGCTGACGATGCGCAATCTCGACATCGCCGACTCGCGGGCCATGCTTGAGCAGTATGCCGCGCAGCCGCTCGACCAGGGACAGGTTCTCGTCGAGAACGGCACCCTGTTCGGCACCCTGCCGGCCGGTGGAGCGACGCGTATCGAAGCGAAGTCGACGACCGCCGTCACAGCCGTCGAAGAGCTCGAGGAGCAGGCGCTCGACGCGGCCGCCATGGAGCTTGGGACCGACTGACTCATGCACATCTCTGCAAAGGTGGACAGATGACCACGATCACGGCAGCGGTTGCCGGAGCGAGCGGCTACGCCGGAGGTGAGGTCCTGCGCCTGCTCCTCGCCCACCCGGAGGTCGAGATCGGTGCGCTGACGGCTGCCTCCAGTGCGGGGTCACCGCTCGGCCAGCACCATCCACATCTGGTGCCGCTGGCCGACCGTGTCCTGCAGCCCACGACGACCGAGGTCCTGTCGGGCCACGACGTCGTCTTCCTCGGCCTGCCCCACGGAGAGTCCGGTGCTGTGGCCGCAGAGCTCGGTGACGACGTCCTCGTCATCGACTGTGGTGCGGACTTCCGGTTGCAGTCGGCTGACGAATGGGCCGAGTTCTACGGCGGCACGCACGCCGGCACCTGGCCCTACGGGCTGCCGGAGCTGATCGTCGGCGGTGGTCGTCAGCGCGATCAGCTCAGGGGCGTCAACCGGATTGCCGTTCCTGGTTGCAACGTCACTGCCGTGACGCTGGGCATCCAGCCGGCGATCACCGCTGGTCTCGTCGAGCCCAAGGACCTCGTGGCTGTTCTGGCCAACGGTTTCTCGGGCGCTGGCAAGGCTCCCAAGGCTCACCTGATGGCGTCGGAGGGTCTCGGCGCAGCGACCCCGTACGGCGTGGGCGGAGTGCACCGCCACGTCCCGGAGATCATGCAGAACCTCCGGCTCGCCGGCGCAGACGAGGTCACCATCTCGTTCACGCCGACGCTGGTGCCGATGGCTCGAGGCATCCTCGCCACGACGACGGCCCGCCTCTCGCCCGGCGTCGACATCGCAGCAGTACGCGCTGCCTATGACGCGTTCTACGCCGAGGAGGCGTTCATACACCTGTTGCCCGAAGGGCAATGGCCGACCACGGCCGCGACCCTCGGCGCCAACACCGCCCAGCTCCAGGTCGCGATCGACGCTCGGGCCAACAGGTTGGTTGCGGTGTGCGCGATCGACAACTTGGTCAAGGGCACAGCGGGTGGCGCAATCCAGTCCATGAACCTCGCCCTGGGTCTCGAGGAGACCATTGGGCTCTCGACGATCGGAGTTGCACCATGAGCCTTCTCCACGAAACCACTCGCTCGATTGGCTGCACGTTCCTGTCGGCCTCGCGGTCCGCTCGCGCTTTCGCGGGGGCCCCGGCATGAGTGTCACTGCCGCCAAGGGGTTCAGCGCTGCTGGTGTCGCGGCCGGCCTCAAGTCCACCGGCTCGCCTGACGTGGCTCTGGTGGTCAACGACGGTCCCTCGCATGCCGCAGCTGCCGTGTTCACGAGCAATCGTTGCAAGGCCAACCCCGTGCTCTGGAGCGAAGAAGCGATCAAGTCCGGATCCGCCGTCGCCGTGGTGATCAACTCCGGCGGCGCCAACTGTTACACCGGGCCCGAAGGCTTCGCCACGACGCACCACACCGCCGAGACCGTGGCAATGGCACTGGGCATCGGTGCGATCGACGTCCAGGTGTGCTCGACCGGGCTGATCGGACTGCTCAACGATCGCGATGCCCTGCTCGCCGGCGTTCAGAGTGCGATTGCTGCCAGGTCGACCGACGGCGGTGCCGCGGCCGCGACCGCGATCATGACGACCGACACGGTGGCCAAGGAATCGGTGTCGCACGGTGAAGGCTTCACCGTCGGCGGTATGGCCAAGGGTGCCGGGATGCTCGCGCCCGCCCTGGCGACCATGCTCGTGGTGATCACGACCGACGCTGATGTCGACGCCGCCACGGCGGATGCAGCTCTCCGTGCAGCCACCGCGCAGACATTTGATCGGCTCGACTCCGATGGTTGCCAGTCGACCAACGACACGGTTCTGCTGATGGCGAGCGGCGCTTCCGGCACCGTGCCGGATCCCGCCGCGTTCACGGCTGCCGTGACAGACGTTTGCCGTGACCTGTCGATGCAGCTCCTTGCCGACGCCGAAGGCGCCGACCACGAGATCGCGATCGAGGTCGTCAACGCCGCCACGGTCGACGACGCCCTCGAGGTCGGCCGATCCGTCGCCCGCAGCAATCTCTTCAAGTGTGCGATCTACGGCAAGGATCCCAACTGGGGCCGCATCCTCGCCTCCGTCGGCACGACCCAGGCCGCGTTCAACCCAGCCGACCTCGACGTGGCGCTCAACGGCGTCTGGGTCTGCCGCAACAGCGGCCCCGGGGAGACTCCGGACTCGATCGACCTGACCGAGCGCGCCGTCAGCGTCACGATCGACCTCAAGTCAGGCTCGGCGACGGGCACCATCTGGACCAACGACCTCACCCAGGCCTACGTCCACGAGAACTCGGCGTACAGCTCATGACTGAAAACACCGCACCAGACCATTCGTGGAACCCAGCCGACTGGAAGAAGGCGACCGACAAGGCCGCCACGCTCGCCCAGGCGCTGCCGTGGCTGAAGAAGTACCACGGCACGGTCGTCGTGGTGAAGTACGGCGGCAATGCCATGACCGACGACGCGCTGAAGCACGCGTTCGCCGAGGACATCGTGTTCCTCCGCCTCGCTGGCTTCAAGCCGGTCGTGGTCCACGGCGGCGGACCGCAGATCAACGCGATGCTCGACAAGCTCGGCATCGAGTCGGAGTTCCGCGGGGGGCTGCGGGTCACGACGCCCGAGACCATGGAAGTCGTGCGCATGGTGCTGACGGGACAGGTCGGCCGGGAGCTCGTCGGACTTCTGAACCAGCACGGGGACCTCGCGGTCGGCCTGTCTGGTGAGGACGGCGGGCTGTTCACTGCCAAGAAGACCATGCCGATGATCGACGGTGTCGAGACCGACATCGGGCTGGTGGGCGAGGTCGTCGGCGTACGTCCGGAAGCAGTTCTCGACCTCATCGACGCCGGCCGCATCCCGGTCGTCTCGACCGTCGCGCCCGACATCGCGGGTCAGGTGCACAATGTCAACGCCGACACCGCAGCGGCCGCTCTTGCCATCGCGCTGGGGGCCGAGAAGCTCCTGGTGCTCACCGACGTCGAGGGGCTCTACGCCGATTGGCCCAACAGCACTGACGTCATCGGCGAGATCAGCCCCGAGGCGCTCGCCGAGATCATCCCCGGCCTGTCCAGCGGGATGATCCCGAAGATGACGGCCTGCCTCAAGGCAGTCGAGGAAGGCGTCAAGCGCGCAACCGTGGTCGACGGGCGCGAACCTCACGCTGTGCTTCTCGAGATGTTCACCGACGAGGGTGTCGGGACGCAGGTCGTACCCGGTGCGCCGACTCGCATCCGTTCGGCGCTCTACTCGACCAGCGTCACGAAGGGCAAAGCATGACGACGGCAGAGTGGACGACGCGGTACGCGAACGCGGTCATGAACACATTCGGCCCACCGCAGACGGTCCTGGTCCGCGGTGAGGGCTCGCACGTCTGGGACGCCGACGGCAAGCAGTACCTCGATCTGCTCGGTGGCATCGCCGTCAACGCACTCGGGCATGCCCATCCGGCAGTCGTCGAGGCAGTGACGACCCAGCTGACGACCCTCGGTCACATCTCCAACTTCTTCGCGTCCGAGCCGCAGGTCGCGCTCGCCGAGAAGCTCCTCACACTGGTCGGTCACGACGGGCGTGTCTTCTTCACCAACTCCGGTACCGAGGCCAACGAGGCGGCGTTCAAAGCCACGCGTCGCACCGGGCGTACCAAGGTCGTCGTCGCCGAGGGCTCGTTTCACGGCCGCACGATGGGGTCCCTGGCGCTGACCTCCAAGGAGGCCTACCGGGCGCCCTTCGAGCCGCTTCCGGGTGATGTCGTGTGGGTTCCGTACGGCGATGTCGCCGCGCTTGAGGCGGCCGTCGACGAGACCGTCGCCGCTGTCCTGCTCGAGCCGATCCAGGGCGAGGCCGGCGTCATCGAGCCGCACGACGGATATCTCCAGTCGGCTCGTCAGATCACCAACAGGCACGGCGCGCTGCTGTGGCTGGACGAGATCCAGACCGGCATCGGCCGCACCGGAGCGTGGTTCGCACACGAGGCATCCGGCGTTGTGCCCGACCTCGTGACCGTGGCCAAAGGCCTGGGTGGCGGCATCCCGATCGGCGCCTGCATCGCGCTCGGGGACTCAGCGACGCTGCTGCAGCCCGGCAACCACGGCACGACGTTCGGCGGCAATCCCGTCGCCACCGCAGCCGCCCTCGCCGTCATCGCGACCATCGAGGCGGAGCAGCTGCTGGACCACGTCGTGACGATTGGCGATCAGCTTCGCCGCGGCCTCCATGACCACCCACTTGTGAGCGAGACGACCGGCCGCGGCCTGCTTGTCGGCATCGTGCTCTCCGAGCCAGTAGCCGCCGAGGTGTTCAAGGCGGCGCTCGCGGCAGGGCTCATCATCAACGCCCCCACGCCCGACCGGCTGCGTCTTGCTCCTCCTTTGATCCTGACCGAGGACGAAGCCGCCCATGCCGTGACGACCCTGCGGTCCGTGCTCGACGAGGTGACGGCATGAGGCACTTCCTGAGGGATGACGATCTGACGCCAGCGGAGCAGGCCGAGGTGCTGGCACTCGCTGCCGAGGTCAAGGCCGACCCCTATGCGCACAAGCCGCTCGCGGGACCCCAGACGGTCGCGGTCATCTTCGACAAGTCGTCGACCCGTACGCGCGTCTCCTTCAGCGTCGGCATCGCCGATCTCGGTGGCAACCCGCTGGTGCTCGACACCGCGACCACACAGGTGGGCCGGGGCGAGACGGTCGCCGACACCGCCAACGTGCTGGGACGCATGACCAGTGCGATCGTCTGGCGCACCCACGCCCAGTCAGGCCTCGTCGAGATGGCCGAGCACGCCGGTGTACCCGTGATCAACGCCCTCACCGACGACTTCCACCCGTGCCAGATCCTGGCTGACTGGCAGACCGTCATCGAGCACAAGGGCAAGCTCGCCGGACTGACCGTTGCCTACCTCGGCGACGGCGCAAACAACATGGGCCATTCCTACCTCCTGGGCGGCGCGACAGCAGGCATGCACGTACGCATCGGTGCCCCGTCGGGCTACCAGCCCGAGCCGAGCATCGTCGCTGATGCCGAAGCCATCGCAGCGCAGACCGGCGGCTCGGTCACGGTGACCGACGACCCGGTGGCTGCCATTGCTGCCGCTGACGTGGTCATCACCGACACCTGGGTCTCGATGGGACAGGAAGCCGAGAAGGATGCCCGCCTCGCGCTGTTCGGTGACTACATCGTCAGCGTCGACGCCATGGCAACGGCAGCTCCAGACGCGATCGTCCTGCACTGTCTGCCGGCTTACCGCGGCCTCGAGATCGCGGCCGAGGTGCTTGACGGTCCGCAGAGCGTCGTGTGGGACGAAGCCGAGAACCGGCTCCACGCACAGAAGGCACTGATGATCTGGTTGCTCGAGAAGGCCGGGGAGTCGGCATGACCGTTCCGGACACCAAGAACGCACGCCAACAGCTGATCGTCGAGCTGCTCGGACACGAGCTCGTACGTTCCCAGGGCGAGCTGGCTGAGCTGCTCGTCACTCGCGGCGTCAACGCCACGCCATCGACCATCTCGCGCGATCTGGTCGACCTCGATGCCGTACGCGTACGCCATCCCGACGGGGGACTGGTCTACGCCGTGCCCGCCGAGGGCGGCGACCGGACACCGCGTGCGGCGTCCGACAGCGCGGCCGCGCAGGGTCGGCTCGCGCGCCTGTGCCGCGAGCTGCTCGTCGGAGCGGAAGCCTCCGCCAATCTCGTGGTGCTGCGCACGCCGCCAGGCGCCGCGCAATATCTCGCGTCGGCCGTCGACCACGCTGGCCAGTCGGACCTGATCGGGACGATTGCCGGTGATGACACCGTCATGCTGATTTGCCGTGACCCCATGGGCGGCGAAGCCGTCGCCCGCAGGCTCATGTCGCTCACCGCGCCCACCACCAAGGAGACCTCGTGAACGACTCAGACACCTCCGGACTGTGGGGCGGGCGGTTCGCCTCGGGGCCTTCACCCGAGCTCGTGGCGCTGTCACGGTCCACCCATTTCGACTGGCGCCTCGCCTCGTACGACCTGGCGGGATCACGCGCCCACGCGGGTGTGCTCCAGGCGGCCGGACTCCTGAGCCGTGACGACCTGACCAAGCTGATCTCCGGCATCGACGCCCTCGCTGCAGACGTCGAGTCAGGGGAGTTCGCCGCGCTGCCCGAGGACGAGGACGTCCACTCCGCGCTCGAACGCGGACTGCTCGAACGTCTCGGTCCCGAGCTCGGTGGGCGACTGCGCGCCGGACGATCGCGCAACGACCAGATCGCCACGCTCTTCAAGATGTATCTCCGCGATCAGGCCAAGGTGATCGCCGTCCTCGTACGCGAGCTCGCCACCGCGCTCGCCAGCCAGGCCGAGGCGCACATCGACGCCCCGATGCCCGGTCGCACCCACCTCCAGCACGCCCAGCCCGTACTGCTTTCGCACCACCTTCTGGCGCACGCCTGGCCACTCGTACGTGACCTCGACCGTCTGGCGGACTGGGACCGGCGAGTTGCCGCCGACTCGCCGTATGGCTCGGGCGCTCTCGCCGGCTCTTCTCTTGGGCTGGACCCCGAGCAGGTCGCCAAGGACCTGGGCTTCACCGGGTCCACCGCCAACTCGATCGACGGCACCGCCGCCCGCGACTTCGTCGCGGAGTTCGCCTTCATCACGGCGCAGATCGGCGTCGACGTGTCCCGGTTCGCCGAGGAGATCATTCTCTGGAACACCAAGGAGTTCGGCTTCGTCACGCTGCACGATGGATATTCGACCGGATCGAGCATCATGCCGCAGAAGAAGAACCCTGACATCGCCGAGCTCGCCCGCGGCAAAGCCGGCCGGTTGATCGGCAATCTCACCGGGTTGCTCGCGACGCTCAAGGCACTGCCGCTCGCGTACAACCGCGACCTGCAGGAGGACAAGGAGCCGGTGTTCGACTCGGTCGACACGCTGTCGGTCCTGCTTCCGGCGTTCACCGGCATGGTCGCGACCTTGACGTTCAATACCGAACGCATGGCTGAGCTCGCCCCCCAGGGGTTCGCACTTGCGACCGATGTCGCCGAGTGGCTCGTACGCGAAGGCGTCCCGTTCCGAGACGCTCACGAGATCTCGGGTGCCTGCGTTCAGGCGTGCGAGCAGCGTGGGATCGAGCTCTGGGACCTCACCGACGACGACTTCACCGCGATCTCGCCGCTGCTCACCTCCGGTGTACGCGATGTGCTCACGGTCGAGGGGTCCCTCGCATCCCGCAGCTCGCGGGGTGGCACAGCGCCCGCCCGCGTCGTAGAACAGCTCGCAGAGCTGCGCAAGCGCCTCGCCTGAACAGATGGAGGTCACTGAGCACGCTCGAGCCCTCCTGGGCCGAGTCCTGCACGGCCACGGCGTCTCGGCGCGGATCACCGAGGTCGAGGCATACGGGGGAGTGCTCGACCCTGCCTCGCACGCGTTCACACGTACGGCCCGCTCCGAGATCATGTACGGCGACCCGTGGCGCCTGTACGTCTACCGCTCCTACGGCATGCACTTCTGCGCCAACATCGTGACCGGACCCACCGAGACCGCCTCAGCGGTGCTGATCCGCGCTGGCGAGGTGATCGACGGCGTCGAGCTCGCCCGCCAGCGGCGTGGGGCCGCGATCAAGGAGGTGGCGCTGGCCCGGGGACCCGGCAACTTCGCCAAGGCGCTTGGCCTCTCCCTGGAGGATCTCGGAACAGACCTGCTCAACACCAACGTCGTGCATCTCGGCCCCGCACCCGCTGGCGTGCCAGAGATCAGCGAAGGCCCGCGCGTCGGCGTCTCGAAGGCGGCCGACCTGCCGTGGCGCTTCTGGATCACCGACGACCCGACGGTGTCTGCCTACCGCCGCAGCTCGCGCGCCCCTTGACACTGCAATCGCAGGATGGTTCATCCTGTTGTGCATGAAGTTGCGAGTGGGAGCGTTGCTCATCATCACGTCGGCATGGCTGGCAGGTTGCGGCGGTTCGGAGAGTGACCCGTCCGGCGATTCATCTGGTGAGCCGACCGCGACTCCGACCTCAGCCGAAGCCGCCGGCGGCGATACCGAGTGCCTGTTGGGACGGTGGTATCTGGACACCAGCGACTTCGCAAGCCAGGCCCAGAACTATGTCGTCAGTCTGGGGGTCCCGATGGAGTCACTCGTCATCAGCGGCGACCAGATTCTCGACTTCAACGCGAGTCCCTACCTCTCCATCGCGACTGACCTTCAGCTGGATGCGGTGGTGCATGGTCAGGCGTTGTCAGTCAGCTCCCAGAACGCCGGGGGTGGCGAATGGGGCTGGAACGCCGACAGCGAATCGGACATAGGAGTCGACAACTGGGGATGGACCGCCGAGCCGGCGGCCGCTCCCGAAGGTGCGCCGCCCTTGATCGATCCGTCCAACGGCATCAGCGTCACGTGCGCGACCGACCGCCTCACAGTCCAGGGCTCAGGCGCGCCGCTCACCGGCGTATTCGTCCGCCGCTAGTCGTCAAGCGTGTCGGGGATGTCGCAGACATCGTCCTCGCACATCGGCGCGTTCTCGCCGATCATTTCAAATGGCCCGGTCACTCTGACGCTGCCTTGGTGAGCACGTCGAGGAAGACCTCCGGCGACTGGGCGCCAGACACACCGTACTTGCCGTTGATCACGAAGAACGGCACACCGTTGATGCCGTAAGCGATGGCCTGTGCCTTGTCAGCCTCCACCGCGTCGAGGAACCGATCCGACTTCAGGGCTTCGACGATCTCGCCTCGGTCGAGGCCGATCTCTGCGCCAAGGTCAGCGAGCTCGTCGATCTGCCCGACGTTCCGACCCTCCTCGAAGTATGCCGACAGCAGGCGTTCCTTCATCTGCAGCTGCTTGCCGCGTGACTTTGCCAGGTGCAGCAACTGGTGCGCCCTGACGGTGTTGGTCGTGCGCAGCGCGTCGTAGTCGTACGCGATGTCGACGCTCGTGCCGAGCTCGGTCATCTGCGCCAGCATCTGGCTCGCCTGCTCCTCGGGGATGCCCTTGTGCTCGGACAGGAAGTCGGTGTGGGTGCCCAGATAGTCGACCGGGGTGTCGGGGGAGAGTTCGAACGAGTGGTACTC
>CAWKHC010000010.1:0-21595 GCA_963849475.1 uncultured Actinomycetota bacterium
TCCGTGGCCCACTACCGACAGTGCGGGCAAACCGCCGAAGCGCCACACCCAGCACCTTGAGCCCCGACGGATTGCTTGACCGCGAAGAACTCATGGGCAAGGAGGCTTCTCGTCGGACTCATCCCTGCTCTATCACGTGGGGGTCCCGTCGGCGATCACGCAGGCGCGTACGTGGGAGCTGCCCGACCAGTCGACGAGGCCCAACGAGCCGCTTCTCGCCAGGCACCTCAAGCTGCACGATCTGTTCACCGGCGGGACCGGTAACGACATCGTCACCAGCCGGCGCCTCGTCCTCGGCAACAGTGACGTCCGCATCTCGTACGTCGTGGCCGCCGAGACGGCTCCCCTTTATCGCAATGCCACCGGCGACGAGTGCGTGTTCATCGAGTCGGGCAGCGGTGTCCTGGAGACGGTGTTCGGTCACCTCCCGTTCAGCGACGGCGACTACCTGATCATCCCGCGCGCCACCACACATCGCTGGGTGCCCGACGGCGACGTGCGGGCGTACGCGATCGAGGCCAACAGCCACATCGGCCCGCCCGCCGCTACCTCTCGAAGTTCGGGCAGCTGCTCGAGCACGCGCCCTACTGCGAGCGCGACCTGCGCGGGCCCAGCGAGCCCGAGGTGCGCGACGAGACCAATGTCGAGGTCTACATCAAGCACCGCGGCTCTGGCCCCGGCGGCCTCAGCGGCAGCATCCACGTCGTGCCGCTGCACCCATTCGACGTCGTCGGCTGGGACGGCTGCCTCTACCCGTACGCGTTCAACGTCGCCGACTTCGAACCCATCACCGGGCGCGTGCACCAGCCGCCGCCGGTGCACCAGGTGTTCGAGGGCAACAACTTCGTGATCTGCAATTTCGTGCCCCGCAAGGTCGACTACCACCCGCTGGCGATCCCGGTGCCCTACTACCACTCGAACGTCGACTCCGACGAGGTCATGTTCTACGTCGCCGGCGACTACGAGGCCCGCAAGGGTTCGGGCATCGGCAAGGGCTCGATCTCGCTGCATCCCGGCGGCCACTCGCACGGTCCGCAGCCGTCGGCGATCGAGGCGAGCCTCGGCGTCGAGTCGTTCGACGAGCTCGCGGTCATGGTCGACACGTTCCGCCCGCTCGAGCTCGGCGAGGGCGGCACCGCCTGCGACGACGGCGAGTACGCACTCTCGTGGATCAAATGATGACCGCTGATTTTCGGACACTTCTTCGACGACGCCGCGATCTTCCCGCCCGGCAACATGCCGATGGCCGAGGCCGTACGCGCGCACCTCGCGCGCCGCGGCACACCCGAAGGCGAGTACGTCGGCCCGTTCATCTGCAGCGCTGCACGACTCGGCGAGCTTCGCGAGACGCTCGGCCACGGCCATCTCGAGCTCTCGCTGGTCGCGACGGTCGACGAGTTCAACACGCCGTCGCGCGATCTCGCCGCGCAGCAGAACCTCACGCTGGCCGCGGTCGAGCTGAAGGGCCCGGTCGACCAGCTGCCCGAGACCCCAACGGCCTTCGGGTGTTCGTCGAGCGCACGTGGCACGAGTCGTTGGACGTGCCCGATGGCGCGATGCTCAAGCTGCGCTGCGGCGGGCCTGACACCCGCGACACCCCGTCGGCGTGCCAGCTCGGCGGCGCGATCCAGCACTGCGTCGAGAACGACCTGCCGTTCAAGCTCACCGCCGGTCTGCACCATGCCGTACGCACCGAGCGCGACCACGGCTTCCTCAACATCCTGGCCGCGGTCAACGCGGCGATCGACGGGAGCGACCCGGTGCCGGCACTGCTCGAGAGCGATGCCGCGGCGCTCAAGGTCTCGGACCCGCGAAGCCGTACGCCGACTGTTCCGCTCGATCGGTACCTGCAGCATCGACGAGCCGCTCGACGACCTCCGCGCGCTCGAGCTGGTCGCGTGACCGACTTCGGCCTCACGACACTGCCCTACTGCTCGTTCGTCGTCGACGGCAGACGCCACGTCGGCGTCGGCATCGGCACCCAGGTGCTCGACCTGACGTTCGCGGCGCAGCGATCGTCCCCGAGCACGCCGAGCTGTTCGCGACGGATCGCTCGACGCGTTGCTCGCCGCCGGCCCGGACGCCTGGCAGGCTGTACGCGAGGCGCTGCTCGCCCACGAGCCCACCGAGCACCTCCCGAAGACGGCGAGCTCGTGCTGCCGTTCACGGTCGCCGACTACGTCGACTTCTATGCGTCGGAGCACCACGCGACCAACGTCGGCATGATCTTCCGGCCCGACGGCGATGCGCTGACACCCAACTGGAAGCACCTGCCGATCGGCTATCACGGCCGGGCCGGCACGGTCGTCGTCTCGGGGACCCCGATCGCCGCCCACGGGCCAGCGACGCCTGCCCGACGGTGAGATCACCTTCGGCCCCAGCTCCAAGCTCGACATCGAGGCCGAGCTCGGCTTCGTCGTCGGCGTGCCGTCAGCACTCGCGAGCCCGTGCCGATCGACGAGTTCGACAAGCACGTGTTCGGCGTCTGCCTGGTCAACGACTGGTCGTCGCGCGACATCCAGGCGTGGGAGTACGTTCCGCTCGGACCGTTCCTCGGCAAGTCGTTCGCCACCTCGGTCTCGCCCTGGATCATCCCGCTTGCTGCTCTCGAAGGCGCCCGTATCGATCCGCCAGCGCAGTCGCCGGAGCCGCTCCCGTACCTGAAGGGCGATGAGCCCTGGGGGCTCGACCTCGACTTCGTCGTCTCGATCAACGGCACCGAGGTCTCGCGGCCACCGTTCGCCTCGATGTACTGGACCGGGGCACAGATGCTGGCGCACATGACGGTCAACGGCGCCTCGCTGCGTACCGGTGATCTCTTCGCCTCCGGCACGGTCAGCGGCGCAGAGCCCGACCAGCGCGGATCGCTGCTGGAGCTGTCCTGGAACGGCACCGAGCCGATCACCCTCGCTGACGGCTCGACGCGTACCTTCCTCGAGGACGGCGACACCGTCACGATCTCTGCGGTCGCGAACCTCGCCACAGGAGATGCCCTGCAGCTCGGCGAGGTCGTCGGCACGATCGTCGGCCAGCCGTAACCAACATTCGACTCTTCTCGTTGAACCATCACACGAGCGAGAGAACGGTGAAGCGATGATCAACTTGATCATGGTGGTCCTGCTGATGGTCCAGTCGATGCTCGTCGCCGTCATGCTCTACGGAATGATCTTTGAGCGCGACGCAGCCTGACCTCGATGACTGACGATGCAGCGCCCTGGCGGCGCAGCGCCACCGAGGGTGAAGGCTCCCCGTTCGCGCACGCCAACGCCCCCAGCGACGACGGCCCGACCTACAAGACGCTGACATACGAGGTCGACGGACGCGTGGCGCGGCTGACGTTCGACCGTCCGGACCAAGGCAACTCGATCACCCCCGACACCCCGATCGAGCTCGCCCACGCCGTCGAACGAGCAGACCTCGACCCGCGCGTCCACGTCATCGTGCTGAGCGGTCGCGGCAAGGGCTTCTGCGGTGGCTACGACCTCGCAGCCTCAGCCGAGAACCTCATGGACGGCGGCGTGATCTCGAGTGGGTCAGAGGGAACAGTCCTCGACCCGGTCGTCCAGATGACCAACCACGATCCTGCTGGCACCTGGGATCCGATGATCGACTTCGCCATGATGAGCCGCTTCACCAGAGGATTCGCGAGCCTGCTGCACGCCAACAAGCCGACCGTGGCCAAGATCCACGGCTTCTGCGTTGCCGGCGGCACCGACATCGCGCTGCACTGCGATCAGATCGTCATCGCGGCGGACGCCAAGATCGGCTATCCGCCGACACGTGTATGGGGTGTGCCGTCAGCCGGTATGTGGGCGCACCGCCTCGGCGACCAGCGCGCCAAGCGACTCCTGCTCACCGGCGACTGCCTCAACGGTCGGGAGGCCGCGGAGTGGGGTCTGGCAATCGAGGCGCCCGAGCCCGACCAGCTCGACGAGCGCACCGAGATCCTGGTCCAGCGCATCGCTGCGATGCCGCTCAACCAGCTGATGATGGTCAAGCTCGCGCTCAACTCTGCGCTGCTGGCTCAGGGCGTACAGAACAGTCAGATGATCAGCACCGTCTTCGACGGCATCTCCCGTCACACCCGCGAGGGCTACGCATTCCAGCAGAGAGCCGCCGAGGCGGGTTTCCGCGATGCGGTGCGCGAGCGCGACGCCGAGCCGTACGGCGACTTCGGCCCTTCCTCCCACAAGGGTTAGCCCAAGAGGCCGCACTGTGACCCCGGTCACCCGTACCGTGTGTAGCAGGGAGCAACGCTCACACGTTTGGGAGGACTTGTGAACGATCAGATTGAGATCCGCCTGCTCGGGCGACTGTGGGTCCGTCTTGCCAACGGCCAGGTCGTCCCGCCACCGCAATGGACCAGCGACAAGACCACCGACCTGCTGCGCCTGCTCGCACTTCGGTCCGGCAAGGTCGTCCGCTCCGCCAGCCTGATCGAGAAGCTGTGGCCAGACGCCACCCCTGCAGCGGCGGCATCCAGCCTGCACGCAGCCACGATGCAGATCCGCAAGGTGCTCGGCAAGAACAGCATCATGCGACACCTGACCGGACTGCAGCTTCACGGGATCTGGGTCGATGTCACGGCACGCGACGACCTCGCGCTGGAGATCAGCGACGCCCTGGGTGCCCGCGACTTCGCTCGCGTCGTCGCAGCGGCGAGGCAGGCCGAAGCCCTGTACGTCGACGACTTCCACGCCAGCGACGACGACAGCGACTGGGCCCGCGACATCCGCGACGAGCTGCGCGCACAGCGCAAGCTCATGCTGGTCGACGCTGCCGAGAGCGCGATCGAGCTCGGCATGATGCGCGACGCGATCGAGCTGTCGACACTCGCCGTCGGCCTCGACCCATGCTTCGAGCCCGCCCACCGCGCGCTGATGCGTGCGTACGCAGGAAACGGTGAAATCGACGCTGCCACCCGCACCTACGAGCGATGCCGCCGCAACCTCAACACCGCGCTCGGAGTCGATCCGTCACCGACCACCGAGTCGGTGCGCCAGCTGTTGACCTCCGGGACCTCGTCGCCCGGTGAACTTGCCCTGGTCAGCGAATCGGCAACTTCGACCGTGATCCCAGCCGCGTCAGTGACGTTCCGGGTGCTCGTCGCGCAGCTCGAGCCGATGGAGCTCGAGATCTGCCAGCTGATGGCCGTTCTGGACCGGGCCTCGTCGGCGGCAGACGTGATGGACCTCCTGAGCGGCCACCGCAGGACCGAGCACCGCCGCATCGAGATCGAGGCCTGCATGGATGTCCTCGCCCGGCGAGGGATCTTCGAGGCAAGCGACGACACGTACGTCTTCCGTGACCGGACGACCCAGGAGCTTTTCGAGCTCTGGCTCCGGCCATCGCTGCAGGTGAGGATCAGCGAGCGCATCGCCGAACAGAGGATTCTGCTGACCCGGATTGGCTAGTCTGTCGACCGTGAGCGACCCGATCGCGGCGCCGGGCGCCAAGCCGCGGTGGCGGTGGACTGACATCGTGATGGTGGTCCTTGTCCTCGTCGGCCTGTTCATCCTCGTACGACTCCTTGGCGACGTCGGCTTCGGCACCATCTGGCAGCAGCTCCGCTCCGCTGACCCGTTGTGGCTGATCCTCGGGCTGCTCTCGGCGCAGCTGATGTTCCTCACCCAGGCTGTCGTGCTGCGCGGCGCGTCGGCGGTCCACATCCCGTGGAGACCGGCAATCGCCCTGCAGGCTGCCCTCAAGGTCTTCGGCCTCACCCTCCCCGGCTCGGCCAGTCGGGTGGCCACCGATGTGCAGTTCCTCGAGAACTTCAAGGTCAAGCCGCCCGAGGCGATCCTCACGGCATCGATCGAGGAGGCCGCTCGTGGCATCTCCCGGATCGTCCTGCTGCTGCTCGTCCTCCCCTTCGTCGACATCGAGCTCGACGGCGTCAGCGCTCCGTCGCTGCGCAACGTACTGCTGGTGCTCGCGGTCGTCGTCGTCGCCGCCGGAGTCGTGGCAACGGTGCCGCGTGCCCGCAAGGTCGTCACCAACATCGCCGCGCGGATCTGGGCCAGCCTGGTCATCCTCGCCGGTCAGCAGAAGCGTCAGATCGGCATCCTCGGTGGAGCGATCGCCACCGAGCTCGTGTACGCCTTGGCCCTCGGCTGCTTCGCCCAGGCGTACGACATCGGGCTGTCCCCGATCGAGCTCATCGCGATCAACACGGCAGGCTCGATGCTCGCCAGTGTCGTCCCCTCCCCTGGCGGCATCGGGAGCGCGGAGGCGGCGCTCACCGGCTCGCTGATCGCCCTGGGCGTACCCGCAGCCACTGCCTTCCCGATCGCCCTCACCCAGCGGCTCGGCACTCAGTACCTGCCGCCTCTGTGGGGCCTCTTCTGTCTGAACTGGCTGCGTCGCAAGTCCTACCTCTGACTCACGCTTCCCAGCTGAAGCCGTCGGGGTCAGCGAACGTGCCGGCATCGCCGCTGATGGCGATGCGGTGCGATCCGCTGCCGTCCACGGGTACGCCAGCGTCCTTCGCCAGTGCCTTGCGGCCATAGAGCGCGAGCTTGATCGGCGCGGTGTCGAACTCGACGTACTTGCTGCCGAAGCTCTTGCCGACGCTGAGGCCTTGGTCGACGTAGAACCGCTTGGTTGTCTTTACGTCCTCGACACCGATCAGCAGCACGATGTCATCGACCTGGCGCGTGGCCGGCCCGGTGTCCTTCTTGGACGACGAAGCGATCTTCCAGATCGCACCGTCCGGAGCGCGCAGCGATCCGCCGTAGCCCCAGAAGCTCTTGGTCACCGGCTTGATCTCGGTCGCACCCGCCTTGAGAGCAGTCTTGAAGAGGCTGTCGACCGTGGACGGCTGGGCGACGACGAGTGACAGCGTGTAGCCGCGGAAGCCCTCGCTGGGCTCGCCAGAAGCGTCGCGTAGGTCGATCTCGCTGCCGAGGTCGAACGCGGCTTCGTAGAAGGCCTGAGCGGCCTCCACGTCAGGAACTTCAAGGATGATCTTCTTGATGGTTGTCATGCCATCAACGCTAGGTGCGCGCAACCCCTGGCCGCTTCTCGAAAACTGATCAGTCCTCGTCGAGGAGCGCGGCCAGCTTGGTCGTGGTGTTCCAGTTGCGGATCGTGATGCCGGGATAGACCGGCGAGCTGATGATCTTGTTGACCCTGCTGCTCGATGCCCGTGCGGCGATCCGGCGGTGATAGGTCGCGCGCTCGCCCACCAGCACCTCATCCACCTCGGGGTGGACAACGATGTGAGCCTCGACCTCAGCCGCCGTCACGCCCATGTAGAAGAACACGTCGTAGCGGTAGGTGTCGGGCTCGCTGCCGAATCGCTTGGGTGCACCCGCAATCACCTCGCCATAGCTCTTGGGATCGAGCACGAGCACTCGTACGAGGTCCGAATCGATCGTGAATCCCGATCGCAGGTTGGCGTCGATGCGCTCGGCCACCTTGGTCGCCGACAAGTCGCTCTCGAGCAGCACGTTGCCGGACTGGATGTAGGTGAGGACGTTGTCGAAGTCCGCTGACAGGTGCTCCCGCAGCTCAGCCATCGGGATCTTGTTGCGCCCGCCGACGTTGATGCCGCGGAACAGCACGACGTACTTCATGCCACAAGTGTCACGCGTGGCACGGACAGTTAGTTGCCCGGCCACTCGCCGGTGACGCGCTGGAAGGCACGAGCACCACCGCGCTCGGTGGCCGCCTTGACCACTGCGTAGATCGCACCCTGCAGCAATGCGGCGGTGAGGATCTCGCGCATCTGGTACTCGCTCTCCAGCGGCCTCGGCGGATCGCTCTTGTCGTCGGCGGCAGTCCTGTGCCACACGGCACGGAACACCGAGCCGGCGATGAGCCCCGCGACGACCGACGTCACGAGTCCGACGGGACGATAGAGGATCTTGGCGGACGTGCTTGCCTGCTTGGCGCTCATCAGCGCTTCTTCCAGATGATCGCGGCCAGTGCTGCCAGGCTTGCCACAGCGACGATGGCCACCCAGTTGGACGAGACAGTGTCGACCGCCCTGTCCTTCGCGCCGGTGGCTGAGCTCTTGACGTGGGCCTTGACGTCGAGCTTGTCGCTCAATGCCTCGACGGTCTCGCCGAGCTGCTGCCTGGTCTCCTTGATGTCGGCTTCGAGCTTCTCTGTGTCGCTCATGCTCTGTGCTCCTTGACCTCGGCGATGTCCTGCTTCACGTTCTCGATGGTCCTGTCGGGCGGCCCGGCCTGACCGATCTGCTTCCTTCCGACCAGCGCGGAGATCCCGGAGATCGCGAACAGGGCGACTGCGACGATGAGTGCCGCGAGCCAGACATCCATCGCGCGGGACAGGGCAGCGACGGCGGAGCCGACCAGGGTGATCAGGCCGAGGAGGGCGAACAGCCCGGCTCCGCCAAACAGCCCGGCCCCGATGCCGACGTGCTTGACGCTGGACTGGAGCTCGGTCTTGGCGAGAGCCACTTCTTCACGTACCAGGTGGCCGGTCTGCTGTGCGAGCTGGTCAACCAGCTCGACCAGACTCGGATCGGAGCGTGTCGTTCCGTCTGTCGTGTCAGCCATGGTGGACACATACCCGAGCGGCCGCGCCGGAAACGTCGGGCCCGCCAGGCGTTCAGCGGCTACTGACGCGGACTTACGACCTCGATGACCTTCGCGTTGAACGCTTCCAGGTCGTCAGGGTTGCGCGAGGTCACCAGGTCCCAGCCCTTCTCCGTGCAGTGCATGACTTCCTTGTCCACCCATGATCCGCCGGCGTTGACGATGTCCGTGCGCAGCGAGGGGTAGGACGTGAGCGTCTTGCCAGGCAGAAGGCCGGCTTCGACCAGCGTCCAAGGCGCGTGGCAGATCGCGGCTATGGGCTTGCCGGCACTCACCATCGCACGGAGAAACGACAAGGCATCCTCGTCCTGACGCAGCGTGTCGGCATTCACGGTCCCGCCGGGGATGATCAGGGCGTCATAGTCGTCAGCCGACGCGTCGCCAATCGGAGCGTCAGCCTGGTGGACCGTGTCCTTGTCGACATCCCCGGTCATGGTCTGCACGTCGCCCGCCTCCAGAGCCAAATGGTCGACAGACCAGCCCTGCTGCTTGACGGCGTCGTACGGCGACTCCAGCTCAGCCTTCTCCACACCGGTGTTCGAGGTCAGGATTGCGATCTTCATGCAGTTCTCTTCTCGGATCGACAGTGTCTGGTTGACCTCTACCCAGACACAGCGAAGAAATGCACGGTACGAAGTTGGGAGCCGCTTATCGGAATCGAACCGATGACCTTTTCATTACGAGTGAAACGCTCTACCGACTGAGCTAAAGCGGCCGAGGTTCAGCGAGGATCGCCCGCCGAACCGAAGCAAGAGTCTACCGGTTGGTCGTACGAGGAACGAACTGACCTCAGCACCGTAGAATCGCATCCGTGACTGACGCGACGCAGGCTGAGCTCGAAGAGATCCGGGCGAGCATCGACAACATCGATGCTGCGCTGATCCATGTCCTGGCCGAACGATTCAAGTACACCAAGCGCGTCGGCAAGCTGAAGGCCGAGCACAACATGCCGCCTGCCGACCCCGACCGGGAGTCCCGACAGATCACCCGGCTGCGCGCGCTCGCCGCCGAGGCCGATCTCGACCCGGCTTTCGCCGAGAAGTTCATCAACTTCATCATCGAGGAAGTCATCCGGCACCACGAGGCCATCCGCAGCTGATTGGGTCTACGCTGCCAGCATGGCTCTCGCAGACGACATCCTGTCCGGCATCGACCCCGACACCCTCGACAACATCGCCAAGCAGCTCGGGCTCGAGCCCAGCAAGGTGCAGGAGGTCCTCAAGGACAGCCTTCCCGCCCTGCTCGGCGGACTCGACAACAACGTCCAAAGCGGTGACGGCGCAGCATCACTCGCCAACGCTCTCGGCGATCACGCCCAGGCCAACCCGCTCGGCGACCTCGGCGCACTCATCAGCGGCGTGGCCGGCGGCGGCATCCTCGAGAAGGTCCTGGGCGGAAAGACGCCCGACGTGTCCGAGGCCATCGGCGGCAAGTCCGGGGTCTCGGGTCTCGACGTCGAGAAGATCCTGAAGATCGCGGCGCCCATCGTGATGGCGTTCCTCGCCAGCAGGGTCGCTGGCGGCGGCAAGGCTGATGCGGGCGCGGTCAAGAACGAGGTCGAGAAGGCCAACTCGGCGGCCAAGTCCGACGCTCCGGACCTCGGCTCGATCCTCGGCGGCCTGCTCGGCAAGTAGTCAGACAAGCACTGCCGCTGCTACTTGCAGAGCAGCCCGTCCTTGGGGACTGTGCCGTCGACGAGGTAGGCGTCGACCGCCTTGGCAATGCACTTGTTGCCCGAGCCGTACGCAGTGTGACCGTCGCCGTCGCGCGAGATCAGCACGCCTGACGACAGCTGCGATGCGAGCGCCTCGGCCCATTCGTAGGGCGTGGCGGGATCGCGAGTCGTACCGATCACGACGATCGGCGGTGCGCCTTCGCCGGAGATCTTGACCTGTGGGTGAGTCACCTTGATCGGCCAGTCAGCGCAGCCGAGAGCGCCCCAGCCGAGAGCTCGGCCAAACACCGGTGACACCTTCTCGAAGCGCGGCAGTGCGGCCACCACCTCAGCCTCGGTCAGCTTCTTGGAGGCATCGAGGCAGTTGACGGCATAGATGACCTCGCCGATGTTGTCGCCGTACGAGCCGTCCTCCTTGCGGTCGAAGTAGGCGTCGGAGAGCTGAAGCAGAGTCGAGCCGTCGTCGGCGAATGCCTGCTTCAACCCCTGACGCAGGTAGTTCCACGTGCGCTCGTCGTAGAGCGTGACGGCGATGCCGTAGAACGCCAGGCCCTCGGTCAGCTCGCGGTCCGGATCGTACGTCTCCATGGGCGTCTCGTCGAGGCTCTGCATCAGGTCGGCGATCTTGGCGAGCCCTGACTTCGCGTCCTTGCCGAGGGGGCAGCCGGACCTCTTGACGCAGTCCTTGGCGAACGCCTCGAGCGCGCGCTGGAACCCGGTGGTCTGGCCGAGGCTCGAGTCGATGGCGCCGAGCGACGGATCGACGGCGCCGTCGAGCACCATGCGACCGACCGTCCTGGGGAAAAGCGTCGCGTAGGTCGCACCGAGCTGGGTGCCGTACGAGGCGCCGAACCAGTCCATCTGCTTGCGGCCGAGCAGCCCGCGTACGACGTCCATGTCACGTGCGGCTTCCTCGGTCGAGACGTGGGCCGCGAGCTTGCCGCCCTCACGTTCGCAGGCCGTCCCGAGATCGACGATGCTCTTG
Source organism: uncultured Actinomycetota bacterium (assembly GCA_963849475.1). Classification (GTDB taxonomy): domain Bacteria; phylum Actinomycetota; class Actinomycetes; order Propionibacteriales; family Nocardioidaceae; genus Aeromicrobium. Next base: position 11,225 of record CAWKHC010000010.1, read on the forward strand.
CGGAGCGCGGCGACCTCTTCGGGGGTGTTGGGATCGGGGTCGGCGTTGGTGAAGGCGCTGAAGTCTTCGTCGGACATGCACTGCAGCGGCGTGCTGTTGCCGACACCGCGTGGATCGACGCCGACGATGTCGTAGGTCTTGCGGACATCGTCGCCGAACTCGCCTGCCATCGTGTCGGCGTAGTCAGTCGCGTCTCCACCCGGACCGCCGGGATTGACGAAGATGCTGCGCTTGGCCTCCCCACCGGGTGCCGGGATGACCTTGACCGACAACCTGGTCGTCTCGCCCGCGGGGTCCTCGTAGTCGACCGGGACGGTGATCTTGGCGCACTTGGCGTCATCACAGCTGCTCCAGGAGACGTCTTGCGTGTAGAACTTCGCCAGGTCGCTGGGAGCGCCCGTCGACGACGGCTTGGGCATGACCCACGTGTCCGAATCGTTGTCGTCAGCGGTGTTGGCGATCAGGACCGCGGTGGTGCCCGCGATGACGGCGATCGCGAGCGTGAGCGTGATTCCGATGATCCAGGCACGGTTGGTGTTGGACTGGCTGGTCATGTCTGGCGGAGTCCCATCATCATTCGTTCGAGGGCGAGCAGCGGAGCGGCATTGGCTGTCAGCGACTCCCGGCACTCGACAATCGCATCGATCATGCCGATCGTCGATTCGGGCGTCCACATCTGCGCGACCGCGTGGACGTCGTCGGCCACATCGGCATTGATCAGGTCAGTGCCGGTCGCACACTGCACAGCGAGCACGTCGCGGCAAAACGACAACAGGTCGAGGAGTACGCCGTCGATCGAGTCGCGGGCCAGTCGCGTACGTCGGCGCTTCTGATCCTTCTCGAGCGTCGACAGTGCACCGGAGTAGCCAGCCGGGCGGCGTCCGCGCTCCTCGACGCCCCAGCCCTGGCGCAGGTCTGCCAGCTCGCGCTCATCGGCGGCGTCGCCGACCTCCGCCGCCCGAGCCGCGGCGGCATCGTTGATCGTCTGGGCGGCGGCGAGGCAGTCACCGAGGTCGCGCAGCGAGACCGGTAGCGCGAGGATCGCCTTGCGCCGCTCGCGAGCGGCTGGATCCTTCGCGAGTCCACGGGCCCGGCCGATGTGACCCTGCGATGCCGCGGCTGCGGCAGTGGCGAGCGTGGGCTCGACGCCGTCGCGCTCGACCAGCAGTCCGGCGATCGCCGTGGCCGAGGGCGTACGGAGCAGCACCGGGCGGCAGCGCGAGCGGATCGTGATGATGACGTCTTCGACCGCGGGCGCGCAGAGCATCCAGACGGTGTGCTTGGAGGGCTCCTCGATCGCCTTCAGCAGCGCGTTGGCTGCCTGATCGGTGAGTCGGTCGGCATCCTCCACGATCAGCACCTGCCAGCGGCCGAGTGCAGGGCGGAGCGCCGACTTGCGTACGTATTCGCGGGCGACATCTGTACCGATTGACAATCCGTCGGTGCGGATGATGGTGATGTCGGGGTGGCTGCCGGCGTGCGCGGTCGTGCACGAATGGCACTCGCCGCACCCGCCCTGCTCGCACTGCAGCGCGGCTGCAAAGGCGCCAGCGGCGTTGGATCGGCCCGAACCGGGCGGTCCGGTGAACAGCCAGGCGTGCGTCATGGAGCGACCTTCGCCGTCCGCTGACGCGACGGCATCCTTGAGCACCTCCACGACGGGCTCCTGGCCGACCAGGTCGGCCCAGACACTGCTCACGCCATCACCCCCGTTAGAAGCCCACGATACGGAGGCAATGGCGTGATTGCTGCCTCATAGTTCGCTGGCTGGCGCTCGCTCACGGCTTGGCCTGACCGAGCCATGGCTCGACCGCGATCCTGATGTCGGCGTGAATCTCGTCGGGGGTGCCACCACCGCCGACGACGAGGTAGTGCTCCGGGTCGGCAGCGGCGAGCTCCAGGAAGTGCGCGCGTACGCGCTGGTGAAACTCCATCGGCTCGGACTCGATGCGATCGGCACCCTCGAACCGGGTGTGCCCGATCGCCGGGTCGATGTCGAGCACCACGGTCAGGTGGGGGCGCAACGACGAGGTGGCCCAGCGCGCGATGTGCTCGACCTCGGCGATGTCCAGGTGTCGGCCGGCACCCTGGTAGGCGAGGGTCGAGTCGACGTAGCGATCAGTCAGCACGACCGCGCCCTCCGCGAGTGCTGGCAGGACGATCTCGTCGACGTGCTCAGCCTTGTCGGCGGCATAGAGCAATGCCTCGGTACGCGGGGACAGCTCGCCGGTCTCGTTGTCGAGCACGATGTGCCGCAGGATCTTGCCGACATCGGTGCCACCGGGCTCGCGGGTCAGGAGGACGTTGTGTCCGAGCGACTCGAGCCAGGTGACGAGCAACGCGGCCTGCGTCGACTTGCCAGAACCCTCACCACCCTCGAGGGCGACGAACACCCCGGTTTCGGTGAAGAGCGGATCCATGGGGTGGAGCCTAGTCGGCGAGACCCGAGCGGGTGCGCTCTGCCAGCTTCTTGGGTGCGAGGACGCAGTAGCTGTCGGTCAGCAGCTCCTCCAGCTCGTCCCAGTCGGTGGAGTCGTCGAGGTGCATGCCCACGACGTCGCGGCCCCAGCCCGCGTAGTAGAACGGATGCCCGTGCTCACGCAGCGCGAGCAGCTCGTCACCGAACGCACGGAACGTCACCGCTGTCGCCTCACCCTCGAGGTCGAGCGCCTCCTTGAACACCGATGTCGACTCCTCGTCGACGGTCACGACATGGGCGAACGTGCGCTTGCGTATGCGCCACCGCACCCCGATCCAGGCCGGCTCTTCGTAGGCATCGGGCAGCGCCATGCAGATCGCGCGTACGCGATCGAGGATCTCGGGTGCCACGTCGACCATACGAACAACCTAGGACTCGACGCCGACAGCGTTCTCGTGATCTGCGCCAATCCTGATGAGGGCGGCAAGAAGTGCTGCGACGATGATCCCCGCCCACAGCTCGGAGTACGGCACGAACGTGACGCCGACGACCGCAGCCACGGCGACCGCGAACAGAGAGGCCGTGCGCCGCGACGAGTCGTGCAGGCGGATCGACACCAGCCAGAGTGCCGCCAAGAACGTCGCCACCGGGACCGTCACGAACGCGGCGCTCACCACATCGCTGACCTTGGCATGATCGTCGTAGAACGCGATGCGGGCAGCCAACCCGGCGCCAATCGCAGCCGACGAGGCAAAGATGACGTAGTGGCCGAATCCCCATTTGAAGCCGATGTCGTTGCCCGTCAGGATCTCAGTCTCGTCGCGCGAGAAGTAGAGCCACCACGAACAGAACGTGATCAGCACGCCACCGGCGACGACCAGCCACAGCTCGGTCGGAGGGTGCTCCGCGTCGTACGCGGTGTGCAGCGCCAACGTCACAGACAGGATCGTCTCGCCCAGCACGATGATGAAAAACAAGCCGTAGCGCTCGGCGATGTGGTGCGCGTGCCATGGCGTCGCACCGGCCCGCTCGGCGACAACTGGAATGCCGAAGTCCAGGGTGATCCCGATCAGGAAGGCCCAGAGCGGCAGGTGCCCGCCGGTCACCAGCAGTGCCGCGACCCAGGCCGTCTGCACCGCGATCAGCCCGTATGCGTACCGCAGCGCCGTCTGTCGTCGTTCGGGGTGGCCAACGACCACCCGCAACCACATGAGGATCAGGCCGACACGCATGATGACGTAGCCGATGATCCCGAGGGTGAAGTCCTGGTCGAAGATCTGCGGTACGCCTGCAGCCAGCACCAGCGAGCCGAATATCTGCAGCAGTGTCAGCAGCCGGTTGATCGTGTCGTCGGCGTCGTACGCGGAGTTGAACCAGGCGAAGTTCAGCCAGGCCCAGAAGACGGCGAAGAAGGAGACCGAGAACCAGATCAACCCATGCAACGGATGACCTGCGGCGATCTCATGCTCCAGAGTCAGCGCTGCCTGGGCGATTGCGACGACGTAGCAGAGGTCCGAGAAAAGCTCGAGGGGCGAAGCGGTCCGGTGCTCCTCGTGCGGATCGCGCGGGCCCAGAGGCCTGATGAGGCGCATGGTCATCGGTCAGTTAGCTCCGGGGTGATGGGCGTGAGCATCTCCGTGCCCGCGTTGATCGCATCGAAGGCCTGACGCACCTGTGCGCGACGGGTCTCGATCAGGTCGTTCAACGTCCGGGCGAGGGAAGGCTTCGCCGCGACCAGCCGATCGACGACCGCCATCGGCACCTGAAGCACCTCGACGATCGTTGCGGCCTCGCTCTGTGTCGGCGACGGCTCACGAAGAAGGGCCGACGTACCGACGATCTCCCCGCGATCCTGCTCGCTGACCTGGACGGTGGCGCCGTCCGTGGCGAAGGCCGTGACGCGTACGAGCCCGGACACGATCAGGGAGAAGCGCGCCGGTACGACACCGGACGACACCAATATCTCGCCCTGACCATAAGTCTCGATCTCGCACTCGTCGGCGATCCCGTCGATGTCGTCGGCGTTGATCTCCAGGGTCGTCGCGAAATGCTGCAGCGCCTCAACAACCGCCTCGCGAGGTCCATGCGTGAACTCCTGGCCGTCAAGCGCCACCTCGTCGCGGCGGGAGGCGTACCAGAGCCAGCTCAGGAACTGGGACTGTGTCGCACCGCTGTCGCTGGCGGTGACCAGCGGGATCGTCGTGGCGTACGAGCCGTTGCCGATCACCTTGACCGAGGGATGGAGCCCGGCTCGGAGCAGGGGCAGGCTGCTGGCGACCCGCATCAGTGTCGCCGTCACCACGTGTGGCGGATCAGTCGGCGAGAACGCTGTCGTGACGACGAGGTTGTGCGCCGGTGTCGGGCGACTCAGGTTGGCAAACGATGCGCCAGCGATCGTGGCGTTGGGAATGATCTGCAGGCCGGTCCCGACATCGACGTGGGTCGATCGCCAGTTCATCTCCACGACCTTGCCCTTCACACCCGCGACATCGAGGGTGTCGCCGATCTTGAACGGCTGCTCGAACAGCAGCAGCAGCCCTGACACCACGCTGCCGATCGCGGTCTGCAGCGCGAGGCCGATGACAATCGAGCCGACACCCAGGGCGGCGAACCAGCCGCTGACGTTGAGGTCCCACACGTACGCACCGACGATCGCGGCGCCGGTGACGACGAGGATGAGGCGGGCGAGGTCGATGAAGATGCTGGGCAGCCGGTCGCGCCAGGTGCCCTCGGCGGCGTTGCCGAACAACACAGCGTTGAGCCCAGCGAGTGCGACAGACACGGCGATGACGCCGACCATCGTGGCGACGACCTGCAAGCCATCGTTCTTGCTCGACACATCGGCAGCCTTCGAAGCAGGATCAGCAGAGCCGTCAGGGCAACAACCAGATGCGGAGCCGGTTGACCGGTTTCGCAAGGGCGCTGCCTTTGCGTTGCAGGCGCAGGTGGACTTCGGACAGCGCGATGACCAGCACCGGCAGGCCGATGATGAGCGCCAGCGACCACCCGAACCACGACTGACTGGTCAGGCAATTCCATAGACTCGTACCCCCGGGTTGCAGCCTCCATACGGCCTTTTCTGAACCGTCGACGACAACAGTTCCGACTTGTTCAAAGGCGTACGTGCCGGCGAGTCGTTCCTTGACGTCGTCGGTGACATATAAGATGCCCGCGTCCCCCGCCTCGGTACGAATGCGGTGCGCCAGACTCACGGCGTCGCCCCAGAGGTTGTAGACGACGTCACCGCCCCCCACCAGGCCGCTGCGGACCTCTCCGGTGTCAGCGCGCGGCTCTCAACGTGAGAGAGGCATCGTTCTGGGAATTGGACCGGTCGACCATCGCGGCGACCTCGACGGCGAAGTCGACGACGCGGCGTACGTGATCGACGCGTTGCACCACCAGACCGCTGCTGGCGACGAAGCTGGTGCCGGAGCTGCGAACCTTCTCGATGCCGACCTTCGCCGCGGCCTCATCGAAACCGCGTGACAGCGAGTTGAGCAAGGTCAGCGCCTCGCCCGACGGAAGTCGGTCGGCAAGGGCGTCGAACCCCTCGATGTCAGTGAATGCGACGGACACGTTGTGGTGTTCCTCGGAGATGTCAGTCTCGCCACCCTGATAGCGCTGGACGACAGGCTCCGGCATCAGCGAACGCAGGAGTCGATCGTTCTCCGTCTTCTGGGCGTCGAGTGCCTCCTGCCGCGCGGCGAGTCCCGCGCTCATGTCGTTGAACGCCGTGCCGAGGTCACCGAACTCGTCAGTCGTGCCAGCATCGACACGAGTGCCCAGCTCGCCGCCGGCGACGGCTCGTACGCCGGTCAGCAGTCGCTGAAGCGGAGCGGTGAACACGCGAGCCATCACGATCAACGCGGCGCTCACGAGAAGGGCGATCGCTGCCGTCGCGAGCAGGATGGTCCGGGCGAAGTCATTGACCTGAGGGGAGAGCCTCGCTGCTGTTCATCTTGGCTATGACGGTCCAGTCGAGACCCTCGATGTGTTTGCCGGCCGGTCTGTATGTCCAGGACCTCGTGACCCAGGTAGTCGGTCGTGATGATCGTGCCCGACTTGCCGTCCTTGGCCACCCCTGGCGCCTTCGACTTGATCGGTTGGAGCATCACCGTGCTCTTGGCCTCGAGGGCACGGTCGACGATGTCACGCGACGTCCCACGGGCGACGGCCTCTTGGGCGTACTCCTTGGGGGAGTCGATGATCTCGCGAGAGTTGGATCGCATCAGGTCGTCCTGGCCGGCGAGATAGGTCTCGCCGGTCTCACCCAGTCCCGCCACCACGTCTTCAGCTGCACTGCCAGTCATGATCGTGTTGATGCCCGCAATCGGTGGGTGCGCCGACGTAGACGCCGATGATGTCGCTGCCGTCAGCGATGGGCGAAGATAGAAATCCGGCCGGGAGGTTGTAGGAGGGCTGATAGAGCTCGAGATCGCTCAGCGCGACGAAGTCCAGCGGGTAGTTGGAGTGGATCGCCTCGTCGAAGACCTTCTCGAGGCCCCCTCCGCGGAATTCTCCTCGTTTGATGTTGCTGCCGAGGTCGACTCCCTTGTACGCCGTGTAGACCACGTCGCCGTCGAGATTGAGGATCATGATGTCGTCGACAGCAGTGCCCTTGATGACCTCACGAAAGAAGGGGTTGAACTTCTTGTTGGCCGCCGTCCAGTCGCTGTCGTCGCCGGCGTCGTCGAGGGTGTGCTTTCGTCGAAATCGTCGCTCGACGAGGTGTACAGGGCCTGGAGATAGGTCCTCGCGGGCGAGGTGGGGACGAAAGAGTCCGCCTGGACCGTGCCCTGGGAGTTCTTCTGCAGATGGGGTACGAAGAGGTCGGTGTAGTAGTCCGTCACCTTCGCCTTCTGCTGCGCGGTGATCGACTCGCCGCGAAGCTTCTCGTACGCAGGGCCGAACGCCTTCAAGGCGTCGATGGCAAGGCCTCGGCTGTTTTTGATCGCCGACCCCTTCTGGCGACCGATGTAGTTCTGGATGGCCGTCGTGCGCTCAAGCCTGAGCTCGGTGAGGCGCTCGTAGGCCTCCTCACGCAGGGCAGTGGTCCCGGTCCGGTAGGCGAAGAAGCCGACCACACCGGCGGAGAGGATGCTGAACACCAGCAGCATCACCAACAGCTTGGACTGAATGCTGCCGAATCCCGTGGGCATCCATCGCCTGGGGGGCGTGGGGACGTCGCTCATCCGTGGCTCCTCGCCGTTACGCGTGTGACCTGCTGGGATGAGCCTAGGGGATGACCGCCGACTCGTGACCAGATCCCGCACGTGTCACGGCGTTCAGCTCACTCCGTTGAGCCGGTTCACCTCGTCGAAGAGTGCGCCATGGTCGTAGTAGTCGACCGCCACGAAGTTCGGGATGTGACGTCTTTGCTCAAGACACTGCTCGATTCGCGGACCGAGAACAGAGGCAGCGTTAACCTTCGCTGAGTCGGAGACCCGGTGCCTTGTGGCCGGTTCAGCCAGTGGTTCACCAGGAAGAGCGAGCCGTCGGCCTTCCCGCGCAAGAATATCGCACGAGAAGTCCGCCGCCTTCATGGCGTCGTACGGGGTGTCCTGGATCCAGTCGAAGCCCTGCAGGTTCCAGGGGTATTTCGAGCCTCCGCCACGATTCTCCGACAGCACGACGACACGCTTGTTGTCGTTGATCATCTTCCTCAGCGTCGGCCAGGGCTTGCCGGGAGTCGGCGTGTAGACGAGCGACAACAGGCCCGAGCTCTGGAACACCGCCGCCGTGTCCTTCGGTGACACCTCGTCCTGGATGAACAGCGTGATGACCTCACGCGGATGCGTCTCGAGCCAGCCCCGGATCGCCGCGAGCGTCGGCTCCAGCTTGGTCGCGCCGAGCTCGCAGATGGCGTGACAGAGGTACGGCTCGACCGGACCTTCTGGCGTCAGGTTGGTCGCCTTTCGGAGGCGAAGGGCCGCCGGGAGAACGTCCTTGCCGTACTCCGCGACCGCCTCGTCAACGGCGGCACCGTGCGTGCCGCCGGCATTGGCGATCACGCCGGCGCGCTGCGTACGTTGGCCCGGCCAGGTGTCGATCAGCAGCCCCCGGATCCCGTCGTCGAGCTGACCGATGATTCCGGTCGGCTGCTCGGCCAGGAACCAGCCGTCCTCGTCGGCGGCGGACATCGAATTGTGTGTCGACGGGTAGGCGACCTGGTTGAACCGTCGGTCGCACAGCTGCGCGTACCCGTTGCAGATCTTGCCGTTCACCTCGCCGATCGCGGCCACGGCGGTTTGTGGCGCCCGGGCATTCCAGGCAACGAATCCTGCGACCAGCGCGAAGGCCAACCCCACCAGGATCGCCATCCGAACCTCGGGCCTAAACAGGACCTTTAGTACCTGCTCGACCTCCCTGCGGTTGCGTCGCAACACGGCGAAGAGCAGCCGCCCATCGCGCCAAGGATCACCATCACGAATGCCGCTGCCACGATGACCACCTTCGCCACGGTGAGCGGTCGCAGCACTGCTGCGAGTCCCGCGGCAAGCAGGACCGCGGCATGCCCAGCCCGCGCACGAGAAGTGTCGGGAGGATCGATCAGCCACCCATACGCGTTCAGCATCATCGAGCGGGGACTGCCGCCGACACGGATCGCCGTGGCAAGAACGACCAGGTAACCCGCTGCGACTGCTAGGCCAGCAGCTACCTACAACGGTCCGCGGAGCCGCTCGGCCCAGGACGCAACGCCCAGGGCGGGCACCAGTGAGTCGGGGCGGACAAGCGACGCCGCGATCGTCCCGACGAAGACAATCGCCCCCAAGCCGAGACCCGATGCCGCCAAGCCGTATTGACGGAGCGCACGCCGCGTCGACGATCACCGCTCAACACGATCCCGCCGACGAAGCAGAGCACCGCCAGCAGCGGGAGCAGCCAGGCAAGCACCTTGAGCCAGTGCGCGTAGCTGATCGTGGTTGAGGCAAACGACTGGTCTCCCAGGCGTGTGAGGGTGATGTCGAGGTCGGGTGGCAACGTGTTGGCGAGGTCAGGCGCCACGGCAGCAAGCGCCGCAACCAGTACCGCCCCGACGTCGGCCAGCCGCAGCACCACATGGTCGCTGCCGTCGGTCGTGAACGCCGAATGGACCGGCGTCACCATGGCACGGACCACTGAACCGAAGGCCGCACTCGACACCAGCGTGCCTGCCGTCGACTCGACGAGTGGGCGGCGCCGCCACAAGGTCAGGAACCTCGCGCGTCGGCTTGTCGACATGATGATGCCGGCCTGCCGGGAACACGTCGGGATCCATGCGGATGTGATCGACGTGTGTCGCAAATCGTGACCCGTCGAGGATCTCGCGGTTTCCGACTCCGGCCAAAAGTCCCAGCGTCATCAGCAAGGTGCCGAGCACCACCAACACGCGGGCTTACCGCGGCATCAGGCCTTCTTTGCAGCCGTCTTTTTGGCGGTCGCCTTCTTCGCAGTCTTCTTGGCGGCCTTCTTGGCGGGACGCTTGGCTGCCTTCTTGGCCGGGCCCTTCGCGCGCCGTTCGGCGAGCAGCTCGTAGGCGCGCTCGGGAGTCAGGTCCTCGAGCGAGTCGTCCTTGCGAAGCGTCGCGTTGTACTCGCCGTCGGTGACGTACATGCCGACCGGGCCGTCCTTGGCCACCACAGGGCGCTCGCTGAGCGGGATCGGTGCGCAGCCCCTTGAGTGGTGCGGCTGCCGCGCGTCGACCGACGCTCTGGGCTGCGCGTAGATCGCGCGCACCTCCTCCTCGGTGATCGTGAGCGGCTGGGCCTCGCGCTCCAGCGACCGCGAGTCGGTGCCCTTCTTGAGGTAGGGACCGTAGCGGCCGTTCTGCGCCGTGACCTCGGTGCCGTCCTCCTCGGTGTAGACGACGCGCGGCAACCTGAGCAGCTGCACGGCCTCGTCGAGGGTGATGGTGTCGAGGTTCATCGTGGCGAACAGGCTCGCAGTGCGCGGCTTGTCGGCCTTCTTCGCAT
>CAWKHC010000011.1:0-836164 GCA_963849475.1 uncultured Actinomycetota bacterium
TGCATGCCCGCGACTTGGAGCCTCAATTCCGCGTTCGACGGGCTTGCAGTTGGAGAACATTCCCTCATGGTTTGGTGTCTGCTTCCATCAGTCGCGTCCGAGGCCGGCGTCGCGCGCTTTGACGATAGCCTCGATCCTGGAACTGACGTGCAACTTCGCGAGGATGCCGGTGAGGCTGTTCGCCACCGTCTTTGGCGACAAGAACAGCCGCGCGCCAATATCGGTATTGGACAGACCCGCGGCGACTGCGGACAGGATCTCGCGTTCGCGCTCGGTCAGCTCGGGAAACTGGACGTTTGGTCTGGCAACCGGGCTGCTGAACCACTCCTGCAACCGCAGGGCGAGGGTCATCCCGAAGACAGCTTGACCGGCTGCTGCTGAGCGAAGCGCGGCGGTGATGTCCGCGCCGTCGGCGCCCTTGAGGAGGTAGCCTGCGGCGCCCGCAGCTACGGCCGCGAAGACGGTCTCGTCGTCGTCGAACATCGTCAGGACGAGCACCGCAGTCTCGGGCGCAGCGTGTCGGATCTCGCGGGTGGCATCGAGGCCATGCAGTCCTGGTAGCTGTAGGTCCATCAGTACGACGTCGGGCCGGTGTTCCACACAGAGCCGGACGGCGTCGAGGCCGTTCTCAGCTTCAGCCACCAGTTCGAGGTCCTCGGCTCCGTCGAGAACTGCTCGAATTCCTTGGCGGACCATGGGGTGGTCGTCGACGAGCACGATTGTTGTCATGTCCTCATTCTCCTCAACGGGTAGTTGGCGTGTATCCGACCGCCGGCGTCCGTGGGCCCGGCCTCGAGCGTCCCACCGAGCTCTTCAGCCCGCTCTCGCATGCTGCTGAGCCCGACGCCGGGCCGCCAGGGCTGTGCCCCGGTGCCATCGTCACTGACCACCACAGTGAGTCGACTCTCGTCTACATCGATGGTGATCTGGACTTGGCGGGCATCGCTGTGTCGAACGGTGTTGTTGATCGCTTCTGCAACAGTGCGGAATGTGGCCACCTCGACGGCGGCTGGGAGCTGCAGCTCGGAGGGTGCGGTCAGTTCGATGGACAGCCCGCTGTCCCTGGCGACTTTGGTCACGTGTAGCTGAATAGCTCCTGCCAATCCGATCTCGTCGATCGCTGGCGGACGGAGATCCTGTACCAGTTGGCGGAGGTCTTGAATAACCTGCGCCGAAGCCTCCTTCGCCTGTCCAAGATACGTTGCTGTTTTGTCGTCGTCGTTGCCGATGCTGGTGCGGGCGGCATCCAGGTTCAATCCAAGACCTGTCAGGAGAGGGCCGAGTCCGTCATGAAGATCGCGACGCAGACGACGTCGTTCCTCTTCTCGCGCGGTGACGAGTTCGTTCCGTGCCTGCAGGAGTTCTGCGTTCAATGCCTCGGCTCGGACTGCCTCGGTGACTAGCCGTGCGACCGTTGCGAGTACTTGGCGGTCACGATCGTCCAGTGAGGTCCGCCCATGTCGCGCGGTCGCCCGTAATGTCCCGACTGATCCTCGGTCGTCCTCCAAGATCCAGATCTCAGCAGAACACGAAACCACCTCCCCGTAGGTCGCGAGCACCACGTCCTCACGGAGCACGGACACATGCGAGAGCCGTAGCATTTCGCCTACCGCTCGGACGAGATTTTCCGCCGTCGTGCCGGAGGCGGAAGACAAGGTGAAAGCCGCCGATCGCCGGATGAGGCTGTCGATCGCCCAGAGGTCGTAACGCAGCACTGGTACCACCAAGGTGATCACGAACAGCAACGGAGCGACCGAGCCGACCCAGATGGGCACGTTGCCAGTGACGAAGAAGGGAAACAGCACCAAGGCACCCGAGACACCGACTGCCCGCCACTGGAGCTGCTTGCGTTCAAGGCCCTCGGACCGGAAGAAGCGCACAATTATTCCGATGCCGGCCAACACCCCGAGCAGGATGACGAGGGGCGTGGCCAGGGCCATCGCGTTTCCTACTGATGTGACTGGGGTGCCGTCGATAGTGCGGTCGATTTGCCCGGGTACACCCGGTATCTCGGCTGCCTTGATGGTGTTGTCACCGAGGACACCGCCCATCAGCGCGACCCCGATCCCGATCACCAGGGCGCGGTCAACCAGCCGACCAAGGCGGCCGGCGGGTTGTCCGGAGGGGAACCGGATATTGATCATTCCCTCAATCGCAGTTGGCAAAAAGCCGAGCGCCCCGAAGCTGACGGCCCACACGGCGATCTCTCCGCCGCCCCCGGTTTCCAGAGCGTGATGTGCGGGGACGACAAGCGGGAGCTCGATCGCGAGAGCCAATGTGCCAAGCGACAGCAACCAGCCGAACGGTAAGTCGGGCCTTCGCGCCACGAGCACCGCACCGACGAGGCCGTACGGCAACACCTGGCAGGCCGCGAACAACAGGTCGATCTCCCGCAGCGACTCTGACTCCTCTGTCGAACGATCCAGGAGCAGATACACCACAAACGTCACGATGCTCATGACCAGCACCACGGCCGCCAGCACGGAAGCGTGACGCACAGCGAACCTGCGGACGGAGTTCTTCACGGTGCGATGAGCCTGCCTGAAAAGAGACGGCTACGGCAAGGAAGCTGATCCTCACATATCGGGATCAGCTTCCCAACATCTCGGGAGCAGGAGCACTCAGCTGGGGAAGTTGACCTCTGTGCACGGCGCGAGCCGCGACCCAAAGTGGATTCACAACCCCATCGAAAACTTGGAGGAACCATGAAGATCATCCGCTGGGCCGCGATTCTTGTCACAGGCCTGTTCGCCCTGATGAACATCGGCGTCGCCGCTGATACAGACACCGAGACCTGGATCAAGGTTGCCTGCGCACTCCTGGCCGTAGGTGGCCTCGTAGCTGCTGTAGGTCTGGCCCTGAACGCGGCCTGGGGTCGCATTGCTGTCATCGCAGTCGGAGCACTCAACGTGGCCGGTGCCGTCGGAGCCCTCATCTCCGAGGAAGACGGGGCGGCAGTCGGCATCGTCGTCGGAGGCCTGGCCGTCGCTCTCGGCGTGCTCTCCTCCCACGATGAAACGCGTACTGCGAACGTCTGACTCCCTGGTCCTTCACTTCTGAAGATCAGTTCGACAATTGTCCAGCGAAACGAGGAACGCCATGCCACAGTCAGAGACCGACCACTATGACCTGTGCATCATCGGTGCAGGCATAGGTGGGCTCAACGCACTTCATGTCGCCAGCGGCTATCTGAAGCCCGACCAACGGGTCGTTCTAGTTGATCGCAACGATCGGGTCGGGGGGATGTGGGGCAACACCTACGACTACGTGCGGCTTCACCAGCCGCATCCGTTCTTCACGGCCGGGAATGTCGCTTGGACGTTCGGCAAGGAGCGTTCGCACCTGTCGTCGAAGTCTGAGGTGCTCGACCACTTCCAGCACTGTGTGGCCGAGGCTCGCAAAGAAGTACATATCACTGAACTTCTGGGCCACGAGATGCAAGGGATCGAAGAGGAAGCAGGCATCGTCCGGGTGACATGCCGGTCGACGGCAGGTAAAACGATCACAGTCACCGCAGATCGGGTCATCAACGCCGCCGCCCTCGACATCGACGGATTGGAGCCTCTCCATCTCTCCAGCACCCGGGTTCGGTCGGTCTCACCCGAATCCTGCGATGTCCGCGCTGGTGAGATCGCCGACAGCGACGCCCCGGTCTGGATCATTGGAAGCGGGAAAACGGCGATGGACACCGCCCACGCACTCATAACGCAGCAGCCGGGCCGCGGGATCAACATGCTGGCGGGAACTGGGACGTTCTTTCTGGAGCGGGACCGGTTGTATCCCACCGGTGCACGACGGTGGTGGAGCGGCACGCGACCGAACTTCTTGACCACCGACTTCGCAGACCGTTTCGACGGAACCAACGAGTTAGAAGTGTTCGACTGGTTCCGCGATCATTACGGCACCGGCCCGATACCAAATGCGAAACACTTCGTGCTCGGGATGCTGTCCCGCGCTGAGTCCGACCGGATTCGGGACGGGCTGAACCGTGTGGTGATGGGCCACCTCGAGGATGTCGTCGACACTCCTGACGGTGCTGCTCTGCAGCTCCGCGGCGGCCCCCAAATCGAGATTGAGCCCGGAAGCTGGATCGTCAACTGCACCAGCCACTTCACCTACCGTGAGCGCATCGAACACACGCCCTACGTCTCAGCCAGCGGGCGCGTCGTCACTATCGGCACCTCGGCCATGTTCGGCTTCAGCTCCTTCGCCGGCTACTTTCTGACCCATCTGCTCTTTAGCGGCAAAATCCGGGAGGTCCCGCTCTACCAAACCGATGGAAACGCAATGCTGCGAACGTCCAAGTCCGCCCTCGTCGCAGCGATGGTTACCCTCGCGCAGTACAACCTCAGTCTGGCCTTCGAGCACCTGCCTAGCAAGGCGTTCGGATCGAGTCTGGGTCTCGACTTCGACCGGTGGTACCCCGGGCCCCGACGACTCGTGGGCCAAGTGAAGTTCCTGGCACGCCACAAGCGGCAACGCGAGCACTATCGTCAGTCACTCGACCGGCTAGCAACGCGACTGGATGTGCCTATCGGGCCCGTGATATCCGTGAGGTAGTCGACGTCCTCGCTACGGCTCATAACCCAGAGGTCACAGGTTCAAATCCTGTCCCCGCTACCAAATGAAGGCCCGGATCAACAGGTCCGGGCCTTCTGCGTGTCCCCACCGGCTCCGATTGGTTCGATCCCCGACTGGGGGTGTCAAGGTTCCGTCAACGAACGGCAGGATTGCTGTTTGCGGGGATGAGATGGACCTGTGAACACATCCATCACCAAACGCGTGCTCGTCGGCCGGCCGCTCAGCTCCGCTCGTATGGAAGAGACGCTGCTGCCCAAATGGCTCGCTCTTCCCGTCTTCTGCAGTGATCCGCTCTCGTCGAACGCGTATGCGACCGAGGAGATCCTGCTGGTGTTGAGCCTCGGTGGATTGGCGCTGCTACACCTCTCGCCGTGGGTCGCCCTGGCAGTGGTGGCCCTCCTGGCGATCGTCATCCTTTCGTACCGGGAGACCTGTCGCGCTTATCCCAACGGCGGCGGCGCCTACACGGTGAGCCGCGACAACCTGGGCCGCAACGCCTCGCTCGTGGCCGCGAGCGCGCTGCTCGTCGACTACGTCTTGACCGTTGCCGTTTCAGTTGCTGCAGGCGTGTCGAACATCGTCTCGGCCTTTCCTGCGCTCAGTCAGCATGGTGTGCTTCTGGCGGGCGGTTTCGTGGCCGTCCTTGCCTTGATGAACTTACGAGGGGTCAAGGAGTCAGGCACCTATTTTGCGTTGCCGACGTACGGATTCATCGCCTGCATGTTCGTGATGATCGCTGTGGGGCTGTGGTCGACGGCTACTGGTGACGCGCCCCGAGCAGAGTCAGCGGGCATCAGCGTGCACGCGACCGGCGAATTCTCTGGACTCCTGTTGGTGCTGCTGATCCTTCGCGCTTTTGCCTCCGGGTGCACGGCGCTCACTGGTGTTGAAGCGGTCAGTAACGGTGTCCCGAGCTTCCGCAAGCCATCCAGTCGCAACGCGGCGACCACGCTGGCGGTCATGGGTGGCCTGACGATCGTCATCTTCGCCGGGATCACCGCGCTTGCCCTGATCACGAAGGTGCACGTGGCGGCTGACGCGTCGCAACTCGGCGGAGCTCCCGACGGGTATGCGCAAAAGACCGTCATCGCCCAGGTGGCCGGCGCCGTTTTCGGTCTGGACTCCCTCGGGTTCTACGCCGTTCAGGCTTTCACCGCTGCGATCCTGATCATGGCAGCAAACACCGCGTTCAACGGGTTCCCGATCCTTGCGTCGATCCTCGCGAAGGATGGCTTCATGCCGCGGCAGATGTCGCGGCGCGGTGATCGACTGGTGTTCTCCAACGGGATCGTCATCCTGGCGTCGCTGTCGATCGCCTTGCTGTGGTTCTTTGACGCCAACACGACACGGCTGATCCAGCTGTACATCATCGGAGTGTTCGCTTCCTTCACGCTGAGCCAGGCCGGGATGGTCCGGCATTGGTTGCGAGAGCGGCCGGCACTCACGACGGCATCCGACCGTCGTCGTCTATCCCGGTCACTTGCCATCAACGCATTGGGCGCCGTCACGACGCAGCTCGTGCTCATCATCGTCCTGATCACCAAGTTCACCCACGGCGCCTGGATCGTCGTCGTCGCGATGCCCATGGTGTTCGCCTTGATGACCGCTGTCCGTCGCCACTACGACCGGGTCGCCCTGGAGCTGACGGCCGGTGCCGGTGGTGTGCCGCTCCCGAGCCGGGTTCACGCGATCGTGCTGGTGTCCAACCTGCAGATACCGACACTTCGCGCCCTCGCGTTCGCTCGAGCGACCGATCCCAGCACTCTGACGGCGGTCACGGCACGGACCTCGCCCGAGGAGACCGAAGAGCTTCTGGCCGCGTGGGAGGCTCGGGAAATTCCCGTGCCGCTGAAGGTTCTCGATGCACCCTTCCGCGATCTCACGCAACCGGTCCTGGCTCACATTCGTCAGCTACATCGGGAGAGCCCTCGCGACGTGGTGGCGGTCTTCATCCCCGAATACGTACTCGGTCATTGGTGGGAGAACTTCTTGCACAACCAGAGCGCACTGCGCCTCAAGGCTCGGCTGCTGTTCGAACCGGGAGTCATGGTGACCAACGTCCCGTGGCAGCTCGATCGATCGCCGCATGCCCCTGTGGGACGCTGACGGGATGGAGTTCGTCCGCGGCCTAGCACCAGGCGCGTCGGGAATGAGCCGTCGCCGTCGTCGTGTTGGCATGGTGGGCTCATTTCTCGGCCCCGTTGCGTTCACGGTGCTCGTTCTCCCGTGGAGGGGGGACGCCGACTTGGGGGCGGTTCTCCCGGCGTACGTCCTCCTGGTCGTCGTGGTTGCCGTGGCCGGCGGTCTCGTTCCGGCGCTGATGGCTGCGATCGTCTCGTTCCTGCTCGCGAACTGGTTCCTGACTCAGCCGTTCAACAGCCTGTCGGTGGATCGAGGCGAAGTTCTGGCCCAGCTCGTCGTGTTCGTCGTCGTGGCGGTGCTCGTCAGTCTGGTGGTCGAAGCTGGCGCGCGTACGCGCGCACTCGCGGCTCGACGCGAGGCCGAGGCCGAGGTGATGTCTCGGGTCGCTCGTTCGAAGGTCGGTCCAACGTCGATCGAAGGCGTGCTGAGCGAGACCATGCAGTTGTTCGACCTTGAGGGCGTCGTCTTCACACCTCGGGGTCAACCGGAGGACGCGACAACGGTCGGGACCAGACGTGGGGATGAGCCAACCCACCGCATCAGGGCGTCTGGTGGCTCCACGCTCGAGACGTGGGGCACGCCCTCGTTCGCCGACGACTTGCACCTTCTGCGATCGCTCGCCGCCGCGAGCGAGCGTGCCTGGCACGAGCAGCTCCTCGAACGCGAGGCATCTCGCGCAGCGGCACTCGATGACGCCGATCGCGTACGGACGGCGCTTCTGGCTGCAGTCGGACACGACTTGCGTACACCCCTTGCCGTGATCAAGACCGCGGTCACAGCCCTCAAATCGGGTGAAGGCTCATGGACGGACGAAGATCGGAACGACCTGCTCACAACGGCAGACGACTCTGTTGATCGGCTGACGGGTCTGATCGACAACCTGTTGGCAATGAGCCGCATCGAGGCCGGGGCAGTGCTGGTTGATCTTGCGCCGGTAGCACTGATCGAGGTCGTGTCACAGGTCTTGATCGACCGACCGGAGGTGACCGTCGGAGTGCCTGATGACTTGCCTTTGGTGCATGCCGACGAAGTTCTGCTTGAACGCGTGCTGTCGAATCTGGTGGACAACGCGATCCGCCACGCTGGAGGCACCGTAGAGGTTGCCGCATGGACGACGCCAAACTCTGTGGAGATCGCGGTGGTCGATCACGGTCCCGGACTTCCCGAGACTCGGTTGGCCGAGCCGTTCGTCGCGCGGCCGGGATCGGATCGAGTCAGCTCCGGTGCGGGCTTGGGCCTTGCGATCGTTGGCGGCTTGGTCGCGGCGATGGACGGGGAAGTCGCCGCCGCCAGCACTCCGAGCGGTGGCACGACGGTGACCGTGCGACTTCCGGCGGTGTGATCGTGGCGCGAGTGCTCCTTGTTGAGGATGATGCGACTCTTGCTCGCGCGTTGACCATCACGCTTCGCGCTCGTGGGTATGAGGTCACGGTGGCTCGGGACGGTGGTTCGGGGCTGCGTGACGCCTCTTCGGCTCAACCAGACGTGGTGGTCCTGGACCTCGGTCTGCCCGACATGGACGGTACGGAGGTCATCGCGTCGTTGCGGACCTGGACCCAGATACCGATCATCGTCTTGTCGGCTCGCGACGGTCAGCGTGACAAGGTCGGCGCACTTGACGCTGGCGCCGACGACTACGTCGCCAAACCTTTCGGTGTCGAGGAGCTGCTCGCCCGGCTGAGAGCAGCGACCCGTCGTGCCGCGCCACGGGACGACGAGCCCCTCGTCACTGCAGGTGATCTGGTCATCGACCTCGCGGCGGCTCGTGTTCGTCGAGGCGGTGTCGACGTTCGCCTCACTCCGACCGAGTGGCACGTGATGGAGGTACTGGTACGACGTCGAGGGACCTTGGTGGCTCGCGCAGATCTGCTGAGGGAAGTGTGGGGCCCGGCGTATGAGTCGCAGACCAACTACTTGCGCGTCTACCTGGCGCAGCTCCGACGCAAGCTCGAGGACAATCCCTCGACTCCCCGCCATCTGATCACCGAGGCGGGGTTGGGTTACCGGTTCCAAGCCTGAATCGGTCTGCGCATCTCGCCTCACTCTCGGCTTGTGTTCTGCCCTCGAGGACGACGGCGAAGATGATCAGACGGGCCTTTGACATCCCCGCCAATCGTGGCCAGAACTTTCCTATGTCTTGAGAGATGCCTTTCCTATGTCCTGAACCAGCATCCTGTCCCCGCTACCAATGGACGGCCCGGACCAGCGGTCCGGGCCTTCGTCACTTCTCAGGGACCCAACTGGCCGCCCGCCTCGGGAGCCTCTTCGTAGGCGCGGGCGCGGTGATGCATTCGCTCACCTTGCCGGCCGAACAGACTCAGAACCTCGGCTGGCTCCTGGCCGTCGCTTCCGAACCAATGAGCCTCCTTGGTGTCGAACTCGGCGACCTCGCCCGGACCGAGGATGAGGTCATGTTTGCCGATGATGAGGCGCATCTTCCCCGCGATGACGTAGAGCCATTCGTAGCCTTCGTGGGTCCGAAGTTCGGGCACGTTCTTTGTCACTGGGATGACGATCTTCCACGCCTGCATCCCACCGGCGTGACGAGTGAGGGGCACAACAGTGCGCCCGTTCACGCGCTTCGGCCTGAGGCGGATGCGTGGGTCGCCGACCTCGGGCGCCCCGACCAGATCGTCGAGCGGTACCCGATACGCCTGGGCGAGGGGGAGCAGTAGTTCGAGGCTTGGTTTGCGCTCGCCGTTCTCCAACCGCGAGAGGGTGCTCTTGGAGATTCCCGTCGTGTTCGCGGCCGCGGTCAAGGTCAGCCCTCGCTCCTTGCGAATGGACTTCAGGCGGTCTCCAACCTGATCGAGCGCAGTAGCGATGATCTCTTCACTGCTGTTCATGTGTCCATGCTCCGCCAAAGTTCCCAGTTTCTGCAACAAGTGTTGTCGATACTGGGATGTGCCTCCAACCTCGAAGACATGAACTCTTACGAAGTGGCGGTGATTGGCGGCGGTGCCGCCGGGCTCTCAGCAGCACTCGTCCTGACCCGCGCCAGACGACAGGTGGTTGTTGTCGATGCCGGTAAGCCCCGAAACGCCCCGGCCCCCCACATGCATGGCTTCCTGTCACGCGACGGAATGCCACCGGCCGATCTGCTGGCAGTCAGTCGCGATGAGGTCGCGTCCTATGGCGGCACCCTGCTCGGGGACTCGGTCGCCGGCATCACCCGACATGCCAACGGCACATTCGGCCTGCTGCTGGCCTCAGGCGAACCGATTGTCGCGCGCCGTCTGGTCGTTGCGACCGGCTTGCGCGACGAGGTCGTTGACGTCGCCGGCGTGACCGACCGATGGGGCAGGGACGTTCTCCATTGTCCGTACTGCCATGGACATGAGGTCCGTGACCAAGCCCTGGGCGTCCTCGGTGGCAACGCGATGGCAGTCCAGCACGCTCTGCTTGTTCGTCAATGGAGCAACGACCTCGTCTTCTTCCCCCACACCACCAAGATCACTGAAGAACAGCACGAGCAATTGATCGCCCGGGCCATCGGTGTTGTCGACGGTCCCGTCGCTCAGCTCAGGGTCGAGAACGACCAGCTGATCGGAGTCGAGATGGCCGACGGCCGCTATGTCCCTCGAGCAGCCGTGTTCGTACGCCCTGATTTTGTCGGCCAGAACGACTTCCTTGCTGGGCTTGGAGCGCGCATCGACTCGAACGGCTGGCCGGTCGTGGACACGACAGGAAAGACATCTGTCCCCGGAGTCTGGGCCGCCGGCAATGCGGTGAATCCCCGCGCCCAGGTCATCACAGCCGCCGGAGAAGGATCCGCGGCTGCCATCGCCATCAACAACGACCTCACCGATGAAGACGTCAGGAACGCAGTCGATGCGTATCGCGACGGACTCCCGGCATGACACCACAACACCGCACCAGAAAGTAGGAACAGAAAGTGACAACCAACACCCCCCGACCGATGGGTCCGCCGACCAAGCACCAGCTCGCGCTGATGATCTGGCTCTGCGTCTTCCCCACCCTGACAGTCATCAACCTTGTGCTCTCGGACTGGCTGCGCCCCATGTCGCCAGTACTACGCACGTTCGTGCTCGCCACGATCGCCGTCCCCATCGTCATCTACGGACTCATGCCACAACTGCACAAGGCGCGTGTCCACATCCTCACCAGGAGCACCTCATGAACAACAACGCTCGCCGTATCGCCCTTTGGGGTGGAATCGCCTACCTCGCAACCTTCGTGTTCTCGATGCCCGCCGTCGGGCTCTTGAATCCGGTCACAGACCACGCCAACTTCGTTCTGGGTGGAGGCGACAAGGACAACCAAGTCCTCCTCGGCGGGGTATTCGAGCTGATCACAGCATTCGCATGCGTCGCCACCGCACTGGCGCTCTACCCAGTGACCCGCCGTGTCAGCAAGACCGCCGCACTTGGCTTCGTATCCTCGCGCATCGTCGAAGCTGGCCTCATCCTCGTCGGCGTCGTCAGCATCCTCTCCGTCGTGACCCTTCGCCAGGACGTCGGTGGAAGCGCCGACGCCCCCGCTGGACTTGTGGCTGTTGCACACGCTCTCGTGGACGTCCGAGACTGGACCTTCCTTTTCGGTCCCGGAATCATGCCCGCGTTCAACGCGCTGTTCCTCGCCACGGTGCTCTACAAGGCGGGCCTCGTCCCGAAGATCCTCCCGATCCTCGGACTCATCGGAGCACCCCTGCTGGCCACCAAGTCGATGATCGTGGCGTTTGGAGGAATGGGTGACATGTCCCCTTCGGCCATGGTCTTGGCGCTCCCGATCGCAGCCTGGGAACTCGGCCTCGGCCTGTGGCTGACGTTCAAGGGCTTTCGCCCCTCCCCGGTCCTTGAGCAGCAGCGCACAACCAACTGACAGAACAGGACCGCCGATCTCGGGCGACGGCCTGCTTCGTCCTTGTTCCGAACCAGGAGGCATTCGAATGCATTCGAGCTCTCGCACGACCAGTCGACGACCCTTGGGGGTCTTTCGGCTCACCGCTCTTCGCGGGGCGTACCTGCTCGTCGGAGTAGGCATCGCGATCGTCAAGTGGCCGCTGCTCGCCCAAGCTCATCAGAAGCCGCTGTACGAGGGAGTGACCCTGTGCCTACTCACTTCGATCTCGCTCTTGGCGCTCCTTGGCGTCAGATACCCACTCAGACTGCTCCCCGTGCTCCTGATCGAGATCCTGTGGAAGCTCCTGTGGCTTGGCCTCGTCGCTCTTCCCCTGGCACTCGAAGGCTCTCTCGACTCTGAGACCCGGCGCGTCCTCTTCAGCTTCATATTCCTGGTCCCCGTCATCGCCGCTGTGCCCTGGACACATGTCGCTCGACACCCGACAAGAAGTGCGGAGCCACCTGTCCGACCTGGTCAGTCGTCGTGATGGTCAATTCCCACTCTGTCCGTGGTCAACCACTCGCGACCCACGACTCCGGCCTACTCCCTGACCCGTTTGGTCTCATACGCCCACATCGCAACCTCGACGCGGTTGCGTGCACCGATCTTGTTCATCAGCGCGGCGACATGGGCCTTCACGGTGCTCACGGAGATGTGCAGCTCTTCGGCGATCTCGGCGTTGGTACGCCCGCGGGCGACGGTGAGCAGGACCTCTTCCTCGCGTTCGGTGATCGGCTCGCTCGGCTGGGCTGGAGGGGTGGCTCGTTCCAGACCGGCCAGCGTGGTGAGCAGGCGGCGGGTGATGGCGGGGGAGATGAGCGCGTCGCCGTTCGCGGCGGCCTCGATCGCCTGGACCAGCAGCTCGGGTCCGGCGTCCTTGAGCAGGAAGCCCCGGGCGCCGGCCTTGAGGGCGCCGTGGACGTACTCGTCGAGATCGAACGTCGTGATGACCACGACGGCGAGGGGATCCTCGACGCCGGGACCGGCGAGCTGACGCGTGGCCTCGACGCCGTCGATGCCGGGCATCCGGATGTCGAAGAGGCAGACGTCGGGACGCAGCTCGCGGGCCATCGCCACTGCCTGATGACCATCGATCGCCTCGCCTATGACCTCGATCCCGGGCTGCGCGTTGAGGATCATCGTCAGACCGGTGCGGACCAGGAGCTGGTCGTCGGCGACCACCACCCGGATGGTCATCGGGGCATCTCGCGAGGCAGGGTCGCCTCGACGCTCCAGCCACCGGCCGGGTCCGGCCCGGCCTGACACGCGCCGCCGAGGAGCTTGGCTCGCTCAGTCATCCCGAGCAAGCCATAGCCGACGCTGGTCGTGAGGCGGGCTGCTTGTCCGTCGTCGTGCACACGCAACTGTACGACGCTGGCCTCACCCCGGACCTCAACTCTGACCATCGTGGGATGGAGGGCATGCCGGATAGCGTTGGTGACCGACTCCTGACAGATCCGGTACACCGCGACCTCGACCGGCCGCGGCAGGTCGGCGAGGTCGCCAACGCACTGCACCTGCACCAGGGGGCTCATTCGGGTCAGCGCGTCCAGGTCGCCGATGCCGCGCTGCGGCGCGTAGTCGACCGCGTCGCCATCGCGGAGCACCCGCACCATCGTGCGCATCTCAGACAATGTCTGGGAGGCCTCGGCCTCGATCACTGCCAGCGCCTCGACGGCCGCGGCCGGGTCCTTGGCCGCCACCGCTCGCCCTGCCTGTGCCTGGATCGCGATGGCGGAGACGTGGTGCGCGACGGTGTCGTGCAGCTCGCGGGCGAGCTCTCCGCGCTCCAAGGTCCTGACCTGCTGGACCTCGCGCCCGCGTGCCACCGCGCGGTAGCGCATCGCCGCCCCGAGTGCGAACGCCGCGACAAGGAAGGCAGCGCCACCGATTCGGGTGCCGACGGTCTCGGTCGCGGCGAGTCCGATGCTCGCTGGTACGACGACGATCGCCGTACCGATCACCGCCTCACGGCCCGACGCCCAGCGGTACAGGGCATAGGGCAGCAGGATCAGGCAGATCATCGATTCGAGCCCCACCTCGGAGGCGTCGTCGAGGATCATCGGGAGGTGTAGCACCATCGCGCCGCCGAAGCCGATCGCGGTCGCCAGGAGTGGATGAGTACGCCGCCAGAGCAGGACCGGGATCACCAGGAGCGCGACAACGGTGGCCAAGGGCCGCCACGGTACGTCGGTGCGCAAGATCGACTCGCCTGCGGCCGTGACCAGCAAGGCGCCGACCAGGACCCAGTCCCACCAGACACGCGCTGGCGGGTCTGGTGCACGAGGCTCGGCCAGGACGGAGCGGAAGAAGGCGGTCAGCATCGTGATCACGACCGGACGAGGCGTACGCCGGTGGCAACCAGCCAGACGAGTCCCGCCGCGAACCCCAGGAGTCCGACGAAGATCAGCGCGGAGCCGTCGGCGATCGCGAGGTTGCCGAGCCCCGCGGCCAGCAGCAGTGCACCTCCGGCCAGGCCCAGCAGACGCTGCCACGTTGGAGTCAGGCCGCTCGCGTGGGTGGCGAGGGCAGCGCCGATGAAGGTGATGCCGAGCGTCGGCAGGGTCAGCGCGAACGCCGCCGCGTGCATCTGCCAGACGAGCTCGAACTCGGGCGTCGGCTCGCCGAGCCCGCCGGCGGAGAGCACGAGCCCGACCTGCAGGACGTTGACAAGCACAAAGACGGCCGAGACCGTCGCGCCAGCGGCAAAAGCGAGGCGCGACCAGTCGGCGCCCGCTCCGCCGCGCCGTTCCACGAGGCCGTGCAGTCCCGTCACAAACACGAGGAGCAGCGGCAGGTACAGCGCAACCAGCCCGGAGATGATGGCGACCGCGTCGCGGTTGGCCGCGTAGTAGTCCAGCACGTCCCCGATCGGGGCGTCGTACGCCTGCGCGCCCGATGCCGCGAACAGCGCATTCTCTGCGACCACCAACACCACGAACGCAATCGCCGCGGCGCCAACGAGCCGGCCTCGATCGAACCCACTGCGAACCAGCGTGGCGGCGGTGTTCTGCGGTGATTCCATCTCGTCGTCCTTCGTTGCGGTCGGGTGATCGGAACTCCACGATGGCAGACCTCGACGACGGGCGAATCGGACTCAGGGCTCGTGTTCGACTGGCCGAAAGTACAGGTGCGCGGCCGTGCGAACGGTCAGGTCAAGTCAGACTCCGAGGCTGATGTGCCCGCGGCCGGGACTCGTGAAGGTTGAAGCACCGACCCAATCAAGCCAAGGAGCATTGTGATGAGAACGCCTCAATCCCACACCGCACTCGAGAATTCGCCGTCCTCCCACAGCGCGTTCGAAGACCTGCGCCTCCCCGTGCAGGCCAAGCTCGCAGCGGCATGGGCCAGCTTCATGTTCTTCTACATCTACGTCGACCATCTCCACCTGTACAAGCCCGGTGTCGTCGACGACATCCGGGCCGGCATCGTCTTCGAGTTCGACATCAGCCAAACCTTCGTGGTCAGTGCGCTCACACTCGTCGGGATCCCGGCCCTCATGATCATGCTCTCGATGACAGTGCCCGCCCGTGCCAACCGCACGCTCAACCTTGTCGTGGCTTCGCTGTACGTCCCCGTCTCGGCGTTCAACGTGATCGGCGAGTCGTGGACGTACTTCTACGGCCTTGGCGTCTTGGTCGAGGTGCTGCTCCTGGCCTTCATCCTGCGCTCCGCCTGGACCTGGCCACGCCGTACCGCATGACTCCTACAGCGGCTCAGGATCGCCGAAGGTCGCGCGCATCTGCTCGGTCCACGTGGTGAGGACGACCGCGGCGTCGGGAAGACCGAGGCTGGCCAGCTCTTTGGCGATCGGGTGGCTGCCGAGCGTCAGGGTCACCGCGGCGTCGAAGAACAACCCGGTGCTCGAACCGCCCTGGATGAACGGCGTACGGTGCGGGCGCCCGTCGATGAGCGTGTAGGACACCAGCTCCATCGGCGGCATCTCGTCGGTGCCGCCTCGCGGGAGGGTGATGTCGAGGACGAGCTCATCGTCCATCTCGAGGGTCCATCGCGAGGTCGACTCGTCGTTGGTGACCTCGATCTTCTCGACGCTCTTGGGGAAACCCCAGATCTGGTTGCCGGCCACGCAGGTGAACTGCTCGTTCACCGGCAGGTGGGTGATGAAGTTGCCGTCAGGACCGCCACCTTGCGGGCGTACGAAGAGGATGGTGCCGATCTCGAGGTAGGTGCCGAGGTCGTTGTCCTGATAGTCGACGAGTGCCAGCGCGAACTGGGCGCGACCTGGCTCGGTCTCGATCACCTCGAAACCGGTCGGCGCGAGAGCTTGAGCGGCTTCGAGGGGCACGTCGTACATCACGGTCGCGTTGGTGCCGTCCCGCACCTGCACGGGCATCGTGACGGTCTGGCCGAGGACTTCGTGGGTTGTCATGGAGTCATCACAGCAAGTTTTGCCGCGATGCGTAAGCAGAACGCGCCAATCAGGCGGTTCCCTCGCCGAGGTGTCGTCCCATGGTGGAGGCATTGGCGGGTGGTGCGCTCGTCGCCACGGTCCGTGTTGAGGCCGCGCGCGTGGGCCGTACGCCACTGGCCGCCCTGCTGCGCGGCGGAGTCCGCGGCTGGCAACTCGGTCGGTCAGCGGCGAAGCACCAGGGCGAGCTGCACCCGATCGACCGATCACACGCGCGGAGGGCTAGTTTTCGTTCATGACTGAACAAGCTGCGCTTCCTGAACCGACCGCAACGGCCCGCCAGCTGATCCCGATCCTGGGCGCCATGGGCCTTGAGGTGCTTGAGGTGACTCCGCACAGCGCGGTGGCGCGGGTTCCGGCCGAGCCGAACGTCAACCACTTCGGCGTGATGTACGCCGGCTCTCTGTTCACGGTGGCCGAGGTGCTCGGCGGGCTGATGGCTGGCTTCATGGAGGTGCCGGGTGGTTTGCCGCTGGTCAAGCGGGTCGAGATCGACTTCCTCCGACCGGCGGCGACCGCGGTGGTGGCGCGGACCTCCCTGTCGGAGGAGGAGTTCGACCGGGTGCAGGCGGAGGCGGTCGCCAACGGCAAGTCGAACTACGAGCTGGTCTGCGAGGTCACCGACGAAGCCGGGACGGTCGTGGCCCGTACGCACGGCTTCTATCAAATGCGCGTGATGGGCTGACGTCGTTCAGGGACTGGCGGCGAGGAACAGGAAGGCACCGAGGATCGACAGGTGGATACCGCCCTGGAGGAGAGTTGCCCGCCCCGGTACGACCGTGAGCACGCTGGTGATGAGCGTGAGCACGAGCAGGACGATCTCCGTCTCGCCGAGTCCGAGCACGAGCGGACCGTCCAGCCAGATCTGAGCAACCGCGATGACAGGGATCGTCAGGCCGATACTTGCCATGGCTGAGCCGTACGCAAGGTTGAGGCTGATCTGCACCCGTTTGCGACGAGCGGCGCGTACGGCGGCGATCGACTCCGGCGCCAGGATCAACAGGGCGATGATCACGCCGACGACGGCCTGCGGCATACCGGCCGCTCTGACGCCCTCTTCGATCGGCTTCGACACGTTCTTGGCGTTGCCAACCACCGCGATCAGTGCGACCAGGAGAAAGCCCAGGCTGACGTAGGCCGCCCTGACGGTGGGTGGAGCAGCGTGGCTGTCCTCGGGCTTGATGTCACCGTCGCTCGTGGTCGGCAGGAAGTAGTCGCGGTGGCGGACGGTCTGCATGGCGACGAAGAGCCCGTACAGCCCGAGGGCGGCGACGGCGGCGAACCCCAGCTGTCCGGGAGTGAACTCTGGACCGGACTGTCCGGTCGTGAACGACGGCAGCACCAGGCACAAGGTGGCGATCGTCCCGACGGCAGCCAGCGCACTTCCGGTGCCCTCGGCGTTGAAGTGGGCGACCTGACGGTTGCGGGTGGCTGCCACCAGCGAGATCCCGACGATCCCGTTGCACGTGATCATGATTGCTGCGAACACGGTGTCCCGCGCGAGGCTTTCGCTGCCCTTGGCGCCGCTCGTGACCAAGGTGACGATGAGGGCGACCTCGATGATGGTGACCGCGACAGCCAGGACCAGCGATCCGTACGGTTCGCCGACACGGTGGGCGATCACCTCGGCATGATGGACCGCCGCGAGAACCGCGCCGGCGAGAAATGCCGACACCAGGACCACACCCCACCACGACAGCTCGCGCTGCCAGGCGATTCCGAACACGACGAGTCCGCTGAGGGGGACTGCCACGGTCCACCGACTGAGCAGAGCGGTCATATCGCCACCCTTGCAGACCTGCGGGTTTCCGTCACAGGACTGCGCCGGTGGTCGACCTGCCATCGTCGATGTTGGCGTACGGGTCGATCACCTTGTGAGTCGGTGCAGTCGGATCGTACGGCCAACGCTCCTCGAGGACGACCGCCAACGCCGAGGCGGTGAAGATTGTCGAGAGGATGCCGACCGACAGGCCGATCAGCAGTGCAATCGCGAAGTCGGTCAACGAGTCGCCGCCGAGCACCGCGAGCGCCGCAAGGATGAACATCGCGCCGAGACCGGTGTTGATCGTGCGCGGGATCGTCTGGAGGATCGCCTCGTTGACCACGTCACGCAGTGGTCGTTTGCGGTTGTCGCTGGTGTGTTCTCGGATGCGGTCGAACACCACGATGGTGTCGTTGACCGCCAGGCCGATGATCGAGAGGACGGCGGCGAGGAACACGCCGTCGATCGGCTTGCCCCACCATGCGAACACCCCGACGACGGTCAGCACGACGGACGTCATCGACAGCACGGCTGCGGCGGCGTACGTCCACCTGAACCGCCAGGCGAGATAGATCATCTGGGCGGCGATCGCGATCGCGAAGGCGATCAGCGCCTTGTTCCGCAACTCCTCGCCGAGGCTCGGGCCGATGAGCTCGTCTCGTTCCTTCTCGACCGAACCCGCAACGCTGGCGAGTGCCTTCTCGATCTGTACAGCCTCGTCGTTGCTGATGTCGTCGAGGCGGACGCTGATGTTCTCCTCGCCGCCTTCACCCGACGACGCCTGGACGACCGCCTTGCTGAACCCGGCGTCGCTCACGGCGACCCGGGCGTCCTCGACCTCGACCGAGCTGGAGGTGGAGTACTCGAGCAGGCGGCCCCCGGTGAACTCGACACCCAGGTTGAGGCCACGGAGCGCGATGCCGCCGATCGAGACGACGCCGACGACCAGAGTGATGACGATCCACGTACCGCTGCGTTTCATGAGGTTGGGGCCGTTGACGGTGAGCCACTTGCGGACCCGGCCCTCGCCGGCCAGCCCGCTGATGGCGGGCCGATTGCGGACGAACGAGCGTTTCATGGCCCACTCGCTGAGCACGCGGGCGATCACGAGCGCCGACACCATCGAGGCGACGACACCGATCGACAGCGTCACTCCGAACCCCTTCACCGGCCCGGAGGCAAAGAAGAACAGGAGCGCTGCCGCGAGCAGGGTGGTGACGTTGGAGTCGATGATCGCCGACCAGGCCTTGTTGAAGCCCGTGTTGAGCGCAGGGGAGAGGCCAGCGGACGTCCGCTCGGCGTACTCCTCGCGGGCACGTTCGAACACCAGGACGTTCGCGTCGATCGCGAGGCCGATCGCCAGCACGAAGCCGGCGAGTCCCGGCAGGGTCAACGTTGCACCGAGCGAGACGAGTAGTCCGTACGAGATCAGCGCGTACGTGGCAAGGGCGATCGTCGCGAGCAGGCCGATGAGCCGATAGACGAACATGATGAACAGGCCGGTCAAGATGATGCCGATGATCGCCGCCTCGATGGAGGCATCGATGGCGACCTTGCCGAGCGTTGGGCCAACTGTGCGCTGCTCGATGATCTCGACGTCGACAGGTAGCGCTCCGCCCTTGATCAGCACGGCAAGGTCCTTGGCGGTCTTCTGGGTGAAGTCGCCGCTGATGCTGGTCTCGTTGCCGCCGCCCGCCTGGCACAGGTCAGGAACGACGCCGGGGGACGAGATGACCTTGGTGTCGAGGACGATCGCGACCCGGTTGCCGGCGTTCGGGTTGGCGCACGCCTTGCCAACCAGCTCCTTCCATCCGCCGCGGCCCTCGCCGTTGAAGTTGACATTGACGACCCATTGGCCGAGGTTCTGCTGCTCCGTCGCGGCAGCCGCGTCGCTGACGCCGTTTCCGTCGAGCAGGGTCGGTCCCACCAGGATCGGGTTGCCGTCCTCGTCGTTGAGCAGCTTCTGACCTTCGGCAGGCTCGGTCGCATCGACGGGCACCGAGAGGACTTCGTGGAATGTCAGCTGCGCGGTCTGGCCGATCTGGCGCGCGGCTTCGCGCGGGTCCTGCAGGCCCGGCAGCTCGACGATGATGCGCTTGTCTCCGGAGCGGGCGAGTGTCGGCTCAGCGACGCCGAGGGCATCGACACGTCCGCGCAGGACGCTCAACGCGCGGTCAGTCGCTTCGGCGTCGGCCTTGACGCGGCCGGTGTCTTGCGTCTCGAGAACGATCTGGGTGCCGCCCTTGAGGTCGAGCCCGAGCTTGGCTGGGCTGGAGACGGCGAGGAACAGGGAGATGGCGATCACCGCGAATGCGGCAAGCGCCCTCCAGAGAGGGGCGCGGCTGGGCATGGCAAAGACTTTCGGGCAGGCGCCGCGAACGGGCGCACGGACAGGTCGAGAACGTGCTCAGAGAGCGGGCGGTCCGCGAACGGTGGGGTCGCCGAGCTGGATCTCGGGCGACGGCAGTAAAAGTTGATCGACGGGGCTCGGCGTTGCGTGGGTCGGCTCGACGGTCGCATCGGGTGGCGTGACCGGGTCGAGCTGGAACCTGTCTGTCGAGCTTTCGTGTGACGCGGCGTGGTGCGTGCGCGCCTGGACGGTCGCCACGTTGACCTTCGGCGAACCGACTGTGGTCGTCGAGTGGGGCGGGCGGGCCATGCTCCCCACGGGCACGATCAGCAGCGCGAGCAGGGCGAGTATGAACACGCCAGACGCGACGCGGCGCAACCTCCGGCCCGTGTGCATGTCGGAGAGTCTACGGGGCAGTGTGTTTTCCGAGGCGGTCGCCGAGGACTGCGGGGTCAGGGCGCCAGGATGCTCGCGAGCCGCGTACGAGTCTGGCTCCACAGGCGGTCGATCGACGTGTCGCTGCTGCCGTTGCTGACCTGGATGATGGCGATCCCGCGGATCGTCGCAAGAGCGAACACCAGGTCCTCGGTGAAGCCCGGGCGGTCCGCGATCTCACCCAGGGCATCGTGCGCTGCCCCGGCGATCGCGATGCCCACATCGCGTTCGAGCTGGTGCAGGTTGTCCCGCAGGTCGGCATCGGTACGCGAAGCCACCCAGAGCTCGAGGGCTGCCTGAAATGTGGGGCCCTGATGCTCGTCCCACAGTGCATCGAGCGCATCCTCGATCGACATGCGGCCACCCGCCACGCGTTCGCGGAACG
This sequence comes from uncultured Actinomycetota bacterium, assembly GCA_963849475.1. GTDB lineage: Bacteria > Actinomycetota > Actinomycetes > Propionibacteriales > Nocardioidaceae > Aeromicrobium. Next base: position 20,948 of record CAWKHC010000011.1, read on the forward strand.
CGGCCACCCGTTGTTCGGCGAGGTAGGTGACGGCGGACCACAGAAGCTCGGCGCGGGTGCGGAAGTAGAGAGTCTGCGCCCCGCGCGAGACGTTCGCGAGGTCGGCGATGCGGCCGGTCGTCGTCTTTGCGTACCCATGGGTGGCCAGACACTCGACTGTCGCCTCCAGCAGGGCGGTACGCGTCTCCGCACGACGCTCGGCCTGGGTGCGGTGCCCTCGCGCGACGCCGCTCCCCATCCTACTTATCTGCAAGTCTGTAGATAACTGCATGACTGCATGTTACCTTCTTCGCATGCATTTTGCCCTGCCATCTCCGTCGACACGCCTTGTTACCGCCCGGCGGAGGTCGATCGCCGGTACGACGATCGCACTCGTCTGCGCCCTGACACTCGCGATTGGTGCGGCCCCGGCTGTGGCGAAGTCGGCGCCCAAGCCCGGACCGACACTGGTGGACATCAGGATCCCGGCGGTGAAGGGCCCGATCGATGACAGGTGGCTGCCCGGCTACACCGGAGGGCCGCGGGCCATGGTGCTGTTGCCGGCGGGCTACAGCCCGAAGAAGAAGTACCCGCTTCTGGTGCTGCTCGAGGGCATCACCAGCAACTACAAGATGTGGTCGCAGGCCGGCATTGGCCAGATCGCCAAGACCGCAGGGGGGCTCAACGCGATCATCGTGATGCCCGAAGGTGGCAACGGCTGGTACGCCGATTGGTGGAACCGCGGTCGTCGGGGAGGTCCGTCCTGGGAGACGTACATCCTCGACGACCTGCTCCCATTCGTGCTGAAGAAGTACCCCATCAGGCCTGAACGGCGATGGCACGCACTGGCGGGCGAATCCATGGGTGGCATGGGATCCGCCTACTTCGGAGGGAGGCTGCCGGGCTTCTTCGGCTCGGTCGCCGTCCTGTCTGGACTCGCCGACACCCAGCTGATCCCCGGCGCAACGACGCTCGAGTCCTACCTCCCGCAGTACCACGCCAACCGGAAGCACGCGCCGGTCCCGATCGACTTCCAAGCCGTCTATGGGCCGGAATACGGCTTCTATGCCAACGGGCACAACCCGACCAAGCTGGCAGCCAACCTCGCCCACACTCGGCTCTATCTCACGGTCGGCAATGGATCCCCGACCGACGATGGTGAACCGTTCAAGGCCCAGGAGGCTGACGGCCTTGGCGAAGCGCTGATACTTCGTCCAGCGATGACCAATTTCTCGCGCTCCTTGCGTGCCGCCAAGATTCCGCACGTATTCAAGGTTCACAAGGGCGCTCACTCGTGGCCGAACTTTCGCCAGGAGCTGCGAGACGCCATCGCGTGGAACCTCTTCGCCCCCATCGAGGAGAATCCATCGAGCTGGGTCAATGACACCGTCGCAACCCACGGCAACCTCTGGGGCATCGGCTACGCGTTCAGCTCGCCCCCAACGAAGGTCGTGCGCTTTGCAAAAGCTGGCAAGCAGTTGACGGTGAGCGCCGCGGGCTCGCCCGTCGTGCTCAAGCTCTCCTCAACCTGCACGATCACGCGATCGACTCCCGCGACGGTGACCCTGAGCCCGTCTCCCTGCCCGACCCGGAGAACCCGATGAAGCGGCTCGCGCCTGTACTGGGCCTCCTGCTGGCGACCCAGGCAGTTGCCGTCATGCCGCACGCTTCGGCTGCTCTTCAGACCGAGTCTGGTGAGGCCGGGACTGCCGCGGCGATTCATGTCATCAGCACGACGCGCGACTCGTCCCGCGTCACTCGTTACAAGGTCTCGACGCCGTCCCTGGAGATGTCGGCGAAGGTGCCGTTGCGGGTCAACGTCATCCTGCCGACCGGCTACGCAAGTCATCCGACCCGACGCTATCCGGTGCTGTATGCCTTGCCCGGGACGAGCAATCTCGCCGATGTCTGGCTACGCAACCTCGACACCGTCAACCTCACCAAGTCGCTGCCGATGATCGTCGTGATCCCCGATGGCACCTTTGACGCAGACGGCGGTGGGTTCTACACGAACTGGGTGGACAAGAAGACGAGCCGAGGTGTCGCGAACTGGGAGACGTTCCACGCGGTCGAGCTGGTGAAGTGGATCGATCGGCACTTCCGCACGCTTGCCAAGCGTTCGAGCCGCGGGATCGTCGGGATATCCCAAGGCGGCTTCGGAGCGCTCTCGTACGCCGCACGTCACCCCCAGACGTACGGCGCGGCTGCCTCGTTCTCCGGTGCGACCTCGATCTACTACAACCCGATCTGTCAGGTTGGCGCGGCGCTGCTGGTCTCGACGATCATGACCGGGCTCAACAGTGTGCAACCGTTCGCACCCTTCGGGGATCCCGTCACCAACGCGGCCAACTGGAAGTCGCGCGATCCGGCCAGCATCGTCAAGAACCTCTCGGGAACCAACGTCGAGATCTACACCAGCAGCGGCAAGCCCAGCAAGGAAGAGCTGCTGACCGATCCGGCTGTGCTCGGCACGGTCGGACTCGAGGCGCTGCTGCACGTCTCCAACAAGTGCTTCAAGCAGGCTGCAGACAAAGCCGGCATCAAGTACGGGTGGCATGAGTATCGCGTCGGGACGCATGCCTGGATGTACGGCGACCGTTCTCTCAAGGACTATCTGCCGCGGCTGGCGACGTTCTTCGCGAAGGCTAGGTGAGGATCTCGGCGATGCGGCGGCGGGCTGCTCGGGCTTCGGGCAGCATCGCGAAGATCGGATAGACGTGCTGCATACGAGCCGCTTCCACGAACTCGATCTCGCCGCCAACGTCGTGGACGCGCTTGACGAGTTCCCGCGAGTCGGTGACCACGGTGTCGCGTGCGCCGGTGAACACGTGCATCGGCGGCAGTCCCGCCAGGTCGCCGAACAACGGGCTCACCCGTGGGTCCTCCAGGGGCAGGTCGTCGGCGTAGATCTGGGCTGCACCGCGGAGGAAGTCGCGGCGCACCATGAGGTCGCGTCGTTCCATCTTGGCCTGATCGGGATGGGTCATCGTCAGGTCGATCCACGGAGCCATCAGGATCAGTCGAGCGGGCTGGTCGGCTCCCGAGTCGCGCAGCTGCTGGGCCGCGGCAACGACGATGGCGCCGCCCGAGGAGTCGCCGATCAGGCTGACATTGGCTGCGCCGAACTCCTTGTGCGCGTTCTCGATGATCGTGGTGGCTCGTGCGACCGCCTGGATCACCGTCTCGGCCGGAGCGAGCGGATAGATCGGCACCAGGCAGGTGCTGCCGCTGCGGCTGGCGAGGTCCATCATGAGCTCCCACTGGGCCGACACGATCTCGCCGATGAACGAGCCACCGTGGAAGTAGACGAAGCACCGCGGGGCCGGGTCCTGCTCGGGGCGGACTTGATAGAGGGGCATGCCGTCGACGTCGTGCTGGGCGACCTGGAGGCCCTCAGCCACCTTGCCGGTCGGGGGAGCGTACGGATCGGGGCTCTGCTGCTTGCGGCGGACGTAGTCGACCGCCGTTTCGTCGGGGCGCTTGCCGATCATGTAGCGCACCACGGAGTGAACGAGCAGCCTGCGCGGATCCAGCAACACGTCGAGCCCCCTCTGGTGCCGGGCGGTTCCGGCGCACGGACAGCATGCCATCAGCGCCGCGATGATTAAAAGTAATACGTTCGTACCATTTACATTCGGGCGGTGATGGGAAATACTCACCGAGGAAATCCCGCCCGTTGCAGCCCAGGAGTCACGCATGAGCAGTGTTCGTCGATCGATCATCGCCTTCGTGGCTGGTTCGCTGCTCGCCGCAGCAATGACGACGCCCGTCGCCGCTGCACCGGTGCCTGAACCGACGACCTCCGCCGTACCGGTCCCCGGAGCGGCGACGACCACGGAGCCGGCCGGTCCCACAGCACCTGCGCGTCAAGCCGATCCGACGCCGTCCGCTGCCGCCGCACCGGCAGCCGCTCCCGCTCCCAAGCCGCTGCGGATCGTGATGCCGGATGGTGCCAGCCTGGCCGCGACGCTGACGGGCACGGACACCACGACACCGCGGCCGACGATCGTCGAGTTCACGCCGTACGGAGAGTCGGGAGCCTCGTTCACCGCCGGACCGGCCTACAACTTCCTGACCGTGCAGGTACGGGGGACCGGCGACAGCGACGGCTCGTTCGACGTGCTCGGGCCGAAGGCGCAGAAGGATGTCGTCGACGCGCTGACGTGGGCCTGCAGCCAGCCGTGGAGCGACGGCGACCTCGCGCTCGCCGGCTTCTCGGCCAGCGCCATCATCGTCTTCAACTCGCTGCACCAGCACCTGCCCTGCGTGAAGGCGGCGGTGTTGCGCTCCGGAACGTTCGAGCTGTACCGCGATCTGCTCATGCCGGGTGGGGTGCCCAACTCGGTGCCCGGCCTGGTCGTGCTCGCCGGGATCGGCGGGCTCGCCCTCGCACAGGGTCCGCAGCGGCTGAGCCGCAACCCCTCTTCGGCGCTAGACGTCATCACGGGCCTGGTCACCTCGGGCCTCAACGCCGGACTGCTGCATCCTGCCCTCGACGGCTTCTGGCGTGAGCGTGGCTTCCGTGGCAACGTGAACCACATCCCGACCTTGTTGGTCGACGGCGCCTTCGACGTCGAGCCCCGCGGTGACTACCAGGCGTTCCAGCAGCTCCGGGACGACGGAGCCGACACCCACCTGCTTGTCGTCGGCGGGCACGACGGCGCCCCCAAGGGCACCGACAACGGGGTCGCCGAGATCGAGAAGTGGTTCGACCACTACGTACGCGGAGTCAACAACGGCGTCGAGACACACCCAGCCGTGCAGATGCTGCTGGCCAACGGTGATCGCGAGGACATGCTGGCCGGCAAGTACGTCAAGCTTGACGGCGCAGACTGGCCGATCCCTGGCACCACGTGGTCGGCGCTGACCCTCTCGAGGACCAAGTCGAAGGCCGCGAAGTCGCTGAACGACGGCACCCTCAAGCTTGGGGCGCCGGACGCACTCACGACACATCAGATCTACCCGGCGATCACCACACTGCCCACCAGCACGGACCCCAACACCATCGCCACCATTGGCGGCGGGTTCGAGGGACCGTTGAACACCTTCTTCGGCTTCATCCCGGCTTTGACCGAGATGCACCTGGCCAACCTGACCGGGCTGACGTACACGTCCAAGCCGCTGAGCCAGGCGGTCACCGCAGCAGGACCCGCGACGCTGGACGTCAGGCTCGGATCGCTGATGCCGACCACGAGCATCTGGGCCGTGATCTCGGACGTGTCACCCGACGGCAAGTCGCACCCGATGGCCGTTGGCCGGTTGAACACGGCCTTCCCCGACGTGATCGCATCGAAGTCGCTCTACTCGGCCGGTCAGCTGGTGCAGCCGTACGGCGACTACTCCAAGCTCAAGCCGGCCACGCCGCTCATTCCCCGGGACTACCACGTCGAGTTCTGGCCGATCGCCAACAAGTTCGAGGCCGGCCACCGGATCCAGCTCTCGATCGTCGGACAGTCGGCGCTCTCCCTGCCCAACCTCCCGTCGATCAACACCGTCAGCATCGGTGGAGTCACCGGTACGCGGCTGATGTTCCCGACTGCTCCCGGCAGCAATCTCGCGGCTGCACTTCAGTAATCGCCGGTCTCGTGCACATCAGGTGGATGTATCACTGGCGCAGGGGAGCGGTGCTGATCGTCGCCGTGCTGCTCCTCAGCGCAGCCGGTGGCCAGACTGCGCAGGCCACCTCCGCCCCTGCACCCATCGACAGCTCTGGCCCCACGCTCAGCACACCCGTGACGTTGCTCCAGAGCAGTCTTGTGTGCACAGGTCAGCTCGACCATGCGGACCGGACGCCGGTTCTCCTGGTGCACGGCACGAATGTGACTGCTGAGGAGAACTGGTCGTACCTCTATCGCCCCGCGTTGAAGAAATTGGGTGTGCCGTCCTGCATGGTGCGCCTGCCAAGCCGCGCGACCGACGACATCCAGACCAATGCCGAGTATGTCGTGTGGGCCGTTCGGGAGATGTATCGGCGAGCCGGCAGACCGATCTCGATTGTCGGCGCCAGCCAGGGCGGGATGCTTCCGCGATGGGCATTGCGTTTCTGGTCAGGCCTGCGACCCATGGTCGACGACGTCATCGGCCTGGCTGCCTCCAATCACGGGACCAGTGAATTCGGCGGTTGTGCGACCAAGGGCTGTCGACCAGCGGAGATCCAGCAGCATGAGTCCTCCGCATTCATGGCCGCCTTGAACAGCGGTCAGGAGACCTATTCCGGCATCTCCTACACGAACATCTACACCCGCCACGACCAAGTGGTGATGCCGAACGCGGATGACGCCGGCAGTTCCTCGCTGCACGGCGGTGGCGGCCGGATCGCGAACATCGCGATCCAGGAAGTCTGCCCGCAGGCGTTGGCAGAGCACATTCTCCTTGGCGCGATCGATGTCTACGGCTTCGCCCTCGTACGTGATGCGCTCGAGCATGATGGCCCGGCCGACGTCCGTCGACTCACGCGACGGGGCTGTTTCCAACCAGCGCCGCCCGCATTCGACCTCATCACGGGAACGCTCTACCTCCCGACTCTTCTGGCGGGAGGCGGCTTGGGCGTGGGTGCAGTACCCAAGGTCAAGGTCGAGCCTGCTCTGCGGAGCTATGCGTCACCCACTCCCCAGCCGTAGTCCCGTTGTGATTGGGTGTCGTCGTGACCGAAAACGAGAACACGTTGCAGTTGGGCTTCGAGCGCTACCTGAAGCAGGTCGAGGAGATCTGCGAGAGCCGAGACTGGTCGGCGTTCGCCGACATGTTCACCGAGGATGCGACCTACAGCGAGCACGCGTACGGCGACTTCGTCGGTCGCGAGGAGATCCGCCCCTGGATCGTCAAGACCATGACGTCGTTCCCGGGCAGCGAGATGATCGGCTTCCCGACGGCGTGGCACGTGTATGACGAGCCGACCAACCGGGTCATCTGCGACATCCGGAACATCATGCGCGACCCCGGGGACGGCTCGGTCCACGAAGCCTCGAACATCACGATCTTGACGTTCGACGATGACGGCAACCTGATCCGTGAGGAAGACATCTACAACCCGCAGAAGTTCGCCGACATGACGCGCGACTGGTGCCGGGTGGCTGATGCCCACGGCAACCTGAGCGACGTCGGCAAGCGGATGCTCGCGGCGCTGGGCGGCTGAACGCTACTTCGCGTCGAGCAGCCCCGCGGCGGCGAAGAAGTCGACCAGGTCGCGAAGGCTCTCCTCGGTCGGGCGAGGCTCGTAGCCGAGCTCGACGCCGGCCTTGGTCCGGTCCACGATCGGCGCCATGCTGATGTTCTCCATCGCCGCAGGTGCGAACGACTCCGAGCCGAACCGCCGGGTGATGGGGTCGACCAGGGGTGCGACGGCCTCGAGCATCCTGACCGGCAGCATGAACCGTGGTCCTCGGGCTCCGGCCAGCTCGGCGGCGATCTGCATCGATCGCGTCAGTCCGTGGTGGTGACCGCCGAGCAGGTAGTTGTGGCCGGTCCGGCCCTTCTCGGCGGCGAGCAGGAAACCCTGGGCGACATCGCGTACGTCGACCATGTCGAACTCGCCGGTGACCCCGATCGGCATCTTGCCGAGCGAGGCATCGAGCAGGCTCTGGTTCATGCGGGAGAGTCGATCCGGGTGATCGACGGGTCCGAAGATTCCGGTCGGATTGCAGGTGAGCGCATCCAGGCCGGCGTCGACGACCTTGAGCAGCTCGACCTCGCCGTAGTACTTGGAGCGGTGATAGACCAGTGCCTTCTCTGAGCTCGAACGCGGGGACTCCTCGTTCACGGTGGCGTTCTTCGCGTAGTGGAAGGACGCCAGCGAGCCGCAGTTCACCATCCGTCGCGCACCCACGCGCAGCGCTGCCCGTGCCACCGTGGCCACGCCTTCGGTGTTCACCCGCCAGGCGATCGGGTCCTCGCGGCGAAGGCTGATCACGGCGACCAGGTGGTGGACGACCTCGATGCCGTCCAGGGCTCGAACCATCGCCTCTTCGTCGAGGACGTCCACGGATTCCCAACGCAGCTGACCGTTGCCGTGGGAACCGGCCGCGGGCGATCCTGACACCCGGTCGATGGCGAGGACGTCGTGTCCTTCGTCCAGCAGGGCGTTGACGACGTTGCGGCCGAGGAACCCCGCGGCGCCGGTGACAGCAACCTTCATGCGGCGCTTCCAGCCAGGTGACGGGTCAGGAAGCTCACGGCGTGCGACGTTGCCGCATCGTGGAACGGCTTGCCCGGGAACACGTCGAAGTGGTCGCCCGGGTAGTGCCGGACCTCCGCGCGCGCCTTGAAGGCGGCCTTGGCCGCGGCGTTCGGCGGCGCGCTCCGGTCGAAGTCGGTGATCTGCACGAGCACGGGGCAGGTCAGCGACCTGGCTGCCTTGGTGGGCGTCCGTGAGCCGAGCTCGAGGGTGAGCTCGGCGGCGATCTCGTTGCGCCACGAGGGCCCGGCGATGGCGAGGTAGTCGTCGTACGCGCCGTCGAGGGTGAAGGCGCCGACCTGACCGGGCTGGGCGACGATCGGCATCATCGCGAGACCCGCGTCCGGCGGCGGCGGACACCTTGCTGGCGATGCCGCGACCCGTCGCGCGGGCGAGCTCGCTGGGGCGATGCGACTTGGTCGCATGCAGCCCGGCCGCCAGACCGTCGACCATGGGAATCAGGGCCACCACAGCAGCCACGTCGGTCCGACCGACCGCAGCTGTGAGCACGTGGCCACCGGCCAGGGAGACGCCCCAGAGGACGACTCGTCCGGGATCGACCCCCGGAAGGCCCTTGGCTGTGTTGATCGCGGCGCGGTAGTCGTCGATCTGGGCAGCCAGCGACACAGTCTGGCGCGGAGTGCCCTCGCTCTCACCGAAGCCGCGGTAGTCGAAGATCAACGCATCGAGGCCTGCCTGGGCGAATGCCTCGGCGAATGGCGCCAGGCCGGAGTCCTTGGTGCCGCCAAGCCCGTGCGCCATCACGACGACAGGTCGCCCGGCGTCCGTGGTGAGCGCGTCGTTGGCAGCGGGGAACAACCAGGCCGCGCAGGTGGTGCCCTGCGAGGTGAAGGTGAGGTTCTCGGGGATCATCGCGTCACTTTCCGTAGATGCTGCTCAGCCAGAGGAACGTCAGGGCGTCGATGTGCTTCTCGCGCGGTGGCCCGGAACCGAGCGAGTGTCGTTCGAGGGCGTGATCGTTGAGGTCGAGCAGCACCGAGGCGAGGGCGGCAGCGTCGGGTCCGTCGGCTCCGCGTCCGGCTGCGCGCTCGGTACCGATCATGGTGCCGATCGCGCCGGCAAAGTCGGCGCGGCCGTCGTCCCACATCTGCCGGACTGTGGGGCTCGACGCGCGGGCCTCGAGCAGGGCGCGGTAGGTGTGCGGGCTGCTGTCGACCGAGTCGAACAGCAGCGTGATCGCCGTACGTACGCGCTCTTCGGCGTCGCCCTCTGCCTTGACCAACAGCTCGTTCGCCTCGGCGGCGGCCTCGTACAGGTCGCGCATCAGGGCCATCACGGCGATGGCCTTGGACTCGAAGTAGAAGTAGAACGCCGAACGAGTCACGCCGGCCCGCTTGGAGATCTCGATGACGTTGATCTCTTCGAGGGTCTGCTCCCGCAGGAGCCCGTCGAAGGCATTGAGCAGCTTGTCGCGACGGGCATCGCCCCGGTTGGACGTGCGTCGGTCGACCAACCGGTTCCAGGAGTCGGCGCCCTCGGTCATCGGGCGACACTCGCCGGGACGCCGCGACGCTGCTGGGTGCGCTTGCGGCCAGCGGGGATCTCGCGGGCGCGGATGTCTTCCTCGTAGATGAAGTAGTCGACCTGCTGGGTGTGACGCGGCGTCTTGAGGACGTGGCCGATGTAGCGCTGCTCGTCGCTGGCGATGACGCGCTCCATCTCCGCGACGCTGGGCAACGCGTACGCGCCGATCAGATGCGCAGCCACCAGACGGGCCTGGCACTCGACGAACGGAAAAAGCGTCGGCGTCGACTGGGCAAAGCCGACGAACGACAGGTCATCCATACCCGGCTTGTAGATCCGTTTGAACAGCGGCAGGTGGTTGCCGGGTGCGGACAGGAAGTCCTCGTCGAAGAACGGGAAGGTGATGTTGTAGCCGGTCGCGTACACGATGATGTCGAACTCGCTGCTGGTCCCGTCCTCGAAGTGCACCGCCCGGCCGTCGAGCAGTGACACGTTCGGCTTGGGCTTGATGTCGCCGGAGCCCAGTCGCAACGGGAGCTCGACCGACTGGGTCGGGTGCGCCTCGAAGAACTTGTGGTTGGGCTCGCGCAGTCCGTAGAGCGCACCATTCGACCCGTTCATGGGCTGGGCCAGCTGCATGACCTTGCGCTGCCAGGAGAGCGGCAGGTACGGAGTGGTCCGGTACATCGTGTCCGACGGCCTGCCGTAGACGTACTTGGGCACGATCCACGCACCCGAGCGGGTCGACAGGGTGACCTCGGTCTGCAGCGACTTCGACGATAGCTCGACGGCGATGTCGGCGGCGCTGTTGCCGAGCCCGACGACCAGGATCCGCTTGCCGAAGAAGTCCAGCGGTGACGTGGGGTCGATGTAGTGGTGCGAGTGCATCGACTCGCCGGTGAACTCGCCAGGGAAGTCGGCGAACCGAGGATCCCAGTGGTGGCCGTTGGCGACCACGAGATGCTCGAAGGTCCGGGTGGCGCCGGCCTGGTCGAGGAGCTCCCAGCCTCCGCCCTCTTCGGCGGTTCGGCGGCGAGCGTTCACGACCCCGTTCTCGAACTCGATGTTGGCCTTCAGGTCGAACGCCTCGGCGTACGACTCGAGGTAGTCCTTGATCTGGGAGTGGTGCGGGAAGTCCGGGTAGTCAGCCGGCATGGGGAAGTCGCGGAACGAGAGCCGGTCCTTGGACGTGTCGATGTGCAGCGAGCGGTATGCGCTGCTGTGCCCGTTCGGATTGCCGAATGCCCAGTTGCCGCCGATCCGGTCGGAGGACTCGAAGCAGGTGTAATCGACGCCGTAGTCGCTGAGCATCTTGCCAACCGTGAGGCCGCTGATGCCAGCGCCGATGATCGCTGTCGTGGGGCCTGCCATGGGGACTCCTGAGCTCGATCTCGGTGAAGAGATGCGCCAACGAAAGGGTGTGACACATGCCACGTTAGGCGCTAGGTTTGACACGTGTCAAACAAAACCGACAAGTGTCAGGAGATCGCATGAGCGACTCGGCTGTGTCTCGCACCACCATCATCATCGGCGGCGCCTCGGGCATCGGCTGGGCCACCGCACAGCGGCTGGCCAGCGGTGGCGGGCTCGTGGTGGTCGCCGACATCGACAGTGACGCCGCTGCTGCGCGAGCTGCTGAGCTCGGCGCTCCGCACCGCTCGGCACAGGTCGACGTGGCAGACGAGGAGTCGGTCGCGGCCCTTTTCGACAGCGCTGTGGCAGAAGGCGGCTTCACCGGCGTCGTGAACTGTGCCGGCGTCAGCACGCTGGGCCTGATCGTCGAGCACGATGTCGCCGAGTTTCGTCGGGTCGTTGACGTCTGCCTGACTGGCTCTTTTCTCGTCATCAAGCACGCCGGTACGCGCATCGCGGATCGCGGCTCGATCGTCTCGCTCTCGTCGCTCAACGCGCGCCAACCCGGCACCGGGATGGCGGCGTACTGCTCGGCCAAGGCCGGGTTGGTGATGCTGACCCAGGTGGCCGCGCTCGAGCTCGCCGGTCGGGGGATCCGCGTCAATGCGGTCTCGCCGGGTCTGGTGGTCACTCCGCTGACGGCGCCGGCGATGGACATACCGGGCGTGCGAGACGAGTACATCGAGAACACCCCGCTCGGGCGCAGCGGCGAGCCCGCGGAGATCGCCGCCATCCTCGGCTTTCTGCTCTCCGACGACTCTGCCTGGATCACCGGCGAGAACATCGACATCAACGGCGGTGCGCACCTGCAGCGCTATCCCGACCTTCACGGCCTCGTGGTCAAGGCATTCGGATGAGGCGCGGCAAGCGGATCCCGCAGGGCTGGTACGCCGGGCGCATCGCGATAGTCACCGGAGGAGGCTCCGGGATCGGGGCGTCTCTTGGAGCGGCCCTGGTCAAGGCCGGCGCCATCGTCGTACTTGCCGACCTCGACCTCGACTCGGCACAGAAGGTGGCGGCACGTCTCGGCGGCCCGAAGCAGGTACGCGCGGTCGCACTCGACGTGACCCGTGCCGTCGACGTCGAGGCACTGGTCGCCGAGGTGGTAGCCGAGCACGGCCGGCTCGACCTGATGTTCAACAACGCCGGCATCAGCCTGATCGGCGAGACCCAAGACCTGACCCTCACCCAGTGGGACTCGATCATCGACGTCAACATCCGAGGCGTTGTGCACGGCGTCGCCGCCGCGTACCCGGTGATGATCCGGCACGGCAGCGGGAACATCGTGAACACCGCTTCGATGGGCGGCCTGATGGCGGCGGGACTGCTCACCTCTTACGTGATGACCAAGCATGCGGTGGTCGGCCTCTCGCTGGCACTCCGTTCGGAGGCGGCGGCGTACGGGATCGGCGTCACCGCGATCTGTCCGGCGGCGGTGAACACCCCGATCCTGGACAAGGGTGAGTTCGGTCAGGTCCGCGGTCGGGACTTCTTCCTCAAGGGTCAGGGCATCCGCAAGCCCGTCGACCCTGACTTCCTGGCGACTCGGGTGCTGGCAGCGGTGGCCCGGGGCGAGGCGCTGGTCGTCGAACCGGTGCAGGCGCGGATGGCGTGGAGGCTGCAACGAGTCCTCCCCGCAGTCACGCAGAAGGCATCGATCAGCTTCATCGCCAAGCAGCGCAAGATGGCCGAGGAGCGGGTGCAACGATGAGGCCTTCAACCTCAGACTTGGGAAGCGAGTAGTCATGGGCATCAACCAGCGCTCACAGGTCGCGATGACGCCCGACGAGATCGAGGCGTTCGTGGCGTCGCAACGTACGGCCAACCTCGTCACCCTCGGGGCCACCGGTCACCCGCACGCGGTCGCCATGTGGTTCGCGCTCATCGACGGCGTCATCTGGTTCGAGACCAAGGCCAAGTCCCAAAAGGCCGTCAACCTCCAACGTGACCCCCGCGCCACGGTGCTCATCGAGGACGGGCTCACCTACGACACCCTTCGCGGGGTCTCGCTCGAAGGAACCGTCGAGCTCATCGACGACCCCGATGCGCTCTGGGCCGTGGGTGTCAGCGTCTGGGAGCGCTACACCGGGCCCTACACCGACGAGATGAAGCCCTTCGTCGAGATGATGCTCAACAAGCGGGTCGCCGCCCGGTTCACCGCCACGCGTACGCGCTCCTGGGACCACCGCAAGCTCGGGCTCGACCCGATCCCGCTCGGCGGCACGACCGCTCCATCGACCGAAGGAATCTGACCATGGGACGTTTCGCCCTGCCCGAAGAACGACCCGAGGGCCTCGACTCGGCGGCGACCGCCAAGCTCATCAAGTACGGGTCGAAGGCGCAGGTGTGGCTCTTCAAACGCACCAACGGTCGCATCGGCAACATGTGGCGGGTGGGCGCCGGCTTCAAGAAGCCCGTCCCGACGCTGCTGCTCGAGCACACGGGTCGCAAGTCAGGCAAGACCTTCACCACTCCGCTGCTCTATCTTGTCGACGGTGCCAAGCTGATCGTCGTCGCCTCGCAGGGTGGGCTCCCCAAGAACCCGCAGTGGTACGCCAACCTGCTCGCCCATCCCGAGACCCGGGTGCACCTCCGCAAGGAGCGCGGACGACAGGTCACCGCTCGCACGGCGACTGGCCCCGAACGCGAGATCCTCTGGCCCAAGCTGGTCGAGCTGTACGCCGACTTCGCCAAGTACGCCAAGTGGACCGATCGTGAGATTCCCGTGGTCGTGCTCGAACCACGCTGAAGCTGAGTCACAGCCCAGTCACGGGATCCGTGCCAGCACGGATCCCGTGAGAGCTGGTCGGTGACAGGCTGGACCCATGTCATTGCGGGTCATCCTGGTCGACAACGACCGTCGGTTCCGCGCCACGGCTCGGCACCTGCTCGAGGCCGAAGGCGTGGAGGTGCTGGCTGAGGTCGCATCTGGCGTGAACGCCCTCGGGGCGGTGCAGGATTGGTATCCTGACGCCGTTCTCGTCGATGTCCGAATGCCTTGGATCGACGGTGTGGAGGTCGCTCGACGGCTTCGCGGGAAGGTCGGTAAGACCGTGGTGATCCTGATCTCGACCCTCGACGTGGATCACGGACGCCTGTTGGCAGATGGTGTGGCGGCCGGCTACATCCGCAAGGACGAGCTGTCGCTCGCCACGATCACCGAGCTCCTGACTTGATCGACCGAGCACTGCGCATCGGCTTGATCGGCGTGACGTTGCTCGCCGTCGCTGTGCTCGTCGCATTGGACCTCGAACATCCGTACGACTTCTGGGTGCAGCTCGTCGTCTTCGCAGCGCCCCTGACCCTGGCGGCATGGTTCATCCTCGCCCGGGCCGTCGACGACAGACTTGCGCTCGCCCTCGCCGGCCTTGGCGCCGGGGGACCGGGCGGAACCGTCCGTGATGCGCTCCGCCAGGCGTTGGGCGACCCGGACCTCGAGATCGTCTACACGCAGGTCGGACGAGGCGGTTGGATCAGCGGGCTCGGCGAGCAGGCTGCCCGGCCGGAGATGGATGCAGGCCGCGCGTTCACTCCGATCGATCGCGGCGGGAAGCCGATAGCGGGCCTCGTCCATGATCCTCAACTTCTTCGTCGCCCGAAACGGTTGCGCGCGGCGCTCGATGCTGCATCGTTGGCACTCGACAACGAACGACTGAAAGCTCAGCTTCAGGCTGAGCTCATCGAGACACAGGCGTCGCGGTCCCGCATCATCGATGCCGGCGACCGCGAGCTCCAGCGGGTGGAACGCAACCTGCACGACGGCGCGCAGCAACGGCTGGTGGGGCTTGCTCTGATGTTCCGGCTGGCCAGCCGTCGTGCGTCCGGCGATCCCGAGCTGACGTCGCTGCTGGACGATGCGGCCCGCGAGCTCAGCGATGCGATCTCCGAGCTCCGCGAGCTCACTCGTGGCATTCACCCGGCGATCGTCGACGACGCCGGACTCCAGGGCGCCGTCGAGTCGCTCGCCGAGCGACCGGGCATACCGGTCGAGCTCCAGGTCGACCTCCCCGACAGGCTGCCGGAGGTGGTCGAGGTCGCTGCCTACTACCTGGTCACGGAGGCACTCACCAACGCCAACAAGCACGCGGAGGCAGATCGCGTGACGGTGCAGGCGAAGATCGTGGACGAAGCCCTCCGGGTGTCTGTCAGCGACAATGGGATCGGAGGGGCCAAGCCTGAACCCGGCTCCGGTCTCCAGGGTCTGACCGACCGCATTGCGGCTTTGAGCGGGCAGCTCACCATCGACAGTCCGTCAGGATCCGGCACGACGGTGACGGCCGACATACCGCTCGCTCAGGTCGTGCTCACCGATGCGGTGCAGCGGCGAGCAGTGGCACTGCGGTGGTTCGTGCAGGAGAACTGGGACATGCCCGGTGAGGCCGGCGACCAGATCACTGACGATGACAACCTGATGTCGGCGAAAGCCACCTTGCTGATCGCGGGAGGTAACGGTCGGATCACCGAACGTGAGAGGGACTGGCTGATCGGCTATCACACGGCCGCGCATGGTGCTGACTGGGTGATCGAGGCGATCGCGACATATGACGACTCCGACTCGCTCGACGACCTGAAAGACATTCCCGGGTTTCGCCAGGTCGCCCGCGGACAGGTCTACTACGCCATCAGCATGTGCTCCAGTGATGGGCCGCTGACTCCCGACGAGATCAATCGTCTGGAGCGCTCGGTGGATGCCCTGGGGATTGCTCGTGATGAGCTCGACGTGCTGCGCGCCATTGTCGAGGACGAAGCGAGGCTGCGGCGCCGTCGCTTCAATGCCATCGCGGCTCCAGTTCTCCCGGGCGGGTCATTGCCCTCGGCCTGAATGGGTGAATCAGTCGGCGCTGGCCCTCAGGTGTGCGAGCACAGCGAGCACGCGGCGATGTGTGGTGGAGGTCGCCTCGAGGTCGAGCTTGGTGAAGATGCGACTCGTGTGCGTCTCGACCGTTCGTGCGCTGGTCGCCAGCAGGCCTGCGATGGCCGCGTTGGAGTGGCCCTCGGCCACGAGTGCGAGCACCTCCTGCTCGCGGGTGGTCAACCGGTCGAGCGGATCGGAATGACGTGGCGTACCGAGCACTCGCCGCACCACCTCGGGGTCGATCACGGTGCCGCCGTGCGCGATGCGAGAGATGGCATCAACCAGGTCGGAGTGTGCGGTGACGCGCTCCTTGAGCAGGTAGCCGACACCGCTGTGGGCGCCCATGAGCAGATCCACGGCGTGGTGCGTCTCGACGTACTGGGACAGCACCAGTACGCCGATCTCGGGCTGGTGCCGTTTGATGGCCACCGCGGCGTCCAGCCCTTCGATGGTGTGGGTCGGCGGCATCCGGACATCCAGGATCACCACGTCTGGCTGTTCCTGCTCGACCGTTTCGACGAGCCCGAGGGCATCCGTGTGCTGAGAGATCACGTCGATGCCGTCTTCACGTAGCAGGCGCGCGATTCCTTCGCGCACGAGAGTGGCGTCGTCGACCAGCATCACCCGGAGCGCAGCCACCAGCCGATTATGTCCCGAAATCTGGTGGCGCTGCAGTCGAACACCCGGCACGGTCGTCAGTGCTAGCACGGACGACAGCCGACGCTCACCGTTTCTAGTCTGGCGACGCGGACAAGTCTCCCATTCCGCCGTCAACTGCAAGGGGATCGGCATGCAATCGCAAACTGGAACGAGTCGGCGCGCCTGCAACGCTACGTGAAGCGCTGAGTCGTGCCGCGCTGGGAGCTCTCGGGGCTCAACGGGGCACGACTCGGCCGACGTTCAGTAAAGTCGCGGTCATGAGTGATTGGCGCAGCAGGACGGTCGATTCCGTACGTCACCTGATCCACGAGACCGTGCCCGACGTGGTCGAGGAGACCAAGTGGGTCAAGGCGTCGAACCCTGACGGCGTACCGGCGTTCTCTCGATCGGGTCTGGTGTGCACCGTTGAGACCTACAAGGACAAGGTCAAGGTGACGTTCGCCAAGGGTGCCTCGGTCGACGATCCGGCGGGGCTGTTCAATGCCAGCCTCGATGCGGGGACTCGGCGAGCGATAGACATCCATGAGGCCGACGTGCTCGACGACGACGCCTTTGTGGAGCTCATCAAGGGTGCAGTCGCCCTCAACGAGAGCTGAGCTGTCGAACTAGTCGAGCGAGCCGACCTCGGCCGGGATCGACCAGCGCGGGGTGATGAACAGGCCAGAAGCCTCGACGGCCGGCTCGTCGGAGTCAGCCGCACGCAGCGTCGCCGTGACGGTGACCTTGCGGTCGTTCTCCTCGGTGATGCGTGCCTCCATCTGGACCCGCCCCAGGGGGAGCGGTCGTACGTAACGGAGGGTCAGCGTGCCGGTGACGGTCAACCGCGTGTGTTGTGCGCTCGCGGTCTCGCCCATCAGGTGGTCAAGGATCAGCGACGAGACACCGCCGTGCACGCAACCGGGAGGACCTTCGTATGCGACGCCGAGGTCGACGTCCGAGCGGACCACTGCGCCGTCTTCTTCCCAGCGCAGCTTGACCGGAGGTGCGATGGCGTTGCGGATGCCCACGACGGCATTGCCCCAGTTCCAGGAGCGACCCTCAGTGTTGAAGTGAATGCCCGCCGGGCCGGTCTCGGCCTCCTCGGCGAGGATCTCCCGATGCCTGGACGATCAGCGCTCGGGCGGCGGCGACGCGGTCGGCATCGACCTGGGTGCGGATGGCCACGTCGACGAGGTCGCGGATGTCGTGCGCCAGGGCTCCGTACAGCGCTTCTGATGCCTCGACCTCGGCGGTCGACATCTCCGACGGGTTGAAGGACATCGTCGACAGGGTCATGAGCTCAGTCCAAGCCTCGTCGCCAGCTTGTCGAGATAGACCATGACCTTGTCCTCGTCAGCGTCCGGTACGCCCCAGATCAACTCGGATGCACCGGTCGACATCCACTCGACGAAGTCTTCCTCGGTGGGCTTCTTGGCCACCAGGATGCGGATGTCGGGCTCGCCCTCGCGGCCGGCGTCGGTCCACTCCTTGCGGAGCAGCTCGGCCTTTGGCAGGAGGTCGACCTCGATCGGGGTCGTCATCCAGCCGTCGGCGTTCTGGGCGATCCACTTCATCGTCTTGGGACCGCCGCCGGCGCCGATGATCACGGGGATCCGGCCCTGCGGCGGCTTGGGGTAGGCCCAGCTCGGGCCGAACGACACGAACTCGCCGTCGTACGAGGCTTCTTCCTCGGTCCAGAGGGCCCGCATCGCCTCGAGGTATTCCTTGAGGACGGTGCGGCGCTTGTTGGCCGGTACGTGGTGGTCCGTCAGCTCGTCGGTGTTCCAGCCGAAGCCGGCGCCGATGGTCACCCGCCCACCGGACAGGTGGTCGAGCGTCGCCAGGGTCTTGGCGAGGGTGATGGGGTCGGACTCGACCGGGAGGCACACGGCGGTCGAGAGACCGATCTTCTCGGTGACGGCTGCGCAGGTCGCCAGGGTGGTCCACGGGTCGAGTGTGCGCGTGTAGCGATCGTCGGGCAGCTCCTCGCCTCCAGTGGGGTGAAGAGCCTCGCGCTTTACCGGTATGTGGGTGTGTTCCGGCACGTAGATTGTGTCGAAACCACGCTCCTCCGCGGCCTTGGCAAGGTCGGCCGGCTTGATGCCGCGGTCGGATGTGAAGAGGACGATTCCATTGCGCATGGAATCACTGTAGAACGTGTTCTATTATTGTGAAATATTGGCTGGACACTTGTCTAGTTCTGCAACATCCGAGAGGGACTGATGACGCACGACGCTGCGATCCTGCGGATCGAGGACAGCGAGCGGGTTCGAACGCTGACGCTCAACCGGCCCGACGCGCTCAACGCGTTCAACGAAGCGCTGTACGACGAGCTGACCGAGGCACTGCGCGCCGCCGCCGCGGACCACTCGGTTGCCGTCGTGCTGCTGACCGGTGAAGGGCGAGCGTTCAGTGCCGGCACCGATCTCGCCGAGATGGCCGAACGCGTCACCAACCCCGACTTCGTGCCCGGCAAACATGGCTTCACCGGACTGATCGATGCGCTGCAGGACTTCGACAAGCCGCTGGTCCTCGCGATCAACGGACTCGGCCTCGGCATCGGCCTGACCATCATCGGCTTCGCCGACATCGCGTTCATGTCGACCGAAGCCCGGGTCAAGTGCCCGTTTGCCAGCCTCGGCGTCGCCCCCGAAGCGGCCTCCAGCTACCTCCTGCCTCTCCTGATCGGCCGCCAGAACGCCGCCTGGGTGCTGATGTCGTCGGAATGGATCACCGCTCCTGAGGCGCTCGAGATGGGCCTGGTCTGGCGTACGTGTGAGCCGGACGCCCTCCAGGCCGCTGCCCGTGAGCACGCAACGACGCTCGCGGCTCTCCCGATCTCCAGCCTGCGCGCCATCAAGCGGACCATGATCGAGCCGGTCCGCGAAGGCATCGAGCAGGCACGGTTGCGCGAAAACCAGTGCTTCGCCGACCTCATGGGTGGACCGGCCAACCGCGAGGCCTTGTCGGCGTTCGCCGAGGGCCGGGCTCCCGACTTCACCAATCTGCCGGTAGAGGGATCTGTTCGATGACCTTCATCATCACTCAGTCGTGCTGCAACGATGCGTCGTGCGTCGCCGTGTGTCCTGTCGACTGCATTCACCCGGCGCCCGACGATCCGGACTTTGCCACGGCGGAGATGCTCTACATCAATCCCGACGAGTGCATCGACTGCGGCGCGTGCGTACCAGCCTGTCCGGTCAAGGCCGTGCATGCCGACAACGAGCTGCCGGAGCACCTCAGCGACTACACGGCGATCAACGCCGACTACTTCACCTGGGTCGGCGAGATTCCCTTCCCCTCGGCACCGCCGCCGGCCGGCCCCAAGGTCCAGGACCAGGGCGCACCTCTGCGTGTCGCCGTGGTGGGTTCGGGTCCCTCGGGTTGGTTCGTGGCCGAGGAGCTGCAGGCAACGCGCCGTGCTGACGTCGAGATCACGGTCATCGATCGACTCGTGACGCCGCACGGACTCGTACGTCATGGCGTCGCGCCCGATCATCTCGGCACCAAGGAAACGACGACGATGTTCGACACCATCGCGCGGCACAAGAGCACGAGCGTGCGGCTCAACGTCGAGGTCGGCCGTGATGTCACCCACGACGAGCTCCTCGCGCACCACCACGCCGTGGTCTACGCGACCGGCGCGCACCTTGGTCGGTCACTCGGCATCCCCGGCGAAGACCTGCCGGGCAGCTATTCCGCTGCGGAGTTCGTGACTTGGTACAACGGCGAGCCGGACCACGTCGACCTCGAGCCCGCACTCGATCATGAGCGCGCGGTCATCATCGGCAACGGCAACGTCGCACTCGACATGGCACGACTCCTCCTGATCAACGCCGACGAGCTGCACGCCGCGTCGGACATGGCTCCGTACGCGATCGAGGCCCTGGCCGGCGACGCCATCCGTGAGGTCGTCGTGGTCGGGCGTCGCGGTCCGGAGCACGCCGCGTTCACGACGCCGGAGCTTCTTGCACTTGTCAACCACCCGGACATCGACGTCATCATTGATCCCGATGAGCTCTCGACGCTCGTCGACGTCAGCGGTGAGGAGCGGACGGCCGGTACGTACGCGGCCACCCAGAAGGCGGCGGTCATGCGACGCGCGGCTGAGGCGTCGCCGCAGGGTGCAACCAAGCGGCTGGTGCTCAAGTTCGGCTACACCCCGCACGAGGTGCTGGGGGAGGAGCGGGTCAGTGGCATCACGCTGGCTCGTACGAGTGATCCTGACGACGTCGAGACCATCGATGCCGGCCTGGTCCTGCGCGCCACCGGCTACACGTCGACCGCGGTCGACGGTGTGCCGTTCGATGGGCAGTCCGGTCGCTTCGCCCACAATGTCGGCCGGGTGAGCGATCCGGCATCCGGCGATGTCGTCGTCGGTACGTACACGACCGGATGGGCCAAACGTGGACCTTCAGGCGTGATCGGCACGAACCGTACGTGCGCGGTCGAGACCGCGACTGCGCTGCTCGACGACTACTACGAAGGTCGGCTGTCCGAGCCCAGCGGCGACAAGGAGTCGTTCGACAAGCTGCTCGTCGGTCGCGGTGTCGCCATCGTCGACCTGGTCGGCTGGAAGCGCCTCGACAGCCACGAGCGTGCCGAGGGCAAGGCCAGCGGTCGGCCGAGGATCAAGATCTCCGACCGCGAAGAGCAGATCCGGCTCGGGCTGGCGACTGAGCAATGACCTCCACAGAAGCGAGCGCCATGCCGATCAAGGTCATCCACGTAGCGACCGGAAATGTGGGTCGCATCGCGCTGAGCCAGCTGATCGAGGATCCGCGCTTCGAGCTGGTGGGGCTGGTCGTCTCCGATCCCGCGAAGGTCGGTGAGGACGCCGGCAAGCTCGCTCACCTCGACGTCGTCACCGGCATCACCGCGATCGACGACCTCGACGCGGCGATCGCGCTGCAGCCTGACTGCGCGGTCTACTGCGCACTGGCCGAGGTCCGGTTCTTCGAGTCGCTCGCCGACCTCCAGAAGATCCTCGCTGCGGGCATCAACGTCGTCAGCTCGTCACCGGCGACGCTCGTCTACCCGTACGGTCTCCTGCCCGACAGCATGATCGATCCGATCGAGGACTCCTGCCAGGCCGGCAAGGTCAGTCTCTTCGTGACGGGTGTTGATCCGGGCTGGGCCAACGACCTGCTGCCCTTTGCCATCGCGTCGACCTGCCAGAAGGTCGAGAAGATCATCTGCTCGGAGATCGCCGACTACGCCACGTACGACGGTGCTCCCGTGATGTTCGACGTCATGGGCTTCGGCAACGAGATCGGTGAGCTCCCGATGCTGTTCCAGCCGGGCACGCTCACCGCTGCCTGGGGTGTCAGCCTGCGCCTGATGGCCAAGGGCTTCGGTTTCGAGCTAGACGAGATCGTCGAGCGCTTCGAGCAGGAGCCCGCGCCGGAGGCGCTCGACATCGCGGTCGGCCACATCAAGAAGGGCACGGTCGCGGCCGTCAACTTCCAGATCGCCGGCGTCGTCAACGGCAAGGAAGTCCTCGTCATCGACCACACGACGCGCATCATGGAGGGCATTCGCCCCGACTGGCCGCAGCCGGCCCAGGAGGGTGGCTCCTACCGCGTCGAGATCGTCGGCGAGCCCTCGTACGTCGTCGACGTCTGCCCGACGAGTGAGCGCGGTGACCACAACTACGCGGCGATCGCCACCGCGGCTGGGCGCATGGTCAACGCCATCCCTGATGTCGTCGCCGCCGATCCTGGCTTCAAGACGATGCTCGACCTGCCCTTCAACACCGCCCGTGGCGTCTTCGCGACCACGCTCGCCAACTAGCTCAGACGGAAGAAGGAATCACCATGGGACGTGTTGACGGCAAGGTCGCCCTGATCAGTGGAGGCGCGCGCAACATCGGTGGCGCCAGCGCCCGACTGCTGGTCGCCGAGGGCGCCAAGGTCGTCATCGGCGATCTGCTCGACGAAGAGGGCGAAGCGCTCGCCCAGGAGCTCGGCGACGCCGCCCGCTACGTGCACCTCGACGTGACGAGCGACGACGACTGGCGTGCGGCGGTAGCACACACGGTCGCCGAGTTCGGCAAGCTCGACGTGCTGTTCAACAACGCCGGCATCTTCAACGGCGGCCCCATCAATCGCTACAAGGCCGACCAGTGGCACGAGATGCTCGACGTCAACCTGACGGGCGCGTTCCTCGGCATCCGTGCCGCGACTGACGCCATGATCGCCGCCGGTGGTGGCTCGATCATCAACACCTCGTCGATCGAGGGCCTCCGCGGGACGCCGTGGGCGCACGGCTACGTCGCCTCGAAATGGGGCCTGCGTGGGCTCACCAAGTCCGTCGCCCTCGAGCTGGCGCCGCACGGCATCAGGGCCAACTCGATCCACCCGGGGCGCATCAGCACTCCGGCGACCGATGCCATGCCGGTCGACATGATCCCGATCCCACTCGGGCGACCCGGACTGCCCGAGGAAGTGGCGACGTTCGTGCTCTTCCTCGCCAGCGACGAGTCGTCCTTCTCGACCGGTGCCGAGTTCGTCATGGACGGCGGCACCGTCTCCCTCATCCCGACCAAGCTCTAGGAATCTCATGTCATCGACCACTCCTGCAGGGCTCGCAGTTCCCGACGCCGTACCGGCCTCGGATGCGTCATCTGACGAGACCTTCGACGTCGTCGTCGCCGGCTTCGGCATCGCCGGTGGCTGTGCCGCTCTTGAGGCCGCTCGGGCCGGTGCACGGGTGCTGCTGCTCGAGAAGTCAGCTGTTCACGGCGGTACGTCGTCGATGTCCGGCGGCCACTTCTACCTCGGCGGCGGCACGGCGGTACAGCAGGCAACAGGTCACGAGGACTCGGTCGAGGCGATGACCGCGTACCTCCTGGCGAGCACGAAGGATCCCGACGAGGAGAAGATCCGCGCCTACTGCGAGGGATCCGTCGAGCTGTTCGACTGGCTCGAGGCGCTCGGTTTTGAGTTCGAACGATCCTTCTTCGCCGACAAGGCCGTCATCCAGCCCGGTACGCAGGGGCTCATGTTCACCGGCAACGAGAAGGTCTGGCCGTTCCGCGAGAAGATCAAGCCTGCGCCGCGCGGTCACAAGGTGCCCGTGCCCGGTGACACCGAGGGCACCAAGATCGTGATGGACCTGCTGCGCATCAAGGTCGAGGAGGCGGGCGTCGACGTCCGCTACGAGACCGGCGTGACCAACCTCGTGGTTGAGGAAGGCGCGGTTGTCGGCGTCGCCTGGAAGTCGTTCGAGAAGACCGGAGTCGTACGTGCGTCGTCGGTCGTCCTTGCCGCCGGCGGTTTCGTGATGAACCCGGACATGGTCTCGAAGTACACCCCAGCCCTCGGCGAGAAGCTCTTCACGCTCGGCTCGACGTACGACGACGGTCTCGGCATCCGCCTTGGTCAGTCGGTCGGTGCGGCGCTGGAGCACATGGAAGAGCCGTTCATCACGGCACCGTTCTATCCGCCGTCGCAGCTGGTCAAGGGTCTGGCGATCAACAAGCTCGGCAAACGGTTCGTCGCCGAGGACAGCTATCACGCCCGCAGCAGCTATCACGTGATGCGCCAGCCCGACTCGGCTGCGTACCTCATCGTCGATGCCGAGCACTATGCCGAGCAGCTGATGCCGCTGGTGCCGTTGAAGGATGGCTACGAGACCGTCGAGGAGATGGCCGAAGGTCTGGACATACCGGTGGAGGTGCTGCGCGAGACGCTCGACCGCTACAACAGCCATGCGGCAAAGGGCGAGGATCCGGACTTCCACAAGCACCCCGACTGGCTGGCGCCGCAGACCACCGCACCGTGGGCCGTGCTCGACCTCACTCTCGGCGTGGCGCTCTACGCGGGCTTCACGATCGGCGGCATCGCCACGACGGTCGACGGACAGGCGAAGCGCGAGGATGGCTCGGTCATCCGCGGCCTGTACGCAGCTGGTGCGTGCGCCTCGAACATCGCCCAGGACGGCAACGGCTACTGCTCCGGCACCCAGCTCGGCGAGGGTTCGTTCTTCGGCCGTCGCGCCGGCAAGCACGCCGCCGCTGTGGCGCAGAAGGCGAGCTGACATGAAGACACGCTTGAACTGCCCCTGCTCGTTGCAGATCGTCGGCACGGACGAGGACGACCTGGTGGCCAAGGTCCAGGAGCACCTCGCTGCAGATCACAACGGCCGCGAGTACGACCGCGAGATGATCCTCTTCATGGCCTTCTAGCCGGGTTCGCCTTCATGCTGCGTTGTCGCGCATTGTGAAGTCGGTTGGTTCGGCGATGTTGTGGGTCTTGATGTTGTGGTGTCTTCGGCAGAGTCCGCGGAGGTTGTCACTGTGGGTGGGGCCGTCGGGTCTGGGGATCTTGTGGTCGAGGTCGCACTCGGTGACCGGTCTGGAGCAGGTGGCGAACCTGCAGGTGCCGTCTCGGGCTTGGATCGCGGTGCGGAGTGCGTCTGAGGGGAAGGGTCTGGGTTCGGTGGTGTCGAGGATGCGGCCGAGTGGGTCGGTGAGGATCCGGAACCACAACGTGCCTGGTTCGGCGGTGAGCTCGCGGACCATCTGAGCCGGTAGCGCGAATGTTCCGTCGAACGATTCACCGGGCAGGTCGTTGAGCCCTGCGAGGGAGGTGACGGGGACGGTGATGCCGATGACAGCACGGTTGCTGGTGCTCTGGCCGTCGGTGGTGCCGCGAAGCTGCTCGACGAACAGATCGGCCCGGCGCTGGTCCAGCGTGCGGTCGTCGGAGCCAGCCTTGGCGCGGTCGGTCAGCATGGCGTCGATCATGATGGCGTCGGGTGTGGGGAGGTAGGCCGTCAGAAAGCTCATGCCGTCGTCCTGGTGGTTGACCCACACCGACCGCTTGGACCGTTCTTCCTTGACCGCGGCATCTGACGTCTCCCAGCGGGCAACGAACCGGTTGAGCTTGGACTTCAGCTGTGAAGTCGTATGGGTGGAGGCGTAGTCGCCGATGATCGCATCCAGGTGGATCAGGTTCTCGGCAGTGGTGAGCTTCGCCGTGGCAGATGCAATGAGATGGACCCGGAAGCCATCGATCCGACCAGCCACATGCGCAGCCCAGGTCTGGGGCATCAGGTTGCGCACCCGGCGAACCTCAGCCAGCCGAACTTGAACAGTCCTCGTCGGCTGGTGAAGCACAACACCGAGCTCATCGGCCGCAAAGCTGGCCTCAAGATCGCGGACCCGTGGGTCACCGTGACGCTGGGCTTCAGTACGCCGGAGGTCCGAGAACTCAAGCATCAGCGCCGCAGTCTCGGCCTCCATCTGAGCACGCCGCACCTCAAGGTCGGCGATCCTGTCGAGGATCACCTGCCCGGTGTCGAGTGCTGTGCTCATACAACAAATCTAGTACCCGCCACCGACAGACAATTCTGCCGATAAACCCTCTGTGGACAGCGAAAAACGAGCATCCCGATGTGGATTTCGAAAGCGCAAGACTCCGATCGCAAACCGTTCCTACTCCGGCCTCATTTGCCCGTTCTTGCGAGTCCCAACGCGAGCAGCTCGGCTCACGACCCTTCGGTCGCTAGCGCTCCCTCCCGGCCTCGTACCTCGGCCTAGGGAACGAAACGCCCTAGCCGCGGAACTTGCGCTCGTACCTCATCTTGATGGTCTTGCGGATCACGTCGTAGTGCTCCTCCGTACGGGGGAACTCCTGCACGTTCGGGCCCATGCTGAACTTCTTGCGGACCGTGCTCTTGGCGAAGGTGAACTCACGCAGGCCAGCATCGCCGTGGAAGCGACCGAATCCTGAGTCGCCGACACCGCCGAACGGCACCGACGGCATGCCGACGAAGGAAAGCACCGCGTTGACGGTGACGCCGCCCGACCGCATGCGGGCGGCGATCTCCGCGCCGCGACGCCTGGAGAACACCGAGGCGCCGAGCCCGAAGGACGTGCCATTCGTACGACGAATCGCATCGTCGACGTCGTCGACCGTGTTGATCACGACGACGGGGCCGAAGGTCTCCTCGCACACCGCGGGGTTGTCCTCTGGCACGTCGACCAGCACGACGGGATGTACGAACGGTGGCTTCACCGAGTCGGGCCCGCCGACCAGCGCCACAGCGCCTCCGGCGATTGCGGCATCGATGTGGCGGCGCACGATCTCGACCTGTCCGGGTGTGATCATCGGGCCATAGCTGACGCCACTGTCGAGTCCCGCGGTGACCTTCTCGGCCTTCGCGCGGACCAGCTCGAGGAAAGCATCACGGACGTCGCGCACGACGTACACACGCTCAACGCCGACGCAGGCCTGGCCTCCGTTGAAGAAGGCACCCCAGACAACCGCTGTGGCAGCCGCCTCGAGGTCGGCATCCTCGGCCACGATGGTGGCGTCCTTGCCGCCGAGCTCGAGGACCACCGGTGTGAGCCGCTCGGCGCAGGCAGCCATCACGCGGCGACCCGTAGGAACCGAGCCCGTGAACGCCAGCTTGTCGACGCCCGACTTGCACAGCGCCGCGCCCGTCTCGCCGAGGCCGTGGACGTAGCTGATGACTCCCACTGGCGCATCGGGGTTGGCCTTGTAGAAGCCCTCGATCACGAAGGCGCCGGCGCCGGCGCTGAGCTCGCTGGGCTTCACGATCACGGTGTTGCCGGCGGCGAGGGCGCACGCAGCACCGCTCAGCACGGTGTAGATCGGTACGTTCCACGGCGTGATGATGCCGACGACGCCGAGGGGTTCGTGGACCACGTCCGCGGCGAAGTTGGTGAACGCGATGCCCGGCGCGACCTTGCGACGTTTCAGCACGCGTTCTGCGTGGGCTGCGGTCCACCGGATGTCTTCGAGACCGGCGATGAACTCCATCTGGACGTCGCCGATCGGGCGTGCGGTCTCGGCGTTGCCCAGCTCGTAGATCTCCTCTGCATGGGCCGCCAGCCAGCGAACCCAATTGGTCAAGAGCTTCTTGCGGCCACCGAATCCCTGCTCGGCCCACCAGATCTGCGCCTCGCGGCCCTGCTCGAGTCTCTGGGCGATGTCATCTGCCGTGTGAATGGGGTAGCTGCCGACCACGGCCCCGGTGCCCGGGTTGACGACGTCGAACTGGTCGTTGGCAACCGGTGTGGGCTTGTCTTGAGTGGAGGTCATCGGAGACCGCCTTCTTTCGTGATCGAGGGCCGAAGTCGGGCGCGACCTGCACCAGACGATGCGAGCATGATCCGAGACTAGAACACGTTCTTGGTTCAGATGCTTGACCGCGCGGTGCCTTACTGGTCTACTTCCGTCCTAGGACGCTAATTCCTCAGGAGAATACACGACTGTGACCGAACACGACGTACATGCGGAAACCAAGATGACCGTGCACGAGCAGGACTTCGCGACGCTCGCCGGACCTGTCGCCGAGTGGCTCGAATCGGAATCTCCCGCCGACGGCCCGGTGACGATCTCCGACCTGCACGCTCCTTCAGGCGGTGGCATGTCTAGCGTGACGTTGCTGTTCGACGCCGCATCCCGCGACGAAGAAGCCCGCCCGCTCGTGGCCCGGATGGCGCCGGAGGACACGGCATACCCGGTCTTCCCGTCGTACAACATCGTCCAGCAGTTCGAGATCATGAAGCTCGTCGCCGAGCACAGCGATGTCCCCGTGCCACCAATCGTGGGCGTCGACGAGACCGGTGACGTGGTCGGGGCTCCGTTCGGCGTGATGGAAGCAGTGTCAGGCCGTACGCCGACCGACAACCCGCCGTACGTCTTCGGTGGCTGGCTGATGGATGCCACGCCCGAAGAACGACGACTCCTTCAGGACGGAACCGTCAAGGCGCTCGCCGGGATCCACGGGATCCCCGACGCATCCACGGTGTTCTCGACCCTGGCCGCCGACGGCGAGCCGCTGCGCGCCCACGTCGACGCACTCCGCTCGTACTACGAGTGGACGCGCGCCAGCGACAAGCTGCACATCCCGATCATCGAGGAGGCCTTCGAGTGGCTCGAGGCCAACTGGCCCGCCGAACCCGGACCGGGCGTCCTCAGCTGGGGCGACGCTCGACCGGGCAACATCATCTTCGACGAGTTCACGCCCGCTGCCGTGATCGACTGGGAGATGGCGGCCATCGCTCCGCGCGAGGTGGACCTCGCGTGGGTCGTGTTCCTGCATGTCTTCTTCCAGGACATTGCCAATGTGTTCGAGATGCCCGGCATCCCCGACTTCTGTCGTCGCGAGGACGTCATCGCCACGTACGAGGAGCTCAGCGGGCACACGGTCCGCGACTTCGACTGGTACGTCGTCTATGCGGCGCTCCGACACGCCGTCGTGATGAGCCGGGTCAAGCGACGGATGATCCACTTCGGCGAGGAGCAGCAGCCCGAAGACCCGGATGGCATGGTCATGCACGCAGCCCTGCTCAAGCGACTCCTCGAAGGGACCCACTCATGGGCCTGATGCCGACCGACCTCGACGAATACCCGATCCACCAGGCACCGCTCCCGATCGCCAGGCCGGACAGCAGCGACCGGAACTTCTACGACCGCTGCTACCTCAACGCCCACGACAAGTTGGGCGACGTCTTCCTGATCGCCGGCGTTGGCACCTACCCCAACCTCGGCGTACGCGACGGGTTCGCGACCGTACGCGTCAAGGACCAGCAGTTCGCCCTCAACGTCTCCGACGCGCTCGAGGCGCGATCGCTCGAGCAGCAGGTGGGACCGCTCAAGCTCGAGGTGCTCGAGCCGTTGAACTCATTGCGGCTGACGTGCGACAACGACCACATCGGCATTGACCTGACCTGGACGGGATCGTTCCCGGCAGTCCTCGAGCAGCGACACATCATGCTCGACGCCAACGACCGACCGACCCTCGATGCCCAGCGCTTCGCGCAGGTCGGCACGTGGCAGGGGTCGCTGCAGGTCGACGGGACGACGTACGACGTGAAGAACTGGACGGGCACCCGCGATCGGTCCTGGGGGATTCGACCGATCGGCGAGCCCGAGGCCCCCGGTCGTGCGGCCGAGCAGCCGCTCGAAGGGTTCTGGTGGCTGTACGCGCCGCTGCAGTTCGATGACTACGCGGTGATCGTGATCGTCCAGGAGCAGCCTGACGGATTCCGCTCGCTCAACGACGCCGTACGTGTGTTCCCCGACGGACGGGTGGAGCAGCTTGGTTGGCCGCGCTTCGAGATCAGCTACACGCCAGGCACGCGCATTCCGTCTGGTGCGCGCATCCACCTGACGACGCCACAGGGCGAGCCCCTCCTGATCGAGGTGGAGACGCTGTCGTTCGTACCGCTGCACATCGGCTGCGGCTACGGCGGCGACCCCGAGTGGACCCACGGCCTCTGGAAGGGCAAGGACTGGGTGAGCACGGCGACGTACGACCTGACCCAGCCGGACATGATCGGGCGCTTCCCGTGGGGCGTGATCGACCACTCCGCCCGCGCGACGTGCAACGGCCAGGTCGGGTACGGACTGTTCGAGCACGCAAGTGTCGGGCGCCACGACCCGACCGGATTCGCCGACTACATGTCGGTCAGCGATTGACCGGGGTCAAGGTGTGATCGCGGGCGCGAACCGCGGATCCATGTGGGGGACCAGTGACCACACCGCTTGGGCAGCCGCTCTGAGGTCGCCCGCGCCCAGGCCCTGAACCTGGCTGCTCCATTGGTCGACGAGCTCACGGAGCGGGCGTTCGGCCAGCTCGCGCCCCTTGGCCGTCAGTACGACGAGGCGTGCTCGCCCGTCGCTGGGGTCGGCGACACGTTCGATCAGCCCGAGACCTTCGACCCGTCGAAGCGTCTTGGACATGCCACTCGTGGTCTGCAGGATCACGTGGCTGAGCTGGGTCGGTGACATCTTGTGCGGAGGCCCGGAAAACCACAGGGCTGACAGGACGGAGTGCTCCGAGAGCTCGAGTCCTTCAGGTGCCAGGACAGACTGGATCGAGGACTCGACGATGCGGCCGAGGTGCAGCAGCGTCAGGTGCAACAAGGCGACGTCCTGGTTGACATCAGGTACGCATTGGCTCAACGCTTCCTGCAGCTCGAACGGCGGGATCACCTGAGCCGTCGATTCTCCGTTCGTCACCATCGCGGAGCTCCTTGGCATTGTGGGAGTACTAACGTCCTGAGACGCTATCAAAGGTTGGGGGATTGCCCGTTCAGATGGGTGGGGTCGTGGGTGTCGTACCTAGTATCGATCCATGCGCGCCGTCCTGTACGAGGAGTTCCAGCAGCTGCCTGAAGTCGTGACGGTCGACGACCCGGCATGCCCACCTGGTGGTGTCGTCATCCGCGTCGAGGCAACCGGGTTGTGCCGCAGCGACTGGCACGGCTGGATGGGCCACGATCCCGACATCCACCTGCCGCACGTTCCCGGTCACGAGCTCGCTGGGACGGTCGTCGAGATCGGTATCGACGTACGCGGTCTCCTCGCGGGCGACCGGGTCACCACGCCGTTCGTGATTGCCTGCGGCCGGTGCGCGACCTGCAAGCGTGGCGACCAGCAGGTCTGCGAGGACCAGCAGCAACCCGGATTCACCCAGTGGGGATCGTTCGCGGAGTTCGTCGCCATCGATCGCGCCGGCGTGAACCTGGTGTCGGTGCCGGACTCGATGAGCGCTGACGTGGCGGCGAGCCTGGGGTGCCGTTTCAGCACGGCCTACCGGGCTGTGGTGCAGGTGGGATCGGTGCAGGAGGGAGACTGGGTCGCCGTGCATGGCTGTGGCGGCGTGGGACTCTCCGCCGTCATGATCGCGGCGGCTCGCGGAGCCCAGGTCATCGCGGTCGACCTGTCGGAGCAGTCCCTCGAGCTGGCCTCCTCACTCGGAGCGGCCCATGCCGTCAGCGGCAGCACGTCGGACGTCGTCGCCCAGATCACCGACCTCACCGGCGGTGGGGCTGATCTCTCGCTCGATGCGCTCGGGAGCGCTGAGACCATGCTCAACTCGATTCAGTCGATGCGTCGGCGTGGACGCCACGTACAAGTAGGACTCCTGGCCGGGCTCGATACGGCGCCCACTGTCCCGATGGACCTGGTCATCGGCTCGGAGCTTCAGCTGATGGGCAGTCACGGCATGTCGGCGTCGGCCTACCCGGCGATGATGGCCGAGATCGCCGACGGGCTGATGGATCCGCTGCGACTCATCCGCGACGTGATCGGGCTGGACGACGTGCCTGCGCGCCTTGCCGGCCTAGGCGAGCCCGGCGCGGGAGTCGGAGGCGTGACGATCATCAGGCCTTAGGCACTCGGAGGATCTTGTCCATCGCCTTGCCCTTGGCCAATTCGTCGACGAGCTTGTCGAGGTAGCGCATCTTTTGCATGAGCGGGTCCTCGACCTCCTCGACCCGTATGCCGCAGACCACCCCGGTGATCAGCTCGGCGTTCGGGTTGATCGTGGCCTTGGCGAAGAAGTCCTCGAACGTGATCTCGTTCTTGAGGTGGCGACGGAGCGCTGCCTGGTCGAACCCGGTGAGCCAGCGGATGATCTGGTCGACCTCGCGCTTCGTCCGCCCTTTCTTCTCCGCCTTCGCCACATAGTGGGGATAGACCGAGCTGAAGCTGACCTTGAAGATCCGGTGCACGACACCAGAGTAGTTGCGTCGCCGCCAGGCTGAGGCAGTCTGGAGCAATGGCACCCAGGATGGAACCGGTCGAGTCGTCGGGCGTGGAGGCGGTCGGGTTCGAGTCGCAGACCAACGAGCTCTGGATCCGGTACGAGGGTGGCGCCACCTACGTGTACGCCCCCGTCCCCCGGTCGATCCACCGCGAGCTGGTCGGCAGTGGCTCGATCGGTCTGTACGTCAACACCTTCATCAAGCCGCGTTTCGGCTACCGCGAGGTCTAGACGCGCCGTACGGTCCGGGCGTCAATCACGACCGGACCGTACGAGAACCGTCTCGACTACTTGACCTCGGAACGCATCACCATGCGCAGGCCGATCAGCGTCGGGATGACGAGCCAGAAAAGGCCGGTGACCCCGAGGTTGGCCCACTCGGTGGCGGTCATGTCGCCACCGCCGAACAGTGCGCCCTGCGCGTACGTGAAGTCGACCCACGGCCAGACATCCTCGAACCAGGAGGTGACGTTGCTCAGGGTCATGAACAGGCCGGGCAGGACGAACGAGATCACGAAGTAGCCGACGATCGCGCCCGACGAGTTCCGGATGACGATGCCGAGCATGAACCCCACCAGCATGCCGAGCACATTGCCCAGGATGATCAGCAGGAAGTCGGTCAGACCGACGTCCCACACGGTGTCGACACCCGTGATGGCGCTGCCGACGATGTTGCCGAGTGCGCCGACGGCAAGGGCGACGAACATCGAGACGACGGCGATCACCAGCGTGGCCAGCACCTTGGCGCCGATCACGCGTTCGCGGCGCGGGATCAGGGTGAAGGTCGTGAGGCCGCTGCGCTGAGTCCACTCGCTGGTGATCGAGAGGATCGCGACCATCGGCAGGATGATCGCCATCGGGAAGCCGATCGCTGCCGAGAACGCGTCCTGCGTCAGCTCGTCATCCGGTGCGAACAGGATCGTCGCGGTGGTGGCGATCAGTGCGGCGATGCCGATGCTGGCCATCAGCCAGAAGCCCGATCGGGTGTTGAACATCTTGCGCAGCTCGACGTCGACCAGACGGGTCATCGGGATCGGCTGAGCTTGTGCTTCGCGGCGCGAGACGGGTTGCGTCTCGGCCTCGAGGGTCGCGGTGCTCATGCTGCTACTCCTTCGCGCTGGGTCTCGGCGGTGAGCTCAAGGAACATTTCCTCAAGCCCGGCGGTGTCGGCGGACTTGAGCTCGGTGAGGGCGACGCCGGCCGCGAGTGCGACCTTGCCGACCTGGGCGGGCTCGGCGTCCGTACGGATCGCTCCGTCGGTCGATGTCTTGCTGGTGATGCCCGCCGACTTCAAGGCGCGGGCCAGGTCGGCCGGCGCTTCGGCTCGTACGACCGTCCCGGCCGCGTCGAGCAGCTCGGTCTTGGTGCCCTGGGCGACGATCCGGCCGTTGCCGATGACGACGATGTCATCGGCGATGACCTCGATCTCATGCAGCAGGTGCGAGGAGAGCAGCACGGTGCCGCCCCGATTGGCGTACTCGCGGAGCAGATCGCGCATCCAGCGGATGCCGGCAGGATCGAGACCGTTCGCGGGCTCATCGAGGATCAGCACCTCGGGGTCGCCGATCAGCGCCGTGGCAATGCCGAGCCGCTGACGCATGCCCAGTGAGTAGTTGCGCACGCGGCGGTCAGCCTCGGCATCGGTCAGGCTCACCTTGTGCAACATCATGTCGACGCTGAGCTTGGGCAGCCCCATGGTGCGCTGGGCGATGGTCAGGATCTCGCGGCCGGTACGTCCGGCGTGCTGGGCCGAGGCGTCGAGGAGGACACCGACCTTGAGGCCGGGATTTGGCAGCTCAGCGAACGGCTGGCCGTCGATCAGCGCGGTGCCTGCGGTCGGCACGGTGAGGCCGACCATGACTCGCATGCTGGTGGACTTGCCGGCGCCGTTGGGGCCGAGAAAGCCAGTGACTCGTCCGGAGCGTGCCGTGAACGAGACGTCGTCGACGGCGGTGAAGCCGGCGTACTTCTTCGTGAGGGAATCGACTGTGATCATGCCCCGAAGCCTCGCGGCAACGGGCGCTTCGGCACATCGGTGACGATGCCGTACTCACCCCCCAGCTGACCCTGAGAGCGGCTCGGGGTTCGGTCTTCAGCTCACCGGGATCCAGTCCTGCCACGGGATCTCGGGGCGCACCTTCTCGTACACGTCTTGCAGTCCGTCGCTGCCAAGACGTGCCCTGACCTTGCCAGCCAGAGCGTCGTCGAACATGTCGTAGAACTCGTCGCGAGTCTGGAACACGTCGCAGTACGAGTGCTGGAAACCGCCGACGTCCCGAACCTTTGCGAGAAGCGCACGGGTCTCGCTGATCACGTTGTACGTCGAGTCGCCCTCGGCGACAGCCGTCGGCGTCCCGTAGATCCCGAGGTTGAGGAAGACCTGCTGCGTGACACCGCTGCTGTCCGCTGCGGCTACGCCCTCGGGCACGGAGATGAACCCGCCACGATCCTTCACGAGGCACGGATAGACCAGCAGCGGGTAGATGCCGATCCGGTCGTCGACCAGCTCGAGCATCTCCACGAGTCGGTTCATCGGGATCGCGAGGTCCTGGTAGATCTGCTCCTTGGCGACGTCGAGCCTGGTCGATGCCGGACGCATGGACTTGAGGAACGTCACCTTCGGCGGCAACATCCAGCCAAGCGGCCAGCGGATGAGCGGATGATTGGCCGCAGGGAAGATCTGCAGCATGGTCATGCACATGCTGCGGTCGTGGCGCATCAGGTAGTCCCGCATCGGCATGAACTCCCGGTGCCCGTCGTCAGCCCGCTCGGCGTGACGGAAGAACCAGGTCTTGTACCAGCGCCCCTGCTTGTTGATGCGCACGCCGCGGGCCCGGGCCTCGGCGCGGGTCTGCTCGGTGAGGAGGTCGCCGCGGATCAGCACGGCGTGGTCCTTGGAGTAGACGATCGCCTCGAGGAAGAACGCGTCGGTGTTGAGGATCGCGTCCTCGTACCGCTCGTGCAGCTGCTCGATCGAGGTGCACTGGCCGTACGTGACCAGCAGCTCGGGGCTCGCGGGGACGATCGTCAGGTCCAGAGCGGTGAGGAAGCCCAGCGAGCCGTGGCTGAACCCGGCCGCGTCGTAGACATCACGGTTCTCCGTCGGGGTGGCCTCGATGCGCTCGCCCCGGCCGGTGACGAGCTCGTACCGCTGGACGGTGTCGTGGACCAGTCCGCAGCGGTGTGAGTGGGTGGTCATGCCCTGGGTCAGCGCCAGTCCGCCGAGGGTGGCGTCCTCCATCTCCAGCGTCGCCTCCAACATCCGGTCGTGCCGGAGCAGGAAGGACGTGAGCGCGCCGACCGTCACGAACGGCTCCACCGTCACGGTGCCCCGCTCAAGGTCGATGCCGAGGATCTGGTCGAAGTCCTGCATGCCGATGCGGTGTGCCGCGGACTTGTCGGCCGTACGTACCGAATGGGAGGCCGCGCTGGCGCGGTCGGTTCGGATGGCGGGCCGGGTGTCCGGTGGCAGCTGGCTCCACTGCTCGATGTCTCGGCGTACGCGGTCGACCCGCTGGAGGTGCTGCTCGCGGATCTGCTCGAGCGTGGGCTTGGGCCCCCATCCCTTCACGCGTCGAAGCGCGCCGTGGAAGGTGCTGTGGATGAACGAGGTCGGCATGACGACGAGTCCCACGATCCACTGCTGATGGCGATTCAGGAACCGCTCGACGGCAGACTTCTCGCGAATGATGCTGCTGTTCATGGCTGTCCCGTTCGGTTGGAGGAGGGCGGGGCCAGCCCGAGGGCCGGCGCCAACGTGCGCTTGAGGTAGGCCCGCAGCCTCGCGTCCGTCGCGGTGTTGGCCGACCTGTAGGACAGCACGGAGAGCAGGAACCTGGTCGTGGTCTCGACGATCTCGTCGAGGCGGTCCAGCGCCTGCGGGTGATGGGCGAGCAGCAGCCGCATCTGCGCCTCGGCGAGAGAAACGGTGTGAGCCGAGATGGCCCCGCGTTCGACCAGCCCGGGTAGGAGGCTGGTGTGCACCACGAGGGCGACCACGGGGTCTGCCTTGAACTCGCGATGGGCCGCCACGACGTACTCGACGATGGTGTCCTCGGGTGTCGCGGTCGGGTCGAGCCTGCTGTTGATGCGCTCGCTGAGCGCCACCGCGGCGGCCTCGACGGCCTCGTGGACGAGCTCGTCGAGGGTGCTGAAATGGGTGTAGATCGTGGGCCGCGACAACCCGGATGCCCGAGCCACGGAGGCGATCGTGGTGCCGTCGACGCCGTTCTCTCGCAGACACTCCAGCGTGCCGGCGATCAGGCGGTCACGGGTGTCCGCGGCCGGTCCGCGGGTACGACGCGTCGTGGTCATCCGGATATTCTTGACACATACGTACGGAAATGTAAAGTTTGCGTTCGTGCCGGTACGGTTCAGTGACCACCCGAGGGAGAACCTGTGTCTGAGACCGCTTCGTCCGCCCCTGGCCAGCCGCGTCCGTTGACGCTGGCCGACGTCCTGGAGGCGATGGCCGATGCCGTGCCCGAGCGACGCGCACTGGTGACCATCGACCGCGAGTACACGTACGCGGAGCTCGACGAGCGGACCACCCGGCTGGCGAACCACCTGGTCTCGATCGGGATCAAGCCCGGCGAGCACGTAGCGATCCACTCCGCCAACCGCGCCGAGTGGATCGAGGCGTTCTATGCCTGCTTCAAGGCCCGGGCCGTCCCGATCAACATCAACCAGAAGTACCTGCGCGAAGAGCTCACATATCTCTACGACAACGCCGACTGCGTCTTCGCGTTCATCGCACCCGAACACGTGTCGGCGCTGACCGAGCTGGACCTGCCGAAGCTGCGCGGGATGCTCGTCTTCGGCGACGACTACGACGCCGCGGTGTCCGGCGGGTCGGCCGAACGCCTCGCGGGTCGGTCGCCCGATGACCTGTACGTCCTCTACACCGGCGGCACGACGGGTCAACCCAAGGGAGTCGTGTGGCGCCAGGCCGACATCATCCTGGCGGCGCTGAATGCCAATCGCTACGGAGCGCCGATCGAATCGGTCGAGCAGCTTGCCGCCGAGGCGCTGGCCAACGAGAACCCGATGGTGCTGTTGGCCTGCGGACCGATGATGCACGGCGGCAGCCAGTGGATCATCGGCAACGCTCACGTCTCGGGCTCGACGGTCGCGCTCTACACCGCGCCGAAGTTCTCCGCGGCAACGCTGCTGGAGCTGGTTGAGAAGCGCGGCGTGATCTCGTTGACCCTGCTGGGCGACGCGATGGGTCGCCCTGTCGCCGAAGCCGTGCTGGCCGAGCCAGACCGCTGGGACCTGTCATCGCTTGCGGCGATCTCCAACGGCGCCGCTCCGCTGACCCCGGCCGTGCGCGAGCAGCTCCGTCTCGCGCTCCCGGGCTTGTTCATCCTCGATGCGTACGGCTCTTCGGAGTCCGGCACTACGGGTCAGCTCCTCGACGCGGGTGACGAGAAGGTCTCGACGGCTCCGAGGTTCGGGGTCGGCGCCGATGTCGAGGTGTTCGACCTCGATTTCCGCCCGTGCGCTCCGGGTGTCGAGGGGATGCTCGGCCGCTCAGGCCCGATCCCGCTCGGCTACTACAACGATCCGGTCAAGACGGCCGCCACGTTCAAGGAGTTCGACGGCAAGCGGTGGTCGATTCCTGGCGACTTCGCGCGCCGCGAGGAGGACGGGTCGGTCACGGTCCTGGGCCGCGGCTCTGGCTGCATCAACACCGGCGGCGAGAAGGTGTTTCCCGAGGAGATCGAAGCCATCCTCAAGAGGCACGAGGACGTCTTCGACGCCGCGGTGGTCGGCCTGCCCCACGAACGGTGGGGACAGCAGGTCACGGCGCTCGTCGAGCTGCGTGAAGGGTCGACTCTCGAGGTCGAGGACCTTCGCGTGCACGTCCGTGGTCTGCTGGCCAACTACAAGGCGCCCAAGGAGATCTGGTTCGTTCGTTCAGTTCCTCGTACGCCCGTCGCCAAGGTCGACTACCCAGCGGTCACGGCGATGGCGATGGAGCTGCTCACCTGACTGTCAGGCGCCGTACGCGACCGGCAGCGTCTTGATGCCGTTGAGCCAGCCCGACCGAAGGCGCCCGACATCTCCGGTCTGGCGGATGTCCGGGGCGATGTCGGCGAGCGCGTCGAACATCAGCTTGATCTCGGTACGAGCGAGGTTGGCGCCGATGCAGTAGTGCGCGCCGTGACCACCGAAGGCCAGGTGCGGATTGGGATCACGGGTGATGTCGAACGTGAACGCATCCTCGAACACCTCTTCGTCATGGTTGGCGCTCGCGTAGAACAGTCCGACACGCTGACCGGCCTTGATCTGTACGCCGCCGAGCTCGACGTCCTCGAGCGCGGTGCGCTGGAACGAGGTCACCGGGGTGGCCCAGCGAATGACCTCGTCGATCATCGTGGCGGGCCGTTCGCGTACCCAGAGATCCCACTGGTCGGGGTTGTCGAAGAACGCCTTCATGCCGTGCGTCGTGGCGTTGCGGGTGGTCTCGTTGCCGGCGACGGCGAGGGTGATCACGAAGAACCCGAACTCGTCGTCGGTCAGTCCGCGGCCACCGTCCTCTCCGGACTGCACCAGCTTGGTGACGATGTCGTCGCGCGGGTTGGCCTTGCGCTCGGCGGCGAGGCCCATCGAGTACATGAGCACCTCGGCAGCGGCTGCTTCAGGATCGTTGTCCTCGCGCGCCATGTCTTCGTCCTCGGCGCCGGTCATCTGGTTGGTCCAGTCGAAGATCCTCTGGCGGTCCTCGGCGGGGATGCCGAGCATGTCGCCGATGACCTCGAGCGGGAACTGCGAGGCGACCTGGTCGACGAAGTTGCCAGATCCTGAAGCCACGGCCTCGGTCACGATGCGCCTCGCCTGCTCCTCGAGCACCTCGTCGAGCGCGCCAATGGCTCGAGGCGTGAAGCCGCGGGCGATGATCGAGCGCAGCGCAGTGTGGACGGGCGCGTCCTGGTTGAGGACCACGACCTGGGTCATCTCCAGCGACTCGCGAGTCGCGGTCTCCGGCAGGCGGATGATCGCGCCGTTCACCTGGCTGGAGAACACCTTGCTGTTCTTGGACACCTCGGCGATGTCCTCGTGCCGCGTCACGGCCCAATAGCCGGTTCCGGCGTCGGGGTGCATTCCTGCCCGGGCGTTGTCGGCCTGCTCGACCCAGTGGATCGGCGCCGTCTTGCGCAGCACGGCGAACTGCTCGTGCGGGACCCCGGCGAGGTTGACGTCCGGGTCGGTCAGGTCGAAGCCGACGGGCAGGATCTCGGTGGTCATGGTGCTCCTCGATGGGCGGAAATTTAGTTGAGCATACACATTTCAAAGACTGGATGAACAGAAACACGAAAGTGTATGGTCGTCAAGTGAGATCACACGGATGGGGCGGTCAGCCCCCGGTCGATGCCGAGGAGGCACGCACCCGCATCCTGATTGCGACGTGTGAACGGCTGGCCGAGAGCGGGACGACAAGCACGTCCGAGATCGCCGACCTGCTCGGAGTGACCCGGCAGACCGTCTACCGCTACTTCCCGACGACGAACGACCTGCTCAACGCCGCCGCGATGTACGCCGTGGGCGAGCTCCAGGACAACCTCGTCAAACATGTCGCCGCCGCGGCCTCTGAGGATCCTGCCCAGGCAATGGTCGAGGTCGTCGCGTACGTCTACGAGAACCTGCGTGACGATCCCGCTCTCAGCCGGCTCGTCGCTCCCGGACAGATCAGCACGACGATCGCCGGGTTGACGGCTCCTTCGTCGATCGTGCTCGGAGGCAAGATCCTCACCGACATCGGAGTCGACTGGTCAGAGGTGGGTCTGACCGACGACGAGCAGCTCGAGCTGGTGGAACACCTGTTGCGTACGTTGCAGTCGTTCTTCCTCGACCCCGGCGATCCGGTGCGTACCGGCGAGGAGCTCCGCGCATACCTTCGTCGCTGGATCGCCCCGGCGCTGGTCCGTAGGGCTTAGAGTCACGCCGTGGTCAACAACGTCTTCGAGCCTGCGATGCTCGGTCCGATCCAGCTCCGCAACCGCACCGTCAAGGCGGCGACCTTCGAAGGCCGTACGCCCGACAGCCTGGTGACGGATGAGCTCATCGACTACCACCTGGCCCCGGCCCGCGGCGGCGTCGGCCTGACGACGGTCGCCTACCTCGCCATTGCGCCTGAGGGGCGTACGCAGAAGGAAGTCATCGTCGTCAACGACAAGTCGGCGCCCGGCCTGCAACGACTCACCGACGCGATCCACGAGACTGGCGCCAAGATCGCCGGCCAGCTCGGGCACGCGGGACCGGTGGCCAACGGCCGCTCGAACGGTGTGCACGCCCTCGCCGCCTCGAAGATGCCATCACCTCTGAGCATGCAGATGATCCACTCGGCGTCGGCCGCCGACATCGCCCGCGTCACGAAGGACTACGTACGGACGGCGCGCATCATGGCCGACACCGGCTTCGACGTGCTCGAGATCCACATGGCGCACGGCTACCTGCTCAGCTCCTTCCTGGCGCCCGGACAGAACCGGCGCAAAGACGGCTGGGGCGGTTCGCTGGACAATCGGGCGAAGTTCGCCCGGGACGTGGCTCGAGTCGTACGCGAGGAGGTCGGCGACCAGGTCGCCGTGACCGCCAAGATCGGCATGACCGAGGGATCATCCAAGGGGTTCTCGATGCCCGAGAGCCTGGAGTTCGCCCAGATGCTCGAGGCGGACGGACACCTCGACGCGCTCGAGCTCAGCGCCGGCAGCTCGCTGCTCAACCCGATGTACCTGTTCCGCGGCGACGTACCGCTCAAGGAGTTCGCCGCCAACATGCCGGGCATCGTGCGGCTCGGCCTCAAGACGCCGATCGGCAAGGCGTTCTTCAAGG
Source organism: uncultured Actinomycetota bacterium (assembly GCA_963849475.1). Lineage (GTDB taxonomy): Bacteria > Actinomycetota > Actinomycetes > Propionibacteriales > Nocardioidaceae > Aeromicrobium. Next base: position 61,855 of record CAWKHC010000011.1, read on the forward strand.
CCTATCCGTTCGAGGAGGCGTACCTGCGCGAGAAGGCGCTCGCGTTCCGCGAGGCGGTCTCGATGCCGTTGATCATGCTCGGTGGCATCAACGACAAGGCGACGATGGACCGGGCCATGGCCGAGGGGTTCGAGTTCGTCGCGATGGGCCGCGCACTGCTGCGGGAGCCCGATCTGGTCAACCGCATGCAGTCTGGCGAGACCACCAAGGGCGTCTGCATCCATTGCAACCAGTGCATGCCGACGATCTACAGCGGTACGCGCTGCACGGTCCTGGAGCCGACCGCGTGAACACAGCTCTGTGGATCCTCCAGGGTGTCCTGGCGGCCTTGTTCCTGACAGCGGGGTGGCTGAAGGTCACCAAGACTCGCGAGAAGCTCGAGACGTTCATGCCGTGGGTGCAGCACTACGCCACACCTGTCGTACGGCGCGTGGGTGTGGCCGAGATCCTCGGCGCGATCGGCTTGATCGTGCCGGCCGCGTTCGATGTGGTGCCGTGGCTGACTCCTGTCGCTGCGTCCGGGTTGGCACTGCTGATGGCGCTGGCCGGGATCCATCACGTACGCAAGGGCGAGTGGTCGGAGGCGAGCTTCAACGTCGTGCTGTTCGCCGGCACCCTGTTCGTCGCGATCTTCCGCTTCGGCCCGAACTCGTTCTAACCGCGGCGCAGGTGACGAAGTCGCCGCCAAGTTGTTTCAAAAAAATCTGCCCGCATGTGTTCACCTTCAGGCCGCGTTGTCGCGCATGTCGTAGTCGGTGGGTTCGGCAATGTTGTGGGTCTTGATGTTGTGGTGTCTTCTACAGAGTCCGCGGAGGTTGTCGCCGTTCGTGGGGCCGTGGGGTCTGGGGATCTTGTGGTCGAGGTCGCATTCCATCGCTGGTCTGGAGCAGGTGGCGAATCTGCAGGTGCCGTCTCTGGCCTGGATGGAGGTGCGGAGTGCATCGGAGGGGAAGGGTCTGGGTTCGGTGGTGTCGAGGATGCGGCCGAGTGGGTCGGTGAGTATCCGGAACCACAAGGTGCCCGGCTTCGCAGTGAGGTCGCGGACCATCTGCGCGGGGAGCGCGTACGTTCCGTCGAACGATTCACCGGGGAGGTTGTCGAGACCGGCGAGGGAGGTGATGGGGACGGTGATGCCGATGACGGTACGGGAACTGGTGGTGCTGGCCGTCGGTGGTGCCGCGCAGCTGCTCGACGAACAGGTCGGCTCGGCGCTGGTCAAGGGTGCGGTCGTCGGAGGCGGCTTTGGCTCGTTCGGTGAGCATCGCGTCGATCTTGATGGCGTCGGGGGTGGGGATGTAGGCGGTCAAGAAAGACATGCCGTCGTCCTGGTGGTTGACCCACACCGAACGCTTGGACCGTTCTTCCTTCACGGCAGCCTCGGTGGTCTCCCACCGTGCGATGAACCGATTGAGCTTGGCCTTCAGCTGTGAAGTCGTGTGGTTGGCGGCGTAGTGGCCGATGACCGAGTCCAGGTGGATCAGGTTTTCCTGCGTCGTCAGCTTCGCTGCGGCTGACGCGATCAGGTGCACCCGGAATCCGTCGATCCGACCCTCGACGTGCGCCGCCCAGGTCTGCGGCAGCAGATTGCGCACACGACGTACCTCAGCGAGCCGAACCTGAACAGTCCTGGTCGGCTGATGGAGCACCACACCGAGCTCATCGGCTGCGAAGCTGATCTCCAGGTCACGGACCCGTGTGTCTTCGTGACGTTGGGCTTCCACCCGGCGGTGGTCAGCGAACTCCAGCATCAGTGCGGCCGTCTCGACCTCGATCTGAGCACGTTGCACCTCAAGCTCGGCGATCCTGTCTAGGATCGCCTGCCCGGTGTCGATTGCTGTGCTCATACAACAAATCTAGTGGTTACCACCGACAGACAATCCTGGCGATAACCCCTCTGTGGACAGTGAAAAACGAGCAACAGGGTGTGGATCTCGAGCTACGGCCGGAGACAGGCTCGCACTGCCATTTCTCGGTCCAATCTGCCCGTTCTGATGCTCGCTCGAGCACGTCGGGTCGCGAAGTTTTGATATGCCCTTTGTCCTCAGGGGCCACTCAACCGACGAGGAGGTCTAGCCGCGGCGAAAGAAGCGGACGTCGATGCGGTGGATCCGCGGGTCGTCGACGGGGATCTTGAAGATCTCGTGGACCTTCACCGGCTTGGGCATCCCGCGCACATCGATGAGGAAGTCGACGATCACGTTGTCGCCATCGACGGACCACGTCTTGTCGCTGATGCCCTTGACCAGCCGGTACTGCGGCCCCGAGTTCAGGCTTCGGGTGAGATGTGGCCCCGAGAAGCCCGTACGGATGCCGGCTTCCTTGCGCACAGCCTTGGGGTGGAACGCGACGGATGCGCCATCACGGCTCAGCAGGGCCTGGAGGTACGCGTCGGCGATCGCGATCCGCTCATCATCTGGGGTCATCGGGTGGTCGCACCTGTCTGGACGAGGGGAGCGATGAACTGCTCGAGCAGTCGCTGCTCGTCAGCGTCATCGGCGCCCGGAGTGATCAACAGAGACAGTGTCACGCGGATGCACCATCGTGTCAGTTGAACCGCCTGATCGCTGGGGCTGTCAGCGGCGAAGAACGTCAGGGCCAACGACTCGATCATGGGGGAGGAGTTGGCGATCTCGGCAGCGAGCGCCGGCTCACCGCTTCGGAACCACGCCGACAGGTAGTCCGTCGTACGCACTTCTCGCAGCAGCGCGACGATGGTCGCCACCAACCGGTCGCCGGGATCGTCGATCGACTTCACCTCGGCCGACACCAGGGTGACCAGCCGGATGGCCTCGCGGTGTGCGAATGCCAGGTGCAGTGCCTGACGGCTCTCGAAGTAGCGATAGAGCGTCTGTCTCGAGCATCCCGCTGCTTCGGCCACGTCGCCCATCCCGACGGCGCTCACGCCGCGGTCGACGAACAGCCGGGTGGCTGCGTCGAGGATGTTCTGTGCGGCCATCGCCGAGTGCTCTTCGCGGAGCCAGGTCATGAGACGCTCCGGAACGGTACGGACGTCGGGCGCCGTACATAGTGGCCCGGCGCGTAGGTGACCGCATCGATGTCGACCTCGAAATCGGGGCAGAACGCCAGGAGCTCCTCGAGCGCGACGCGTGCCTGCATCCGGGCTGCGGCGGCACCGAGGCAGTGATGAGCGCCGTGCGAGAAGCTCATGATCTGTTGCGGTCGGCGCAACACGTTCAACGTGCCGGCGTCAGGTCCGTACATGCGCTCGTCGCAGTTGGCCGCGCCGTACAACAGCAGCACCTTGCGTCCGGCCGGGATGACCTTGTCGTCGAGCGCGACATCCCGGGTGGCCGTACGAGCCAGCGCCTGCACGGGAGAGGTCAGCCGGAGGAACTCGTCGACGCTGTCGGAGATGAGGCTGGGGTCCTCGAGCAGGATCGCTCGCTGGTCACGGTGCTGGGTCAGCAGCTGAACGGCGCCGCCGAGCATGCCTGTCGTGGTGTCGTTGCCGCCGGCGACCATCGTGAACGCGAAGCCGAGGATCGAGAGGATCCCTGCATCGTCACCCTCGACGCCCATACCGCTCGCGACGAGGTGGGAGATCGTGTCATCTTCCGGCTCGACGCGACGACGTGCGATCAGCTCGGTGAAGTAGACCATCAGGTCGGCGATCGCCTCGCCACCCGCAGAGAAACCCTGCCCGGCCGAGGCCTCGAAGATCGCCTCGGTCCAGACGTCGAACTGGTGGCGATCCTCTTCGGGGACGCCGAGATAGTGCGCCACGACCATGCTCGGCAGCGGCTTGAAGAGGTCCTCGACGATGTCGCCCTCGCCGGTTGACGCGAGCCGTTGCAGGCGCTCGCGGACGAACTCGCGTACTGCTGGTTCGACGGCCTCGACCTGACGAGGTGTGAACCCGCGCGACACCAGACGGCGGAACTCGGTGTGTGTCGGCGGATCCTGCATGACCAGGGGAGGGTTGTCGGCCATACCGGTCTTCTCGAGCTCGTCGTACTCGATCGTGAGCCCGTTGGCGGACGAGAACGTGGTGAAGTCGCGGGCTGCCTCGTGCACCTGGGCGTGGCGGGTGAGGACCCAGTAGTCGTGCTCGGGCGCGCGTTCGGGCACGACGTGGTGGACGGGATCGTGGTCACGTAGCGCCGCGTACATCGGCCAGGGCTCGCGCCAAGTCGCCTCCGAGCGCGGAACGTACGCAGCCTCACCGGACAGCACTTCAGTCATGTCCTGACAGTGTTACAAATCAGCGAATCTGTCAAGGGCCCAGGATTCCAGCCATCTTCTAGGGTGTGTACGTGACCGACACATCTGCCGCACCGTCTTGGCAACCTTCGAGAGCATCGGTCGAGGGGGCGCGCATCGTCGAGCTCGCCCGTTGGCTCGAGACCGAGGGCACGGCATCGTTCGCTGACCCGGCTTCCTACCGTGAGCTTCAGACGTGGTCGGCGGCCAACCCCGGCGAGTTCTGGGGAGCGGTTGCATCGTTCTTCGAGGTGAAGTTCGATACGCCACCCACCGCCGCGCTCGCCGACGACTCGATGCCGGGTGCCGAGTGGTTCCCAGGCGCCACGCTCAACATCGCCGAGCACTTCTTGCGCCGCCATGACGAGACCACGGCGATCCACCTCGTACGGGACGACGGCTCGCGTGAGTCGATCACGTTCGCTGAGCTGCGTCGCCAGGTCGGTGTCGCAGCCGCGGGCCTGGCCGACCTCGGTGTGGGGCCGGGTCATCGCGTCGTCGCCTACCTGCCCAGCAGCATCGAAGGGGTCGTGGCGTTCCTCGCCACCGCGTCGGTCGGAGCGACCTGGGCGCAGACCGCGATGGACTACGCGGCGCCTGCGGCCGCAGATCGCCTGGCTCAGCTGGAGCCGACCGTGTTCATCGTCGGCACCGGGCACACGTTCAAGGGCCAGGTCGTCGACCGCCGCGACGAGGCGGCTGCGCTTCGAGCCCTGCTGCCGAGCGTCAACCACGTCATCACCGTCCCGACGTCTGGTCTCGAACCGGCGATGTCTGGCGCGTCGACGTGGGCCGAGCTGATCTCGGGTCCACGGTCGTTGGAGCCCGTACCGGTGGCATTCGACCACCCGCTGTGGGTGCTCTTCAGCTCGGGTACGACCGGCAAGCCCAAGGGGATCGTGCACGGTCACGGCGGGGCCCTGCTCGAACAGCTCGCACTTGCCGGTCTCCAGGTGGGCCTGCGCGACGACGATGTGTTCTTCTGGTTCACCTCGCCCAACTGGATGATGTGGAACGCCCAGGTCGGCGGGCTCCTCGTCGGTTCGACCATCGTGCTGTACGACGGCAGCCCGGCGATCCCCGCGACCGACGCGCTCTGGCGCGTTGCCGAGGAGCTGAAGGTCACGGCATTCGGGACCAGCCCCGGCTACCTGCAGCTCTGCGAACGCGAGGGTGTCAATCCCGGCACGGACCTCGACCTGTCGCGGGTGAGGATCATCGGCATCACCGGATCGGTTCTTCCGCCGACCGGCAACCGTTGGATACGCGAGCACGTGAGCCCCGACGTCCAGGTCGCATCGCTGAGTGGCGGCACCGACATCGTTGGCGTCTTCGTAGCCAGCGCTCCGACGACACCGGTCTACGACGGCGAGATCAGCGGCATCGCCCTCGGTGTCTCGCTGGAGGTGTGGGACGACGACGGCAAGCGCGTCCCGGCGGGGGTCGCTGGCGAAATGGTGATCACCCGGCCGATGCCGTCGATGCCCGTGATGTTCTGGAACGACCCGGACCGCACTGCGTACGAAGCGGCGTACTTCGAGACCTTCCCCGGCGTATGGCGCCACGGCGACTCGATCACCGTCACCGACCGCGGGACTGTGGTGATCCACGGCCGCTCAGACTCCACGCTCAACCGCCAGGGGATCAGGCTGGGCAGCGCCGAGATCTACGCTGCAGCCGAGTCGCTCCCTGACGTGCAGGACTCACTCGTGGTCGGCGTGGAGCAGCCGGATGGCGGCTATTGGATGCCGATGTTCGTCGTGCCGACCGAAGGCTGTGAGCTCGATGGGCTGGCCGATCGGATCAAGGCACGCATCCGGGACCAGACGTCGCCGCGTCACGTGCCCGACGAGATCATCATCGCGCCGGCGTTGCCGCACACTCGTACGGCCAAGAAGCTGGAGGTACCGGTCAAGCGACTCCTGCTCGGCGGCGACCCCGCCAAGGTGCTGAGCACCGGAGCGGTCGACGACGTGGCGGCACTGCGCTGGATCATCGACTTCGCGGACCGTCGGGCGTCGAGTGGCCCGAGCAGCCGAGACGACTAGAGCGTCCCGAGGTTGCCCGCGAGCTTGGCATGGCGGTCCATGCTGGCCTCGTTGAGGCCCCGAATCTCCACTCGTTTGCCCTTGGAGGCGTACTTCGTCTCGATTGCATCGAGCGTTGCCACCGTGGACGCGTCCCAGATGTGCGAGTCGGCCATGTCGATGACGACGTGGTCGGGATCTCCGGCGTAGTCGAACTGGTAGACCAGATCGTTGCTGGAGGCGAAGAAGAGCTCACCGACGACCTTGTAGACCCGCGTGTGCTCGTCCTGAGAGATGTCGACGACCTCGGTGAAGTGGGCCACCCGGCGCGCGAACATCACCATCGCCACGAGGACGCCGACGACCACGCCGATCGCCAGATTGTGGGTCAGCACAGTGAGCGCCACCGTCGACAGCATCACCGTCGTCTCGCTCTTGGGCATCCTGCGGAGGGTGCTTGGCTGGACGCTGTGCCAGTCGAACGTACCGACGGCAACCATCACCATGACGGCGACCAGCGCCGCCATCGGGATCACGGCCACGACGTCGCCGAAACCGACAACGAGGATGAGTAGGAAGACGCCCGCCAAGAAGGTCGAGATCCGGGTACGAGCCCCGGAGGTCTTGACGTTGATCATGGTCTGGCCGATCATCGCGCAACCGCCCATGCCGCCGAAGAAGCCGGTGATGATGTTGGCTGCGCCCTGCCCCCATGCCTCGCGGCTCTTGTCTGAGTGGGTGTCGGTGATGTCGTCGACGAGCTTGGCGGTCATCAGCGACTCCAGCAGACCGACCAGCGCGACAGCGAGAGCGTACGGCGCGATGATGCGGAGGGTCTCGATGCTGAACGGCACGTTGGGGATCAGCAGGCTGGGCAGGCTGGTCGGGAGCTCGCCCTCGTCACCGACATTGGGCACGGTGATGCTTGCCACGACGGTGAAGACAGTGAGTGCCGCGATGGCGACCAGAGGTGCGGGAACGACGGTGAGAACTTTCGGGAGCATGACCATCACGAAGATCCCGAACGCGATCATCGGGTACACGAGCCACGGCACGTCGAGCATGTAGGGCACCTGGGCGGTGAAGATCAGGATTGCGAGTGCGTTGACGAAGCCAACCATGACCGAGCGCGGGATGAAGCGCATCAGCTTGGCCACGCCTGCCAGCGAGAGCGCCACCTGGAGGATCCCGCCGAGGATGACTGCTGCGATCAGGTAGTCGAGGCCCTCGGCACGCATCAGGGGTGCGACAACGAGTGCAATGGCGCCGGTGGCCGCCGAGATCATCGCGGGGCGACCGCCGAGGAATGCGATGGATACGGCCATGGTGAAGGAGGCGAACAGGCCGACTCGTGGATCCACGCCGGCAATGATCGAGAACGAGATGGCCTCGGGGATGAGCGCAAGGGCGACAACGAGTCCCGCAAGAATTTCGGTGCGAAGGACTCGGGGCGACCTCAGTGCCGAACGAACGGTGTGGACTTCGGCGGCCTCGGCCGGGTGCGGGCGCCGCGGCTGGTCAGGAGAAAGTGACATGGTCAATGGGATCCGTTCAGGCGTTCGCACGCTGCAGGATCAGCAGCGCATCAGAGAAAGGGGTCGACTGCGTAAGCCGGGAATGGGGTAGGTCGGACATCGCAGCAGCGGAACCGACTGTCAGCAGCCTATCGCGCGAGGGGTCGACGCCCGACAACCTGATCGGCTGTCCGTGGTGAAGGTCACACACTCCGCAAGGTCAGAACGGCGGCCAGGGAACCGCTGGCATGTCGCCTTCGGGCGCCGGGAACGTGCCTCGCTGCAGCAGGCGGTCGCACCTGGCGTCGAGTGCGGCGATCTCGACGTCGGTGATCAGCTCGGCGAGTGCCGTACCGAGGTCGTGGTCGAGAGCCGTGCGTACGCGCTCGATGCCTGCCACCTCGTCGGCGTCGAGCAACTGATCGATCCAGCCCCAGAGCACCGTGCGGAGCTTGTGCTCGACGTGAAAGGTCAGCCCGTGGTCGATGCCGTAGCGGTGACCATCGGCGACCTCGAGCACGTGGCCGCCTTTGCGGTCGGCGTTGTTGACGACGACGTCGAACACCGTCATGCGTCGCAGAGCTGAAGAGTCCTCGTGGATGACGGAGACCGGCTGGTCATGGGCGTCGAGCCCGTCCATGACGTGGTGCCACCCAACGGGCCGTGCCGTGGCCGGGACCAGGTCGACGGCGGTCTGCGCGGGATCGGTCTCCTGCCAGAGCTGAACCATGCCGATGCCAGCCGGACCCTCGCGCAGCCACGTGCGAGGGACGACGTTCCAGCCGAACGCCTCGGAGACGAGGTACGCCGCTGCCTCGCGGCGAGCAAGGTTGCCGTCCGGGAAGTCCCACAGCGGTCGTTCGCCTGCGACCGGTTTGTAGACGACAGGCACGTCGCCGATCGTGCCGGCGAACGTCGCATTGGAGGCCGGCATGATCCGGCTCGTGAGGACGAGCTCGTCGGTGACGAGGTCCGTCACCGGAACCCTTCGGGCAGCTCACAGATGTGATCGTCGGCGTCGTCCATCGGCAGGCTGCAGAGCGGGCAGAGCGGCCGTCCGGCGCCGACCACTTCGCGGGTGCGCTTGGCGAACGCGCGTGCGGTGCCGACCGGGATGCGTACGACCAGCACCTCTTCGGGCTCGAGCTCCTCCATGTCGAGGACCTCGAGCTCCTCGGCGTCGACCTCGATGATGGGGAACGCCTCGATGACGAGCTGCGAGGTGGTGGGGTCCCAGCCGAGCCCCATGGCGCCGGCGCGGAACTGCTCCTCGACGGGCTGCTCGAGCGGATCGTTGTCGACCAGACCCTCGGGGGTGAGCGCGGGGACGCTGAACGGGTTGCCGTCCTCGGCCATCAGCTCGTCGAGGATCTCCTCGATGCGCTCGGCAAGGGCAGCGGACTGCTGCTTCTCCATGGAGACGCTGACGAGCTGCTTGCCGGCCCGGGCCTGGATGTAGAACGTGCGCTCGCCGGGCTGACCAACGGTGCCGATGACCAGACGATCGGGCCAGTCGAATCCGTGGATGATGGGAGGCATGGCACCCAGCCTATGAGTCAGTTGCAACGTCTGCTTGGGGGCCTGCTCCGCCGCCCACGGGAGCGTCGTCGTCGGCAGGCTTCGCGCGCAGCCAGGAGAGGTCTCCGGCGTGGGTGTTCGTCGCCACGACGTACGGACGCGCCGTGCTGTAGCGGATGATCGAGACCGATGCCGGGTCGACGTTGATGCGTTGGAACAGGTCGAGGTGCATGCCGAGGGCATCAGCCAGGATCGACTTGATGATGTCGCCGTGGGTCACCGCAGCCCAGACGGCACCGGGGCCGTGCTCGGCCTCGTACGCGGCGTCATGACGGCGGATCGCCGCGACCGAGCGTGCCTGCATCGTCGCCATGGACTCGCCGCCGGGGAATGCCGCCGCTGACGGGTGGTTCTGCACGACCGACCAGAGGTCTTCCTTGGCGAGATCGCTGAGCGAGCCGCCCTGCCAGTCGCCGTAGTCGCACTCGGTGATGCCCTTTTCGCTCACGGGCTTGAGCGGGGTGGTCTGGCGACTCACGATCGCCTTCGTCGTCTGACGGCATCGTTCGAGCGGGCTGGTGACGACGCCCACGAGCGGAACGTCGCCGAGTCGCTCACCCATGCGCGCGGCCTGCTCGTGTCCCGTGTCGTCGAGCTTGACTCCCGGCGTACGGCCCGCGAGCACACCGCTCGCATTTGCCGTCGTACGCCCGTGCCGCACCAGGATCACCGTTGCCATGCGCTGAGCCTATTCGGTGCAGCCACCTGTAACCCATAGGTTGCAAATCGAATTGGAGTATGTGTAATCTCAGGGTTACACATTGAACAGACAGGGAGAGCGCATGAACACCGACATGATTGAGCGAGAAGTAGCCATCGAGGCACCCGTCGACCGCGTGTGGTCACTGATCACCGAGGCCGAGCATCTCGGCACCTGGTTCGGCGACGCGGGAGCTGACATCGATCTCCGTCCCGGAGGTGCACTTGAGATCCGTTGGAACGGGCAGACGTTGATCGGCACGGTCGACGCAGTCGAGCCGACGAGCCGCTTCGCCTTTCGCTGGCACCAGCTCGGGACCCCCGCCGGTGCTGACCTCACGGAGCAGAACTCGACGCTCGTAGAGTTCTCCCTCAACGTTGATGGCGACACAACCCATGTACGCGTCGTCGAGAGCGGCTTCGGAAAGCTGGCACTGCCGGCCAACGAGCAGGCCGAGATGCACGCTGACCACAGTGGTGGTTGGCCGGTCGAGCTCGGCCACCTCAAGGAACACGCCGCAGGCGTGGCGGCCTGAATGATCGCCACCGACACCGAGGTGTTCAGCGCTCTCGGTGACGCGACCCGTTGGCAGGTCCTCGCCACGCTCGCCGAGCGTGGCGAGGGCTCAGCCACCGTGATCGCGCGTGACCTGCCCGTGAGTCGACCAGCCGTGCTCAAGCACCTCCAGGTGCTGGATCGCGTCGGGCTGGTCGGTTCGCGCAAGGTGGGTCGCGAAGTGCTCTACTCGCCCCGCTCGCAGCGACTCGAGGCTACGGCACGCCGTATGTCTGATCTGGCCGCTGCCTGGGACACGCGACTGGCCGCTCTCAAGAAGCTCGCCGAGTCAGCAAGCTAGCGCGACGTATTCGGCGAGGTGCTTGCCGGTCAGGGTCTTCTTCTTGGCGATCAGGTCGGCCGGAGTGCCCTCGAAGACGATCCTGCCGCCATCGTGGCCCGCGCCCGGGCCGATGTCGATGATCCAGTCGGCGTGGGCCATGACGGCCTGGTGGTGCTCGATCACGATGACGGACTTGCCCGCGTCGACGAGACGATCCAGCAGGCCGAGCAGGTGCTCGACGTCGGCGAGGTGGAGACCCGTGGTCGGTTCGTCGAGCACGTAGACGCCGCCGTCGCTGCCCATGTGCGTGGCGAGCTTGAGTCGCTGTCGCTCCCCGCCGGACAGGGTGGTCAGCGGCTGGCCGAGGCTGACGTAGCCGAGGCCGACATCGTCGAGCCGTTCGAGGATCTTGTGCGCTGCCGGGATCTTGGCAGCGTCGGAGCCGAAGAACTCGGTGGCCTCGGCGACCGGCATCGCCAGCACCTCGCTGATGTTCTTGCCGCCGAACGTGTAGTCGAGGACTGCGGGCGCAAAGCGCTTGCCCTCACAGTCCTCGCACGGCGTCGAGACGCCGGCCATGATGCCCAGGTCGGAGTAGATGACGCCGGCACCCTTGCAGGTGACGCAGGCGCCCTCGGAGTTGGCGCTGAACAGCGCCGGCTTGACGTCGTTCGCCTTGGCGAACGCCTTGCGGATCGGTTCGAGGAGGCCCGTGTAGGTCGCCGGGTTGCTCCGTCGCGAACCCTTGATCGCGCCCTGGTCGATGGCGACGACGCCATCGCGTCCGGCGACCGAGCCGTGGATCAACGAGCTCTTGCCCGAGCCGGCCACGCCGGTCACGACCACGAGAACGCCCATTGGGATGTCGACGTCGACGTCCTTGAGGTTGTGGGTGCTGGCGCCGCGGACCTCCATCGCCTCGGCTGGACGTACGGACTGACTCCTTGACCGAGGCGCGATCGTCGAGGTGCTGGCCGGTGAGGGTGTCACTCTTGCGCAGCTCTTCGACGGTGCCCTCGAAGACGATCTCGCCGCCAGCCGTACCGGCACGGGGACCGAGGTCGACGACGTGGTCGGCGATCGCGATCGCCTCGGGCTTGTGCTCGACGACGAGCACGGTGTTGCCCTTGTCGCGCAGCTGGAGCAGCAGCTCGTTCATGCGCTGGATGTCGTGCGGGTGCAGACCGATGGTGGGCTCGTCGAACACGTACGTGATGTCGGTCAGCGCCGAACCGAGGTGGCGGATCATCTTGGTGCGCTGCGCCTCGCCGCCAGACAGCGTGCCGGAGGGGCGATCGAGCGAGAGGTAGCCGAGGCCGATGTCGACGAAGGAGTCGAGGGTCTCGGTCAGCGCCGTGAGGAGCGGAGCGGCGCCGGGATCCTTGACCTCGCGGATCCAGGCCGCGAGGTCGCTGATCTGGATGGCGCACAGGTCGGCGATGCTTTTGCCCTTGATCTTCGAGGATCGCGCCTCGGCGCTCAACCGCGTGCCGTCACACTCAGGGCAGGTGGTGAACGTGATCGCGCGCTCGACGAACGCCCGGATGTGCGGCTGCATCGCGTCGACGTCCTTGGACAGGAACGACTTGCGGATCTGCGGGATGATGCCCATGTAGGTGAGGTTGATGCCCTCGACCTTGATCTTCATGGCGTCTTGGTAGAGCAGGCCGTCGAGCTCCTTCTTGGTGAACTTCGAGATCGGCTTGTCGCAGTCGAAGAGGCCGACACCGCGCAGGATGCGGCCCTGCCAGCCGTCCATGCTCCATCCGGGGATGGCGAGAGCGCCCTCGTTGATGGTCAAGCTGTCGTCGTAGAGCGCCGTGAGGTCGAAGTCGTTGATGGCGCCGCGGCCCTCGCACCGCGGGCACTGTCCGCCGGTGATGCTGAACGAGGCCAGCTCCTTGACCTTGCGACCGTCCTTGATCGTGGTCTTGGCGCCCTGGCCGCTGGCCGAGGCGACGTTGAACGAGAACGCCTGCGGTCCGCCGATGTGCGGATCGCCGAGTCGGCTGAACAGGCGGCGGAGCATGGCGTTGACGTCGGTCGCCGTGCCGACCGTCGACCGCGGGTCGGAGCCCATGCGCTCCTGGTCGACGATGATCGCGGTCGTCAGCCCGTCGAGCACGTCGACGTCCGGCCGCGGCATCGAGGGCATGAAGCCCTGCACGAACGTGCTGTAGGTCTCGTTGATCATGCGTTGTGACTCTGCGGCGATCGTCGCGAACACCAACGAGCTCTTGCCGGAGCCGGACACGCCCGTGAACACGGTGAGCCGGCGCTTGGGAAGCTCGACGCTGACGTCCTTGAGGTTGTTCTCGCGGGCGCCGATGACGCGGATCAGGTCATGGGTGTCGGCTACGTGGTTGGGCATGCGGTCACCCTATCGACGGCCTCCGACGCCGTGCTTCTCCAAACCTGATCAGCCTTGGCGGGTGTGGCAGTACGCGTTGCGTTCGGCGTTCCTGGGTTTGCCCGAGGCAAACAGTGACCTGTAGAGCACGGCCTGCGTCGTTGCATACGTCTCGATGGTGGACTTCGCCAGCGAGATCGCTAGCGGGGTCTTGGCCAGGGACAGCAGCTCGGCGTTGCGCCAGACCAGCTCGCGCCAGCCCCGCATGATCGCTCCGACGGCTTCCTCGTCGAGGTTGGCGAGGTTGACGTCGTCGAAGCGTGGATCCAGCTCGAGGGCCTCCTCTGCGAAGACCGGGTGATAGAGACTGTCGAGCCGGGCGTTGAATGCGTTGTGGTCGGGCTTGTGCGACACGCCATCTGGGCCGGTGAGGCCCGCGCCGGCCAGCACGTAGGAGAAGTCACGGTTGATGTGGGCGTTCATCGCCAGCATGAAGTTGCCCAGTGCCGAGACCGTGCCGTCATCAGCGGCCTGGAACGCGATCTGCCAGGCCCGGGGCACGAGATTCTTGCGGCCGGCGTGCCAGTTGTCGTACGAGTCGTAGTAGTCCTGGGCGAACGCGGCGTCCTGATTGCGCAGCCACACGGGATCGCGATAGAGCCCCTCGTCGAGCGCATCGCGTACGTTCTCGGTCACCCGGAGGTACGCCAGCGCGAAGACCGCATCGTGATCGCATTTCGCGCGCAGCGCCGTCGTACCGGCCCTTCATCTCGTCGATCGTCACGTCGATGCAGTCCGGGCTGCCGTTGGCGCACTCGGGCAGGAGCGTCGGGTGATAGGGCACTGGCAGCGGCGGGAGGATCTCGACGATCGGGTCGAGCGTCCCGGCGTCGGCCGGCAGAGCCGTCAGGCCCAGGCCGAGGGCAACAGCGGCGAACAGGATGCGTCGTGGGAGCGACATACGTGGACCCTAGCGGTGTCGAAGGCTATACCGAGGGGTTGTTGAGGAATGGGCCGACGATCTCGAGGAACTCCCGCGGCGAGGACGAAAACGGCAGGTGGCCCGTCGGGAACTCGTGCAGCGTGCAGTGGGGGATGACGGCCGCGGCACGCTTGCCGTCGCCGAGTGGCGTGGTCATGTCCTTGACGCCCCACACGAGGAGCGTTGGGGCCGAGATCTTGGCTGCGGACCCACGCAGGTCGAACGCGGGATCGGCGAAGCTGCTCCACAGCTTGGCTGCCACGGCCGCGCCGCTCCCGGCTGCACGCGCCTTGACCCGCTGGATGATCGCCTTGTCGGAGTCGGTCTTGGCGCGCATGTAGGCCTTGGCGAGCAAGGGCAGCATGCGTTTGGTGAAGAACGCCGGGCTGCTCATCAGCTTGATGAACGCCCGGGTGGTCGCCGTCTGCTTGGTGAATCCGCCAGAGTTGACCAGCACGAGGCCGGCGACGCGCTCGGGATCGTCGATGGCAAGCTGTGCTGCGGCGTAGCCGCCGACCGAGTTGCCGATGAAGATCGCCGGCTCGAGCTCGAGCGCCGTGACGACGTCCTTGAGGGTGACCACCAGGTCTGTCGCGCGGGGGAGTGAGCCGCTGTTGGACGACTCACCGTGGTGCGGCCAGTCAATCGCGATGGCGCGATGCGTTCGGGCGATCTCATCGAAGATCGGGTCGAAGTCCCGGCGATCGTGCAGCGTCGCGTGCAGCATCACAACCGGTGTGCCGCGTCCGCCCTCGCGATAGCTGATGAGGCCGTGCGTCGTCGCAATGCTTGCCATGGGTCTCCGATGACTGTTGGGTCAGTCATGTCTACCCCATGCTCAGTTGCTGCTGTCGTCACCTTCGTCAGGCGCCTGGTCGGGCGCGTCGTCGCCGCCCGGCAAGACCTCCGGAAACGCCGGGTCGGGCAGGTCAGGAGCCGTGGGCCTGCTGGGCGCCTCGTTGGGGTCCTGTACGTCAGGTTCGCTCGGGGTCTCGGTCATGCGTACGGAGTACCCAGCCACCGCCGGGCCAACCGCAGACTATTTGCAGCCGAGGATGACGAACACGCCGCAGTTCCGGGTCGGCGTGGGCGACGGGGACGGGGACGGGGACGGCTCTGGCTCCGGGTCGGGATCCTTGGGCGGCGTGGTCGTCGGCGAACCCGTGGGACGGCCACCCTGGGTCGGAGTCTTGGTGGGTGTCTTGGTGGCCTTGGAATCAGCCTTCTCGGCGTCGCGCTCGGTAGCATCGGCGGAGGCATGCGAGCTGGGCTTCGGGGTGTTCGGGGAGCCGACGACGACAGGTCCGCTGGTGCCGCTGACGCCGGGCAGCGTCGCGGATGCCGTGTCGGTGGCCGGGGTCTCTCCACGCGTGAACGTCAGAACTGCCGCTGCGGCGATCATGGCAACCACTGTGGCGGCGACGATTCGGGGGAATGGCTTCTTGAACACGGGAGAACTCCTCATGCGCCTCGGCCGAGTGGGAGTGTGCCGGCAGCGCCAGACCAGATTATCGGTCGATCTCGCCTGGACGAAATCCTTACGTCGCGGATCCCGTGAGCAGTGCGTCACGCCGCGACCAGGCCCAGCGTAGCGCCACAACGGAGAATGCGAGCGTGATCAGGTTGATTGCCGCCTCGATGACGCCCCCGGCGCCCTTGCCGTAGATGTCGTTCTGCAGGTCGTAGAGGACGTCCATGCAGAACAGGTACATACCGGCCGAACCTGCGGCAATCAGCCACAGGAGGGCCGACGGAGCCCTTCGGCCGAGAGCGATGAACGCGAGCACGCAGGTGAGCCCGAGCCAGGCGTCTGCGAGCGGGAACGCATTCTCGAAGGCGACGTAGGCCTCCGTGGTGTCGCTCTCGACCCACGCACGATGGCTGAACCACACCGTCCAATAGGCGACGTCTATGACGATCGCCACCACGAGCATGATCCGGACAGCGCGAACAGTCATGCCCAGCAGATTAGCCCTGGCGAGCCTTGAGCTCGTGGGTTGTTCTTGTTGATCACGAACGTGCGTCCGTGGCGACGTACGACCTGCGAGCCGGGCTGGTTCTTGAGCGAGCGCAGTGAGTTGCGGACCTTCATGATTCGTCCTTCCATGCAGGTGAATGCCTGCGTACATGAGAACGATTGTCAGGTCGTGGCTATTCCCACGAGCCCGAGCGGCCCTGCTTGATGGCGCTGCGCTTCTTCTTGGAGCTGAGGCGGCGCTCCTTCGAGGCTCGGCTCGGCTTGGTGGCGCGGCGCGGCTTGGGCGGGACGATGGCATGGGACACGAGGTCCTCGAGTCGTACGCGAGCCGCTTCGCGATTGCGGTGCTGCGAGCGATATTGCGACGACACCACCGTGATCGTCCCGCCGACCAGCCGGTTGCTCAGCCTCTGCGAGGCGAGCTCCTTCTGGGCGGGGGAGAGCACGGTGGTGTCGGAGAGCGACCAGATCAGCTCGACGCGAGTGTCGGTCGTGTTGACGTGCTGGCCGCCGGCGCCCGAGGAGCGAGAGAACCGCCAGGTCATCTCGCTCTCGGGCAGGGACAGGCGTCCGTTATGACTCATCGTCGGCAAGACTAGTCATTGGCAAGAATGTGGTACATGGCCTTCCGGGCATCGTCCATGACCTTGGTGGCCTGCTCGCGCTGAGCGGCGTTGCCGGCCTGGGCGACCTGCTTCCAGGCGCCGATCATGCCCTTGAGGCTGCCGGCGAACTCCCGCATCTCGTCGGTCGGGTCGCCTGCGGCGGCCTCCCACGGGGTGCCGAGCTGTTCACGGTTCTCCTCGACGTACGAGGTGCCCTCGTCGGTCAGCGTGGCGGTCTTGCGACCATCGACGCGGTCGAACGAGATGAGGCCTTCGTCCTCGAGCTGCTGGAGCACGGGGTAGATCGATCCGGGGCTCGGCTTCCACGCTCCGTCGGAGCGCTCGCCGATCTCCTGGATGAGCTGGTAGCCGTGCTGCGGCTGCTCGCTGAGGAGCAGGAGGGCGGCGGCACGAACGTCGCCACCTCGTCCACCACGACGGCGTCCGCGGGGACGGGGGCCGCCGAAACCGGGGCCGAACTCGCGGCCGAAGCCGAAGTCTGAGTGTCCACGTCCGCGACGGCGATCGGCCGGATTGCGGTGTTCTGAAGAATTGTTGTTGCGCATGGGGGTTACCCACTTTCTGTGTACGTCGACATGATCTGAATTGATCTAGTGCCGATAAGTAAACGATATATCGTAAACGTATCGGCTGTCAACTTCGCAGAAGTGGGATGTCGAGGTCTCAGCCTCCGGAAACGTACTTGTTGAGCTGATCTCGCTCGAACTCCAGCTGTTCCATGCGGTGCTTGACCGCATCGCCGATGCTCAGCACACCAATCAGGCGGCCGTTGTCGAGCACGGGGATGTGGCGCACCCGGTGCTCGGTCATCGCGATCATCAGTGACTTGAACGAGTCGTCGGGCGCGGCGACCTGCACGTCGGTCGTCATGATGCTCGCGACCGTCACGTCGCGAGCGTTGTCGACGTCGCGGAGCTTGCGGACCACATCGCGCTCGGAGACGATGCCGATCATCGATTCCCCGTCGTCGCTGACGACCATCGCCCCGACGTTGCGATCGGCGAGCACATCGAGCAGCTCGCGGATCGAAGCCTCAGGACGGATCGTGAAGATGGCATCGCTGCCCTTGGACGCCAGGACGTCGCTCACGCGCATACGTAACTCCTCCGGTGGTCGTTCTGGCACTGTAACGCCGAGGAGCCGCCGCGGCGAGGCTTAAGCCATAGGGCAAGCTCGCCTCAAATAGCTCGGCTACCCCTCGTCGGTACCTTCCCGGGTGAAGTCGAAGCTGCGGACATTGCTCGGCTCGGGCTCCGGCTCGTCCTCCCACGACGGCTCGGGCGGACCGGTGTCGGGGAAGTGCCCGACGTACGCCATCGCCGCGTCATGCAGGCGGGAGTTGGTGGCGAGCAGGTTGTCGCCCCACGGCCCGGGCTTGCCGGCGAGGCTGGTGAACGTGCCACCGGCTTCGCGGACGATGATGTCGAGCGCGGCCATGTCCCACACCTTGAGCTCGGGTTCGGCAGCGATGTCGACGGCGCCCTCGGCCAGCAGCATGTAGGAGAAGAAGTCGCCGTACGCGCGGGTCCGCCAGCAGCGACGAAGCAGGGCGGCGAAGGCGTCGGCCTTGCCGATCGCATCCCATCCGCCGAGCGACGCGTACGACAGTGACGCGTTCTCAAGCTCGGAGACACCAGACACCCGGATCTCGCGCGACGACATCAGCGACTTGCCGGTGTAGGCGCCGGTGCCCTTGCTCGCCCACCAGCGGCGGCCGAGGGCCGGTGCCGACACGCAGCCGGCAACGATCTCGCCGTCCTCCTCGAGCGCAATGAGCGTGGCCCACACCGGCACCCCGCGCACGAAGTTGGCGGTGCCATCGATCGGGTCGATGATCCAGCGCCGTGCGCCGGGTCCGGCAGTGCCTTCCTCCTCGCCCTGCTCCTCACCGAGCACGATGTCGCGGGTGCGGGCGGACTTGAGGGTGCGACGGATGGTCGCCTCGACGGCTTCGTCGGACTCGGTCACGTACGTCATGTCGGGTTTCGTGGAGACCTGGAGGTCGATCGAGCCAAACCGATCCATCGACAAGTTGTCTGCACTGTCGGCGAGTACGTGAGCGAGGCGCAGGTCGTCGTTGTACGAGTGAGCCATGACCCTCAGAGTACGGCGTTCAGGTGGGGAAGTGCCGTACCGGCGTCAGTAGTCGTCCTTGGTGTTCATGCTGGCCAGGATGCGCCGGAACGACACCAGGCGTTCGGCCGGGATCGTTCCGTCGGCGACCGCGACGTCGAGTGCGCACTCGGGCTCGGTCGCCGAGTGCAGGCAGCCGCGTGGACAGTCACGAGCGGCGTCCTGCAGATCGGGGAACGCCTTGATGAGCTGGTCGATCTCGACGTGGGCCAGTCCGAACGACCGGATGCCGGGAGTGTCGATGATCCAGCCTCCGAACGGGAGCTCGAGCGAGATGGCAGAGGTCGACGTGTGCCGCCCGCGTCCGGTCACGGCGTTGACGTAGCTGACTGAGCGATGGGCGTCCGGGACCAGCGCGTTGACCAGCGTCGACTTGCCGACACCGCTGTGACCGACGAGCACGCTCGTCCGATCGCGCAGCACGTCGCGTACGGCGTCGAGCTCACCGCCTGCTTGCGTCACGACCACGCGCACACCGAGCGGCTCGAACAGTGCGAGGATCTCGTCGGGTGCACCGAGATCGGCCTTGGTGAGACATACGAGGGGCTCCATACCGGCGTCGTACGCGGCCACGAGGCATCGGTCGATCAATCCGGCGCGCGGTGGCGGATCGGCCAGCGCTGCCACGATGACGAGCTGATCGGCGTTGGCGACGATGATGCGCTCGATCGGGTCGTCGTCATCGGCCGAGCGGCGCAGCACGGTGCGACGGGGAAGCACCTCGACGATGCGGGCCAGTGAGCCCTCGTCGCCGCTGATGTCTCCGACGACGCGCGCCTTGTCTCCGACGACGACACCCTTGCGTCCCAGGTTGCGGGACTTCATCGCGGTGATCGTGCGGTCCTCCAGGGTCACGGTGTAGCGACCGCGGTCGATCGTCACGACCCGCGCGACGGCGGCGTCCTCGTAGTTGGGCCTGTCCTTCGTACGCGGTTTGGTCCGTCGCTTCGGCCGCTCGAACTTGTCGTGCTCGTCGTCGCGCTCCCTCACCATTGGACGGACCTCATGTCGTCATGAGCCGTTCCCACACCGGCGCGAAGTTGGGGTAGGTCTTGACCGTCGTCACGACGTTCTCGACCATCAAGCCCTCGACCCGCAGTCCGAGCACGACGGCGGCATGCGCCATGCGGTGGTCGTCGTACGTCTTGAAGGTCGCTGCGTGGAGCGGTCGTGGCCGTACGACGATGCCGTCCTCAAGCTCCTCGACATCGCCGCCGAGCCGGTTGATCTCGGCGACCAGGGCCGCCAGGCGGTCCGTCTCATGGCCGCGCAGGTGCGCGACTCCGGTGAGCCGCGACGGGCCGTCGGCAAGTGCCGCCATCGCGGCGACGACCGGAGTCAGCTCGCCGACATCGTGCAGGTCGAGCTCGACACCAGCCAGCGACGGGCCGGCGTTGAACACGAGGTCGCCACCGTCTCGTTCGGCCGATGCGCCGAATGCCGTGACGATGGAGCGCCACGCGTCGCCGGCCTGATCGGTGGTCTCGGGCCAGTTGCGGATGCGGATGCTGCCGCCGGTCACCAGCGCTGCGGCGATGAACACGCCGGCGTTGGAGAGATCGGGCTCGATCTCGTCGTCGAGTGCGGCGATGGGACCCGGGGCGACAGTCCAGCGATGTGGCTCGCTGTCATCGACGTCGACTCCGCGCTTGCGCAGCTCGTTGACCGTCATCTCGATGTGGGGCATGGACGGCAGCGAGGCGCCCATGTGGCGCAGATCGAGCCCCTTGTCGAAACGGGCACCGGCAAGCAGCAGGGCCGAGACGAACTGGCTCGACGACGAGGCATCGATCTCCAGTGCGCCGCCAGTGACCCGTCCCGCTCCGTGCACGACGAACGGCAGAGAGCCCCGCCCGTCGTCGTCGATGTCGACGCCCAGGGCCCGAAGAGTGGAGATCGTGGTCGCCATCGGCCGTACGCGGGCATGCTCATCGCCGTCGAAGGTGACGTCGGCATGGGTGAGCGCAGCGACGGTCGGCACGAAGCGCATGACCGTACCGGCGAGACCGCAGTCGACCGACGCGGGCTCGATCAGGTCGAGCGCAGCAGGGGTGATGGTCCACGTCATTCCGTCGCGTTCGATCGTCGCTCCGAGCGAGATGAGCGCATCCACCATCAGCGTCGTGTCACGCGATCGGAGCGGGCGCGTCAGGACGGATGGGCCGTCGCCGAGCGCCGCGAGGATGAGCGCGCGGTTGGTCTGCGACTTGGATCCCGGGACCAGCACCTCGCCGACAACGGGCGTGGCACGGTAGGGCGCGAGCCAGGGCAGCGGGGCGTTCATCACCCCCAGCCTATCGGCGGCCTAGCTTCGCAAGTGGTCGATCTGGTCCGCAACGGCCGACCCGGCCTCGACGACCTTGTCCTTGGCCCGGCGAGCGATGAACTTCTTGTGCGGGTCGGGGTCGAGCGTTGCCATCAGCAGGCCACCGATCATCGAGATGTTCTTGAAGAAGTGGATGCGTTGGTTGGCCCTCAGGGCCGGGTCCGTCTCATTCCAGTAAGGGTGGCCGACGTAGGTTGTTGGCGGCATGGTTGCCGCGAGCACCAGTGCGGAGATGCGGGGCAGGCGTCCCGTTGCCAGAGCCGTGCCGGCCACCAGCTGGACGCCGCCGCTGAAGCGCGTCAGGTTGGACCCGTTGACCGGCAGATCGGGAGCGACCCGCTTGATCGCGTCAGCGACCGGCTGTGCCTTCCGGGCCCGGGGACCGGGATCCTTGAGCGCCATCGCGCCCCCGTAGATGAACATCGACGCGAGCATCGGGCGTGCAGCAATTCGCAGGAGGGTCATACGACATTCCTACCCGAGAGGGCAAGCCAGCATCAGAGGGTGGGCAGCCAGAGCCCGGCCTTGAACGACTGCGAGTCGTTGCCGGGAGCGGGATCTTCGGGTGAAGACACCGAGACGACCCCTGACTGGCCGAGACCGCGGGCCTTCGCGATGAAGGTCGTGCCTTGTCCCGCAGGCAGCGTCGTGGTGCAGGTCAGCGTCGTGAGTCGACGGTTGCGTACGGCGTCGCCGCAGCTCCATCCCGGGCTGACGACGCCGCGGAAGATCGTGCCGCGGCGGAACGCGATCCGGACAGTCACCTCGCGTGCGATCGCGCGTCCGTCGGTCACCGCTGAGATGCCCACGGTGTAGCGGTGCTGCAGCAATGAGTCGTCGTTGGTGATCGCGACCGAGGCGATGCCGTAGTCAGTCGGTGCAGGCGGTGGTGGCGGAGGCGGAGGTTCTTCGGTCTCCTCCGGCGTCGGTTGGGGCTCCGGCACGAGTTCGACGGGCGGCTGTTCCTCGGTCGGCGCGGTCGGCTCGACGGTTGGCGTCTCGGTCGGGTCGGGGATGACCTCGGTCTCAGGCTCGAAGCCGGGCTCGAGCTCAATGAGCTCCGGGGCCGTCTCTGTCGGTGTGGTTGCGTCGGGCGTGATCACGGGAGCGCTCACGGACGGTCGAGCTGACGTGGTCGGACGGTTGATGCCGCCGAAGTCAGTTGCGACGGCGACGGTGCCGGCTGTGGCGAGACCCGCAACGACGGTCACGGCGACGACGCCCTGGGCGCCGGCTCCCACAACTCCGGCGGCGCCGGCGGTGGCGGCCTTGACCGGTACGGCCACGACGCGGACCACCTGTGCGGCGGTGCCGGTGAGACCCAGCGCCGCACCAACTCCAACGGCGGCGGTGGTCGCTGCGATGTAGCCGGCGGCGGCGGAGCCGAGGATGATCGGACCGAGGACGCCGGAGAGGTTGGAGTTGACTTCGGAGAGCTCGAGGTAGAGACCAGTGCACCGGCTGCACCCGTCGAGGTGATCCTCGACCGCGTGCGAGTCGCGCGCGGACAGGCCCTTGCGTACGTATGCGCCGAGCTGGGCGGTCGTCTTGCGACATCCCTCGTGCAGCGTGGGCGCGAGGTGACCTTGGAGATAGGCCTGGCGCAGTCCTTCGCGGGCGCGGTAGGCGAGCGCCGAGACACTGTTGGCGCTCATGCCGAGCATCGGTGCGATGTCGGCGGGCTTCTGGCCCTCGACGTCCAGGTGCCAGAGCACGAGCTGCCAACGTTCGGGCAGAGAACCGAACGCATCGGCGGCTGCGCTGCGCTCGAACTGCATGGTGGTGGGGTCGACGAACTCGACCGCGCGGTCCAGCTCGGACTCGTCATCGGTCGTCTTGACGCGCTTGCTGCCTCGGATGCGGTCGAGGTGCAGTCGCCGGATCGAGCTCAGGAGATAGGCACGGAAGAACTCATCGGGTCCCTTGCCAGCCTGGAGCACTGCCAGGACACGGATGAAGGACTCCGACACGAGGTCGTCGGCATCGGGTCCGGGCACCAGGTGCCCCGCGAGGCGGGCGGCGGCCTGGCGGTGCCGTTCGAACAGCACTCCGTACGCGTCGATGTCGCCGCCGCGCACCGCAGCGATCAGGTCAGCGTCGGGTGACTCCGTTGTTGCGTTGAGCATGTCTGTCACAAGCGTCTGACCTCCTCCTGAATAGGGACAACGAGGGAGGCGAACCCCGGGTCACGAGGAATTCGTCGTGACTGGCGTCATGGATTGGCGGCTCGAGCGTCTCATACATGTCTGATCAGCGAAGGAGGCATCGATGTTCAACTCGGGTATGAGCTTCGTACCTCTGGAGCTGGCCGTCCGTGACGGTCATGCAGACGTAGCTGTTGTTGCACGCGAGGTGGGAGCGCGTGCAGCGCAGATGGGCGTGCCGCTCCACGAGGTCATGGACCACGTGGAGCGCGCGCACGCCACGCAGGAGCCTTCCTTCGCGACGGTCCGTGCTGCAGCTCTGGCATGGGTCGAGGAGGCTCTGCTTCACCAGGTGGATGTGTCGTGTGAGCACCCGTTGACGGCATTGTCGACGGTTTCGCATGTTCGCTCCCGGCTCGGCGACGTCTATCGGGGGGCCGAGCGGGACGGGACACGAGCCGCGGACGCGTATGCCCTGGTGGTGGTCGAGCTGCCTCGTCTCGACAACGGCAACGAGCTGGAGCAGTCGTTGCGAGCGCTCGAGGTTGCCGAGGCGATGCGCATGGTCTTCGCGGGAGACGAGACCATCGCGCAGCTCTCGCCGCGCCGATTCGCTGCCCTGGCCGCGGTCGAGCGCACGGATGCCGTGACCGTGAGGCTCTTGGCGATGATGCTCGAGCAGGTGCTGGGAGACGAGTCGCAGGTACGCCTGTGGGTCGAGCACCTGCCGAGCTCCGCCGATGGCATCGCCACGACGCTTGCCGCACTTTCAACCTGAGGGCGTGCCCGTCATACGCTTGCCCCATGTGCGGGCGCTACGCGACAACCCAGACCTCGGCATCTCTCAATCAGGCGTTCGAGGTCGATCTCGTCAACTCCTTCGTCGAGCTCGAGGCTGACTACAACATGGCTCCGACCAAGCTTGCGCCGATCTTGATCGGTCGCGCCCCCGAGGAGTCGAGCGCTGCTCGCCCACAGCGCGAGCTCCTGACGGCCAAGTGGGGCCTGATCCCCAGCTGGGCCAAGGACCAGTCGATCGGCAACCGCATGATCAACGCCCGGTCGGAGACCATCGCCGAGAAGCCGGCATTCAAGAAGGCATTCGGCAAGCGGCGTGCGCTCATTCCGGCCGATGGCTACTTCGAGTGGTACGCCCGTGAGCCGATCGACGGCAAGAAGGCGCCCAAGCAGCCGTTCTACATCACTCCCAAGGACGGCTCCGTGCTGGCGATGGCAGGGCTCTACGAGTTCTGGAAGAACCGCGAGGACGACGAGTGGGTCATCAGCTTCACGATCATCACGACGACCGCCGAGGATGAGCTCGGCCACCTGCACGACCGGATGCCGCTGTTTGTCGAGCCAGGTGGCTTCGACGCCTGGCTCGATCCCACGCCACATCCCACAGATCAGCTCATGGAGCTGCTCATCCCCGCGGCGCCCGGCCGCCTCGACGCCTTTCCGGTGTCGACGGAGGTCAACAACGTGCGCAACAACGGGCCCGAGCTCATCGTGCCGCTGTCCTCGGACTAGCACCCATGGAATAGGCGGCCCCCGCACGTCGTTCTAGTGGGTATGCAGACATGCGCCGAACGCACCGCGGGTGCCATCATGCCGCGGAGCTTGCGTCCGACCCCCGGAGTAGGCTGGGATGCAATGACAGTCACCCCCGCAAGCCCCGCTGACGCCGACCCGCGCAGCACCGAGACCCCGGAGCAGCGTCAGGCCCGCTTCGAGGCCGATGCCCTGCCCTTCCTCGATCAGCTCTACTCCGCCGGACTGCGCATGACCCGCAGCCCGCATGACGCCGAGGACCTCGTCCAGGAGACGTTCGCCAAGGCGTTCACCGCGTTCCACCAGTTCACGCCCGGCACCAACCTCAAGGCGTGGCTCTACCGCATCCTGACCAACACCTACATCAACTCCTACCGCAAGAAGCAGCGCCAGCCGCAGCAGATCACCGACGAGATCGAGGACTGGCAGATCGCTCGCGCGGAGTCGCACGGATCGAGCGGGCTCAAGTCCGCCGAGATGGAAGCGCTCGAGCACCTCCCCGACAGTGACGTCAAGGACGCACTCCAGGCCCTGCCCGAGGACTTCCGGATGGCCGTCTATCTCGCCGATGTCGAAGGGTTTCCCTACAAGGAGATCGCCGAGATCATGGAGACTCCGATCGGCACCGTCATGTCACGCCTGCACCGTGGCCGTCGTATGCTCCGCGACCTGCTGAGCGACTACGCCCGAGATCGCGGCATGGCCGTCACAGGCGGAGGTGACACCAAATGACCGAAGAATGCGAAGGGCCCGACTGCGGCAAGGCACTCGAAAATCTCTACCTGTTCATCGATCAGGAGATCGACACCGCGAGCTGCGCGGAGATCCAGCACCACATCGACGAGTGCACGTCCTGCCTGACGGAGTACGACCTCGAGCGCGTGGTCAAGTCACTCGTGTCGCGCTCCTGCTCCGAGGTGGCGCCCGAGGTGCTCCGGGAAAAGGTGCTCATCTCGATCCGGACCGTGCAGGTCGAGATCACCGAGACCAAGCCGACCTGACCATTCTCACAGTCAAGAAATCCCCGTCCGGTGGACGGGGATTTCTCATGTCTGGGTAACAACGGCTCAAGCGTTGGGACGCTTGCCGTGGTTTGCGCCCTTCTTCTTGCGAGCGCGGCGCTTGCGGCCTCGTTTGCTCATGCGGTCCTCCTCGAAAGCTGGAAGACCTAGTCTCCCACAGGGCTGATCCGGCCCATGAATCGCTCCCGGTCCACGATCACCCGGCGGATCTCACCGCTGGCGAGCAGGGTGCCGGCAGCGTCGAGGGCGGAGACCTGGAATCGTACGAGGCGTCCGTCCGTGTGGATCAGCGTCGCCGTCGCGGTGACCTCCGTGCCGACCGGGCTCGCGGCCAGGTGCTCGAGATCGACCCGCGTGCCGACACTGGTCTGCTCCGGCGTGAGCTCGAGCGCAGCGCAGGTCGCTTCCTCGCACCAGGCCAGCACGACCGGGGTGCCGAGCACGGCGAGATCGCCACTCCCGACCGCCCGTGCGGTGTCGGCATCGGCGACCGTATGGGTGACTGACGCGGTTTCCATGAACTCAGGCTACGGGTGCCGAGAAGGCCCAGAGATTGACTCCGGGCTCGGGGACCCGGTCGAGCTCAGGCCGTCGCACGAAGCCGAACGACTCGTACAGCCGATGGGCGGGCTCCATCTCGAGCAGGGAACAGATCATCACCTCGGTGAGTCCCGCCGATCGTGCTCGATCGAAGCAGGCGGTGACGAGTGCACGTCCGACGCCCCGGCCACGGGCGCTGCTGGCGACAGAAAGCGTACGGAACTCGCCCTGCCGGTCGGAGGTCGCGAACTGCCGATCGGAGGACCCGGGAGGACACCAGGTGACGGTTCCGAGCAGCTCGCCGTCCTCGACGGCCACCAGCAGGACGCTGTTGCGCCCCCGGGACGCAGCGTCGCGGAGCCAGCCCGCGTAGACGTCGTCAAAGGTGCCGTCCGGATAAGTGAGGTAGCCGTCGGCGTCATAACCCGCGACGGTCAGGTCGCCGACGGCCGCCCACTCGTCCTCATGGGCCTCCCGAACCTGCAAGTCAGATGCCCGTCGTGGCTCGTGGGTAGGCGGCGTTGACGTCGGTGATGATGTTGACGAGATAGGGGACTCCCGAGGCGAAGGCCCGGTCGAGGGCCGGACCGATCTCCTTGGGGTCGGTCACCATCTCCCCACCACCGCCCAGTGCCGTCACGACCTGGTCGTATCGGGTTTGCGGAGCGAGATCGGCGGCGACGTCGTAGCCGTAAAGCCACTGCATCGGGCCCTTCTCCAGTCCCCACGCCGAGTTGTTGCCGACGATCATGACGATCGGGAGGTTGTGGCGTACGAGGGTGTCGACATCCATCAGCGACATGCCGGCGGCACCGTCTCCGTACAGCAGGACGACCTGGCTCGAGGGGCGGGCGATGCGGGCCGCCATCGCCGCACCCATGCCGGCGCCGAGGCAGCCGTACGGTCCCGGGTCGAGCCAGCCGCCGGGGCGCCTGGGTTCGACGAACTTGCCGGCGAACGAAACGAAGTCGCCGCCATCGCCGATCACGACAGCATCCTCGGCGAGGCGGGGAAGCAGCTCGCCATAGATGCGCGCCGGGTGGATCGGGTCGGCCGAGGCGGTGAGCAGCTCGCTGTCGCGCGCGGTGGCCGCAGCCACCTCGGTCTGCAGCGTCTCGATCCATGAGGACCAGTCGGGGCGGCGGCCGTGCTCGGACGGGGCGGTGAGCGCACCGAACAGCCCGGTGAAGACCGACGACAGGTCGCCGCTGACCGACGCGGCCAGCTCGGCGTGTGTGGAGACCTGGCCGGGGGAGTCGGCGATGTGGACGGTCTTGGCAGACGCCGCGCCGTCCTTGCCGCCGAAGATGCCGTAGCCGAGGCGAAAATCCAACGGCGTTCCGACGACGATCACCAGGTCGGCCTGGTTGAACGAGGTCGAACGCGCCTTCGTGACGAGCTGGGGGTGTCCGCCGGGGATGATGCCGCGGCCCATGCCGTTCGCGATGACCGGGATGCCGGTCTCCTCGACGAACTGCAGCGCGGCCTCCTCCGCGTGATCGGCCCAGACGTCTGTTCCGAGCACGAGCACGGGGCGGTTCGACTGACGGATCAGCTCGGCGATCTGCGTCAGGCCATCCGGGTCAGGTTCGATGGGGGCAGTCGCGTTGCCCGAGGACGGGGTGAGCGGAGCATTGCCGAAGAACTCGTCCATCGGGATGTCGACGAACGCGGGTCCGCGGTGCGAGGAACCGGCGAGGGTGAACGCCTCGTCCATGGTCGGCGCGATGTCGGCGACGGTCTGGGCCGTCGTCGAGGACTTCGAGACCGTCTCGAGGATGGGCGGCTGGTCGAGCTCCTGGAGGCTGCCGGTACCCCAGCGGTTGTTGGGTGCGCGGCCGCCGATGACGACCAGCGGCGAGCCGGAGAAGCTCGCCTGGGCGATGGGGCTGACGCCGTTGGTGACACCCGGTCCGGCGGTCAGCACGGCCAGCCCCGGTTTGCGGGTCAGCTTGCCGATGGCCTCGGCGGCGAAGACAGCAGTCGGCTCATGGCGTACGTCGATGATCGGCATGGGGGGATCGGCCTTGACCGCCGCGTCGTACATCGGGAAGACGTGCGCTCCCGAGAGCGTGAACATCGTCTCGACACCGTGTGCGCGGGCCACGTCGAATGCGTGGACGCCGCCGTGAGCTTCCTGGGCTTCGTCAGTCATGTGACGCAGGTTACTGGATGGTAAGCAGCGGTCAGGTGACTGGTTTGGCTCGCGTGGTGGGTCGGTAGAGCCACGGGCTCTCGGCGCGGATCTGGTCCAGCACGGCGAGGATCAGGTCGGCGCGGTGTGCGGGCTGCTCGGCGAACAGCTCGGCATCGGCGCGCAGATCGGCGCGTCCCTGGACACCGAGCGCGAGCTGCAGGTGGAGCGCGCGCAGCAACGACGACGTGTTGCGGACAGACGGCGACGGCCACTCGGCCTCGATGTGGCCGCGCGTACGGGGCACCATGATGCCGGCGCCGAGCCGGGCCAACCAGGGCTCGACGATGCTGGGGTCGAGAGCGTTGCGGTGCAGCAGCGTCATGACGGCGTACGCGAGACGATCTTCCTCGCCGTGCCGCCAGATGTACGACGTCGGTGTGAGCACGCGATCGGCGATGACATCGAGCAGAACGGTCAGCTCGAGCCGTTCGAAGTGTCGTGACCGGGCGAGCGCAGCCAACAGGTCGGCGCCGTGCGCGACCGCATTGGCCCAGCCCTGCTCGGGCACCCAGCCGCGGTGATCCTGCTCGCGGACGTACCAGGCGGTGGCGCTGTCGCCCCAGCGGAGGACCGCATCGGACGTCATCAGGTGCTCGTTGTTGTCGCGACCGATGATCTCGGCCAGCATCAGCGCGCTGTACGAGCGGCGCAGGACCGAGACGTCGCCGTCGTGGCCGAGCCCGTAACGGAGCCCCGGGACGATGCCGTCGCCCAGACCGGCGAGCAGCTCGTCGTAGATGCCCTTGGTGATCCACGTCGTCAACAGGGGATAGGCGATGTCTTCGCGCCAGCGTGGGTTGGGATGGCCGAGCATCTCCACGAGCTCGACCGTGCACTCGTCCAAGCTGCGTTCGGCTGGTACTTCCATGCCGGCCTGCATCACCGACAGCCAGTACGCCTCAGACACCAAGCCATCGTGCCACGGAATGGCAATACCCTTGAACTGTGCCCTCGCTGGATGACATCGCGCGATTCCAGACCTCGCTGTCCACCGGCGACGTCTCGTGGCTGCATGCCCTGGTGACGGACTGGCAGATCATCGCCGATCTGTCGTTCTCCGATCTCGTGCTCTGGGTTCCCGACGCGGAGTCGAAGGGTATGTGGGCGGGCGCCCAGATCCGGCCCACCACCGGTCCCACCACCTTGCTCGAGGACGCTGCCGGCAGCTTCGTTCCCGCCGGCCACACCGACCGGCTGGACCGGGCCCTGGCATCCGGTGAGGTGGTCGAGGAGCAGGTCGAGGAGATGCCGGACGGCATGCGTGTCCGCGCTCGCACGATCCCGGTCAAGCGCGATGGTGAGGCGATTGCCGTCATCTCGTCGCGTCGCAGCGACGGCGCACCACGCACGACGAGCGAGCTCGAGGCGACCTACCTCGCGGCCGCAGATGAGCTCATCGAGATGATCCAGCGCGGCGAGTTCCCGCTCGTGGGCGCCCGATCAGACCTCGCGGACTCGCTCAGGGTGGGCGACGGACTGATCCGTACGGACGGTCGGGGCCGCGTTGCGTACGCCAGCCCCAACGCCCAGTCCGCCTATCGCCGTCTGGGGCTCGCCGGCGACCTGGTCGGTGCCGAGCTCGGCGAGGTCACCACGAGCTTGATCGACCGCAGACCCACCGACCGCGGGCCGCTAGGCCTGCTGCGCGGGGACGCCGGTGGCGAGGCCGAGATCGAGAACTCGACCGGATCGCTGTTGCTCCGGGTCATCCCGCTGAGGTCGGGCGGCCACGCCAATGGCGCGCTGATCCTGTTGCGCGATGTCACCGAGCTGAGGCTCCGCGAACGCGAGCTGGTGTCGAAGGAAGCGACGATCCGCGAGATCCACCACCGGGTCAAGAACAACTTGCAGACCGTGGCGGCGCTGCTTCGACTTCAGGGGCGACGGGTCGAGCTGCCCGAGGCGCGGGCCGCTCTCGACGACGCCGTGCGCCGGGTCGGCTCGATCGCGCTCGTGCACGAGACGCTCAGCCAGTCATTCGGCGACGAGGTCGAGTTCGACGAGATCGCCGACCGGCTGATCCGCAACGTCCTGGACGTGTCGCACGAGGCAGCAGGCTCTGGTGCTGTGCGCGCCGATCGTGTGGGCACGTTCGGCTCCCTGCCCGGTGTGATTGCCACGCCGCTGGCCATGGTGCTGACCGAGCTGATCCAGAACGCCGTCGAGCACGCGTACGGCGCAGGTGGTGGCACGCTGACGCTCGCCGTCAACCGCATCCGTGACCGCGTACGACTGCGGGTGAGCGATGACGGCGTCGGCTTGCCTGCCGATTTCGATCCCGCAGCGAGCCTGGGTCTGTCGATCGTCACGACGCTGGTGGAGGGCGAGCTCGGCGGGACGCTGACGTTCGAACGGCGCAGTGCCGGCGGCACGACCGTCGCCATATCGCTCGTCGTCTAGGGCGCTCGGGACGCAAAGAACCCCGCACTCAGAGGAGTACGGGGCATCGATACGTGTACGTCAGGCTGTACGAATACGCGCCCGAGCGTTGCGGCGCTTCAGCGTACGACGTTCGTCTTCGCCCAAGCCTCCCCACACTCCGTGGTCCTGGCCGCTCTCGAGTGCCCATTGCAGGCACAGCTCGCGGACATCGCAACGGCGGCAAACGACTTTGGCCTCTTCGATCTGCAAGATGGCGGGACCCGTGTTGCCGATGGGGAAGAAGAGCTCAGGGTCCTCATCTAGGCATGCGGAACGATGGCGCCAGTCCATGTGGGGACACTCCTTCCCGTTGTTTTGTGCCTTGGGCAGGCCGGTCTGACCCGTACGAAGGCTTGGCCTCCATGTTTTCAAGGTTTCAACTGCTTTACAAGGGTAAGGAGGCGGGCGAATTGTTGATTGGGTCACACCGGGGAGATTCCGCCAGCGGGGGCGCCGGTTAAGCGAGCGGGCTGAAGGTGCCGGGCTGGCAAGGCCGAGGAGGGAGACGCACCGGGGTTGTGCGGCGACCGACGAGAACGCTGCCGGGACGGTGCATCCGGCTCGCGAGTCAGGCGACACCTCCCTGCTGGCGGAACCTCCACGTACGCTGGCGCCGTGACGACTCCAGACTCGGTCGCAAAACCCGCTCGCGTGCTGCTCAGCATTGCGGCCATCGTGGTGGCGATCGAGGCGGTGGCGTACATCGTCCTTGCCGTCCTGGACCTGGCCAACGTGTCAAGTGAGCGCGTCGGACTGGGCGTCGGAGCTGGTGTGCTGCTCGCCGCGTACGGCGCGGGCCAGCTGTTCTTTGCCTGGCGGGTCTCGCAGGGTGAGAGCTGGGCGCGGAGCCCGCTGATCGTCACGCACCTGATCCAGCTGCTGCTGGCATGGAACCTGCGCAACGGCGACACGACCTGGCTGGCGTACGTCATGGCGGGTCTCGCCGTCGTGGTTCTGGCGTGCCTCCTTGCACCGGCGGTCACCCGGGCGCTGGGCGGCGCCCATTCTGATGACCGAGACCCGTTGTGAGAGACTGAGAGCCGGGCACGACCTGCACGCACACCCCGTTGTTGCGGGTGCCCTTGAGCGGCCACAGGCCGCATCGGCGATCTGATCGGTCCCGTCTCACGCTTTCAACTTCCCGAGGCTTCAATGGTTGCGACTGACATCGACGTGCACACTCCAACGCCGGACCCCGACGACCCGATCTTCGCCCTGCACCGCGGCGGCAAGATGGCGATCGCGGCGACCGTACCGCTGAACGACGCCGACGATCTCTCGATGTCCTACACGCCGGGCGTTGCTCTCGTGTGCGAGGCCATCGCGGCCGACCCGGAGATCGCGCACGAGTACACCTGGGTCTCCAACACGGTTGCGGTCGTCACCGACGGCACGGCTGTCCTGGGGCTCGGCGACATCGGCCCGGCGGCCTCCATGCCCGTCATGGAGGGCAAGGCCGTGCTGTTCAAGCAGTTCGGTGGCGTCGACGCGATCCCGATCGCACTGGCGACGACCGACCCCGACGAGATCGTCGAGACGATCGTGCGCCTCGCGCCGTCGTTCGGCGGCATCAACCTCGAGGACATCTCGAGCCCGCGATGCTTCGACATCGAACGTCGACTGATCGAACGCCTCGACATCCCCGTCTTCCACGACGACCAGCACGGCACGGCCGTCGTCGTCCTCGCAGCGCTGTTCAATGCCGTACGGGTGACCGAGCGCTACATCGAGGACGTCAAGGTCGTCATCTCCGGCGCCGGAGCGGCCGGCGTCGCGATCACCAAGATCCTCAAGTCGGCCGGCGTCACCAAGATCGCGCTCGTCGACCGCAGCGGCGTCGTTCATTCGAGCCGTGGAGCTCTGGACGACGTCAAGCAATGGCTCGCTGACGAGACCGCCAGCTGGGCCAAGCCGGGCTCCGTGTCGGATGCGCTGGCCGACGCGGACGTGTTCATCGGTGTCTCCGGAGGCACGGTTCCCGAGGAGGCCGTTGCTTCGATGGCTCCAGACGCGATCGTGTTCGCCCTCGCCAACCCGCATCCCGAGGTGCACCCCGACATCGCCGGCAAGTACGCGCGCGTCGTCGCGACCGGCCGCTCGGACTTCCCCAACCAGATCAACAACGTCCTCGTGTTCCCCGGAATTTTCCGAGGCGCCCTGGACGTGCGTGCCACGCGTATCTCCGAGGGTATGAAGCTCGCCGCGGCTCAGGCGATAGCAGACCTCGTCGGCGATGACCTCAGCGAAGCATGCATCATTCCGTCCCCGTTCGACCCACGTGTGTCGACAGCCGTTGCGAAGGCCGTCACCGACACTGCTCGGCGAGAAGGCCTCGCACGTCGGCCATACTGATCCGTCGGACTCACCAACCGCCCGAGGAGCTTGATGTTCGCCGTCTACGCAGACAAGATCAACGCCGATGACCCGCTGTCGGGGCTGGTGATCGGGGAGCGTCCCGAGCCGGACGTGCCGGACGGCTGGACCACCGTCACGGTCAAGGCCGCATCGATCAACCATCACGACGTATGGAGCCTGCGCGGCGTCGGGCTGCCCGCCGACCGGTTGCCGATGATCCTGGGCTGCGACGCCGCCGGACTCGACGAGGACGGCAATGAAGTGCTCGTCCACGCGGTCATCAGCGAGCCGTCGTGGCGCGGTGACGAGACCCTCGACCCCAAGCGGTCCCTGTTGTCCGAGCGTCATCAGGGCACTTTCGCCGAGCGGGTCACCGTGCCGAAGCGCAACGTCGTCGCCAAGCCTGCCGGCTTGTCGTTCGCCGAAGCGGCTTGCCTTCCGACAGCATGGCTGACGGCGTACCGCATGTTGTTCACCCAGTCCGGACTCAAGCAGGGCGACACGGTGCTCGTCCAAGGGGCGGGCGGCGGCGTCGCGACGGCGGCCATCACGCTGGCTCGGGCAGCGGGCTTCCGCGTCTATGCCACGAGCCGCGACGAGGACAAGCGTCAAAAGGCAGTCGACATCGGCGCGCATGAGGCGTTCGAGTCCGGTGCGAGGTTGCCGAGCAAGGTCGACGCGGTGATCGAGACGGTCGGTGCCGCCACCTGGTCGCACTCGGTGAAGTCGATGCGTCCCGGAGGCACGATCGTGATCGCCGGTGCAACCTCAGGTGACGCACCCTCCCATGCCGAGCTGACGCGTATCTTCTTCCAGCAGATGCGCGTGCACGGTTCGACGATGGGCACCCGCGACGAGCTTCATGCGCTGGCGCAGTTCATGGACGTCACCGGCACCCGACCCCTGATCGACCGCGAGATCCCGATGGCCGACGCGGCCTCAGGGCTCGAGTCCGTCATCGACGGCAGTGTCTTCGGCAAGATCGTCCTGACGCTCTGACTGAGTCGAGCGAGCTCTGCGAGCGAGCGCGAAGTCAGGTTGAGCGTGCCGCGCCGAAGGCCCAGGAACGTCGAAACCTCGGTGAGATTCAGAACCACGCCGGCGTGAGAAATTTGGGTGCTGAACTCACCCGGTTTCGACTTTCCTGACGCGCTCCGCGCGTGATTTCACTCAACCTGGCGACACGCTCGGGCGCGGGGCGCCCTCGGTGTCACTCATCGTCGTCGAGGCGAGCGAGCCAGGTGGCCAGGCGCTCGACGGGGATCTCGAAGTCGGGGTTGAGGTCGACGAACGTGCTGAGCTGCTCGGCGAGCCAGGCCAAGGTGACTTCCTCATCGCCCCGCCGGCTCTGGAGCTCTTCGATCCCGCGATCGGTGAAGTACATCAGGCGATCAGGCGAAAGCCTGCTCCATCAGAGCCTCGAACTCCTGTACGTGACGCGCGTGCGAGCCGACCGACGGAGCCGACGACGCGGCTCGTGAGACCCGGGTGAGCGGCAGACCGTCGAACTCGCCCATGAAGTTGAGCGCGATGTGCGGCCACGGACCCTGGTTGGCGGGCTCGTCCTGCACCCAGCGGATCTCCCGTGCGTTGGGGAACTTGGCGATCTCGGCATTGAGGTCGGCCGTCGGGCGCGGGTAGATCTGCTCGAGCCGGACGATCGCCGTACGCGATGCATCGGGTTCGCGCTTGGCGCGCTCGGCGAACAGGTCCCAGGCGATCTTGCCGGAGCAGACGAGCACGCGCTCGACCGATGCTGTGTTGACGCCGTCGTCGCCGATGACCGGGCGGAACGTACCGCTGGTGAAGTCCTCTGGTTGTGAGGCGGCGGCCTTGTTGCGAAGCATCGACTTCGGGGAGAAGACGATCAAGGGACGATGCTGGCTCTGCAGGCTCTGGCGACGCAGCAGGTGGAAGTACGACGCGGGTGTCGAGGGCTGGGCGACCGTCATCGCGTCATCGGCACACAGCTCGAGGAAACGTTCGATGCGTCCTGATGTGTGATCGGGGCCCTGGCCTTCGTGCCCGTGCGGCAGCAGCAGCACGACGCCGGACTTCTGCCCCCATTTGGTCTCGCCCGACGAAATGTATTCGTCGACCACGGATTGGGCGCCATTGATGAAATCGCCGAACTGGGCTTCCCAGATCGTGAGCGCTTCGGGGCGGGCGACGGAGTACCCGTACTCGAAGCCGAGGGCGGCGTACTCGCTCAGAAGGGAATCGTAGATGTAGAACGACGCCTGGTCGTCGCCGACATGGGAAAGCGGAGTCCACTCATTGGCATTCTCGCGGTCGATGATCGTCGCGAAGCGTGACGAGAAAGTCCCGCGTCGCGAGTCCTGACCAGCCAGGCGCACCGGCCGGCCGTCGAGCAGCAACGAGCCAAGCGCGAGGATCTCGCCAGTGCCCCAGTCGATGGGGCCAGCCGAGATCGACTGAGCGCGACGCTGGAGCTGCGGCATCACCTTGGGGTGAACCGTGAAGCCATCGGGCACGTTGGTGTGGGAGTCGGCGATCGCCTTCATTGCCTCGGGCGAGATCGCCGTGACCAGCTCGCCGTCGTGCTCGGGCTTGACCGGGTAGTCCGGAGTCCGTGAGTAACCGGGATCGTTTGCGCTCTCCTTGACCTCGGCGAAGTTGTGCTCCAGCTGTGCCTGGTAGTCGCTGAGGGCGGCCTCGGCCTCTTCGAGGGTGATGTCGCCACGGCCGACGAGCGCTTCGGTGTAGAGCTTGCGTACGGACTTCTTGGCGTTGATCGTGTCGTACATCAGCGGCTGCGTGAAGCTGGGATCGTCGCCCTCGTTGTGACCGCGGCGGCGGTAGCAGACCAGGTCGATGACGATGTCCTTGTGGAACGTCCGGCGGTACTCGTACGCCAAGTGCGCCACTCGGATGCAGGCTTCGGGATCGTCGCCGTTGACGTGGAAGATCGGTGCCTGGATCATGCGTGCGACATCGGTGCAGTACTGCGACGAACGCGATGCCGACGGCGAGGTGGTGAATCCGACCTGGTTGTTGACGATCAGGTGGATCGTGCCGCCCGTACGGTAGCCGCGCAGCAACGAGAGGTTGAGCGTCTCTGCGACGACTCCCTGTCCGGCAAACGCGGCGTCGCCGTGCACCAGGACGGGAAGGACCGGGTAGTCGGCGCCGCGGTTGAGGCGGTCCTGCTTGGCCCGGGCAATGCCTTCGAGCACCGGATCGACGACTTCGAGGTGTGACGGGTTGGCCGCGACCGAGACCTTGATCTTGTCGCCGGAGCCGGAGGTGAACTCACCCTCGACGCCGAGGTGGTACTTGACGTCGCCGGAGCCCTGGACGGTACGAGGGTCGATGTTTCCCTCGAACTCACGAAACACCTGACTGGCGTGCTTGCCGGCGATGTTGACGAGCACATTGAGGCGACCGCGGTGAGCCATGCCGATGCAGACCTCGTCGAGCGCATCGGCCGCGGCGGCCTCGCAGATCTCGTCGAGGACGGGAACCGTGGTCTCGCCGCCTTCGAGGCTGAACCGCTTCTGGCCGACGAACTTGGTCTGCAGGAACGTCTCGAACGCCTCGGCCTGATTGAGCTTCTGCAGGATGCGCAGCTGCTCCTCGCGCGGCGGCTTGGTGTGCGGACGCTCGACGCGCTCTTGGAACCACTTGCGTTCATCGGGGTCCTGGATGTGCATGTACTCGAGCCCGATGGTGCGGGAGTAGGAGTCACGCAGGATGCCGAGGATCTCACGGAGCTTCATGAAGCGCTTGCCGTTGCCGAACGACCCGGTGGCGAACTCACGATCGAGGTCCCACAGGGTCAGCCCGTGGCTGGCGGTGTCGAGGTCGGGGTGGCTGCGGGCGTGGTTCTCGAGCGGGTTGGTGTCGGCCATGAGGTGACCGCGTACCCGGAATGCGTGGATGAGCTCCAGCACGCGGGCCTGTTTGTGCACCTCGTCGTCGTGGCTGACGGCGATGTCCTGGGCCCAGCGGATGGGCTCGTACGGGATCTTGAGTGCCCGGAAGATGCCGTCATAGAAGTCGTTCTCGCCGAGCAGCAGGCCGTGGACCTTCTTGAGGAACTCGCCGGACTGCGCGCCCTGGATGACGCGGTGGTCGTACGTCGACGTCAGCGTGACCATCTTGGAGATCGCCATCTGCGCGAGCGTGTGCTCGGATGCGCCCTGGAACTCGGGCGGGTATTCCATCGAGCCGACACCGACGATGACGCCCTGGCCCTGCATGAGGCGGGGGATCGAGTGGTTGGTGCCGATGCCGCCCGGGTTGGTCAGGCTGACCGTGGTGCCCTGGAAGTCGCTGACCTCGAGCTTGTTGTTGCGAGCCTTGGTCACCATGGTCTCGTAGGCGGCCCAGAACTCGGCGAACGTGAGCGTCTCGGCGGCCTTGATCGAAGGGACCAGGAGCGTACGGCTGCCGTCAGGCTTCTGCAGGTCGATCGCGAGACCGAAGTTGATGTGCTCGGGCTTGAGCTGGTTGGGCTTGCCGTCGACGACCTCGTAGCCGGTGTTCATCTCGGGCATCGACTTGATGGCCTGGACGATCGCCCAGCCGATGAGGTGCGTGAACGACACCTTGCCGCCACGTGCCCGCGCAAGGTGGTTGTTGATGACGATCCGGTTGTCGAACAGCAGCTTGACCGGCATCGCGCGGACGCTGGTCGCGGTCGGGACGGCGAGGCTGGCATCCATGTTCTGGACGGTGCGAGCCGCGGCCCCCTTGAGGACGGACTTGCCGACCTCACCGGGTCCGGCCTTGGCGGCCGGAGCGGCAGGTTGCGCGGCGGCTGCCGGCTTCGCGGCCGGAGCGGGCGGTGCAGTCTTCTCGGCGGCGGGGGCAGCGGGTGCGGGGGCAGCGGGTGCGGGGGCAGCCGGAGCTGCTGCGGCAGGGGCCGGTTTTGCCTCAGGAGTCGACGTCACCGTGGCGACTGCGGCGGCGGCCGTCGGCGTCGCTCCGTTGGTCGACGACGGAGCGCCATCCTTGAAGAAAGTCGCCCAGGTCGGATCGACTGAAGTCGGGTCCTCCTGAAAGCGTTCGTACATTTCCTCTACGAGCCACTGATTCGTTCCGAAATCAGGGGTTGTGTGGTCTGGTGAGGAGTTGGCCACTGCCTCGATCGCCTCTTCCGGCTCAGTGCTGAAACGCATGTGAAGTCTTCGATTACAAGGGTAACGCGCACGCCTAGTTCGCCGTACGGCGGTTGGCCCGCGTCGCCACCCTCATTTCAGATTGCCATGACCGTGGCTCGGCCGGGCGAGATCAGGCGAGAATCTGCAGCGTCGGATCGCGCTCGACGAAACGACCGAATGCCGCAGCCTCTGCTTCGAGTGCACGCTTGACCGCCGGCGTGAGGCGGGGGGAGGACACGACCTTGATGTCGACGGTCCTGGACTTGATCGTCCTCGTCCACGTGCCCGCCAGGTGGCCGCCGATCACCAGCAGTCCGGAGCTGCGCATCATGGCTTCGG
Source organism: uncultured Actinomycetota bacterium (assembly GCA_963849475.1). Lineage (GTDB taxonomy): Bacteria > Actinomycetota > Actinomycetes > Propionibacteriales > Nocardioidaceae > Aeromicrobium. The sequence continues at coordinate 100,823 of CAWKHC010000011.1, forward strand.
GAGCGCCGCTGAAGAGCGTGTAGTCCTCGGTGTCGCGTGCGTACGAGATGTACTCGTCGAAATTCGGCAGCAGCGCGGCGACCGGGGCCGCAGCATCGATCGGCTCGTCGTGTGACCAGTAGGCCTCGCCGGCGACATCTGTTGGCCGCAGCTCGCCGAGCTTGATTGCTCTGCGGCTCTCGGCCAGCGTGAGGCTCGCCCACCAGGCGAGGTCCTTGTCGCGGATCGGCCCGTGACCGCGTGCGTAACGCCGGGCCATCAGCGCGAGGAGCTCGTCTCGTGGCTGGGTCGGGGGAGCGGTGACGACGGAGTCGAGCAGCACGTACGTGTGCTGCTTGCCCCGCATCGGTCCGTTGACGATGAGTGCCTCGATCTCGGCGTGCATGACGGTGTGAGCCAGCGGTTGCCCCGAGTCCGCCAGCCCTGCGTCGCCAAGGGCTTCACCCAGCTCGGCCCGCGTACGAGGCGCACCATCGGCAAGACTCGCGACGATCACCTCGGTGCCTTGATCGAGGTGATCGCGACTGAGGCCGATCGTGTTGAGCCCCGACGTCAAGATCTTGCTGATTCGTGGAGCTGTCACCGCCAGCAGCCAATGGATGTCGGACGGGTCGACGAAGTGCCACGTCGGCCTGAGCACGTGTGTGCGCAGGAAGTCGCCTCGCGCAAACGACTCGTCGAGGTCTCGCTTGGTCATCGCGTGCGTGCGGCGAGCGACAGCCCACAGCCCCATGTCGTGCAGCTGGGACTGTACGCAGCCGAGGTGTCGTACGACGTCGACCGCCGTGTCGAAGCGTGGCGAATCCAGACCCTGCGCATGCAGGCGGCCAGTGATCTGCGGTTTCACCTCACGCGGTGACGAGAGCGGCGTCGAGCGTGATCTGCACGCCCGCCAGGGCCTTGCTGATCGGGCAGCCGACCTTGGCAGCCTCAGCCGCCTGCGCGAACCCCGCGTCATCAGTTCCCTCGACCTCTGCGCGAACCGTCAGCGTGATGCCGGTGAGCTTGAACCCACCATCGGGGTCTGCGCCAAGGGTGACGTCGGCTTTGATCTCCATCGATTGCGGCGTGGCGCCGATCGCTTCGAGCTGTCCCGCGAGCGACATCGCGTAGCAGGCCGAATGGGCTGCCCCGACGAGCTCCTCGGGATTGGTGGCTCCTCCGCCGTCGTCAGATGCGCGCTTGGGGAACGACACGTCGAACGTGCCGAGGCCTGAGCTGGTCAGCTCGACCTGGCCGGATCCGTCCTGCAGGCCGCCGTCCCAGGCAGTGCGGGCTGTGCGTGTGGGCATCGTGTTGCCTCTCGTCGTGGGTATGAGACGACGCTACTGGGAGCGGTCGAACCCCGAAAGAGCCATCCGCGGGGCTAGACCGGGTGCGGGTACTCGGGGGTCCTGTGCTGGAAGGCCAGGATCTCCGGGTTCTGCACGACACCCTTGCGGATCTCGATGGCTCGACGGATCGTCTCGTTGGCGTCCCACGACTTCTCGCCGGCGAGGACCTTGGGGATGTAGGGGAGCAGCGCCTGGCTGATCTCCCACGTTGCTGAGTTCCACAGGTACGACGGGCTGTGGTCGACGGCGTAGTAGGTCACGCCGTTGCCAACGGTGAACGTCGGCTCGTCGAACGTCGTCGGCTTGGCCCACTCAAAGCCCATGCCTTCGTCGCAGGACACGTCGACGATGATCGTGCCCGACGCGAGTGTCGGCAGGTCGGCGTTCATCAGGAACGACATCGGCGAGTTGGGGTCTTGTAGGACGCAGTTGACGATGACGTCGTGCTCGGCGAGCAGCGCCGGCATCGGCACCCACTCCTGGTCGATGAACGCGCGGCTCTCGGCCGGGGAGTCGGCCGGGTCGAAGTGCACGATCCGGGCTGAGTGGATCGGCGCGCTGACGGCGGCGACGCCGCGCTGGGTGAAGATGTCGACGTCGTGGATGCCGTGCGCGCTCAATGCGGTGACGGCGCCGCGTGCGGTTGCTCCGAACCCGATCACAGCGGCGCTCAGCCGGCGGCCGTAGTTGCCTGTCAGGCCGGCAATCTCCATCGCGTGGAGCACCGAGCCGTAGCCCGCGAGCTCGTTGTTCTTGTGGAACACGTGGAGCAGAAAGTTTCCGTCGCCGCTCCAGTGGTTCATGACTTCCCACGCGATCAGGGTCAGCTTGCGGTCGATCGCAGCCTGGGTCAGCTCGGTGTCCTGTACGCAGTGCGGCCAGCCCCAGAGCGTCTGCCCTTCACGCATCTCGAGCAGATCCGAGGGTTGCGGCTTGGTCAGCAGGATGACGTCGCATCGCTCGATCAGCTCGGCGCGCGACAGGATGCCGCCGACCAACGGCCGGAGCTCGTCGTCGGAGTAGCTGAAGTTCTCGCCGTAGCCCTCTTCCAGGAACACGTGTGGCCGTACGGCCTTGGTGAGGCGTTCGAGATGGCGAGGATGCAACGGCAGACGCCGTTCGTTCTCCTTGGAGGTGTGGGCGATGACGCCCAGTTCAAGGTGGCTCATGCGACGCCCGTCGTTGGTGTTTCGACAGTGACCGCTGCTCGGTGGTTGGACCGAAGCATTGCGTGCCCCCGGCAGGATTCGAACCTGCGCTTCCGCCTCCGGAGGGCGGCGCTCTATCCCCTGAGCTACGGGGGCCCAAATGCGGCCAACTGCCGTGTGAGCCTATCGCACGGGCGATACGGTGAGTGCCGTGCCCAGAGTGCTCGTAGTCGACGACACCGCCTCGATTCGTTTCCTCATCCGGACCAACTTGGAGCTCGCCGGATTTGACGTCGACGAGGCGGTCGACGGCATCGACTGCCTCGAGATCTTGAGGGGCTCAGGCGCTCTCCCGGACGCCATCACGGTCGACGTGATGATGCCCCGCATGGACGGCGTTGCCACCGTCGCGGCGATACGCGCCGACCCACGTACGGCGAAGGTCGCCATCGTCATGGTGTCGACGCAGGGACACCCCGCAGACATTCAGCGCGGAATGGATGCGGGCGTTGATGCGTACATCACCAAGCCGTTCGATCCGGACTTCATGGTTGCCACGGTGAGCGAAGTCATCGAACGTCACGCCGAGTCGTGACCACTGATCAAGATTGGTCCTTGAGCGACGCCACTTCGAGACGTACGGTTGCCGTACACGGAGAGGAGGTGGTCCCAGGAATGAATATCTCTTGGACATGTGAGGTGGCTGTCCGCTAGCCGCAAGGCTCAGCCGGCGGCGGCGCAAAACCCGCAGCCACCCGACCCGCAGGGAGCCGAGTAGTCCACTCGGCCCGCGCTCCGACCCAACCGAGGCGAGTGCACCCTGCGGGTCGTCCATGCCCGGGGGGCTGGTGATGTGTCAGAGTTGGCTCGTGACATCGGGGGATTCACCACAGCAACCGCCAGCCTGGCTACACATCGCCATCGCAGGGCTGGTCGGTGCCTGTTTCACGACGTTCGCCGTCATGGGGTTCCTCCAGCTCCTGTTCCTCGGCAGCCTCGTGCTCGGGGCCTTCTTCGTGGTGATCTCGCCGTTCGTGTTCCAGGCGGTCAACCGCGTCTTCAATGGCCCGACACCCGGCGGCTGGGCATTTGTCACGGCGGCTGCGTGGTGGGCGGCGATGGCGGTCTCCGCGCTGCTGCTCACCGCGGACGACGACTACACCCAGCAGGATCGAACCCTCCTCGTCATCGTGGCTGCTGCGGTCCCCATGGTGATCACGGCGATGATCCGACCCGGGCGGTTGCGGCGTATCGGAGTCGCGGTCGGAGCCGCCGCACTGGCCATGACAGCAGTGGTTGTCGTGTACGCCCTGGTGTCTTCGGGTGAGGAGAAACGCGAAGACGACCGGGCCCAGGCGATCGCCGACTTCGGATCGAGCGTGCATCCATGGGTCATCGGCTCACAGGGCTATCGGCAGAACGGTGATCCAGTCGCGGTGAGCAGCGGAGTCATCGTCGGAACGTTCTACAGGCCTGAGACACCCTCACAGATGTTGACCCTCACGAACGACGCTCTGACGTTGGATTTCTGCGGCCCGGCGTTGCGCGCCACGGTCGGTGCAGATGTCAGCCAGCCCGAAGTCTCGTGCGAGCTCGTTGACGACGTCTGGATCCGCACCAGCAAGGGTGGACACGAAGCGGCGGTCAAAGGCCATGAAGGCATCGTTCGGGTTGCCGCCTCGAACGACGTGCCGAGGCATGAGCTGATCGATGCCGTACGCAGTGCGAAGCCGATGTCAGATCGCTACTACCGTCACCTGCTGTTCGGGGAGGACGTCGAGTACATCCCAGAGCTGGACGGAGCGCGCTGAGCCGATCGCTGCGACCGATAGGCTTGGCAGGTGACTCCCGAGCAGCTTTCCGCCGTGATCGTCGGCGCCCTCTCCTCGCTCAACGAGGCGGGCAAGATCGTGCTGCCCGACGGCGTTCCGAGCGAGGTGCTCGTGGAGCGCCCCAAGGTCCGTGAGCACGGCGACTACGCGACCAACATCGCCCTTCGCCTGGCCAAGAACGCCGGTATGAATCCGCGCGACTTCGCCCAGCTGCTCGCCGACGAGCTGACCAGCGCAGACGGGATCGCCAGCGCTGAGATCGCCGGGCCCGGATTTCTCAACATCCGCGTCGCGGCCGGCGCCCAGGGCGCCCTGGCACCGCACATCGTGGCTGCCGGCGAGTCGTACGGCACCAGCGATCTCTATGCGGGCCAGAAGGTCAACCTCGAGTTCGTCAGCGCCAACCCGACCGGACCCATCCACATCGGCGGCGTTCGATGGGCAGCCGTCGGAGACTCGCTCGGTCGCATCCTCACGGCGATCGGCGCCGAGGTCACGCGCGAGTACTACTTCAACGACCACGGCGTGCAGATCGACCGGTTTGCGCGCTCCCTGCTCGCCGACGCACGCGGCGAGGATGCCCCGGAGGATGGCTACGGAGGTCAGTACATCTCCGAGATCGTGGCAAACGTGACCGCGAAGCATCCCGATGCTGCAACCCTCCCGGATGCCGAGGCTCTCGAGACGTTCCGCGCCGAGGGTGTCGAGCTGATGTTTGCCGACATCAAGCAGAGCCTGCACGACTTCGGGGTCGACTTCGACGTCTACTTCCACGAGAACGATCTGCATGAGTCAGGTGCTGTCGATCGGGCCATCGCGAGGCTCCAGGAGCTCGGGATGATGTACGAGCAGGACAACGCGACCTGGCTTCGTACGTCTGACTTCGGCGACGACAAGGATCGCGTCGTCATCAAGTCAGACGGCCAGCCTGCGTACATCTCCGGCGACCTCGCCTACTACCTCAACAAGCGCGAGCGCGGCTTCGACCGCTGCATCATCCTGCTCGGCGCTGACCACCATGGCTACGTCTCGCGACTGCTCGCCATGTGCGCAGCCTTCGGTGACACGCCCAAGGTCAACCTCGAGCTGCTGATCGGACAGATGGTCAACCTCGTACGCGATGGCGCACCGCTGCGGATGAGCAAGAGGGCCGGCACGGTGATCTCGCTGGAGGATCTCGTGGAGTCGATCGGCGTCGACGCCTCCCGTTACGCACTGGCGCGCTACTCGATGGACTCCACCATCGACCTCGACCTCGACCTGTGGGCCAAGCAGGACAGCGACAACCCGGTCTACTACGTGCAGTACGCCCACGCACGCCTCTCGTCGATCATCCGCAACGCTGCCGACCTCGGGGTCGTGCTCGACGAGGCGACCTTCGATCCCGCGCTCCTTGCCGTCGAGCAGGAAGGCGCGCTGCTGCGCTCGCTGGCTGACTACCCCAAGGTCGTGGCACGTGCGGCCGAGCTGCGTGAACCGCACCGGGTTGCGCGCTACCTCGAGGACACCGCCGCGGCGTTCCACAAGTTCTACGACGTCGCCCACGTGCTGCCCAAGGGCGACGAGGAGCCCAACGACTTGCACCGGGCCCGACTGATGCTGGTCGGCGCAACGCGGCAGGTCATCGCCAACGGTCTCGGCCTGCTCGGCGTCAACGCGCCGGAGAGGATGTAGTCATGCGTTCTCACGAAGCCGGTGCACTGCACGGCCAGTCCGGCGATCGCGGTCCGGCCTGGCTGCGTACGCCCGAGGACTCCAACGAGCTCGTCCCTCACCTGTGGGCGGCAAACGTCTCCAAGGTCAGTGGAGTGCTGACGGTCGCAGGTGAGTCGGTGACGGACCTCGCCGCCGAGTTCGGCACGCCGACCTACATCGTCGACGAGGACGACTTTCGTCGTCGCGCGCGCAGCTTCAAGGAGGCGTTTCCGGACGCCGACGTGTTCTATGCCGGCAAGGCGTTCCTCTGCGTCGCCGCCGCTCGCTGGATCGCCGAAGAGGGGCTAAACCTCGACGTCTGCACCGGAGGCGAGCTCGCCGTCGCGATCAAGGCCGAGTTCCCGCCCGAGCGCATCGGCCTGCACGGCAACAACAAGTCGGTCGCCGAGCTGCGCCGTGCGCTCGAGCTGGGCGTGGGCCGCATCATCATCGACTCGGTCGAAGAGATCGATCGGCTCACCGAGCTGACCGCCGAGCTCGGGGTCGTTGCGCCCGTCATGGTGCGAGTGACTGCCGGTGTCGAGGCGCATACGCACGAATACATCTCAACCTCGCACGAGGACCAGAAGTTCGGCTTCTCGATCTCCGGCGGCGACGCGCTCAAGGCCGTACGCCTGGTGCTCGCCGCACCGGGTCTCAAGCTGCTCGGCCTCCACTCGCACATCGGCTCGCAGATCTTTGTCACCGACGGCTTCGAGGTCGCCGCTCGCCGAGTGCTCCGGCTGCACGCCCAGATCCAGAAGGAGCTCGGCGTCGTCTTGCCGGAGTTCGACCTCGGCGGCGGCTTCGGCATCGCCTACACGACTCAGGACGATCCCTCGACGCCCGAGGATCTCGCTCGCGGGATGCTCAAGATCGTCGACGACGAGTGTGCGGCAATGGGCATCGACGTACCGCAGCTCTCGATCGAGCCCGGTCGCGCCATCGCCGGTCCGTCGACGTTCACCCTTTACGAGGTCGGCACCACCAAGTCCGTGGCCCTCGACGGGGGAGCATCGCGTCGCTATGTGTCGGTCGATGGCGGCATGAGCGACAACATCCGTCCCGCGCTCTACAGCGCTGACTACTCCTGCACCCTCGCTTCGCGCGGCTCAGATGCTCCGGCCGTGTTGAGCCGGGTCGTCGGCAAACACTGCGAGTCGGGCGACATCGTGGTCAAGGACGAGTTCCTTCCCGGGGACGTCGAGGCGGGCGACCTGCTGGCAGTCCCCGGTACCGGCGCCTACTGCCGATCACTGGCCAGCAACTACAACCACGTGCCTCGGGCCGCGGTGGTCGCCGTACGCGATGGTGAAGCACGCGTGATCGTGCGGCGCGAGACCGAGGAAGACCTCCTCGCGCTCGACCTCGGCTGACTCAGAGCCCGAGGTCGTCGAGAATCTGCCGGAGAACGACCACCCGCTCGCGCACGCTCCGGTCGGCGAGATCCTGATCGCCGTCGAGGCGATCAAGTGGAATCGCGGAGATGCCGTGCGCCATCGCAAGCTGGACCCGATGCGCGCGCGCCAGCGCAGCCTCGTCGATCTTCGCTCCCTCCGCGGCGAGGCCCTCGCTGTAGCCCGACAAACAGGCTGACTGGATGTCACGGAACGCCGACGCATCGGAGCGGTCGAGGTCGACCTCGCTGTAGACGAGCTGACTCAGGTCGAAGCCGACAGCCGCCCGACTCCAGAATCCCCAGTCGATCACGCAGAAGCCGTCGGCAAGAGCGAGGAGGTTCTGGGGTGCCGCGTCGCCGTGGGCGTTCATCAGGGGCAGCGCCTCGATCTCGTCGATCAGCTCGGGTGCTGCCGCGACCAAGGACATGAGGCGGGATCGCAGGTCGTCGTCGACATGCCTGGCAACGGCGGGATGGTTCCATACGCCGCCGTGGTCGTAGGCAGCGATGTACTGCCCTCGAAGCCGGTTGTCGAAGTAGATGCGGGCTTGCCGCGGACCGTGCGGATTGGTCAGCGAGTGGTCCGATGCCGACACGTCCGGGGAGGCTGCGAACCGGCCCAGCATGGCTGCGGCCTCGCGATAGCGGCCGAGGGTCCACGGGCTCTCGTCGTGCTCGACTGCCTCGAGCCACAGCGCTGAGGACTCCTCATCGATGTCAGCGACGGCGTACGCGTGGGGCATACGCATTCCGTGCGGCAGTCGCGTCGACAAGTCGCTCCGATAGGCATTGGGCTCGATGCGCCAAGGAAGAACGTCGGTGACCGAGGCTTGATACTCGGGAGGTATGAACGCCATCGCAGGAGACCGGTTGGCCGACTGAACGAGCTTGACGAAGAGTCGGAACGGTCGGTCCGATCCGCCCTGACGGGCATGGCCTGTCACCCACCATCGACCGCCGGTCGTCATGGTCGTGAGGTCGTAGTCGACGCCGGTGACCCGGGAGTCGATGATGTCGTCCACGCCGAGCATCTCCGCGAGTGCCAGATCGTCGACGTCGACATTGCCGAGTGTGTGTCTTCCGGTCATGTGCTACCCCTTTGGTGGGCTCAGCGTTCCAGACGTCTGGCACCCGGTCCGCTGCCACCGAGACCATCATCGGCGTTGTAGAGCGTGCAGCTCTTGAGCGACAGGCAACCGCAGCCGATGCAGCCGTCAAGCTTGTCGCGCAGACCCTCGAGCTGCGCGATGCGGGCTTCGAGCTCCGGCTTCCAACGAGCGGACAGTCGGGCCCAGTCAGCCTTGGTTGGCGTCTTGTCGTCGGGGAGGGTCGAGAGTGCATCCTCGATCTGCGCGAGCGAGATGCCGAGGCTCTGCGAGACCCGTATGAATGCGACGCGCCGCAGCACGTCGCGGTGATAGCGCCGTTGGTTGCCCGCAGTACGTCGGCTGGTGATCAGGCCCTCGCGCTCGTAGAAGTGGAGCGCCGACACCGCAACGCCGGCACGCTGGGCTGTCTCACCGGGCGTGAGCTCGCGATGGCGGATTGCGGCGTTGCTCATGACCTGAACGGTACTTGAGGTCTGGTCAGCCATAGAACCGAATCGCGGCAGTGAGGCCGGCGGCGACCAGTACGGCTGTGAGGACGCCGGCCCGGGTCCACAGCATCAACGCACCGCCGACTGTGACCCCGACAAAGTCGGCGCCGACGTGCAACTTGTCGCCATCGGCCAGCACGCTCGTGACCACCAGGGCGGCCAGCAGTGCGGGCGCCATCAGCATGATCACTCCGGCAACCCGTGGCGGCAGCCGGCGTCCACCCATCACGACGGGGCCGAATGCCTTGATCAGCGCCGTGACGATCGTTGCGCCGATGATCGTCAGCCAGATGGTGCTGGTCATGGCGTCACCTCCTGGCGGCGCAGGCCCCACAACGCCACGAGACTTGCGGCAAGGACCGGTACGCCGGCGGGCACGAGCTCGACGAGCGCCAGCGCAAGGATGGCACCTGCGAGAGCCACTCCCGCTGCTCGGCGGTTCTTGATCTCGGCGATCAGCAGGGCCAGGAAGAACATCGGGTAGATCGCGTCGAAGCCGAATCGGGACGTGTCGCCGAGCAGGTCGCCGCCGAACGCTCCGAGCGTCGTCCCCGTGAACCAGCAGGCGTACTGCGGCGCGGTCGACCCGAACAGGAACCACCGGTCGAACGTTCCGTCACCCCGGCTGGCCATCGCCCATGAGGAGTCGACAACGGTCTGGCCCTGGGCGGCGCGAAGAGCTGTCCGGCCCGGCAGTGATGGACCGAGCGCGATTCCCATCGGCAGGAACCGTGAGTTCATGAGTGCTGCCGCGGCGATGGCGGCGCCCGCAGACCCGCCGCCGGTGAGGATTGCGACAGCCGTGAACTGTGCGGAGCCGGCGAAGACGAAGGCCGACATCGCGATCGCGGCCTCGACGGAGAATCCCGCGTCTCGGGCGAGCACTCCGAAGGACATCGAGAGCAGCAGGCCGACCGTGGCGTAGGGAATGGCTGCCTGTGCCCCGGCAACGAACGATGCGCGATGGTCCTCGAAGGGAGATTCGGGACTCGTCACGGACCCAGCGTGCCATCTGCCCGCCCACAGTTTTGGCGTCGGGTTTGACCTAAAGCGCACTTGAGGTTGTGAAGTTGAGCCAACACGACGGAGGAACAGCATGCACGCGATACGACAGCACGAGCTCGGTGGGCCAGAGGTTCTCCGCTACGAAGAGTTGCCTGACCTCGAGCCGGGGGAGGGTCAGGTGCGCATCGCGGTCAGTGCAAGCGGTGTGCACTTCCTCGACACGTCTCTGCGGGCAGGTTTCACCAGTGCGGTGCACCAGCCCCTGGAGCTCCCGATGACACCCGGTCGCGAGGTCGCCGGTCGCGTTGACGCGATCGGCGAAGGAGTCGACCCTTCGTGGCTGGGTGATCGCGTTGTTGCGCACCTCGGCATGGCCAGCGGCGGATACGCCGATCAGGCGATCGCGAACGTCGAGACCCTCCACGAGATCCCCGGCGTCATGCCGTGCGCAACAGCTGTTGCAGCCATCGGCACCGGCCGTACGGCGACCGGGATCCTCGACCAGGCGCCGATCCGTGCCGACGACGTGGTGCTGGTGACGTCCGCCGCCGGCGGGCTTGGTGTGCTCCTGATCCAGGCAGTCAAGGCCGCGGGTGCGACGTCGATCGCACTTGCCGGCGGCGCCGAGAAGGTCGCGATCGCACGTGCCCAGGGCGCAGACATGGCTGTCGACTACCGCATCGACGGCTGGGACGACATCATCCGGCGCAAGCTCGGCGGGGACCACGCGACGTTGGTCTTCGACGGCGTCGGTGGCAAGACCGCACATTCGGCCTATGGGCTGCTCGCCCCCGGGGGCAGGTTGTTCCAGTACGGCTGGTTCACCGACGAACCGGCCACGTACGACGACCCCGACCGCACCGTGTCCATGTTGCTGGGCCCCCAGATGCTGGCCCGGCCCGGTGGCTTGCGGTCGCTGGAGAAGGAAGCTCTTGCGAAGGCGGCGGACGGAAGTCGGGTGCCTTTGGTGGGGGCTCGGTACGCATTGTCGGATGCATCAAGCGCGCACCGCGACCTCGAAGCTCGCAGGACTCACGGCAAGGTCGTGCTCGTACCGGACGCGCAGCTGTGACCGCCGTCGCCGGGCCGCGCGAGCGGCTGTGGCTCGGCCCGTACGGACGCGTGGTCGCGGGCATCTTCGCTCTGGCGTTCCTCATAGCCTTCGAGTCGATGGCGGTCGCAACCGTCATGCCTGTTGTCGCCGATGATCTCGATGGCCTGAGCCTGTACGCGCTTGCGTTTGCTGCTCCGACCGCCGTCGCTGTGATCACGATGGCGATCGCCGGCCCGATGATCGATCGCCAGGGGCCCGGACGAGGATTGATCCTCGGCATCGGGATCTTCGTCCTCGGACTCCTGGTCGCCGGGTTGGCGCCGACGATGGAGCTGTTCCTGGTGGGACGTTGCGTGCAGGGACTCGGCAGCGGATTTCTCGGAGTCGGCCTGTACGTCGTGATCGGCAAGGTCTTCCCCGACGCCATGCGGGCCCGGGTCTGGACCGTGATGACAAGCGCTTGGCTGCTGCCTGGATTGGTCGGGCCCCTGATCGCCGGTGTCATCGCGGACCACGTTGGCTGGCGCTGGGTGTTCCTGGGTGTTCCTGCCATCGCTGTCGCCTCGGTGGCGTTGATCTGGGACGCGGTCCGGCGGGTCGAGGGCGACCTCGACGTGAATGGTGACCGTTGGCGCGTCTGGTGGGCCACTCTCACGGCGACCGGCATCCTCGGCATCAGCGTCGCGGGACAGCGCGGTGTGACGTGGTGGCCGATCCTGCTGTTCGCCGCGCTCGCGTTGACGTTCGCGTACGGTCCCCGGCTCCTGCCCAAGGGCACCTGGCTGGGCGGCCGTGGACTGCCGAGCGTCATTGCGACGCGGAGCCTGCTGAGCGCCGGCTTCTTCGGCGCCGAGACGTACGTACCGCTGTCTCTCGTCGAGCACCGTGGACTGAGCGTCTCGCAGGCAGGGCTGCTGCTGACCAGCGCGGCACTGCTGTGGTTCGCGGGTTCGTGGTTGGCGGCCAACGTGCCGGCGCTCGCGTCCAAGGTGCTGCGCGTACGACTCGGTGCGAGCTGTGTGTTCGTCGGGACTACTGCCGGGGCGCTGACCCTCGTCGACTCCGTGCCGGTCGGGCTGATCGCGCTGGTGTGGAGCATCGGTGGGCTCGGCATGGGTATGGCTGCGTCGACGCTGGGCGTCCTGCTGCTCGACCACTCTGCGCCGGGGGAGCAGGGCGTCAACAGCGCAGCGATGCAGACCAGCGACGCTGCCGTGCAGTCCATCGTCCTGGCGATCGGAAGCGTCGTGTTCGCGATCCTGCTGACCAGCCATGCCATGACGGGCTACGTACTGGTCTTCGTCCTCGCCACCGTCACTGCGGCAGTCGCAGTGGGCCTGTCGGCACGGCTGGAGGCTCGTTCGTGACGTTGCTCAACCGGTGCAGGCCACTACGCCGTACATCTTCCTGATGGTCGTCGTGCTCACCGTCTCGCCGTCGATCGAGATGGAGCACGTGGCGTAGGTGCCGCCGATGAGCTGGACGAAGACCTGGGCGACGGCCCGCGGACCACGGAGCTGCTTGCTGATCGAGGCGGAGCCGTTCGCCGTCTTCGGATCGGTGTAACCCGTGCGGAAGCGGTAGACGAACTTCATCTGCCCATCTGATCGCAGGTTGATCTTGACGTCGTAGACCTGACGGCTGCCGGCCATGTTGTCGAACGGGTCGACGCCGTTCGTACCGAAGCCCAGCTGGTCACCGTTGTCGGGATCGAACGGGTTCTTGGAGGCGTCGTCCCGCTCGGCCTGCGTGGACTGAGGTGACGGGGTCGCGCTCGACGTCGGTCGTGACGACGGTTCGGAGGAATCGTCCGGGAGTGCCAGATAGCCCGCTGCCAGAAGCAGGGCCGTCCCCAGGACTGTCGCCATCAGGGCGACCTTTTGTCCGCGAGATCGGAACCGGCGCATGAAGACTTCCTAGCATGATCGAGGTGTAGGGGCTGGTCGAGACAACGAGGTCACCGCAGGCCGGGTTATGCGACGTGACAAGGCCGACAGTGTCCATCTAATTGGGGAGTGCCGCGCCGAAACTGCCGCGCCGATACCCTTGACCGGTGAACGTCTCCTCGTGGTCTGCCGGCCGCCCGATTCGCGTTGCCCTGTTGGGCTGCGGCGTTGTGGGCACCGAAGTCGCGCGTTTGCTGACCCGTGACGCCGAAGAGCTGGCGCAACGCGTCGGCGCTCCGCTTGAGCTGGTGGGCATCGCCGTACGACGCCTCGGCCGCGAACGCAACCTCGACGTGCCCGCAAACCTGTTCACCACCGATGCGGCCGGACTCGTCAGCCGCGGCGACATCGACGTGGTCATCGAGGTCATCGGCGGCATCGAACCAGCTCGCGAGCTGATCCTGTCGGCACTGGAGAACGGCTCCTCGGTGGTCACCGCCAACAAGGCGTTGCTGGCCGAAGACGGGGCAACACTGTTCGAGGCTGCCGAGAAGGCCGAGCGTGACCTCTACTTCGAGGCCGCTGTGGCCGGAGCGATCCCGATCGTCCGACCCCTGCGCGAGTCGCTCGCCGGCGACTCCGTCGAGCGGGTGCTCGGCATCGTCAACGGCACCACCAACTTCATCCTCGATGCCATGACCACCAATGGCACCGGATTCTCCGAGGCTCTCGACGAGGCCCAACGGCTGGGGTACGCCGAGGCCGACCCGACGGCTGACATCGAGGGATTCGATGCGGCGGCGAAGGCGGCGATCCTGTCCGCTCTTGCCTTCCACACCCGCATCACCCTCGGCGACGTGCATCGCGAAGGCATCACCGACGTCAGCGCTGCCGACATCCGGTCTGCCAGCGAGATGGGCTGCGTGGTCAAGCTGCTCGCGATCTGCGAGAAGCGCGACACGCCCGACGGTCCGGCTGTCTCGGCTCGTGTCCACCCGGCGATGATCCCGCTCTCGCACCCACTGGCCAGCGTCCGTGGTGCTTACAACGCCGTGTTCGTCGAGAGCGAGTCGGCAGGACAGCTCATGTTCTACGGGCCCGGTGCGGGTGGGGCTCCGACGGCGAGCGCCGTGCTCGGCGATGTCGTCTCGGTCGCCCGCAACCGTCGCAACGACGTGTTCGGTCCCGGCGAGTCGACCCACGCACAGCTCGAGGTGCTCGACATCGGCCGTGCTCGTACGCGCTACCACGTCGCGATCGACGTCGACGATCGTCCAGGCGTGCTCTCCGCCGTTGCCCAGGCGTTCGCCGAGTTCGACGTCTCGATCAGAACTGTTCGCCAAGAGGGCTCAGGGCTCGACGCCCAACTCGTCATCGTGACTCACGAGGCCGATGACGCAGCGCTCTCGGCGACCGTGGCTGCCCTGCGCGGGCTCGACATGGTCCGCGACGTCTCATCGGTCATGCGTGTTGAAGGTGGATTCTGATGGCACATCTGTGGCGCGGCGTGATCGAGGAGTACCGAGACTGGCTCCCGGTCACCGCTGAGACCCCCGTCATCACCCTGGGTGAAGGCGGCACACCACTGGTGCACTCAGCCTGGCTCTCGGGCCTGGTGCGCGGCGACGTGTGGCTCAAGATCGAGGGCGACAACCCGACCGGCTCGTTCAAGGACCGCGGTATGACGGTGGCCCTCTCGGTTGCCGTCGGCGAGGGCGCCAAGGCCGTCGTGTGCGCGTCGACTGGCAACACCTCTGCATCGATGGCTGCGTACGCGGCCCGCGCCGGCATCACGCCGATCGTGCTCGTCCCGCACGGCAAGATCGCTGCCGGCAAGATGGCTCAGGCGGTCATGCACGGTGCCGAGATCATCCAGGTCAAGGGCGGGTTCGACGAGTGTCTGCAGCTGTCGCGTGGCCTCGCCGACAACTACCCGGTGGCGCTGGTCAACTCGGTCAACCCCGTACGCCTGCAGGGTCAGAAGACCGCAGCGTTCGAGATCGTGGATGCGCTCGGCGCGACCCCCGACGTGCACGTGCTGCCGGTCGGCAATGCGGGCAACATCTCGGCCTACTGGCTCGGCTATCGCGAATACGTCGATGCCGGCATCGCGACCAAGACCCCGTTGATGTGGGGCTTCCAGGCGCAGGGGTCGGACCCCATCGTGCAGGGCGCACCGATCCCGCACCCCGAGACGATCGCGACCGCGATCCGCATCGGCAACCCCGCGTCGTGGCACCTCGCCGTCGCCGCCCGCGATGACTCGGGCGGCCGTATCGACTCGGTCAGCGACGAGCAGATCCTCCAAGCACAGCGCGATCTCGCCTCCCACGACGGAGTGTTCGTCGAGCCCGCCTCCGCCGCTGGCGTCGCCGGACTCGTAGCCGCTGCATCGGCGGGTCAGGTTGAAGCTGGTCAGACCATCGCCGTCACGGTCACCGGTCACGGCCTCAAGGACATCGACACCGCGCTGTCAGGCATCGGCTCGATCGTCGACGCCGTCATCGAGGCCGACGTCGACGCCGCGGCGGCCGCCGCGGGCCTGGCGTGAGCTTCGTCGTCGGGCCCGTCTCCGTACGGACTCCGGCCTCCAGCGCCAACCTCGGTCCGGGCTTTGACGCGCTCGGCCTCGCACTGACGTTGTACGACGAAGTCGTCGCCGAGACGCTGCCCTTCGGCCTCGAGGTGGAGGTCGTCGGCGAAGGTCGCGATGGCGTTCCGCTGGATGAGGAGCACCTCGTCGTACGCGCGATGCATGCTGCGTTCGACGCGCTGGGGGAGCGGCCCACGGGTCTGCGGCTCACCTGCACCAACGCGATCCCGCATGGTCGCGGTCTCGGCTCGTCCGCGGCAGCGATCGTCTCCGGCATCACGTTGGCGAGTGCCCTGACCGAAGGGCCCGGGCTGGCCCCTGCGGACGCCTTCCAACTCGCTGCCGACATCGAGGGACACCCCGACAACGTCGCGGCAGCAATGTTCGGTGGACTGACCATCGCGTGGCTCGAAGACTCCGTCGCACACGTCGAACGACTCGTCTCCAATGTCGAGGTCACGGTATTCGTACCGTCTGAGGCCGTCTCCACCGAGAAGGCCCGCGGACTCCTGCCGTCAGACGTCTCCCACGCAGATGCGGCTGCCAACTCCGGCCGGGCCGCACTGCTCGTCAGGGCTCTGACCGGCGCCCCGGATCGGTTGCTCCCCGCGACCGAGGACCGCCTTCACCAGTCCTATCGCGCCAGCGCTATGCCGGAGTCGTACGAGCTGATGCAGCAGCTCCGCGCGGACGGCATTGCTGCGACGATCTCGGGCGCCGGACCGACCGTCCTGGCCTTCGGTCGCGGGCTCGGTGAGCGGCTGCCGAGCGCGTGGACCCTCCATGAGCTCGGTGTCGATCTCAAGGGTGCTCAGACACGTCCGCTGTGAGCTATGCCGGAATGCCGGCCAACGTGATGGTGTTACAGTGGAGAAGCCGGAGTCGAGTTCAGCTCCCCGGCAAACCATTAAAGAAGCCCGTCGGATACGGGCAAGCCTTTATGTGATCTGCCAGTCTTCAAATTTTCTGGCACAAGTTAGCGGCCAACGGCCCTATGCAAAGGAATCTAAGTGACAGAAACAACCACGACACCTGACACCGTCGCGCCAGCTGCTGACGCAGCCGCGGAGTCCCCCAAGAAGTCTGGCGGAGGACTGGGTGGCAAGGTGCTCGCCGAGCTGCAGGACATTGCCGGCGGACTCGGAATCGACGGCGCACCCAAGATGCGCAAGGGCGCACTCATTGACGCCATCAAGACGGCCCGCGGCGAGAACGCCCCGGCCAAGAGCGCCACCGAGGCGCCCGCCAAGGCAACCAAGGCCGCTGCAGCCCCCAAGGACAACGCACCCAAGGACGCAGCCGCCAAGAGCGATGCGTCGGACTCGCAGGCCGACGCTCCTCGCAAGAACGACAAGGCTGACAAGAACGACGAGTC
This sequence comes from uncultured Actinomycetota bacterium, assembly GCA_963849475.1. GTDB lineage: Bacteria > Actinomycetota > Actinomycetes > Propionibacteriales > Nocardioidaceae > Aeromicrobium. The sequence goes on from CAWKHC010000011.1 coordinate 117,741, forward strand.
CAAGGACGAGTCGGACGGCGACGGCAACCAGAGCAACCGCAATCGCAACCGCAACCAGAACAACCAAGGTGGCGGCAATCAGCAGAACCGCAACCAGAACGCTGGCAACAACCAGGGCGGCCGCAACCAGAACAACCAGGGCGGCGGCAACAACAACCAGCAGAACCGCAACCAGGACAACCGCGCTGCCCAGGGCGGATTCGAGGACGACGAAGATGAGTTCGGCGGAGGCCGTCGTCGCAACCGCCGCGGCCGCAACCGCAACGGCGGACGCGGTGGCATGGAAGCCGAGCCGACGTTCACCGAGGACGACATCCTGGTACCCGCTGCGGGCATCCTCGACATTCTCGACAACTACGCCTTCGTCCGCACCACCGGCTACCTGCCGAGCGAGAACGACGTCTACGTCTCGCTGACGATGGTCCGCAAGTGGGGCCTTCGCCGCGGTGACGCCGTCATCGGCCAGGTGCGCCAGCCCCGTGAGGGCGAGCGCAAGGAAAAGTTCAACCCGATGGTCAAGATCGACTCGGTCAACGGGATGACGCTCGACGACAGCAACAAGCGCGTCGAGTTCGCCAAGCTCACCCCGCTCTACCCCTCGGAGCGCCTGCGCCTCGAGGGTGAGGCCGGGGGACTGACGGGTCGCGTCGTCGACCTGGTCGCACCGATCGGCAAGGGCCAGCGTGGCCTCATCGTCTCGCCGCCCAAGGCCGGCAAGACCATGATCATGCAGCAGGTTGCCAACGCGATCACCGAGAACAACCCGGAAGTCCACCTGATGATCGTCCTCGTCGACGAACGTCCCGAAGAGGTCACCGACTTCCAGCGGACCGTCAAGGGTGAAGTCATCGCGTCGACGTTCGACCGTCCCGCGACCGATCACACGATGGTTGCCGAGCTCGCGATCGAACGCGCCAAGCGTCTCGTCGAGCTGGGTCATGACGTGGTGCTGCTGCTCGATGGCATCACTCGCCTCGGCCGTGCCTACAACCTCGCCGCTCCCACCAGCGGACGCATCATGTCGGGCGGTGTCGACTCGTCGGCGCTCTACCCGCCCAAGAAGTTCTTCGGCGCTGCGCGCAACATCGAGGACGGCGGCTCGCTGACGATCCTCGCCACCGCGCTGGTCGAGACCGGTTCGCGCATGGACGAGGTCATCTTCGAGGAGTTCAAGGGCACCGGCAACTGGGAGCTCCGCCTGCGCCGCGACTTCGCGGACAAGCGCATCTTCCCGGCCGTCGACGTCGACGCGTCGAGCACCCGCCGCGAAGAGCTGCTCATGGGCAAGGACGAGCTCGCTGTCGTCTGGAAGCTGCGCCGGGTGCTCTCGGGTCTCGAGGGCCAGCAGGGTCTCGAGCTCATCCTTGGCAAGCTCAAGAAGACGCAGAGCAACGTCGAGTTCCTGATGGAGATCAACAAGACGATGCCGGACAGCGCCAACGGCAGCTGAGTCGGCAGCAGAGCCCGGCACCCCGATGGGGTGCCGGGCTCTGTGCTGTCTCGGTGAGCGGTAGTTGAACGGCGCACTAGTCTGGTGCCATGACTTCTCTGCATGACTTCTCCGCGACCGGGATCGACGGCACCGAGCAGGCGCTCGCCGACTACAAGGGCAAGGTGGTGCTCGTCGTCAACACGGCGACGCACTGCGGTTTCACCCCGCAGTTCAAGGGCCTCGAGTCCGTCTACAAGGAGTACGTCGACAAGGGGCTCGTCGTTCTGGGCTTCCCGAGCGACCAGTTCGGTCACCAGAACCCCGAGGACGATGCGGACACCGCGACGTTCTGCGAGAAGAACTACGGCGTGACGTTCCCGCTGTTCTCCGTGATCGATGTCAACGGCGACGACGCCCACCCGCTCTACAAATGGCTCAAGGAGGAGAAGGGCGGCCTCGGCCCCAGCAAGATCAAGTGGAACTTCACCAAGTTCCTGGTCGACACCGAGGGCAATGTCATCAAGCGCTACGGCTCGACCACGACTCCCGAGAAGATCAAGGGCGACATCGAGAAGCTCCTGCCGCAGTAGCAGCGGGAATTGCCTGGGGCCGATTCGCGTTATGGCTACGCCAACTGGCACAATTGACCCTTGGTTCTGGTTCACGAATCGCAATCAGCGATCCGACCCAGCGACCGCGAGAGGACATCATGAAGCAAGGCATTCACCCCGATTACGTAGAGACCCAGGTCACCTGCACCTGCGGCAACTCGTTCACGACCAAGAGCACTGCGCCCGAGGGCGTCCTGCGCGCCGACGTCTGCTCGGCCTGCCACCCGTTCTACACGGGCAAGCAGAAGATCCTCGACACCGGTGGACGCGTGGCACGCTTCGAGAAGCGTTACGCCAAGAAGTAGCAACGTTCCAGCGCCGACCCCAGCCCGCAAGGGCTCGGGTCGGCGCTGTTGTTACATCCACCTGACCACGAGAGGAGTGCGTGATGTTCGAAGCCGTCGAGACACTGGTCGCCGAGCACGCTGAGCTCGAGCGCAAGATGTCTGATCCTGCCGTGCACTCCGATCAGGGCCTGGCCAAGAAGCTCGGTCAGCGGTACGCCGAGGTCAGCGCGATCGTCAAGACCTACCGCGACTACCAGCAGGCCACCGACGACCTCGAAGCCGCACGCGAGCTGGCTGCCGAAGACTCCAGCTTTGCGTCCGAGATCGAATCACTGGAGCCCCGTATCGCCGAGCTCAGCGAACGTCTGCAGCGCCTCCTCGTACCCCGCGATCCCGCCGATTCCAAGGACGTCCTCATGGAGATCAAGGGCGGCGAAGGCGGCGAGGAGTCAGCCTTGTTCGCGGGTGACCTGCAGCGCATGTACTCGCGCTTCGCCGAGCAGCGTGGGTGGAAGACCGAGATCCTCGATTCCACCGAGTCGGCGCTCGGCGGCTACAAGTCCGTGACGATGGCGGTCAAGGCGAGCGGCAACCCCGAGCCTGGCATGGCCCCGTTCGCGCAGCTGAAGTTCGAGGGCGGCGTGCACCGTGTTCAGCGCGTGCCGGTCACCGAGTCGCAAGGTCGCATCCATACGTCCGCCGCCGGCGTTCTAGTCATGCCCGAGGCCGAGGACATCGACGTCGAGATCAACGACAGCGACCTGCGCATCGACGTCTACCGTTCGTCGGGCCCCGGCGGTCAGAGCGTCAACACGACCGATTCGGCCGTACGCATCACGCACGTGCCGACTGGCATCGTCGCAAGCTGTCAGAACGAGAAGAGCCAGCTGCAGAACCGCGAGCAGGCGATGCGCATCTTGCGTGCCCGCCTGCTCGAGGCTGCTCAGGCGGCGGCTGATGCCGAGGCGTCCGACGCCCGCAAGTCGCAGATCCGTACGGTCGACCGCTCCGAGCGCATCCGCACCTACAACTTCCCCGAGAACCGCCTCTCGGACCACCGCACCGGGTTCAAGGCCTACAACCTCGACCAGGTGATGGACGGCGCTCTCGACGACGTCATCACCTCGTTGGTCGAGGCCGACCTCGCCGCCCGTCTCGACGCAGTCGAAGCCGGAGAATGACCGGCGTACGTTCGCAGGCTGAGCGGCTGCTCATCGAGGCGACTTCGCTGCTCGAGGCAGCAGGCGTCGAGTCGGCCAGGCACGATGCCGAGTCGCTGCTGAGCCACGTCACCGGCGTGCCGCGGATGTCACTCGTCACGATGGCCAAGCCCGACGGCATTCAGAAGGACGCCTTCCTCAAGCTCATCGACCAGCGTGCTGGCCGCACCCCTCTGCAGCACCTGACCGGTTCCGCAGGCTTCAGGTACGTCGACCTCGAGGTGGGCCCCGGCGTGTTCGTACCGCGACCCGAGACCGAGATGCTCGCCGGCTGGGCCATCGACCACGCCAGGACGCTCACCGATCCGGTCGTCGTCGAGCTGTGCGCCGGTTCGGGGGCGATCTCGCTGTCGATCGTGCACGAGGTGCCGCGGGCGTCGGTCCACGCTGTCGAGCTCGACGAGCCGGCGTACGAGTGGGCTCAGCGCAACCTCGACGGCACCGGGGTCGACCTGCGGCTCGGCGACATGGCCGATGCCTTCGGCGACCTCGACGCAACGGTCGACATCGTCGTCGCCAACCCTCCGTACATTCCGCTCGATGCCTGGGAGAGCGTGGCGCCCGAAGTGCGCGACCACGACCCGTCCCTCGCTCTCTGGTCCGGAGACGACGGACTCGATGCCATGCGGGTGCTCGAGCAGGCCGCATGGCGCCTCCTCAAGCCCGGTGGAGTCGTCGGAGCAGAACACGCAGACGCGCAGGGGGAGTCGGCTCCCGAGGTGTTCACGAGACGGTGGACGAACGTACGTGACAACCTCGATCTGGCGCGCAGACCCCGTTACGTCACGGCTACCAAACCGGCCAGCTGACGTCGTCTAGGCTGAGGCTCTTATGGGCGGCGACCTTGCACTCTACGGCGCCGCTTTTGCGGTAGGAATCGGCTCGGCGCTGCTCCCGATCTTCATCAACGCGGAGCTGTTCGTCGGCAGCCTCGGTGCCACGGTCGACAGCCGGGTCACGCTGGTCCTGGCCATCCTGTTCCTCGTGATCGCCACGGTGATCGGCAAGGCATTCGTCTTCCAGCTCGCCCGCGCAGGCAGCCGCAAGGTCCGCTCCACTGTCGAGCGCAAGCCCCCACGCAACAAGCTGTTCGCCCAGGTTCGCCGACTGAGCGACTGGCTGCTCACTCTGCTCGACCGTCCGTACGCGGGTGCCGTCACCGCGTTCGTGTCGTCGCTGACCGGCATACCTCCGCTGGCCATCGTCACGATCATCGCCGGAGCATCGAAGCAGCCCCAGTGGTTGTTCCTGACGATGGTGTTCTTCGGACGGCTGATCCAGTTCCTCGCGATCGCCTTCCTCCTCCACGGCATCAGCTGGTTCTGAACCCACCACCTAGGATGACCGGGTGATGTTCGACTGCAGCGTGCCCGAGGAGTTCTCCAAGGGGCTCAAGGCCGCCAAGACCGCGCTCGACTCGGGCAATCTCGTCGTGCTGCCGACCGACACCGTGTACGGCCTCGCCGCCGATGCGTTCTCGCCCCATGCCGTGCAGAGCCTGCTCGACGCCAAGGGCCGTACGCGCCAGATGCCACCGCCCGTGCTCGTGGGTGCACCATCGACACTCGATGCACTCGCCGCCGAGGTGCCTTCGTGGCTGCGCTCAGCCGTCGACGCACTCTGGCCGGGACCGCTCACCGTCATCCTCAGGCAGCAGTCGTCGCTGACCTGGGACCTCGGCGACACCCACAACACGGTCGCCGTACGCATGCCCGACGACGAACGCGCGCTCGCGCTGCTCAAGCAGACCGGGCCGCTCGCCGTCAGCAGCGCCAACATCACCGGTGAGCCGGCAGCACAGACCGTGGACGAGGCCGAGAAGATGCTCGGCTCCAAGATCGCGGTCTACCTCGACGGTGGACCGTCCGCCTCGGGTGTCCCGTCGACGATTCTCGACGCCACCGGCTCGACACCGCGCATCCTTCGCGCCGGGGGAGTCAGCCTTGACGTCCTGCATGCGTACAACAACACGATCGAGCCTCCGGACGAGGTCAGCTGACACATGCGCGAATATCTCGTCGTCTTCGGCATCTCACTGGGTGTCACCTATCTCCTCGCGTCGATCGCGCGGCAGCTGGCGGTCCGTTTCGGTGCCGTGGCTCGTGTGCGTGACCGCGACGTGCACGCGATCCCCACGCCCTACTTCGGTGGCCCAGCCATGTTCGGCGGACTCGTCGCTGCCTACCTCGTCTCGATGAACCTGCCCTTCCTGTCGCTCTCGGACTCGACGGTGTTCGGGCCCGTACGCGGGGTGCTGCTGGGTGGGGCTGTCATCTGCCTGGTCGGCATCATCGACGACCTGTACGAGCTCGACGCGCTCAGCAAGTTCGCCGGGCAGGTGCTCGCCGCGATCATCGTGGTGACTCAGGGCGTGCAGTTCTTCTACCTGCCGCTCTACGGCAACTACCTGGGCCTTGACCAGATCCAGGCGATGATCTTCACCGTCATCCTGATCGTCGGCACCGCCAACGCGGTCAACTTCGTCGACGGCCTCGACGGACTGGCGGCTGGCATCGTCGCGATCGGTGCGGTGGCCTTCTTCGCGTACGCGTTCATCCTCGCCGTCGAGAATGGCGAGACCCGTGCGATCGCCGCCGCCCTGCTGACCGCGGCACTGGCCGGTGCCTGCGTCGGCATCCTGCCGCACAACTTCTTCCCGGCTCGGATGTTCATCGGCGACTCGGGCTCGATGTTGATCGGTTTCGTGCTGGCCTGTTCATCGATCAGCCTGACCGGCCAGTTCCCGGCGACCGACCTGTCCGAAGGCGTTGGGGGAGCGCAGACGAACTTCCTGCCGGCGTTGCTGCCGCTCATCCTTCCATTCACGATCCTGCTGGTTCCGTTCGTCGACCTCGGCCTCGCCGTCGTCCGGCGCACCCGTGCCGGCCGGTCGCCGTTCAGTCCCGACAAGATGCACATCCATCACCGGCTGCTCGAGATCGGCCACTCGCACCGCCGTGCGGTCCTGCTCATGTACGCCGGCGCGGGCCTCGTGGCATTCGGCAGCGTCGTCATCAGCCTGTTCAGCGGATGGCAGTCGATCGCCGGATTCAGCGTTCTGGCGCTCCTGACTGCGGCCGCGGTTTTCCTGCTCCCGAAGCTCGACGAGAAGGTGTGGTCCTAGGTCGGTCTGCAGGCATCCCGAGTTGGAGGCGGTTCAACGCTCGTGATAAATTTCACGAACAGATCGCGAGCCTGGCTCGTGACCCCGAACCACCGAGGATGGCCGCCGAAAATGACGACCAACGATGAACGATGAAGGACTCGACGGTTCTCCCGACGCGGCCTCACTCGGTCTATGGCGACTCGTCGGTCTTGGAATGCTGTTCGTCGGCAACATCGTCGCTGGCCTCGTACTCGGCTGGCTCGCAGATCAACACTGGGACACCTCGCCGGTCTTCGTCCTTTCGGGCATCGCCATCGGCATCGTCACCGCTTTCATCAGCGCATGGCTGCAGATCAGGTCTTTCCTCAGAACATGAGGCACAGATGACAGAGAGGAGCTGGACGCGATGACCACGACTCCGTCCATCACCCGCTCCATTCGCAACCAGAAGCGTGCGCTCATCACGGCGGGTTGCCTCATCATCGCCTCGATCTGGATCAGCATCCCGCTCGGCGAGTGGCGCGGTGGCATGTTCCTCGCGATCGGCATCGTCCTCGGCGCACTCAACCATCTGCTGACCGAGCACTACCTCCTCCGCTCCGTCGAAGGCGGCGAGCTTCCCACCCGCAAGCAGTACGCAGCCGGCTCGGCCGTACGCCTGCTCGGCATCTCCGGCATCGCCGTGGTGATCGCCCTCGTCTTCTGGCCCCATGGCGCTGCCGTACTGTTCGGCCTGGCCATCTTCCATCTGATCGCCCTGGTCTTCACGGGCATCCCGCTTCTCCGAGAGGTGCGCAAGGAATTGAACGAGCCAATCGAGGAGAAGGCATGAGTGAGCGCAGCGAGCGAATCATGAACAGCGGCATCATGCGGATGCTTCCGTACGCTTCTTCTTTCACGGAGGCATCAGCATGAGCTTGCTAGCTGCAGGTCTCGCGACCGAGACCGAGATCGAAGCCGGTCACCACCCGACGTTCACCCTGTTCGGATTGACCTTCAACTCCGACACGATCACTTCGACGGTCGTCGGAGCTGCCATCGTCCTCATCTTCGGCTTCCTGCTTCGTCGTCAGGTCACCGACGGCGTCCCCGGCAAGGTCCAACTGCTGTGGGAGATGCTCGTCGAGTGGGTCCAGGGCCTCACGCTCAACAGCCTTGGCCGGATCAACCCGTTCGTCGTGCCGCTCGGCGTTGCGCTGTTCCTCTTCATCCTGATCACCAACTGGTTCGAGGTCATCCCGACCGACCACAAGCTGCCTCCGCCGGCAGCTGACGTCAACATGACCTATGGTCTTGCGCTCGTGGTCATCATCTCGGTGCACGTCTACGGCATTCGTGAGGTCGGCATCCGCCACTACCTCCGGCCGTTCCTCTCGCCGTTGCACCTGATCGAGGAGATCGTCAAGCCGTTCAGCCTGGCTCTTCGACTCTTCGGCAACATCTTCGCCGGCGGCATCATCCTGAGTCTGTTCGCCCTTGCGGCCGTCCCCACAGCACCTCTCGCAGTCGTCTGGAAGCTCTTCGGCATGGGCATCGGCGGCATCCAGGCGTTCATCTTCGCTCTGCTGACGATCCTCTACTTCGGCTTCGCTGTCTCAGGACACGGAGACGACGAGCACCACGACGAGCCAAAAAAGAAGAAGCAGAAGAAGGCCCAGAAGGCCGACGACAAGGTTGCCGTAGCAGCCTGAGCACCACCCATACCTCAATAGCAATCAATAGCAATCAATAGCAACACTCAACATCACGAGCGGGACCACCGCCTGTGAGAGCCAAGGAGAGACATGGCAACGGACGCAGCAAACCTCGACAGCGCAATCAAGACTGCCGGAGCATTCGTCGGAGGCGGACTCGCCCTCGGCGGCGGCGCCATCGGTGCAGCCATCGGTGACGGCCTGGCCGGTAGCGCCACGATCCAGGGTGTCGCTCGTCAGCCCGAGGCGCAGAGCCGCCTCATGACGATCTTCTTCCTGACCGTCGGTCTTGCAGAAGCCGCTTACTTCATCAACCTCGCCTTCATGGCGCTGTTCGTATTCGTCCTCGGCAAGTGACGAGTGCGGGACCTTTGAGCAGACGGGAACACTGATGCCCGAAACAACCTCGGCCGAGAGCAACTTCCTCGTCCCGAACGGCACGATCATCGTTGAGATCGTGGTTTTCGCGATCGTGATGTTCATCCTGGCCAAGTACGTCATTCCGTTCGTCAACAAGGGACTGACGGACCGCCAGGAAAACATCCGCCAGCAGTTCGCTGATGCCGAAAAGGCCAAGACCGAAGCTGAGGCCGAGAAGGAGTCCTACCGTGCGCAGATCGCTGACGCGCGTCAGGACGCTGCTCGCATTCGCGAAGAGGCCAAGGAACAGGGCGCGCAGATCATCGCCGAGATGCGCCAGCAGGCGCAGACCGAGGCTGATCGCATCACGACGCATGCGCACGCCCAGATCGAGGCCGAGCGTTCGCAGGCTCTGACCCAGCTCAAGGGCGAGGTCGGAACCATCGCGACCCAGCTCGCTGGCCGCATCGTCGGAGAGTCCCTCGACGACGAGGCCCGCCAGAAGCGCACCGTTGAGCGGTTCATCGCCGAGCTCGAGGAGTCTTCGAACTGATGCGCGGCGTATCTGCAGCAACGCTCGATGAGGTCCTGGCAGCCGTCGAAGGCTCCGGCACCTCCTCCATCGGTGACGAGCTGTTCTCGGTCACCGCGCTGCTCGACGCGACGCCGTCACTTCGACGGATCCTGACCGACCCGGCCACCGAGCCCGACGCACGTGTCGGCCTGTTGGAGCAGGTGCTCGGCGACAAGGTTGCCAAGGGCACGCTCGCGATCCTCATCGTTGCGGCCAACGGCCGCTGGGCCTCCAGCCGCGACCTGACCGACGGTCTCGAGATCGCCGGGGTGGCTGCTCACGTGGCTGCCGCCGAGAAGGCTGGCCAGCTCGAGGCGATGGAGAGCGAGCTGTTCGACGTCGGCAACATCGTCGTCGCTGACAGCGAGCTCCGTGCGGCCCTGACGGACCGTACGACCGTTGCTTCGGCCAAGGCCGAGCTCATCGACTCGATCTTCGGTGGCAAGGTCACCGACCCGACAGTCGCCCTCGTACGCCAAGCTGCTGCGGCACGCGCTGCCTCGTTCGAGAAGGTCCTCGCGACCTTCGCCGACGAGGTTGCCGCTCGCCGCAACCGCCTGCTGGCCGAGGTCCGCTCGACCTACCCGCTGTCCGACGCAGAGCTCGACCGCATCGCGGCCGCACTCGCCAAGCGTTATGACCGCGAGTTCCACCTCAACACCGTCATCGATCCCGACCTCGTCGGAGGCATCCGTGTCTCCGTCGGCGGCGATGTGATCGATGGCTCCGTATCCAGCCGCCTCGAAGACGCCCGACGGCTCATCGCCGGCTGACCAGCACCACACAAATCAATCTTCAAAAACGTAATCTCCAGAACCCCGCACGACTCCACAAGAAGGTAGGCACCCACATGGCGGAACTCACCATCCGTCCGGACGAGATCCGCGACGCGTTGCAGAAGTTCGTGGCCGACTACACCCCGAGCGCTGCGGCGACCGACGAGATCGGCATCGTGTCCGAGGCCGGCGACGGCATCGCACGCGTCGAAGGTCTCCCGTCGGCCATGGCCAACGAGCTCCTCGAGTTCGAGGACGGCACGCTCGGCCTGGCGCTCAACCTTGACGTCCGCGAAATCGGTGTCGTCATCCTGGGCGAGTTCTCGGGCATCGAAGAAGGCCAGAAGGTACGCCGTACTGGCGAGGTCCTCTCCGTCCCCGTCGGCGACGCCTACCTCGGTCGCGTGTGCGACCCGCTGGGCAACCCGATCGACGGCCTGGGCGAGATCAAGTCCGACAAGCGCCGCGCGCTTGAGCTGCAGGCCCCCAACGTCATGCAGCGCAAGAGCGTTCACGAGCCGATGATGACGGGCCTCAAGGCGATCGACTCGCTGACGCCCATCGGCCGTGGTCAGCGCCAGCTGATCATCGGCGACCGGCAGACCGGCAAGACGGCCATCGCGATCGACACGATCATCAACCAGAAGGACTTCTGGGAGTCGGGCGATCCTGACAAGCAGGTTCGCTGCATCTATGTCGGCATCGGCCAGAAGGGTTCGACGATCGCAGCCGTACGCGGCTCGCTCGAAGAGGCCGGTGCGCTGGAGTACACGACCATCGTTGCCGCTCCTGCGTCAGACTCGGCAGGCTTCAAGTACCTCGCCCCTTACACCGGTTCGGCCATCGGCCAGGAGTGGATGTACGCAGGCAAGCATGTCTTGATCATCTTTGACGACCTGTCGAAGCAGGCAGAGGCCTACCGCGCCGTGTCGCTGCTGCTGCGCCGCCCGCCGGGTCGCGAGGCCTACCCCGGCGACGTGTTCTACCTGCACTCGCGGCTCCTCGAGCGCTGCGCCAAGCTCAGCGACGAGCTGGGAGCGGGCTCGATGACTGGACTGCCGATTGTCGAGACCAAGGCCAATGACGTGTCGGCCTACATCCCGACCAACGTCATCTCCATCACCGACGGCCAGATCTTCCTCCAGTCCGACCTCTTCAACGCCAACCAGCGTCCCGCCGTCGACGTCGGCATCTCGGTGTCGCGTGTCGGTGGCGCGGCCATGCAGAAGTCGCTCAAGGACGTCAGCGGTTCGCTCAAGGTCGAGCTCGCGCAGTATCGCGCGATGGAAGCGTTCGCCATGTTCGCCTCCGACCTCGATGCCGCTTCCAAGCAGCAACTTGCTCGTGGTCAGCGCATCATGGAGCTGTTCAAGCAGGGCCAGTACGCCCCGTTCCCCGTCGAGAACCAAGTCGTCTCGATCTGGGCTGCCACCACCGGCAAGCTCGACAAGGTGCCGGTCAGCGACATTGGCCGCTTCGAGTCGGAGTTCCTCGACTACCTGTCGCGCTCGCACAGCGAGGTGCTTGCTGCGATCCGCGAGTCGGGCAAGTTCGAGGACGACAGCGAGGCAGCGCTCGAGAAGGCGTACGACTCGTTCGTCGACCAGTTCGAGACCAGCGATGGTTCATCCATCAAGGCTGGCCACGAAGAGCATGAAGCCCTTGCTGACGAGGATGTCGAGCAGGAGCAGATCGTCAAGCAGAAGCGGAGCTGACGCATGGCAGCATCAGTGCGCGAACTGCGTGCGAAGATCAAGTCGACGACGTCGATGAAGAAGATCACGCGCGCCATGGAGCTCATTGCTGCGTCCCGAATCATCAAGGCGCAGCAGCAGGCGGCAGCGGCAGCCCCGTATGCCCGCGAGCTGACGCGTGCCGTCTCGGCGGTCGCCACGTTCTCGAACGTCGACCATCCGCTGACGACCGAGAAGGAAAATCCGACGAAGGCCGCGGTGCTGGTCATCTCCAGCGACCGCGGGCTCGCGGGTGCCTACTCGTCCTCGGTGCTCAAGGAAGCTGAGCGTCTCGTCGAGAAGCTGAAGAGCGAGGGGAAGAGCGTCGACCTCTATCTCGCCGGACGCAAGGCGGAGGCCTATTACAACTTCCGTCAGCGTGAGTTCATCCAGTCCTGGACTGGATTCTCCGACAAGCCGGAGTACGACAACGCACGTGAGATCGGCGCGACCCTGGTCCGTACGTTCCACGTCGATGAGGACGACGAGGACAAGGTCGACGACGACAGAGTCGTCGATGAGCTCCACATCGTCTTCACTCGGTTCAAGTCGATGCTGGTGCAGGAGCCGGACGTCATCCGTCTGCTTCCGCTCGAGGTCGTCGAGGGCACCGAGGCTCCGCCTGAAGGTGAAGTCCTTCCGCTCTACGAATTCGAGCCGTCCGCCAGCGAGGTGCTCGACGCCCTGCTGCCCAAATATGTTCAGAGTCGTATCTATTACTGCTTGCTGCAGGCCGCAGCGTCCGAGCTGGCTGCTCGCCAGAAGGCGATGAAGTCCGCAACTGACAACGCAGACGACCTGATCCAGAAGTACACCCGAATCGCCAACCAGGCCCGACAGGCCGGGATTACCCAGGAGATCAGCGAGATCGTGGGCGGCGCTAACGCGCTTGCCGACGCCACCGCTGGGAGTGAGTGAGAGATATGCCTACCGCAGCCAAGAAGACCGCAGCCAAGAAGGCTCCCGCCAAGAAGACTGCCGCCAAGAAGTCGGCAGACTCGTCGAGCAACCTCGCCACTGGTCGCGTAGCCCGCGTCATCGGCCCGGTTCTCGACATCGAGTTCCCCAGCGATGCGATCCCCGAGATGTACAACATGCTCAAGGTGGACACCGAGGTCGCCGGCGTCAAGGAGACGCTGACCCTCGAGGTCGCCCTGCACATCGGTGACGGCATGGTGCGAGCCATCAGCCTCCGCCCGACCGACGGCATCGTCCGAGGTGCGACGGTGACCAACACCGGCGGGCCCATCACGGTCCCCGTGGGCGACCAGACGCTCGGCAAGGTGTTCAACACCACCGGCGACGTCATGAACCTCAAAGAGGGCGAGAAGTGGGAGGTCAAGGAGCGCCGCGGCATCCACGGCAAGGCTCCTGCGTTCGACCAGCTCGAGTCCAAGACCGAGATGTTCCAGACCGGCATCAAGGTCATCGACCTGCTGACGCCGTACGTGCTCGGCGGCAAGATCGGACTGTTCGGTGGTGCCGGCGTCGGCAAGACCGTGCTGATCCAGGAAATGATCGCCCGAGTCGCTCGCGACCACGGTGGTGTGTCGGTGTTCGCCGGTGTCGGTGAGCGCACCCGTGAGGGCAACGACCTCATCGCCGAGATGGAAGAGGCCGGCGTCCTCGGACAGACCGCCCTCGTCTTCGGCCAGATGGACGAGCCGCCGGGAGCGCGTCTTCGCGTTGCCCTGTCGGCGCTGACCATGGCGGAGTACTTCCGCGATGTGCAGAACCAGGACGTGCTGCTGTTCATCGACAACATCTTCCGTTTCACCCAGGCAGGTTCGGAGGTGTCCACACTGCTCGGCCGCATGCCGTCGGCCGTGGGTTACCAGCCGACGCTCGCCGATGAGATGGGCGTGCTGCAGGAGCGCATCACCTCGACGCGTGGTCACTCGATCACGTCGCTCCAGGCGATCTACGTTCCGGCCGATGACTACACCGACCCGGCCCCGGCCACGACGTTCGCGCACCTCGACGCCACCACGGAGCTTGACCGAGAGATTGCCTCGATGGGCATCTACCCGGCCGTCAACCCGCTGACGTCGACGTCACGAATCCTCGACCCGCGCTACATCAGCGCTGATCACTACAACACCGCCAACCGGGTCAAGAGCATCCTGCAGCGCAACAAGGAGCTCCAGGACATCATCGCGATCCTCGGTGTCGACGAGCTCAGCGAAGAGGACAAGACCCTCGTGGGTCGCGCCCGACGTATCCAGCGCTTCCTGTCGCAGAACACGTACGTGGCCAAGCAGTTCACCGGTATCGAGGGCTCGACCGTCTCCATCGACGAGACGATCGACGGCTTCACCAAGATCTGCGACGGCGACTACGACCACGTTGCAGAGCAGGCCTTCTTCATGTGCGGCGGTCTCGAAGACGTCGACAAGAAGTGGGAAGAAATCCAGAAGAGCCTCTGATGGCAGATCCTTTGCAGATCGAGCTGGTCTCGGCCGACCGCGTCGTGTGGTCCGGCCAGGCCAGTGAGGTGTTGGCCCGCACCGTCGAGGGTGACCTCGGCGTGCTGGCTGACCACGCACCGCTGCTCTCGTTGCTCGTCCCGGGCGTCGTGGTCATCACGCCACTCGACGAGGAGGCCGAGATCAAGGCGGCCGTGGCCGAGGGATTCATCTCCGTGGCCAACAACCGTGTGTCGATCCTGAGCGAGGATGCATTCCTCGCAGACGAGATCGACGTGGCGGCTGCCCGCGCCGAGCTCGAAGCGGCCGAAGCCGACGAGGATGCGACCGCTATCCTGCGAGCCGAGGCCAAGCTCAGTTTGGTTGACAAGGCGTCCTGACGTCGGGAGGGAGTTCAGTTGCCATTCTGGTTGTGGCTCGTAGACTCCCTCGCGCTCATCGCCGCCATCGTGCTGGTCCCGCTCGCCGGTCTGCTGGTGCGGCGTCGAGTGCTTGCCCGGTCGGGTGGCACGTTCGACATGAGCATCAACCGCAACGTCGCCGGCATCTCAAAGGGCTGGACACTGGGGCTTGCAGTCTACCGGGACAACGATCTCGAGTGGTTTCGCACGTTCTCGCTCTCCCTGCGACCTCGCTATCGCTTTTCGCGAGGAGACGTACGGATCGAGGGCCGGCGCGAACCTGACAGTGCCGAAGTGCACGCGCTGCACGACGGTCACCTGATCGTCGGCACCGAGAACGCGTCAGGCGTGAGCCAGTTCGCCATGAGCGCCAATGCCCTCACCGGACTGCTCTCGTGGCTCGAGTCCGCACCACCGGGACAGCGCGTCAACAATGTTGTCTGACGTCCAAGCAGTTGACGACTCGCGCCTTGCACGTGAGAATCAAGGGGAGCTCACACTTCTGACCCAAAGCTGGTGTTCACGTTGATCAAACGTTCCCTAACCGCCATTTTCGCCTCGGCCCTCATCGTCGTGGGCGTCGCGCCTGCAGCGTCGGCCGCCCCGCGGACGCATCACCCCAAGATCGTCACGGTCATCGACTGGGATGCCCCGAAGCCCACGGCTCCGAGCGGCCCGACGACCAACGCGATCGACTGGGACTGAGCGAGTAGCCCGCATCTCGTTCGCCATGGAGGCCGCCCGCGGCCTGGGGTGCCCCCCACGAGGAACGAGTAGGGGGACTGTGAGGGCGAAGCCCGAGGCGAAGGGCTCGCGTTGGTGAGTCGCGTCGCAACACTTCGGAAGTCTGACCTTCGGCGAGTTCCCGGTCGCTCCGCTCGCTAGCCGCTCAGAGGCGTTCACGCGCGGGCGCGCTCAGCCTCTTTCGCCGCCAGGTACCCAGAGCACATCGCCTTGCTCGCGGTTGGCGTAGCGGCCCAGGATGAACAGCAGGTCGCTCAGACGGTTGAGGTACTTCGCCGTCAGCACGTTCATGGTGTCGCCGTGCTCCTCGAGCGCAGCCCAGGCTGAACGCTCCGCACGGCGCGTCACCGTGCAGGCGACGTGAATTGCAGCAGCTGACGGCGTACCACCGCGCAGGATGAACGAGCGAAGCTTGGGGAGCTTCTCGTTGTAGTGGTCGCACCAGCCCTCGAGTCGGTCGATGTAGTCCGGTTCGACCCGCAGCGGGGGGTACTCCGGGTTCTCGACCACGGGGCACGAGAGGTCGGCTCCGACGTCGAACATGTCGTTCTGGATGTGGGTCAGCACCTTGACGACGTCATCGCCGAGCGGACTGAGACCGCTCAGTGCCAACGCGAGGCCTATCTGGCTGTTGGCCTCGTCGACATCGGCGTACGCGGCGAGCCGCAGGTCGAGCTTGGAGGTCTTGCTCATGTCCCCGAGATTGGTCGTGCCGTCGTCGCCCGTACGGGTGTAGATCCGTGTCAGATTGACCATGGACCGAGTCTAGGGCGCGGCGGAGTGTGAGGCAGAACGCCCTCTCGAGCCCGTGACCAGCGTCGATACTGCGCGGTAACCTGATCGTTATGCCTGACAAGCCCTGGGTGATGCGCACATACGCCGGCCACAGCTCGGCCACCGAGTCCAACGCGCTCTACCGCCGCAACCTCGCGAAGGGTCAGACCGGCCTCTCGGTCGCGTTCGACCTGCCGACACAGACCGGCTACGACCCTGACCACGAGCTCAGCCGCGGTGAGGTCGGCAAGGTCGGCGTACCGATCCCGCACCTCGGTGCGATGCGGCAGCTCTTCAAGGACATCCCGCTCGACACCATGAACACGTCGATGACGATCAACGCCACGGCGATGTGGCTGCTGGCGATGTACGAGGTCGCTGCCGAGGAGCAGGGCGTCGATGCCTCGCTGCTCTCGGGCACGACGCAGAACGACATCATCAAGGAATACCTGTCGCGCGGCACGTACGTCTTCGGTCCCGCGCCGTCCCTTCGTCTGACGACCGACATGATCGCCTACACGGTGAGCACGATCCCCAAGTGGAATCCGCTCAACATCTGCAGCTATCACCTGCAGGAGGCCGGCGCAACGCCCACGCAGGAGCTCGCGTACGCGCTGACCACCGCGATCGCCGTGCTCGACGCCGTCCGCGACTCCGGGCAGGTGCCGCCGGAGGAGTTCGAGGCAGTCGTCGGTCGCATCTCGTTCTTCGTCAACGCCGGAGTGCGGTTCATCGAAGAAATGTGCAAGATGCGCGCCTTCGGTCGCCTCTGGGAGGAGATCACCCGTGAGCGCTACGGCGTGACCGATCCCAAGATGCGTCGCCTCCGCTACGGCGTGCAGGTCAACTCGCTCGGCCTCACCGAGGCCCAGCCCGAGAACAACGTGCAGCGCATCGTCCTCGAGATGCTGGGCGTGACGCTGAGCAAGGACGCCCGCGCCCGCGCCGTACAGCTGCCCGCGTGGAACGAGGCTCTCGGCCTCCCGCGTCCGTGGGACCAGCAGTGGTCGCTGCGCCTCCAGCAGGTGCTCGCGTTCGAGTCCGACCTGCTCGAGTACGACGACATCTTCGAGGGCTCGGTCGTGATCGAGGCCAAGGTCGCCGAGCTCGTCGCCGGCGCGACCGAGGAGATCGACCGCGTACAGGCGATGGGCGGTGCGGTTGCTGCCGTTGAGTCGGGCTACATGAAGCAGGCCCTCGTCGGCTCGCACGCCGAGCGTCGTGCGCGCATCGAGGACGGCGAGATGAAGGTCGTGGGCGTCAACGTCTACACCGAGACCGAGCCGTCGCCCCTGACTGAGGATCTCGACGCTGCGATCATGACGGCCGACCCCGAGGCCGAGGCCAACGCGATCGCCGATGTCATCGAGTGGCGCGAGCAGCGCGACCAGGGTGCCGTCGACGAGGCGCTGGATCGTCTGCGCGCCGAGGCCAAGACCGACACCAACCTGATGGAGGCGACTCTCGCCGCCGTACGTGCTGGTGCGACCGTCGGCGAGTGGGCCGGCGCGCTGCGTGAGGTGTTCGGCGAGTACCGCGCTCCCACAGGTGTCAGCGGAGTCGTCGGCGTCGCCGATGCGGGCAAGGAGCTCACGGCCGTACGCGAGAAGGTCAAGAAGACGGGGGAGGAGCTGGGCACGCGCCTGCGCTTCCTCGTCGGCAAGCCCGGTCTCGACGGTCACTCCAACGGTGCCGAGCAGATCGCCGTACGCGCGCGCGACGCCGGCTTCGAGGTCATCTACCAGGGCATCCGCCTCACACCCGCTCAGATCGTCGCTGCGGCCGTTGCAGAGGACGTGCACTGCGTCGGACTGTCGATCCTCTCGGGCTCGCACATGGAGCTCGTGCCCGAGGTGCAGAAGGCCATGGCCGAGGGCGGAATCGGAGACGTGCCGCTGATCGTCGGTGGCATCATCCCCGAGTCCGACGCCCGCAAGATGGAAGCCGCTGGCGTCGCTGCGGTCTTCACGCCCAAGGACTTCGGCATGACGACCATCATGGATCGCATCGTCGACGAGATCCGCAAGGCCAACGGCCTCGACGCCTAGTTGAGGTGCCGGTAGTCGTTCGGCAGGCCGCCACCGCCGTTGATGTCGGCGGCCAGGTCCTGCAGCGCCATCAGGGCCACTGACTGGCTGAACGGGCCGTACGACACCCGGGCGACGCCGAGCTCCTGCATGCGGGGGAGCGGTACGGATCCGGGAGCGCCGATCAGGGTGAGCTTCTGCGGACCCCACACATCGACGATCGCCTTGATGTCATCCTCCGAGAGGCCGCCGGGCACGAACACGACGGGTGCACCGGCGGCGAGATAGGCCGAGCCTCGCTCGATCGCATCGGCGAGGACGTCGGCGTGCGGTCGGTCTCCTGCCTTGAGGAAGGCATCCGTACGGGCGTTGAGCACGAACTCGACGCCCTCGGCCTGACCTGCGGCCAGCACGGCCTCCATCAGCGCAACCGACTCGGCGAGCGGCTTCATCTGGTCCTCGATGTTGGCGCCGACAGCGCCCACACCGATCGCCTTGCGCACGGTCTCGCCGGCGTTGCCATAGCCCGCCTCAAGGTCTGCGGTGACAGGAAGCTCTGATGCTGCGACCACTCGGCCGACGGCGGCGATCATGAGGTCGACGGGGATGTTCTCGCCGTCCTCGTAGCCGTGCGCCACGGCGATCGAGTGGCTGGCAGTGGCCAGCGCCTGGGTGCCTTCGACGTCGGCAACGATCTTGGCGCTGATCGCGTCCCAGACGTTGACGACCTTGAGCAGCTCGGAACTGGTGTGGAGGGCGAGCAGGGACTGGGCCTGTGCGGCGACGTTGGTCATGCTGCCACCGTACGACCCAGCACCCACTCACATCAGTCGGCGACCAGTCCCGCGGCGGGCTGGATCCGGGCGGCACGTCTGGCTGGCAGGACGCACGCGACCAGGCCGGCCAGGGCGGCGACGACGAGGATCATCGCAATCTGTCCCCACGGCATCGTCAGGTCCGGTGACGAGTTGAAGATCCCGAACGAGGTCGTCTTGACGCCGAACCATGCGTACGTCGTCCCGAGTGCGACGCCGAGACCTGCTGCCACCGTCGCCATCAGCAACGCCTCCAACGCGAGCATGGCGCGCAGCCCGTTCGGTCCGAGCCCGAGGGCGCGGAGCAGCGAGTTCTCACGCACCCGCTCCAGCACCGAAAGACTCAGCGTGTTGCCGACGCCGATCAGCGCGATCAGCACCGCCACGGCCAGCAGGCCGACCGTGACAGCCAGCACGACATCGAGGATGTTGAGGATCTCGGCGCGATCCAGGAGCCCGCCGCTGACGTCGAGGTCGGCGGTCTGTGAGACGGACCTGACGGCCGAGGCCACGTCACCCGCATCGGCGCCCTCGCTGGCTCGCACCCATACGGCGTGGGTGTCCAGCTTCGCGCCCATCGACTCGAGGGTCGAGCTGGCGACGATCGCTGCGTCGCCGAGACCGGTGCCGTACAGCACCTTGAGCTTCTGCACCTTGTCCCCGACACGGAGACTGACGGTGTCACCGGGGGCGCTCATCGATCCTGACAGCACGATCTCGTCGGACTTCAGCTGCTTCAGCCAGGTGTTGCCGTGGACGAGTGAGAGTGCCGCGCTGTCGGCGCCCAGGACCGTCACCTTGCCCACCTTGCCCACCTGCGCCGCTGTGCCCGGCACTGCGGCGACGTGTGCGACGCCATCGACCTTTCGAATCTCGTCGACGACGTGGTTGGGCACGACGCCGGCGCTGGTGGTGGCTGTCAGGTCGAGCGGGTGGTTGAGGTCGAGCGCGGAGTTGACCTTGTTCGAGATCGATGCTGCGCCGACGACGACCGAGGTGATGAGGGTGACGCCGATCAGCAGCGCCGTGGACGTGGCAGCAGTACGCCTGGGGTTGCGCAGCGAGTTCAGGTGGGCCAGGCGGCCGGCGAGGCCCAGCCGTCGGGCGATCGGACCGAGCATGCGGATCGCACCTGGCACCAGCACGGGAGTCATCAGGAGGACGCCGATGAACGAGAGCATCCCGCCGAGCATGCCGATCGCGAGCGAGCCAGACAGTCCCATCATCAGACCCGCCCCGCCAGTCGCGAGCAGCAACCCGGCAGTAACGAGCCTGGCTGCTCCGGCCTTCGACCGGAGCTCGACGACGTCCTGCGGGTGAAGCGCGCTGAGGGGTGACTGGGCGCTCGCCCGTTGCGCGGGGAGGTAGGCGCCCGCGGCGGTGACGATGATGCCGAGGAGCGCAGGAACGACCACCGCCGCAATCGTCAGCGAGGGGTCGCCCATGGGGGTGTCGGGCGACAGGTTGCGGGTGAGTGCGACGCCGATGAGGGCGATCACGAACCCGAAGACAATGCCCAACACCGAACCGACGACGCCGATCAGCACACCCTCCGCGAGGACGGACCGCGCGACCTGAGCGCGCATCACGCCGACGCACCGCAGCAGCGCGAGATCGCGGGCACGTTGGGCCAGCAGGATCGTGAACGTGTTGGCGATGACGAGCGCTCCCACGAACAGGGAAATGCCGGCGAAGACGGAGATCAGCTTCTGGAAGATGTCGATCCCCTGAGTCGCCCTGAGGCGTTGGTCGTGACGGTATGACGCACCGGTGTCGACCACGCCGTCGCCGGCAACCGACTTCAGCTGGGCCCTGAGCCCGGCGGAGCTGCCCTTGGCTGCGACCACCATGTCGACCGGATAGCCGATCTCGCCCAGCGTCCGGAACTCCGCCTCCGGCACATAGGCGACGGACTTCAAGGGCCCGTTGGGGACATCGACGATGCCGGTGACGGTGTACTTCTGGTCACCGTCAGGCGTGTTGAGGGTCAGGACGTCACCGATGGCGACACCTTGGTCCTTGGCTCGCTTGGCGCTGAGAGCCATCTCGCCGGTCGCCGTCGGCAGTCGGCCACTGACGGGCTTCTGCCACCTCAGCGCTGGTGTTGTCGCGACGCTGCCGATCGAGATGTTCTCGGGCCCGTCCGGAAAGGCGACGTCTCCGTACGCCTGCCAGTTCGTCGAGACGGCGGTGATGCCTGAGATCTCACGGGCCCGGTCGGCGACCGAGGCGTACAGCTTGGGATCACCCAGCTCGCTGACGGCGAGGTCAGCGCGGCCGTACTGCTGCGCAACCGCCTGGCCAGCGCCCTCTCTGGCGGCCGAGCTCAAGGCGTTGATCGCCACGATGAATCCGGTGGCGATCATGATCGCGAGCAGGGCGGCGACATACCGGCGGACATACGTTCGCATGGAAGCGAGGATCACGGTACGCACAGGTCACGCGCCGATCTGGCGGAGGGCATCCAGGACGCTGTCCTGGGTCGGGTTGTCGAGCTGGCCGGCCACCCGTCCGTCGGCAATCAGCACGACCCGGTCGGCGTAGGCCGCGGCAGAGGGTTCGTGCGTGACCATGACGGTGGTCTGACCGAGCTCACGTACCGAGCGACGCAGGAAGCTGAGCACCTCGCCGCTGGTACGGCTGTCGAGGTTGCCGGTCGGCTCATCGGCGAACACGATCTGAGGACGGCTCATCAGAGCGCGCGCGATGGCGACCCGCTGCTGCTGTCCGCCGGAGAGCTGCGTCGGCCGGTGCGACAGACGATCGGCGAGCGCCAGTACGGCGACGAGCTCGTCGAACCAGCTCCAGTCCGGATCGGTGCCGGCGAGGTCGAGCGGGAGCAGCATGTTCTGCTTCGCGGTCAGCATCGGGAGCAGGTTGAACGACTGGAAGACGAAGCCGACGTGGTGGCGCCTGAAGCGCGTCAGCTCGTTGTCGGACATCTTGGCGAGACTGTGCTCGCCGACGACGACCTCGCCCGACGTGGCCTGGTCGAGTCCGGCAATGCAGTGCATGAGGGTGGACTTGCCCGAGCCGGACGGTCCCATGATCGCGGTGAAACGTGCATTCTCGATCGTCAGGTCCACGCCGGCGAGGGCATGCACCTGTGCCTCCCCACTGCCGTAGACCTTGGTCAGCCCGGTGACGCGGGCGGCGATGTCAGTGGTTGTTGCAGGCTGCTCGACGACGGTGTTCATGCTGCTCCTGGGGTGGGTGGATCGTTCATCACCACGCTAGGAACTGCCGGACACAGAGTCGTCAGCCCACGGGCGGGACCTTCGGTCGGCGAGTCATACCAGGGTCGTACAGGCGTCAGCGGTCGCCGGGAGTCACCAGTCCGGACTCGTAGCCCAGCACCACGAGCTGCACTCGGTCACGGCACCCCGTCTTGGCGAGGATGCGCCCGACATGTGTCTTGACCGTGGCCTCGGCGAGGAAGAGCCCGTCGGCGATCTCGGTGTTGGACTGGCCCGCCGCGATCAGCTCGAAGACTTCACGCTCGCGAGCGGTGAGCTCGGCGAGGCGGCGATCCTCACCTGTGTCCCGAGTCGGCTCGACGAGGAATCGTTCGAGCATTCGGCGGGTAACGCTGGGCGCCACGACGGCATCGCCGTCGTGCACATCGCGGATGGCACCCAGCAACATCTCCGGCCGGGCGTCCTTGAGCAGGAACGCCGAGGCGCCGGCCCGCAGGGCGTTGTAGACGTACTCGTCGAGGTCGAACGTCGTCAGCACCACGACGCGTGGCCGCTCCGACCTGGCAGCGAGCACGCGCGTCGCCTCGACGCCGTCCATCCGCGGCATGCGGACGTCCATCAGCACGATGTCGGCGGCGGTGACGGCAAGCTGTTCGGTCGCCTCGACGCCATCACTGGCCTCGCCGACGACGTCCATGTCGTCCTGTGACTCGATCAGCATCCGGAACCCTGCGCGTACGAGCTGCTGGTCGTCGACGAGGAACACCTTGATCATGGCGCCACCGGGGCGGGGACGACGGCGCGTACGCGGAAGCCTCCACCGGGCCGTGGACCGGCTTCGACCTCGCCGGCGTGGACCGCGATGCGCTCGCGCATGCCGAGAATGCCGTGTCCCTGGCCGTCGTCAGCAGCTGCGCCACCACGCCCGTCGTCGTCGACCTGGATGCGTACCGAGTCGGTCGTGACGCGCAGGTCGACTGCTGCTGACACGTCTGGCCCGGCATGTTTGAGCGTGTTGGTCAGAGCTTCCTGGACGATCCGGTAGACCGTGAGACCGGTCGGGGCGTCAAGACGGCCGAGATCGCCCATCACGGTGAGCTCGATCTGAATCCCACTCGAACGCAGCTGCTCGATCAGCTCGGCGATGTCGCCGGCTCCTGGCATGGGCGCGAGGTCGGTGCGGCCGGCGTCGTCGCGCAGCAGCCCGAGCAGCTTGCGCATCTCCACGAGTGACGAACGACCGGTCTCGGAGATGGTCCGCAACGTCTCGACGGCGACCTCGGGTCGCTTGTCGGAGGCATACAGTGCACCGTCGGCTTGCACGACCATGACCGAGAGGCTGTGCGCAACGACGTCGTGCATCTCCCGTGCGATGCGCGCCCGCTCTGCGGCCGTCGCGATCTGGGTCTGTTGCGCCGCGTCGCGCTCGAGCTGGTCGGCCCGTTCCTCCAGCCCGGCGACGTACGCACGGCGCGTGCGAGCCAGGAAGCCCAGCAGCCACGATGCAGCGACGAGGGTGCCGAGCAGGACGAACCGGTAGACGACGCCATACAGGTCCGTGGGAGCGCCTACGCCCCAGGCGATCGAGGCGATTGCGGCGCCGAGCAGTCCGGAGGCGAGACCGCCCCACAGGGCCCACAAGGGACCGTACGCGGCGATCGCGTACAGGCCGAACAGCAGCGCGATGTCTCCATACCGAGGGCCGTCGAACACCATCGCCTGCGCCAGGAGCAACACGCAGATCGTCGTGAACATGGCGACCGGAGCCTTGCGGCGAAGGAGCAGGGGAGCAATCAGTGCGATGTCGAGGACATTTCCGCCCTGCAGCGCGATGCCAAGTGAGATGAACGGAACGATCAGCAGGGCGGCGACGATGGCGATGTCGAGCCAGCCCGAGTCGACACGACGCCAGAAGTCGGATCGTTCGCGCATTCCATCACCCTAGTGATGACGAACGAACGGGTCGTCCACCCACGGGATGATCCGGGCTTTGGCTAGCCACGCCTTCGTGGCGGGGCACCGCGCGAGTGCCCTAGGGTCGAACCACCGCTAGGCGGCGATCTTGACCCGGTCCTTCTTCTTGACCTTGACGAGCTTGCGCTTCTTGACGGTGTAGCCCTCGGGAAGCGTCCCCTTCTTCATCATCTGGATGGGGCAACGCTTGCAGGCAGGCTTGTCGCTGCAGCACTTGCTCTTGGGCTTCGGAGGCACCTTGACATCGTACAACGTGTAGGTGAGGCTCGCCTTACTAAATGAGGAGACATTGGTCATGGCAGCACCAGATTTCGTCAAACAGCTCAACGAGCAGCTCGGCAACGAGTTTGGCGCCCACCAGCAGTACGTCGCCATTGCGACCTACTTCGATGCGCAGACGATGCCGCAGATGGCCGCGCTGTTCTACCAGCAGGCCATCGAAGAACGCGATCACGCCATGATGATGGTCCGCTATCTCCTGGATGCCGACGAGGTCGTCACGATCCCGGCCCTCGATGCCCCACGCTCGGACTTCAAGAACGTCATCGAGCCGGTCGCCGCCGCGCTGGAGCAGGAGAAGCGCGTCACCGAGCAGATCAACGAGCTCACCCGCATCGCCCGTGAGAACAACGACTACGCCTCCGACCAGTTCATGCAGTGGTTCATCAAGGAGCAGGTCGAGGAAGTCTCCAAGATGAGCGATCTGCTCGCCGTCGTCACCCGCTCCAAAGATGACTACGAGCGCATCGAGGACTGGGTCGCCCGCGAGGACAAGAGCGAGGGTGCCGACCCGACTGCCCCGGCTGTCGCCGGTGCTTAAGGCACTGGCCGCGGCGACGCTCCTGATCGCGCTTGCGGGCTGCAACAACGACGACGACCAACCTGGTACGTCGACAGACCTGAAGATCACGGTGACCGCCGACGAGGGCGCGACACCGGTCGAGATGCACCTCGTGTGTGATCCGCCAGGTGGCGACCATCCGCAGCCCGCCGAGGCGTGCAAGGCGATCAAGTCAGCAGGGTCGGGTGTCTTCCAGCCGATCCCGAAGGATCAGGCGTGCACCATGATCTTCGGCGGACCGCAGACCGCGACGATCTCCGGCTCCTACAAGGGCGCGCACATCGAGTCGTCGTTCAACCGCAGCAACGGCTGCGAGATCGATCGCTGGGAAAAGCTCGGCACCACGGTCTTCGACCTACCCCTGCAGTGAGCTAGAAGAGCCTGAGCGAAGGGTCGTCGATGCCGCGCAGCGCGTCGTAGTCGACGACGACGCACTCGATGCCACGATCGGTGGCCAACGTACGGGCCTGGGGCTTGATCTCCTGCGCCGCGAAGATGCCGCGTACGGGTCGCAGCGCAGGATCACGGTTCATCAGCTCGAGGTAGCGCGTGAGCTGTTCGACACCATCGATGTCGCCGCGTCGCTTGATCTCGACGGCCACGGATCCACCGCTGCCGTCCTTGCAGAGCAGGTCGACCGGGCCGATCGCGGTCATGAACTCGCGGCGTACGAGGCTCATGCCGTCACCCAGGGCGACACAGTGCTCGGCGAGAAGCTCCTGCAGGTGCTTCTCGACGCCATCCTTCTGCAGTCCGGGATCGATGCCGAGCTCGTGAGCCGAGTCGTGCAGCACCTCTTCGATGCGTATGCGCAGCGTGTCGTCGGTCTTGCCAGCCGTGACGGTCCACTCGGCGACGCCGTCATCGGCGACGCCTTCGCGCAGCGTGCAGGGCGGGCTCATCCAGTTGAGCGGCTTGTACGAGCCGCCGTCGGAGTGGATCAGTACTGAGCCGTCGTTCTTGACCATGATCAGACGGGTGGCGAGGGGGAGGTGGGCGGCGAGGCGGCCGGCATAGTCGACCTGGCACCGGGCGATGACGAGACGCATGTCAGCTCCTGATCAACGTGCCGAGCTTGAACACCAGTGTGACGCCCGTGATCGTTCCAGTGGTCGTGTTGCCGTCATCGCCGATCAAGGAAACGGTCTCGCCGTCGACCTTGTACGTGCCGACCCGGAAGTCGGTAAGGCCCTGGAAGTCCTCGACGAACGTACCGTCCGCGTTGAAGTGCACGGCCCAGTCGGCCTCGGTGTCGGCCCAGTCGCCGACGAGCTCCTGGGCGCCGGGGGTGGTTGCCGTCGCCGACGCGGTGGCTGAGGTGCTGGGGGAGGGTTTTGGCTTGGCGTCCCCATCGGAGTTGCATCCTGCAAGCACCAGCAGAGCGGTCGCGGCCACGCTTGTGGCCAGCGTCATACGCAGTTTCATCGATCTCCCCTGTGAGTCACGTTAGTCTGTCACGACCCTCTTATTACTCAGGAGTAGCCATGCAGGAGATCGTCGACCAACTGGCCGGAAGCGACCGAGATGCCGAGATCGCGCGCACGCTGCTGCTGCCGTACCTCAACCACGCCGCCACGATGTACGAGAGTGGCTACGCCACCAGCGACGACATCGACGCATCGATGCGTTTCGGCTGCGGCTACCCGATCGGGCCGCTGGCGCTGATCGACGCCCTCGGCGCCAAGACCGTCACCACCGGTCTCGAAAGCCTGTTTGCCGAGACCGGCGATCCCGTCCACCAGCCCGCGGGCATCCTGACGACGATGGCCGGCGACGACTCGACCTTCGCCGCGACCTCGGTCGCCGGCAGCGTCGCTGCACCGGATCTGCACCACGACATCAAGACCGTCGGCGTCGTCGGCACCGGAACGATGGCCTCGGGCATCGTCGAGGTGTTCGCCAAATCCGGCTATGACGTCGTGTATGTGGGCCGTGGCGAGGACAAGGTAGCCGGCGTGCTCACGACCATCACCAAGAGCCTCGACAAGGCGATCTCCCGCGGCAAGCTCGACGAGGACGGCAAGTCAACCGTTCTCGGCCGCCTCACCGGCTCCACCGAGCGAGACGCGCTGGCTGATGCCGACATCGTCGTCGAGGCCATCGCCGAGGACCTCGACATCAAGCTCGAGCTGTTCCGCGACCTTGACCGCATCTGCAAGCCCGGCGCGATCCTGGCCACCACGACCTCGTCGCTGTCGATCAACGACTGCGCCGGCGCGACATCGCGCCCGGCCGACGTCATCGGCATGCACTTCTTCAACCCGGCCCCCGTCATGAAGCTCGTCGAAGTCGTCTCGGGCGACGCGACCTCCGCTGATGTCGCTGAGACAGTACGTGCACTGTGCCTGGCGGCCGGCAAGCACCCGGTGTCGTGCACCGACCGGGCAGGCTTCATCGTCAACGCCCTGTTGTTCCCGTACCTCAACGATGCGATCAAGCTGCACGAAGCGGATGGCGACAGCCTCGAGTCGATCGATGACGCCATGAAGGCGACCAAGCTCCCGATGGGCCCGTTCCAGCTGCTCGACGTCGTCGGCAACGACGTCTCGCTCGCCATCCAGAACTCGCTGGTCGAGACCTTCGGCCACGCCGGCTGGAAGTCCGCACCCCTGCTTGAGGCTGTCGTTGCAGACGGAAAGCTCGGTCGCAAGACCGGCGCCGGCTTCCACACGTACTGACAGCCGAAAAGTTACGCCACTTCGACGTGGCGTTTATTTCCTGCGAGACCGGTAACTTTCCAGTTGCCGGCCTCGTTGGCTCTCACGTGAAGGTCAACGCATCAGGAACCGTGGCGCTGGGGTCGTCCCACATCGCCTCCGCCGCCCGGCTCGTCCGGGTCAGCGCGCTGACGTTCGTCGCGATGATGTTCGTCGCGTACGTCGCCGTCCAGGCCTTCTCGAGCCACTACAGCGAGGTGCCCTCCACTCGTACGGTCGTCGCCGAGCCTGCCAAGAACCCCGCGCTTGCTGCGGCGATCAGCGAGCAGGTCTCCCGCGGACTGACCTGTCGGGAGCAGCCCGCGCTGACCGACACGATCCTGTTCCAGGCCGTCGCGCAGACCGAGGTCCAGGTGCTGACCTTCGAACAGGCCATCGCGGCGTCGAGTGCTCGTGAGGGCTGGATCCGCCGCTACTGCTACTGACGTTCGCAGAACGACCGTCCGTAGACTTGGGTCATGCCCCGTCGCCGTGTTGCTCCGCGCCAGCGACCGGCCGCACGGCAGATGCCCGAGCGGGTGGAGACGAAGGCCGACGGAGACTGGCACTTCCGTGCTCTGCGCGGCTCGTCCAAGACCTATCGCTGTCCTGGCTGCGGTCAGCCGATCGCACCAGGCACCCCGCACGTGGTCGCCTGGCCGGTCGAGAAGGCGCTGCTCAGCGAAGCGGCCATCGATGAACGACGACACTGGCACACCTCGTGCTGGACAAGGAAGCACTGACGTGGTTGAACGTATTCGTGGGAACTCCGTCTTGCCTGCCAAGCGGGAGGCCATCACCCTGGAGACCGCAGACGGGCTCAAGCTGGTGGGCGAGCTCGCTCTGCCCATCGATCGGCCACCTGTCGCAACGATGATCTGCCTTCATCCGCTGCCCACCCATGGCGGCATGATGGACAGCCATCTGTTCCGCAAGGCGTCCTATCGCCTACCGGCATTGGCGGGCATCGCGGTGCTCCGGTTCAACACCCGCGGCACGTCGAGCCTCCAGGGCACCAGCGAGGGCGAGTTCGACAATGCGGTGGGGGAGCAGTTCGACGTTGCCGCGGCCGTGGAGCACGCGGAGTTCGCGGAGCTTCCACACATCTGGGTCGTCGGCTGGTCCTTCGGCACCGATCTCGCACTGATGTACGGGCTCGAGCCCTCCGTCGAAGGCATCGTGCTGCTGTCGCCACCCATCCGCTCGAGCAAACCCGAGCACCTCAAGGCCTGGGCCGATTCAGGCAAGCCGGTGACGGCGCTGATCCCTTCGCTGGACGACTATCTGCAGCCGGTTGAAGCCCGCGAACGGTTTGCTGTCATCCCGCAGGCCGAGGTCATCGCGGTCGACGGCGCCAAGCACCTGTGGGTCGGCGACTCCGAGCGCGTGCTCGACGAGATCGTCAAGAAGCTCGCGCCTGAAGTCGCCGTACCCTTGCCGGACAGCTGGGACGGCCCAATGGAACGCGCCGACTCGTCGGCCTACAAGGACCGCACGGTCGCTGCGTTCGACACGGACTAGCTGTTGTCGTCGTCCTTGATTGCAGCCATGACCTCGGTCTTGGGCTCGTCGTCCTTGGCGTCGTCCTTGGCGTCTGACTTGGGCTCGGCCTTCGGCGCAGCAGCCTTGGGCTCGGGCTTGGGCTCGTCCTTGTCGGCGGCCTTGGCCTTGGGCTCCGCCTTGGGGGCGGCGTCCTTGGAGGCGCTCGGAGCGAACGTCGAGACGATGTCGCGGAGCTGACCCATCTGCGCCATGATGCCGTCGCGCTTGCGCTGGAGCTCTTCGACCTCGGCACGGAGTACGCGGGTCTGGCGCTCGACGTCGGTCGTGGCGCTGACCCGGATCTGCTGAGCTTCCGAGCTCGCGCTCGACAAGAGTGCTGATGCCTCGGACTTGGCACCTTCGAGGACGCGTGCAGCCTCAGTTGCGGCAATGTCGCGCGCGCTGGATGCCTTGGCCATGATCTCGCGGGCACGCTCATCAGCAGCGCCGGCGCGAGACTCGGCGTCGGCAACGAGCTTGGCGGTCTGCGAGCTGGCGGACTCGTGGTTCTCGGACGCTTCGCGGGCGAGGCGCTCCTTTTCCACAGCGAGCACGCGACGGGCCTCGGTGACCTCGCGGTCGGCCGCGGCACGAGCCTGCTCGACCTCGCGCGTGGCGCCGAGGCGAAGGTTCTGGGCCTCCTGCTCGGCGGCGAGCTTGACCTGTGCGGCCTCCCGCTCTGCATGGGCACGGAGGTCTTCGGTGTGTGCGAGCGCGTCGGCGTGCATCTCCTCGGCGTCCTCGAGAAGACGCTTGCGCTTCTCCTCGAGCTCGGTCACGGCCTTGGTGCGCATCTGCTCGGCTTCGTGGTTGGCCGCGGCGCGAACCATGGCGGCCTCTTCCTCGGCCTTCTTGATGAGCTCGTCGGCCTCGCGTACGGCGCGGTTGCGTACGTCCTCGGCCTCCTGCTCGGCAAGACCGAGAAGCTGGGCGGCGTGGTTGCCCAGGCCTGTGTAGGACGGCTTCTCGACGGCCTCGACGCGATCTTTGAGCTTCTCGATCAGGTCGCGGAGGTTCTCGTTCTCTTTGTTGAGGCTCTTGACGGTGTCTGCCGCACTCTTGAAATCGGCGGACTGGGTGCGAACCCACGCATCAACGGCGTCACTGTCATATCCACCGCGGCGTGCCAGCGGGAACGACGCGTCGGCGGCCTTCTGCGCGGCGTCGAAGATGGACAATCCGGACTCTTGGGACATGCGATTCCCTCGTAAATATGGGGCGAATTGGTTGTGCCGTACACCATACCTCCCGTTCGGGGCAGCAAAACAGCCCGATCAGGAGGCTCCCTCAGACGCCTCGACCAACCCGATGGGTTCCTCGGGTCTTCGTTCCTCAGACGCCTCGACCAACCCGATGGGTTCCTCGGGTCTTCGTTCCTCAGACGCCTCGACCAACCCGATGGGTTCCTCGGGTCTTCGTTCCTCAGACGCCTCGACCAACCCGATGGGTTCCTCGGGTCTTCGTTCCTCAGACGCCTCGGAACCTGTTAATCGCGTCGATGTGCTTGGCGCGCTTCGCCTCGTCGCGTACGCCCAGGCCCTCTTCAGGGGCGAGGCACAGCACGCCGACCTTGCCCTGGTGCAGGTTGTGGTGGACGTCGAGAGCCGCCTGGCCGGTGTCCTCGAGCTTGTAGACGCGGGAAACAGTGGGGTGGATCAGGCCCTTGTCGATCAGCTTGTTGGCTTCCCACGACTCGCGGTAGTTGGCGAAGTGCGAGCTGACGATGCGCTTGAGGTTCATCCAGAGGTAGCGGTTGTCGTACTGGTGCATGTAGCCCGACGTCGAGGCGCAGGTGACGATCGTGCCGCCCTTGCGCGCGACGTAGACGCTGGCGCCGAAGGTCTCCCGGCCTGGGTGCTCGAAGACGATGTCGGGATCGTCGCCACCGGTGAGCTCGCGGATCTTCTTGCCGAAGCGCTGCCACTCCTTGGGGTCCTGGGTGTTCTCGTCCTTCCAGAACTTGTAGCCCTCGGCCGAGCGGTCGATGATGTGCTCGGCTCCCATCGAGCGGACGATCTCGGCCTTCTCGGGGGAGGAGACGACACATACGGGCGTCGCGCCACCGTTGAGGGCGAACTGCGTCGCGTACGAACCGAGGCCGCCCGAGGCGCCCCAGATCAGCACGGTGTCGCCCTGCTTCATGTTGGCGCCATTGGTCGAGACGAGCTGGCGGTAGGCCGTCGAGTTGACCAGTCCGGGCGATGCGGCCTCTTCCCACGTCAGGTGGTCGGGCTTGGGCATCAGCTGGTTGGCCTTGACGATCGCCAGCTGGGCGAGCCCGCCGAAGTTGGTCTCGAAGCCCCAGATGCGCTGCTCGGGATCCATCATCGTGTCGTTGTGGCCGTCGGGTGCTTCGAGCTCGACCGACAGGCAGTGGGCGACGACCTCGCGGCCCGGCTTCCACTTGTTGACGCCGGGGCCCACGCGCAGCACGACGCCCGCCAGGTCGGAGCCGACCACGTGATAGGGCAGGTCGTGGCGCTTCGTGTACTCCGAGAGGCGGCCGTAGCGCTCGAGGAAGCTGAACGTGGAGACGGGCTCGAAGATCGAGGTCCACACGGTGTTGTAGTTGATCGCGCTGGCCATGACTGCGACAAGTGCCTCGCCCGGTGCGAGCTCGGGGATCGGGACGTCGTCGAGGTGCAGGCTCTTGCGCGGGTCCTTGTCGCGGCTTGCCAGGCCCTCGAACATGTCGACCTCGTCCTTGTGGACGGTGATGCCCTTGTAGGACTCGGGGAGCTCGATGGTGGCGAAGTCCTCGGCGGCGGTGTCTCCGGCGAGGATGGCGTCAAGGATGTTCTGCACGTTGGCGTCCTTCGTTTGGGGTCTCCGCGATGTTACTTGGCGTTAACTTGTGGTGCCATCCAGTCGGGCTGTGATCCTGACCTCAGTGGCTGGCTGCGGGCTCCACGAGCTCGACCAGGACACCGCCGGCGTCCTTTGGGTGCACGAAGTTGACGCGCGAGTCCGATGTGCCGCGCTTAGGCACGTCGTAGAGAAGTCGTACGCCGCGCTCACGGAGGGTCTCCGACACCGCGTCGATGTCTGACACCCGGTAGGCGAGCTGCTGGATGCCCTGACCGTTGCGGGCCAGGAACTTGGCGATCGTCGAGTCCTCGCTCAGGGGCGCGAGGAGCTGGATGCAGCTCCCGGAGTCGCCCACGGCGAGCATGGCTTCGCGTACGCCCTGCTCCTCGTTGATCTCTTCGTGGATCGAGTGCAGACCGAACGTCGATGCGTACATCTCGAGGGCGTCGTCGAGATCCGGTACGGCGATGCCGACGTGATCGATCGCGAGCAGGAGATGGCCTGGAACAAGGGGGTCGCTGGGCATGCCTAGAGGGTAGAGCAGTTGGACCGGGGCATCGAAGTGATCCCGCGCACACGCTCACCACAGACGGGTTACTCGTGGGTAGTGTGCGTTGAAGTGCTCCACCTACATAAAGTGGGGCAACAGCCTTCTGAAGGAGCAGTTCACATGTCGCAGTCCGTGATCGTGGCCGGAGCCCGTACGCCGATCGGCCGCCTGTTGGGTGGCTTCAAGGGCCTCTCTGGCTCTGACCTGGGTGGCCTCGCCATCAAGGGCGCACTCGAGAAGGCCGGCGTCACCGGTGATCAGGTCGACTACGTGATCATGGGTCAGGTCCTCGGTGCAGGAGCCGGCCAGGTGCCCGCCCGCCAGGCCGCGTTCAAGGGCGGCATCCCGCTCACCACGCCGTCGATCACGATCAACAAGGTGTGCCTGTCGGGCATCAACGCGATCGCTCTGGCCGACCAGCTGATCCGCGCCGGCGAGTACGACATCGTCGTAGCCGGTGGCCAGGAGTCGATGACCCAGGCGCCGCACATGCTGCTCGGATCGCGTGAGGGCACCAAGTACGGCGACACCAAGCTGGTCGACCACATGGCCGCTGACGGTCTCTGGGACGCGCTGACCGACCAGGCCATGGGCGGACTCACCGAGCAGATCAACGCCGACGGCACCAAGCTCACCCGCGAGGCGCAGGATGCGTTCAGCGCACGCTCGCACCAGCTCGCTGCAACAGCGCAGAAGAACGGCGTCTTCGACGAGGAGATCGTGCCCGTCACGATCCCGAGCCGCCGTGGCGACGACGTCGTCATCTCCGAGGACGAGGGCGTACGTGGCGACACGACGACCGAGTCGCTCGGCAAGCTGCGCCCCGCGTTCAGCAAGGAAGGCACCATCACGGCGGGCTCGGCCAGCCAGATCTCCGATGGTGCTGCCGCAGTGGTCGTCATGAGCAAGGCCAAGGCCGAGGAGCTGGGTCTCTCGTGGATCGCCGAGATCGGCGCGGCAGGCACCGTCGCCGGTCCGGACTCCAGCCTTCAGCTCCAGCCTGCAAACGCGATCGAGAAGGCCGCTGCCAAGGAAGGCATCGCAGTCTCCGACATCGACCTGTTCGAGCTCAACGAGGCGTTCGCCGCAGTTGGTCTCGAGAGCTCGGCCCAGCTCGGCGTGTCCGAGGACAAGGTCAACGTCAACGGTGGCGCGATCGCACTGGGTCACCCGATCGGCGCCAGCGGTGCCCGCATCGTCCTGCACCTCGCGCTCGAGCTCGGTCGTCGTGGTGGCGGCATCGGCGCCGCAGCACTCTGTGGCGGAGGCGGTCAAGGTGACGCCCTGATCATCCGCGTACCCAAGAAGTAGTCCTGGCCAGCCGGGCGGTCTCGGTCGCCGATCTCGTTGAGCGCGCCCAGGCCGGTGAGGCCCGGGCGGTTGCTCGACTGATCTCGCTGGTCGAGGACCAGGCGCCCGAGCTGCGCGAGGTCAGCGCAGCGTTGATCCCGCACACCGGTCGAGCTCACATCGTCGGGCTGACCGGTGCGCCGGGCGTCGGCAAGTCGACGTCGACCTCCGCTCTGGTCAAGGCCTTGCGTCAGCAGGGCCGACGGGTTGGGGTGTTGGCTGTCGACCCGACCTCTCCGTTCTCGGGTGGAGCGCTGCTGGGCGATCGCATCCGTATGCAGGACCACGCCACCGACGAAGGCGTCTACATCCGGTCGATGGCGAGCAGAGGTCACCTCGGTGGGCTGTCCGTTGCGGCACCCCAGGCGCTCCGGGTGCTTGACGCCGCCGGTTGTGACGTCGTGCTGGTCGAGACGGTCGGAGTGGGGCAGTCCGAGGTCGAGATCTCCGGGCTCGCCGACACGACGCTCGTGCTGCTCGCGCCAGGTATGGGCGACGGCATCCAGGCCGCCAAGGCAGGCATCCTCGAGATCGGCGACATCTTCGTGGTCAACAAGGCGGACCGCGACGGGGCGGCGTCGACCCGGCGCGAGCTGCGATCGGTCGTCGCAATGTCTGATCGCGAGGACAACGAGTGGAAGCCTCCTGTGCTCCTGGCGATTGCGACGACCGGCGAAGGCGTCGATGAGGTCGCTGAGCAGATCAACCAGCACCATGAGCATCTCGTCGAGACAGGAGAGCTTGCTCGTCGCAGGCTCGCTCGTACGCGTCGCGAGATCGAGGCGCTCGCGCTCAACGCCGTACGGCGCAAATTGGGAGACCTGTCGGGCGATGCACGACTCGACACCCTCGCCGCCGACGTGCTCGCGGGTTCCACGGACCCGTACGCGGCCGCCGACACGCTCATCGAGAATCTCTGAAGGCAGGGGCGTGTCAGACGAGCCGTCAGCCGTCCCATCGTCGACAATGGTCGTGTGCTGAAGAAGGTCATCACGCTGCTCGTCGTCGGTTTCGGGGTCTACTACCTGCTGACGGCGCCTGCTGGCGCGGCCGATGCCGTGGGCAATGCCGCTGGCGCAGTGATCGATGCGTTCGGCCAGGTCGGCGTCTTCGTCAACGAGCTCGTCGCTTAGGACACGGCCTAAAGCCATGATTCGAGCGTTGCTCGACCGGCTGCCCGATCAGGAGATCGACAGCCATCTTCTGGTCGATGAGGGTGAGAAGGTCATCGACCTCGTCTTTCACCACGCCATCGTGTTCTGGCGCCCGACCGCCGAGGCCGCCGGGGCCGCGCTGTTGTGGGTCCTGGCACTGCTCGGTCCCATCCAGCTCGGCTGGCTCTTCCTGCTCGGCGGATTCGTCCTGGCACTGCACGCGCTCTACCTCACGTTGCGTGAGCGTCGTGATGTGTTCGTCGTGACCAACATGAGGGTGTTCCGCGCCAGCGGCGTGTTCACCGTCAAGATCGCGACGATGCCCATCACCCGCATCCTCGACATCACCGTCGAGAAGCCGTTGCTGGGACGCATGCTCGGCTATGGCCACTTCACGTTCGAGTCGGCGGCGCAGGCGCAGGGTCTGCGCAACATCCGCTACATCGGAGATCCGGACGAGCGGGATCTCACGATCCAGCGTGTGGTCCAGCGCTCCGGTCTGCGTGGACGCACGATCGAACAGCAGCTGCTCGAAGGCCGCTGACCGCTCACTCGTCCAGGGTCCGGGACCACCTCAGACCCCCATATGTGCCACGATGCCAGCGTGGAACTCGACGATGTCCTCTGGATGCTCACGGCGCTGGCTGCCGTCGTGATCCTCCTGACGAGGATGCGACTGTCGGCCAACGCCCGGCAGACGGGCCACGCCCAGATACCCGGATCGATCCTCAATGCGCACACGGTGCTCGGCGTGACGGCACTGGTGGTGTGGGTCTACTACCTCACCTCGCCCAGCGACAACCTTGGCCTCGTCACGGTGGCGCTCTGGTGGCTGGAGGTCTTGGTCGGCATCCTCATCCTGCTGCGCTGGTTGCCCGGCGCAGGACGTCACTCGGCGCCCTCGGTCGACGACAGCTGGGCAACGGGCCCCTCGTTGTCGATCCTCGGGCACGTCGGGATGCTGCTCGGCGTCGCGTTCATGACCTACTGCGTCCTCAGCGGCAAGGTCACCTAGGGCGGGCAACCGTCGACTTCCTACACTGAGGTCATGAACTTCTCGCGTCCCGGCGCCATCGACCTGTCTGCCCTCAGGCAGCCAGCCGCACGTCCAGCAGCGCCCAGTGGCGGGGCCTACGTCGTCGACATCACCGAGCAGAACTTCCAGACCTCGGCGCTCGAGGCGTCGATGAAGCATGTTGTCGTGCTCTCGCTCTGGTCGCCGCGCTCTCCACAGAGCGCCGACTTCAACGAGGTGCTGGCCAAGGTCACCGACGACTTCGACGGCCAGATCGTCCTCGCCCGGGTCGACGTGGATGCCAATCCGGCGATCGCGCAGGCGCTGGACGCCAAGGCTGTGCCACTGGTTGTCGGTCTCGTCACCGGCCAGCCCGTACCCCTGTTCCAGGGAACTGTCGATGAGGCTGAGGTACTGCGCTTTTTCTCCGAGCTCGTCAAGGTGGCTGCTGAGAACGGCGTGACCGGACGGGCCCAACCCGTCGGCGCCTCGCCCGCTGGCGAGGACGAGCCAGACGAAGAACCAGCCGATCCTCGTTTCGCCGCTGCGGACGCTGCGTTCGGCGAAGGTGACTTCCCGACCGCCGTCGCGGAGTACGAGAAGCTCATCGCGCAGTATCCCGCCGATGGCGAGATCGCCGAGCGGCTTGCGGGCGTCAAGCTCCTGGCCCGCACAACCGGCGCAGACCTGCAGTCCGCCCGCAAGGCAGCAGCCGACGCCCCGGACGATCTCGAGGCGCAGATGCTCGTCGCTGATCTCGATGTCAGCGGAGGACACGTCGATGACGCGTTCGCCCGTCTCATCGAGCTGATCAAGCGAACCGCCGGTGATGATCGCGAAAACGTGCGTACGCGGCTGGTCGAGCTCTTCACTGTCGTCGGCAATGCTGACCCTCGTGTGGCGACGGCGCGCCGGGCCCTTGCGTCGGCATTGTTCTGACCGGCTCAACCTTTCCCGATAAGGTCAAACCCGGCATCCACACGGAGAGCCGCACGGGAGGCTGGCGATGCGTACCAGGATGAGCTGGGTGCTGACGGTGCTTGGCGCGCTCTGCGCTGTCGCCGGACTCGCCGTGATGCTCATCCTCGGACCCGACAGCCGCTTCTCGACCGGCCCGCACAAGGTCGAGACAGACTCCATCGCCGTCGTCACGGCTCCGAGGGTCATCAGCTGGGCCGACGTGCAGATCGACGTGCTGGCCGAGGTCCCGGCCCAGAAGCCCGTGTTCATCGGGCTCGGCAACAGCGTCGACGTGGAGAACTACGTCGGCGACACGCGCCGGCTCGAGGTGACCAAGTTCCACACGCCCTGGGACGCCAAGACCCGCCAGGTCGAAGGTCAGCCCGGACTGCCCGGTGCGCCGACGGCACTCGATTGGTGGATCGCGAGGGGTGCCGGGCGAGGCGGCGCCGCCTTCTCGACCAACCTGCCCGACGAAACCGTGTCGCTCGCCATCCTCTCGGTCGGTGACAGCAACCTCACCGGACTCAAGGTCAGCCTCGCGTACGGCGTGAAGGGCGGCTTCGCCAAGGGTCTTGGACTGTTGATGTTCGGCATCGGCTGTGTGCTGTTGAGCCGTCTCCTGCGCCGCGGCGAGGACATCTGGACGCTCGACGAGGACGAAGGCGACGATGAGGTCGTCTATGTCTACGTCGACGAGGACGGTGTCGAGCACGTGATCTCGGCCGACGAAGCCGAGAAATATGACATCGTCGAGGTCGTCGAGGTCGTCGAGAGCGGCGAAGATTCGCAAGCTGAGACCACTGAATCCATAGCGCTACCGACAGCAGGGCCCACCGGGTCGGCACTCGGATCGGCGCTCACGTCGGTGAAATCCACTCTCGGCTCCTGGTTCGGGTCTGTGACGTCCGTGATGGGGTCGGCATTCGCGTCTGTCGCAGCAGCCGTCAAGGGCGGGTGGGACAAGAGGCCGCGACGTACACCCAGGGCCGACGACGGCGATGTGGTCTACATCTACGTCGACGAGGACGGTGTCGAGCACGAGATCTCCGCGGCCGAGGCCAAGAACTACGAGTTCATCGACGAGGTCGTCGTCGATGTCGACGAACCAGTGACAGAGGCCGCAGCCCCGCCATCAAGCTCTCCCAACGAGCCCGTCATGTACGTGTTCGTCGACGAGAACGGCGTCGAGCACGAGGTCAGTGAGGATGAGCTCGCAGATTTCGAGTTCGTCGACGAAGAGGAGGACAAGTCATGAAACGCGCCCTCCTTGTGGCTGTGTGCCTCCTTCTCGCGGTCTCTGGGTGTGCCCGCCCGCACGAGCGGTCCGAGCTGAAGCTCGACAAGGAAGCAGCTCGCGCGGTCGAGATCGACCAGGTCTTCGACCGCTACCAGACCGTGCGCAACGCGGCGATCAAGCTGCTGGACCCCAAACCGCTCTCGACGGTGGAGAGCGACGCGGTGTTCGACATCGACGCGGGCTCGTTCGAGGTGTCGCAGCGGCTCGCCCAGAAGCAGAAGCAGGACAAGACGGCCATTGACGTCGCCAAGGTCCTGACTCCACATTTCTCCAAGTACCCCTTGTGGTTCCTTGCAGTTGTTCGGGACCGCGCCAAGGGCGTCAACCGTGTGCAGATCTTCGAGCGTGCCGCGGCGGCTGACCCCTGGTTGCTGGTGGCCAGCCCGGAGACGGTTGCCGAGACCACGCTGCCAGAGCTGCGTACGACGGGGGCAGGAGTTCTGCCAGTAAAGCCTGACAACGCCAAGGGCATGAGCATGTCGGGCCAGGATGCCGCGTCCGCCTATGCCAGGGCGTTGACAGATCCAGCCTCGCCCGAAACCTCCTCCATCGTGAACGATTCGTTCATCCGTCAGATGCGTGCAGCGACCGCTGCAAACTCCGGGCTGCAGGGCGTCACGTTCTCGCAGGCGTGGAATGCCGAAAGCGTTCGGTTCGAGCTGCGCACCGCTGACGGCGGGGCACTGGTGTTCGTCACGCTGCTGCGCTACGACACGTACAAGGTCAAGTCGGGCCTCACCGTGAGCTGGCCCGCGGGTACCCCGCAGCAGGCGTTCCTGTCGTCGGGCATCTCCGGCGCCGGCACGCTGCAGTACAAGCACCAGCTCCTGCTCTACATACCGGGCGGCGACGAGAAGCCGCGGGCGATCGGTCAGTACGGCGGCGTCGTCGCTGCCATCCAGCCCTGAGACGTCAGAACGTTTGCCCGGCGGCGTAGCCGAGCGCGGCCGCCAGGACGCTGACGACCACCATCACGACCGCGTTGGCAAACGCTGCCCCGTATCGACGATCAAGCGCGAGGTGCGCCGTCTCCACGCTCGCCGTGCTGAACGTCGTGTAACCGCCAAGGAAGCCCATGCCGGCGATCGCGTGCCACGAGTCACCCGTACCCGCACCCACGATCAGCCCGAGCAGCAGTGACCCGGAGATGTTGATGAGGTGGGTCGACCAGGGAAGCGATGCCGGTACGCGTGGGCGCACCCAGGAGTCGACGAGGAATCGTGCCCCTGCGCCCGAGCCTCCGGCGAGGGCTACCCAAAGGGCGGTCATCGACGGGCCCTCGATCCGACAGCGACGCCGGCGAGCGCTGCCGCCAGCCCGGCGAGCACGGTGCCGATGGCGTACGCGATGCCCAGCGCGACGTGATCGCCGCGCAGCAGGGAGTCTGTCTCGACCGCCAGGGCGCTGTACGTCGTGAAGCCGCCGAGGAACCCCGTGCCGAGCAACAGCCGCAGCGACTCGGCGCGTCGGGTCAGCACAAGGGCGAGCAGGACGCCGAGCGCGAACGAGCCCACGACGTTGACGATGAACGTCGCCAGCGGGAACAACCCGTCGAACGGGATCTCACTGACTCCGTAGCGGCTCAGCGTGCCAAGCGTCCCGCCCAGGACCACCAGTGCGAGCCTCACAGGACACCTCGAAGGAGGCTGGCCGCGATGGCAAACATCACCAGTGCGATCAGCACGTCGAGCACACGCCAGGCGCCAGGCTTGGCGAACAGGGGCCGCAGCAGGCGTGCGCCGTAGCCGAGAACCGTGAACCACGCGATGCTTCCGACCGCCGCGCCGAGCCCGAACCACCAGCGATCATCGCCGTGCGAGCCCGCCACTGAGCCGAGCAGGATCACGGTGTCGAGATACACGTGCGGATTGAGCCACGTCAGGGCGAAGCAGGTCGTGATCGTCGTACGCAGCGTGGTTGGCTTCCCGGCGACGTCGGCGTCGATCGCGGAGGGCCGCCAGGCTCGACGGGCGGCAAGAGCGCCGTACGCGATCAGGAACGCTGCGCCACCGATCGTCATGGTGTCGAGCAGCCAGGGTGCGGCCTGGACCAGGCTGCCGAGTCCGCCGACGCCAACGGCGATCAGGATGACATCGGAGAGCGCGCACACGGCGACCACCGCGAACACGTGCTCCCGGCGCAGACCCTGACGCAGGACGAACGCGTTCTGGGCACCGATCGCGATGATCAGCGAGAGGCCGAAACCGACGCCGGCGATCAGTGACACCAGCACAGCTGTTCCTTCCCAAGGAGTGCCCTTGTGGGCCACGCTGTGCCCCCGGCAGGAATCGAACCTGCGACCTAGAGATTAGAAGGCTCTTGCTCTATCCAACTGAGCTACGGGGGCGTGGGCTGTGTGCCCGAGAACAAGCCTATCTGCGAGCGGACCTGCGCAGGTGGACCCCGGGCATGCCATACGATTCGCAGGTGACAATTGCGACGGATCCCGCCTTATCGGGCGTGCAGCGTCGCGAGCCGTTCCGACAGCGAGGCCGTACAGCCCTGCTTGTCATGTTCATCGTCATCGCGGTTGCGGGAGTGGTCGGCGGCGTTGTCGTCTCGCTCGGCGCCGGTGACGTGGCCGGCGCTGGCATGTCGTTCCTGTTCGCGCTCATCCCGCTGCCGCTGCTGTGGGTGTCCTTCTGGTGGCTTGACCGCTACGAGCCGGAACCGCGGCGATATATGTTCGCGGCGTTCGTCTGGGGCGGCGTGGTGGCGGTTGCGATCGCCCTGTCGCTCCAGATCTGGGTCGACAACACCTTCGACATCAGTCAGGAGTCGATGGCCTCGTTCATCGCTCCGATCACCGAGGAGCCGGCCAAGTGC
This sequence comes from uncultured Actinomycetota bacterium, assembly GCA_963849475.1. GTDB lineage: Bacteria > Actinomycetota > Actinomycetes > Propionibacteriales > Nocardioidaceae > Aeromicrobium. Next base: position 158,934 of record CAWKHC010000011.1, read on the forward strand.
CTGTTCCTGCTCCTCACGTTCGCGCGCGCCCGGCGTGTGATCGACGGGTTCCTCGACGGCCTGATCTTCGCGGGGATGGTGGGCATCGGCTTCGCCTTCGTGGAGAACATCGGCTACTACGCCCTGAGCTACCTCGGATCAGACGACATCAAGATCGATGGCCCGGCCGGCGTCACCACGACCTTCATCGTGCGGGGCGTGTTCAGCCCGTTCGCCCACCCGCTCTTCACCTCGGCATTCGGTATCGCGATCGGCCTGGCGGTCACCCGCAGGTCCAAGCTCGCCAAGGTCGTCATCACGGTGCTCGGTCTTGCCGTGAGCATCGGCCTGCACATGATGTGGAACGCCTCGCTGAGCTACGGCGGCGGAGCCGGCTTCCTGCTCACGTACGCCGCTCTCGGCGTTGTGCTCCTGTGCGTCTCGGTCACGGCGATCATCGTGCGGTCCAACCAGATCCGCATCCTCGAGCAGTCTCTGTCGTATGTCGCTCAACGCGGCTGGATCCACCCCGCCGAGATCCCGTACCTCTCGCGCTTCACCTATCGCAAGGCCGCGCGGCGATTCGCGCTCGAGGAGCACGGCAAGGAAGCTCGCAAGGTCGTGAGGCGCTATCAGCAGCTCGCAACCGAGATGGCGTTCCTGCATCACGCGATGATGAGCGGCCGTTCCAAGCCTCACGGCGTCGAGCGGACCTATGCCCTGCTCGACCAGATGTACGCGCTGCGGCCCGAGCTGAGATTCCCTCCCGCGTTGCAAAGTAACTTTCGTCACTTCTGACCCGGTGTTCACAAGAGCCGTGGCGGCGGTGTACCCCCGCGTCCACTAATCTGTGTCCATACCCCGTTGGTGAACGCACCAGTCGATGAGAGGAGCTCCAGTGCCCGGCGAACATGCTTCGGCCGAGCTTCTCGGTGCCCTGAGCGGGCTGCTCGGCAACGTCAGTGCCACTCCGCTCGCGCTCGACGTCCCAGACGTCGCTGACGCGCGACGGATTCGCGCTGACATCATGAGCCAGCTCTCCGACTATGTGATCCCTCGACTGGTCCAGCTCGAGGGACCGCTGCTGACAGTTGTCGGAGGTTCCACCGGTGCGGGCAAGTCGACGCTGGTCAACTCGCTGCTGGGGGAGCGCATCACCGAGTCCGGTGTGCTCCGACCCACGACCCGCTCGCCGGTGCTGGTGCACCACCCCGACGACGCCGAGTGGTTTGCGCCCGACCGGATCCTGCCCGACCTGCCTCGCACCACGGTGCCGAGCAACGACACGTACGCGCTGCGGCTTGCAACCTCGACCAGGCTTCCGCGCGGCATCGCCATCCTCGATGCGCCCGATGTCGACTCGATCGACAAGGGCAACCGTGAGCTGGCAGCCCAGCTTCTCGCTGCCGCCGACCTGTGGCTGTTCGTCACGTCTGCCGCTCGCTACGCCGACCAGGTGCCGTGGGACTACCTTCGCCTCGCCGCAGAGCGCAGCACGTCTGTAGCGGTCGTGCTCGACCGTACGAGCAGTGATGCCGTCACCGAGGTTCGCGGACACCTTGCACGCATGATGACGTCGCGCGGACTGTCGGACTCACCGCTCTTCACGGTTCCCGAGTCCAACGTCGACGCCGACGGGCTGCTCCCGGCCGAGTCGGTTGCACCGATAGTGGGCTGGCTGCACGATCTCGCTGACAACGGCGACGCTCGACGCAAGGTCATCTCGCACACCCTCGATGGATCCATCCGGCACAATGTGCTGAGGTCGCACGACGTCGCCGATGCGATGGATGCGCAGATCGAGGTGTCGGCCCTTCTCTACAGCGGGATCGACGCGACCTATCGTGAAGCGCTGGAGTCGTTCACCCAGCAGAGCACCGACGGCACGCTGCTGCGCGGTGAGGTGCAGGCCCGCTGGCAGGAATTTGTCGGCACGGGTGACCTGCTGCGATCTGTCGAGGAGAAGGTCGGCCGCATCCGCGACCGCTTCGTCGATGGTGTCACGGGCAAACGCACCCGTTCGAGCGACATCGTTGCCGCGATCGAGACCGGCGTGTTCAACCTGATCGTCGAGCAGGCCGAGTCGGCCGCTGCTGACGTGGCGCGCTCCTGGTCCGAGGTGCCTGCGGGCAAGACCTTGCTCGCCGGTAGGCGTGACCTCGACCGAGCCTCGGCCGATTTCCGCGCAAGGGCGGAGCGTGCCGTACGTGACTGGCGGCAGGCGGTGTTGGAGCTCGTACGCACCGACGGCGGCGACAAGCGGATGACCGCCAAGTTCCTCGCCTTTGGAGTCAACGGCATCGGCGTCGCGCTGATGGTCGTGATGTTCGCCGACTCGGTCAAGGACAAGGACAGCACCGTCGCGCTGGGTCACAAGCTGCTGTCGGCGATCTTCGGCGACGATGCCGTCAAGGCGCTGGTGACCAAGGCTCACGCCGACCTCGACACGCGGGTCGCAGCGCTGTTCGAGACCGAGATGCATCGCTTCGTCGAGCTCGTCGGTCGCCCCGACGACCTCAAGGCCAGCCAGGCCGAGCTCCGCGAGTCAGCCCGCTTGTCGGAGTACGCCCGCCACGAGGACTTCCTGCGCGGGGAGCGCCAGGCATGACGACAGTGGAGGGGGCTGCCATCCCGACATTCGCGGGGGAGCCAAATGACGTCTCCAGGCGGCTTGACGGCCTGACGCAGGCTGTCACGGCCAGCCGGGGACGCATCGAAGAGGAGATCCTCGCCCCCGCCGAGATGCTCGCCGGCCGGGCCAGTGAACGGCTACGCCTGTCGGGCGACCACACGATCGTCGCGCTTGCCGGAGCCACCGGCTCGGGAAAGTCTTCGTTGTTCAATGCACTGACCGACCTTGAACTGGCAGGAGTCGGCGTACGACGGCCCACCACTTCCTGGGCGCTGGCGTGCGCGTGGGGGCCCGACGGTGCACAGGGCCTGCTCGAGTGGATGGGCATCCCGCCGCGTCACCAGGTCTCGCGACTCAGCATGCTCGACTCCTCGTCCGAGGACACCAAGCTCGACGGGTTGATCCTGCTCGACCTGCCTGACCACGACTCGACCGAGGTCTCGCACCACCTCGAGATGGATCGCTTGGTCAAGTACGCCGACCTCCTCGTCTGGGTGCTCGATCCGCAGAAATACGCCGACGCCGCTCTGCATGATCGTTACATCCGGCCGATGGCGTCCTACAGCGATGTCACCCTCGTCGTGCTCAACCAGATCGACCGGATCCCGTACGAGCAGCGCGCCCGCACGCTCGAGGACGTCAAGCGCATCCTTGCCGCGGAGGGCTTGCCCAACGTCGAGGTGGTCGGCGTCTCAGCGACCCGCGGCGACGGCATCGACGACATGAAGCGCGTGCTGGCTACCCGCATCCGCGCCAAGGCGTCGGCCAAAGGGCGGCTGGGTTCTGACATCACTGCTGCCGCCAACGTCATGGCGCAGGTTGGTGGCACCGGCGAGGTGCCCGGCATCGGCCCGGCCGATCGTCAAACGCTCGACGATGCCTTGATCGCCTGTGCCGGTGTGCCTCAGGTCGTCGAGGCTATTGCCGCTTCCACCCGTCGTCAGGCGATCCTGCGTACGGGCTGGCCCATCGCCCGCTGGCTCGGCAAGCTCCGGCCCGATCCGCTCAAGGACCTCGCGCTCAGTCAGGACATGTCGATGACGGCGCTGGCCAAGGCATCGCTACCCGAAGCGAGCCCGGTGCAGCGTGCCAACGCCGAGCTGGCGATCCGAGAACTGGCCGAGAAAGCTTCCGTCGGACTCGAGCAGCCGTGGCGCGATGCAGTACGCGACGCGGCGAGCCCTCGCGGGCACTCCATCGTCCAGGACCTCGACGCGGCGATCGAAGCGACCCACGTACGGGCTCGTACGGCGTGGTGGTGGCGCGGCGTACAGGTGGTCCAGTGGCTCACCTTGCTCGCGCTCGTCGCCGGCCTGGGTTGGCTCGCAACCGAGGCGATCGTCGACAACTTCTTCCCCGACACGAAGCTGCCCGAAGTCAACGACATCGCCGGCTACCCGGCTGGGGCCGTTGTGGCCGCCGGGGCCGCCGTGCTCGGCATCTCGCTCGGGCTGCTGTCGCGCATGTTCGCCAGGATCGGCGGCCGCCGACGTGCCAAGCGGGCCAACCGCGATCTGCGCAGGGCGATCGACGAAGTGACGGAGTCGCGCGTCGTCGGTCCGGTGGAGGTCGAGCTCGATGCCTATCGCGCCTATCGCTCCGGCATCCTCGCCGCCCTCGGCTGACCTTCCACAACGCCAGACCGTTTCGCCGCCTGTCCACAGTGTTCGCGAGACCTATCGCGCGCCCGCTCCTGTCGTCGCAAGTCTGAGGGCTCCCAACCAGAGGAGCCTCCATGTCCAGTGACAACATCCTGACCTTCCACGGCCGCGTGGGCACCAAGGTCGAGCTGCGCGAAGGCGCCGTGCCGTGGGTCCTGTTCCGCGTCGCGTCGACGCCGAGCTACTTCGACCAGACGACCCGGCAGTGGCGGGATCTCGAGACGATCTGGATCTCGGTCAAGGCGTGGCGCTCGCTCGCCCAGAACGTCGCCGAGTCGCTGGAGATCGGCGATCCGATCATCGCGATCGGCAAGGTCCGCAACGAGAAGTGGACGACGCAGGACGGCGAGGCACGCGAGAGCACAGTCCTCGAGGCGAGCCTGATCGGTCATGACCTGACGTGGGGAGTGACCAAGCTGCGCAAGGTCGAACGACAATCGGTCGCCGCAGCAGTCAATGACGGTACGGTCGCGGCGCTGGCGGAGCTGGAAGGTCAGTCGTCCGCCGCCTGACCGATTGGGCCTGACGTGCCCCGGTTCTATAGGCTTGGCGTCTATGGCTGACTACGTCTTCACCCTCCGCAATGTTCGCAAGAAGCTCGGCGAAAAGGTGGTGCTCGACGACGTCACGCTGTCCTTCCTGCACGGGGCCAAGATCGGTGTCGTCGGGCCCAACGGCACCGGCAAGTCGACGCTGTTCAAGATCATGGCCGGACTCGAGCAGCCCAACAACGGTGACGCGATAAAGGACCCCGATGCCACCGTCGGAATCCTGCTGCAGGAGCCACCTCTGACCGAGGGCAAGACAGTCCTGCAGAACGTCGAAGAAGCCGTCAGCGAGATCAAGGGCAAGATCGACCGGTTCAACAAGATCGCCGAAGAGATGGCCGATCCTGACGCCGACTACGACAAGCTGCTCCCGGAGATGGGCGAGCTGCAGACCGATCTCGACCACGCAAATGCCTGGGATCTCGACTCTCGCCTCGCGCAGGCGATGGATGCACTCCGGTGCCCGCCGGCCGACGAGCTCGTCGACCACCTCTCAGGTGGTGAACGCCGCCGTGTCGCCCTGTGCAAGCTGCTGCTGGAACAGCCCGACCTGTTGCTTCTCGATGAGCCCACCAACCACCTGGACGCCGAGAGCGTGCTGTGGCTCGAGCAGCACCTGGCGAGCTACCCCGGCGCTGTCTTGGCGATCACCCACGACCGCTACTTCCTTGACAACGTCGCCGAGTGGATCCTCGAGCTCGACCGCGGCAAGACCCACCCGTACGAGGGCAACTACTCGACCTACCTCGAGACCAAGCAGGCTCGCCTCGTGGTCGAGGGCAAGAAGGACGCCAAGCGCGCCAAGATCCTCGCCAAGGAGCTCGAGTGGGTCCGCTCCAACGCCAAGGCACGTCAGGTCAAGAACCAGGCTCGCCTGGGCCGCTACGAGGAGATGGCCGCAGAGGCCGAGCGTGGGCGCAAGCTCGACTTCGAGGAGATCAACATCCCCGCGGGTCCTCGCCTCGGTGATGTCGTCCTCAACGCCAACGACCTCCACAAGAGCTTCGGCGAGCGTGAGCTGTTCGACGGTCTGACCTTCGACCTGCCCCGGGCCGGCATCGTCGGCGTCGTCGGCCCCAACGGCGTCGGCAAGTCGACGCTGTTCCGGATGATCGTGGGGGAGGAGCAGCCCGATGCGGGCTCGCTCGACGTCGGCCAGACGGTCAAGATCTCCTACGTCGACCAGGGCCGCGGCGGCATCGACGACAACCTCAACGTCTGGCAGCTGGTGTCCGGCGAGCTCGACTTCATCAAGGTCGCCAACTTCGAGGTGCCGAGCCGTGCGTACGTCGCGTCGTTCGGCTTCAAGGGCCCGGACCAGCAGAAGCAGGTCAAGGTCCTGTCCGGTGGTGAGCGCAACCGCCTCAACCTCGCACTGACGCTCAAGATGGGCGGCAACCTGTTGCTTCTCGATGAGCCGACCAACGACCTTGACGTCGAGACCCTTCAGTCGCTCGAAGATGCGCTCCTCGACTTCCCGGGCTGCGCTGTCGTCGTCTCGCACGACCGGTGGTTCCTCGACCGGGTCGCGACGCACATACTCGCGTGGGAGGGTGACGCCGACAACCCGGCCAACTGGTTCTGGTTCGAGGGCAACTTCGCCGACTACGAGGTCAACAAGGTCGAGCGTCTGGGTGAGGAAGCGGCACGCCCGCACAGCGTGACGTACCGCAAGCTCACTCGCGACTAGCTCTTCTCGTCAGCCGGGGCGTCCGCGGGAGGTGGTCCGCCGGACGGTCGGCCGACATCGCCCTTGGCGCGATCGGGCCGGCCATCCTTTGACCACTGAGTGTTGACGCGATCGGTGATGCGTTTTGTGAGGTCCTTCTTGCGCGCTGTGGCCTCGGCCTTGGTGAGCCTGCCGTCCTTGACGTCTGCATCGATGCGGTCCTCGGCCTCGGCGACGAGAGCCTCGATCAGCGTGTCGGTGCTCACGCCTTCGTCCTTCGCGACGTCGGCCAGGCTTGTCTTTCCGTCCTTCAGCTTGGTCTTCAGCTCTGCCTCGGTCAGGCCGAGCGCCTTGGCAGCCGCCGTGAAGTGATCGCCGGGTCCACCGCGACCTCCTCGTCCCGCGCCGCCCTTGGGCAGCTTCGCGTCGAGGGTCGTGGCGACCTTGTCGGCCTGAGCCTGGGTCAGTGTGCCGTCCTTGACGAGCCCGCTGAGCGAGCTCTTGATGTTGGCAAGCCGACTCGTGACGGGATTGTCGGAGTCGGCGGCTGATGCGGGAGTGAGGGCAACAGCGCCTCCGCCGACGGCGAGTGTGCTGGCGAGGATGATGCTTGCGGTGCGTTTGTGCATGACGCGCTCCTTGAATCGACAGTTTCGATTCATGGTGCTGACGGCGCATGGCAACAGCGTGTGCTGACCCTGTGCCGAGCCTGTGCAGCTAGGAAAGACTGATCAGCATTGTTTTGATCAGCACTGTCCGCCGAGCTGGGTGATCACGCGTTGCATGATGTTGCCCAGCACCTCGAACTCCTCGGGCGTTGCGTTCTCGACGAGGTAGGCGTGCACGCCGCGTACGTGGGTGTGCGCTGCGGTCTCGAGGAGTTTGAACCCGGCGTCGGTCATGACGGCGGAGACGCCGCGACCGTCCTCGGAGCACTGGCCCCGAAACACCAGGCCCTCGCGCTCCAGACGGGCGATGGTGTGGGTGACGCGGCTGCGTGAATGGGAGACCGCGGCAGCGAGCTCAGCCATGCGGATCGAGCGATCGGGCGCTTCGGAGAGGCGTACGAGGATCTCGTACTCAGGCATCGACAGCCCGTGCGCTGAACGCAGGTCGCGGTCGAGGCGCTCGTTGAGCACGATCGTGCCCCCGAGGAAAGAGCGCCAGATCTGTTGCTGAGCGGGCGTCAACCAGGGGGTTTCGGTTGAGGTCTCCATGTGATCCATCATACAAGCCTGCCAACTTGATTGAACATTAAACTGTCTGTAGTGTTCGAGTTGTTGAACACTCAACCATTTTACCCGGAGGCACCAACATGAGCACCACGACAGACATCAACGTCAGCACTGGCACCTGGACGCTCGACCCGACTCACACCGAGATCGGCTTCACCGTCCGCCACATCATCAGCAAGGTGCGCGGCAAGTTCGACACCTTCGAGGGCACAGTCGTCACGGCTGACGACATCACCGCATCGTCGGTGAAGGTCTCGTTCGACCTCTCGTCGATCAACACGGGTACGGCTCAGCGCGACGAGCACCTCCGCTCGAGCGACTTCTTCGACGCCGACAACCAGGATCAGGCGACTTTCGTCTCGACAGGTGTCGTCAAGAAGGACGGCAACGAGTTCGTCGTCACCGGCGACCTGACCATCAAGGGCATTTCCAAGACCGTAGAGCTCGACGTCGACTTCCTCGGTGAGGGCTCGGACCCGTGGGGCGGAACCCGCGTGGGCGTCGAGGCGAAGACCGAGATCAGCCGCAAGGACTTCGACATCGACTTCAACATCCCGCTCGACGGCGACAAGTTCGTCATCGGTGACAAGGTGTCGATCCACATCGTCGCCGAGGCGGTCCTCCAGGCTGACGAGGCCTGATCGACGACGCTTGGCTTGCCCTAGGACGAAGTCCGTGAGGACGGAGTCCGAAGGGTCATCCTGACCGCCAGCTCGGCGTGCAGGGTGGCCAGCTCGTGGCCGGAGCGAGAACCTCCGGGCTCGAACCAGCGCACGAGATCGACGCCCAGCGAGAGCAGCGAGAACGCTGTTCCGGGAACGTCGTCAACATCCAGGACGCCCTGGCCGACACCGTCGGCCAGGGCGTCCTGCATTGCCTTCTCGATCTCACGTCTGTAGGTCGCCACCTCGGCCCGGTGCTCGGCGGTGAGGGCGTGGTACTCGTACTGCACGATGCGCCCGACCCGGCTGTTGTCTGCATGCCACAGGCTGAAGTCGTAGACCATCGAGCGGAGACGGGCGACCGGATCGGTCTCTGAACCAGCCGCCGAGGTGATGACCTCCAGCGCCTTGAGGTGTCCGTCAAGGCTGACGGAGAACAGCAGGCTTTCCTTGGAGTCGTGGTGCACGTAGACCGCGGCAGGGCTCATGCCGGCGCGGGAGGCGATGTCGCGTGTCGTGGTGCCGGCGAACCCCTTCTCGGCGAAGGCCTCGACGGCAGCATTGATGAGCCGCTCACGCGCTGTGATGGTCGTCATGCCGGGCCTCCTTTTGGTTGACAGCATGCCGCAGGGCTTGCATGCTAAGCAAGCGCTTAGTACGCGATTCGACCGGGTATTCACGGACCAGAGGCAGTGCATGAAGCGAACGATCTTCGACGAGGACCACGACGCCTTTCGTGCCTCCTGCTCGGCATTCCTTGCCAAGCACGTTGAGCCGCATCTGGAGAAGTACCTCGACGACAAGGCGCTCCCGAGAGAGTTCTGGCTCGCCGCCGGAGCGGAGGGCTTCCTCGGCGTCCAGATCCCGGAGGAATTCGGGGGAGCCGCGGCTGGAGACTACCGATTCAACGCCGTTCTGGATGAGGAGCTCAGCAAGCTCAACGCCGCCATCTCGTCCTGCGTCGGCATCCACACCGACATCTGCGTGCCCTACATCGTCGACCTGGGCACCGACGAGCAGAAGCAGCGCTGGCTCCCGGGTTGCGCGACCGGCGAGATCCTCACCGCCATCGCCATGACCGAACCTGGCGGCGGCTCCGACCTGGCCACGCTCAGGACCACAGCCGTACGCGACGGCGACGAATGGGTCATCAACGGCTCCAAGACGTTCATCACGAATGGCTTCTCTGCCGATCTCGTGATCACCGCTGTACGTACGTCACCCGACAAGGGCGCCAAGGGCATCAGCCTGTTCGGCATCGAGGCGACCGATCCCGGTTTCAGCCGTGGCCGCAAGCTCGACAAGGTCGGCCAGGGCGAGGCCGACACGGCCGAGCTGTTCTTCGAGGACGTACGTCTGGGCGATGACCGCCTGCTCGGCGAGGTCGACCGCGGATTCATCTACATGATGGAGCGGTTGCCGCAGGAACGGATCAGCGGCGCGCTGTCCAACATCGCACACGCCAAGCAGATCCTCACCGAGACGATTCAGTACGCCCACGACCGCAAGGCGTTCGGCCAGTCAATCGGCAGCCTGCAGCACAACAAGTTCCTGCTCGCGGAGCTCGTCACGAAGATCGAGGTTGCCGAGGCGTACGTCGATGCGACCATCTTGGCGCACACCCGCGGTGAGGCGACTGCCACCGATGCGGCGAAGGCCAAGTGGTGGTCATCGGAGATTCAGAACGACGTGTTGGACCACTGTGTCCAACTCCATGGCGGGTACGGATTCATGAACGAGTACCGTGTCGCACGCGCTTGGCGAGATGCCCGGGTCACCAAGATCTGGGCTGGTTCGAACGAGATCATGAAAGAGCTCATAGGCCGAGACCTCGGTTTCTGAGTCCAAACGGAAGGCACCACCCATGGCTGAAGCAGTTATCGTTTCCACCGCTCGTTCGCCGATCGGCCGCGCGTTCAAGGGCTCCCTCAAGGACATGCGTCCCGATGACCTCGCGGTCCAGATGGTGCACGCGGCGCTGGCCAAGGTGCCTGGACTCGATCCAAAGGACATCGTCGACCTCCACCTCGGTGTCGGTCAGCCGGCTGGCGAGAGTGGCTACAACCTCGGCCGCGTGGTCGCGGTTGAGTCGGGCTTCGACCACATCCCCGGCGTGACGGTCAACCGCTACTGCTCCTCGAGCCTGCAGACGACCCGGATGGCGTTCCACGCGATCAAGGCCGGTGAGGGCGACACGTTCCTCTCGGTCGGCGTCGAGACAGTGAGTCGCTTCGGCAAGGGCAGCTCCGACGGCATGCCCGACACCAAGAACCCGCTGTTTGACGAAGCTGTCGCTCGTACGGCTACCCGCGAACAGGGTGGCGCTCCGGCGTGGACCGATCCGCGTGAGGGCGGCGACGTGCCCGACGTCTACATCGCGATGGGCCAGACCGCCGAGAACGTCCAGCAGAAGATTGGCATGAGCCGCGAAGAGCAGGACGAGTTCGGCGTGCGCAGCCAGAACCTCGCCGAGAAGGCCCTTGCTGATGGCTTCTGGGCCAAGGACATCACTCCGGTGACACTGCCCGATGGCTCGACCGTCAGCCTGGACGACGGCCCGCGTGCCGGTGTCACCCTCGAGGCCGTGTCGCAGCTCAAGCCGGTGTTCCGTCCCGACGGCACCATCACGGCCGGCAACTGTTGCGCGCTCAACGACGGTGCTGCCGCCGTCGTCATCATGAGCGACACCAAGGCCAAGGAGCTCGGTCTCACCCCGCTCGCGCGCATCGTCTCCACCGGCGTCACGGGCCTCTCGCCCGAGATCATGGGTCTCGGCCCCGTCGAGGCGATCAAGCAGGCCCTCGGCCACGCCAAGATGTCGCTCGATGACATCGACCTGTTCGAGATCAACGAGGCGTTCGCCGTCCAGGCTCTCGGCTCGGCGCAGGCTCTCGGCATCCCGATCGACAAGCTCAACGTCAACGGAGGTGCGATCGCCGTCGGCCACCCGTTCGGCATGACGGGTGCCCGCATCACGAGCACGCTGATCAACTCCCTGCAGCACCACGACAAGCAGTTCGGCATCGAGTCGATGTGTGTCGGTGGCGGGCAGGGCATGGCCATGGTCATCGAGCGCCTGTCCTGATGGGTCGCTTCGACGGCAAGGTCGCAATAGTCACTGGCGCAAGCCGGGGTATCGGCCTTGCCGTCGCCGAGCGGCTCGTCGCCGACGGCGCAAAGGTCTGCATCACGGCTCGCAAGGCCGATGCGCTGGCCGATGCCGTCGAGTCCCTCGGCGGACATGAGAACGCGATCTTCTCGGCGGGCGCTGCAGACGATGAAGCGCACCAGGCCGAGGCGGTGGCGGCGACGCTCGACGCGTTCGGCCGCATCGACTTCCTCGTCAACAACACTGGCATCAACCCGACGTACGGACGGATGATCGACGTCGACCTCGGCGCCGCCGAGAAGACGTTCCGGGTCAACGTGATCTCGTCGATTGCGTGGGCGCAGAAGGTCTATCACGCGTGGATGGGCGAGCACGGTGGGGCAATCGTCAATGTCGCCTCGGTGGCTGGCCTGAAGCCTGCTCCCGGGATCGGCGTCTACGGAGCGTCCAAGTCGGGTGTCATCCACGTGACGGAAGAGCTCGCGGTGGAGCTCGGCCCGACCATTCGGGTCAACGCCGTGGCGCCCGCCGTCGTCAAGACGAAATTTGCCTCCGCTCTCTATGAGGGCAGGGAGGACGAGGTGTCCGCTGCGTACCCGCTCAAGCGGCTCGGAGTGCCCGATGACGTGGGCTCCGTCGTGGCCTTCCTCCTGTCGGAGGATGCGGCTTGGGTGACGGGGCAGACGCTGACGATCGACGGTGGACTGACCTTGACCGGCGGAGTCTGAACGTCGAGGTGGCGTGATTCACGTCTCCGGAAAAACATGAGGAAAACCTCGCATTAAAGTTGAGGTTTCCCTCATGTTTTGCGAGAATGAGGTTACCGCCCGTCGAACCCGAGACGGCAGTACCCGAGGGAATTCCACGTGACGACCATCGACACACCGCTTGCCCCGATCCGCACCACGGAGCGCCGCGGCGCTCTGGTCGACCGCATCACAGGCGGCGCCCCTTACGCAGTGGCGTTCGGCGGACAGGGTGGACCGTGGCTTGAGTCGTTGGCCGATCTCGTACGTGACTACGCGCTCGAGGCAGACCTCGAGTCGCTGGTCAACCTTTCGGAAGCCAAGGTCGCGCCGGTGATCGGGGAGCTGATCCGCGCGGGCGTCACGTTCACCCCGATGTCCTGGGTGGACGTGCTCGCAGTGGGGGAGTCGGCCGAGGACGACGACGCGTCCGATGTGCCCGACGCCGTGTCGCTCAACATGCCGGGCGTCTCGTGCCCCGGCATCCTCCTGACCCAGCTCGCCGGGATACGCGCGCTGCACCATCAGGGTCTCGACACCCAGCTGGTGCCACCAGTGGCAGTGGTGGGCCATTCGCAGGGCTACATCGCCGCCCAGGTCTTTGCCGGCGTGGATGAGGTCGAGCTGCTCGCCATCGCACGGCTGGGCGGCGCTGCGGCGCAGCTCGTGGGCCGTCGCCGGGGCCTGCTCGGCGCCACCATGATGAGTGTCTCGAACGTTCGACCGGAACAGATCGACGAGATCCTCGCAGAGCTGCCTGCATCGCTTCGTGTCGTGAGGCGGATGCGCAACAGCCGGCGCAGTGTCGTGATCAGCGGTCCCGCGACCAGCCTTCCCGTCGTGCAGGCCCGCCTCGAGGAGGTTGCAGCCGCCGAAAAGGCCGAGCGTGACCGCAAGGCAACCGGCGGCACACCGTTCGCTCCGGTCATCGAGGTGCTGCCGGCCGAGCTGGCATTCCACCACCCGGATCTCGTCGAGGCGGCCGACCTCGCCGCAACCTGGGCGACTGCCTGTGGCATCGACCCCGATCGCGCCCGCGACCTCGTCATGCGTTCGGTGGCTGACCCCGTCGACTGGGTCGAGTCTCTCGAGACCGTCATGGACTCAGGCGCCACCTGGGTCCTGGACCTTGGACCCGACGACATGGCCGCGCGACTGTCGGCGCGCGAGCTGCGCACCCGCGGTGTCGGCATCATCGCCACGACGACCCGTCGCGGACACCGCGAGCTGGTCGCCGCGGGCGCCGCTCCACACCTTGCGACGCCGTGGTCGGCCTATGCGCCCAGCGTCGTCACCCTTCCTGACGGCAGCATCCACGCCGAGACCCGCTTCACCCGCCTGACCGGCAAGTCGCCGATCCTGCTCGCAGGTATGACGCCGACGACGGTCGACGCCAAGATCGTCGCCGCTGCCGCCAACGCCGGCTTTTGGTCCGAGCTCGCCGGCGGTGGCCAGGTCACCGAGCAGATCTTTGCCGATCGCGTTGCCGAGCTCGATGGACTGCTGACACCCGGCAGCACCTACCAGTTCAACTCTCTGTTCCTGGACCCATACCTCTGGAAGCTCCAGCTCGGCCAGAAGCGTCTCGTGCAGCGTGCACGTGCCGCGGGCGCACCGATCGACGCCGTCATCGTCACCGCGGGCATCCCTGAGCTCGAAGAAGCCGTCGCCCTGGTCTCCGAGCTGCGCGACGCCGACATCACGCATGTCGTATTCAAGCCCGGCACGGTCAAGCAGATCCGCCAGGTGCTCGCGATTGCCAAGCAGGTCGCTCCCACGCCGATCATCGTGCAGATCGAGGGCGGCAAGGCTGGCGGTCACCACTCGTGGGAGGACCTCGACGACCTGTTGCTCGCGACGTACGGTGAGCTTCGCTCGCTCGACAACGTTGTCGTCTGCGTCGGTGGTGGCATCGGTACGCCGGAGGTCGCCGCCGCCTACCTGTCCGGCGAGTGGGCGCGTCGCCACGACTTCCCGCTGATGCCGCTCGACGGCATCCTCGTCGGCACGGCCGCCATGGCGACGCTCGAGGCCACCACGGCCCCCGACGTCAAGCAGCTGCTCGTCGACACGCGCGGCACCGGCGCCTGGATCGGCGCAGGCACGGCCAGGGGCGGCATGGCTTCCAGCCGCAGCCAGCTTGGCGCCGACATCCACGAGATCGACAACACCGCGTCGCGAACCGGTCACCTGCTTGACGAGGTTGCCGGCGACGCCGAGGCCGTCGCCGAGCGCCGTGACGAGCTGATCGAGGCGCTCAACCGCACCGCCAAGCCCTACTTCGGTGACGTCGCCACCATGACGTACGCACAGTGGCTCAGCCGCTTCCTCGAGCTCAGCGGTACCCCCGCCTGGCTCGACATCACCGCGCAGGAGCGCTTCTCCGCGATGCTGCAGCGCGCCGAGGCCCGTCTGCACAAGGCAGACCGCGGCACGATCCCGACGCTGTTCGCCGATGTCGAGAGCGTTGCGTTCGGTGCGACCGCACTGGACACCCTCCTCAGGGCCTACCCGGCCGCGGCCGAGGTGATCCTGCACCCGGGAGACATCGTGTTCTTCGTCGACCAGTGCAAGATTCCCGGCAAACCGGTCAACTTCGTGCCCGTGCTGGACCAGGACATCCGTCGCTGGTGGCGCTCGGACTCGCTGTGGCAGGCACATGATGCCCGCTACTCGGCCGACGAGGTCTGCATCATCCCCGGCCCCGTCTCGGTCGGCGGCATCGACCGTGTCGACGAGCCGGTCGCCGAGCTCCTCCGCCGCTTCGAGGACGCCACGATCGACGGCTTGCTCGCCTCCGGTCGTTCCCCGCAGCGCGTCTCCGGACGTCGCCGCGTCGACGGTGCGGGTGACGTGCTGTCGCTCGTGCTCGCCTCTCCCGACCTGGTGTGGGCCGGCCGTACGGTCCGCAACCCCGTTCATCGCCTCGGCGCCGACTGGGTCATCGTCGACCCCGAGCGCGCCGAGCACCCTGAGACGGGCGCCGCGCTCGTCGCGATCGACGCTCGTACCGCTGAGCTTCAGGTACCGCTCGAGCGACCGCTCTCGCTGCGCATCGACCTCCCCCGCAAGCGGGAGGTGCCCCCAGGGGTGGGCGTCGTCGCAGGCGCTGCGCCGGTCGTGACGACCGAGATTGCCGCTGAGGCAATGGGCGCACTGGTTGCCGGCGCGGCTGGCGGAACCGTGCCCACGATCGCCGATGGCCGTGCCACGGTCTCGGTCGACTGGGACCCCGACCTGATCGCCGACCACGCCGGCGTCACCGGTGCGGACAAGCCCGTCCACCCCGTGCCCGATGTCCTGGTCGGTCTCGCCTGGCCATCAGTCTTCGCCGTGCTCGGTGAGGTGTCGACCGCCGACGGCATCCCGGTCATCGAGGGCATGCTCGACCTGGTCCACCTCGACCATGCGATCGAGCTCAACGGCACCCTGCCGGTTGCGGCCGCGCAGCTCACGATCAGCTCAACCGTCGAGTCGGTGTCTGACACTGACTACGGCCGAGTCGTCACGGTCGACGTCACGATATCTGCCGGAGAGGCGCCCGTCGCCAACCTGCGCGAACGCTTCGCGATCCGCGGACGGACCGGCGCCGGTGAGCTGGCTGATCCGGCTCGCGCCGGCGGTGCGCTGGGCGACAACGTCCAGGACACCCCGCGCAAGGCGCGAGGCGCGGCCTCCGTCGTCGCTCCGACCGACCTGCGGGCGTTTGCCGCGGTCACCGGTGATCACAACCCGATCCACACCAGCGTTGCCGCGGCCCGCCTTGCGGGACTCGGTGATCCGATCGTGCACGGCATGTGGGTCTCGGCCGCCGCCCAGCAGATCGTCTCGAACCGTCGCATCACCGGCTGGACGACGCGCTTCATGGCGCCCGTACGCCCCGGTGCCACCGTCGACATCCGTGCCGACCGCGTCGGACTCGACGCCGGCGCAGAGGTCATCGACATCAGCTGTCGCGTCGAGGGCGAGGTCGTCATGGCTGCCTCGGCTCGCCTCGAGGCGCCGCGCACCGCGTACGCATTCCCCGGTCAGGGCATCCAGCACGCCGGCATGGGCATGGCCGCGTACGCGCGCTCCAAGGCCGCACGCGAGACCTGGGACCGCGCCGACGCGCACACGCGTGAGGCACTCGGCTTCTCGATCCTGGCCGTTGTGCGGGACAACCCGACAGTGCTTGTCGCCCAGGGCGTCACGCACAAGCACCCCGAAGGTGTGCTCTTCCTGACCCAGTTCACCCAGGTCGCCATGGCGGTCCTCGGTGCTGCGCAGATGGCTGAGCTCCGTGAGTCCGGTGCGTTCGTCGAGGGCTCGATGCTCGCGGGCCACTCGGTCGGTGAGTACAACGCACTCGCCGCCGTTTCCGGAGTCATCGCGCTCGAGGGCGTCGTCGAGGTCGTGTTCCAGCGCGGCACCGTCATGCACGGTCTCGTCCCGCGCGACGCCGAAGGACGCAGCGACTACCGTCTCGCCGCGATCCGCCCATCACAGATCGGTCTGGTCGACGACAACGTCAAGGCGTTCGTCGACGGCGTCGCCGAGAGTGCCGGCGAGTTCCTGCAGATCGTCAACTACAACCTGCGTGACTCGCAGTACGCGATCGCCGGCACCGTACGCGGTCTCGAGGTCCTCGAGGTCGAGGTCAACAAGCGCCGTGAAGAGTTCGGTGGCAAGGGTGCGTTCATCCTCATCCCCGGCATCGACGTGCCGTTCCACTCGACCGTGCTGCGCGGCGGTGTGCCCGACTTCCGGGAGCGTCTCGACGAGCTGCTGCCTCCCACGATCGACCCGCAGATCCTTGCCGGGCGCTACGTGCCAAACCTGGTGCCGAAGCCGTTCTCGCTGGATCGTGCGTTCATCCAGGAGATTGCCGACCTCGTGCCGTCCGAGCCGCTCGACGCGGTCCTCGCCGATTTCACCACCTGGTCCAAGAAGCCCGGTGAGCTGTGCCGCGTCGTCCTGATCGAGCTCCTGGCCTGGCAGTTCGCCAGCCCGGTGCGCTGGATCGAGACGCAGGATCTCTTCTTCGGGGACCTTGGTGTCGAGCGCTTCATCGAGATCGGTGTCGGCCAGGCGCCGACGGTGGCCAACCTCGCCTCGCAGACCCTCAAGCTCCCGGGACGCCACGGTGGTCCTGTCGAGGTGCTCAACTTCGAGCGGGACAGCGCCGCGGTGTTCAGCACAGACGAGGAGCAGGTCATCGAGGAGGAGGACGAGCCGACAGAGGCTCCGTCGACCGACTCGATGGCTCCGATTGCTGCCGCTCCTGCGGCCGTCTCGACCGGTGGTCCACGCCCCGACGATCTGGCGTTCGACGCTGCCGACGCCACCACGGTGCTCATTGCCTGGTGGACCAAGATGCGTCTCGACCAGATCGGCGCTGCCGACTCGATCGAGTCGCTGTGCGACGGCGCATCCTCGCGCCGCAACCAGCTGCTCGTCGACCTCGGCGGAGAGCTCGGACTCGGCGCGATCGATGGCGCCGCCGATGCCGACCTGCCGACGCTGTCGGGTCAGGTCAAGGGCCTCGCGCGTGGCTACAAGCCGTTCGGGCCGGTCCTCACCGAAGCCCTTGGCGATCACCTCAAGAAGGTCCTCGGCCCCACCGGCAAGCGACAGGCAACCATTGCCGAGCGCGTGACCGACGTGTGGCAGCTTGGACCGGGTTGGGCGCGTCACGCCCTCGTCGAGCTCGCCATGTCGAGCCGCGAAGGCGCCAGCGTCCGCGGTGGTGACTTCGGGTCCGTGAGCGGACTCGCCAGCGGATCTGATGTCGACGCAGCGATCGACGCAAGCGTTGCGGCTGTTGCCGCCCGCCACGGTGTCAGTGTCGATCTTCCGTCAGACCGGTGGCGGCGAGGCCACCATCGATGCTGCGGCACTCGGTGAGTTCACGGCACAGATCACCGGACCTGACGGCGTGCTGGCCTCGTCGGCGCGCCTCGTGCTCGACCAGCTCGGTCTCAACGAGCCGGTTGCCGTCGCCGAGCCCAACGCCGACGACGTCGAGATCCTGGCGCGCGTCGAGTCTGAGCTCGGAAGCGACTGGGCCAAGCTCACGGCTCCGGCATTCGACGAGGACAAGGCCGTGCTGCTCGACGATCGCTGGGCCAGTGCGCGCGAAGACCTCGCCCGGATCGTCCACGGCGAAGAGCTCGACGTCAGCTTCGTCGGTGCCGGCAAGGCACTGGCGGCTCAGGCCCAATGGCATGTCGACAACGGCGATCCGAGCCTGAAGAAGCGCCTCGCCGCGATCGCCGCCGACGCACTCGCCGAACCGGATGCTCCGTGGTCCGGCGAGACCGCAGTCGTGACTGGCGCGAGCCAGGGCTCGATCGCTGCCGGCATCACCGGCCAGCTCTTGGCGGGTGGCGCAACGGTGGTTGCAACGACTTCCGGCCTCGACCCGAGGCGACTCGCGTTCTACCGCAAGCTCTACCGCACGCACGCCGTCAACGGTGCTGCGCTGTGGATCGTCCCGGCCAACATGGCGTCGTTTGCGGATGTCGATGCACTCACCGAGTGGATCAGCGCCGAGCAGACCCAGACGCGTGCAGGCACCACGACGGTGCTCAAGCCGGCCATGACGCCGACGCTGCTGTTCCCGTTCGCTGCGGGCCGCGTCGCCGGAGACATGAGCGAGGCGGGCAGCCGTACCGAGATCGACATGCGCATTCTGCTGTGGTCGGTCGAGCGGCTCATCACGTCGCTGTCGTCGCGCGGACAGGATCACGACATCGATGCGACACTCCACGTCGTCCTCCCGGGCTCGCCCAACCGCGGCATGTTCGGTGGCGACGGTGGATACGGCGAGGCCAAGTCGGCCCTCGATGCTCTGGTCACCCGCTGGAAGGCCGAGCCCGCCTGGGCCGACCGCGTCACGCTGAGCCACGCCATCATCGGCTGGGTCAAGGGCACAGGCCTCATGGGCGGCAACGACCCGTTGGTCGAGGCCGTCGAGGCTGCCGGAGTCCGTACGTGGACCCCTGACGAGATGGCGCAGGCGCTCCTCGAGACCTGCACCCCCGCAGGGCGTGCTTCGGCGCTCATCGAGCCGCTCACAGTCGACCTCACGGGTGGACTCGGCGACGTCAACCTGGACATGCGGGCACTCGCCGAAGGTGTCGAGCGGCCCGCGGCTGACGAGGTCGATGAAACTGGCAGGATCGCTGCGCTCGCCTCCTCGCCTGCTCAGCTGGACCGAGTCGAGTCATTGGACTGGGCGCCGGTCGACGCACGTCCTGAGGATCTCGTCGTGATGGTCGGCGCCGGAGAGCTCGGTCCGTACGGCTCATCGCGCACGCGCTTCGAGGCTGAGGTGTCTGACGAGCTGTCGGCCGCCGGCATCCTCGAGCTGGCCTGGACCACCGGGCTCGTCGCCTGGGACACCAACGCCGGCGGTTGGTATGACACCGCGTCGCAGGAGAGCGTCGACGAGGCTGACCTCGCCGACCGCTATGAAGAGGCAGTCCGCGAAGCCTGCGGCATCCGCCGCTACGTCGACGAAGGCAACATGGTCGACAACGCTGCGCCGCTGCTCACATCGGTATTCCTCGACAAGGACCTCACGTTCACGGTCGCCAACGAGTCCGAGGCGCGTGCACTGCGCGACGCGGACCCGGAGCGTACGGCCATCGAGGCCACGGCCGACGGTGACTGGAGCGTGACCCGCAAGTCGGGCACCGAGATCCGCGTTCCCCGCCGCATGAAGCTGACCCGTACGGTCGGCGGACAGATCCCGACCGGCTTCGACCCCACCGTCTGGGGCATCCCGGCAGAGATGGTCGAGTCGATCGATCGCGTCGGCCTCTGGAACCTCATCTGCACCGTCGATGCGTTCCTCTCGAGCGGCTTCGAGCCGTCCGAGCTGATGCGCTGGGTTCACCCGGCGATGGTGGCCAACACACAGGGCACCGGCATGGGCGGCATGCAGTCGATGCAGTCGCTCTACCTCGACACGCTGCTGGGCGAGAACAAGGCCAACGACATCCTCCAGGAGGCGTTGCCCAACGTCATAGCGGCGCACGTCGTCCAGTCGTACGTCGGCTCGTACGGCGCGATGGTCCACCCTGTCGCCGCCTGCGCGACGACCGCGGTGTCGGTGGAGGAAGGCGTCGACAAGATCAAGCTCGGCAAGGCCGAGTTCGTCGTCGCCGGTGGCTTCGATGACCTCAGCGTCGAGGGCATCGTCGGCTTCGCTGACATGTCGGCAACGGCTGACTCGGCGGCGATGAAGGCCAAGGGCCTTGAAGATCGCTACTTCAGCCGCGCCAACGATCGCCGGTACGGCGGGTTCGTCGAGTCACAGGGTGGCGGCACGATCCTGCTCGCCCGCGGTGATGTCGCGGCCCGCATGGGTCTGCCCGTGCTGGCCGTGGTCGCGTACGCCGGTTCGTTCGCCGACGGTGTCCACACGTCGATCCCGGCTCCCGGCATCGGTGCACTCGCGGCAGGCCGCGGCGGACGTGAGTCCGCTCTGGCCAAGGGTCTGGCGCAGGTCGGCCTGACCGCTGACGACATCGGCGTGCTGTCGAAGCACGACACGTCGACGGGCGTCAACGAGCGCAACGAGTCCGAGCTGCACGAGCGTCTTGCCACGGCGATCGGCCGCAGCGAGGGCAACCCGCTCTACGTCATCTCGCAGAAGACCCTCACGGGTCACGCCAAGGGTGGCGCGGCGGCGTTCCAGCTCATCGGTCTCAGCCAGGTGCTCACCGGCGGCGTCGTGCCTCCCAACCGCAGTCTTGACTGCGTGATGGATGACCTCGCCGAGCACGAGCACCTCGTGTGGCTCCGAGAGCCGCTCGCCACGGGCCAGCTCAAGGCAGGACTCGTGACAAGCCTCGGCTTCGGTCACGTGGCCGGGCTCATCGCGCTGGTCAACCCGCAGGCCTTCCTTGCAACCTTGACGGGCCAGGAGCGCGACTCCTACGCCGCCCGTGCGCAGGCACGGACGATCGAGGGCCGGATGCGTCTGGTCCGGGCGATGTACGGCGGCCCCTCGCTGTACGAACGCCCAGACCGTCGCCTCGGCAGCGAGGGAGTGCGGGCACGGGAGGCAGCGATGCTTCTGGATCCGCAGGCTCGACTGGGTGAGGGAGACCTGTACCAGTCGGTGTCGTGCCAGTGACGATCCTCGGTGTCGGCGTCGACCTGGTCCACGTACCCACGTTCGCGGACCAGCTCGACCAGCCAGGTACGAGGTTCGCCGAGACATTCTCACCCGGCGAGCGGAGTGATGCTCGGAATGGTTCCTCCGATCCCGCGCGTCACTTCGCCGCCCGGTGGGCTGCCAAGGAGGCTGTGATCAAGGCGTGGTCTGCGTCGATGTATGGCGAGGCTCCCGTGATGGAGGAGGGCATCCACCATCTCATCGAGGTCGTGGCCGATGCCTGGGGTCGCCCTCGCATACGTCTGCACGGCGAGGTGGCAAAGCGGCTCTCGGGTTGCACGCTCGAGGTGTCACTCAGCCACGACGGCGACTACGCCACCGCGTACGTGGTGCTCAGCAAACCGCAGCTGTAGCGGTTTACCACGCCGGCATGGGAAACAGGGTCCGGGCGACGGAAGCTTGCCGTGCCAAGACGATGGTTCCCGCGCCAGGATCAGTCAGCTGAGCGGGATAGTCGTTGCGTTGCGCCTATAGAGCTTCTTGGATCGTGCCATGGCGCGCAAGATCTCTGCCGCTGTACGTGCCTGAACGGTCGGTGCAAGTCCGGCCCACACCCACCGTGACATGCCAAGCGACTGGTCGCGGATTCGGTCTTCGCGGACCTTCTCGTCCGCGATGGCCTGTCCCGGGTCGCTCCCGTACGGATTGAGTCGACCGTACTTGAACAACCCATCGAACTCACCGGTGTGCCGACAAGAGATCCAAGCGAAGTCTGTGCGTGCGATAGCGCGACCCTCGTCGTTCTGGACCGTGAACTGCAATTCCGGCCGTGGGACACGATGGCGCCACATCATGTGAAGAGAACGGACCTCTCCGACTGATTCGAGACGCGAGTCCGCCAGTCTGATGGCAATGCGGGCCCTACGCGTGCCTAGCCAGTGGTCGAACCGCCGCCCAGCTTCAGCCAGCTCCTCCTTGTCCAGCTTGTCGCGTCGCAGAGCCGAGCTTGTCACGACCATCCCGGATTCGATGCTGACCAGACTGCACGTCTCGAACACCGCGCGAATCGGCTCAGTGACGAGACGGCCGTCGAGCTCGCGGATGTCCCTGTCCGACACAACTCGGCCGTGGTGATAGACGATCCCAGCCTCACGCCGTCCCGCACGTCCATCGACGCGCGTGACGTGCACCCAGTCGAGATCGACCCCGTAAAGGTCGTGCCCATGCATTGCAGCGGCGGATTGGTGGCTCGCGACCACACCGGGACCGAGCTTGTCCAAAACCGAGCGTACGAGGACCCGATGCCGATCCGAGTCAGTCATCTCTGCCCATTCTGCCGTGATCACATACGTGCCGTGTCGCCTGCGAGAAAGCTGGCCGGTGCGAACGGCGAGACGGATCTGGGCATCACTGAAGCCGATTTCGTTGAGCTGGTAGCGCATGATGTAGCCGCCGTTGATCTCAGCGACTTGGGCGAGTTCATCCATGCCGAACATTGTCAGAGCTGGTGACCGTGTCGCGCCCGTGCCGGCCGTGCCGGTGGGGGTGCATCGTTGTCCTCAGTGACCCTGTGGATGGCGGCCGGGCGCGGGAAGGCTCGGCCGGGCACGGGAAACTTTCGTCGCCTGGACGGTTTTTGCCGTGCCAGCGTGGTAAACCGTTGCTAGTCCGAGTGTTCGGCGCTGAGGAGGTAGGCCATGACGAGCCGCTTGAGCTCGATGACGGCTTCGCTGTGCTCCTGGCCGTCGCGGATCGAGAAGTTGAGCATCGAGTAGACGACGTGCACGAGCACCTCGGCCATGATCGTGCGGCGTTCGCGCGGTGTGCCGGGGGTCAGTGGCGCGAGCGCCTTGGCAACCTCGGCGGCAAGCTCCCGCTCGGTGACGGCGGCGGTAGCGCGCGTGGCCGGCGTCGACTGGACCGCAAGCCAGACAGCGCGGCGTGAGGGATCATCGACCCACATCTTGGCCATGTGGTCGACGAGGCGATTGAGGAACTTCAGCCAGTCGAGCGACGGGATCGCCTCGGCGAATGACGCCAGCTCCATGCGTACGGCGACGGCATCGACCCGGTCGAGCTCGCAGACCATGACGTACTTGTTCTGGAAGAACTGGTAGAGCGTGCCGATCGGCAGCCCGGCGCGATGGGCGACCTCCTCGCAGGTGAACGACTCGAACCCGACCTCGAGCAGCAGCTCACGGGCCACCAGCAGGAGGTGGTCGAACTTCTTGTGGCTGCGCTCCTGGGTCGGGCGGCGCCTGGGTTCGAGGATCTCGGCCGTCACGCCGGTCACTCTAGTGCGAAGCGGCCCGCCCCGCGTCGATCAAGGGGCCAATCATGTCGCCGATCCCGTCGAAGCCGGTGCCGACCGTCTGGCCCGCGGTGTGTCTGAAGTAGATGCCTTCGAGAATCACGGCGAGCTTGAAGAACGCCAGAGACAGGTGAAACGAGATGTTGCTGACGTCGCGGCCAGACCTTGTGGCGTATCGCTGGAGGATGTCGGCCCGACTGAGGTAGCCGGGTGCCAGAGGCGCATCGGTGACCATTGCCGCGCCCATGCTCGCCGGGGGAGCCTCTTCGGCGAGCTGCTGATAGGCCAGCAGCACCGCGACATCGGTCAGTGGATCGCCGAGTGTGCTCATCTCCCAGTCGAGCACCGCAGTGATCTGGTCCGAGTCGTCGACGAGAACGTTGTCGAGTCGGTAGTCGCCGTGCACGATCGTGCCGTCGCTGGTCTTCGGGATGTTGGCGTCGAGCTGGGCGATCAGCTCGTCCATGCCGGGGAGCTCTCGACTCGTCGAGGAAGCAAGCTGCTTCTTCCAGCGGGACACCTGACGTTCGAGGTAACCGTCGGGCCGCCCGAACTCCGAGAGGGCGACGGCTTTGTAGTCGACGGCGTGGAGCGTTGCGAGGGTGTCGACCAGCTGCTCGGTGATGGCCTGCGTGCGCTCGGCACCGAGCGGCTTGAGCTGCTCGGCCCGACCGTACGGTGTGCCGTCGACCTTCGCCATCACGTAGAACGGGGCACCGATCACGTCAGGGTCGTCGCAGTGCGCGAGCATGCGGGGGACCGGGACGTCGGTCGGCGCGAGCGCGGCCATGACGGTGTACTCGCGGCCCATGTCGTGGGCAGTTGCCAGGACGTGACCCAGGGGTGGGCGGCGTACGACGTACTCGGTCTCTCCGTCACTCACCAGGTAGGTGAGATTGGACTTGCCGCCCGTGATCAGGCTCGCCGACAGCTGGCCCGTGGCCAGCGTCGGAGCAGCCTCGGTCAACCAGGCATGCAGCTTGGTGAGATCGAGACCCCTGGGTTCGTCAGTCATCAGCCGAGGGGTCCGCCCGCGACGTAGATGACCTGGCCCGACACGAAGCCGGCACCTTCGCTGACGAGGAACGACACTGCGTGTGCGATGTCCTCGGGCTGGCCGACGCGTTGTACGGGGATCTGCTCGGCGCTGAACTTGATGAAGTCGTCGAACGCGACGCCCAGACGCTCGGCGGTCGAAGCCGTCATGTCGGTCTGGATGAACCCGGGTGCGATCGCGTTGGCCGTGACGCCGAACTTGCCGAGCTCGATGGCGAGGGTCTTGGTGAAGCCCTGGATGCCGGCCTTGGCAGCGGAGTAGTTGGCCTGGCCGCGGTTGCCGAGCGCCGAGCTGCTGGAGAGGTTGACGATGCGTCCCCACTTGGCCTCGGTCATGAACTTCTGCACAGCCTTGGACATCAGGAAGGCGCCGCGGAGGTGCACGTTCATGACGGTGTCCCAGTCGTCCGCCGTCATCTTGAACAGCATGTTGTCGCGGATGACGCCGGCGTTGTTGATCAGCACGGTGGGGGCGCCGAGCTCTGCCTCGATGCGCTTGAACGCGGCTGTGACCTGCTCCTCGTCGCCGACGTTGGCGCCGACTGCGAGCGCCGTACCACCAGCCGCGGTGATCGCTTCGACCGTGCCGGCGCAGGACGCCTCGTCGAGGTCGACGACGGCGATCTTGAATCCGTCGGCGGCCAGACGCTGGGCGACGCCGGCGCCGATGCCTCGGGCGCCTCCGGTGACGATCGCGGTACGGGGTTCAGTCACAGTTCTGCTCCTTCGAGAGGTGCTAAGCGCTTGCTTAGCAAGGTCTCCAGAACCGTATCGCAGACGGCTTGCGCACGCGAGAGCCAGACCACCTCAAAAACACGCCGCAGAAAGTGAGGATTTCCTCATGTTTGTGTATAGTTGAGGAAAACCTCATGTTTTAGGAGTCGTCGTGTCGCAACGTGAAACACCTTCGGTGCTCTCAGCGCCTGACGCGGAGCTTGTTGAAGGGCCGAGCCATCGTTCGATGCTTACGCAGCGTCGCGCCGATCGGTTCGCCCACGTCGAGCCCAAGGGCAAGCGAGTCTTCACGGCCGTCCAGCGCGCCGAGATGCTTGTCGACGACGGCTCCTTCGTGTCCATGACGCCATTGCGCTCCGCGGGCGCCGGCCAGGGCAGCGGCGTTGTCGCCGGCTGGGGCACGACCGATGGTCACCCGCTCGTCGTCGTCTCGCACGACGCGGCGGTGGCCTCAGGTGCGATCGGTGCGGTGATGGCTGAGAGCATCCAGAAGGCGCAACGTTTTGCGATCGACAAGGGCTACCCGATCGTCTACATCAACGACTCCGGTGGAGCTCGCATCCACGACGGCATCTTCGCGCTGCACGGTTGTGGCGGCATCTTCGCTCTCAACATCGAGGCACAGAATCGCATCCCACAGATCTCGTTGATCCTCGGCCCGTGCGCCGGTGCTGCCGCATATTCGCCTGCCCTGACCGACTGGACGATCATGGTCAAGGAGCAGGGCCAGATGTTCCTCACCGGACCCGACATCGTCAAGGCGGCCACCGGCGAGGACGCCACCGCCGAGGACATCGGCGGATCCGACCTCCACACCCGCGTCAGCGGTGTTGCGCACCTCGAGGTCGACAGCGAGGAAGAGGCGTTCCACGCAACCCGCCTGCTGCTGTCGTTCCTCCCGACCCACAAGGGTGGCGCCCAGAAGCGCCACAGCCCGGTCCCGGCCAACCCCGGCGCGGTCGATCGCCTGCCCGGCATCGTGCCGGAGAAGTCCAGCGTCGTCTTCGACATGAACGCCGTCCTGGACGGTGTCCTGGACAACGGCGCGCGGCTCGAGCTCATGCCGACGCACGCGCCCAGCATCCTCACGCTGTTCGCCCGCCTCGACGGTCACGCCGTCGGCGTGCTGGCCAACCAGCCCAACGCCCGTGGCGGCATCCTCGACTCCAAGGCAGCCGTCAAGGCCGCCAGGTTCGTGGACTTCTGTGGCCGCTTCGACCTTCCCGTCATCACGTTCGTCGACGTCCCCGGCTTCATCCCCGGCACGGTCGAAGAGGGACGCGGCATCATCACGCATGGTGCCAAGCTCCTGAAGGCGTACGTCGACACGACCTCGCCCAAGCTCACCGTCGTCGTCCGCAAGGCGTACGGCGGCGCGTACATCGCGATGGGGGCTGCTTCACTCGGCGCCGACGTCAACTGGGCGTGGGCCCAGTCCGAGATCGCCGTGATGGGCCCCGGCGGCGCTGTCGCGCTGCTGCACCGTCGTGCGCTCAAGGAAGCCGAGGACCCGACCGTCCTGCGTGACGAGCTGGCAGCGGTCTACCGCGAGGAAGTCGCTCGCCCCTACCTCGCAGCCGAAGCCGGTATCGTCGATGACGTGATCCATCCCGAGGAGACCCGCGACCGCATGACTGCGGCACTGCGCATGCTGACCGCCGGCACTGAGTGATGTTTGCTGCACGGGCCGAGATCGTCGGCAACGTCTGGAAGATCATCGCGCGTGAGGGTGACCAGGTCGGAGCAGGCGATGTCCTGGCGATCCTCGAGACGATGAAGATGGAGATCCCGGTCTACGCCGAGGCGTCCGGATTCGTCAGCAAGATCCTCGTGGAGGTCGGCCAGATCGTCCAAGAGGGCGATCCGCTGGTCGAGATCGACGAGACCGCCAGCGCCTGACATCATCGGCGGGTGCCGTCACACGTCCACGAGCTGCCGATGCGCTGGGCAGACCTCGACTCGCTCAATCACGTCAACAACGTCGTCTATCTGAGCTATGCCGCCGAGGCGCGAGATCTGCTCGTCGACGACGGTCTGCTGGACGCCGCGCTCGAGGTCTCGACCGCTTCGGTCCGCTACTCCGTCCCCATGTTGCTGGGTCGCCAGCCCGCGGTCGTCACCTCGGAGATCGAAGGCGGCACCCTGACACAGCAGATCTGCTCTGACCGCGGCGACGTTCGTACCGTCCACTGCACCGTCACCACGACGTTCGGGCCGGCACGGGCCGAACGTCGATCGCCCGTATCTTCCGCCCCGCTTCCATCTCGGGTCCGGCGCAGCGACCTCGACGCGGCCGGCCGGGTGACTCTGGCCAAGACGTTCGAGCTGTTCCAGGAAGGCCGAGTCCTGTTCATCTCGGACCACCTGTCGGGGCTCAAGTCCGGACAGTTCGTCGTCGGTACGGTCACGATCGACATTCACGCCCCGATCACGTGGCGTCGCGAGCCGTACGAGTCGCGCAGCTGGATCAGTCGTGTGGGCACAGGCTCGGTGACGATCGAGTCAGAGCTAGCTGACGGAGATGCCCTTCTCGCCCGGGGCAAGTCCGTCCTCGTCGGCTTCGACCTGGCGGCACAGAAGTCCCGTTCGTTCTCGCCGGAGGAGATCGCGGTCTTCGAAGGTCTGAAGGCCGGCTAGCCGGTCGTGTGGCTTGAAGATCGCTAGCGACTCGACTCAGCGGGCCGAGTTGACCATGAACTGCTTCGCTTCGCTCAGAGCAGTCATGACCGTGCGGTGTTGTTTGTTCATGGCCCAACTCGGCCGTCGCGTTGCTGAGTTGACGTGCGTTACCGTGCCGAGTTGACCATGAACTGGGCCGCGTGCTGGACGTAGTCCCAGAACTGCTGGTCGAGCTCGGGTGGGAGCGCTGCCTTGTCGAGTCCTTTGCGGAAGTGCACTAGCCAGCGGTCGCGCGCCTCGTTGGTCACCTCGAACGGCGCGTGCCGCATGCGCAGGCGAGGGTGGCCGCGTTGCTCGGAGTAGGTCGTCGGGCCGCCCCAGTACTGTTCGAGGAACATCCGGAAACGTTCGTTGGCGGGCCCGAGGTCCTCCTCGGGATAGAGCGGTCGCAGCACCTCGTCGGTCGCGACACCGTCGTAGAAAACGTCGACGATCAACTTGATCGTGTCGTGGCCGCCGATCGCCTCGTAGAAAGTCTGCTCGTCAGTCATGTCGCGTCTGGTCCTGTCGAGGTCTGGAACGACGCCGGGATGCGGATGCCCGCGGCGTCGAAGCGGTGCTTGATGCGCTGACGCATGGCGCGCGCGACCTGCCACTGCTCGAGCGGTGCGGTCTTGAGCACGACGCGTACGACGGCGCCGTCCTTGTCGAAGCGTTCGACACCCCACACCTCTGGCGCCTCGATGATGACGTCGTGGAACGTGGTGTCCTCGAACATCGCGGTGGCTTCCTCCTGCAGGATCGTCTGCACCTGGTCGAGGTCAGCTTCATACCCGACGGTGATGTCGAGGACGGTGCGTGCCCAGTTCTGGCTCTGGTTGCCGACTCGCAGGATCTCGCCGTTGCGGACGTACCAGACCGTGCCGTTGACGTCGCGGAGCCGGGTGACACGCAAGCCGACGGCCTCAACGACACCGGTGGCCTCGCCGAGATCGACGACGTCGCCGACGCCGTACTGGTCCTCGAGGATCATGAAGATGCCGGCCAGGAAGTCCTTGACGAGGTTCTGGGCGCCGAAGCCGAAGGCGACTCCGATGATGCCGGCGCTGGCAATGATCGGGGCGATGTTGACGCTCAGCTGCGCCAGCACCATCACGATGACGATCGCCAGGATCATGCCCGTCGAGATGCTCTTGAGAAGCGATCCCATCGTGAGCGCACGTTGCATGCGGCGCTCGTTGTTGCCCGGTCGCAGGTCCGACAGGAAGTCCCCCGCTTTGGAGTTCGCGATGACGCTCGGCAAGCTGCCCTTGCTGGCGCGTGCCACGACCCGGTCGATCGCACGGTTGACGAACCAGCGGAACAGCAGTCCGACAATGACGATGAGGATGATCGTCCCGGGGGTGGCGACGAACCAGTCCAGAGCCGTCTCCCTAGGGATGTCCCAGTTCACGTCGAGGTGCAGCATTCCTCCAGCCTACGGGTGGCTAGGATTCGACCATGACGACTCCTACCCGTGTCCTCGGTCTGCTGCTCGCCACCGCGACGTTCATCGCCATCGGCGCGACGTCTGCGATGGCCGATGAGCCCAACAGCGCCGCGTGGCCCGACGGCGATGGCCGAAGCACCCTCGACACGCTGATCCTCTTCGGCGGAGGCACGGTCGGGCTGTTCGTCCTCATCTCGCTGTTCGGCCTCCTGACGGCGCGCAACAACTTCGTACCGGTGCCGGGCGCCGAGGTTGAGCTCCACGGCGACCACTGACCATGAACAGCGCCGACACGGCAGCACTCATCCTGCGCCTCGCGCTGGGCACCGTGCTGCTGATGCATGGCCGCAACCATGGCTGGGGCGCCGGCGGTCTTGCCGGTACGGCGAGCTGGTTCGAGAGCATCGGCCTGCGTCCGGCCAAGGTGCACGCGGCAATGAGCGCGTACATGGAGGTCGCCTGCGGCATCCTGCTGCTTGTGGGCTTGTTCGTGCCGTTTGCGGCAGCGGCAGGCGTGGCGACCATGGCGGTGGCCTTCGTGACGGTGCACCGCAAGAACGGCTTCTTCATCTTCAACCCTGGCGAGGGCTATGAGTATGTGGGCACGGTTGCGTTCGCGCTCACCGCACTTGCCGTGCTCGGTGCTGGCAACGTCTCGCTCGACCACGCCCTCGACATCGAGATGCACGGCATCGCCGTGGGACTCATCGCGGCCGGGGCTGGACTTCTCGCGGCTGCGTTCCTCCTCATCACCAGTTGGCGCCCGCCCGCCGCTGGCGGCGAGGACGACTAGCCCGCTACGAGTTGCTGTGCACGCAGTGCGCGGGCGAGGTCGTCGCGGCCCTCTGACACGTAGCGCACCGTTGCCGCTCCAGCCTGGGTCGTCTTGAGCCAGGCGTCCACCTTGTCGAGCGTCGCCTGTGACGGGTTGGCCAGCGGGAAGAGCGGGATCAGCGCGACCTGCGCCATCCACACGCCCTTCTCCTCGAGCACCGTCTCGGCCATGGTGAGGTAACGGTCGACGTACGGCTCGAGCAGGTCGCCCTGGCCGGGAACCTGGAACGAGTAGGCGATCGAGCGTCGCGTCTCGTTCGGTACGTCTCCGCTGACCACGGCGTCCCAGGCGGCTGCCTTGGCATCGGCGAGAGGCTGGATCGCGCGCGCCGACGCAGCGTGCTCCTGTCCGGAGATCGTCTTGTCCTGTTCGAGAGCGGCCGCGATCTCCGCCTCGTCTGCCTCGCCCAGGCGGGCGAGGGCAGTCAGCAGCGTCCAGCGCAGGTCGGTGTCGACCGCGAGTCCCTCGAGGTCTCCGCCGATCAGCTCGCGCAGACGAACGGGACCGGAGGCGGCGTTGGCGTAGGCGCGCACCAGCGCCAGCTGATGGTCGCTGCCTGCGTCAGCCTCGTCGACCAGGGCACGCAGGCCCGACTCCCACTTCTCGGCGAGCTCGTCACGAGCGTCGTCAGCGGTGAAGATGTTGACCGCGGTCTGGGCCTGGCGGAGCAGCGCCGAGACAGCGGTGAGGTCGGTCTCGGAGCCGACGCCCGCCAGCACGAGGGCCACGAAGTCGGATGCGGGCAGCTCGGCATCGCGGGTCATGTCCCACGCCGATCCCCAGCACAGGGCGCGGGGGAGCGACTCCTCGAACGTCGCGATGCTCTCGAGCAGGGTGTCGAACGACCGGTCGTCGAGGCGGATCTTGGCGTACGTCAGGTCGTCGTCATTGAGCAGGATGAGGTCCGGCTGGGTGTGGTCGAGCAGCTCCATGATCGGCGTCGACGCGCCTCGGATGTCGGTCTCGATGCGCTCAGTGCGCACGAGGCGGCCTTCGACCTGGTTGTAGAGGCCGATGGCGATGCGGTGGCGGCGCAGAGTCGGGTAGGCCTCTATCGCGGTCTGCTCGATGGCGAACGACGTGAAGACGCCTTCGTTGTTGGTCTCGAAGACGGCCTTGAGCGTATTGACGCCTGAGGTCTGCAGCCATTCCTTGGACCAGTCGCCGAGCTCGCGACCGGAGGCGGACTCGAGCTCGCTGAGCAGGTCGGAGAGCTCGGTGTTGCCGTACGCGTGCTTCGTGAAATAGGCGCGCAGACCTGCGAAGAAGTCGTCCGCGCCGACCCATGCGACGAGCTGCTTGAGCGCGGAGGCGCCCTTGGCGTATGTGATGCCGTCGAAGTTGGCCTCGACGGCGTGCAGGTCGTAGTTGTCAGCGGCGATCGGGTGGGTCGAGGGCAGCTGGTCCTGGCGGTAGGCCCAGTTCTTGCGGGCGTTGGTGAAGCTTGTCCACGAGTCGGTGAAGCGGGTCGCGTTGGTCGCCGAGTGGGATGCGGCGAACTCGGCGAACGACTCGTTGAGCCACAGGTCGTCCCACCAGTTCATCGTCACGAGGTCGCCGAACCACATGTGCGCCATCTCGTGCAGGATCGTGTTGGCGCGCTGCTCGTACGCGGCGACAGTCTGGCGGCTGCGGAAGATCATCTCGTCGCGGAACGTCACAGCGCCGGCGTTCTCCATCGCGCCCATGTTGTACTCCGGCACGAACAGCTGGTCGTACTTGCCGAACGGGTACCCCATCTCGAAGGCTCCCTCGAAGAACTCGAAGCCCTGCTTGGTGATCAGGAAGATGTCGTCGGCGTCGAGGTGCTCGACCAGCGACTGGCGACAGAACACGCCGAGTGGGATCTCGTCGTACGCACCCTTGTAGGTGTCGGTGACCTGGTGATATTCACCGGCGATCAGCGCGGTGATGTAGGTCGACATGCGCTTGGTCGGTGCGAAGTGCCAGGTGCTGGTGCCTTCGCCGGCGGGCTCGGGCTGGGGCGTGGGGGAGTTGGACACGACTTCCCAGCCAGATGGTGCGGTGATGTGGAACTCGAACGTGGCCTTGAGGTTGGGCTGCTCGAACGATGCGAAGACGCGCCGGGCGTCCGGCACCTCGAACTGTGTGTAGAGGTAGACGCGGCCATCGACTGGGTCGACGAAGCGGTGCAGGCCCTCGCCGGAGCGGGAGTAGGCGCAGGTGGCTTCGACACGAAGCTCGTTCTTGTCGGCGAGGCCGGTCAGCGCGATGCGGCTGTCGGCATAGGCCGACGCGTCGACAGAGGCGCCGTTGAGGGTGATCGAGGAGATCTCTCCGTCGACCAGATCGACGAAGGTCGACGCTCCGGGGGTGGCTCCGAACGTGATCGTCGTGATCGATCCGAAGCGTGTTTCGGAGTCGAGAGTGAGGTCAAGTGCGATGTCGTACGTCTCTGTGGAGATGACCG
Organism: uncultured Actinomycetota bacterium; assembly: GCA_963849475.1. Lineage (GTDB taxonomy): Bacteria > Actinomycetota > Actinomycetes > Propionibacteriales > Nocardioidaceae > Aeromicrobium. The sequence goes on from CAWKHC010000011.1 coordinate 191,760, forward strand.
ATGCGCGCTCGCTGGCTTCTTCGCGGGTGAGGTTGGTTCCAGGCATGTCGCCATGCTTTCACGCGTTGGTTCACGAGACGACCCGGGCGGGTCGCCGTTCTCGGGCAGGATGGGGGCATGCACATGGCCGAGCGGAGCGAGGGCATCGACAAGCACAGTCCTTCGGGATTCTCATTCGCGCCCGTCCCGGGACGCTGGCCGAGAGTTGAGCGAGGACGCGAATGAGAATCCCGTTCTCGGAGTCAGAGCGGTCGACGATCGGCATCGAGTGGGAGCTCGCCCTCGTCGACACCGATTCGGGCGATCTGCGTCAGGTGGCGCAGACGGTTCTCGACGCCGTTGCGCCGATGGGCGGCGGTGAGCACCCGCACATCCGCCAGGAGCTGCTCCTCAACACGGTCGAGATCGTGTCCGGCGTGTGCCGCACGGTCGCCGAGGCGGGAGCCGATCTGGAGCGTGCGATCGAGGAGATCCGGGTCATCACCGACCCGCTGCGGGTCGAGCTGATGTGCGCTGGCACCCACCCGTTCGCGGCGTGGGATCACCAGAAGGTCACCGACAAGGAGCGCTACGCGACGCTGATCGACCGTACGCAGTGGTGGGGCCGCCAGATGCTCATCTACGGCGTCCACGTCCACGTCGGCATCGAGGACCGCTCCAAGGTGCTGCCGATCAGTCGGGCGATGCTGACGTACTACGGGCACCTGCAGGCACTCAGTGCGTCATCGCCGTTCTGGGGCGGCAAGGCCACCGGATATGCCTCGAACCGCGCGCTGATGTTCCAGCAGCTGCCGACCGCCGGGCTCCCGTTCCAGTTCGAGGAGTGGGCCCAGCTGGAGGGCTATGTCGCCGACATGATGAAGACCGGCGTCATCGACGTGTTCGACGAGATCCGCTGGGACCTGCGGCCTTCACCGAAGTTCGGCACCCTCGAGGTGCGCATCTGCGACGGCATCCCGACGATGTCGGAGCTCATGAGCATCTCGGCCCTGACCCACTGCCTGGTTGAGCACTTCTCGCAGGAGCTCGACGCTGGCCGCGAGCTGCCGACGGTCCCGCCGTGGTTTGCGCAGGAGAACAAGTGGCGGTCGGCTCGCTACGGCATGGACGCCATCCTGATCCTCGACAAGAACGCCGAGGAGGAGCTCGTCACGACCGACCTGGCCCGCCTGCTGGAGCGGCTGGCGCCAGTGGCGGAGAAGCTCGGTTGCACCGAGGAGCTCGCCGGGATCGACGAGATCGTACGCGGGGGAGCGTCCTATCAACGGCAGGTTGCCGCCGCCGGCGACGGGACGGACCTCGATGCCGTGGCGCTGCTGCTGGTCGAGGAGATGCGAGCCGGAAAGCCATCATTCTGAAGTAGTTCCGCACAATGGAAATGTCGTCCGGTAGTTCGGTGTTCAACTAGATATGACCACTACTACTGAAACTGCACTCGCCTCCGCCGCCACCTCTGCAGAGCGTGTCGACTTCTGGTTCGACCCGCTCTGTCCTTTCGCCTGGATCACCTCGCGCTGGATGCTGGAGGTCGAGCAGGTGCGCGACGTCGAGACCACGTTCCACGTCATGAGCCTCTCGGTGCTCAACGAGGACAAGGATGTCCCGCAGCAGTACAAGGACATGATCGAACGTGGCTGGGGTCCCGTCCGTCTCGCGATCGCGATCGAGCAGGCGCACGGCACTGAGGCGTTGCGGCCGTTCTACACGTCCATCGGCACCAAGCACCACAACGAAGGACGCGAGTTCGACAAGGCGCTGTACGAAGAGGTGCTCGAGGAGATCGGTCTCCCGCTCGACCTCGTCACCGCTGCCGAGGACGCGTCGCTCGATGACGCTGTCCGTGCATCGCACCAGGGCGGCATCCAGCGGGTCGGCGAAGAGGTCGGCACGCCCGTCATCTCGATCGGTGGCACGGCGTTCTTCGGCCCGGTGCTGACCAAGATCGCACGCGGTGAGGATGCTGGCCTGATCTTCGACTCAGCACGTCAGCTCGCCGGCTTCGACTACTTCTTCGAGCTCAAGCGCACTCGTACCGGCGAACTCGACTTCACCTGAGTCGCGGCCTGAGTCGGGCGACCTGACGGCTGGCATACTGGCCCGCGTGAATCAGGCTGCCTCGGCAAGGACCAGTCGCGTCTCGCTCGTGTTCCAAGAGCTGGCCCAGCGAAAGAACCTCTTGTTCGCGGCGCTCCTGGTCGCGCTGGCCGCCACGGCGTTCCTGCTCGGGCGGAGCTGGGTGGTCAGCGCTGCCTTGGTGATCCTTGCCGGTGTTGCGGGGCTGCGGCACCGACTCGGCGACACCCCGCCGTTCGCCTTCGGGCTGCCGGGGGTCCCTGACGGTCCACCGTCACCCAGCCGGATACCGAGCAACGCGTACTCGATCGTGAGTGCTGTGGTCTCGGTTGTCGCCACCGCGATGCTCGTCGTCGACGCGTCGGGCACGGCGTTCGTCGTCCTGGTCGTCGCTGCCGTGCTCGCCTGGCTGGTGGCGGCCGAGAGCGCGTTCCGGGTCGCCTGGCACACGCGTCGACTGAGGCGTGCGCTCACGGCGTACGCCCCGGAGATCGGGATGGCGTATGCCGGGCGTTCCGGCGGGCCGTGGCAGCTGATGATGTGGGAGCCCTACCTCCTGCGCTCTGGGCTGCGCAACATCATCATCAACCGCAACCTGACCCACTATCAGATGATCCTCGAAGGCTCCGACCTCAAATCGCCATTCATCCAGCTGGGCAGCAACGCCAAGCGCGATGCGGCCGCGTTGATGGTCCCGGGCCTGAGCACGCTCTACTACGTGCAGAACGCCCGCAACAACTCGGTCTTCATGCGCCACAAGCACATCACCCACGTGTGGCTCAACCACGGTGACTCCGACAAGCCGGCGAACTTCAATCCGCGTCACGCCGACTACGACAAGCTCGTCGTGTGCGGCCAGGCAGGGATCGATCGCTATGAGCGCCACGGCATCCACGTCGATGCAGACAAGTTCGAGATCGTCGGACGCCCGCAGGCCCGCGAGATCACGATGGCCGCAGGTCCGATCGCCGAGGTCGAGCAGCCCGTCGTCCTGTACGCACCCACCTGGCAGGGCGTCGATCCGTCGGTCAACTTCTCCTCGCTCGACCAGGGTGTCGAGATCGTCCGTCAGCTGACCGCCCGGGGCGCCACGGTCATCTTCCGGCCGCATCCGTTGAGCAAGCGGTGGAAGAAGCGCCGCGTCCAGATCAAGGAGATCATCGACGTGCTCAAGGCCGATCGCGCCGAGAGCGGACGGCAGCACGTCTTCGGCCCGAAGGCCAGCGACGAGTGGAGCGTGGCCGACTGCACCAACCACTGCGACGCACTGGTCTCGGACGTGTCGAGCGTGGTCTCGGATTTCCTCCAGTCCGAGAAGCCGTACGCCATGATGAGCATGCGCGCATCGGCCGACGACTTCCGCAAGGAGTTCGCGATCGCCGAGACGGGCTACGTGGTGATCGGCGACCTGTCCAACCTGGGCCAGACCCTCGACGACATGCTCGGTCCTGATCCGCTCGCCGCACAGCGCAAAGAGCGCAAGAGGTACGTGTTGGGTGAGTTCGTCGGCGAGGAGTCCGCCGAGGCATTCGCCGAGCTCGTCCGCCGTCTGCACAACGGGCACCCGTGACGCGCCAGAACGATCGCTGACACACTTCACCTCATGCGCGTTCACATTGCGGCCGACCATGCCGGCTTCGAGCTCAAGACCCAACTCATCGACTGGCTCAACGCCAACGGGCACGACGTCGTCGACCACGGTGCACACGAATATGACGCGAACGACGACTACCCGCCGTTCTGTGTCGACGCTGCAGCAGCCGCTGTCGCAGATCCCAGCTCGCTCGGCATCGTGATCGGTGGCTCTGGCAACGGCGAGCAGATCGCCGCCAACAAGGTCAAGGGAGCCCGCGCCGCGCTGGCATGGAGCGTGGAGACGGCGGCGCTGGCCCGCCAGCACAACAACGCGCAGGTCATGTCCATCGGCGCGCGCATGCACACGGCCGACGAGGCGACCCAGATCGTCCAGTCGTTCCTCACGACGCCGTGGAGCGACGAGGCACGTCACCAGCGCCGCATCGACCTGCTCCTCACCTACGAGGAGACCGGCCGGTTTGCCTGAAGGGCACACGCTCCACCGTCTTGCCGCCGAGCTGACGGACGTCTTCGGCGGTCGGGCCGTCACATCCTCGAGCCCGCAGGGTCGCTTTGACGCGGGTGCCGCTCGTGTCGACGGACGCACGCTTCGGTCGGCCGAAGCATGGGGCAAGCACCTGCTGATTGACTTCGACGGGCTCCGCGAGCGCGTACACATCCATCTCGGCATCTATGGCTCCTTCGTGGTCGCCGATGCAGATCGACCCGTGGTCGGGCAGGTGCGGTGGCGGCTCGCGACCGCAAGGGCCACCGCCGACCTGCGTGGGCCGACGGTCTGTGAGCTCCTGGACCCGGACGCAGCAGACGCACTGATCGACCGGATCGGGCCTGATCCCTTGCGGGCGGACGCCGATCCTGACAAGGCATGGCAGCGCATCAGCTCATCGCGTTCGCCCATTGCCACCCTGCTGATGGACCAGCGCGTGCTCGCCGGTGTCGGCAACGTCTACCGCGCGGAGCTGTTGTTCCGGCACCGCGTCGACCCTGATCTGGCCGGTCTCGATCTCGATCATGAGACGTTCACGGCGATGTGGGCTGACTTGACGACGTTGATGGAGTCCGGCGTACGTACGGGGCGAATCGACACCGTCGACCCCGAGCACGAGCCACAAGCGATGGGCCGTGACCCCCGCGTGGACGATCATGGGGGTGAGGTCTATGTCTACCGGCGAACCGGCCAGGCATGCCTCGTCTGCGACACCACAGTGTGCTCGCGTGTCCATGCCGGGAGAAACCTGTTTTGGTGTCCGCGGTGCCAGCAACGTCGATAGGGTCGACCGGGTGGCCAACAGGTTCCGTCGGGCAACGCCCACCGTGGCGAGATACCTTGACGACCGCATCGTGCGCTGGCGTACGGGTTCCAACGAGGGGCAGTTCCTGGTCCTTGCCGCGCTGATCGGCGTGGTGGCCGGAATGACGATCGTCTCGCTGGCCAGCTACGCCACGGTGCCTGCCGGCACGTTCGTCGTCCCTGTCCTGCTGGGCATGCTGGCGCTGAGGTTCAGGCCTCTGCTCGCCCTGGTGTTGTTCACCGCGCTCTGCCTTGCGCTGACGGTGGTCAGGGTGGTCTCTGACACCGGTTTCGTCGCCGGCCGCATCAGCTCTCTCGCCGCCATAGTCATCATCTTCGCGATCATCCTGTTCGACTCCAGCCGTCGCCGAAGCGGACTGCCGGGCCCGCTCGGCGAGGCGATGCTGGTCGACCTTCGCGACCGACTCCAGGCGCAGGGTGTCGTGCCCGTCCTCCCGAAGGGTTGGACATCCCAGTCCGCCATGGCGTCCGCGGGTGGTGCGAAGTTCGCGGGTGACTTCCTGGTGGCCAACCTCTCCGACGACGATTCCCGGCTCGAAATGGTCCTCGTCGACGTGTGCGGCAAGGGCGTCACGGCAGGCACGGCCTCCCTGCAGTTCGCCGGTGCCCTGGGTGGCCTGATCGGCGCCCTTCCGCCGCTGGGACTCTTCTCCGCCGCCAACGACTTCCTCCTCCGGCAGTCCTGGGACGACGGTTTTGCGACCGCGGTTCACGTACGGGTCGACCTGCCGACGGGCGACTACACGATCATCAACGCCGGACATCCTCCCGCGCTTCGTTGGGACGCCCACGCTCGCGAGTGGATCATCGACGGTGCGCGAGGCACCGCGCTGGGCATCACGACCGATGCGGAGTTCCATCAGACCGTGGGCACGCTCGGTGACGGTGACGCGCTGATGTTCTACACCGACGGTGTCGTCGAGAGCCGTACAAAGGACTTCACCGCGGGCATCGAATGGCTTCGCGGCATCGCAGCCAAGGTCGTGTCCACCGGCTTTGACCAGGCGCCTCGCCGCATCCTCGCCCAGGTGGAGTCGGGCGACGACGATCGCGCCGTCCTCATCCTCACCCGCGCCTTGTCTACTTCGGTTGAGGGAACTGGCTCTTCATCGCCGCGTCCCAAGCGCGGGCGCCGATGAGGCGGCGACTCGCGATCGACATCTTCGCTGACGCGGTGACGGTGTAGCGGATCCTGGGCCGGCGGGACGTGAGCGCCTTCTCGATGACCTTGGCCACCGAGTCCGGGCCGCCACCGAGATGCCGCATGGGCCCGGAGTAGACCTCCTTGGTCGACTTGGCCACCTGGGCGTTGAACTCCGCGTACGGGCCGTCGTCGTTGCTTTCCATCGACGCGACGGCGGCGTTCTCGAAGTTCGTCGTGATCAGTCCCGGCTCGACGATGACGACCTTGACCCCGAAGCCCGCAACCTCGAACCTCATGGCATCTGACAGCGCCTCCACCGCGTACTTCGTCGCGTGATAGATGCCGCCACCGGGAAAGACGAGCTTGCCGCCCATCGACGAGATGTTGACGATGCGTCCTGAGTGCTGTTCGCGCATGGCGGGCAGGACCAGCTGACTCATTCGCAGCAGCCCGAACACATTGGTCTCGAACTGCCGGCGCACGTCATCCAGGTCGAGAGTCTCTGCCGCGCCCGATTGCGAATAGCCGGCGTTGTTGACCAGCGCGTCGATGCGCCCGCCCTCGTCGAGCACCGTCTTGACTGCTTTGGTCATCGACTGCTCGCTCGTGACGTCGAGCGCGAGGGTGTGGCATCCCTTGGCCGCCAGGCCCTCGAGCGTCTCGGGTTTGCGGGCGGTCGCGTACACGGACCACCCGGCCTTGGCGAGACGCTCGGCGGTGGCCTCTCCAATACCGGATGAGCAGCCAGTGATGAGCACAGTGCGATCAGTCATGCGGGCATTCTAGGGATGAGTGCACCTTTGGTCCTTGAGGTAGTCGAAAGGGCCCCGCGCTGTGCGGGTGCGTCGGTTGGATATGGCAAGATGGATGTCGTTGCCGCAAGGCTTCGCGGACGTAACTCAATTGGTTAGAGTCTCTGCCTTCCAAGCAGAATGTTGCGAGTTCGAGTCTCGTCGTCCGCTCTCGATCACGGCGAAGCCGTCCCTTTGAGCGGACGCGCACACTCATGGGCCCCACTGATCGCGCCGTAGGCGCCATTCGAGGGCTCGTCGTCCGCTCTCGATCACGGCGAAGCCGTCCCTTTGAGCGGACGCGCACACTCATGGGCCCCACTGATCGCGCCGTAGGCGCCATTCGAGGGCTCGTCGTCCGCTCTCGATCACGGCGAAGCCGTCCCTTTGAGCGGACGCGCACACTCATGGCCCCACTGATCGCGCCGTAGGCGCCATTCGAGGGCTCGTCGTCCGCTCCGCCCAAGGCCCAACCTCCCACTCAGCCCTGCGATTCAGTCACCCGTGTCGACGACGGCGTCGGCGTGCAGCCGGGTCTGCTCGGCGGTGAAATGCCGCGTCTCCTGCTCAGCCCAGATATCCCAGAACGGCTCGTACACGCCGCGGTCCCGAGCAAGTGCGCGACGTTTGCGCACCTCCGGCGGCGCCTCGACCCAGAGCAGCAGGCTCAGGTACGGGCGGATCGTCGACGCGCCGCTGCCGACACCATCGAGGATCAACAGCGGAGCGGGCGGCACCCTGAGCGGGGGGCCGGGCCTGTCAGCTTCCCAGTCCCACGTGCTCACCTCCCCGATCTCGTCGGCGGCAATCGCATCGAGCATGTGCCGCACGATCGGCGGCGTGGCGTCGAGGCCGTGCCAGCCGGGATAGATGTCTTCCAGATGCAGGACATCAGCGCCGGTGACTTCGGCAAGTCCGTCCGCGAGGCTCGTCTTGCCCGATCCGCTGGGTCCATCGAGCGCGACAACCGTCGTGGTCCCGCAGGCGGGTTGCCGCTCGGCGATGAGCGCATTGAGCTCGGCGTACCGGATGCGATTCACCCGTCCAGTGTCCACTAGAGTGATCTGGCTACGGGATGTAGCGCAGCTTGGTAGCGCGCGCCGTTTGGGGCGGTGAGGTCGCAGGTTCGAATCCTGTCATCCCGACTCGTGTGATGAGGGTGGCTCTCCGGTCGGAGAGTCACCTCTTTTCATGCTCTGAGCCACCCTCATCGCACGAGGTTTGGAATGTGGAAGTCAGGATTCGGGGAGGAGGCGCACTCGAATCGCGAGCGACATCAACAACGTGCGGGCGCCGACGGAGGATTTTCGAATCCGGGGCCCCGGCCGTTTACGGCTGGGGAGCATCCCGACGTAGGAGGGGTGACAGGATTTTCGAATCCGTGGCCCCGGCCGTTTACGGCTGGGGAGCATCCCGACAGAAGCACGTACGTACGGCCGAATCTGTTCGCAGATTCGGCTGTTGTCGTTCCCAGGCGTGAAATCCGCCTCAAAGTCATCTCAAGGATTCTTCAAGGGTCGATCGCGATGGTGATCTCACGAGCTCAACCAGGAGCTCGAATTCACCACAGGAGATCACCATGACCACCATCCAGAGCTTCCCGACCGCCACCGTCACTGTCAGCCCGTACGTCATCCGCAAGATCGTCGCCGGCGTCTTCGCCACTGCTGCGGTCATCACGCTCGGCTTCCTGGTCGCCACCCAGACCTCGACCGTGCTCAACATGCTGTCGGACATGACGGCAACGAGCTACTCCGTCGTCCTGGTCGTGACACTCGGCGCGATCAGCATGCTCGGCATCCGCGAGAACGTCCTCGAGAGCAGGAAGCCGAAGTTCGACATCCGCTGACTCGCAGGAAGGGCCGCCAACAGGAGGGCTGGGGCTTGGCGGCCACATCGTCCTCGAGTACCGCCGAACGACCAGGCACCGGATCCGCCACCAGGCGGGATCGGTGCCGGTGGCTGTTCTGCCCCCGATTGGGGCCACCAGACGTACCGCCAGTCGTCAGGCGACGTTCACCTTCAACGTCACATTGAGACATCTGCATCCGCGGCAATGGGGTATGTGCGAAACAGCGCTGCAGACCATCTGAACCGTCGACAGTTCGTCGGTGGCAGCATCGCCGTCGCCGTGGGACTGGGCGTGGTGGGACCAGCGGCACTTCCGTACCCCGCGCCTGCAGCGGTGGCGCCGTTCTTCGCCCACGGCGTGGCCTCGGGCGATCCGCTTCCCGACGCAGTGGTCCTGTGGACGAGGGTGACACCGACACAGGCCGCGACGCCCGGATCGGGCCGCGGACCCCGGGTGTCGGTGAGGTGGGAGATCTCCGAACTTGCTGACTTCGGCGAGCTCACCGCCAGCGGCGCGCTGGTGACGGGGCCGGACCGTGATCACACCGTGAAGGTGGAGGCGGCCGGGCTCAAGGCGGCGACGGACTACTACTTCCGGTTCACCGCTGGTCAACACGAGTCCCCGGTCGGCCGTACGCGTACCGCTCCCGCGCTCGACGCCGACGTCAGCGAGCTGCGCTTCGGTGTCGTCTCGTGCGCGAACTGGCAGGCCGGCTACTTCACGTCCTACCGGCACCTGGCCCAGCGGGACGACCTGGACGCGATCATCCACCTCGGCGACTACCTGTACGAGTACCAGCCAGGCAAGTACTCGATGGGTCACAACAATCACGACGTACGCCGCCACGAGCCGCCGCGCGAGATCATCACTCTCGCCGACTACCGGGAGCGCCACGGCCAGTACAAGACCGACCCAGACCTGCAGGCCCTGCACGCTGCGCTGCCGTTCATAGTGACCTGGGACGACCATGAGGTGTGCGATGGCAATTGGGCCAAGGGCGCCTTCGAGCACCAGAAGAACGAGGGATCGTTCGCCGCTCGGCGCAAGGCGGCGCAGCGTGCATACGACGAATGGATGCCGGTCCGCATCTCGGGCACGGCAGCTGTCGGTGACGGGACGCGCATGTACCGCCGACTGCAGTTCGGCAATCTCGCCGACCTCTCGATGCTCGACCTCCGTACGTATCGCAGTGAACGGGTCGACGCCGACGATCCAGCCGTCGACGACCCGGATCGCACGATCACGGGTGAACGCCAGCTCGGCTGGCTGGAGGGCCAGCTCTCCTCGACACCGGTGCGGTGGAAGCTGATCGGAAATCCAGTGATGGTCGCGCCGGTCCTGCTGCCCCCGAGACCGGAGGTCGAGCAGTACGCGCTGAGCCAGACCGTGAGCTTCACGCCGCTCGAGCCGTCGGCACCCAACACCGACGTGTGGGACGGCTACACGGCAGATCGTCGTCGGTTGCTCGATCACCTTGTGTCCGAACAGATCGACGATGTCGTGTTCCTCAGCGGTGACGTGCACACGGCATGGGCCAACGACGTTCCGGCGGCGAACGGTGTGTCGGCGGCGACCGAGTTCGTCTGCAGCTCCATCTCCAGCAACAACGTCGACGACTTCATCGGCGCGGCACCGCGCACGATCTCCTTGGCGCTCGAGGCGGCGATCCAGATGGAGAACCCGCACGTACGGTTCGTCAATCTCGACGACCACGGCTACTGCGTGCTGCAGGTGACCCGGGCGAGGGCGCAGATGGACTGGTACGCGATCAGCAACCGCGCTGACAAGCACGCCACCTCGCGACTGCTCTCGTCGTGGGTCGTCGCCTCGGGCACCCCGCACGTGCAGCCCACCACGCGGGCAATCCTCGCCTGATCGCGACCTGCCTCAATTGGGGCGGAATTGAGCGGCATGAGAGACTGGTCTTTCGCTGCGCCGCCGAATGCGAGCAGGCCCAGCCCCAAGACGCCACAACCCCCATACGCAGGAGTCAGTCACGTGAAAAGCAGCACCGAGTCCCTGAGCCCGACACGGGTCAAGCTCACCATCGAGGTGCCGTTCGAGGAGTTCGAGCCCAACCTTCAGTCGGCTTACAAGACGATCGCTTCGCAGATCACGATCCCCGGCTTCCGCAAGGGCAAGATCCCCAACACGATCGTCGACCAGCGCGTGGGCCGTCCCGCCGTCCTCGACGAGGCGATCAACAGCGCCCTTCCGGGCTGGTACAGCCAGGCCCTGCAGGACTCCAAGATCCAGCCGCTCAGCCAGCCGGACATCGACCTGACGAAGTTCGTCGACGGTGAGCCGATCGAGATCACCGCCGAGCTCGACGTACGTCCTGAGCTCGTCCTGCCCGACATCTCCAAGATCGCCGTCACCGTTGCAGATGCCGCCGTGACCCCCGACGACGTCGAGGAGCAGATCGAAGAGCTCCGCAAGCGTTTCGCCACCTTCGCCGAGGTCGAGCGCGCTGCCGCCGACGGTGACTTCGTCACGATCGACCTGTCCGCCTCGCAGAACGGCAAGCCGATCGAGGCTGCCCAGGCTGAGTCGATGCCATACACGATCGGTTCGGCCACGATGCTCGACGGTCTCAACGAGTCGATCATCGGCCTCAAGGCAGGGGAGACCAACACGTTCTCCACCCAGCTCGCCGGTGGCGACCTCGCCGGGGAGGACGCCGATGTCACGGTCGTGCTCAAGGACGTCAAGGAGCAGCAGCTTCCTGACCTCGACGACGACTTCGCGCAGACCGCCTCGCAGTTCGACACGCTCGAAGAGCTGCGCGCCGACCTCACCGACCGCGTCACCCGTGGCAAGCGCATGGAGCAGGCCAACGAGGCCCGCGACCTGATCCTCGACGAGATCGTCAGCAAGATCGACGCGCCACTGCCCGAGAACCTCGTCACCGAGGAGCTCGACTCGCGCCGTCAGCAGATCGAGCAGCAGCTCGAGATGGCCGGCATTCCGTTCGAGACGTTCCTCGCCGACGAGGAGCAGACCAAGGAAGAGTTCGAGGCTGACCTCGAGAAGCGTGTACGCGAAGCCCTGATCGCCCAGTTCGTGCTCGACCAGATCGTCGCGACCGAGGAGTTCGGCATCGATGACGCCGAGCTGTCGGCGCACATCATGCGTCGTGCTCAGCAGTCGGGCGAGGAGCCCAGCGCGTACATCCAGCACATCATGGAGCACAACCACGTGCCTGAGATGGTCAGCGAGGTCTTGCGCGGCAAGGCACTCGCATCGCTGGTTGAGTCCGCCAAGGTCACTGACAAGTCCGGCACGTCGATCGAGCTGTCCCGCCTGCAGGCTGACGGCACCTACCGCGACGACGAGCCCGAAGACGAGCCTGACGCAGCAGCAAATCCCCCACGGACTTCGTCCGCGGGAGGTGCCCCCATCGGCGACGCGGCTACGCCGGCAAAAGGCCGCCAAGAAGGCGCCGCCAAGAAGGCGCCGCCAAGAAGGTCGCGCCCAAGTAGTGACCGAGAACTCCCTGTCGGAATTGCCACTTCTCTTGGCAACACCGGCAGTATGGAGTCATGCCCGCCGATACCGCACGCACGACTGACGTCGCTGCACTCGCGCTCGACTACGGCGATCGACTGATCGTCGGGACGGTCCGCGACCTGCACCAGGCGGTCTCGTCGCGCGCATTTCGAGCCACTCGGATGGTCGGCGGACAGCTGCCCCAGTCACTTCACGATGCGGCAGTCACGAGCGTCTACGGCGCCATCTCAGGCATCCTCCGGGTGTCCAGCGGATCGATCCGGGCACTGTCCTCCAAGGGAGTCGGCCGACCGATCGAGAGCTCGCGTCGTGGCCGGTTGATCGTCGCTGCCGTCAACGGGCTGATCGGCGACGAGCTGCGCATGCTCGACGACCCCCAGGCGATCACGATGTCGATCCGCGTCGACGGCGAGGACGTACCGGCAACGGGTTGGCCTCTCGCCGAGGCATTCCGAGGTGCCACCAGCCACCCGGTCGTCTTCCTCCACGGGCTGTGCGAGAACGATGAGTCGTGGAACAACTCCGCAGAGCGTTGGGGCACGTCGTACGCCCACCGCGTCGTCGCCGAGACCGACGGGACCCCCGTCACGCTGCGCTACAACACCGGCCTGCACATTTCCGAGAATGGCAAGCACCTCGACACCCTGCTCCAGCAGCTGGTGGCGTCGTGGCCCGTTGCGGTCACCCGCATCACGCTCGTCGGTCACTCGATGGGTGGACTGGTCGTCCGCGCGGCCACCAATCACGCGACGGCGTCGGGCCAGACCTGGCAGCACCTCGTACGCGATGTCGTCTGCCTCGGCACTCCGCATGCCGGAGCCAACCTCGAGAAGGTGGCACACCTCGGTTCGCGCCTGCTGCGCTTCTGGCCCGAGTCGTCCCCGTTCAGCTCGATCCTCGAGAGCCGTTCGGCCGGCATCGTGGACCTCCGCCACGGCTACATCACGCAGGACGAGTGGGAGGGCCAGGACCTCACGGGTCAGTGGGGCCTCGACCGCATCGCCGCCGCACCGCTCCCGCACGCGGAGTACCACTTCGTCGCCGCCACGCTCGGCGCCACCCAGCAACACCCGGTGAGCTCAGTGCTCGGTGACCTGCTTGTGCACTTCTCGTCGGCGACGGGAGTCGGCCGCAACGGTGCGATCGTCGAGGGCGCGCGCTTCGAATACCTGCCAAGCGCGCACCATTTCGCCCTGCTCAACCACCCGCAGGTGGGAGACTGGCTCGTCACGTGGCTCAACGCCCGCACGCGGACCATGCGTGCACTCCCGGCTTCGCCACGCCACGCCTGAAGGGACACCAATGGGACAGCCACCGCTTGAGTCGACGATCGACATCGCCGCAACACCTGACGCGGTCTGGTCCGCGCTCTCAGACATCAAGGCGATGCCGCGACGCAGCCCCGAGCTGGTCGGCATGTGGTTGCTCGGTCGGCCCAAGGTTGGTCGTCGTGGCATCAACCTCAACCGCCGCAAGGGTGTCGTCTGGCCGACGACGAGCCGCATCAAGCAGTGGAAGCCTCCCAGCAACGACAACGGTCACGGTGCCTTTGTGTTCCACGTGTGGCCGACGAACGTCGACTGGTCCTACGAGACCGAGGCGGCTGATGGTGGTACGCGGTTGACCGAACGGCGTACCGCGCTGCCCAATCCGTCACTGACGGTGCGCCTGACCGCGCGGCTGGCGCTCGGTGGCGCCGACTCCCACGACGCGGAGCTGCGCGACGGCATGGACCGCACGCTCGCCGCGATCAAGGCCGAGGTCGAGCCCGGCTGAAGCCTCTCCGGGCCTCAGCGGTCGACGAGCGTCAGCTCGAACGCGTACAGGTCGGGACGGTACGCGTGCCTGCCGTACTCGACGGCACGGCCTGCGTTGTCGTACGCCGTCCGCTGCATCGTCAGCAGGGGGGCACCCTTCTTCTCGTCCAGCAGCCCCGCCTCGTCGGCCGTCGCGCTGCGTGCACCGATTCGCTGCCGAGCGACACGCATGAGGATTCCGCACGCTCGCAGATGTGCGTAGAGCCCGGTCTGCTCGAGGTCGACCGCATCGAGATCGACAACGTCGACCGGAATGTAGTTGTGCATCAGGGCCAGCGGCTGGGCACCGACGTACCGGATGCGCTCCAAGGACCAAACGTCCTCACCGACCTCCAGCTGGAGCTCGCGTGAGACATCCTCGTCCGCAGGCACCTTGCCCACAGCGACAACGTCGGTACGAGGCTTTTGTCCAGCCGCACTGAGATCGTCGAAGAGGCTGGTCAGCTCGACGGAGCGACGAATCTTGCCGCGTACGACCTGGGTGCCGACGCCACGCTTGCGGACCAGCATGCCCTTGTCGACGAGCACCTGGATGGCTTGACGCATGGTCGGTCGTGACAACCCGAGGTCTGCGGCGAGCGCGATCTCGTTGGCAATACGTTCGCCGGGTGCGATCTCTCCGCTGAGAATCGCCTGCTCAAAGTGCTCTGCAACCTGGAAGTACAGCGGCACGGGGCTGGAGCGATCGAGCGTGAATTTCGTGCCGGGCATGCGGCCAATCTAGCCGCATATGTCCGTACGTCAATATGTCATGACAAACTGTTGACAAGCCATGTGAGGGAGGACACACTCGATCCTGATACTTTGTCAGCACAAACCAAGAAGGACGAGCATGACCGTGAGCGATCTCCGCCCCGTCGGTCCCCGCGTGGCCGGCGCCCCCATCTCCTGGGGGGTCTGTGAAGTACCCGACTGGGGCTACCAGATGCCCCGCGAACGGGTCATGGCCGAGATGGAGACCTTGGGCTTGACTGCAACCGAGTTCGGCCCTGACGGCTTCCTGCCCGATGAGCCCGAGTCCAAGAAGGCCTTCTTGGACACCTATCACCTCCAGGCTGTCGGCGGCTTCTTGCCGGTGCTTCTCCACGACCCCGCAAGCGACCCGCTGCCCATCGTTGATGTCTTCATCGACAACTGCCTCGCGACCGGTGCCGGCGTGGTGGTGCTGGCCGCATCCACCGGTGTCGCGGGCTATGACGCCCGTCCGGTCCTCGATGAGCTGCAGTGGAAGACGCTGTTGAGCAACCTGGATCGCATTGCCGACCATGCGGTCGAGCGCGGTGTCATCTCCGTAGTGCATCCGCACATCGGCACGATGGTCGAGAACGCCGACGACGTCCAACGCGTCGTCGATGGATCACATGTGGGCTTCTGCATCGACACGGGTCATCTCGCCGCAGCCGGCGCCGACCCGGTGTCGATCACGCTGGCCAACCTCGATCGCGTCAAGCACGTACACCTCAAGGACGTTGACGCCGCCAAGGCCGCCAAGGTCGTCGCCGGCGAGGTGTCGTTCTCTGACGCCGTTGCCGACGGCATGTGGCAGGTCCTGGGTGAAGGTGACGTCGACATCGCCGCGATGATCGCCGCGTTGCAAGGGGCCGGCTACGACGGCTGGTTCGTGCTCGAGCAGGATCTGATGCTCAAGGACGGCGAGCCTGAGGGCCTCGGTCCGATCGCCAATGTCCAGAAGTGCCTCGACTTCGTCAAGGCGGCCCTGGCGTGACCGTGCCCCACGAGCTCATCACGATGGGACGCGTCGGCGTCGACATCTACCCCGATCAAATCGGGGTAGGGCTCGAGGACGTGTCGACGTTCACCAAGTTCCTCGGTGGCAGCTCGACGAATGTCGCAGTCGCCGCGGCTCGACTGGGTCATCGCGCGGCGACGATCACCCGTACGGGAGACGACCCATTCGGACGGTTCGTCCACCAGGCCCTCCAGGGCTTCGGCGTGGACGACACGTGGGTGACCCCGGTCCCGGACGTGCAGACGCCTGTTGTGTTCTGCGAGATCTTCCCGCCTGACGACTTCCCGTTGTACTTCTACCGGGGCGCCAAGGCTCCTGACCTGCACATCAGCCCCGACGAGCTCGACTACGACGCGATCCGCGCCGCCGACATCTTCTGGGTCACTGTCACGGGGCTGTCACAGGAGCCGAGCCGTCAGGCGCACCAGGCAGCGCTCGAGGCCCGCGCCGGTCATGGCACCACGATCCTCGATCTGGATTACCGACCGATGTTCTGGGACAGCGCGGAGGCGGCCACGGCACAGATCAACAAAGTGCTGCCGTACGCCACGGTTGCACTTGGCAACAAGCAGGAGTGTGAGGTCGCGATCGGTGAGACCGAGCCGCACGCCGCCGCCAAGGCGCTGCGAGACGCGGGAGTCGACCTCGCGATCGTGAAGCAGGGGCCGGCAGGCGTCCTTGGCGTACGTGGTGACGAGTCCGTCGTCGTTCCGCCTGTGCCGGTCGACGTCGTCAACGGCCTCGGTGCCGGTGACGCGTTTGGCGGGGCACTCGTGCACGGGCTGCTCATCAACGCCCCGCTCGAGGACATGCTCGCCACCGCGAACGCCGCTGGATCCTATGTGGCTGGACAGATGTCATGCGCCGATGCCATGCCCACCGCCGATCAGCTGTCGGCGTACCTGAAGGACAACCAAGGAGCTGCGCGATGAGCGCCGTGAACGTCGAGAGCATTGCCGGGATCGTCGAGACCCGTGCCCTGCACCCTGAGCGCATCGCCGAGCTGGCACGCAGTCGTACGCAGCCCAAGGGCTTGGTCGGCGAGACCGGGCGGCTGATGCTGATTGCGACCGATCACCCCGCACGTGGTGCGCTCCGTGCCGGCGACAACCCGCTGGCGATGGGAGATCGGGTAGCCCTGCTCGACCGAATCGTCCGTGCGCTCGATCGGCCCGGCGTCGACGGCTTCCTCGGCACCGCTGACCTGATCGAGGACCTCCTCATCCTCGGCGCACTCGAGGGCAAGGTCGTCATCGGCTCGATGAACCGGGGCGGGTTGGCCGGGACGGCGTTCGAGATCGACGACCGCTTCACCGCGTACACCGCAGATGCCATCGACGCGGCCGGCCTCCAAGGCGGCAAGATGCTGTTCCGCATCGACCCCAACGACCTCAGCACCGTGGCGACCATGGAGTCAGTGGCCAAGGCCGTCGACAGTCTCGCCGAACGCCAGCTGATGGCGATGGTCGAGCCCTTCATCTCTGGTCGAGACGACTCCGGACGCATCCGCAACGACCTCTCGACCGAGGCGGTCGTCAGGTCAGCGACCGTGGCCGCCGGACTCGGCGCGACCTCCGCTCACACCTGGCTCAAGATGCCCGTCATCGACGACATGGAGGCTGTGCTGGCGTCGACGACGTTGCCCGTGCTGTTGCTCGGCGGCGAGGTCGGAGCCGACCAGGACGCCCAGTTCGCGGCATGGTCCAAGGCGCTGGCCAGTCCCATGGTCAAGGGCATGGTCGTCGGACGATCGCTGCTCTTTCCGCCCGACGGCAACGTCGAGGCCGCAGTAGACGCCACCGTGGAGATGATGTCGTGAATCACGTCCTACGTGCAGGGGAGGCAGGGGTTGAGCCATTTGCCCTGGAGATCACGACCAAGACAGCTGGCTGGGACTACTGCGGACTGCGGATCCTGACGCTTGCACCGGGTCAGAGCGAGACGCTCGACACCGAGGACTCGGAGTACGTCATCGTGTCGCTCGGAGGCTCCGCTGACGTGACTGCCGAGGCCACCACGTACGCGCTCGAAGGACGTGAGCACGTGTTCGCCGGACCAAGCGATGCGGTTTACGTGCCGCGCGACTCCGAGCTCACGATCACGAGTGTGGCTGGCGGACGCTTTGCTCTCTCCTCCGCACGCTGCGAACGCAAGCTGCCGCCCGCCTACCTGGCAAAGGCCGACGTACCGGTCGAGCTGCGCGGCGCGGGCCAGGCGAGCCGCCAGGTGAACAACTTCGGTGTTCCTGGCGTCCTCGAGGCCGACCGCGTCATCGCCTGCGAGGTGCTGACACCGGGCGGCAACTGGTCGTCCTGGCCGCCTCACAAGCACGACGAGGAGCGCGACGGCGAGACCGCACTCGAGGAGATCTACTACTTCGAGGTTGCCGACGGACCGAACGGTCCGGGGATCGGGTTCCAGCGCGTCTACGGCCACGAGGGTGCCGAGATCGACGTCACCGCGGAGGTCCGTAGCGGCGACGCGGTGCTCATCCCGCACGGCTGGCACGGCCCGTCGATCGCAGCACCGGGCTATGACCTCTACTACCTCAACGTCATGGCAGGTCCCGGCGAAGAGCGCGCTTGGTTGATCTGCGACGACCCCGCACATACGTGGGTCCGCGATACCTGGGCCGACCAGCCGATCGACCGTCGACTCCCGTTCGGCGCTCGGCCTGTTGAGGGGGAAGCATGAGCGAACGTCTGACCGTCGGCCAAGCCGTCGTACGCTTCCTCGAGGCACAGTACGTCGAGCGTGACGGGGTGGAAAATGCCTTCTTCGCCGGCTGCTGGGGCATCTTTGGCCACGGCAACGTCGCAGGAGTCGGCCAGGCGCTCCTCGAACGTGAGCTGTCTGGCGAACCGCGCACCTGCGCTACTTCCAGGGACGCAACGAACAGGCCATGGTGCACGCAGCCGTGGCATACGCCCGCCAGCGCGACCGGCTCGCGACGATGGCCGTCACAGCCTCTGTGGGCCCGGGTGCGACCAACATGATCACCGGCGCAGCGCTGGCCACGATCAACCGGCTGCCGGTGCTCCTGCTTCCCGGCGACACGTTCGCCACCAAAGTTGCCAATCCCGTGCTCCAGGAGCTCGAGGACCTGGCGAACGGCGACTTTTCCGTCAACGACGCCTTTCGACCCGTGTCGGCCTACTTCGACCGGGTGCATCGTCCCGAACAGCTTGCGCCCGCGCTGCTCAACGCTATGCGTGTCCTCACCGACCCTGCCGCCGCCGGTGCCGTGACGATCGCTCTCCCGCAAGACGTGCAGGCAGAGGCGTGGGACTGGCCGGAGGAGCTCTTCGCGAAGCGTGTGTGGCACGTCGCGCGTCCGGCGGTCGAACCTGCCGCGCTTGAGCGCGCCGTAGCGGCGATCCGCACGTCGCAGCGCCCACTGATCGTCGCGGGTGGTGGCGTGACCTACAGCCGTGCAAACGACGCGTTGCGGGCATTCGCGGAGTTCACCGGCATTCCCGTGGCAGAGACCCAGGCCGGCAAGGGTGCGCTGCCCTACGACCACCCGCAGTCAGTGGGAGCGATCGGGGCGACGGGCACCACAGCCGCGAACGACCTGGCCGCGGAGGCTGACCTGGTCATCGGGGTTGGCACCCGCTACAGCGACTTCACGACGGCATCGCACACGGTGTTCGCGGCCGAAGACGTACGGTTCGTCAACCTCAACGTCTCGGTGTTCGACGCTCACAAGCTGTCGGCGACGAGCCTGGTCGCCGACGCACGCGAAGGTCTGGCCGCCCTCACCGCCGCCCTTGAGAACTGGACAGCGCCGAAGCCGTACACCGCGAATGCCACCGAGCTGGCGGCCGCGTGGGACACGATCGTCCAGGCGGCGTACGACGTTCATGCCGAGCCGCTGCCGGCTCAGTCTGCGGTGATCGGTGCGGTCAACGAGCTGTCAGATCCTCGCGACGTCGTGTTGTGCGCCGCGGGCTCCATGCCAGGAGACCTTCACAAGCTGTGGCGTACGCGAGACCGCAAGGGATATCACGTCGAATACGGCTTCTCGTGCATGGGCTATGAGATCGCCGGCGGGCTGGGTGTACGGATGGCGGTCCAGGACGAAGGTGACGATCGAGACGTGTTCGTCATGGTCGGCGACGGCTCCTACCTGATGATGAACACCGAGCTCGTCACGGCGGTGGCCGAGGGGATCAAGGTCATCGTGGTCCTCGTGCAGAACCACGGCTTCGCTTCGATCGGTGCGCTCTCCGAATCGCTGGGATCCCAGCGATTCGGTACGCAGTACCGCTACCGCACGCCGACCGGCCTCGACGGCGACCGACTCCCGGTCGACCTCGCCGCGAACGCCGCAAGTCTGGGCGCCGATGTCATCAGGGCAACGGGCCTCGACGACTTCCGCGCCGCCGTGGTCCAGGCCAAGGCATCACCGCGTACGACGGTGATCCACGTCGAGACCAACCCGCTGATCCCGGCGCCTGACAGCCCGGCGTGGTGGGACGTACCGGTGGCCGAGGTCTCGGCCCTCGACTCGACCCGCGCCGCCCGCGCAACGTACGAAGACCACAAGAAGGGCCAGCGCCACCACCTCGCGCCGGCCGCCGACGACACCGAGGACAACGCATGACGCAGTACGACCACTATGTGAACGGCGCGAGCTTCCAAGGAGGGAGCGATCGCTTCGGCGACGTGTTCGATCCCGCGCTCGGCACGTCCAAGTCGAAGGTTCGCCTCGCGACAACTGATGATGTGGACGCCGCTGTCGCCGCGGCGGCACAGGCCTACGAGACCTGGAGCGAGGTGTCAGTCACGGCCCGCTCGCGCGTCATGTTCGCGTTCCGTGAGCTGTTGGTGCAGCACGAGGACGAGCTGGCCGCGATCATCTCCTCCGAGCACGGCAAGACGATCGATGACGCCAAGGGCGAGGTCGTACGCGGTCGCGAAGTAGTGGAGTTCGCCTGCGGCATCCCGCAGCTGCTCAAAGGCGAGTACAACGACCAGGTGTCAGGCGGCGTCGACACCCACTCGTTCCGCCAGCCACTCGGCGTGGTCGCCGGGATCACCCCGTTCAACTTCCCGATCATGGTTCCGCTGTGGATGCACCCGGTGGCGATCGCGACCGGCAACGCGTTCATCCTCAAGCCCTCCGAGCGGGTGCCCGGCGCCTCCGACCTGGTTGCTCGGCTCTACACCGAGGCGGGACTGCCTGACGGCGTGTTCAACGTCGTTCACGGCGACAAGGTCGCGGTCGACGCGATCCTCGAGCACCCCGGCATCGCGGCTGTTTCGTTCGTCGGCTCGACTCCGATCGCCAAGTACGTGCACGAGAACGCCTCGCGCACCGGCAAGCGCGTACAAGCACTCGGTGGCGCCAAGAACCACGCTGTCGTGATGCCCGATGCCGACCTCGACTTCGCCGCGGACCACATCGTCGCCGCCGGCTACGGCTCGGCCGGGCAGCGTTGCATGGCCATCTCTGCCGTGATCGCCGTCGGCCTGAGCGCCGACACCCTCGTCGACAAGATCCGTGAGCGGTCGGTCGGGCTGAACGTGTCGGTCGGCACGGATCCCGACGCCGAGATGGGTCCCGTCGTGACCCAGGCATCGCGTGACCGCATCATCGACTACATCGGTCAAGGTGAGTCCGCGGGCGCCAAGCTCATCGTCGATGGTCGGGACCTGGTCGTCGCGGGGCATGAATCGGGGTTCTTCGTCGGCCCGTCGCTGCTGGACAACGTCACAACTGACATGTCGGTCTACACCGACGAGATCTTCGGACCCGTGCTCACCGTGCTGCGGGTTCCGACGCTGGATGCCGCGATCGAGCTCATCAACTCGAACCCGTACGGCAACGGCACCGCCGTGTTCACTTCCTCGGGTGAGGTGGCACGAACCTTCCAGCGGAAGGTCCACGTGGGCATGATCGGCATCAACGTGCCGGTCCCTGTCCCGATGGCCTTCCACTCCTTCGGAGGCTGGAAGGACTCACTCTTCGGCGACCACCACATCCACGGTCCCGAAGGCGTGAGGTTCTACACGCAGGCGAAAGTTGTCACCACCCGGTGGCCGCACGTCAGCGAAGAGTCGCTCGCCCAACTGAACTTCCCGACGGCACAATGACGCCGGGTCATCAAGGAAGAGACAGGAACACCATGAGGAAAATTTCGATCATCGGCGTCATCGTTGCCGCCATCGCGCTGCTGGCAGCATGCAGTGGCACCGGCAGTGACGATGGGGACGCCGACACCGCCAAGAAGGACTACACGTACGCCGTCATCACGCACGCCGGCCCCGGTGACGCGTTCTGGGACCGGGTCAAGTCCGGCGCAGAGCAAGCAGGCAAGGACTACGGAGTCAAGGTTGAATACAGCTCCGACGCCGACCCGGCCAAGCAGTCACAACTGATCGACGGCGCAGTCGCCGACAAGGTCGACGGCATTGTCATCTCGATGGCCAACCCGGATGGGCTCGAGGCCAGCGTCAAGAAGGCCGTCGCCGCGGGCGTACCGGTCATCACGATCAACTCCGGCGTCGATCGCTTCAAGGAGTTCGGCGCAATGACCCACATCGGTCAGACCGAGACCATCGCCGGTGAAGCTGTCGGCGAGCGCCTCAAGGGACGAAGGTCTGAAGAACGCGATCTGTGTCATCCAGGAAGCCGGAAACGTCGGACTGGAAGAACGCTGCAAGGCAGTCGCCAACACGTTCGGCGGCAAGGTCGAGAACCTCCAGGTCGACGGCACGGACGACAATGCGGTCCAGGCAACCATCACGTCCAAGCTGCAGGCCAGCAAGGACATCGACGTGGTCCTGACACTCGGCGGCCAGTACGCGATCGACGGCGTTGCCGCGGTCAAGGACTCCGGCAGCAGCGCCAAGGTGGCGACGTTCGACCTCTCTGAGGACGTCATCAAGGACATCCAGGCCGGGACGATCCTGTTCGCGGTCGACCAGCAGCCGTACGTCCAGGGATTCCTCGGTGTCACGGGTCTGTACCTGAAGTCGATCAACGGCAACGACATAGGCGGCGGCCAGCCGATCAACTCGGGACCCGCGTTCATCACCAAGGACAACGCTGATGATGTCCTGAAGTACGCGGCAAACGGAACACGCTGACCCGGCCCGTGGGGTCCGGCACCCGCCGGACCCCACGGCTCACAGCCGAGAAACGGAGCACCACATGACCACCGCCACGCTGGCCGACGAACGGCTGGCCCGTACGTCGACCCTCGCCAAGCTCTTGAAACGACCGGAGATCGGTGCGCTCGTCGCAGCGATTGCCATCTTTGCGTTCTTCGCCGCAACAACCGAAGTCTTTGCAACGCCGTCAGGTGCCAGCACCTGGCTGCGCGGCGCCTCCACGATCGGGATCATGGCCGTTGCCGTAGCGCTTCTCATGATCGGCGGGGAGTTCGACCTTTCGGCTGGAGCCATGACCGGCTTCACCGGCCTCGTTGTCGGAGTGCTCACCACCGAGTACGGCCTCAACATCTGGGCGGCGATCCTCGTCTCACTCGCTCTCGCGCTCGCCATCGGTGCCATCAACGGCATCCTGGTGATGAAGACGGGACTGCCGAGCTTCATCGTCACCCTCGGCACGTTCTTCGTGCTGCAGGGCATCGACCTCGCCGGCACCAAGGCCCTCATCGGACAGGTCGCGATCCAGGGCATGTCGAACGTGCCCTACTACGACCAGGCGAAGCATCTGTTTGGTTCCACCGTGACGATCAACGGCGGTCTCGTGTACGCCTCGGTGTTCTGGTGGATCGGCGTCACGCTCCTTGCCACCTGGGTTCTCCTGCGTACCAAGACCGGCAACTGGATCTTCTCCGTCGGAGGGGCGCAGCTGTCGGCCCGCCAGATCGGCGTTCCAGTATTCAAGACCAAGGTCGGCCTGTTCATGACGACCGCCGGTGCCGGTTGGCTCGTCGGCATGCTCCTGCTGTTCACGACATCGACGGTCCAGAGCAACACCGGCGTCGGCCAGGAATTCATCTACATCATCTGCGCCGTGGTCGGAGGCTGCCTCATGACGGGCGGCTATGGCTCGGCGATCGGCGCCGCGTTGGGTGCCCTCATCTACGGCATGGTCAACCAGGGCATCGTCTACTCGGGCTGGGACAACAACTGGCTCAAGGCGTTCCTGGGGGTCATGCTTCTGGCAGCGGTGCTCCTCAACGAATGGGTTCGCAAACGAGCGGAGACAGCAAAATGACCACCGAGTCCGACGCGAAATCACCAGTGACCGACGTCGCCGACCTTCCCCCGGTCGGGACCGCGATCATCGAGGTCAAGGACATCGGCAAGCGCTACGGCAACATCATCGCGCTGAGCGACGTGTCGACGTCCGTACGTGCCGGCGAGGTCACCTGTGTGCTCGGTGACAACGGCGCGGGCAAGTCGACGTTCATCAAGGTGCTCGCCGGGGCGCACACGCATTCCGACGGCGAGCTCTTGATCGACGGCGAGCCACAGCACCTCTCGAGCCCGCGTGGCGCACTGGAGCTGGGCATTGCGACGGTCTACCAGGACCTTGCCGTGGTCTCGCTCATGCCGGTCTGGCGCAACTTCTTCCTCGGTAGCGAGCTCACCAAGGGAGTTGGCCCGTTCCGCAGACTCGATGTCGACGCGATGAAGAGCATCACGAAGTCCGAGCTTGCCGCGATGGGCATCGACCTGCGCGATGTCGATCAACCGATCGGCACGCTGTCGGGCGGTGAGCGGCAGTGCGTCGCAATTGCTCGTGCCGTGTACTTCGGTGCGCGTGTCCTGATCCTCGACGAGCCGACCGCCGCCCTCGGTGTGAAGCAGTCGGGAGTCGTGCTGAAGTACATCGCCAAGGCTCGCGATCGCGGACTCGGCGTCGTGTTCATCACGCACAACCCACACCACGCCTACCCCGTGGGCGATCGGTTCATGTTGCTGCGACGCGGCAAGAGCATGGGCGACTTCCCCAAGGCGGAGATGACGCTCGAGGAGCTGACGTCGATGATGGCTGGAGGCTCCGAGCTGGAGTCGCTGGCGCATGAGCTCGAGAAGACCATGGGTGCAGATTCTGACGTTGCCAAGTCGATGAAGGCAGAGGTCACGTGACGCGTGAGCTCCGTGTCGGCATCGTCGGGTTCGGCTGGATGGGTCAGGTGCACGCCCGTGCGCTGTCCCGCGTCCTGCAGCACTATCCCGACGCGCCCCTGCGTCCGCGGCTGGTCGCCGTCGCGGACAACGCACCCGACGACCGCACCCAGCGCGCGGCCTCGGCATACGGGTTCGAGCACCAGCTGCCGGACTGGCATGACCTTGTCACCCATGACGAGATCGACCTGGTCTGCGTCACCGGTCCCAACTTCATCCACCGTGATGTCGCCGTCGCGGCAGCAGCGGCGGGCAAGCACCTCTGGATCGAGAAGCCCGCTGGACGCGATGCAGCAGAGACCGCGGAGATCGTCGCCGCGGTCGAGGCCGCAGGTGTCCAGGCCGCCACCGGCTTCAACTATCGCAACGTGCCGGCCGTCGAGCGTGCCCGCGCGATCGTTGCTTCGGGCCGGATCGGCGACGTCGAGCACACCACGGTGCGCTTCCTGGCTGACTACTCCGCCGATCCGGATGCAGCCCTTTCGTGGCGCTTCCAGAACAAGTACGCCGGCAGCGGCGTCCTGGGCGATCTGGTCAGCCACGCCGCTGACCTGGTGCAATACGTCGTCGCCCCGATCGACGAGCTCGTGGTCGACCGGGCAACCTTCATCAGTCAGCGACGCGCGGCGCTGCCCGGGGCCATGCACTACGAGAAGGGCGCCGGCGAGCTCGGCGAGGTCGAGAACGAGGACTATGTCAACGCCTTGTTCCGTCTGGCCGACGGCTCACGCGGCATCCTCGAGTCCAGCCGTACGGCGGTCGGCGAGCAGAACACGTACGGGATCGAGGTGCACGGCACCAAGGGCGCCGTCGCGTGGGACTTCCGCCGGATGAACGAGCTGCGCGTCTGCGCTGACCAGAACTACCTGAATGGCTTCTACGCCACGGAGTACGCCGGGCCCGGCGATGGTGAGCTCAGCGTGTTCCAACCCGGCACAAACAACCCGATCGGGTTCGACGACCTCAAGGTCATCGAGGCACGCCGGCTGATCGAGTCAATTGCCACCGGCTCGCCGGTAGGCGCGACGATCCACGACGCGCTCGCCGCGGCCAAGGTCGTCGACGCCATGATCCTTTCCTCTGAACAACGAAAGTGGGTCTCCTTGTGAGCCAACGTCTCAAGGTTGGCGTCGTCGGCGCCGGAGCAATGGGGGCGTCGCACATAGGGACGATTGCCGCCAGCGTTCCCTCGGCCCAGGTCACGCGCGTCTTCGACATGGACACCGCGCGTGCCAAGTCCGTCGCCGAAGGAGTGGGAGCCGAGGCTTCTGACTCGGCTGAGGCGTTGATCGCCGATCCCGAAGTCGACGCCATCGTCATTGCGTCACCTGATTTCACCCACGCCGATCTGGCCATCGCCGCGATCGCGGCAGGCAAGTACGTGTTGTGCGAAAAGCCCCTGGCTGTCACGGCGGAGGACGCGCGCAAGGTCGTCGACGCCGAGGTCGCCTCTGGTCGCAGGTTCGTGCAGGTCGGCTTCAACCGCCGTTTTGACCCGGGCTTCGTGGACCTCAAGGGCTCGATCGTCGACGGCTCGCTGGGCGAGGTGCGTCTGATGCACGGCATCCACCGCAATGCCACGAACCTGACGAGCACCGACTCCTCGACGCTGGTGACCGGCTCGATGATCCACGAGTTCGACACCTTCCGCTGGCTGCTGGACGACGAGATCGTCGGCATTCGCGTCGAGTCGCCGATTGCCGTAGGTTTCCGCGACCCGCAGGTGGCGACGCTGTGGATGGCCGCTGGCCAGATGGTCACCGCTGAGGTCTTCTGCAACGCCGCGTACGGCTACGACGTCCGAGTCGAGGTCGTCGGCACCGGTGGATCGGCGAGCCTGGAGCCGCGAACGGCGGTCGTACGTCGCGTCGCCGGCCAGGGCGGCAGCTCGATCGGCGCCGACTTCGTGGCCCACTTCATCGAGTCCTATCGCCTGGAGCTCGCCGCGTGGTCCAGCGCGGCGCTCGCTCGCGAGGTCGTCGGCGCGAGCGCATGGGACGGATATGTCGCCAACCTCGTCGCCGCGTCGGGTGTCGCCGCGCTTGAGTCGGGCTCCCGCGAGGCCGTCACGGTCCCCGAGCGCCCGAAGCTCTACCGGTGACCTTTACGTTGGCGGTCTGCTCGGAGATGCTCTTCACCGAGCTGCCCTTGCTGGAGCGGATCGAGCGCATCCATGCGGCTGGGTTCGCGGTGGAGATCTGGGACTGGACCAGCAAGGACGCGACTGCACTCGTCTCGACCGGAGCACAGTTCACGTCGATGACGGGCTACGTCACGGGTGAACTGATCACCGCCGATGGCGCTGATGACCTGCTGGCGACGGCGGCGAAGTCGATCCCGTTCGCCCAGGCGATCCAGTGTCCGTCGCTCAACCTTCACGGCACCGGGTTGGGGGAGGGCGGCCTCCCCGTACGCCGGGTCGAAGTCGTGACGGGTGACATGTGGCTGGCTGCCGTACGTACGCTCTCTCGCATTGCCGAGCTCGGCGCCGCCAACGGGGTGACGTTCGTGCTGGAGAACCTCAACACCGAGGTGGACCACCCGGGAACGCCTTTTGGCCGCGCCGCAGACACGTTGGCACTCGTCAGCGCGGTCGACAGCCCGCACCTGAAGATGAACCTCGACCTCTATCACGCCCAGATCGGCGAGGGGAATCTCGTCGAGCTGATCCGGCGCTCCGCACCTCATCTCGGCGAGGTGCAGGTCGCCGACGTGCCCGGGCGGTGCGAACCCGGTACCGGCGAGGTCAACTGGCCGTTCGTGGCTCGGGCGCTTGCCGATGCGGGCTATGACGGCGTCGTAGCCATGGAGGCATTCGCGAGCGGCGACAGCGACATCGCCCTCGAGCGATTCCGCGAAGCGTTCACGGTCTGACCGACCGTCAAGTCACGCTGTCAGCGAACAGCCGTGTTTTCGCGTGTGTTGAGGGTTCACGCCGTCTAGGTTTGTGGCGTGACCAACTCAGCGAACCATCCGACGGCCATGGCCGGCGAGGCCGGGCCATCTGACCTCGACGGGCACATCTACCAGCGCCTGCTCAAAGAACGCATCGTGTTCCTTGGCTCTGAGGTGCGCGACCAGAACTCCAACGCGATCGCGGCTCAGATGCTGCTGCTCAACGCCGAGGATCCCGAGTCGGACATCTACTTCTACATCAACAGCCCCGGCGGTTCCGTGGACGCGGGAATGGCGATCTACGACACGATGCAGTTCATCTCCAATGATGTCGCGACGTTCGGCATGGGACTCGCGGCATCGATGGGCCAGTTCCTGCTCGCTGCCGGCACCGCTGGCAAGCGCTACGCCCTGCCACACGCGCGGATCATGATGCACCAGCCCTCCGGTGGCATCGGCGGTTCCGCGTCGGACATCAAGATCCAGGCGCAGCAGAGCATCCTGCTCAAGAAGCAGCTCAACGAGCTGCAGGCCCAGCACAGTGGACAGACCGTCGAGCAGATCGAGCTCGACTCCGACCGCGACCGGTGGTTCACGCCGGACCAGGCCAAGGAGTACGGACTCATCGATCACGTCGTGTCGAACGCAGGAGACTTGAAGTCATGAGTGAGCGCAGCGAGCGAACAATTCAGGCTAGGAAGCCGTCCGTGACCCCTCCCAATTTTTGCGTGCCCGTCACCACAGAAGGTGCCTCATGAGCTATTACATTCCGCAGTGGGAAGAGCGCACGTCGTACGGTTTCCGCCGCATCGACCCCTACACCAAGCTGTTCGAGGACCGCATCATCATGCTGGGCACCCCGATCAGCGATGACGTGGCCAATGCGGTCATGGCGCAGCTCATGTCGCTGCAGGCCATGGACCCCGACCGTGACATCAGCATCTACATCAACTCGCCCGGTGGTTCCTTCACCGCGCTGACGGCGATCTACGACACGATCCGCTACATCAAGCCCGATGTTCAGACGCTGTGCCTCGGGCAGGCTGCTTCGGCCGCCGCCGTCCTGCTGGCAGCCGGTACGCCCGGCAAGCGCCTGGCGCTGCCCAACAGCCGGATCCTGATCCACCAGCCCTACACCGAGGGCACCGGCGGACAGATCTCCGACCTCGAGATCCAGGCCAACGAGATCTTCCGTATGCGCGAGCTGATGGAGAAGATGATCTCCGAGGCGACGGGCAAGTCGATCGAGGAAGTCAGCAAGGATGTCGACCGCGACAAGATCCTGACGGCCCAGCAGGCTGTCGAGTACGGGCTCGTCGACGAGGTCCTCAACACCCTCAAAGTTCCCGCCAACTGATCCCAGACACAAAGACGACGCGACCCGGATGACCGAGACGAGGCGCGGAATCGCCGCTAGGGTGAAAAAGACGTCTTCGGCGTCTCGGGTCGAATGCAGTGATCGAGAGGACTCTTCACGTGGCACGCATTGGTGAAACCGCCGATCTGCTGAAGTGCTCTTTCTGCGGCAAGAGCCAAAAGCAGGTCAAGAAGCTCATTGCTGGTCCAGGTGTCTACATCTGCGACGAGTGCATCGACCTGTGCAACGAGATCATCGAGGAAGAGCTGGCCGAAGGTGCCGAGCTCAGCCTCGGCGAGCTGCCCAAGCCGCAAGAGATCTTCGACTTCCTCAACGGCTACGTGATCGGGCAGAACGGCGCCAAGAAGTCTCTCGCCGTTGCGGTCTACAACCACTACAAGCGCGTCCAGTCGCAGGCGTCCAGCACGCGCGGCAAGGACGACCAGGTCGAGCTGGCCAAGTCCAACATCCTGCTCGTCGGTCCGACCGGTTGTGGCAAGACCTACCTCGCCCAGACGCTCGCCCGCATGCTCAACGTCCCCTTCGCCATCGCCGACGCCACCGCGCTGACAGAGGCCGGTTATGTCGGTGAAGACGTCGAGAACATCCTGCTCAAGCTGATCCAGGCCGCCGACTACGACGTCAAGAAGGCCGAGACGGGCATCATCTACATCGATGAGGTCGACAAGATCTCACGCAAGAGCGAAAACCCGTCGATCACACGCGATGTGTCCGGTGAGGGCGTGCAGCAGGCGCTGCTCAAGATCCTCGAGGGGACGACCGCCTCGGTCCCGCCCCAGGGTGGGCGCAAGCATCCGCACCAGGAGTTCATCCAGATCGACACGACAAACGTGTTGTTCATCGTCGGCGGCGCGTTCGCCGGGCTCGACCAGATCATCGAGCAGCGTGGCGGCAAGGTCAGCCTCGGCTTTAACCCCGGCAACGCGGAGGTCTCCAAGCTCAAGGACGAGCCCTCCAAGCTCTACTCCAAGGTGCTCCCCGAAGACCTGCTCAAGTTCGGCCTGATCCCTGAGTTCATCGGCCGCCTCCCCGTGATCGCCGCTGTCGACAATCTCGACAAGGACGCTCTCGTCGCGATCCTCACGACACCGCGCAACGCGCTCACCAAGCAATACGTACGACTCTTCGAGATCGACGGCGTCGAGCTCGAGTTCAGCACCGACGCATGTGATGCGATGGCAGAGCTGGCACTCAGTCGGGGCACCGGCGCTCGCGGGCTCCGTTCGATCATCGAGGCAGTACTCGAACCGGTCATGTACGAGATCCCGAGCCGTGACGACGTCGCCAAGGTGATCGTCACAGAGCAGACCGTCTCCGGAGCAGAGGGCCCAACGATCCTCACCCACGACGAAGTGGCCAAGAAGGCCTCCTAAGCACCACCGTTGAAGGGACAGTCCGTGGCCATCGCCGACCTTGCACTCTTGGGGGCGACCGGGTTCACCGGCTCGCTGACCGCTGACTACCTGGGGGAGCACCTGCCGGCAGGGTCCAACTGGGCCATCGCAGGACGCAACAAGGCCAAGCTCAAGGCGGTCGCGGAGCGCATCGAGGGCAACGGCGGCATCCGTCCGCACATCCTCGAGGCGGAGGTCGAGGACGAGCTGTCGATGGCGGCGCTCGCCGCGCAGACCCGGGTGCTGATCACGACCGTCGGTCCCTACATCCAGCACGGCGAGGCTGCGGTCAAGGCGTGCGCCGAGGCTGGCATCGCATACGTCGACCTCACCGGTGAGCCGGAGTTCGTCGACAAGATGTGGCTCAAGTACCACGACACTGCGGTGGCCAGCGGTGCCAGGATCATCCACGCCTGCGGGTTCGACTCGATCCCTTATGACCTAGGCGTTCTCCACACCGTGGAGCAGCTGCCAGAGGGCGTGCCCATCTCGGTCAAGGGCTACATCCGCGCCGGCGGTGGTCCGTCCGGCGGCACCTATCACTCGGCCATTGGGGCGTTCTCACGCATTCGGCAGGCTGGCAAGACCGCCGCGGAACGCAAGAAGTCGGAGGGTCGCCCTCAGGGTCGGCGCATCAAGGGCTCAGGCAAGATCGGCCGCGGCGCCGACGGCAACGGATGGGCGCTGCCTCTTCCGACGATCGATCCGCAGATCGTCCTCAGGTCGGCCCGCGCGCTCGAGCGCTACGGTCCCGAGTTCACCTACTCGCACTTCGCCCAGTTCAAGCGCCTGCCCATGATGGTCGGCACCGTGGTCGGCGGCGGTGTGCTGCTGGCCGGATCGCAGCTCAGCCTGACCCGCAATCTCCTGCTCAAGCTCAAGGCCCCGGGCGACGGTCCTGACGAGGCGAAGCGCGAGTCGTCGTGGTTCAAGCTCCGACTGGTGGGCGAGGGCGGCGGCAAGACCGTCACGACCCAGGTGAGCGGCGGAGACCCGGGTTACACCGAGACGTCCAAGATGCTCAGCGAGGCGGCCATGTGCCTGGCGTTCGACGACCTGCCGAAGGTGTCGGGGCAGACCACCACGGCAGTCGCGATGGGTGATGTGCTGATCAACCGCTTGCAAGCTGCTGGCATCACCTTCGAGACGCTCTGACGTCAGCCGGCATCACTTTGTGACACATTCGTCGGTCGATTCTTCTCACACCTCTGCCAGCGATCGTCCACGGCGTCTTCGTCGTAGGGTGAAAATATGGACTTCGTTGGAGTCGTCACACACGTCCTGACCTCGGGTGATGCCCCTCCGGGCCTCCTTCCTGCCCGTGAGCAGATGGCCCTCTCGCTGGGCTGGCACATCATCCTGGCGTGCTTCGGGGTGGCTTTCCCGACCATGATCTACGTGGTCCACCGCCGCGGGATCGTCCGTGATGACCCCGTTGCGCTGGCTCTTGCCAAGCGCTGGGCCAAGGTATCGGCGGTGCTGTTCGCGATCGGTGCGGTCTCGGGCACGGTGCTCAGCTTCGAGATGGGCCTGCTCTGGCCCGGTCTCATGGGCAAGTTCGGCGATGTGCTCGGCCTGCCGTTCGCGTTCGAGGGCCTGTCGTTCTTCGTCGAGGCGATCTTCCTCGGCATCTACTTGTACGGCTGGGACCGCATGCCGCCGCG
Source organism: uncultured Actinomycetota bacterium (assembly GCA_963849475.1). GTDB lineage: Bacteria > Actinomycetota > Actinomycetes > Propionibacteriales > Nocardioidaceae > Aeromicrobium. The sequence goes on from CAWKHC010000011.1 coordinate 224,047, forward strand.
CCGACACCTGATGATGCTGATCCCGATGGGGATCGCCGGCGTCGTCGGCACGTTCTGCGTCATCTCGGTCAATGCCTGGATGAACAACCCGACCGGATTTCGGATCGTCGACGGTGAGGTCACCGACGTCGACCCGTGGCGGGCGATGTTCAACGATGGTGTCTGGCTGCAGTTCGCGCACATGTGGTTCGCCGCGTTCATGGTGGTTGGCTTCGTCATCGCTGGCGTCTACGCAGCGGGCATGTTGAAGGGCCGGGTCGATGCGCATCACCGTCTGGGCTTCACCGTGCCCTTCGTGTTCGCGACGGTTGCTGCGCTGGTGCAGCCGTTCGTTGGGCACATCCTGGGCCTGCGAGTGGGCAACACTCAGCCGTCGAAGCTCGCAGCGTTCGAGCTCGCGACGACGACCGAGCAGCCTGCGCCGTTGCGTCTCGGCGGTGTCCTGATCGACGGCAAGGTCCACGGCGCCCTCGACATACCCAAGATCGGCTCGCTGATCGCCCGCAACTCGTTCGACAAACCGGTGCCCGGCCTCGACACCATCCCGGTAGCGGACCAGCCGCCGGTCAACATCACCCACCTGGCGTTCCAGTCGATGGTCGGCATCGGCTCGTTGCTGGCGCTCGCGGTGGTGCTGTTCTGGTTTGCCCGGTGGCGAGGACACGATCCGTTGCGCAGGCGTTGGTTCCTGCGAGGTGCGGTCGTCGCGGGTCCGCTGGCTGTCATCGCGATGGAGGCTGGCTGGATCGCCACCGAGGTCGGCCGCCAGCCGTGGGTCGTCTGGGGCATCCTGCGCACGGAGGACGCGGCGAGTGAGAGCAGCGGCCTGTGGTGGAGCTATGCGGCGGCGTTCGTGCTCTACATCGGCATGACGATCGGCGCGTTCGTCGTGCTCCGATCGATGGCCAGACGCTGGCGGGCCGGCGAGGAGGACCTGCCGAGTCCGTACGGCCCCGGCACGTCATCAGTCGACGGAGCGTCGACCTGATGAGCCTCGCAGTGGCTGTCGCCATCGCCATGTTCGCCGGCATCGTGCTCTACGCACTCTTCGGAGGTGCGGACTTCGGGTCGGGCTTCTTCGACCTCACCGCCGGAGGATCCGAGCGTGGAGGCGAGCTGCGGGTCCTGATCGATCACAGCATCGGACCGGTGTGGGAGGCAAATCATGTCTGGCTGATCTACATCCTGGTGATCTGGTGGACCGGATTTCCCGAGACGTTCGCCGCTGCGACCACGACCCTCACGCTTCCGCTTGCCCTGGCACTCGTCGGCATCGTCCTGCGTGGTGCGAGCTTCGCGTTCCGCAAGTACTCCGCGACCCTGGCCCAAGCCCGCTTGTTCGGCGCCGTGTTCGCCGGGTCTTCGCTGATCACGCCGTTCTTCCTCGGCGCCGCCGCAGGAGCCGTCGCATCTGGTCGGGTGCCTGCCGCGGGCAACGGCGACCAGCTCAGCTCCTGGATTCATGCCACGTCACTCTTCGGCGGGCTCATCGCGGTCGGTACGTGCGCCTTCCTGGCCGGTGTGTTCCTCACCGCCGATGCGCAACGGTCGAACCATGATGTGCTCAGCGAGAGCCTGCGCCTGCGTACGATCGGCGTCGGCATCGTCACCGGCATCGTGGTGTTTGCGGCGCTCATCCCGATCAAGCACGACTCACCGACACTCAGCGATCGCCTGCTCGGCCCAGCCTCGCCACTCGTCGTCGCTTCCGCCCTGGCAGGGGTCGCGACGCTGGTGCTGCTCCACCGCCGCCGCTACTCGTACGCCCGGGTCGGCGCTGTCGCGGCCGTCGCCTCCGTGGTGATCGGCTGGGGCGTGGCGCAGTACCCGTGGATGCTCGTCGACGAGGTCAGCATCAAGGACGCCGCCGGGGCTCCAGCGACCCTTCGAGGGTTGCTCGTCGTGGTCGCCCTTGCTGGCGCCATTGTCGTTCCGGCGCTGGTCTACCTGTTCAGGCTCACCCAGAGCGAACGGTGGACCGAGAGCCACTGAGCCGGCGGTGACTCAGTCCGCGAGCGTGACCTCGACCGCAAGCTGGTCGACATCGGCTGCTTCGAGTGTCAGGTCGCCGGTCACCTTGCCGGCAGCACGGACGTCGTCGAGAGCCGCTCCGAGAGCATCGAGCTGCGTCTGCGGCCCGCGTACGGTCACGGCGGTTGCCGCAGTCTTCTGACTGACCTTGGCCGTGGACTTGGCTCCTCGGATGCCGGCGAGGACTGTCGCGGCAGCTGCCAGGAGTGCCGGGTCGTGTGCTTCCGACGCGAGATCGGTGTCGTTGGCCGGCCACGTCGAGCGGTGGATCGATCCTTGCTGCCACCATGACCAGACCTCTTCGGTCACGTAGGGCAGGAACGGTGCGAGCAGGCGCAGCTGGACCGACAGGGCGAGCACGAACGCGGCCTTGGCCGACTTGCCACCGGCATCGTCGCCACGGGAACGCTCCTTGACCAGCTCGAGGTAGTCGTCGCAGAACTCCCAGAAGAACTTCTCGGCTGCCTCGAGCGCCGACGCGTAGTCGAGCTCGTCGAAGCGGGCTGTGGTCTCGTCGACGACGAGTCGCAGTCGCTGCAGCATGGCTTGGTCGAGCGGCTCGGTGACCAGTGAGGCATCGAGGAAGGTCGCATCGGCGCCGAGACCGTACTGGTCCTCAGGCGCCAGCACGAACTTGCTGGCGTTGAGCACCTTCATGGCGAGGCGACGCCCGACCTTCATCTGGGTCTCGTCGAACGGTGAGTCGGTGCCGGGTCGTGCCCCGGCGGCGCGCCAACGTACGGCGTCGGCGCCGTACTTGTCGAGGATCTCGTCAGGGACCACGACATTGCCCTTGGACTTGCTCATCTTCTTGCGATCGGGGTCGACGACGAATCCGGAGATCGTGGCATTGCGCCACGGCGCGACACCGTGCTCGAGGTGTGAGCGGACCACGGTCGAGAACAGCCAGGTGCGGATGATGTCGTGGGCCTGGGGGCGTACGTCCATCGGGAAGGTGCGCTCGAACAGGTCGTTGTCACGCTCCCAGCCGCAGGCGATCTGCGGGGACAGCGACGACGTTGCCCACGTGTCGAGGACGTCAGGGTCGGCGATGAAGCCGCCGGCCTCGCCGCGCTGTGACTCCTCGAAGCCCGGAGGGGCCTGGGCGGCCGGATCGACCGGGAGCGAGGCTTCCTCGGCCAGGATCGGCGAGTCGTAGTCGGGCTCACCGTTGGCATCGAGGCGGTACCAGACGGGAAAGGCGACACCGAAGAACCGCTGGCGTGACACCAGCCAGTCGCCGTTGAGCCCATCGATCCAGTTGGTCAGGCGCGACTGCATGTACTTGGGCACCCAGTTGATCTCGTCACCGCGAGCCACGAGCTTCTGGCGCAGGTCGGCGTCACGACCGCCGTTGGTGATGTACCACTGGCGCGTCGACACGATCTCGAGTGGCTTGTCGCCGCGCTCGTAGAAGTTGGCCATGCGCTGCGTCGGCTTGGGCTCACCATCGAGGTCGCCGGTCTCGCGCAGTGCCGCGACGGTCAGCTCGCGTGCGGTGAAGGTCGTCTTGCCGACGATTTCCGCGTAGCGCTCCTTGGCGTGCGCGTCGGTGATCCAGTCGCCCGCGTCGGCGAGAATCCGGCCGTCGCGGCCGATGATCGTACGGTTGGGCAGCTGCAGCTCGCGCCACCAGATGACGTCGGTGAGGTCACCGAAGGTGCAGCACATCGCGATGCCGGCGCCCTTGTCCATCTCGGCCGCAGGGTGGGCGACCACGGGGATCTCGACGTCGTAGAGCGGCGAGCGGACGGTTGTGCCGAACAGTGCCTTGTAGCGGTCGTCGTCTGGGTGGGCGATCAGCGCCACGCAGGCGGCGAGCAGCTCGGGCCGGGTGGTCTCGATGTAGACAGGGGCGTCGGCGCCGTGGAAGGCCACGCGGTGGTAGGCGCCGGGATATTCGCGCGCCTCGAGCTCGGCCTGGGCAACTGCTGTCTGGTCAGTCACGTCCCAGAGAGTTGGGGCGTCCTGCTGGTACGCCTCGCCGCGGGCGACGTTGCGCAGGAACGCGCGCTGAGCGACCGTACGGGACTCGTCGCCGATCGTCGTGTAGGTCTGCGTCCAGTCGACGCTCAGTCCGAGCGTGCGCCACAGCTGCTCGAAGACCTTCTCGTCCTCGACCACCAGCTTGTTGCACAGCTCGATGAAGTTCTGTCGGCTGACTGGAACCTGGCGCTTGGGATCGGGCTCAGCAGGCGGCGTGTAGTCGGCCTCATAGGGCAGCGACGGATCGCAGCGAACGCCGAAGAAGTTCTGTACGCGTCGCTCGGTCGGCAGGCCGTTGTCGTCCCACCCCATCGGGTAGAACACTTCCTTGCCCCGCATGCGCTGATAGCGCGCGATGAGGTCGGTGTGCGTGTAGGAGAACACGTGTCCCACGTGCAGCGAGCCGGAGACGGTCGGCGGGGGAGTGTCGATCGAGAAGACCTCGTCGCGCGTCTTGGTGCGATCGAAGGTGTAGGTGCCCTGTTCGGCCCACCGGGCGGACCAGGTGGATTCCAGACCTTCGAGGACGGGCTTCTCGGGAACGCCCAACGGCGAAGACTGCACTTTTTTCAAATCCGAAGTCACAACAGGCAAGTCTAAGTGCCGACGTCGCGGGCCACCGTGGTGACCCGCGACGTCGAGGACTTGCTAGACGGTGACCTTGGACTCGATGACGTCGTCACCGGCCTGGCCCTCGGGCACATCGTCCTTGTGCGCCAGCTTGCTCGGCCACCAGATCTTCTTGCCGATGTCGAGGTTGAGCGCCGTGACCAGCACCGACCGCACGATGATCGTGTCGAGAAGGACACCGATCGCCACGGCGAAGCCGAGCTCGGCGAGGAACACGATCGGCAGCGTTGCGAGCGCCGCGAACGTACCGGCGAGGACGAATCCCGCTGACGTGATGACGCCACCGGTCGCGGCAAGGCCGATCAGTGCTCCCCGTCGGGTGCCGAACTTCAACGCTTCCTCACGAACTCTTGTCATCAGGAAGATGTTGTAGTCGATGCCGAGCGCCACCAGGAACACGAAGATGAACAACGGCAGCGACGAGTCAGCGCCTTCGAAGCCGAAGACGTACTTGAACACCAGGCCGCTGATGCCGAGTGCCGCAGCGAACGACACCACGACTGTCAGCAACAGGATCACCGGCGCTGCGATGGACCGCAGGAGCAAGGCGAGCACCACGAGCACGACGATCAGGATGATCGGGATGATCAGCAGGTTGTCCTCCGCGGACGCCTCCTGTACGTCCTTGTTGACCGCGGTGTAGCCGCCGACGAGCGCATCGGCGCCATCGACCGCGTGAGCTGCAGCGCGTGCCCGGTCGATCGTGTCGAACGCATCTTGCGAGTCCGGGGCCGACTGGAGCGTGGCCTCGAAGTAGCTGGTGCCGCCAGCGGCGCCCTTCTCGACGACGGACTTCGGGTCGAGACCCTTGACGCCCGCGAGGGCCTCCTTGACCGCACCAGCCTGATCGGTGTTGGCGACGGCGGCCACCGGGCTGCCGGCACCACCGGGAAAGTGTTCGGCGAGCTTCTTCTCGGCGACGACGGACGGCTGCTCCTTGGTGAAGCTGTCCTCGTTGCTCATGCCATTGGCACCGAGCTGCGTGATGCCGAATCCGAGACCGACCAGGATCAACGTCGTGGTCACCCAGACCGTGCGTGGACGCTTGGCGATGCGCTGTCCGGTCTTGGCCCAGACGCCCTTCTCGGCCTTGATCGGATCACCGAAGCGGGGGACGAACGGCCAGAAGATCCAACGACCGACGATGACGAGCAACGCGGGCAGCGTGACCATCATGATCAGGAGTGCGCAGGCGATGCCCGCGGCTCCGACCGGACCGAGGCCTGCGGTGGAGTTCATCTGCGCGAACATCAGGCACAGCAGACCGATGATCACGGTCGCACCACTCGCGATGATGGCCGGAGCGGCACGGTGCAGCGCGTGGGCCATCGCCTCGTGGCGATCCTCGTAGTTGTGCAGCTCTTCGCGATAGCGGGCGACGAGCAGGAGGGCATAGTCCACCCCGGCACCGAGCACGAGCACGCTCAGGATGCCGGCGCTCTGCCCGTTGACGGTGAGGTCGGCGTACTTGGCCAGCAGGTAGACGAATCCCTGCGCCACGCCCACCGCTGCGACGCCACAGATCAGGAACAGGATGGCGAGCTGCAGGCTCCGGTAGGTGATGAGCAGGATCACGAAGACGATCAGGACTGCCGACAGCAGAAGGATGCCGTCGATGCCGGAGAACGCCTCGGACTGGTCGGCACCGAGCGCGGCCGGGCCGGCGAGGCTGACCTCGAGGTCACCCTTGTCCTTCTTGGCGATCGCACCGATGTCGTCCATCAGGTCGGGGAGCTTGTCCCAGCCGTCGTCTCCGAGGAGCAGGGTCGGTATGACCTGGAGCGCCTTGCCATCCTCTGACGGGATGGGGCCGACGACGGCGTCGGTCACGGACTCGACCGACTTGAACGCCTGGGCGTCAGCTGTGGCCTTGGCCAGGTCGGCGGGGGTGATGCCCGCGTCGTTGACGTAGAGCACGACCGCAGGAATGGCGTCGGGGTCTGCGAACTGGGCTGACTTGTTGATCACCTTGGTCGACTCGGCGCTGCCCGGCAGCCAGGAGCTGATGTCGTTCTCCTGGACGCTGGTGAGCTTGCTGCCCAGTGCACCCATGACCATGATCAGGCCGAGTGACAGGACAAGGATGACCCATTTGGTCCAGTGATGGGTGACCCATCCGGCGAAGTTGCGCTGCATGTTTGTGCTCCTCGTGGCGAGCGAAGGTTTGGCTAAGAATTCGGTGATCTCATCATGCCGGACCTGACCGACACTTTCGCCATCGGTGGCGACCCTGAGACGTCCCCTGACCGGTGCGATACTTAGGAACGATGACACCCACGTACGCCGAGGTCGAACGGGCACTGCTCGGACGCTGGCCAGAGACCCGACTCGAACCCTCACTCGATCGCATCGCTGCCTTGTGCAGGCTGCTGGGCGACCCGGAGCATGCCTATCCCGTCATCCATCTGACGGGCACCAATGGCAAGACGTCGACGAGCCGCATGATCGACACGTTGTTGCGAGCGCTCGACCTGCGTACAGGCCGCTTCACCAGCCCTCACCTGCAGTCGATGACCGAGCGCATCGTGCTCGACGGTGAGCCGCTCTCGGAGCAGCTGTTCGTCGACGCGTTCGCCGATGTTGCGGCGTACGCGCAGATCGTCGACGACTCGTCGGCGCACCCGCTGTCGTACTTCGAGATGATGACCGCAATGGCGTTCGCCGCGTTTGCCGATGCGCCCGTTGACGCAGCCGTCATCGAGGTCGGCATGGGCGGCTCGTGGGACGCGACGAACGTCGCGGACGGCCAGGTCGCAGTCATCACGCCGATCGGTGTCGACCATGCGAGCTATCTCGGTGATCGCGCCGAGATCATCGCGGTCGAGAAGGCCGGCATCATCAAGCCCGGCTCCCACGTCGTGATCGCCGAGCAGGAGCAGGCCGTCTCCGACGTGCTGATGCGACGCGTGCTCGATGTCGGATCGATCGCTCTGCACGAAGGCAATGACTTCGGAGTCACCAATCGCGCCAACGCCCTGGGCGGACAGCAGATCTCGCTGCAGGGCATCAGCGCGCAGTACACCGACATCTTCCTGCCGCTGCACGGCGCTCACCAGGCGCACAACGCCGCATACGCACTCGCGGCGGTCGAGGCGTTCACCGGCAGCAAGCAGCTCGACGAGGAGCTCGTACGTGAGGCGTTCGCCGAGGTCACGTCACCGGGCAGGCTCGAGGTCGTGCGCCGCAGCCCGACCGTGCTGCTCGATGCCGCTCACAACCCGCACGGCGCACGCGCGACGGTCGAAGCGGTTCAGGACGCGTTCACGTTCAGCCCGATGATCGGGGTCGTCGGTGTGATGGCCGACAAGGATGTCGAGGAGATGCTGCGGATCTTCGAGCCCGTGATGGCCGAGATCGTGTGCACCCAGAACAGCACGCCGCGATCGATGTCTGCACTCGATCTGGCCGAGGTTGCCGAGGACATCTTCGGGGCGGAGCGGGTGACGGTCGTGGCGCGCCTCGACGACGCGCTGGAGCGCGCGGTCCTGATGGCCGACGCGGCCGAGGGCTACGACGACGCGATCGGCAGCGGTGGCGTGCTCGTCACCGGCTCGGTGATCACGGTCGGCGAGGCCCGGGTGCTGTTCGGCGGGGGCGTTTCGTGAGAGGACTCCGCACATGAGGGGTATGTGCGCCGCGATGCTGTCGCTCGAGGCGATCATCCTGGCTCTTGCGGTGCCCGTGATGATCTCCGTCGAGGACGTCTCGACGCCACTGGCGCTGTCGCTGGGCCTCGGACTGGCTGTGCTCTGCATCCTGACGGCTGGTGCGCTGCGTCGTCCTGAGGCGTACCACGTCGGCCACCTGCTCCAGGTCGGCGCGATCTGCCTGGGCTTCCTCGTGCCGGTCATGTTCTTCGTCGGCGCGATGTTCGCCGCACTGTGGTTCGGCGCATTCCTCCTGGGCCGCAAGATCGAGGCCGACAAGGCTCGCTGGGCGGCTGAAGCAGGCGAAGCCTGAGCGGATGTCATCCGGCTGTGACCGGGTTAGTGTCGAGAAATGGTCCGCGTACTGGCAGTTGCCGACGAGGAGGTTCCTGCGGCGCAGTCGCGACTGCGTGACCTGCAGGTTGACGTGGTCCTCTCAGCCGGGGATCTTCCGTGGGACTACCTCGAGTCGATCGTCTCCGAGCTCGGCGTGCCGGCGGCGTACGTTCCGGGCAACCATGACCCGGAGATTCGGCAGGGCGCCGCGCCTGACGGCATGATCAGCGCCGATGAGCAGGTCATCGATGTCGCTGGGCTGCGCGTCGCTGGACTCGGTGGAAGTGTCCGCTACAACGACGGCCACCACCAGCACACGCAGCAGGAGTACGAGCAGCGCGCAAGGCGCCTCGTCGAGCGCGCTCAAGGACCCATCGACGTGCTGCTGACCCACGCGCCGCCTCTCGGCCTCGGCGATGAGCCGGACCCGTCGCACGTGGGCATCGAGGCGCTTCACGAAGTCATCGGTGCGCTGAGCCCGACCTGGCACCTGCACGGTCACATCCACCCGTACGGGATGCTCAAGGCCGACCGGCAGCTCGGGTCGCACCACGATCCGCAACGTGATCCCGTGGCAGGTGCTCGAGATCGAGCCGTTTGACGCAGCGGTGGCTGACGAGAGGAGCGCGTGATGGCGAGCAGCTCAGGCTCACCCCGCGTCGACGCCGAGAGCGACTTCATGAAGGCGCGGCGGCACCAGGTGCTGTCGGGGCTGGCAGCGCGGCTGCGCGGACGGCAGCGAGGACGTCGTCATGTCGATGTCGTTCGACGAGGTCGTCGATGCCTTGGGTCGTCGCGCCGAGCACTACGCCGGCACCAAGGTCATCCCGCTCGACGCGATCGTGGGATCGGTCGACAAGGTTCGCGACTTCGATCGACGATTTCGACCCACCTCGGCGGTCAGCAGGCAGCGCTGGGAAAAGCTCGCCCGCGCCAGCAGGACGGGGGAGATCATTCCCCCGATCGACGTCTACCAGATCGGCGACTACTACTTCGTCCGCGATGGCCACCACCGCGTCTCCGTCGCCCGCAGCCTCGGCATCAAGCTGATCGAGGCCCGCATCACGGCGATCGAGACGTTTCTGGCTCCGGTCGGCATCGATGCCCGCAAGGATCTCGAGCTGAAGTTCTGGCGCCGGCTGATGCTCCAACGTGTCCCATTCACCGGTGAAGCGCGGGCAGCGGTGGCCGTCGACGACCCGGCCGTCTACGGCGAGATCGCCGAGGCCGCCGAGGCGTGGGCGACGCGCACGATGCACGCCGAGGGTGCGTACATGGACCCGGAAACGATGGCCGCGCGCTGGTACGCCGAGGAGTTCAAGCCCGTCGTCGAGATGATCGAGGAGGCTGGCGTTCGTGGTGAGGGCGAGCGACCCGCTGAGGCGTACGTGCGTGTTGCGTGCGAGCGCTACCGACTCATCCGCGAGCACGAGTGGAACGCCGAGGTCTTGGCGGCCGTGAAGAAGGGCAAGAAGCGCTGAGCCTCAGAGACCGACCGTCAGGTTGTCGCCGCTGGTCGGATCGAACAGGTGCATCTTGTCGGTGTCGATGAACAAGGTGGCGTCGTCGTCCTCCTTGACCTTGCTCGCGGCGTCGAGTGAAACCACGAGCTGGGTACGCAACGAGTCGCTGTCGGACTCGCGGGCGAGCTCCTTGAGCTGGTCCTGGACCTTTGCCTCGGCCTCGTATGGGACGTAGGCGTACTGCTGGTCGCCAAGCCACTCGCGTACGTCGATGTGCGCCTCGAAGGTGCGGGACGTGTCGACCTTGCCGTCCTCGAGAACCGACACGTCCTCGAAGTGCTCTGGGCGGATGCCCGCCATCAGGAGACCCTTGCCTGCGGTCTTCTCGGCCTTCTCCTGGGGGATGGAGAACGTGCCGAACGGCAGCGTGACCTGATCGCCCTCGACCGTCGCCGGCAGGAAGTTCATGGGCGGCGAGCCGATGAATCCCGCGACGAACAGGTTGACGGGCTGTTCGTACAGCTCGCGCGGTGTGGCGAGCTGCTGCAGGACGCCACGCTTCATGACGGCCACCCGGTCTCCGAGCGTCATGGCCTCGGTCTGGTCGTGCGTGACGTAGACCGTGGTGATGCCGAGTCGCTTCTGCAGTCGCGCGATCTCGGTACGCATCTGACCGCGGAGCTTGGCGTCGAGGTTGGACAACGGCTCGTCGAACAGGAACGCCTTGGCCTCGCGCACGATGGCTCGCCCCATGGCGACCCGCTGGCGCTGGCCGCCGGACAGGTTTGCGGGCTTGCGCTCGAGGTGCTCGTCGAGGTCGAGCGTCTTGCTCGCCTCGCGGACCTTCTCGTCGATCTCCTTCTCGGGGCGCTTGGCGAGGCGCAGCGGGAACGCGATGTTCTCGTAGACCGTCAGGTGCGGGTAGAGCGCGTAGTTCTGGAACACCATCGAGAGGTTGCGGTCGCGGGGCGCCAGGTCGTTGACGCGGTCGCCGCCGATCAGCATGTCGCCGGAGGTGATGTCTTCCAGACCGACGATCATGCGAAGCAGGGTCGACTTGCCGCAGCCGGAGGGCCCGACCAGGATCATGAACTCGCCGTCGGCGACGTCGATGCTGACGTCGTTCACGGCAGGGAAGCCGTCGCCGTACTTCTTGACGATGTTCTTCATTTCGATGGCAGCCATGGATCAACCCTTCACTGCGCCGGCGGTCAGGCCGGCGACGATCTTGCGCTGGAAAAACAGGACGAGTACGACGATCGGGACCGTGGCGACCACGGCACCGGCTGCCAGCAGCGAGGCCGGCCGGTTGAACGGATCGGCCCCGACAAAGAACGAGAGAGCTGCCGGAATGGGACGTGCACTCTCCGTCGAGGTCAAGGAGATGCCGAAGACGAAGTCGTTCCAGGCGAAGAAGAACGTCAGGATCGCCGCTGTGAACACGCCCGGTGCGGCAAGCGGCACGATGACCTTGCGGAACGCCTGCCACGACGTCGCGCCGTCGACCTGCGCCGCCTGCTCCATCTCCCACGGGATCTCGCGGAAGAACGCCGACAGGGTCCAGATCGCCAACGGCAGCGTGAACGACATGTAGGGGATGATCAGGCCGATCCAGGTGTCGTAGATGCCGAACGTCCGCCACATGTCGAACAGCGGGCCGACCAGCGAGACGACGGGGAACATCGCGATCACCAGCGCCGTGGTCAGCACGAACTTCTTGCCCTTGAACTCGAGCCGCGCGATCGCGTAGGCCGCGAGCGTTGCGAGGATCACCGAGAGGATCGTCGCGATCAGTGAGATGCCGATCGAGTTGAAGATCGCATGTTTGAACTGGCCGTTGTGCAGCACGTCGCTGTAGTTCTTCCACCCGGCGCCGCCTCCGTCAGACGGGAAGAATCCGGGGCTGCCGTTCGTCACGGCCTCCTGGGACTTGAACGACAGCGAGATGATCCAGGCGACCGGCAGGAGGCACCAGACGAGGATCAGCAGGACGCCGACGGTCGTGCCGATCTTTTCCTTGAGCTCGTTGCATGTCAGCCCTCCTGCCTTGCGTCGGCGAGATTGACTCTGAAGAGCTTGACGATCAAGAAGGCGACGACCAGCACCGAGAGGAACAGCAGCACCGAGAGCGCTGAGCCGATGCCCAGCTGGAACTGCTCGATCACCTGTCTGTAGGTCAGGAACGAGATCGACTCGGTCTTGTTGGCGCCGGCCGTCATGACGAAGATGTTGTCGAAGATGCGGTAGGCATCGAGAGCGCGGAACAGGACGGCGACCATGATCGCGGCCCGCATGTTGGGCAGGATCACCTTGTAGAGCCGCTGCCACCACGTCGCGCCATCGACCTTGGCGGCCTCGAGCATGTCGTCGGACACCTGCGCGAGTCCGGCCAGCAGCAGCAGCGACATGAACGGCGTCGTCTTCCAGATCTCCGACGCCATGATCGCGAGCAGCGAAGAGTTCCTCTCCGCGAACCAGTTGAAGTCGTCGCCGACGAACGGCAGCCAGCTGTTGACGAAGCCGTTGGTGTTGGAGAACGCGAACTGCCACGCGAAGCCCGAGACGACGGTGATCACGCCGTACGGGATCAGGATCGACGTGCGGATGACGCCGCGGGCGAAGATCACCTTGTGCATGACCATCGCGAAGGCGAAGCCGATGACGAGCTCGAACGCGACCGTGATGATCATGATCGCGACGGTGGTGACAGTGTCTCGCCAGAACAGGCCGTCGCTCAGCGCCGTCCCGTAGTTGGACAGACCCACGAAGGTCCGGTCATCGGGCGCGGTGAGCGAATAGTCGAACAGCGAGAGGTAGAGCGCTCGCAGCATCGGGAACGCCGTCACGAGCAGCATCAGCACGAGGGCCGGAGCGACGAGCTTGCGAGCCAATCTGTTCTCGGCGCGCGACCGGTCCGAGTCAGGCCGGGCGGCTGGTGCTGTTCGCGGTAGCAGTACTCACAGGAGTGCCTTTCCGCTCAGGATGTCTTTGAGGAACGCGGCAGACTTCGCTGGTGTGCCGGGGCCGACCGAGTTGGGGGAGTGCCAGCGCGACTGCACCGCGCTCGAGATCTGGCTGTAGAACGCGCTCTTGGGGCGTGGGCCCCCGGTGTCGACGCTCTCGCTGAACAAAGCGAGCAGGTCAGCGGGGTAGGCCTTCTTGAGCTCGTCGGAGTCGTAGACCGACTGGCGCGACGGCATCAAGCCCTCGTTGACGGCGAGCGCCGTCTGAGCCTTGGCGTCGGTCACGCAGATGGCGGCCTCCTGGGCGAATTCGGGGTGCTTGGAGTAGGCGCCGACGCCGATGTCGATGCCGCCGATCGGCGGCTTGGACTCCTCGCCCTCGACCGTCTGCGGGATAGCGCGCCCAGCCGAGGTCCTCAAAGCCTGCCTTGTCCTTCGGGCCCCCCGGCTTGCCGATGAGCCCCTCGTAGTTCTTGTAGACGAACGTCCAGTTGGTCATGAACTCGCCGGCGCCGTCCGCGGGAAACATCTGACCGAGGCTGGTGCCCTCGTTGGAGGTGGAGAAGTCGGGCTGTGCCGCGGAGGAGTCGGCGAGCTTCTTGATGACGGCCGCGGCATCCTTGCCGGCGTCGGAGTTGATGGTGACCTTGGCGTCGCGGCCCTTCTCGACGGTCGCTGGATCGAGGATGTTGCCGCCGGCGCCTTGGATCAGCGCGTTGATCCACACGACGTACGCCTCGTACTTGTTGGCCTGTACGCCCACGGTGCCGTCGTTCTCGGCGGCGGCGTCGATGACCTGGTCCCAGGTGACGGGCTTGGTCATGTCGAGCCCGGCCTTCTGGGCGAGCGACTTGCGGAACCAGACGACCTGGGTGTTGGCCCACTGCGGCGCGGCCACGACCTTGTCCTCCCACTTGACGGTCTCGGCGGCGCCCTTGAGCACGTCGTCGTCGAGCACCGGTGCTGCCCGCCTCGCCCTCGAACGGCGCGAGCCACTTGGCATTGGCGAACTCGGGCACGAAGACCGGGTCGAGGCTCATCAGGTCCGTCGAGCTGTCCTTGGCGGCGAGACGGCGAGCGAGCTGCGTACGTTGATCCGTCGCACTGGACGGGAGCAGCTGGATCTTGATGTTGTAGTCGTCGGTGCTGCAGTCCTTGGCGAGCTTGGTTGAGCGTGTCCTGACCGTCAGGGTTGATGTACCAGTTGAGCGTCGGCTTGCCGCCGCCACCGCCGCATGCGGCCAGCACACTCGCTGCGAGTGTCACGCCTGCGACGCCAGTGACGATCCGTCTGATTGGACCCAAGGCCATTGCTTCCCCCAGAGACCACGCCCCCGAAGCAGGCCGCGATGGTGACGCGGGTCACAGGGAGCATTTTCGAACTTAACTCCGGTATCCAGAGGAGCGCAACTGCTCGAGGCTCAAAGCTTCAGCCAGACCGCCTCGTCGGAGCGCGATGGAGGTGCCACCGTCGACCCGGGCTGGCTGGATGCAAGAACGGTGGCGCCGTCGGGGAGAGGTAGGGCGGACTGTGCCGAGGTTGGCGATGACGGCCACTGCGTCCGACCGTGAATGCGAGGACGTCGTCGGGATATCCGTCGGTCCAAGCCAGGGTCCGCCACTCCGAGGCGGTGCTCACGTCGGAGACGCAGAAGCGTTCGGTAGAGGTCGAGCGTCGAGCCGGCAACTCCCTCGCTGCTGGTCGACGGCGAGGAAGCCGTACGTCGGCTGGCTGGGGCAACCACGCCGCGTCGCCGGGACCGAAGCCGTACGAGGGAGCGGCGCCTTCCCAGGGCATCGGCACGCGACAGCCGTCTCGGCCCCGGACGCTGTGCGCGGAACGCTCCCAGGTGGGGTCCTGGATGGCGTCGTCGGGCAGGGCCGCGTCGGGGAGTCCCAGCTCCTCACCCTGGTAGAGGTACGCGGACCCGGGCAGCGCCAGCATCACGGCGGTCGCCGCGCGGGCACGGCGCAGGCCCAGGTCCGTGTCGGGCTGCTCGTCGTCGGGACCGACGCCGTCGGTGTCGACCCGCTTGGTCGCGTCGCGTCGGCCCAGTCGCGAGGCGTGGCGCATGACGTCGTGATTCGAAAGGACCCAGGTCTGAGGAGCGCCGACAGACTCGGCCTGCTCCAACGACTCGGACACGGACTCGGCGAAGCGCCTCGGCGTTCCACGGTGTCATCAGGAAGTGGAAGTTGAACGACTGGTGCAGCTCGTCGCTGCCGTACGTACCGGGCCAGCGCCTCGGGTGGCTCCACCCAGGCCTCGGCGCACAGGAGCCGGTCGCGGTCCTCGCCCCGTACCGCGTACGAGTCGACCAGGCGGCGCCAGCTGCGATAGATCTCGTGGACGCCGGGTTGGTCCCACATCGGTTGGGACGAGGTGGCGTCGCGCGCCTGGTCGTAGGGAAGGTCGGCGTCGGGCAGGCCTTCGGCCTTGACGAGCCCGTGCGCGACGTCGATGCGGAAGCCATCGACCTCGCGATCGAGCCAGAACCGAAGCACGGATTCCATCTCTTCGTGGACGTCGGGATTGGTCCAGTCGAAGTCGGGCTGGGACGTGTCGAACAGGTGGAGGTACCACTGACCGGGGGACCCGTCGGCTTCGGTGACGCGGGTCCAGGCCGGGCCGCCGAACCAGCTCTCCCAGTTGTTGGGCGGGATCTCGCCGGCTGTCACCGCGACCGTCACGGAACACGTATCTCGCGCGCTCCGGACTTCCTGGTGCGGCAGCCAACGCCTCGCGGAACCAGGCGTGTTCGTTCGACGAATGGTTGGGGACGATGTCCACGATGACGCGGAGTCCGAGGTCGTGGGCGTGCTGGAGCATCACGTCGAAGGCGAGCCAGGTCGCCGAACGAGGGATCGACTGCCCGGTGGTCCGCGACGTCATAGCCGCCGTCGCGTTGCGGCGAGGTGTAGAACGGCGAGAGCCACACTGCGTCGACGCCGAGCTCGGCCAGATAGGGGAGTCGCGCCGTGATCCCGGCGAGGTCGCCGATCCCGTCGCCGTCAGAGTCGGCGAACGATCGCGGGTAGATCTGGTAGACCACCGCGTCTCGCCACCAAGGCGTGATGGTCATGGTCGCTCCCTCCGCGTCGCACAGTAGGTTACGAGCATGGCTCAACGCACTCTTGTCCTGATCAAGCCCGACGCCGTACGCCGTGGTCTGGTCGGTGAAGTTCTGTCCCGTTTCGAGTCCAAGGGACTCAGCATCGTCGCGATGGAGCACCGCTCGATCGACGCGGCCCAGGCCGACGCGCACTACGCCGAGCACACCGAGCAGCCGTGGTACCCGCCGCTGCGCGAGTTCGCCGTCTCCGGCCCGCTCGTGTCGCTGGTGCTCGAGGGTGACGAGGCGATCGCCGTCGTACGCCTGCTCAACGGTGCCACGGACGGCCGCCAGGCAGCCCCCGGCACGATTCGCGGCGATCTTCGCTCTCCAACCGCGAGAACCTCGTCCACGCCTCTGACTCCGAGGAGTCGGCGACCCGCGAGATCGCGCTCTGGTTCCCCGAGCTGTCATGACCTCCGTCGGCGTACTCGGCACCGGCATCGTCGGTCGTACGCTCGCGGCCCGGCTCGCCGAGCTCGGCGTCGACGTCATGGTCGGTGCCCGTACGGCCGACTCGACAGCCTCGAGCCGTTCGGTGCGCTCGGTGTCAAGACCGGCTCGTTCGCCGATGCTGTCGCGCACGCCGACCTCGTCATCAACGCGACGAACGGCAGCCACTCGCTCGCGGCGCTCGAGAGCGCCGGGCCGCTGGCAGGCAAGACGCTTGATCGACGTCTCCAACGAGCTCGAGCCGGTCGAGGGTGGATTCCCCAAGCCATTGGCATCAGCCGACGACTCACTGGGTCAGCGCATCCAGGCGGCCTTCCCCGACCTGTACGTCGTGAAGTCGCTCAACACCATGAACTGCACCGTCATGGCTGACCCGTCGATCGTCCCGGGTGATCACGTCGTATTCCTCAGCGGCGACGACGCAGGCGCCAAGGACCGTACGCGTGAGTTCCTCGCCCTGCTCGGCTGGCGGCCGGCTCAGATCATCGATCTGGGTGGCATCGACACGGCTGCTGCGGTCGAGATGACGATGTCGCTGTGGATGCGGGTGACCGTGGCTCGCGGCAACGATGCACCGCGCTTCAACTGGGCGATCAACGGCTAGCTAGGTGTAGTTGACCTGGCGCAGGTGGTGGCTGACCTCGTGGAACTGGCCGCGTACGTCCTCGGGCAGCCAGATCACGTGGTTGGACATCGAGGCAAGGTCGACGTCCTCCTCGCAGCGTCGCGACGTCGACGACCTGTCGCGGGTAGTCGCGCTCGCGCTCCTCGAACTCAGCAGCGAGATGCGAACCGTGACGCCGAACGGGTTGGGGTTGACCAGGCCGATGCCCCAGAAGTCGGCAGGCTCGTCGGTGGCCTTCTGGTCGAGGTCGATCATGACGCTCTTGATGTCGGCTTCGAGCGGCAGGATGGTCGATCTCCTCGACGTCGGCCAGCGTGACGTCGACGACGCGTACGTCGCGGGCACCCGGACCGTCGAACCGCAGGATGTCGCGCAGCGTGCCGCCGGCCGGCAGCAGCGGGCCGCCGCGGTGTGAGCCGTGCACCGTCTGGGTCGTGACGTTCGGCAGCTCGCGGCCCCAGATGTCGCGGGGCGTGAACGCCAGGGTCGGCAGCACCGAGACCTCGGTGTGGTTCTCGACCGTGAGGACCTGGTCGGGGCCGCCGTCGGTCGCGACGGGCACGTACTTGATCGAGAACGGACGCTTGGTGCGAGATCGGCGGGCCACACCGGAAATCCTAGGCTGCGGGGCCAGTTACCCTTGATGCCATGTCCGTCGAGTCACTCTTCCCCCGCCTGGAGCCGTTGCTGCCGTCTGTCGGCAAGCCGATCCAGTACGTCGGCGGCGAGCTCAACGCGACCACCAAGCCGTGGGACTCCGCCAAGGTGCGCTGGGCGCTGATGTACCCCGACGCGTACGAGGTGGGCCTGCCCAACCAGGGCGTGCAGATCCTGTACGAAGTCCTCAACGAGCGTGACTGGATCCTGGCCGAACGCTCGTACGCCGTCTTCTCCGACATGGAGAAGGTCATGCGCGACAACGACATCCCGCAGTTCACGGTCGACGCCCATCGCCCCGTCAAGGCCTTCGACCTCTTCGGCATCTCGTTCTCGACCGAGCTCGGCTACACCAACTTCCTCACTGCGCTCGACCTCAGCGGCATCCCGCTGCACGCGGTCGACCGTGGCGATGACGACCCGATCGTGCTCGCCGGCGGTCACTCGGCGTTCAACCCCGAGCCGATCGCCGACTTCCTCGACGCCGCCGTGCTCGGCGACGGCGAGGAGATCGTGCTCGCGATCAGCGAGGTCGTGCGCGAGTGGAAGGACGAAGGTCGCCCCGGCGGTCGCGACGAGGTGCTGATGCGCCTCGCCAAGTCCGGCGGCGTCTACGTCCCCAAGTTCTACGACGTCACCTACCTGCCCGACGGGCGCATCCAGCGCGTCGTGCCCAACCGCCCGGGTGTTCCGTGGCGCGTTGCCAAGCACACGCTGATGGACCTCGACTCGTGGCCCTACCCCAAGAACCCGCTGGTACCGCTCGCCGAGACCGTTCACGAGCGGTTCAGCGTCGAGATCTTCCGTGGTTGCACGCGTGGTTGCCGGTTCTGCCAGGCCGGCATGATCACTCGCCCCGTGCGCGAGCGCTCGATCGAAGGCATTGGCGCGATGGTGCAGAACGGCCTCGACAAGACCGGCTTCGAGGAGGTCGGCCTGCTGTCGCTGTCGAGCGCCGACCACACCGAGATCGGTGAGGTCGCCAAGCAGCTCGGTGACCGCTACGAGGGCACCAACACGTCGCTGTCGCTGCCGTCGACCCGCGTCGACGCCTTCAACATCACGCTGGCCAACGAGTTCAGCCGCAACGGTCGCCGCTCAGGACTGACGTTCGCCCCCGAGGGAGGCAGCGAGCGCCTCCGCAAGGTCATCAACAAGATGGTGACCGAGGAAGACCTCATCCGTACGGTCGCCGCTGCCTACTCGCACGGCTGGCGCCAGGTGAAGCTCTACTTCATGTGCGGCCTGCCGACCGAGACCGACGAAGACGTCATGCAGATCGGCGAGCTCGCCAAGCGCGTCATCCAGACCGGCCGTGAGGTCTCGGGCCGCAACGACATCCGCTGCACCGTCTCCATCGGCGGGTTCGTGCCCAAGCCGCACACGCCCTTCCAATGGGCCAGCCAGCTCGACCACGAGACCACCGACGAGCGCCTCAAGAAGCTCCGAGACGAGGTCCGGGCCGATCGCAAGTACGGCAAGGCCATCGGCTTCCGCTACCACGACGGCAAGCCCGGCATCATCGAAGGACTGCTGTCTCGCGGAGATCGTCGCGTCGGCAGGATCATCGAAGCCGTGTGGCGTGACGGCGGCCGTTTCGACGGTTGGAGCGAGCACTTCTCGTACGACCGCTGGGAGACTCAGACCGGCGAGGTCCTGGCCGACGAGCCAATCGATCTCGACTGGTACACCGTCCGCGAGCGTGAGTACGCCGAGGTCCTCCCGTGGGATCACCTCGACGCCGGACTCGACCGCGACTGGCTGTGGGAGGACTGGCAGGACTCGCTCAACCCCGACGGTGCCCTCGAGGTCGAGGACTGCCGCTGGACCCCGTGCTTCGACTGTGGCGTGTGCCCGCGATGGACACCGAGATCGAGATCGGACCCACTGGCAAGACACTCTTGCCTCTCAGCGTCGTCTGAGGCGTTCCCCGCGTACGGCCTAAGACATTTCCCTCTGAGTGAGGTACCTCAGACGGATTCCTGAGGTAGGTCCCGTGCGGAAGTTAAGGCGTTCGTCCGATGTGGGGGCTCTACCTCAGCGACGAATGTAGGTCATGTCAGCAAGACCTCTGAAAGGAAAAGACATGATCACCGAATACATCGCCCAGCAGGAGATCCACAACCGTGAGCGTGAGCTCGTCACCAACGCCGAGCGTCGCCGGGTCGCCGCAGAGCGGGTCGCAGCCAAAAGCTTCAACGGCGACCGCCTCGCACTGATGGCACACATCGCCCGCCAGGCACGCGCCACCCGCGCGGTCGCCCATCCGGCCCATTGAGCCCGGGAGCCAAGCTCCCCTCCAGACCCTGAAGACCGGGTACGGAGGGGAGCTTTTCTATGTCCGGATGGTGTCCTCCACGTAAGCGGGTCGCGCGACGATCGTGCCGAACACGGCGATCAGGACCGAGAGCGCGATCATCAGCGAGAGCGAGGCATACCAGTCGTCGGTGAGGTCGTGAAGCAGTCCCGTTCCGAACGGGCCGACCGCCGAAACGGCATATCCGGTGCCCTGGACGAATGACGAGAGCGCAGCCGTTCCGCCCGCCGTGCGGGCTCGACGCCCGATCATCGTCAACGTCCAGGTGAATGCGCCGCCGCCGAGACCCAGCAGGATCGACCAGAGCCAGGGCACCTGAGCCGGCCAGAACATGAGTCCGAGCCAGCCGCACACCGTCACGGTGGCGAACGCCCATGGCAGCCAGGCGCGATCACCAACCCGGCGCATCAGGAAGGGCAACGACAGCGTCAACGGCACGCCGACCGCGCCCAGCAGGCCTACCATTGCGCCGGCGTACGAGTCGCTCAGCCCGGCGTCGACGAGGATCGCGGGCATCCAGCCGAACTGCGCGTACGCCTGAGCTGACTGAACGCCGAACAGCAGTGCCATGGCCCAGGCCAGACGTGACTTGGCCAGCTCCCGCAGCTTGTAGTGCGAGTCGGCCAAAGGGTCGACGTGCACGGACTGGCGGAGGTAGGGGAGCCACAGCAGGAGTGCGAGCAGCGCAGGGACCGACCAGGCAGCCGTGCCCCAGCGCCAGTCGCCGAGTGCCGACGACAGCGGCACGGTCGAGACCGACGCGATCGCCCCGCCGCCCATGAGCGCAGCACCGTACGCGGCGCTGATCCCGGCGATGTGGTCGGGGAAGTGCCTCTTGGCGAGTGGCGGAAGGAGGATGTTGCCGATCGCGCATCCCGACAGCGCGACGACAGAGAACAGCAGGAAGAGCTCGGGGGTGTCGACGAGCGAGCGGACCACAACTCCGACGATGGCGAGCATCAGAACGAGAACGGTCGTGACGTGCAGGCCCAGCTTCGCGATCACGCTGTGCGCGGCGATGCCGGCGGCCGCGAAGCAGAGGACCGGCAGCGTGGTCAGCAGCCCGGCCGTGGTGACCGACATGCCGAGGTCGCCGCGCAGCGCATCGAGCACGACGCCGACACTTCCCACGGCTGGTCGGAGGTTCACAGCCAGCAGGACGATCGCGACGCCGACGAGCCAGCGTCCGGAGCGGGTTTGCGTCGGCACCGGACCATTCTGCGCGCCGGCCCCGCAGGTAGTCTCTCCGGGTGACGACGCTTGAGGGAACACCCAATCCGGAGGCTCCCAATCCGCAGCTCCCGATCGTCCAAAAGCTGCGCATGCGGTACGCCAAGCGGGGTCGGCTCCGGTTCACCAGCCACCGTGACTTTGCCCGAGCGTTCGAGCGGGCGATCCGGCGTTCGGGCATCCCGATCGGTCACTCCTCGGGCTTCACGCCGCATCCCAAGATCTCGTACGCCAACGCTTCGCCGACCGGGGCCGCGAGTGAGGCGGAGTATCTCGAGATCGGGATGACCCGCGCGTGCGATCCCGACCAGGTACGTACGTTGCTCGACGCGGCACTGCCCGACGGCCTGGACATCGTCGACGTCGTGGTCGCAAAACCCGGTTCGCTGGCCGATCGGCTCGAGGCCAGTGAGTGGGACATCATGCTGCCCAAGGTCAGCCTGGAGGACGCCGAGTCTGCTGTGGCGGCCTTTCTCGCGGCGACGGACGTACCCATCGAACGGATGATGAAAAAGGGCCCGCGCATCCTCAATTGCCGGGAACCAGTGGTCAAGCTTGCGGCGCGTTCGGATGTGAGCAATGGGGTCCCGTGTGCGATACTGGCCATGGTTG
The DNA here is from genome assembly GCA_963849475.1 of uncultured Actinomycetota bacterium. Taxonomy (GTDB): domain Bacteria; phylum Actinomycetota; class Actinomycetes; order Propionibacteriales; family Nocardioidaceae; genus Aeromicrobium. The sequence goes on from CAWKHC010000011.1 coordinate 246,110, forward strand.
TGCTGCACGTAACACCGTCAGTGCGACCAGATGACGTTCTCGCCGGACTCAAGTCCAGCGGTGGCCTCGAGCTCAAGCAGACGCCCATGGCGACTCGTTTGGCCCAAGGTCCTCTGGAGACTGAGACCGGCACGGTAGGCGATCCGCTTGCCTTCGACCGCGACGCATCCTGATCGGATGCTGACCGCGGCGGGGTAGGTACGAGAGCTGATGTGACAAGCCGCTGATCGTCGTCAACACCGCAGCGCGTGGCGCTGAGGATGACCGAAGGCTTTAGGTCCGCTTCCCGGGGCCGCAGACGTGTCCGGCCCGATCTCGATCGGCCACCGGGCGAAGGAGAGCACATGCTCGACGACAACGATTCACCCACCGAAGCAACATCTGACAGCGCTCCCGCCCGACGCCGCGCAGCCGGCCGTCCGGCCGGACCGCCAGCAGCCGTGAGCTTCGCTCCACCCGAGGCGCCCAAGAAGAAGGCCCCCGCCAAGAAGGCACCGGCCGACGACGCCGCGAGCGAGTCGCCCGACGAAGCGCCTCCGGCCAAGAAGGCCGCAGCCAAGAAGGCTCCCGCCAAGAAGGCCGCCGCCAAGAACGACGACGCTGAGGAAACCAAGGCTCCTGCCTCCGCGACAGCAGCCATGTTCAAGGCTCCCGAGCCCGGTCTCGCGCCCGCCCGACCCAAGGCTGTTCCTGCCGAGTCGCAGGACGACGACAGCGACGATGACGACAACGACGATCCCAATGCGCCGAAGCGCCGCCGCCGCAGCCGTGGTGGCCGCCGCCGCAGCAAGGGTGCGGGCGATGACAATGCCGGTGACGACGACAACGACGACGATGACAACGATGGCGACGATGACGGCAACGGCAACACCCGTCGCCGTCGCCGCCGCGCCCGTGCCGGTGAAGGTGTCGACGGATCGCCCGATGATCCCGAGAACACCGTCGTCCGCGTACGCAGCGGTCGCAGCCCCGAGGACGAGATCACCGGCGTCGCCGGTTCCACCCGCCTCGAGGCCAAGAAGCAGCGCCGCCGAGAAGGCCGCGAAGCCGGTCGCCGCCGCGCACCGATCGTGTCCGAGGCCGAGTTCCTGGCCCGCCGCGAGTCGGTCAAACGCGAAATGGTCGTACGCCAGCGCGACGACTACACGCAGATCGCCGTGATCGAGGACAGCGTCCTCGTCGAGCACTACGTCGCCCGCGAGTCGCAGGTCTCGATCATCGGCAACGTCTACCTCGGCAAGGTGCAGAACGTGCTGCCCAGCATGGAAGCCGCGTTCGTCGACATCGGTGCCGGTCGCAACGCCGTGCTCTACGCCGGCGAGGTCGACTGGACGACGCTCGGCAACGGCAAGGCCCGCAAGATCGAGGATGCGCTGAAGCCCGGCCAGACGATCCTGGTCCAGGTCTCCAAGGACCCGATCGGTCAGAAGGGCGCACGGCTCACCAGCCAGATCAGCCTGCCCGGCCGATTCCTGGTGCTCGTGCCCAACGGTCAGACCAGCGGCATCTCGCGCAAGCTCCCCGAGAACGAGCGCACCAGGCTCAAGGCACTCCTCAAGGAAGTCCTCCCCGAGAACGTCGGCGTCATCGTCCGCACGGCTGCCGAGGGCGCCACTGAGGACCAGCTGACGCGCGACGTCACGGCACTCACCGCGCGCTGGGAAGACATCGAGCGCAAGGTCGAGGCCGGCAAGTCGCCTGATCTGCTCTACTCCGAGCCCGACCTGATGATCAAGGTCGTCCGCGACTTGTTCAACGAGGACTTCAACAACCTCGTCGTCGAAGGCCCCGATGCCTGGGACATGATCAAGGGCTACATCGACCACGTTGCTCCTGACCTCGCCGAGCGGGTCACGAGGTACGACAACGCCGAGGTCGACGCGTTCACGTCCTACCGACTCGATGAGCAGATCCACAAGGCACTCGAGCGCAAGGTGTTCCTGCCGTCCGGCGGATCGCTGGTCATCGACCGTACGGAAGCCATGACGGTGGTCGACGTCAACACCGGCAAGTACACCGGTTCGGGCGGCAACCTCGAAGAGACCGTCACCAAGAACAACCTCGAGGCCGCAGAAGAGGTCGTACGCCAGCTGCGTCTGCGCGACATCGGCGGCATCATCGTCGTCGACTTCATCGACATGGTCCTCGAGAGCAACCGAGAGCTCGTTCTCCGCCGTCTCGTCGAGTGCCTCGGCCGTGACCGTACGCGTCACCAGGTCGCCGAGGTCACGTCCCTAGGCCTCGTACAGATGACGCGCAAGCGCATCGGTACGGGTCTGCTCGAGTCGTTCAGCCACGAGTGCGAGCACTGCAACGGGCGAGGTGTCGTCATTGCTGATGCACCGGTTGAGCCCAAGAAGGAAGAGCAGCGTCGCGGCGGCCGCGGAGGCCGGGGTGGCGGAGGCGGCAACGGCGGCGGTGGTCGTGGCGGCGCAGCCAACGGTCCCGGCGGTCGAGGCGGAAGCCGCAAGAACGACGACGCTGGCGACAAGTCCGGCGTCAAGGCCGACGCAAAGTCAGATCAGGCGCCAGACAAGCCGGCCAATGAAGACAAGCCGGCCGATGAAGCCAAGCCTGCCAAGGTGAAGGCTGAAACGACACCCGACGTCGACAAGGCACCTGCAGCGGAGCCCGCAGCGCCCAAGAAGGCCGCGCGCAAGCGTTCGGCCTCCAAGCCAGCCGGACCGCCTGCGGAAACGGCGGTCACGACCGTCGCGAGCACTCCAGAGACACCCTGAATGAGCGGAGAGATGGGCCCCGTTTTGACCAGCGAGGGTTTGGCTCCGTAAACTAGTCCCTTGGTGCGCCCAGCGTGCCGTTATCGCGTCCGCTGCCTCGAGGCAGCAACGCCCCAGTTCAAGAAATGTGAGTGAGAATCCCGTGGTGTACGCAATCGTGCGCAGTGGCGCCAACCAGACCAAGGTTGCGGTCGGCGATGTCATCGAGATCGACAAGGTGACGCAGGCCGAAGGCGAGACCTTGTCTCTGCCCGCCGTGCTCTTCGTCGACGGCGACACCGTGACGGCTGATGCCGACTCGCTCGCCAAGGTCAAGGTCACAGCTGAGGTGCTTGGTCTGACCAAGGGCCCCAAGATCGTCATCCAGAAGTACAAGAACAAGACCGGTTACAAGAAGCGCCAGGGTCACCGTCAGAAGTACACCCAGGTCAAGATCACCGGAATCAAGAAGTAGGGGACTGACATGGCACACAAAAAGGGCGCAGCCTCTACCAAGAACGGCCGCGATTCAAATTCTCAGCGCCTCGGCGTGAAGCGCTTCGGCGGACAGCTTGTCAACGCAGGCGAGATCATCGTTCGCCAGCGTGGCACTCACTTCCACCCCGGCGTCAATGTCGGTCGTGGTGGCGACGACACTCTCTTTGCGCTCTCGGCTGGTGCCGTGGAGTTCGGCCGCCGTCGCGGTCGCAAGGTCATCAACATCGTCCCCGGCACGCCGACGGACTGACCAGGCGCACACACCTTTTGATGAGGCAGTCCGCAGCAGCGGACTGCCTCATCGTTTTTCCCAGCGTACGAAAGGAGCGATCACATGGCTGTTCCCAGCTTCGTCGACAAGGTGACGCTCCATGTCGCGGGCGGTTCCGGCGGCGACGGTGTTGCCTCGGTGCACCGCGAGAAGTTCAAGCCCCTGGGCGGACCCGACGGCGGCAACGGCGGTCACGGCGGCGACGTGATCCTCAAGGTCGACGCTGACGTCACCACGCTGATCGACTACCACCACGAACCCCACCGCAAGGGCACCAACGGTGCTCCTGGTGCAGGCAACAACCGCAGTGGCGGACAGGGTGAAGACCTCGTCCTGCTCGTCCCCGACGGAACGGTCGTGCGCGATGAGTCCGGTGAGGTGCTGGCCGACCTGATCGGTCACAGCACCGAGCTCGTCATCGCTGCGGGTGGACGTGGCGGTCTCGGCAACTCCGCGCTTGCGTCCGCCAAGCGCAAGGCTCCCGGCTTCGCGCTCAAGGGTGAGCCCGGAGACGAGCTGACCATCACCCTTGAGATGAAGGTCGTGGCCGACATCGGTCTCGTCGGCTTCCCGAGCGCCGGCAAGTCGAGTCTCATCGCCTCGATGTCACGTGCCCGGCCCAAGATCGCCGACTACCCGTTCACAACCCTGATCCCCAACCTCGGGGTTGTCACCGCCGGCTCGACCACGTTCACCGTCGCCGACGTGCCCGGGCTGATCGAGGGTGCGAGCGAAGGTCGCGGCCTCGGACACGAGTTCCTCCGCCACGTCGAGCGCTGTGCCGCGTTGGTGCACGTCATCGACTGCGCGACGGTCGAGCCCGGCCGCGATCCGCTCTCAGACCTCGACGTGATCGAGGCAGAGCTCGCCGCGTACGGCGGTCTCGAAGATCGTCCCCGCCTCGTCGCACTCAACAAGACCGACGTCCCGGACGCCAAGGAGATCGCCAGCTTCGTGCGAGCCGATCTCGAGGCCCGCGGACTCGACGTGTTCGACGTGTCGGCAGCCAGCCGAGCAGGGCTCAAGGAGCTCTCGTTCGCCATGGCCGAGATCGTGGCGTCACGTCGCGCGGCAACGCCTGTCTCCGAAGCGACCCGCATCGTGCTGCGCCCGCCCGCAGAGGCCGGAGTCGGTCGAGAGTTCACCATCACGCGCATCAACGACCAGTGGGTCGTACGCGGCGACAAGCCCAAGCGCTGGGTACGCCAGACCGACTTCAGCAACGACGAGGCCGTCGGCTTCCTCGCCGATCGCCTCAACCGGCTCGGCGTCGAGGACGAGCTGCTCAAGCTCGGAGCCAAAGAGGGTGACGACGTCGTCATCGGCGATGAGGACAATGCCGTGGTCTTCGACTTCGATCCCGGCGTCACAGCCGGCGCGGAAGTGCTCGGTCGCCGCGGCGAAGACCTGCGCATCGACCAGTCCGATCGCCGCACCAACGTGCAGCGTCGCGAAGAGCTGGCCGCCAAGCGAGCGTTCGAGGCCGGCGCCCGCGAGGCCCGCGCCGAGGGTGGTGCCGGCCCCAACCCCGACTGGACGTTCCCCGAGGACGATCCGCTCGATGACGACGAGGATGCCTGAGCGATGGCTCGCGTCGTCGTCAAGGTCGGCTCGTCATCGCTGACCACCTCCACCGGGCACATCGACCCGGTGCGTCTTGACGGCATCGTCGATGCGATTGCGGCCGCCCGTGAACGTGGCGACGAGGTCGTACTTGTCTCCTCCGGTGCCATTGCCGCCGGACTCGGACCGCTCGGCCTCACGTCGCGCCCGCGCGACCTGGCCACCCAGCAGGCCGCGGCCAGCGTCGGTCAGGGAGCTTTGATCGCCAGCTACAGCGAACGGTTCGCCGCCCGGGGACTTGTCGTCGGCCAGGTATTGCTCACTGTCGATGACGTGACACGCCGCAGCCACCACCGCAACGCCCACCAGACGTTTGCCAAGCTCAGTGAGCTCGGCGTCGTGCCCATCGTCAACGAGAACGACACTGTCGCCACGACCGAGATCCGGTTCGGCGACAACGACCGGTTGGCCTCACTCGTGGCGCATCTGGTCCACGCCGACCTGCTGGTCCTCCTCTCGGACGTCGATGGCCTGTATGACGGGCGCCCCGGTACGCCGGGCGCCACGCTGATCGAGGAGATCCGCGACCCCGCGGAGATCGCCGGTCTCGACATCGCGCATGTGAGCTCGTCCAAGGTCGGCACCGGGGGGATGGTCACCAAGGTCGAGGCAGCTCGCATCGCCACGGCCGCTGGCATCCCTGTGATTCTCACGTCAGCCGACCATGCTCGTACCGCACTCGCCGGCGACAAGGTCGGCACCCGCTTCGAGGCCACTGGTCGCCGCAGGCCCACCCGGCTGCTCTGGTTGGCGCATGCCAGCGAGACCAAGGGCGGCGTCCACCTCGACGAAGGCGCCGTACGCGCACTGACGATGCGCAAGGCATCGCTGCTCCCGGCCGGCATCACCGAGGTCTCCGGATCGTTCAAGGCGGGCGACCCCATCGATGTCATCGGCCCCGACGGCATCGTGATCGCGCGCGGAGTCGTCAACTATGACAGCACCGAGCTGCCTGACCTGATGGGTCGCTCAACTCACGATCTGGCCGCCGAGCTCGGCGAAGAGTACGAACGTGAGGTCATCCATCGCGATGACCTGATGCTCACTTGATGGTGACCGACTTGCGGCCTGTGGTGCTGCTGGGAAGGGCCACCTTCGACGTTCCGAGGAACTTGACGCGGTAGTACTGCTTGCCCTTGGGCTGCTTGCCTGATTTCCAGCGAACGTATCCGTTGGTGACCTTGACGGTCTTTATCTTCTTCAGCTTGTTCTTGCCTCGATAGATCGCCGCATAGCCGTCCAGGGTCGATGCGGGCACACCTGATGCCGTCACTCGGATGGTGAAGGTGGCCTTCCTTCCCTTGTTGCGCACGACGCTGAACTTCGTGCTCGAGCGGGCGAGGGTCACTGCCTGCGTCGAGGTCGACGTTGACACCGCTGACTCGTATCCCGCTTTGGTGCCAGTCACCCGTACGGAGATGGTTTTGGAACGGATGGCAGATGAGACGTAGAGCGTGCGCTTGTTTGCGCCGCTGATGGGGTTGCCGCCAGCCAGCCACTCATAGGTCGGAGTCGCGTCGGCGGGGGTGTAGGTCGGCGCGGTGGCCGTCAGGGTCTGCCCAATGACGGGCGATCCCGACACGGTGGCGTTCCCGCTCTGCCCAACCCCGGGCTGGACGACGGCAAGCTGATGCTGTCCACTCATCGAGATTGACGTGACATGTGCGGCGCTCACGTTCGGGGGCACATAGGCGGCGTTGCTTGCCGACTCATGTCCGGGGCCGATGTCTGGGGTTCCATCCGGGCCCCAAAGGTACGTCTCACCAGTAGATGTCACAGCTCCGTACTCGGCGACGAGGTTGTAGGGCGAGCCACCGACTGCAATCGCGGTGACCGTCGTGTCGGCCAGTGCTGCAGGGATCGCTGCTGGGAAGTAGCCCCACGTGTGGACGTGGCCAGACGAATCGAGCGCCATGAGGCCGCCTTCGCCGCCGGCTGCGATGTCAGTGATCATGACTGCATTGACCGACGAGGGCACGCTGAGGTCGTAGTTGGGGTTGCCAACGTTGAGGTTTCCCCACACGCGGACCTTGCCATCTGAGTCGAGGGCCATCGAGAAGTAGTTTCCCGCAGCGATCTTGGTAACGGTCTTTGCTCCATTGGCGCCGAGATCGGCCGGGACACTTGTCTGGCCGTAGGTGTTGCTGCCCCAGGCATAGACATCACCTCCACTCAGGGCAAGGGAGTGGTCGTGGGTTGTGTCCACCGCATCGACGACCTTGCTGCCACCCACGGCGACACCGTCAACTACATGCTTGAGCGCTGCTGGGATGACCATGTTGGAGTGGCCCCAGTCGACGATGCTTCCGTCGTTGGTCACGGCGAGAAAGTAGGAGTAGCCAACTGACAATTGCTTGATCACCTGGCTGTCCAAGAATGCCGGTGGAATGCTGGAGCCGTTGTTGCCCTGTGATCCCCACACGGTCACCTTGCCCGCGCTGTCGAGGACTCCGGAGTTGTAACGACCCGCGCTGACTTGAGTGATGGTCTTGCTGGCCAGAGAAACCGGTACGTCGACCTGCCCGTCGAAGTTGTCGCCGAGGAAACTTCCCTCGTAGTGATCGTTTTGTGGGTCACTGTCGCCCCACGCAAGAACGTTTCCGCTCGTGGGTGCTGCTGTCGCGGGGATCTGAGCGACGAGCGCGACCGAAGCAACGAGGAATGTGAGAGCGACAAGTGAAGTCACGGGACGTCTGAGCACATTCACGAGTCTTGGTCGTAAGACCGCCCCAGGTAAGTAGGGAAAACCCTTGAGAGTCTCAAAACCAACTAGCCTGACGTGCATGCAACCCGACGACGTCCTGCGCGTAACACTGCGCGGACTCAGTCACGATGCCGGCGAGGGACTCGAGATCCTGCTTGCAGCGGTCGATGACGACGCGGCTGCGGCGGCTGCGATCTTCCTTCAGATCCTCAGCTGCAAGTTCGATGACGCCCTCGACAATGCCGCAGTCCTGTCGCATCGCACGGACCGCTTGTCGGTTGCGGCGGTCGGCATGGCGAGGGCTGTCGGTGCAGGTGTTGCCGGTGACATACCGGACACGGTGCCAGATCCTGGACCGCTCGCCCCGCTCACCTCGCTGTTGGAGCTCGAGACCGCAATGTCGGCGGGTCAGATCATGGCCGCCGACACGATTGCGACGTTGCTCGGCGCCGAGGCCACACCGATCACGATCAACCAGATCTGGGCCGGCGTTGCGCTGGTTCGTGCGCGCGGATTTGCGGGGCGATTCACGGAGGCGGACAAGCTGCTCGCCAAGATCGAAGCGGCTCCCGGTTTGGCCGAGCTGCCTCAGCTCGTGCTGCTCGTACGAGGCGCGCGGATCTTCGTTGACGGCCACCTCGGGCGTGAAGCCGAGGTCGATGCCGGCCTGGCCTGGCTTGCCGACTCGTACCCGGAAACAGTCCAGCCCGACTACGTCTATGCCGGGTCCTACGTCCTGGCTGCCTTCGGGGCGACGGCGCTCGGCAGGATCGAAGAAGCCACCAAGCTGATGCTGCATGGCGGTGGAGGTGACAACCTGCCGCGGCTTCAGCTGGTCGATCGTGTGTACGGGTACGAGATTCTCGTCGAGGCTGCACTTGCCGCGGGCGATCCGGGCGCCGCGCTCACCTGGTCGGAAAAGGCCGCAGCGCTGCCCATCACCGGCCATCACATGGCCGAGGCCGCCCTCGGCCGGATCAAGGCACGGGTCGCGACCGCACTCAGCGACCACCAGTCAGGCATACGCGAGTCAGCGGATGCCGGCGTTCTGGCCGCCCTTGTCGGCGGCGACCTCGAGGTCATGCGAGCGCGCATCATCGAGGCGTCCGCTCGAGCGGCAGCGGGTGATCGCGTCCGCGGTATCGAGGATCTCGAAGAGGCTGCCCGCCGCGCCGAGACGACCGGTGCCTCTGCCGTCAAGGCCTGGGCGCAGCGCGAGCTTGCCGTGCTCGGTCGCCGACTGCGCAACGTCCCCGGCGTCGGGTGGGATGCTCTGCACCCCACGCAGAAGGTTGTCGCCCGCCTTGCTGCGGCCGGTATGCGCAATCGCGAGATCGCCAAGGCGTTGTACCTGTCGGAAAAGACCATCGAGAGTCACGTCGCGACCGTGCTCGCCGCTCTGGGCACGACCAACCGCGTGGGCATCGGCCGCGAGCTCGAGGGGGACGATGTCGATCCGGTGTTTGCTGCACAGGTGACACCACGGCAGCGTGACGTGGCGGTGCTGGTGGCTCGTGGCCTGTCCAACGGCGCCATCTCCCAGTCCCTCGGCATCAGCGAGAAGACGGTCGAGAAGCACATCGGGGACCTGTTCGACCGGCTCGCCGTACGAAGTCGTTCGGCGCTGGCTGCCCGCGTACGAGGCGTTTCGATACCCACCGACGCGTGACAACTAGAATCAGCTCATGACCGATGTGAAGCAGCAGGTGCACGACGCGGCTCGTCGAGCACGCACCGCGGCCGCCACGCTGGCACTGACACCTCGTGCTGCCAAGGACGAGGCGCTCACCGCGATCGCCGACGCCCTCGTGGCAGCCTCGGCCGAGATCATCGCCGCCAACGCCAAGGACGTCGACACGGCTCGCACCGCAGGTACCAGCGAGAACGTCATCGACAGGCTAAGCCTCGACGAGGGACGGATTCGCGCCTTCGCCGAAGGCGTCCGCGACATCGCAGCCCTACCTGACCCGGTCGGCGAGGTCGTACGGGGCTCGACGTTGCCCAACGGTCTGCAGCTGCAGCAGATCCGCGTGCCAATGGGTGTCATCGGCATGATCTACGAGGGGCGTCCCAATGTCACCGCCGACGCCGCTGCGATCTGCCTCAAAGCCGGAAGTGCTGTGCTCCTTCGCGGCTCGTCCTCGGCATCGAAGTCCAACACCGCGATCATCAAGGTGATGCGCGAGGCACTCAGCGGCACGGCAGTCCCGCCCGACGCGATCCAGCAGATTGCCGCCGACGATCGAACGTCCGCGACGCACCTCATGCAGGCACGGGGACTTGTCGACCTGGTGATCCCGCGAGGGGGAGCGGGTCTCATCAACGCCGTCGTCGCGGAGTCCACCGTGCCGGTCATCGAGACGGGGGTCGGCAACTGCCACGTGTACGTCGACGCCGACGCAGACCTCGACATGGCGCTCGACATCGTCGTCAACGCAAAAACCCACCGCACGAGCGTCTGCAACGCCGCCGAGTCGCTGCTCGTGCACAAGGCGGTCGCCGACTCATTCGTGCCCCGAGTGGTCGCAGCCCTGCAGGAGCACGGCGTCACGGTGCATGGCGACGCCTCGTTCTGCGCCGTCGACGCCGGCGTGCTCCCCGCCACCGATGAGGACTACGCCACCGAATACCTCTCGTCAGACATCTCGGCCAAAGTCGTGGAGTCTCTTGACGAAGCCGTGGAGCACATCCGTACGTTCTCGTCAGGCCACACCGAGGCGATTGTCACCTCGTCACTTGCGTCTTCGCGCAGGTTCACGATGGGCGTCGACTCGGCCGCCGTGATGATCAACGCGTCGACCCGGTTCACCGACGGTGGCGAGTTCGGCTTCGGAGCCGAGATCGGCATCTCGACCCAGAAGCTCCACGCCCGCGGACCCATGGGCCTGACCGAGATGACGACCACGACCTACGTCGTCACCGGCTCCGGTCACGTGCGGTAGCAGATGGGATAGATTGGCCGCATGTTGACGACCATCGCCACGCACGAAGAGCAACTCCGCGACATCGGCATCGACCCGTACGGCGTCGGCGCCATCGCGATCACCATCCTGACTCTCGCAATGCTGGCATTGCTGCAGTTCGGCAAGGGTCGCGAGCACTCCTGAGCCCCGTGCATGAGGGTCGTCGCCGCATTGGCGTCATGGGCGGCACGTTCGACCCCATCCATCACGGACACCTGGTGGCAGCCAGCGAGGTGCAGTCGTGGTTCGACCTCGAAGAAGTCATCTTCGTACCGACCGGCGAGCCCTGGCAGAAGGCTGACCGCGATGTCTCGCCCGCCGAGGATCGCTACCTGATGACCGTGATCGCGACGGCGGCCAACCCGCGATTCGCGGTGAGCCGCGCCGACATTGACCGCAACGGCCCGACCTACACGATCGACACCCTGCGCGATCTCTCGGCGTCGCACCCCGACGCCGACCTCTACTTCATCACGGGCGCCGATGCGATGGCCGCCCTGTTGACGTGGCGCGACCACGAGGAGCTGTTCACGCTCGCCCACTTCGTCGGATGTACGCGTCCCGGCCACGAGATGGACGAGAGCACGTTGGAAGGACTGCCCAAGGACCGGATCACGGTGCTCGAGATCCCGGCGTTGGCCATCTCGTCCACCGACTGCCGCGACCGCGTGGTCCGGGGAGAGCCGGTTTGGTACCTCGTCCCCGACGGCGTGGTCCAGTACATCGGCAAGCACGGTCTGTACGCCGAGCCGGAGCCGACACCCTGAGCGCGACAGAGTGGGCGGTCGAGCTCACACGTGCAGCGGCGGGAGCAGCCGAGGACAAGCTCGCGCAGGACATCATCGCGTTCGACGTCTCAGAGCAGCTGGCGATCACCGACGTGTTCTTGCTGTGCTCGGCGACCACCTCCCGCCAGGTTCGAGCCGTGCAGGACGCCATCCAGGACAAGATGATCGAGCTCGGTGCCAAGGCCGTGCGCCGTGAAGGCATGCGCGAAGGTCGCTGGGTGCTCCTCGACTTTGCCGACATCGTGGTGCACGTCATGCATCAGGAGGATCGCGCCTTCTACGCGCTCGAACGGCTCTGGAGTGACTGCCCCGTTGTCAGGTTGACGTGAGCGGTGGAAATCATCGATCGAATCAAGGACCCGGCGTGAGCTGGCGTCAGGTCGTCCTGTGGCGACACGGCCGTACGGAGTGGAACGTGGCCGGCCGCGTGCAGGGACAGAGCGACATACCCCTCGACGATGTGGGTCGAGGGCAGGCGCGTGAGGCTGCCACACGGCTGGCTGCCCTGAAGCCCTACCGGATCGTGAGCTCCGACCTGCTGCGAGCGTCCGAGACGGCACAGATCCTCGGCGAGGTGACCTCGCAGGAAGTTGAGTTCGACGCACGGCTTCGCGAGATGGACTTCGGCGCACGTGAGGGGCTCACCTGGGGCGAGGCGTGGGAAAAGTTCCCTGACGGCATGCAGGCCTGGATCGACGGCGACGAGACCCAGATCCCCGGCAGCGAGACGCACCGGCAAGCAGGGGAGCGGTTCGCCGCTGCTCTGCACGACCTGCTGGAGGACCTGCCGCCCAAGAGTGTGCTCGTCGTCGTCGCGCACGGGGCGGTGCTGCGTACGGGGGCGTGCGCGTTCCTCGAAGTTCCCGAAGAGCACTGGGGCACGTTCGGCGGGCTCGGCAACTGCTCCTGGTCGGTGCTGGAGGAGTGGAGCAGGGACGACTGGTCGAAGTGGCGCCTGACGGAGTGGAACGCGGGCACGTTGCCCGAACCAGTGCTCTCCGACGACGAATGACCCGGTTTGGGTTCAAGCAGCGTCTGCGGATAGCATTGGCAACGCCTTCAGGGGCAACAGCGGGGCATTGGCGCAGTTGGTAGCGCGCTTCCATGGCATGGAAGAGGTCAGGAGTTCGAATCTCCTATGCTCCACAGAGATCAAAAAGACCCGGCTGTTCTTTGGCCGGGTTTTTTGATCTCTGTCGGGACTGGTGATTCGGGGGGAGGAGCGGTCAGCGGGGCGGACGGGATGTCGGGTGAGCCTGGAGCGGTCAGCGTGAGGGCCGCGACGGAGTCTCCTGTGCTCGGGCAAATGATCGAGGCGGCGTCATCAAGTACCGTGTGCCCGTGCCCCGGCTGACGCTCAAGACGACGTTCGTCGTCGCTGTCACCGCGGTGGCTCTGTTCCAGCTCGTCGCCGTGACGCTGGCTTCGCTGCCGCCCAACCGCTACACGGACGCGGCGGCACCCCACTCGACGTACCTGAGCCCGATGTTCGCGCAGAACTGGCGCCTGTTCGCTCCCAACCCGGTCTCTGAGGATCGCACGATCGAGTTCCAGGGCTCCTACCGTGACGCGAACGGGACGATCAAGCAGACGGAATGGGTCGACTGGACCGCGGTCGAGCTGGATCTGGTCCACCACCGACTCGTCGGCGGCCGGGCCGGTTACATCACCAACAAGCTCTTCAGCCCCCTCGGCTCCAGATATGCCGGGCTCACGCGGACGCAGAAGAGCTTGGCTGACTCGACACGGGCGGCGGATCCACCGAGCTGGGCCGACCTCAGCAAGGAGCTGCTCACCGAAGCTCCGAACAGACCAGATTCCACGTCGACCTACTTGAGGTACGAGCGGGCCACCATCCAATTGGCAACCGGGGTGCTGCAGGCGCGGTGGCCCGAACGCAAGTTCGTAGCCGTGCACTACTCGCTCAACCGGCAAGGCGTCGTGCCCTACCACTCTCGCAACCGGCCCGAGGCAGACCGCGAAGCCGCGCGCCCACCCATGTCTGTTCGCGTGAGCGGCTGGCGCGTTCCGGAGCTCGGCTCGGCGGCTGAGCGGCGCACGATCGCCGACTTCGATCGGCGGCACCGATGATCGACCAGGCATGGGAATGGTTGACCGGTGGCAAGAGGTCGACGTACGGACTCGCCGTCACCCGCATGATCCTCGGCTTCATCGTCGCCAGCCAGCTGATCGTCAACTGGCCTGACCGCCACTACACGTGGGGCGACGGAGCCGACTGGACCGAGCTGGTCCGCACGTCCAAGGACTGGCCGGCCTTCCTTGGCCTCTTCAAGCAGGTTGATGGACACCTGTTCGACCTCGTCTATCTGGTGACGATCGTGTTCGGCATCCTGCTGATGGTTGGCCTCTACACACGTGCGTCAGCAGTGATGACGCTCTTCCTCTGGCTGTCACTCTATGTGTCGGACCCGTTCGTCGGCTCAGGCGGCGACGCCGTGCTTCGCATGGTGCTGTTCTATCTCTGCTTCACCGATGCCGGAAAGCGCTGGTCGGTCGATGCGCGCCTGCGGTCGGCGCGTGGCGGGGTCAGGCCATTGATGCCGGAATGGTTCACCGCGACGCTGCACAACCTCGCGGTCATCCTGATCATCCACCAGGTCGTCATGGTCTATGTCGGTTCGGCGTTCTGGAAGCTGCAGAGCACAGTCTGGCGCGACGGCACTGCCGTCTATTACCCGCTGCAGACAGACGCCTACTCGCCCTGGAGCGACTGGCTCCACTGGGCATACTCGAGCGCTCCGATCATCGCGGGAGCCACCTACACCGCGATCGTCGTCCAGCTGTTCTTCCCGGTGCTGCTGATCTATCGCCCCACCCGCATGGTTGCACTGGTGATGATCACGGGAATGCACCTCGGGATCGGCATTTTCATGGGCATCTTGTACTTCTCCCTCGTGATGATCGCCGTCGACATGATCCTGGTGAGCGACCGATCGTGGGTGCGCGGCTTGGAATGGCTCCAAGATCAACGAATTCGGATAAAAACCGCTCAATCCACGCGCAGAATGTGACATTTGCGTATCAGAATCGCCCCTGCGGTTCTTTTCTCACCTGAGAATGTGGTTGACTATCTCTCAGCGATCTCCCAGTCGCCATTCACATGCTTGCTGGGCACGCACCTGTGTGCCCGACCAATACCAATCAAGGAGCCTCTCGGATGAGGAACAAGCTCGCCAAGAACTCGATCGCAGTCGGACTCGTGACGCTGATCATCACAGCCGGACTGTCGTTCTCCGCACAGGGTGCGCCCGGTGATGTTGCGCAGTCGAACGCCAGCGCCATCACGGGCGGCGGTCTCGTCAACATCCTCGACAGCAACGAGTGCACCGCATCGTCGCCCACCGGTACGCCCACGGTCGGAACCACTGAGACGTGTGGAACAGGCCTGACGGCCAGCGCTCCGGCTGTCAGCACGTTTGACCAGACGGCTTCGACGAGCCTCGACGGCAACAAGGGTGTGTCCACTGCTGACGCACGTGTTGCTGGCACGGGCATCGCCAGCCTCACCAACGTCGACCTGACGAGCGTCAGCACCGAGCTTGCGACCATCGACACCGGCACGATCCTCGACGACCTCGTCATTGGCCTTGGTCCGATCCTGGGACCGTTGTTCGCACTCGTTCTCGATCCGGTCATTGAGGCCGTACAGGACAACGTGGTCACGCCTCTTCTGACCGCCCTGCAGGCTGCCATTCCGGTCACCGTTCAGACCGGCGAGGTCACCAGCACCTGCGATGCAGTCGCCGGCGCCGACGCTACCGGTAACGCGACCGTAGCCAGCACCAACATTTTTGTTGACCTCCCCGGCGGCGACAACGACATCACGATTCCAATCGCTCTGGACACCTCGCCGAACGCTGCACTCATCGGTGACACCGCTCCTCAGCAGCTCGTGGACGGTCTGCTCGATGGCATCACCGCGACGCTGACTGACAGCTTGAACGACACCCTCGGTGACCTTCTCCTCGACCAGCTCGCCGGTGCAGTCACTCAGGTCCGCAATGCTCTTCTGACGCCGCTCCTCAACGCCGTCGGTCCGGCGCTCCTCGCTCCGGTCGGCGAGGCGCTGAAGCCGCTCGTTGACAGCACTGTCAACAAGCAGGTCGTCGGTGACGATGGCGAGTCGATTGAGGTCACTGCACTTGATCTGGCTGTTCTCGGCGAAACCGCACACCTGGAGCTCGCTCGCACCAGCTGTGGTCCGAACACGTTGGCTGCTGCTGACGACGAGGACGCGCCGGCTGACCAGGACGTCGACACCGACGTTGACGTTGATGTCGACCAGGACGTCGACGTTGACCTCGACACTGATGTCGATGCCGACCAGGACGCTGACGCTGCGGCAGATGCCGACAGCCAGGCTGACGCCGACGTGACCACGACGCTCCCGGCAACGGGATCGCCCAACCTGCTTCCGTTCTGGATGCTGGGTCTCGGACTGCTGCTCTTCGGTGCAACTGTCCTGCTGAACGAAAAGCGTCGCCTTCAGGTCTGATAGCAACGCTTAAAACAACTGCCGGTGGCCCCTAGGGGTCGCCGGCAGTTGTTCGTTCACACCCTAGGATGGTTCTCATGCCCGATGCCCGCGACGAGCCCGTGCGCCCGTGGCAGCGGAGACTGGTGACCGGCTTGGCGCTCCTCGTGGCTCTGCACTCAACACTGTTGATGTTGTGGCTGGCACCATCGAGCCCGATCCGCGACCTCGTCGGCTCGCGCAACCTCGCGTCGTACGTCGATCCGTACTTCCAGCAGGACGTCGACGCGGTCGACCCGAGCGTCCAGTTCGTCGACGAGTCCTTCCAGGTGCGGGCGCTCGTCAAGAAGGGCTCAGCCAAGGCCAAGGTCACCGAATGGGTCGACCTGACCAGGGAAGACATCAAGGACGTGAAGTTCAATCCCAATCCTGCTCGTGTGCACCTGATCCCTCGGCGCCTGGCAACCAACTTGAACAGGTCGATGTTCGCCCTCGAGCCCAAGCAGCGACAGATCGTGCGCGCCTGGAAGGCGACCGACCTGACGTCGGCTCGCACCGCTGATCTCCGCAAGGCCGGCAACAATGCGGCCGTCGTGCAGAACTTCATGGCCTACGACCAGATGGCAACGCAGTTCACGTCGTTCTACGCGACCTCGAAATGGAAGGGCAAGGTTCTGCAGGTGCAGTTCAAAGTCGGCCGCCGGAGTGTGCCGGAGTTCTCGAAGCGACATGACATCAAGATCAAGGATGTCGACTACCTGTGGTTCAGTTTCGGCTGGCGACCGCACTTTCGCGGCTCGCTGGAAGCGCAGACGCCCTACAACTCGTACGTGAAGGGCTGAAATCGTGCGCGACTTCATGTGGAACCGGATCGACTCGATCACCGACGTGCGCGAACGCGTCGAGGACTGGGTCCTGAACGAGAAGCACGCCTTGTACGGCGCTGCTGCGTGCCGCATCG
Source organism: uncultured Actinomycetota bacterium (assembly GCA_963849475.1). Lineage (GTDB taxonomy): Bacteria > Actinomycetota > Actinomycetes > Propionibacteriales > Nocardioidaceae > Aeromicrobium. The sequence continues at coordinate 263,130 of CAWKHC010000011.1, forward strand.
GCACCGGCGCAGCAGTACTGGGGCTGCTGGCTGCCAACTTCACGACCCGCGACCTGTGGGTCGGGCAGGCGTCGATCTGGGCCGAGCCGGCGCGCGCCATCAGCCGGTTCCCCGAGCTCGCGGTCCTGAAGGACGTCAGCTCCGACGTACTGGCCGTGGTGTACGTCGTGACGATGCTTGCCGCGTTCGCGTTCGTTCTCGGTTGGCGCACCAAGGGAGCAAACGTCCTCACGTTCGTCGGCTTCATCGCGATCGTTGGGCAGAACCCGGTCGTCGGCGGTGAGGGTGACAACCTCATTCGTCTGACGCTGCTGTGGTTGTTGCTGATGCGCACAGCCGATCGATGGTCCCTCGACGCCCGCAGGCGAGAGCGGCGTGCCAGATCCCGGTCCCGTAGCGCGAGCGACGACGCCCTCCCGCGTTGGCTGTCGACCAGCCTCCACAACCTTGCCCTGGCAGCTCTCGCCGTCCAGACGATCCTCGTCTATGGCGCGGCCGGGCTCGACAAGATCTCGCAGTCGACCTGGCAGAACGGTACGGCGCTCTATTACACGATGCAGCTGCCCGAGTATCGGCCGTTCCCCTGGCTGTCGGACCTGCTGAGCTCGAGCACGATCGTGCTGGCAATCGTGACCTACACCGTGCTTCTCGTGCAGCTGTTCTTTGCCCCGTTGCTGCTCAACCCCGGCTCGCGCCGGGTCGTCCTGACGCTCGCCATCACGGTGAACATCATCTTCGCCGTACTGTTCGCGGCTCCATGGTCGGCGCTGGCCGTCATCGCCGTGACCTGCCTGTTCGCCTCAGACGAAGCCTTCGAGCGCATCGGTCTTTGGTTCGAAGACCACCTCGGGCCTGCTGGGGACTGGATCGGACTGCGCGTCGGTGCGGTGACCGACAGGTTCGACTCGGTGCTGCACCGCTTGGTCTACCCGGTCACGGACTGGGTGAAGTTCACGATCTTCCGTCGTTGACGTTCGAGGCGACTCTTCTGCCTGAGGCGACCAGGGCGATGACAGGTACGGTCAGGACGGCGGCGGCCGCGTTGAGCGTCCCGAAGCCACTGGTGGCGACGACAACGCCGGCCAGCAGTCCGCCGAACGCGCCCGCGAGGTTCATCGCCAGGTCCGAGAAGCCCTGAACGACCGGGCGGACCTCCGGCTCGAGCGAGGCGCTGAGCATGGCGGCCCCGGCGATCACCGAGGCGGACCAGCCGACTCCCAGCAACGTCAGGCCCAGCATGATCTGTCCTTCTGAGTGCCCTGACGTGCCGGCGACGAAGGTCGCCAGCAGCAGAATCGACTGACCGAGCAGGATGGTCCGGCCGGCTCCCCACCGGTCGCTGAGCCAGCCCATGACGGGCGACAAGGCGAACATGCCGGCGATGTGCAGGCTGATCGTGAGGCCGATGATGTCGAGCGAGGAGCCATGATCCTGCATGTGTACGGGCGTGAGGGCCATCACCGAGACCATCACGGCATGCGAGGCGGCAATCGCCAGGATCGCCGTCAGCGTCACGCCATGGATGTGGGGGAGCGCGGCGCGTATGCCTCGCGGGGCGGCCGTGGCGCCCTCAGCAGCTCGTACGAGCGGGTCCGGTCGCAGGAGTGCGAAGGTCATGAACCCCGCGATCGCAAATCCCGCCGCGGAGAACAGCATCGGACCGGCCAGGTCCGGAATGCCGATCGAGTCGGCGACCGTGGCTCCCGGACCGGTGAGGTTGGGACCGATGACCGCGCCAACTGTCGTCGACCACACGACAAGGGACAGCGCTCTGCCGATCTGGCCCGGCTGGGCTCGATCGACTGCGGCGAACCGAGACTGCAGGTTGGCCGCAGTGCTCGCGCCGAACAAGATGAGCCCGAGCAGGACGACCGGCAACGCCTCGACCTCTGCTCCGAGCACGGTGACGCAGGCTCCGCTTGCGCCGCAGAGCCAGCCCAGCGTGAGAGCAGGTCGGCGGCCCAGCCGTACGGCGATGTTGGCCAGCGGGATCGTGAAGGCGGCGGCGCCGAGCGTGAGCATCACGACGGCCATCCCGGACCACCCAGACGAGCCGCTCACGTCCTTGACGAGCAGCGCGCCGACGGCGAGCCCAGCACCGTTGCCGACCCCGCCGATGACCTGCACCAGCGACAGCACGCTGACGATTCGCCGTTGTACCGATTCAACCGGAGCGGTCGACGCTTCGACAGGCTCAACGTGCGGTTCATGGCTCACACAAGCAACCTATCGGTGTACGACGACAAGCGAGACGATCCAAGCAACCGCTTGACCCAAGCGCAGCCATCTCCAGACGACACAGCCCGCGAAGCGGCCCCGGAGCGCCTCGAAAGGTGAGCTCCCAAGGCGCTCAGATGCTGAGGTGTGATGAGCTGGTCGGGTTCGCGTGGAAGTCGACCGACCTCGCAGAGTAGTCATTACCAAATGACGACGCGATCCTTCGGATCCAGCCAGGCCCTGTCGTCGGCGGTGACGTCGAAGGCGTCGTAGAACGCGTCGATGTTGCGGATGACCTGGTTGCACCTGAACTCCGGCGGCGAGTGGGGGTCGACGGTGAGACGTCGTACGGTCTCGGCCGGGCGGACCTTGGACTGCCAGGCCTGCGCCCACGAGATGAAGAATCGCTGATCAGGCGTCAGCCCGTCGATCGGTTCGCCCGCGGACTCGCGCCTGGGCGATCTTGAACGCCTTGTAGGCGATACCGAGGCCACCGAGGTCACCGATGTTCTCGCCGATCGTCAATGAACCATTGACGTTCTTGCCTTCGGCGCCCTCGGGGGTGAGGGCGTCGTACTGGGCGATGAGAGCGGAGGTGAGCTCCTCGAACGCTGTGCGGTCCTCGTCGGTCCACCAGTTGTTGAGCGCACCCGTGCCGTCGTAGTGCGAGCCCTGGTCGTCGAAGCCGTGTCCGATCTCGTGACCGATCACCGCACCGATGGCGCCGTAGTTGACCGCGTCGTCGGCCTCGGCGTGGAAGAAGGGTGGCTGCAGGATCGCTGCGGGGAAGACGATCTCGTTCATCGTCGGGTTGTAGTAGGCGTTGACCGTCTGCGGGGTCATGTACCACTCGTCGCGGTCGATCGGCGAGCCGATCTTGGCCAGCTCACGGTCAGTGGCGACGGCGAGGGCGCGTCGAGCGTTGCCGAGCAGGTCGTCGGGCGCCGTCTCGAGGGCCTCGTACGTACGGAACTTCTCGGGGTGGCCGATCTTGGGGTCGAACGAGTTGAGCTTGTCGTGGGCGCGCTTCTTGGTCTCCTCGCTCATCCACGGCAGCTCGGAGATGCTGGAGCGGTAGGCCTCGATGAGGTTGTCGATCAGCTCGGTCATGCGCTCCTTGGACGCTGGCGGGAACTCGGTGCGTACGTAGATGCGACCGACGGCCTCACCCATGGCGCCCTCGACGAAACCGACGCCACGCTTCCAGCGCGGGCGAAGCTCGTCGGTGCCGCTGAGCGTACGGCCGTAGAACTCGAAGTTGGCGTTGACGAAGCCGACGAGAGGTAGGGCGATCCGCTGCTGACGACCTGCCAGCGCAGCCAGTCCTTCCACGACTCGAGCTCGTCGGCGACGAGCAACGTCTCGAGCCCTTCGATGAACGAAGGCTGGCCGACCACGACCTCGGCGATCACCGGGTCCGGCACCTTGGCGCCGGCGGACCACGACGTCCAGTCGAACGTTGGCGCCAGCGCCTGCAGGCCGCTTCGATCGAGCAGGTTGTACGTCTTCTGCGCGTCACGGCAGGCCACGCGGTCCCAGTGGTGGCTGGCGAGGCGAGTCTCGAGGTCCATGATTCGTGCGGCGCGACCGGCTGCGTCGTCGAGGCCCGCGAGCCCGAGCATCGTGGTGATGTGGCCGACGTAGGCCGTACGTATGTCAGCGGTGGCGTCCTCGCGGTAGTAGGACTCGTCGGGCAGGCCTGTGCCGCCCTGGTTGAGGTGGGTGATGTAGCGCTCGGGATTGCCGCTGTCGGGCCCGATGTACATGCCGAACACGCTCGCGACGCCCTGACGGTCGAGCTCGCCGAGGGTTGCGATGAACGTGGCGATGTCGGTGATGGCGTCGACCTGGGCGAGCTCGGGCTCCAGCGGCGTCGCACCGAGCTCTTCGGCGCGGGCCTCGTCCATGAAGCTGGCGTAGAGATCGCCGATCTTGCGCTGCTCGTCGTCCTGTGGTGTCTTGCTCGCCGTCTCGATGATCTCGCGGACCTTGGCCTCGGCCTCGTCGACGAGCACCACGAAGGCGCCGGCAGTGGCCCGGTCAGGCTTGATCTCCTCGGTGCGCAGCCAGGGACCGTTCACGTGTCGAAACAGGTCGTCCTGCGCGCGGATTGAGGGGTCGAATTGTGTCGTGTCGATGCCGTGGGTCACGCCAGTAGGCTACACACGTGAGCAAGACCCACCCAGCGCGAATGACCGTGATCCGGACCGAAAAGCTGACCCCCACCTTGCTGCGGGTGGTCTTCGGTGGTGAAGGCTTCGACGACTTCGCCGGACGCGACCTCGCGCTCAATGACGGGGCGTTCACCGACAAGTACTGCAAGCTCGTGTTCCTCGCCGACGGCTTCGACTATGCCGAGCCGCTCAACCTCGTGGAAGTACGCGAGACGATGCCGCAGGACGCCTGGCCGGTGCTGCGGACCTACACGATCCGCTGGGTCGACCACGAGGCACGCGAGCTTGCCGTCGACTTCGTGATCCACGGCGACGAGGGCTTCGCCGGACCCTGGGCGAGCGCGGCACAGCCCGGCGACGTGCTGCACCTGCGCGGGCCGAGTGGTGCCTATCTGCCCGATCGCTCGGCCGACTGGCACCTGTTCGTCGGCGACGAAGCAGCACTGCCGGCGATCAGCTCGGCACTCGAGACGCTCGGAGCCGGCGCCAAAGCGGTCGCCTTCCTCGAGGTCGACGGACCCGACCATGAGCTCCCACTGACGACATCAGCCGACCTCGAGGTGCACTGGCTGCACCGCGGCGATGCAGGCCCTGGCACGACGACGCTGCTCGATGACGCCGTACGCGCGTGGTCGTGGCTCCCGGGCCGTGCCCACGCCTTCGTGCATGGCGAGTCGGCGTTGCTCAAGAGCGTCCGCCCGTACGTCCTCAACGAGCGCGAGGTGCCACGCGCCGACGCATCGATCTCGGGCTACTGGCGTCGCGGGACGACCGAGGAAGGCTTCCGCGTCTGGAAGTCCGAGCAGACAGAGGCCGTGATCCGGCCGGGCGCCTGACCGACGCCGCGAGCCGGTAGCCTCGTGTGGTGACTGAACTGCGAAATGTGGCCGTGATCCTTGCCGGTGGCACCGGTACGAGGGTCGGCCTCTCGATCCCCAAACAGCTCATCAAGATCGCCGGCAAGACGATCATCGAGCACACGATCGCAGCGTTCGAGGCATCTCCGGTGATCGACGAGATCGTCGTGCTGATGGCACCCGGCCACCTCGACCCCGTACGCGCGATCGTGGACGCCGGCGGCTACGCGAAGGTCACCCAGATCGTCGAGGGCGGCGTCACGCGCAACGACTCCACGAGTCGCGCTCTTGAGGCGCTCGGCACCGACGAGTGCAACGTCCTGTTTCACGACGCCGTACGCCCGCTCGTCTCGCAGACCATCATCACCGACTGCGTGACCGCGTTGCAGACCCACGAAGCTGTCGACACCGCAATTCCTTCGGCCGACACGATCGTCCAGGTGCACCCCGAGCCCGGTGCTGACGGCCACGATGTCATCGAGGACGTCCTGCAGCGCTCCCTGCTGCGTCGCGGGCAGACACCGCAGGCATTCCGCCTCTCGGTGATCCGCAAGGCGTACGAGCTCGCCTGGAAGGATCCCGACTTCACCGCGACCGATGATTGCACCGTGGTGCTGCGCTATCTGCCCGACGTACCAATCGCGGTCGTCCTCGGCCACGAGCGCAACATGAAGGTCACCGAGCCGATCGACGTCTACATCGCCGACAAGCTCTTCCAGCTGCATTCTGCCGACGCGCCGGACCAGCTCAGCGACGATGAGTACCGCACGGCGCTCGAGGGCAAGACGATGGTCGTGTTCGGCGGCTCGTACGGGATCGGCGGCGACATCGCTGAGCTCGCGCGCAGCTTCGGCGCAACCGTGCACTCGTTCTCACGCTCGACGACCAACACGCACGTCGACCGCCGGGACGACATCGCCGCGGCGGCGCAGACCGTGCTCAAGGACACCGAGACGATCGACTTCGTGGTCAACACCGCCGGCGTGCTGCCGATCGGCGACCTCGCAGACACGACCGAGGAGACGATCTTCGCGGCGACCGAGATCAACTACCTCGCCCCGATCTTCATCGCCCAGGAGTTCTATCCGCATCTGGCGGCGTCCAGTGGCTCGCTGCTGCTGTTCACGTCGTCGTCCTACACGCGTGGCCGCAAGGGCTACTCGCTCTACAGCTCGGCCAAGGCCGCCGTGGTCAATCTGACGCAGGCGCTCGCCGACGAGTGGGCCGGCGAGGTGCGGGTCAACTGCATCAACCCCGAACGTACGGGCACGCCGATGCGTACCAAGGCGTTCGGCGACGAGCCCGAGGGCACGCTGCTCAGCTCGATGGAGGTCGCCCGTCAGTCGATCGACATCCTGCTCGCCCAGCAGACGGGGCACATCATCGACATCCGCCGCGAAGACGGTCCCGCTGCCATCGGCGGCGGCGCCTAACCCCAACTTTTGTGACGAACCTCGTCACTCCGAGCCCGGACGGTGACGAGGTTTGTCACAAAAGTTGGGGGATCAGGGACCCGTGGCGCCGGTGATCTGCTTCTCGGCCCACTCACGGTCGCGTACGGCGATTGCGTCCGTGCACGCCTTGACGAAGTTCTTGGTGGCGACCCCGCGCTTGGGGTTGCCGAGGTAGTAGCTGATGAGCTTCTTGCGGATCGCCTTGGTCGGGTCGTTGGTGAGCTGCTCCTCGACCTCGGCTGCAACATCGTCATTGGCCGAGAGCTGCGGAACGATGATCATCAGTCGGCTCGGGGGGTAGGGCACCGACGGGGTGGTCACCAGCATCGGCTTGCCGGTGGGTAGCCAGTTGAGCGTGACTGCGGAGACATCGGTGATGAGCATGTCGGCATCGGCGAATGACTTCTCCAGTGGTACGTCGGTGTCGATGCGTTCGGCCAGGACGCGTACGGCCCGGTCAGCTTCGCCGTACGAGGGGCTGATGACACCGTTGAGCGGGTGCGGGCGGTAGATCACGCGATAGTGGCCGACGAGCTGCTGCATGATCTTCTCGCCGTGGGTCTCGAGCGAACCGTAGGAGACCGAGGGCTGCGAGGCCTCCCACGTCGGCGCGTAAAGGACGGTCTGGCGGCCGTCGGGTGACGGCTCGCCCTCGATTTCGGGCGCTCCATCGAGCTGGGGCTGGCCGATGAGGACGCTGCGTGCCTCGGCGTCGTAGTTCATGACGGCTGACAGTGTTCGGTCGAGCGCGGCCTGTCCGGCGAGGAAGCACAGGTCGTACGCCTTGACCTGGTTGGACACCGAGACGCCCTTGTCGCTGTCACCGTGCCCGAGGTAGACGTGCACCATCGAGCTGAAGCGCAGCGACTCGAAGTTGACCGGGTCGTGGTTGACGTAGAGCGCGAGCTTGATCTCGCTGAGCGCCAGGATCTCGTCGAGCTGACCGTAGCGCGCCAGTGTCACGCAGTCGAAGTCTGTCTCCTTGCGTACGACCTTGGCCGTGCGCGAGTCCTTGAAGACGCAGACGATGGGGTGCTTGTTGTTGAGGGCCGAGAGCGCGTGGAACCAGGGCCGCAGCTGGTAGAGGCTGTCCTTGGGTGTCGGGAAGTAGACCATCACCTGCTGGGTGAACGGCTTGCCGAGGCGGTCCTCGTCGGTGACCTTGTCGGGCATACCGACCGGCAGGAAGCGTGAGCGGCGCAGGCGCTTGATCGCCCACAGCTGCAGGCGACGGGTCAGTCCAACGCGAGGCTCAGCTGCCATCGTCGACCAGAGCCGAGCCGTCGGTGAAGTGCGGAGCGAGCTTGTTGTCGTACATGCTCAGCGCGGCACCGATGGCCATGTGCATGTCGAGGTACTGGTAGGTCCCGAGCCGTCCGCCGAACAGCACGTCGGCCTCGCCCTTGGCGAGCTCGCGGTACGACAGCAGTCGCTCGCGATCCTGAGGCGTGTTGACGGGGTAGTAGGGCTCGTCAGCGTGCTCGGCGAAGCGGCTGAACTCGCGCATGATGATCGTCTTGTCGGCGGGGTAGTCGCGCTCGGGATGGAAGTGCCGGAACTCGTGGATGCGCGTGTAATCGATCGACTCGTCGGCGTAGTTCATGACCGTGGTGCCCTGGAAGTCGCCGATCGGCAGGACTTCCTTTTCGAAGTCGAGGGTGCGCCATGACAGGTCACCGTGCTTGAAGTCGAAGTAGCGGTCTATCGGTCCGGTGAACACGACCGGGATCTGCCCGACGACCCCGGCCTTGTTCCACGGCTGCGACTCGTCGAAGAAGTCGGTCTCGAGCGTCACCGTGATGTTGGGATGATCGGCCATCTTCTCCAGCCACGCGGTGTAGCCGTCGACCGGCAGGCCTTCGTACGTGTCGGAGAAGTAGCGATTGTCGTACGTGTAGCGCACCGGGAGGCGGCTGATGATCTCGGCCGCGAGCTCCTTGGGATCGGTCTGCCACTGCTTGGCGGTGTAGCCCTTGATGAACGCCTCGTAGAGCGGCTGGCCGATCAGCGAGATCGCCTTCTCCTCGAGGTTGGTCGGCTCACCGTCGAGCATCGCGGCCTGCTCGACGACCCAGGCGCGTGCCTCGTCGGGGGTGTAGGCGGCCCGCTGGAACTGGTTGATCGTGCCGAGGTTGATCGGCATCGGAAAGACTTCGCCGCGGTACGTCGTGTAGACGTGGTGCACGTAGGGCGTGAACTCGGTGAACTGGTTGGCGTAGTCCCAGACCCGCTTGTTGGACGTGTGGAAGAGGTGTGCCCCGTAGCGGTGCACCTCGATGCCGGTCTCCGGGTCGATCTCGCTGTAGGCGTTGCCGCCGATGTGGTCCCGGCGATCGATGACCTGGACCTTGAGGTCGAGCTCACGGGCACAACGGTCTGCAATCGTCAGCCCGAAGAATCCCGAGCCGACGATCAGAAGGTCAGCGTCCATTGGTCTCGCCTTTGAAATCGGCAGAGCGGGCCGGTACGTCGGCCGGATCCATCGGCCGCCACGACGAGTCGCGCCACAGGGCACGGTTGGCGCGGAAGCCTCGTACGAGATCTCCGAAGCCCTTGAGCGTGCGCTGGACGACGATCAGCCGGAAGATCTCCTTGGCGAACGTCAGCGCCGTGCCGAGGGCAAAGCCGAAGCGGTTGAGCTTGCCGTACTCGCGGAAGTACTTGCCGACATAGGCGCGGTTGCGGATGACGTGGAAGCGGAACAGCGCGCTGCCGTCGTTGAGGTGCCGGATGCCGAGGTTGACCTGCTTCTGCTCGCGCTTGCGCTTGAGCACGAACGCGTCGACGTAGACGACCTCGGTGTGCTGGGCGGCCAGCCACGCGTACGCGGCGTCGTCCCACGAGATGAAGAAGCGCGGGTCGGGCAGGCCGATCTCGCGCACGATGTCGGCGTGGATCAGCATGCCCTCGAACGTGCCTGAGTTGGTGATCGCAAAGCCCTCGCGGTTGAACTGCTTGCCGCTGTAGGGGAGTGGCACGCCGAGGAACTCGTTGAACTTGGCCTGCCAGTAGAACGGGGTGCCGTCGAAGTCGTAACGGCGGCCGTGGATGACCTTGAACCGCTCCATCCAGGGCGCGAACTGCTCGATCGCGTCGGGGAGGATCTCCACGTCGTCATCCATCAACCACACCCAGTCGGCGCCGTTCTCGAGCGCGACCTTGGTGCCTTCGCTGAAACCGCCAGACCCACCTGTGTTGGTGTCGAGCCGGTGGTTGATCAGGACGTGTGCGGGGAAAGCCGCGCGAGCGTTCTCGATGACTTCCTGGGTGTCATCGGTGCTCGCGTTGTCGACGACAACGATCGCGAACGGCTGCGACTTCATCGCCGCCGCACTCACGAGGAGCTCCTTGAGGAAGTTGGACCGGTTGTACGTCACGATCGCGATGGCGATCTTCCCAGGGGCCGAATTCACCCATCCACCCTACCGCGACCGCCCGTGCGCCCGAACGTCGTACGCGGCGCTGGTGCGGTGCGCGGCTCATCCTTGGCCGCTCCAGTGGATCGTGCCTCACCACTGCCGGGTTCCGCCCGGGCGCCTGGCCTCGCTTCGCTCGGCCCATGGCTCAGGGCAACGTGCCGCGTCTCCGAATCACGTACCTTGAAATGCGTGCATCTCCTTCGATCATTGGTCCTGTCCTCGATTCTGCTGGCCACGTTGGGTGCCTGCGGCAACGCTGCGGAGGATCCCGGTCCGGCCGCTGGAGCCACGGGTGTCTCTGTCACCGGGGACGGACATGTCGTCATCAACGCGTACGTGTGCCGCGACGTCATCAGCCAGATCCAGATCGTCGGTGACCGGGAGGGCCTCAAGGAGACCGAGGAGAACAAGGTCGTCGGTACCTTCACGTCAGACAAGCAGTTGAAGGGTGCGGTGACTCTCGACCTCGCCGCTCCCGGTGACGCCTGGACGCCCAGTGCGCCGCTCGAGCTCAAGGCCGGCAAGGGCTACATCATCTCGGCCCAGGGAACTGGCGAGGATGCCAACGAGACGGTCGCTCTCAACCTGTCGACGGACGCCGTCGCCGAGCTGGAGCCAGGCTCGATCTACACCACCGACACAGAAGATCCGGACTCTCCCGCGCTCACGAAGAACACTCCCGCAGAGTTCGAGAGGCTGGCGAAGTCCGCCTGCTCTGACTAGAGGTTTCGGTAGGCGGCCCGGTCTGCGTCGGAGCGGGCGACAAAGGCGGTGATCGCCGACTGGAACGCCTCGAGCGTTCGCTGCTCCTGGGGTCCGAGCAGATAGGTCGCCAGCTGACCGCGCTTGGCGGCATTGGTGTCCGCGGCCTGCTGCGTCACGATCTGGATGAACTCGGCGATACCGCGACCGTCTCGGCCGATGATGGTGCCGGCCGCGGTGGAGGGGAAGACCTCGACAAACGTTGCGTCGTCGAGTGTGGAGTGGTTGAACACGGCGTACGGTTTCTCGCTGGCGAGGAAGTCGCTGACGACGCTGGAGATGTCGGTGACCATGGCGCCAGAGCGGTTGAACCACTCATCGAGTGACCCACCCTTGATGACGCGGTGGTCGATGCCCGTACGCACGGCTGCGTCGTCGATCAGCCCGGCGATCCGGGCGAGGATGGCACGGTACTTGGCGTCGCGCTGACCGGTGAACGGGTGCGCCTTGAACACGACACGTACAGGCGGATCGGCTGCCAGCAGACCCTCGACGATCTTCACGCCGATGGCGGAGACCGAGGAGTACTCCTGCTCGAGGTTGACGCCTTCCCAGGTCGGCGCATAGAGGACTGTGGGCACGGCCTCGTCACCGAGCCGGGGTTCGCGCTTGATCGCATGCACCTGCGGTCGGCCGACGAACCGGTACTGGTCATCATGAACACCGAGCCCGGAACGTCGGTAGCGGTCGGCACCGGCCTCGCCGGCCACCCACAGCTCGTCGTACGCGCGGGAGAACGGGTTGTTCGAGGCGCTCTTGTCGGAGTCGCCGTGACCGATGAAGGCGCTCATCAGCGTCGGCAGTCGCAGCAGATGGATGTTGTTGCCCGTGTTGGACGGGTAGAGCGCGATCCTGGCCGACGAGAAGTTGAGCATCAGGAGCTCGCCGGCATCCTGCAGCTCGAGCGACGGGATCGTGGTCGAGCCCATCTTGGTGAACAGGGCGTGGTCGCGGATCACGATGAACACTCGTTCGCTGAGCGATTCGAGACTCTCCAGCCAGGTGTTGATCTGATAGGCCGCAGCCTCGGGGCCGCTGAGGTGCACCACCACCTCGGGCTGGTAGTCGTCGATGAAGTCCTGGATCTCGCGAAGCGGGCCGGTGAACCCGGTGGCGCGCTTCTGCTGGCGCAGCTTCCACGATGCCTGCGCGTCGGGGATGGTGACAGTCGACAGCACGGCTGTCGCGACGATGCCGAGGAGCAGCACCGAGATCCATGGTGTGCCCAACAGTGCCGGGACAACCACCAGCAGCTGCGTCAGCACGACTTCGACGGTCCTGGGGTGCGGCGTCTGGTAGATGCGTGGGGAGCCGGTGATGTTGCGGGTCTCCATCGGTTTGAGTGGACCCTCGATCCGGTAGGTCTGGTGCAGGGCACGTGCGCACAACATCAGCGCGTAGGCGACAGCCACCACGGCGAACGTGCGCCACGCCTCGACGCCGTCGATCTGCTCGGTGCCGACCAGGGCGATGACGGAACGCAACGCGAATCGCATCGGGATGCCGAAGTCCGCCTGGTCGAAGATTTCGGTTGCCTTGGCTGACCGCGCGAACGGGATCTCGCCCACCACCGAGATGACGAGCAGGACGATCATGCCGATCTCCAGTCCCAGCACTGCGCACAGCAGTGCGAGGAAGAGCCCGCCGATCGTCATCAGGAAGCCCGGGAGCTCCTCGGTCCGACCCAATCGCCCCATCGCCGCCTGAGCAGTTCGAACGGGCGAGACCATGGCGACGAATTTACACGGGTTGCTCGGCGAAGCCTGCGGTAACGTCGTGCCGTGCTCCGCCCGGTGAGGTTGAAGATCCCCGCCTCGATCTCTCACCCCGTGCGTCTGCTGCCGCTCACGTTCGCTGCTTTGATCGTCCTGGGCGCGCTGTTGCTGCTCCTGCCCGTTGCTCACGCGGCCGACGGATCAGCAAGCTTCATGCCGGCGTTGTTCACGTCGACATCTGCCGTGACGGTCACCGGCCTGGCCACGGTCGACACGTCGACCTACTGGTCGCCGACTGGCCAGGGCATCATCCTGGTGCTGGTGGAGCTAGGTGGACTGGGGATCGTCGCTCTGGCCACCATTCTTGGTCTGTTCATCGGTGGTCGACTCGGACTGCGTACGAGGATGGTTGCGCAAGTCGACATGCATGTCGTGAACATCGGTGAGGTGCGGCCACTGTTCAAGCGGGTCGCCTTCACGATGCTGTTCTTCCAAACGATCACAGCGTTTGTGCTCACCCTGCGCTACCGCGGCGAGTACTTCGACGATCTGCCGACCGCGATCTGGCACGGAGTGTTCGACGCCGTCATGGCGTTCAACAACGCGGGCTTCTCGCTCAACAGCGACAGCCTGGTGGGGTACGCGGGCGACGGGCTGATCATCCTCCCGGTGTCAGTCGCCGTGTTCGTCGGAGCCGTGGGATTCCCCGTGCTGGCTGAGCTGTTCCAAGGCTGGCGCAACCCTGCACGGTGGACCATCCACACCCGCCTCACGGTGTGGGGCTCGTTTGGTCTTCTGGTTTTCGGGGCTGTGGTGTTCCTGCTGCTTGAGTGGCACAACCCCGCGACTCTCGGCAACGAGGGACTTGGTCACAAGCTGGTGACCGGCATCGAGGGCAGCGTGATGCCAAGATCTGGTGGCCTGAACAGCTTTGACTGGGGCGCCGTCCGGCCGGAGACCCTCAATGTGGGCATCATCTTGATGTTCATCGGCGGTGGTAGTGCTTCTACGGCCGGTGGCATCAAGATCACCACCTTTCTACTCCTCGCCTATGTCATCTGGGCAGAGCTGCGAGGCGATCCTGACATCACGGTGGGCAGCCGCTCGATCGGAGCTGCCGTCGTGCGGACCGCGATCACCATCGCCTTGCTTGCGGTCATGCTCGTGACCGTGACGACGTTCCTCGTCATGTTGATGACTGACTTCGATTTCGATCAGGTGCTTTTCGAGTGCACCTCAGCGTTCGCGACCGTCGGCCTGAGCACCGGGATCACCCCCGACCTGCCCGCAAACGCCCAGATCGTCGTCATCGCGCTGATGTTCCTCGGACGAGTCGGTACGATCGCTGCGGCCGGTGCGCTCGTGCTCCGGCGTAGGATGCCGCGGTATCACCTTCCCGAGGAGCAGCCGATCATTGGCTAGAGATCGCAAGACCTCTCCGACCACCCCTGTCATCGTGTTGGGCCTGGGGCGGTTCGGCTATGCCGTCGCCAAGTCGCTCGTGGCACTGGGCCACGAGGTGCTAGCCGTTGACGAGCAACCCGACATCGTCCAGAAATACGCGAGTGACTTCACCCATGTCGTCGCGGCGGACACCACTGACACCGAGGCACTCCGGCAGATCGGTGCGGAGCAGTTCGAGGTCGCTGTCGTCGGCATTGGCACCGACATCGAGGCCAGCGTTCTCACCGTGCTCGGACTGCTGGATCTCGGTGTCAAGGAGGTCTGGGCCAAGGCGATCAGCGGCAAGCATGCCGCGATCCTCGAACGGGTCGGGGCAACCCATGTCATTCGTCCCGAGTCGCAGATGGGCAAACGGGTCGCGCACATGGTCACCGGCACCATGACCGATTTCATCGAGTTCGACGAGAATTTCGCGATTGCTCGCACACGTGCCCCCAAACGCGCCGAGGACAGGACGCTCAAGGACTCGGCACTCCGAGTCGAGTTCGGCGTCACCATCGTCGCGGTGAAGGCTCGCGGCAAGGACTTCGAGTACGCCGAGGCAACGACCTTCGTCTCTCCCGGTGACGAGCTCATCGTGTCCGGTCCGACCTCCAAGGTCGAGACGTTCTGTGCCATGCACTGAGCCTGCGTCCTGCAGAGGGTGCGTTCTCCGCGAACCGGCGGTAGCCTCCACAACGGGTCGCCAGGGGGGCGGCCAGTGAATGGAGTTGCTCGTGCTTCCTGCAGCTGACGGAACCTTCAGGCTCGACGCAGACGTCTTTGACTACACGATCATTGCCATGTATTTCGGCGTGGTCCTCGGCATCGGCATCATGGCTCGTCGGCAGATCTCGACCAGTCTCGACTTCTTCCTGTCGGGCAGGTCGCTACCGGCGTGGGTGACAGGTCTCGCCTTCATCTCGGCCAACCTCGGAGCCGTCGAGATCATGGGCATGTCGGCCAACGGCGCCCAGTTCGGCATGGCAACGGTGCACTATTTCTGGATCGGTGCAGTACCGGCCATGTTGTTCCTCGGCGTGGTGATGATGCCGTTCTACTACGGCTCCGGCGTACGCAGCGTGCCCGAGTTCATGCGCAAGCGCTTCGGCACCGGAGCGCATCTGGTCAACTCCATCAGCTTCGCCGTCGCGCAGCTGCTGATCGCCGGCATCAACCTCTACCTGCTCGCCACGATCCTCAACCGCCTCCTGGGGTGGCAGCTCTGGCTGTCGCTGGTCGTCGCTGCGGCGATCGTGCTCACGTACACGGCACTTGGTGGGCTCTCGGCCGCGATCTACAACGAGGTACTCCAGTTCTTCGTGATCGTGGCCGCCCTGCTGCCATTGACGCTGATCGCGCTCCACAAGGTCGGTGGCTGGGAGGGCATCAAGGAGAAGGTCCAGCCCAATGGCGAGCAGCTGTCGTCGTGGCCGGCGACAGACCTGACCGGTATCGACAATCCCGTGCTGTCGGCCATCGGCATCATCTTCGGTCTCGGCTTCGTGCTGTCATTTGGCTACTGGACGACCAACTTCGTCGAGGTGCAGCGGGCGATGGCCTCCAACTCGGTCTCGGCAGCGCGTCGTACGCCGATCATCGGCGCCTTCCCCAAGATGTTCATCCCGTTCATCGTCATCATTCCCGGCGTGATCGCTGCGATCATCATCCCCGAGATCGCCGACCTCAAGGCTGGCCAGGGCAGCGACGTCAAGTACAACGACGCACTCCTGCTGCTGATGCGCGATCTGCTGCCCAACGGCATGCTCGGAGTCGCGATCGCCGGTCTGCTCGCTGCCTTCATGGCCGGCATGGCGGCCAACATCTCGGCCTTCAACACGGTGTTCTCGTACGACTTGTGGCAGCAGTACGTCGTCAAGGATCGCGAAGACTCGTATTACACGCGGATCGGTCGACTCGCTACAGTCGCGGCGACCGTGATTGCGATCGGCACGGCGGCGATCGCGTCCAACTACTCGAACCTCATGGACTATCTGCAGACGCTGTTCGGCTTCTTCAACGCACCGCTGTTCGCCACGTTCATCCTCGGTATGTTCTGGAAGCGCATGACGGCCACCGCCGGTTGGGTCGGCTTGGTGTCGGGGACGCTCGCCGCCGTCGCCGTGGCGTTCCTGAGCGAGGACTCGTTCGGCTCGGCCAGCGTGGGCGTGCTGGGCATCTCCGGCCAGGGCGCGAGCTTCGTTGCCGCCGGTGCGGCGTTCGTGGTTGACATCGTCGTCAGCATCCTCGTGTCGTTGCGCACGAGACCCAAGGCCGAGGCAGACCTCAAGGGCCTTGTCTATTCGCTCACCCCGAAGGAGTCGTTGGTCGACGCCGACGAGGGTCGCATCGCCTGGTACCAGTCACCGACCAAGCTTGCGGGCATCGCGCTGGTGATGGTCATCATCCTCAACCTGCTGTTCCTCTAGGAGAAGCTCATGGCTACAGAGAAGAAGACAGCCGGACTGTTCGACCTCCGGTTCATCATCGGTGGGTTGTTGACCGTGTACGGGGTGATCCTGACCTTGCTCGGGATCTTCAACGCGACCGACGAGGAGCTGGCTCGCGGGGACGGGTTCAACGTCAACCTCTGGGCAGGCCTCGGCATGCTCGTCGTCGGCATCGGGTTCGGCGTCTGGGCACGCTGGCGCCCCCTGGTCGTCCCGCCTGACGCCACGTAGTCGAATGGACGCGCCTGACCGGTAACATTCGGGCGGTGAACACGCCCGAGCCGAAGCCGTCCGCCTACCGCTACTCCAGCGACCTCGCGGGTGACATCGAGCGCCGCTGGCAGGACCGCTGGGAGTCTGAGGGCACGTTCGAGGCCTCCAACCCGACGGGCGATCTCGCCGGCGACGTGAGTGGCGAGAAGTTCTTCATCATGGACATGTTCCCCTACCCCTCAGGGGCGGGACTCCACGTCGGTCACCCGCTGGGCTACATCGCCACCGACGTCATCGGTCGCTACCGCCGCATGCAGGGCGACAACGTGCTGCACGCCCTCGGCTATGACGCCTTCGGCCTGCCAGCCGAGATCCACGCCGTGCAGACCGGTGAGCATCCACGCGGCAACACGGTCTCCAACATGGCCAACATGCGTCGCCAGCTGCGCCGACTGGGCCTGGCCCACGATCCACGCCGCTCGTTCGCGACGATCGACCCCGACTTCATGCGCTGGACCCAATGGATCTTCGTGCAGATCTTCGAGTCCTGGTACGACAGCGATGCCAACTGTGCCCGCCCGATCGCCGAGCTCATTGCGTCGTACGAGTCGGGAGAGCGTGATGGAGGTTGGTCCGGTCTCTCGGCTCTCGAGCGTCGTCAGCTGATCGACTCCCAGCGTCTCGCGTACATCGACGAGTCGCCGGTCAACTGGTGCCCGGCTCTCGGCACGGTGCTCTCCAACGAGGAAGTCACGCCCGAGGGTCGCAGCGAACGCGGCAACTTCCCGGTATTCCCGCGCAACCTCCGTCAGTGGAAGATGCGCATCACCGCGTACGCCGACCGCCTGATCGACGACCTCGACCGCATGGACTGGCCCGAGTCGGTCAAGCACATGCAGCGCAACTGGATCGGTCGTTCGCACGGCGCTGAGGTCAGCTTCGTGGTCGTCGGTCTGGACACGCCGATCGACGTGTTCACCACACGTCCCGACACGCTTTTCGGTGCCACGTACGTCGTACTGGCCCCTGAGCACGAGCTCGTCGGCGCACTGACGACAGCGTCGTGGCCCGACGGCGTCAACCCTTCCTGGACCGGCGGCGCGGCAACGCCCGCCGAGGCAATCGCCGACTACCGCGCTGCGGCCAGTGCCAAGAGCGACGTCGAGCGCCAGGAGAACAAGGAAAAGACCGGCGTGTTCACCGGTTCGTACGCGAACAATCCCGTCAACGGTGAGTCGATACCGGTCTTCATCGCCGACTACGTGCTCACGGGTTACGGCACCGGCGCGATCATGGCGGTGCCCGGTCAGGATGCGCGGGACTGGGAGTTCGCCGAGAAGTTCAACCTCCCGATCATCCGTACGGTCCAGCCGACCGACGGCTTCGACGGCGACGCGTTCACCGGCGAGGGTCCGGCGATCAATTCGTCCAACGCCGACATCGACCTCAACGGCATGGCGATCGCCGAGGCCAAGACAGCGATCATCTCCTGGCTCGAGAAGCAGGGCGCCGGGCGCGGCACCACGACTTACCGGCTGCGTGACTGGCTGTTCAGCCGCCAGCGCTACTGGGGTGAGCCGTTCCCGATCGTGTTCGACGAGGACGGCTCGCCGATCGCGGTGCCCGACTCGATGCTGCCGGTCGAGCTGCCCGACGTACCCGACTACCTCCCCAAGACCTTCGAGCCCGACGACGTCACCAGCGAGCCCGAGCCTCCGTTGGCACGTGTACCCGACTGGGTCAACGTCGAGCTGGATCTCGGCGACGGGTTGAAGAAGTACCGCCGGGACACCAACACGATGCCCAACTGGGCCGGATCGTCCTGGTACGAGCTGCGCTACGCCGACCCGCACAATGCCGACAAGCTCGTGGACCCCGTGAATGAGGCGTACTGGCTGGGCCCGCGCAAGGCCGGCGAGACTGGCGGCGTCGACCTTTACATCGGCGGCGTCGAGCATGCCGTGCTGCACCTGCTCTATGCGCGGTTCTGGCACAAGGTCCTGTACGACCTCGGCCACCTGTCGAGCGAGGAGCCCTTCCAGAAGCTCTTCAACCAGGGCTACATCCAGGCGTACGCCTACACCGACTCGCGCGGTGTCCACGTGCCCGCCGAGGACGTCGTCGAACACGTTGATGGCAACGAGACGACTTACACGTACGAGGGCAATCCCGTGAATCGCGAATACGGGAAGATGGGCAAGAGCCTCAAGAACATCGTCACGCCCGACGAGATGTACGACGCGTACGGCGCCGACACGTTCCGCGTCTATGAGATGTCGATGGGACCGCTCGACGTCTCCCGGCCGTGGGAGACCCGCGCCGTCGTGGGAGCTCAGCGATTCCTGCAGCGGGTGTGGCGCCTGCTGGTCGACGAGGACACCGGCGAGTCGCTGGCGACCGACGATGCTCTCGACGCCGACACGCTCCACGTGCTGCACAAGACCATTGAGGGCGTGCGCGTCGACATGGACGAGATGCGCTTCAACACCGCGATCGCCAAGCTGATCGAGCTCACCAACCACCTGACCAAGGTCGGCGTACGCAGCCGCGCCGCGCTCGAGCCGCTCGTGCTGATGACGGCCCCGCTGGCGCCCCACGTCGCCGAGGAGCTGTGGTCCAAGCTGGGTCACGACGAGTCGCTGGCCCGCGCACCCTACCCACTCGCCGATGCTGCGCATCTGGTCGAGCAGTCCGTCACCTGCGTCGTGCAGGTGCTGGGCAAGGTGCGTGCCAAGGTCGAGGTCAGCCCGGACATCAGTGACGAGGACCTGCAGGCGTTGGCGCTGGCGGAGCCCAACGTCGTGAAGTCGATCGACGGTCGCGAGGTGCGCAAGATCATCGTCCGCGCGCCCAAGCTCGTCTCGATCGTCGTTTGAGCCGGTTAGTCTTCCGGCATGAGCGTTGCGATCGTCACGGACTCGACCGCGTCGTTGAGTCCTGCGGATGCATCGGCTGAGGGCATCACGGTCGTACCTTTGCAGGTCATCATCGGCGCCGAGGTCCACACCGAGGGCGTCGACGTCACGGCCGACATGATCGCCGGGGCACTAGCCGCGTTCGTGCCGGTCAGCACGTCCCGGCCGACGCCCGACGACTTCCTGCGGGTCTACAGCGATCTCGCCGACGAAGGCGCAGAGGCGATCGTCTCGGTGCACCTGAGCTCGAAGATGTCGGGCACGTACGACTCGGCGCTGCTCGCGGCCAAGGACTCGCCCGTGCCCGTCACGGTCGTCGACTCGGCGCAGGTCGGCATCGCCACGGGGTTCGCTGCAGGGCGGGCCGCCGAGGCGCGCGACGCCGGCAAGGGCGCCGTTGAGATCGCCGACGCGGCGCGCAGTGCTGGGCAGTCGTCGACCATCCTGTTGTACGTCGACACGCTCGAATACCTCAAACGTGGGGGACGGGTCGGACCCGCGGCGGCGTTGATCGGCTCTGCGCTCGCGGTGAAGCCGATCCTGACGATCAAGGACGGCGTCGTCGTACCGCTCGAGCGCGTACGTACCGCGGCCAAGGCGTTGGCCCGGGTCGAAGCGCTTGCCGTCGAGAGCGCACAGTCGTGTGACATGGGCTTCCAGATCGGTGTGCAGCACCTCGCCAATCCGGCCATCGCCGAGGCCGTTGCCGGCCGCCTGGCTGTCGCGCTCGGACTCGACGCGATCGGCGTCGACGAGGTTGGCGCCTCGATCGGCGCACATGTCGGTCCCGGGATGATCTCGGTGACCGTCACCCCGCGCTGCTGAGCTTTTCCACCGACCCGCAACGGCGTGGGTGGAGTCCACAGCGGATGGCGCTCTCTTCTCGCCGACGGCATCGCCCTGCCTAGCGTCACGGTGTGGGAGTCAACCGGCTGGGAGAAGAGACGCGGGCCGACATCGCCCGGCGCCGGCTCGCCCAGCTCGCCGCGTCCTTCGATGCCGAGCTTCCTCCGCCAGACGATGATCCTCCGATCGATCGACCGCGGCGACGACTCGAGCCGCAGCATGTCCGTGTCCTGACGACTCTTGCGATCGCGGGCTCGGTGTTGCTGGTGTGGTGGCTGCTCGCTGGACGACCGGAGGCGACCGAGCCACAGGCTCCACTCGCCTTCGCCACCACTGATGCGGCGAGCCCCAGCGTGAAGGCGCCGGTCGACGATCTCGTGATCGACGTCGTCGGCAAGGTCAAGAAGCCGGGCATCGTGACGGTGCCCAAGGGTTCGCGGGTGTTCGAGGCGGTCGAAGCCGCCGGAGGTCTCAAGGGCAAGGTCGACACGACGTCCCTCAACATGGCACGCGTGCTGGCGGACGGCGAGCAGCTCCTCGTCGGTCTCGAGCCGGCCGTCGTGCCCGGCGCCGGCGCGGATGCCGGCGGCGCATCGACGGCCAAGATCAACCTCAACACCGCCACGGCCGAGCAGCTCGACACCTTGCCGGGGGTCGGTCCGGTGACCGCTCAGTCGATCCTGTCCTGGCGTGAGGAGAACGGCCGCTTCAGCTCGATCGACGATCTCCTCGATGTCAAAGGCATCGGCGACGCCACGTTGGGGGAGCTCCGCGACCTCGTCACGGTCTGATGCACGACCTGCGCATGGCTGCGCCCGCGCTCGCGTGCTGGGCCGCCGCCGCGGCGCTGGTCGGCGCAGGCTCCCAGGTGGCACTCGCGGCCGCGGTTCTCGGAGTGGTGGCTGCCGGTCTCGCGAGACGGCGCCCAGCACTCGCCGTTGCGGCGATCGTGCTGGCGACTGTTGCGGCATCGTGTGCCTGGCGGCTCGGCGCGATCGAGCACTCACCAGTCACCAGGCTGGCCAACGATCACGGCATGGCCACGCTCGAGGTGGAGGTGCGTCGCGATGCGTCGACTTTTTCGCAGCACGGGCAGGATTCGGTCGTCGTCGAGGTGCTCGTACGCAGTGTTTCGTCGCGCGATGGAGCTGTACGCACGCGCGACCGGGCCACGGCCTTCATGGACGGGCCGGCCGATGATCTGGTCGTCGGTCGGCGGCTGACCCTTCTCGGAAGGTTGATGCCGTCGGACGCGTCCGACGAGGCCGCGCTGATCGACGTTTCACGCCGAGGGCCCGCCGATCGGGCGAGCTGGTGGTGGGAGGTGTCGGAGACCGTTCGCGAAGGAGTCCGCACGTCTGTCGAGCGCACTGGCGACGAGGCGCGCGCACTCGTGCCGGCGCTGGTCGACGGGGATGACAGCCGAGTCAGCGACGAGGTCGCGGAGGACTTCCGGCGCTCGGGGTTGACCCACCTGATGGCGGTCTCCGGCACCAACCTGACGATCGTGCTCGCCGTGATCCTCGTGGTCGGCCGGGCAGCCGGGGTGCGACGACGGGGTTTGTGGGCGTTGGGCGCGGTGTCGATCGTCGGGTTCGTGATCCTCGCCCGCCCCGATCCCAGCGTCGTTCGTGCCGCAGCCATGGGAGCCGTTGGCGTGGCAGCGCTGGGATACGGGCAGCGCGGCGGCGTACGCGCGCTCTCGTGGGCGGTGATCGGCCTGCTGTTCGTCGACCCGTGGCTGTCTCGATCAGCCGGATTCATCCTGTCGGTCTGCGCCACCGCGGGCATCCTGCTCCTCGCGCCCGTGCTGGCCCGGCCGCTGCTGCGGTGGATGCCACGGTGGTGTGCACTCGCGATCGCGGTGCCGATGGCAGCACAGCTGGTCTGCACGCCCGCCATCGCCGCGATCTCCGGTCAGGTGTCGTTGGTGGCAGTCGTCGCCAACCTGCTCGCCGGCCCTGCCGTTGCGCCGGCGACCGTCGCCGGGCTGATGGGTGGTCTCGTTGCACTGGCGTCCGTACCGCTGGGACAGGTGATTGGTTTCGTCGCCGGAGCCTGCGCCAGCTGGATCCTCGCGGTCGGTCACAAGAGCGCGTCGCTCGAGGCGGCGTCGTTG
This sequence comes from uncultured Actinomycetota bacterium, assembly GCA_963849475.1. Taxonomy (GTDB): domain Bacteria; phylum Actinomycetota; class Actinomycetes; order Propionibacteriales; family Nocardioidaceae; genus Aeromicrobium. The sequence continues at coordinate 285,714 of CAWKHC010000011.1, forward strand.
GCGTGGCATGCCCCGTGGCAGCTGCTGATCGTCGTGGTCCCGATCGTTGCGTGGGTGATCGTACGGCTCTCGGCACGACCGGTGATGTTCGCCGGGATCGCCCTTGGGGTGCTGATCGGGATCTGGCGCCCACCTCATCCTGGTTGGCCTCCAGAGTCGTGGTTGATGGTCGCCTGCGACGTCGGTCAGGGGGACGCCACGGTGCTCAACGCGGGTGATGGTGAAGCGGTCGTCATCGATGCGGGTCCCGAGCCTGCTGCGGTCGATCGATGTCTCGACCGGCTCGACATTCGCCGCATACGGCTCATGGTCTTCACCCACGGCCATGCCGATCACATCGATGGCTGGAGCGGAGTCACCCAAGGCCGTGAGGTCGACCAGATTGCGATCGGTCCGACTGGTGGGCCGGCCAGCCGGGTGCCGGTGCACGTCGCGACGCCGGGGGAGACCTTCACGATCGGCGCGATCTCGGCAGAGGTCCTGTGGCCTCCTGCGTCGCCACCCAAACCCGTGACTGACGGGTCGAGCGCCAACAACGCGAGCCTCGTGCTGGCTGTACGTATGCACGGCGTGCGCATCCTGCTCACCGGTGACATCGAGCCCGAGGCGCAGACGAGACTCATGTTGCTGCACCCCGACCTGGCCGCCGACATCTTGAAGATGCCCCACCACGGGAGCTCGCGACAGTCCGAGGCCTTCCTGGACGACGTCGGCGCCCGCATCGTGACGGTCAGCGCCGGCGTGGACAACGACTACGGACATCCCGCGGCGAAGGCGCTGGACATGCTCCGAGCACGGGGAGCCCAGTGGTGGCGCACCGATACCGATGGCGACATCGCGATCGCGCTTCGCGACGGCCACCTTGTCGTCGTCACCCCTTAAGGTGACACCGTGGCTTCGGCATTCGGCAAGATCCTCCTCATCACCGGCAACGCCGAGTTCCTCGCCGAGCGCACCCGTTCCCGCGCTGTCGCCGCTGTGACCGCCGAGCATCCCGACTGCGAAGTGTCCGAGGCGAGTGCGAGCGGCCTCCAGGCGGGCGAGCTCGCCGGGCTCACCAGCGCCTCGCTGTTCAGCGACAACACACTGCTCGTCATCGTCGACCTGCAGGAAATGGGTGACGCCGCACAGTCTGAGCTGCTCGCCTACTGCGAGGCCCCGTCCACAGAGATCGCCCTGGTGCTCGTGCACGGAGGAGGCGCCAAGGGCAAGGGCCTGCTCGACAAGCTGCGCAAGGTCACGGCCGTCAGCGAGGTCAAGCTCGAGGCGCCCAAGTACGAACGCGACTACGCCCAGTGGGTGCACACCGAGTTCCGCGACCTCGGCGTACGCGTCGACCAGGAAGCCGCTGCGCTGCTCGTGGCATCGGTCGGTCAGGACCTGCGTGCGCTCGCCGGCGCAGCAGACCAGCTGATCTCCACCGTCGAACGCGGCACCGAGATCACTGCCAGCATCGTTCGGCGCTACTTCGGCGGTCGCGCCGACGTACGCGGCTACGAGATCGCCGACGCGGCAATCGACGGGCGCATCAACGTCGCACTGGAGCAGGCTCGCTGGGCCGAGGCCGCCAAGGTCGCCCCGGTGCTGATCACCAGCGCCTTCGCCAGCGGCCTGCGGTCGCTTGCCAAGCTCTCCTCGGCACCGACGGGCATGCGCGACAACGACCTGGCAGCCCGGGTGGGTGCTCCACCCTTCAAGATCCGTTCGATGCGCCAGCAGCTTCGGTCGTGGGAGCCCGACGGCCTTGCCGCGGCACTCGACGCCGTCGCGCAAGCTGATCTCGACGTCAAGGGCGGGGCAGCCGACCCGGCATACGCAATCGAGCGGATGGTGCTCAAGGTCGCAGCCCAGCGGCGTCGCTGATGAGCCGCATCGGCGGCCGTATAGAAGCGGTCGACCTGGCTCGAGGAGTGGCGCTGATCGGCATGATGTTCACGCACATCGGGCCGCGATGGTCTGGTGAAAACCCGCCCGTCGGCGACATGCTGGCGGGAGGACGCGCGGCTCCGCTGTTCGCGATGCTCGCCGGTGTCTCGCTGACGATCGTCCACCAGCGCGATCCGCGCGGTGCCGGTTCGACCAGGGCTACGTGGATCAGGGCAGCGCTCCTGGTCGCGCTGGGCCTCGCCCTGGGTTCGCTGGACGAGGTGCCGGTCTACGTGATCCTGGCCTACTACGGTGTCGCGATCGTCCTGGTCCTGCCCTTCCGCCGGCTCGGCACGACGACGTTGTTCGCGCTGGGTGCTGCGTGGGTGATCATCGCGCCGGTCGTGGTGCTGTGGGCCCAGCGGACTCACGCGGCAGTCTTCTCGGGGCAGACCGAGTGGGCCGACCTTCGCCACCCGGGTGAGCTGATCATGGAGATCGGCGTGTGGGGTGCATATCCGATGGGCGCGTGGATCGGATATGTCCTCATCGGTCTGGCGATCGGACGACTAGACCTCCGAAGTCTCACGATCGCGTGGCGACTGGTCGCAATCGGCGCAGGACTGGTCGCCGCGACACTGGCAGCGGGATGGGCGGCCATCAGGGCTGGTGTGTTCGATGATGGCCTTGAGGGTGGCTGGCGCATCCTGTTCGCGGGGACGGGCTATCCGTACGAGAAGCCGCAGTGGGACGAGCTGTTGCTCGTCGGGCAGCACACCACACGTCCGCTCGGGATGCTCAGCGCGATCGGATCGGCGGTCCTCGTCGTGGGGCTGTGCGCCCTGCTGATCAGGGTCCCGTGGGCGCGGATGGCGCTGCTGCCCGTCCGCGCTGCCGGGGCCATGACCCTCACGCTCTACACCGTGCACGTGCTGTGGTCGTGGCGCATCAGGGTCGACTTCCTGGAGGCCCACCCCGACGGCGTTCAGCCCCACACCTACGGCACGTGGCTCCTGCAGGTGATCGTGCTGTGTGCCGCAGCGACGATGTGGAGCCTCACCCTCGGCAAGGGTCCGCTCGAGTGGCTCGTACGGCGATTCTCGGTGTGGGGCAGAACTGGTCGGGACAAAGAAAAAAGCGCCCCGAAGGACGCTTGATTCAGTTGGACGCTGTCGTCAGAGCGACGCGGCCTTCTTGGCAATGGCCGACTTGCGGTTTGCCGCGTTGTTCTTGTGGATGACCTTCTTCGAAGCTGCCTTGTCGAGCTTCTTGGTGGCCTCACCGGCGAGCTTCTTGGCCTCGTCCTTGTTGCCGGCCTCGACAGCCTCGGTGAAACGGCGGATCGAGGTCTTCAACGCGGAGCGAACGGACTTGTTGCGCTCGCGAGCCAGCTCGTTCTGCTTGTTGCGCTTGATCTGCGACTTGATATTCGCCACGGGGCAAATCCTGTTTCTCTTGAAGGAAGGTGATGCGAAAGTTGTAGTGACACGCCGAAGCGCGCGACCACCAACTCTATCAGCGCAGGCACGAGGCACCCAAATCGCCGAAACCGAAGGCCGCCCGCGGCCGAAGCGTTGAGGCGGGTTGAACGTCCCGCGGCGAAGCCGCCACTGTGAAACCAGGTGCGATGACTGCCCAACTGGCGAAACCACTACTCTGCTGGCATGCAAACGCTCTATGACGTTCTCGTGTGGATCCATGTCGCGAGCTGGGCTGTGGTCCTGCTCGGCTACCTCAAGGACCTCCGCGGACCCAAGGTCAACCAGTGGATGGCGCACGGCCTCACCGTCGCGTTCGTGCTCGGCCTGACGCTCGTCGCGATCGCGTCGATGAGTGATGAGGTGGCTGACCCCAACAACGCAAAGATCGGCGTGAAGCTGGTCATCGCGCTCGTGGCCGTCGGGTTGGCACACTCCACCCGCAAGAAGCCGGCACCCAACCCGATCGCGCACGTGATCGCGGCACTCGTTCTGGTGAACGTGGCGCTCGCATACCTCTGGTGATTTGAGGCCGCGCGGTCTGGGACAATGGAGTCATCATGAGCTCCAGCCCCGTACCCCAGCCCGGGGCCACCGACCCGCAGATCCTGCGCAACTTCTGCATCATCGCGCACATCGATCACGGCAAGTCGACGTTGGCTGACCGCATGCTGCAGCACACGGGTGTCGTCGATGGTCGCGACATGAAGGCCCAGTACCTCGATCGCATGGACATCGAGCGCGAGCGCGGCATCACGATCAAGAGCCAGGCCGTACGCATGCCGTTCACCAAGTCGAGCGGTGACGACGCCGGCAAGGTCTACATCCTCAACATGATCGACACCCCGGGTCACGTCGACTTCACGTACGAGGTCAGCCGCAGCCTCGAAGCGTGCGAGGGCGCGATCCTTCTGGTCGATGCAGCGCAGGGCATTGAGGCGCAGACACTCGCCAACCTCTATCTGGCGATGGAAGCCGATCTCGACATCATCCCGGTGCTCAACAAGATCGACCTGCCTGGCGCGCAGCCCGAGAAGTACGCCGCGGAGATCGCGCACATCATCGGCGGCAACCCCGACGAGGTCCTCCGGGTCTCGGCCAAGACCGGGCAGGGCGTCGAAGAGCTGCTCAACCTGATCGTCGACGAGATCCCGCCGCCCCAGGGCGATCCCGACGCGCCGCCTCGTGCCCTGATCTTCGACTCGGTCTACGACACCTATCGCGGTGTGGTCACCTACGTACGCGTCTTCGACGGCAAGCTCTCACACCGCGACAAGATCAAGATGATGTCGACCGGGGCAGTCCACGAGATGCTCGAGGTCGGCGTCATCTCGCCCGAGCCGGTCAAGGCAGCAGACATCGGCGTCGGTGAGGTCGGTTACCTGATCACCGGCGTGAAGGAAGTCCGCCAGTCCCGTGTCGGCGACACGGTGACCTCCAACATCCGCGGCGCCACTGAGCCGCTCGGCGGGTACAAGAGCCCCGTGCCGATGGTCTACTCGGGCCTCTACCCGCTCGACGGCGATGACTACCCGACACTGCGTGACGCACTGGAGAAGCTGCAGCTCAACGACGCCGCGCTGGTCTACGAGCCCGAGTCGTCCGGCGCGCTGGGCTTCGGCTTCCGCATCGGCTTCCTCGGACTCCTGCACCTCGAGATCGTTCGCGAGCGCCTGGAGCGAGAGTTCAATCTCGAGCTCATCTCGACCGCCCCCAACGTCGTCTATCGCGTCGAGATGGAGGATGGCAAGGAAGTCGTCGTCACCAACCCGTCGGAATATCCCGAGGGCAAGATCGACAAGGTCTACGAGCCGGTCGTACGCGCCACGGTGCTGAGCCCGACCGACTACATCGGCACGATCATGGAGCTGTGCCAGGCACGTCGCGGCCAGCTCATCGGCATGGACTACCTGTCGGAGGACCGCGTCGAGATCAAGTACACGCTGCCCATGGGCGAGATCATGTTCGACTTCTTCGATGCCCTCAAGAGCCGCACCAAGGGCTACGCATCGCTCGACTACGAACCGACCGGCGAGCAGGCATCCGATCTGGTCAAGGTCGACGTCCTGCTTCAAGGAGAGGTCGTCGACGCGTTCAGTGCGATCGTGCACCGCGACAACTCCTACGCGTACGGCGTCTCGCTGGCCTCGAAGCTCAAGGACCTCATCCCGCGCCAGCAGTTCGAAGTCCCGATCCAGGCGGCGATCGGTGCACGCGTGATCGCCCGCGAGAACATCCGCGCGATCCGCAAGGACGTGCTCGCCAAGTGCTACGGCGGCGACATCAGCCGCAAGCGCAAGCTCCTCGAGAAGCAAAAAGAGGGCAAGAAGCGCATGAAGATGGTCGGTCGTGTCGAGGTTCCGCAGGAGGCGTTCATCGCCGCTCTCTCGACCGGCGACGCTGACAAGAAGTAGCGGTCAGACGACCTCGGCCCGGCGGTCCAGCCGCTGCTCATGTGACCTGCGGGTAGGTTAGGGTGATCCGCACCACATCCCCCCAGTATGCCCGTGTGAAGGACTTTCATGAGTGCAGTAGTTGCCACCCCCGAACAGCTTGAGATCGTCAAGAATCGCGCTCGCAGCGTGAGCGAGATGTTCTACAACCGGGTCAAGCAGTCGGGCGACCGCGAGGCTTATCGCTACCCCGATGAGAACGAGAAGTGGCACTCGCTGACCTGGGCCGAGACCGGCGACCGGGTCACCAAGCTTGCGGCCGGACTGGTGTCGCTCGGCATCGAGGCCGAGCAACGGGTCGCGATCGCCTCCGGAACGCGCCTCGAGTGGATCCTCGCCGATCTCGCGATCAACGCCGCGGGCGCGGCAACCACCACGGTCTATCCGAGCACGATGTCAGACGACGTCGCCTACATCCTGGCCGACTCCGACAGCCGCATCGTCTTCGCAGAGGACGACGAGCAGGTCGCCAAGCTCCGTGAGAAGCACTCCGAGCTTCCGTCGATCATCAAGGTCATCGTGTTCGAGGGTGCAACCGACGGTGACTGGGTCATCAGCCTCGACGATCTCGAGAAGGCCGGGGCGGCCCACCTCGAGCAGAACCCCAAGGTCATCTCAGACCGCGTTGCCGCAACCACCGGCGACTCACTGGCGACGCTGATCTACACGTCCGGCACAACGGGACGGCCCAAGGGCGTCCGGCTGAGCCACGACGGCTGGACCTATGAAGGGTCCGTCATGGTCGCCGCCGACATTCTCAGCGAGGATGACCTGCAGTTCCTCTGGCTGCCGATGGCGCACTCGTTCGGCAAGGTGCTGCTGTCGACGCAGCTCGCAGTCGGCTTCGCCACCGCGATCGACGGTCGCGTACCCAAGATCGTCGAGAACCTCGCGATCGTGCGCCCGACGTTCATGGGCGCCGCTCCTCGCATCTTCGAGAAGGCGTACGGCCGCATCGTCGGCATGACCGAGGCCGAGGGCGGCGCCAAGCTCAAGATCTTCAAGTGGGCCGAGAAGGTCGGCCTGGAGCACTCGCGGCGTGAACGTGCGGGCAAGTCGATCTCACCGGTCCTCAAGGTGCAGTTCGGCCTCGCCGACAAGCTCGTGTTCTCCAAGGTGCGCGACCGCTTCGGTGGCCGGGTCCGCTTCTTCATCTCCGGTGCCGCGGCGTTGTCGCCCGACATCGCCGAGTGGTTCCACGCCGCGGGCGTGCTGATCCTCGAGGGCTACGGCCTCACCGAGACGTCTGCGGGCGCGTTCGTCAACTCGCCCGACAACTTCAAGCTCGGCTCGGTCGGCACAGCATTCCCCGGCAGCGAGGCCAAGATCGCCGAGGACGGCGAAGTGCTGATCAAGGGCCCGCACATCATGCGCGGCTACCACAACCTCGACGGCGAGAGCGCCTCCTCGCTTGAGAACGGCTGGCTCCACACCGGCGACGAGGGCCGCATCGACGAGGACGGCTTCCTCTACATCACCGGGCGCAAGAAGGAGCTCTTCAAGACGTCCGGCGGCAAGTACGTCGCGCCGCCGCACATCGAGGGCACCTTCAAGGGCATCAGCTCCATGACCAGCCAGATCCTGGTGCACGGCAACGAGCGCAACTTCTGCTCCGCACTCATCACGCTCGATCCCGACGCCGTCGCCGAGTGGGCCAACAACAACGGCATGGCGGGCAAGCCGTACGCCGAGGTCGTGAAGTCACAGGGGATCCACGATCTTGTCCAGAGCCAGATCGACGAGCTCAACTCCAAGATCAACCGTTGGGAGACGATCAAGAAGTTCGCGATCCTCGACCACGACCTTTCGATCGAGAACGGCGAGATCACGCCCAGCATGAAGGTCAAGCGCAATGTCGTCGAAGCCAACAACAAGGCCATCCTCGACGGCTTCTACGCTAAGTAGATGACCACGACGGGGCCGCTCACCTCCAGGGGTGAGCGGCCCTTCGGCGTCTACGTCCACATCCCGTTCTGCTCAGTGCGTTGTGGCTACTGCGACTTCAACACCTACACAGCCGACGAGCTGGGTGAGGGTGCCACACGGGCTTCGTACGCCGACACCGCGATCAGCGAGATCAACCTGCAGCGACAGGCGTTCGCGGACCTGCCGCAGTCCGAGACGGTGTTCTTCGGGGGAGGCACGCCGACCCAGCTTCCGGCGGCCGACCTCGTACGCATGCTGGATGCCCTCCGCGACACGTTCGGACTCGCTGACAACGTCGAGGTGACGACCGAGGCCAACCCGGACAGCGTCACCCCGGAGTCGTTGGCGACCCTTCGTGCAGGAGGCTTCAACCGCATCTCGTTCGGCGTGCAGTCAGCGGTGCCGCACGTGCTGGCGGTCCTCGATCGCACCCACAACCCGGACAATGTGCCGCAGGCAGTCGCTTGGGCGCGCGAAGCCGGGTTCGACCAGCTCAGCGTCGACCTGATCTACGGCTCACCGGGCGAGTCGAAGGCCGACTGGCGCGCCAGCATCGAGCAGGCGATTGCGCTCGAGCCCAACCACATCAGCGCCTACGCGTTGATCGTCGAGCAGGGCACGGCCTTCGCCCGCAAGGTCAAGCGCGGCGAGGTGGTGATGCCGGATGACGACGAGACGGCTGACAAGTACCTTCTCGCCGACGAGCTGTTCTCGGCTGCCGGTCTGGGCTGGTACGAGCTGTCCAACTGGGCGCGCGACGAGGCGGCCCAGTGCCGTCACAACGTCCTCTACTGGCGAAGCGACAACTGGCTGGGCATCGGACCAGGGGCCCACGCACACGTCGATGGCGAACGCTGGTGGAACGTGAAGCATCCCGCGGCGTACGCCCAACGGCTCGCTGCGGGGGAGTCGCCGCGACACGACGGGGAGAAGATCGACACAGAGACGGCTCGGGTCGAACAGATCATGCTCGAGACCCGGCTGCGCAGCGGACTCGGACTCGACGCGCTCAGTCCGGCGGCTCGGTCGACAATCCCGGATCTGGTGGCGCGCGGACTCGCCGACCTGTCAGATGAGCGTCTGGTGCTCACCCTGCCAGGTCGTCTGCTCGCCGACGCCGTCGTACGCGAGCTGGTCGACTAGCTCGGGACGGTCACGAAGTCGATGAGCTCTTCGACCCTGCCGAGGAAGGACGGCTCGAGATCGGCGTACGAGTCGACTCGGCTCAGCAGGTGCTTCCAGGCTCGAGCGATGTCGGCCTGCTCGGCGTGCGGCCAGCCGAGCGACTCGCAGATGCCGTGCTTCCAGTCGGTGCCGCGCGGGATGACCGGCCATGACTCCATGCCGAGCCGGTCGGGCTTGATCGACTGCCACACGTCGACGTACGGGTGACCGACGACGAGCACGTGCTCGCGACCTGACACCTGCTGTGCGAGCCGGGTCTCCTTGGAGCCCGGTACGAGGTGGTCGACGAGAACTCCGAGCCGACGATCGGGTGCGGGGTCGAACTCGTCGACGACGCTGACGAGATCGTCGATGCCGCCGAGGTACTCGACGGCGACGCCCTCGACCCGCAGGTCAGCGCCCCAGACCTTCTCGACCAGCTCGGCGTCGTGACGCCCCTCGACGTAGATGCGGCTCGGCAGCGCAACGCGTGCGCGGGTGCCCTCGACGGTGAGCGAGCCCGACGCCGTCCGGTAGCTGGTCTTGGGCGCCTTGGCGGCCGAGGGGCGCAGCACGACGGGTGCGCCATCGAGCAGGAAGCCGGGACCGAACGGGAAGGAGCGGCGAGTGTTGCGTCGGTCCTCGAGCACCATCATGCCGAGATCCTTCTCGACGACCATGATCTCGCCGACGAAGCCGGTCGTCGCATCCTCGACGACCATGCCGCGTTCGGCGATCACCTCGGTCTGTGGTCTTGGCTTGCGCCAGTCGCCCGAGAGCACGTCGGCGCCATATCTGTCAGCCATGCAGAACCCCGAGAAGTCGTTGATGAAATGCCTCGAGCTCGTCCCTGGTGACGGGGCCAGCGCTCGAGAGGATCTTGGTGGTGACAGTAGTGAGTCCGAGGGCCAGGTCGACGGCTTCGGCCCACGTCGGCGTGGCGCCCTCGGCGCTGACGGCGTACAGATCGCCAAGGATGACGACGTCGAGGTCGGGGACGACGAGCACCAGCTCGCCACCAGTTGGACCGATGCCGAGGTGCATCACCTCGACATAGCGTTCACCGAGGTCGCCGGCCCAGACGGAAGCCAGCGCGCCGCCGAGTGACTCGTGGACGATCTCGGTGCCGTCATCGATCGTGACTCGCCGGGGTCCGTACGTCAGGGTGCGGTCAGTGCCGGGAACGGTGTAGCCGCCTTCGAATTCAGCAATGTCAGCCACATCGCTAGACTGGCACTTGCCCTGTGCGAGTGCCAACGCGACGCGCGGAACGAGCCTGTGAAAGGGGATGGCCATGCCTGACGATCGACGTCTTGACGTGCTGCGGGCCATCGTCGAGGACTATGTCGCGACGCAGGAGCCGGTTGGCTCGCGTGCGCTGGTCGAGCGCCATCACCTCGGCGTCTCGCCCGCCACGATCCGCAACGACATGGTTGCGCTGGAGGACGAGGGCTACATCACCCAGCCCCACACCAGCGCCGGCCGCATCCCGACCGACAAGGGCTACCGGATGTTCGTCGACCGCCTCGCGACGGTCAAGGCGCTGTCGCCGGCCGAGCGTCGGGCGATCGAGACGTTCCTGACTGGTGCGGTCGACGTCGATGACGTGGTCCAGCGCAGCGTACGAGTGCTGGCGCAGCTGACCAACCAGGTCGCGATAGTCCAATACCCCTCCCTGACCCGCTCGACCGTGCGACACATCGAGGTCGTGGCGCTCGAGGGATCGCGTGTCCTGCTCGTCGTCATCACCAGCAGTGGCCGCGTCGAGCAGCGCATCATCGAGCTGGTCGAGACGCCCAGCGAGCAGCTGCTGTCAGACCTGCGTACGCGCATCTCACGCGCCTCGCTCGGCGCGCGTCTCCCCGAGGCATCGCTCCGGCTGGCCGACATGATTGAGACCTTTGACGCCAACGACCGCCCGATCGTGACCTCGATCGTGTCGACCCTCTCGCAGACCTTCACCAACGAGCGGTCCGACGAACGCATCGCCGTCGGCGGCACCGCCAACCTCGTACGGTTCGGAAGCGACTTCGACTCGGCGATCAAGCCCGTGCTCGAGGCCATCGAGGAGCAGGTCGTTCTGCTCAAGCTGCTGGGGGAGGCCACCTCGGGCCTGACCGTACGCATCGGCGCCGAGACGGGCAACGACAGCCTGCTCAGCACGGCGGTCGTGTCGACGTCCTACGGCGCCGACGACCAGGCGCTGGCGACTCTCGGCACGGTCGGTCCGACTCGCATGGACTATCCCGCAACGATGGCAGCCGTGAGCGCTGTCGCCCGCTATGTCGGGCGTTCGCTCGCGGACACCTAAACCTCGACCTCGAACAGAACTGGACTCATGGCACAGGACTACTACGCAACACTCGGCGTCGGACGTGACGCGACTGCGGAAGAGCTCAAGAAGGCTTACCGCAAGCTCGCGCGTCAGCTGCACCCCGACGTCAACGATGCGCCTGACGCCTCGGAGCGTTTCAAGGAGATCACCGTCGCGTACGAGGTGCTCTCCGACCCGGCGAAGCGCCAGACGTTCGACCGCGGTGGTGACCCGTTGCGCGGTGCGGGCGCCTCAGGTTTCGGCGGCCAGGGTTTCTCGTTCGACGACATCATGGATGCGTTCTTCGGCCAGAACACCGGTCGCGGCCCCCGTCCGCGCATGCAGCGCGGCCAGGACGCGCTGCTCCGCATGACGATCGACCTCGCCGAGGCGGCGTTCGGCGTCACGCAGGAGATCAAGGTCGACACCGCCGTCACCTGCACGACCTGCAGCGGCAGCGGTGCGGCCGAGGGTTCCGAGCCCGTCACCTGCCGCACGTGTCACGGACATGGCGACGTGCAGCACGTCCAGCGCTCGCTGCTCGGTGACATCCGTACGTCCCGCCCGTGCCCGACCTGTCACGGATACGGCACCGTGATCCCAGATCCGTGCGCCGAGTGCGCCGGCGAGGGTCGCGTACGTTCACGCCGCTCGATCTCGGTGACCATCCCTGCCGGCGTCGACCACGGCACCCGCATCCAGATGACCGAGGAGGGCGAGGTCGGCCCCGGTGGCGGACCCGCCGGCGACCTCTATCTCGAGATCAACGTGAACCGGCATCCGATGTTCACTCGCAAGGGCGACCAGCTGTTCTGCCACATCACCCTGCCGATGACGGCCGCAGCCCTGGGTGCGCACATCGACCTGCCGACGCTGGAGGCCGACGTCGCCACCGCCGACGAGGCTGACAAGACGGTCGAGCTCGATGTCTCGGCGGGCACGCAGTCAGGCGACACGATCACCATCAAGGGCAAGGGTGTTCCACGCCTGCGTGGCTCGGGTCGCGGCGACCTCAACGTGCAGGTCATCGTCGAGACACCTGCGCGCCTGGACGACGAGCAGCGGGCACTGTTGGCCCAGCTCGCCAAGCTCCGCGACGAGGAGAAGCCCGAAGCGCTGATGGGCGTCAACCACAAGGGCGTCTTCGGCAAGATCAAGGATGCGTTCAAGTGAGCGACCCAGACTGCCTGTTCTGCAAGATCGTCGCGGGGGACATTCCCGCCGACGTCGTCAGCGAGTCCGAGCACACGATCGCGTTCAAGGACATCAATCCCGAGGCGCCGACGCATGTGCTCGTCATCCCGAAGCGACACGAGCCCGACATCGGAAGTCTCGCCGCCGCCGACCCCGATGCGGCGATCACCCTGATCGCTGAGGCCAAGGCGATCGCCGAGTCAGCCGGCAATGGCTCATACCGCTTGGTGTTCAACACCGGCGCCGATGCCAACCAGACGGTGTTCCACTGTCACGGTCATGTGCTGGCCGGGCGCAACATGAGCTGGCCGCCCGGCTAGGTCCAGCTCAGTCCTGCACCGCTAGCCAGGTCGCGAAGTCCGGCCCAGCGATGATGGCGTCCGGTCCCGGGAGGCATGCGCCGTCGGCCATCGCCTGGCTGGCCAGGACGACGTTCACCTCGAGGTCCTCGCCGCGATGGGTGGCGACCTGCTTGACCAGATCGGCGAGGTCTTCACGCTTCGGGCCGGCGAGCTCGACCATCGTGCGTGACTCGGTGCCGTCGGCGATCTTCACCAGCAGACGAGCGATCTCGACGACGTCGACCGGCTGGGTCGGCATGTCCGGGATCGTCACGGTGTCACCATCGCGACTCCAGTCGATCATCTGCCCGGCGAAGTCGAGGAACTGAGCCGCACGGAGGACGTGGGGTCCGGGCGCGTGCTCGGCAAGGGAGTGTTCCTGGGCGAGCTTGGCGACGTAGTAGCCGTAGTCGGGGACCTCGTCGACACCGATGATCGACAGGACCACGCTGCGGCTCACGCCGGCAGCAGTCGCAGCCTCGCCGAGATTGCGGGCGACGGTGGTGAAGAACTTCCTCGACTCGTCGCCGTCGATGCCGGGGCTTGCCGTCACGTCGATCACGGCGTCGGCGCCCGCGAGGCGCTCGGTCAGTCCCTCGGGGGAGGTGAGGTCGACGCCGTGCTCGCGGGCGAGCTCGATGACGTCATGTCCGGCAGCCTTGGCGGCAGCGACCACGTTGCGTCCGACGAGGCCGGTCGATCCGGCGATGGCGATGCGCATGAGAACTCCTTTGTCCTAACTCAGACAACTGTTGTCCGAGTACGAGTCGATCATACTCAGATAACATCTGTCCGGGTATAGTCGGGGCATGAAGATGTCAGCCGGCGTGGAGTGGGCCCTGCACAGCTGCACGGTGCTGAGCACCTCCAGTGCGCCCGTCCCGGTCACCAAGCTGGCCGAGCTCCATGGTGTCTCGCGGACCTACCTCGCCAAGCACATGCAGGCGCTGTCCCGTGCCGGGCTCATCCACGCGACAGAGGGGCGCGACGGCGGCTACCTGCTGTCTCGTCCGAGCGCAGACATCACCGTGTACGACGTGGTGCGCGCGGTCGACGGACCGGAGGCGGCATTTCGCTGCAGCGAGATCCGGCAGCAGGGACCGCTTCCTACGACGGGAGAGGCGTGCAAGATCCCCTGCGGCATCGCCAAGGTCATGGCAGACGCCGAACGCGCCTGGCGTGAGTCGTTGAGGGCGGTCACGATCGCCGATCTCGCTGACACGGTCGATGCCAACCTCCCGGGCACGTGGGACAACATCCGGCACTGGCTCGCCGGCGCTCCCGCCTGAGGCATCGCGCGGAATTCGCGCGGGGCCGCGAGCGTTGCGTACGATTGATGACACATGACTGAAGACACTGCACCGGCACATACGTTCTCGATTCCGTCGAGCGTCCCGGCGGTTTCCCTGCTCGGGCCTGCCGACGAATTCCTCCGCCTCATCGAAGACTCCTTCGAGGCGCGCATTCACGTGCGCGGAAACACCATCACGGTCACCGGTTCGCCGGCCGAGGCGGCCATGGTCGAGCGTCTGCTCGACGAGCTCGTCACGATCGTTCGTACGGGCCAGCACCTGACCCCCGAGACGGTCGAGCGAAGCATCACGATGCTCCAGGCCGAGACCGAGGAAAAGCCCGCCGAGGTCCTCAGCCTCAACATCCTGTCCAACCGCGGCCGCACGATCCGCCCCAAGACGGTCAACCAGAAGAAGTACGTCGACGCGATCGACAAGCACACGATCGTCTTCGGCATCGGCCCTGCGGGCACCGGCAAGACCTACCTCGCCATGGCCAAGGCCGTGCAGGCACTGCAGGCCAAGGAAGTCACCCGCATCATCTTGACCCGCCCTGCTGTGGAGGCCGGAGAGCACCTCGGCTTCCTGCCGGGCACGCTCGGCGAAAAGATCGACCCCTATCTCCGCCCGCTGTACGACGCGCTGCACGACATGATCGACCCCGAGACGATCCCCAAGCTGCTGGCTTCGGGTGTCATCGAGGTGGCTCCGCTCGCCTACATGCGCGGTCGTACGCTCAACGACGCATTCATCATCCTCGACGAGGCGCAGAACACGACGCCCGAGCAGATGAAGATGTTCCTGACCCGGCTGGGCTTCGGTTCACGCATGGTCGTGACCGGCGACGTCACCCAGGTCGACCTGCCGAGCAGCGCCAAGAGCGGGCTGCGCATCGTCCAGGACGTGCTCGAAGACGTACGCGACATCCACTTCTCGATGCTCACGGCCTCCGACGTCGTACGCCACAAGCTCGTCGGGCGCATCGTCGCTGCCTATGGCGAGTACGAGGAGCTTGCGACTCGGCCCATCAGGTCTGGCGAAGACGTGGCTCAGGCGGGTGCGCAGAATGAACGTCGACGTACTCAATGAGTCCGGCGCCGACGTCGATGTCGTCGCGCTGACCCGACTCTGCCGATTCACGATGCGGCGCATGCGCCTGCACCCGGCGACCGAGCTGACCCTTCGCCTCGTCGACCCGGCCACGATCGAAGTGCTCAACAAGCAGTGGATGGGCAAGACCGGACCGACCGACGTCCTGTCGTTCCCGATGGACGAGCTGACGCCAGGACGCGATGACGAGGAGTCGCCCGAGGGCTACCTCGGTGACATCGCCCTGTGTCCCCAGGTTGCCGAGCAGCAGGCTCCCGCGGCGGGCCACACGACGCAGGATGAGATCAACCTCCTGACGGTGCACGGCATCCTCCACCTGCTGGGCTATGACCACGCCGAGCCCGCCGAGCACAAAGAGATGTTCGGCGTACAAGGAAGGCTGCTACTGGAGTGGCAGCAGGCCGCCGACGGCGTGGATCCCGAGTCGTGATCCTGCCGATAGTCGTCTCGGCGGTGCTGGCTGTCGTCGCTGGTCTGCTGGTCAGCGTCGACGCTGCGCTCTCGTCGTTCTCCAAGGCCCGCGCCGAGGAGCTTGACGACGAAGGACGTGCCGGCGCCGGACGCCTCGCGGAGATCCTCGAGGACCCCGCGCCCTACCTCAACTCCGTGCTGCTGATGCGGGTGCTCGCCGAGACGTCGAGCATCGTCCTGGTCGCCCTCGTCGTAGCCGACGACATCGACGGGCTCTGGGCACGCTTCGCGATCGCGGTCGGCATCATGGTCGTCGTCAGCTTCGTGCTGATCGGCGTCGGCCCTCGTACGCTCGGCCGCCAGCACGCCGAGTCGATCGCGCTGAAGTCGACGATCCCGGTGCTCGTGCTCACCCGCCTGCTCGGCCCGCTGCCCAAGCTGCTCATCGTCCTCGGCAACGCCGTGACACCGGGCAAGGGATTCAGCGAAGGACCCTTCGCGTCAGAAGTCGAGGTCCGCGAGCTCGTCGACCTCGCCGCCGCCAGCTCGGTCATCGAGTCCGAAGAGGGCAAGATGATCCAGTCGGTGTTCGAGCTCGGCGACACGATCGTCCGCGAAGTCATGGTGCCGCGTACCGACCTGGTCTTCGTCGAGCAGCACAAGACGCTTCGTCAGGCGATGTCGCTGGCCCTGCGCAGTGGTTTCTCGCGCATGCCCGTGATCGATGAGAACCTCGATGACATTGTTGGCATGGCTTATCTCAAGGACATCACCAAACGCGTTTTCGACAAACATGAAGCGGAAACCTCCGAGCGCATCGAGTCACTCGCCCGCCCGGTGCTCTACATACCCGACACCAAGCCGGTCGACGAGCTCCTCAAGGAGATGCAGGCGCAGCGCACCCACGCAGCGATCGTGGTCGACGAGTTCGGCGGCACGTCCGGCATGGTCACGATCGAGGACATCCTCGAGGAGATCGTCGGCGAGATCACCGACGAGTACGACTCCGAGCCCGAGGAGAACGAGGAGCTCGCCGACGGCTCGTGGCGGCTCAGCTCCCGCTTCGAGGTCGACGACCTCGAGGACCTGTTCGACATCCCGATCGAGGACGAGGACGTCGACTCGGTCGGCGGCCTGATGGCCAAGCATCTGGGCAAGGTGCCGATCCGTGGCAGCGTCGTCGAGGTCGAGGGCTTACGGTTTGAGGCCGAAGGTCCAACAGGTCGACGCAACCGCATCGGCCACGTGCTGGTCAGCCGACTGCAAGCCCCGGAAGGAAACGACGATGCAACTCAGTCCTGAGGACGCCAAGCTGATCACGCTGGCGCGATCGTCACGCGCTCGTACGAGTGCTCAGCACGGTGCAGCCGTCCGCGACCAGGACGGCCGTACGTATGCCGCCTGCACCGTGGTGCTCCCATCGCTGCGTTTCGACGCGCTCGACCTGGCGGTGGCCATGGCGATCTCGTCGGGCGCCAAGAACATCGAGGCCGCTGCGCTGGTCGCCGACAAGCATCCCGAGCCGATCGTCGACGGCACCGCCGTACGCGACTTGTCGGGCCACGGCATCAACATCTACATTGCCGATCCCGAGGGCGAGCTCATCCGCGTGGGCGTCACGTGAGCCCCGAAGCACCGTTCCGCTCCGGATTTGCTTGTTTCGTCGGCCGACCCAATGCCGGCAAGTCGACGCTGACCAACGCGCTGGTCGGTGGCAAGATCGCGATCACCTCGTCCAAGCCGCAGACAACGCGCCACGCGATCCGCGGGCTGGTGCACCGCGAGGACGGTCAGCTCGTGCTGATCGACACACCCGGACTCCACAAGCCGCACACATTGCTGGGCGAACGCCTCAACGCGCTGGTCCGTACGACGTGGTCCGAGGTCGACACGATCGGCATGTGCCTGCCGGCCAACGAGTCGGTCGGTGAGGGCGACAAGTTCCTGATCCGTGAGCTGGCCCAGATCCGTCGCAAGCCGGTGTTCGCCATCGCCACCAAGACCGACCTGGTCAAGGGTGACAAGCTGCGCGACCACCTGCTCTCGATCCAGCAGGCTGGCGCCGACGCCGGACTGCAGTGGCAGGAGATCATCCCGGTGTCGGCCGTGTCCGGCGAACAGGTCGAGCTGCTCACCGACCTGCTGGTCGCCACACTGCCCGAAGGGCCGGCGCTCTACCCCGAGGGTCAGCTGACCGACGAGCCCGAAGAGACGCTGATCGCCGAGATCATCCGCGAGGCCGCGCTCGAGGGCGTACGCGATGAGCTCCCGCATTCCATCGCCGTCGTGATCGACGAGATGGTCCCGCGTGCCGATCGTCCCAAGGACAAGCCGTTGGTCGACGTACGCGCCAACGTCTACGTCGAGCGCGACAGCCAGAAGGGCATCATCATCGGCAAGCAGGGTGCGCGGCTCAAGGAGATCGGCTCCAACTCGCGCGCCCAGATCGAGGCGATCCTCGGTACGCCGGTCTACCTCGATCTCCACGTCAAGGTCGCCAAGGAGTGGCAGCGCGATCCCAAGCAGCTGCGCAAGCTCGGCTTCTAGCGCACGCTGAATCCCCGATCGCCCTGTGGCGTCTCTTCTGTCACGTCGATCGCGTCCACGGTGGCGCGTGGCGGGCCACGCCGTGCCCATTCGATCATGGCCTCCACGGCTCCATCGTCACCCTCGAAGGTCGCTTCGACCGCACCGTCGCGCCGGTTGCTGACCCAGCCGGCAACGCCGAGGCGCCGCGCCTCCTGCTCGCACGAGGCGCGGAAGAACACACCCTGCACATCTCCGCGCACCACCAGACGTCGTCGGATCATGGTTCGACGGTAGGGCAAACTGGCATGCATGGACGCGGCGGAGGCTCTCAGGGAGATCGGGTTCTGGCTCGAGCGTGAGCGGGCAGTGACCTACAAGGTCGAGGCGTTCCGCAAGGCTGCCGCGATCATCGCGGATCTGTCGCCGAGCAAGCTCGAGGCGCAGCTCGAGAGCGGTGCGCTCAAGCGTACGAAGGGCATCGGCGACCGTACGTTCACCGTGATCAAGCAGGCGATCGAGGGTGACGTGCCGGACTACCTCGCCGACCTTCGCTCCCGGTCGACCGAGCCGTTGGCCGAGGGCGGCAAGGAGCTGCGTGCCAAGCTGCGCGGCGACCTGCACAGCCACTCGGACTGGTCCGACGGCGGATCGCCGATCGAGGAGATGGCCCGCGCTGCGCACTGGAGAGGCCGCGAGTACCAGGTGCTCACCGACCACTCGCCGCGCCTGACGATCGCCAACGGGCTGACGGCCGAACGGCTCGCCGATCAGCTCAAGGTCGTCGCAAAGGTCGACGACTCGTACGACGACTTCCGCTTCCTGAGCGGCATCGAGGTCGACATCCTCGACGACGGCAGCCTCGACCAGACCGACCGGATGCTCGACAAGCTCGACGTCGTGGTGGCCAGCGTGCACTCCAAGCTCAGGATGGACTCGATCGGGATGACCCGTCGCATGGTCAATGCCGTCAACGATCCGCACACCAACGTGCTGGGTCATTGCACCGGTCGACTCGTGCAGGGTTCGCGGGGCAAGCGCGATCAGTCGAAATTCGATGCCAAGAAGGTCTTCGCAGCCTGCGCCAAGAACGACGTCGCGGTCGAGATCAACTCTCGTCCCGAGCGACAGGACCCGCCAGACAGGCTGATCGCGATGGCGCTCGACGCCGGCTGCCTGTTCGCGATCAACACCGACGCGCACGCGCCGGGACAGCTCGACTTCCTCGACTACGGTGCTGAGCGCGCCGCAGCGAACGACGTACCGGCCGATCGCATCGTCACGACCTGGCCCGTCGACAAGCTGCTCGAGTGGTCACACGCAAAGCGCTGAAGGAGACGGTGAGCGTCTGACTCAGCTGAGGCTGTCGGCGAGCTCTCGTACTTCGTCCTGCGTCAGCGGTGTCTCGGCCCGACCGGTGAACTCGTCGTAGACGTCGATCAGTCCCGCCAGGTCCTTGACCATGCGGCGGGCACGGGCGGGACCGTTGCCGCAGTCGGCACGGCACTCGCCGGACGCCGCGATGCGGTGCGCGATGACGAGGGCCGTGAGCGCGTACGCCTCTGCCGCCTCGAGGTCGGGGGAGAGGGCGAACGGGAACATCCGTGAAGCGGCCTGGTGGAAGGCGACGTGCTCGGGGTCGAGGTCTCCGGCGACGAGCGGATAACGCATCGCTTCGGCGAACGCCAGGTCGACGTCACCACCGCCACGGCCGATCCACGACTCGGCCCGCTCGACGGCGGCGAGCGCGTGAGGGCGTGAGGTCGGCTCGAGCAGGGCGATGACTTGGCGTGCCTGGGCGATGCGCAGTCGCGCCCGGAGCTCGGGGGAGTCGTCGGTCGTGCCGAACAGGCGTCCGATCAGGGGTACGAGTCGCGCGCGATCGCTCTCGCGCAGCAGGTCGTTGGTCGTACGCGCCTCGTGCGCCAGCAGCGGGTGCGTGCACTCGGGACGGTCACTCCACTCCTCGCCGGCGAGGAGCGAGACGTACTCCATGACGCAGGCTTCGCCGTGCTCGGCATCATGGGATCCTGCCGACAATGTCGGCAGCGAATCAGGAATCTGCATGCGGCAATCATCCCCTGCGCAATCAAGTCTTAACCTGACAATTCCCTGTGCGTTTGGTGCCTGTTTTGCCCGGTGTGACTACCATCACGTATGGAGTTTGAGACTGCCGCGCGGGCGATTCTCGCAAACATCGAGAAGGTCATCGACGGCAAACCCGAAGCGGCTGAGGCTGCACTTGTCGTGTTCCTCGCCGAAGGTCATCTGCTCATCGAGGACGTTCCCGGAGTCGGCAAGACCGTGCTTGCCAAGGCACTTGGGCGCTCGGTCAGCTGCTCGGTCAGGCGGATCCAGTTCACACCTGATCTGCTG
This sequence comes from uncultured Actinomycetota bacterium, assembly GCA_963849475.1. Lineage (GTDB taxonomy): Bacteria > Actinomycetota > Actinomycetes > Propionibacteriales > Nocardioidaceae > Aeromicrobium. The sequence continues at coordinate 306,165 of CAWKHC010000011.1, forward strand.
CCGTCAGACATCACCGGCGTCTCGGTCTACAACCAGGCCGACCGCGAGTTCGAGTTCAAGCCCGGAGCGGTGTTCGCCAACATCGTGATCGGTGACGAGATCAACCGCGCCTCGCCCAAGACCCAGTCCGCACTGCTCGAGGCCATGGAGGAGCGCCAGGTCACGGTCGACGGCACGACGTACGAGCTCGGCAGCCCGTTCACTGTCGTAGCGACGCAGAATCCCTTCGAGATGGAGGGCACCTACGCGCTCCCCGAGGCCCAGCGTGACCGTTTCATGGCCCGCATCTCGATGGGCTATCCGTCACCCGAGGCTGAGCTCGAGATGGTGCAGGGGCGCGACACGAGCAATCCGTTCGACCAGCTCGATTCCGTCGCATCGATCGAGGACGTGCAGAGCATGATCGCCGCGGCCCGCGCGATTTACGTGTCGCCTGCCGTCGAGCAGTACGCCGTCGACATCGCCCAAGCCACCCGTGATGACGCGGAGCTGCGTCTCGGTGCCAGCCCGCGCGCGACGCTGCAGCTCGTACGCGCCGCCAAGGCCCGCGCCGCTGTCCAGGGTCGCGACTTCGTGCTGCCTGACGACATCGACGCCTTGATCCCCGTGGTGCTTCCGCACCGTCTCATCCCCATGCGCGGTGTCGCCGACGCCGCGGACGTCATGGAACGCATCGTGGCTGAGACCCCCGTGCCCGCTGGGACCGTCCAGCCGACGTGACCCGGTCTGTGGCCTTCACCCCGCGCGGCATCGGTTTCCTGGTCGCCGCGCTGGTCTGCTTCGTCGCCGCACCGGTCATGTCGGTGCCCGCGTTGCTGTACGTCACGGTGCTTCTGGTGGGACTGGTGGTCTTCTCGACGATCTTCGTGTTCGGCGGGCATTCAAACGTACGCATCGAGCGCTCGTTCTCACCGCAGGTCGTCGGCCCCGGATTCACCGCGAAGTCGACCGTACGCATCACCAACTTGTCGATGATCCCGTGTCTCGAGGCCGAGTGGACCGATGAGCTCCCGCCTGGCATCTCAGGTGATGCCGCGGGCGTCCTCCCGGCGCTCGGCGGCAGTCGGCAGACGGACTCACGGGTGTCGTTCTCGTACTCGCTGCAAGGCCTGCGACGCGGTCGTCACCTGATCGGCCCGCTGCGCGTGCAGGTGCTCGACCCGTTCGGGCTGGTGTTCCGACGTCATTCGTTCGGCGTGCCCGAACCCCTGATCGTCCTGCCCAAGCGCGTCGACCTGCCAGTACTGGCGCCACGCGGCGAGAGCGATGCCGGTGCGACCCGGCCCTCGCCGCAACATGTCGGCGTCGGCGACGACGACATCATCGCCCGCGCCTACCTGCCGGGTGATGCGATGAAGCGGCTGCACTGGAAGGCGACCGCTCACCGCGGGGAGCTGATGGTGCGCCAGGAGGAGCAGCAGATCAACCCGCGCGCCGGGGTGTTCCTCGACTGCGAGCCGCGTACGCAGGGCACCGCCCGCGACAGCAAGAATGTGTGGGAGTACTCGCCGACGTTCGAGTGGGGCATCGTCGCTGCGGCGTCGATCGTCCACCACCTCGCCCGCGCCGGCTACAGCGTCGCCTTCCAGACCAGCAGTCCCGCCATCGATCACGAGATATCCGACGGCCAGGACACGGTCGAGGACGTGATGGTCGACCTCGCCGTGCTCGAACCCGACGAGAACGATCACGACCGTGTGATGAAGCCGGAGCGCGCTGCGTTCGCGATCCTGGGCCGCATCGACATCCCGCGTGCCCAGTACTGGGTCAATGCCGTCGGTGGAGCGCGTGACGTACGCGCGTTCGTCGCCGCCGGTACGTCGGCTGCTGCGCTCGACGTGCTGGAGAGCGCACGCTGGAAGGTCGTGACCTACCGACCCAACGACGACCTGCCGGCGATGTGGTCGCTCTTCGACGGGCCCGTCCGTGCTTAGGCCGGCAGCGCACGCGACCGCCGGTCGCCGCACCACAGGTGCGATGTGGTCCGAACACGCCTTGCTAGCAATCGCTCTGGCCGTGCTGCTCTGGGGTTTCACCACGGTCATCGAGGGCCGCTCGTGGTTCGTCTCGGCCTTGCTGGTCACGACCCTGGCCGGCGTCACGTGTGCCGTCCTGCGGGCGGTTGGCGTACGCCGGGTCGCACCGATCGCCGTTCTCGTCGAGTTTCTCGCGCTGGCCTGGATTTTCGTGCCGTCGACCATGGTGGGCATCATCCCGACGCCCGACACCGTGGCCGAGCTCGGACGCATGCTGGCTCATGCGCAGGACATCATGGTCGAGGAGCGGGCCCCTGTCGCCGCCGCGGAGCCGGTCATCCTGGTGATTGCGGGAGCGTTCGGACTGCTCGCGATCCTTGGCGACTGGCTGCTCGAGCGCAAGCGGGCACCACAGACCATCGGCATCATGCTGGTCGTGGTCTTCGTCGTGCCGTCCCTCACCGCAGGTGACAGCCCGGCGTTGTGGATCTTCCTGGCCGTCGCCGTCCTGTGGTTGGTCCTGCTGCGTTCGCGCACGCGCGAACGTGGGACGTTCGCCGGGTGGCGAGGACACTCGCCTGCCCTGATCGTGGCGGCCCTGGCTCTGCTGGTCAGCGCGCTGGTCCCGCCGGTACTGCCCGACATCCGAGCCGTCGCCGCATCGTGGGGCAAGGCACCCACGCCGGTGTTCGGCCGCGGCATCAACCCGATGCTCGAGCTGGGCCAGAACCTGCGTCGCAACAGCACCTCGCTGGCGCTCACGTACACGACGAACGCCAAGAGCGCGTCCTATCTGAAGGTCTCGACCCTGCGCGACTTCACCGGCAAGACCTGGAAGCCTGGCAAGTCGCTGCCGGGCGACAGGTTCGAGGGCCAGATCGGCATCGATCCCGACGTGGCGACGACCGAGACGCGTACGTCGATCACGATCAAGAACCTCCGCAGCTCACTGGTGCCCTCGCCCTACCCGGCGCTGGCTGTCTCCGGCCTCAAGGGCGGGTGGCAGTTCGAGCGAGTGGGGCTGACGATCCGATCGTCCCGCGGCGACACCCGCGGTCAGACCTACACCGTCAACAGCCTCAAGATCGCCCCCACCGGTGACCAGATGCGTCAGTTCGCCACCCGGTTCAGGCCGTCGCTGCAGCCCTATCTCGAGCTGCCGCGCAACATGCCGGACGTCATCGGCCAGACGGCACGCTCGATCACCGAGGACGACCCGACCGACTATGACAAGGCGCTGGCACTGCAGAGGTTCCTGCGCAACGGCAGCTTCCGCTACTCCGAGACCGCGCCGGTCGCCGACGGGTTCGACGGCAACGGCGTCGACGTCATCGCCACGTTCCTCCAGGCCAAGACGGGATACTGCGTTCACTTCAGCTCGACGATGGCGGTCATGGCGCGCACGCTCGGCATACCGTCACGCATCGCCGTCGGATATGCGCCCGGCGACGTGGTCGACACCCGTGGCGGCAAGAACGTCTATGCCAACACCTCCGACGACCTGCACGCCTGGACTGAGCTCTACTTCGAGGGCGCAGGCTGGGTCGGGTTCGAGCCGACACCGGGCGTCGGGTCCGCCACAGCGTTCGCCGAGGCCAATGGCGCACCGAACGAGCCAACCGACACCGGCAGCGATCCGACGCAGCGCCCGGGCGGCCTCGACGGTGCGGAGCTCGGCGCTGCTGGTGCCACGCCGACCGATGTCCCAGACACGACGACGACTCGTACGTTGGTCACCACTGGGGCCGGGCTGCTGCTCATCTGTCTGGCACCGTTGCTGCTGCGTCGCGTACGCCGACTTTGGCGGATGCGACGTGCAACGCCGGACCCGCTGTGGCACGAGCTCGAGGACACGGCTCAGGACTACGGCCTCCTGACGTCCCGGGCCGACACCCCGCGCGGTTTCGCGTCCCGCTTGCGCACCCGCAAAGGCATCGACGTGGAGGCACTCGACAAGCTGCTTCGCACGGTGGAGAAGTCCCGGTTCGCCCGCGAGGGTGCCGGCGGCGATGCCAGACCCGAGCTGCGCGCTGTCCTCAAGTCGATCGGTACGGGCGCCTCACGGGGTGAGCGGCTGAGGGCTGCCGCGCTGCCACGATCGCTCGCTGGTCGGGGAACCTATGTGGCGCCGGAGCGCCAAGTGCTAGCCTGAATCCATCATGCGGATGAAGAGCCTGCTCCTTCGTTGCCGCGTCGAGGTCCTCTAGGTCGGACCCCTCGGCGCGGAGTCGGTCATTTCTGGCCAATATTTCACGACCAGCGCTCAAACTCCCCGAGGAACTCCGATGACGACCTACCCCAACACCCCCCAGCAACCCAGTGGCATGCCCTATGGGCGCTACAAACCGTTCGTGCCGATCGCCTTGACCGATCGCACCTGGCCCGCCGCCGTGATCACGAAGGCACCGCGCTGGTGCGCCGTCGACCTGCGTGATGGCAACCAGGCCCTGATCGACCCGATGACCCCGCCGCGCAAGCTCGCGATGTTCAAGCTGCTGGTCAGCATGGGCTACAAGGAGATCGAGGTCGGTTTCCCGAGTGCAAGCCAGACCGACTTCGACTTCGTCCGTCAGCTGATCGAGGGCGATCACATTCCCGACGACGTCGTGATCCAGGTGCTGACGCAGTGCCGCGAAGAGCTGATCGACCGCACGTACCAGTCACTCGTCGGCGCCAAGCAGGCCATCGTGCACTTCTACAACTCCACGTCGACGTTGCAGCGACGCGTGGTGTTCGGCCTCGACAAGGACGGCATCACCGACATCGCGACCCAGGGTGCTCGGCTGTGCATGAAGTACGCCGAGATCCACACGCCCGACACCAAGATCTCTTACGAGTACTCGCCTGAGTCCTACACCGGCACCGAGCTGGAGTACGCGCTCGAGGTGTGCTCGGCCGTCATCGAGGTCATCAACCCGACGCCGGACTGGCCGCTGATCATCAACTTGCCGGCGACCGTCGAGATGGCCACGCCCAACGTCTACGCCGACTCGATCGAGTGGATGAACCGCAACCTGCCGCGCCGCGACAGCATCGTGCTGTCACTGCACCCGCACAACGACCGCGGCACGGGTGTCGCCGCAGCCGAGCTGGGCTACATGGCCGGCGCCGACCGCATCGAGGGCTGCCTGTTCGGCAACGGCGAACGTACGGGCAACGTCTGCCTGGTGACCCTGGGCCTCAACCTGTTCAGCCAGGGCATCGACCCGCAGATCGACTTCAGCGACATCGACGGAGTCCGTCGCACGGTCGAGTACTGCAACCAGCTGCCGGTGCCAGAGCGGCACCCGTACGGCGGCGACCTGGTCTACACCGCGTTCTCGGGCTCGCACCAGGACGCGATCAAGAAGGGCCTGGAAGCGTTGGCCAAGGATGCCGCCGACGCCGGTCAGGAAGTGGACGCCGTCGATTGGGCCGTCCCCTATCTGCCGATCGACCCCAAGGACGTCGGCCGCACGTACGAGGCCGTCATCCGCGTCAACAGCCAGTCGGGCAAGGGCGGTGTCGCGTACATCCTCAAGAACGACCACCACCTCGACCTGCCGCGCCGGCTGCAGATCGAGTTCAGCCGGGTCGTCCAAGAGCTCACCGAGGGCGAGGCCGGCGAGATCGAGCCCGCCGAGATCTGGGCGGCATTCCAGCGCGAATATCTCGAGCGCGATGAGCCGTACCTGCTGGAGACCTACAGCTCGGTGACTGCCGAGGACGGCAGCGACCGTCAGGTGGTCGACCTACGCGTGCGCGGCGAGGTGCGTTCGTTCCACGGCGAGGGCAACGGTCCCGTGGCGGCGTTCATCGACGGCATGCGTCAGGCGGGCGCGGACATCCAGGTCCTCGACTACTCCGAGCACGCGCTGTCCAAGGGTGGGGACTCGCTCGCAGCCGCGTACGTCGAGTGCGACGTCGCGGGGGAGACAGTGTGGGGTGTCGGCATCCACGCCAACATCGTCATGGCTTCACTGCGCGCAGTGGTGTCGGCGGCCAACCGCGCCGAGGCCGTCACGCTCCCGGACTGACGCGCTGTACCGGCCGGTACAGTAATTGGCCCGCCGGGGCGTTAGGATCAGGTCAAGACCGAACGTTGGTTCGGTTTCGACGGAGGAGGGTTCGTGGCTCGCATCATCAATCAGGTGGCCGTGTTCGGTCTGGGCAAGGTCGGCGAGCTGGTGGCCGTCATGCTGGGGGAGTCCGGCTTCAAGGTCATCGGATATGACACTGCGCCGCGCGACGACCTGGGCTTCGAGGTGCGTCCGCTCGACGTCAAGGACGACGCCGCCCTGCGCGAGTGTCTGCGTGGAGTCGACGCGATCATCTCGTGCCTTCCTTACAACCTGAACGTCCCGCTGGCCGAGGCCGCCGCCGACACCGGCGTGCACTACTTCGACCTCACCGAGGACGTGCCGACGACCAATCGCGTCATCGAGCTGGCCGAGGGCGCCAAGGTCGCCTTCGCGCCGCAGTGCGGACTCGCGCCGGGCCTGATCGGCATCATCGGCGCGTCGATCGCCAAGACCTTCGACGAGATCCGCTCGATCGAGCTCAAGGTCGGCGCGCTGCCGCAGAACCCGACGGGTCTGCTCGGCTATGCCATCAACTGGTCGCCCGAAGGTGTCGTCAACGAATACCTCAACGACTGCGAGGTCCTCCGTTCAGGACACCGCCAGATGGTGCCCGCGATGACCGAGAAGGAGCGCGTGTTCATCGGCGGCATCGAGCTCGAAGCCGCGCTGACCTCCGGCGGGCTCGGCACGATGTGCCAGACGTACGAGGGCAATGTGCACCGGCTCGACTACAAGACGATGCGCTACCCGGGCCACTTCGACCAGATGCACTTCCTGTTCGACGAGCTCAACCTGCGCGACCAGCCCGAGCTGGTCGGCAAGATGCTGGTCGACTCCAAGCCGCCGGTCAACGACGACATCGTCTACCTCCACGCCGCAGTCGAGGGCGTGAAGGCCGGTCAGCCGTTCCGCGAGAACTACGTACGCGGCTACAAGCCCCTCGACATCTCCGGGCGCATCTGGCGCGCCATCTCGTGGACCACGGCCGCCTCGGCGGTCAGCGTCGTCGAGCTGGTGGCGGACGGTGTGCTCCCGGGCGCAGGATTCATCAAGCAGGAAGACATCACGCTCGAGCAGCTCTACTCGACGCAGGCCGGGCGACACTTCGCGGAGCAGGGACGGATCTAGATCATGACAAACCCACAGACCGACATCGCAACCCGCACCAGGGACATCCTCGGCCGCCTCGGCGCGGGTGACCCGTTCGTCGCTGACGGCGACCTGATCTGCCGCTCGCCGATCGACGGCAGCGAGCTCGGCCGGCTGAAGTCGCACACCGCTGCGGAGACGTCCGACATCATCGGCAACGCACAGTCGGCCTTCGAGCAGTGGCGTTCGGTGCCGGCTCCCGTACGCGGTCAGTTCGTCCGCGAGCTCGGTGAGCTGCTGCGCGAGCACAAGGAAGATCTCGGCGCCCTCGTCTCGATCGAGGCCGGCAAGATCGTCTCTGAGGGCCTCGGCGAGGTCCAGGAGATGATCGACATCTGTGATCTCGCGGTCGGCCTCTCGCGCCAGCTGCACGGCCTGACGATCGCCACCGAGCGCCCGGGTCACCGGATGATGGAGCAGTGGCACCCGATGGGCGTCATCGGCGTCATCTCGGCTTTCAACTTCCCGGTCGCCGTCTGGTCCTGGAACGCTGCGCTGGCGTTCGTCTGCGGCGACGCAGTCGTGTGGAAGCCGTCGGAGAAGACCCTGCTGACCGCCGTTGGCTGCCAGGCGCTCGCCGCCGAGGCCGCCCGCCGCGCGGGTGTGCCCGACGGTCTGTCTGCTCTGCTGATCGGTGACCGTACGGTCGGCGAGGTCATGGTCGACGATCCGCGCATCGCCCTGGTCTCGGCCACCGGTTCGACCCGCATGGGCAAGGAGGTCGCGCCCCGCGTGGCCGCCCGCCTCGGCCGTACGCTGCTCGAGCTCGGCGGCAACAACGCCGCGATCGTCGCCCCGTCTGCTGACCTCGACCTCGCGGTGCGCGGCATCGTGTTCTCGGCCGTCGGCACCGCCGGTCAGCGCTGCACCTCGCTGCGCCGCATCATCGTCCACGAGTCGATCAAGGACGACCTCGTCGTTGGCCTGAAGGCCGCGTACGAGACGCTGCCGATCGGTTCGCCGCTCGAGCCCTCGACCCTCGTCGGTCCGCTGGTCGACGAGCAGGCATTCCGTGCCTTCGGTGCAGCCGTCGTACAGGCTCAGAGCGATGGCGGTGACCTGGTCACCGGTGGCACCCAGTCGGAGAGCGAGGGCGGCTACTACGTCCACCCGGCGATCATCGACATGCCCAAGCAGACCGAGATCGTCAAGGCCGAGACGTTCGCGCCGCTGCTCTACGTGCTCACCTACTCCGACTTCGACGAGGCGCTCGCGCTGCACAACGACGTGGCCCAGGGACTGTCGTCGTCGATCTTCACGCTCAACGTCCGCGAGGCCGAGCAGTTCATGTCGGTCATCGGCTCGGACTGCGGCATCGCCAACGTCAACATCGGCCCCTCGGGTGCCGAGATCGGCGGAGCGTTCGGCGGCGAGAAGGAGACCGGTGGAGGTCGCGAGTCGGGCTCGGACGCCTGGCGCGCGTACATGCGTCGTTCGACCAACACGGTCAACTACTCCACCGAGCTGCCGCTCGCCCAGGGCGTCGAGTTCGTCTGACGGATCAGCGGTCTGGCCGGTTCGGCCTAGGGCCGCCATCGGTGGTTGCGTTGCCAGACGTCGGATCTGGGTGGTTTGAACTCGGCTCGTCCGTCGGCGGTGGCGAATCTGGTGCCCCATTTGTCGTTGTGGACGGTGCGGTGGTGGTGGGCGCAGAGCAGGACACCTTCGTCGAGCCTGGTGGTCTTGCCGACGGCCCAGGGGAGCTTGGCGTGGTGGGCTTCGCACCAGTTGGGCGGTCGGTCGCAGCCGGGGAAGGTGCATCCGCCGTCGCGGTCTTCCATGGCCCGGCGTTGGGCCCGGGTGAAGGTACGTTTTTCCGCGCCGTGGTCGAGTGGGAGTGACTTGCCGTTGAACACTTGCGGGATGATCCCGAGCCTGCAGGCCAGTTGCCGGGCTTGGCCGGCCGAGATGCGGGTGCCGGTCGAAAGGGTCGCCGGGCGGACACCGGCGACGAGGGTTTCGTAGTCGAGGGACACCAGCAGGGTGGCTCCGAGTCCGCCTCTGCCGGGGAGCTCGTCGGTGGGCAGGTGACCGCAGAGCTCGGCGAATCCCATGCCGAGGCGGTGACGGTGGTCCAGGTCGCGGTCGTAGTAGGACTCGGCGCCCGCGTTGTCGTGCAGGTGGTCACGGCGAGGGGCGGAGATTGCCTCGATCGCGGTGCGCAACATGTCGGCCTGCGCATCGGGCATGACGAATCCGCCGCGGTGGGTGCCGTCGCGGTTGTCGACCATCCAGAACTCCGATCGACGCCATGCATCCCGCTCACGTCGCTCCAATGACCGGTTCTCGATCTCGTCGACCTCGTCGCGGGTCTTGAACTGATCGGTGATCCGATCAGCGCGTCGCCTCAGATCTTTGAGGGTGAACCTGTCTGCGTCGCCGAGCAGGGTGTCTTCGCAGGCTTGTTTTTGCTCCGGTGTGGTCTCCGGCGGCAGACCCGCCACCGCCGAGGCGATGATCGCTGCTTGGTTGGTGTCGATGCGCCCTCCGGCGAGGGCGTCCTCGGTCTGCGGGGCGGCTTCGAGGGCGCGACCCATACGTACCATCTGGTCACCGTTGTGCCGGTCACCGCCGAACGAACTGGCCAGCATCGCGCCGGTCGACGACGCTCCCTCGGCCCTGGCCAAGCCAGAAGTCTCGAGCACGCGAGTGCCAGCAATCTGTTGGGCCTTGAGCCGGGCATCAGCTCGCATCAAGCGCTCGACGAGACCCTTGACCTCAGTCGGCGTCAGACCATCAAAGCCAGCCATGTGGTCAAGCGCAGTCTCGATCTGCTCGACCGCAACCACCGAAGGATGCGGGAACTGAACGAGGGGAGCGACAGACACGTGCAGGTCTCCAAGATGATGCCTGGCGTTGAAGGTTTGGAGACGCAGGTGCGTTGGTGGAAACCCGATCACGTTGATCGACGCTGGTCTCACTCTATCGGAAAAGACCAGCCAAGTCGAACAGGTGTTCGAATATTGAGACAACTATGTTGGAGTCATGTCTAGAGAGATTCAGGTCACCTTCGACGCCGCCGACCCTGCTGCCCTCGCGGCATTCTGGGCAGAGGTTCTCGGCTACGTGCTCGCACCCCCTCCGGGCGACTTCGCGACGTGGGACGAGGCACTCGACGCCTGGGGCGTGCCCGCCGAGGAGCGCAACTCCCGCTCGGCGATGCGTCGATCCCGACGGCAACGGACCGCGGATCTTCATCCAGCGGGTGCCGGAGGGCAAGACCGCCAAGAACCGCTGCCACCTCGACGTACGCGCCGCTCCCGGCTTGAAGGGCGCCGAACGTATGACCGCGCTCGGCATCGAGGCTGAGCGGCTCAAGGCGCTGGGTGCGAGCGAGATGTACCGGCTCGAGCCCAATGCGATGGACGAGGGAATGATCGCGATGCAGGACCCCGAGGGCAACGAGTTCTGCCTGGATTGAGACGAGGCCTAGCGGTTCTCCTTGCGCCAGACGATCTTGAGGCCTGACCAGTCGGTGTCGATCGCGGCGACCTTGACGTCGACCATGCCCAGCTTGAGCGCGGCATCGCGGATCGCGTTCTCGTCGACGTCGCTGACGTGACCCGCGGCCTTGCGGGGCCACGCAACCCACACGGCACCGGCAGGGAAGATCCACTGACCCCAGGTGGCGAGGTCGAGCTCGGCCGCAGCGCGTACGAACACCAGCGCCACATCGGTCGGCCCGGGCGAGACCAGCTCGACATCCTCGAGCGGCTCGGCGAAGTCCCAGTCGTCGGCCCTGCCGACCACGACGAGCCTCAGGCCCGGCTTGATGCCGAGCTTCTTCAGCTGCGGTGTGCCGGAGTAGCCACTCATGCCCAGGATCGTAGTGGTGGACGCATCGCAAGGGATCGCCTACGTTGAGTCTGGAGTGACACAGGTCACATCATGACAATCGGGGGATTTCATGTTTCGTCGTCTTGGCCTGGCCGCAGTCGTACTCGCGGTCATACCGGCCTTCATCTGGCAGCCTGGCGCCAGCGCCGCTGGCGAGTCGTACGTCGCGCTCGGCGACTCGTACGCATCCGGCACCGGCACGCGCTCGTACATCAATGACGGCAGCTCCTGCCAGCGGTCGACGAGCGCCTATCCGTCGCTGATCGCGGCGGCCAAGGGCTACCAGCTGAACTTCCGGGCGTGCTCGGGAGCCAAGATCCCCGACGTCACCAGCGGTCAGCTGAGCGCGCTGTCGACGAGCACGAAGTACGTCACGATCTCGATCGGCGGCAACGATGCGGGCTTCACCGACGTCCTCACCGAGTGCGCGCTGCCGGCGTGGGCCAGCAACTGCGCCGGCAAGGTGACCACGGCACAGAACTACATCAAGAACACGCTGCCGGGATCGCTGTCCACGCTCTACGCGAGCATCAAGGCCAAGGCGCCCAACGCCAAGGTCGTGACGGTCGGCTATCCGCGCATCTTCAACGGCGAGGACTGCAACGCCCTCACCTGGTTCTCACCCGACGACGAGTCGCGCCTCAACGCCACCGCAGACCTGATCGACTCCAAGATCTCCGCGGCTGCCGCTGCCAAGGGATTCACCTTCGTCAACCCGGTGAGCTCGTTCATCGGCCACGCGGTGTGCGACAGCCCCGAGTGGCTCAACGGCCTGTCCAACCCGATCTCAGAGTCCTATCACCCCAACAAGCTCGGTCACTCGAACGGCTACACACCACTGATCAGCACGAAGCTGGTCGGTGCGGCGGTTGCCGTCAACGGTGCCGTGGCTGCCCGCGCCGAGTCGTCGAGCGACACGCTGGCCAAGCAGCAGCGCGCGTACGCAGCGCAGGACGCCAAGATCCGTCCAGAGGTGTTCGTCGCGCCGGACCTGTCGAGCCCTGAGGTACGAGCGGCCGCCAAGCGCGCGGGCGTCGACCTCAACAGCCGGGCGAGCATCGACCGGGCCGACCGGGCGTACGCGAAGGCGCAGGCCGCCAGGTAGCGCGCCGCGTACCGCTTTCGTCGCCCCCGCACGGCACAATGATGGGGTGAGTCTCTACCGCGACGCCGGCATCGTGCTGCGCGTGCACAAGCTCGGCGAGGCGGACCGCATCATCACGCTGCTGACCCGCGAGCGCGGTCTCGTGCGCGCTGTTGCCAAGGGCATCCGCAAGACGACCTCACGCTTCGGTGGCCGGCTCGAGCCGTTCATGCACGTCGAGCTCCAGCTCGCCGAGGGCCGCTCGCTCGACATCATCACGCAGGTCGAGACCGTCAACGCGTTCGCCAAGGATCTCGGTGCAGACTATGGCGCCTACACGGCCGGTACGGCGATGCTCGAGACCGCCGAGCGACTCGTGCAGGAGGACGGCGAGCCCGCGATCCAGCAGTTCCAGCTGCTCACCGGTGCGTTGCATGCGCTGACCGAGGGCCGTATGACGCCGAGCCTGATCCTCGACTCCTACCAGCTGCGGGCACTGTCGATCGCCGGCTATGCGCCGACCTTCGACGGCTGCGCCCGTTGCGCCGCCGAGGGTCCGCACCGCAACTTCAACGCGGCGTCGGGTGGCATGTTGTGCGACGACTGCCGCGTCGCCGGTTCAGCCGTACCGTCACCGTTCACCGTCACCCTGCTCGCCGGACTGCTCAGCGGCGACTGGGAGTCGGTCGGCGCCTCCGACGAACGCTCCCGCCGCGAGGCGAGCAGCATCGTCAGCGCCTATCTGTCGTGGCACCTGGAGCGCGGCCTGCGATCGCTGAGCCACGTCGACCGATGACCCGCAAACCCACGCCGCACCCCTCGGGTGCCACGCCGCCGTCGATCCCAGTCGCGCAGGTGCCCAAGCACGTCGCGATCGTCATGGACGGCAACGGTCGCTGGGCCAAGGCTCGCGGCCTGCCGCGTACGGCCGGTCACGAGATGGGGGAGGCCGCGCTGTTCGACGTCGTCGAGGGCGCGATCGAGGTCGGCGTCAAGGCGGTGTCGGCCTACGCGTTCTCGACCGAGAACTGGAAGCGCTCACCCGATGAGGTGCGCTTCCTGATGGGCTTCAACCGCGATGTCATCCGGCGCCGCCGCGACTCGATGCACGAGCTCGGCGTACGCGTCCGGTGGGCCGGCCGGCGACCCAAGCTGTGGCGCAGCGTCATCAAGGAGCTCGAGGTCGCCGAGGAGATGACCAAGCACAACAAGGTCCTCACGCTGACGATGTGCGTCAACTACGGCGGGCGGGCCGAGATCGCCGATGCGGCTGCCGCCCTGGCGCGCGATGTCGCTGCCGGCAAGGTCAATCCGGACAAGGTCACTGAGCGTACGTTTGCCCGCTACCTCGACGAGCCCGACATGGAGGACGTCGATCTGTTCTGGCGCACGTCGGGGGAGCAGCGCACGTCGAACTTCCTGCTCTGGCAGTCGGCGTACGCAGAGCTCGTGTTCTCCGACATCGCCTGGCCCGATGTCGATCGACGAGCGCTGTGGGCAGCGATCGAGGAGTACGCCGAACGCAATCGCCGCTACGGCAGCGCCTGATCCTCCACGAACGCAGGTCGCCAGCCTGCGATCTGAGCCGTCATTCCTGCCGCCAAGAGGGCATCGGAGATCAGTCGGACAAATGTCCTGCCCATCGAGGCCAGCATCTCGCCCTTGACGTCCATCGTGATGAGAACGGCTGAATCTCTGACCTCAAGCGGAGCGACGTAGCTGGGTGTCCATCGGTCGCCAGACTCGTCCTCCTCGACGAGGACCTCTCCGTCCGCCGCGACCAGCATGAACGTCTCCAGGAGGGGTTCGAGCGCCACGGCTGCCGCTGGACCATCGCGAACGATGACCGCGAATGCAGCACCGCCCCAGTTGCAGTCATCGCTGTCGAAGGCGATCGGTTTGCCTCGATCGTCAGTGCCGAGCACGTCGTACGACCGGCCGACGAGCGGTTGGCCGCTGTTCAGCTTTTCTGCGTGGTCGAGCCATGCCCGAGCCTTGTCCGGATCCCCGCGCTCTGCGGCAATTCGCGCCGCGTCGAGGCTCGCCAGGGTGTCGCCGAGGTTTGCCGCTTTGCGGTACCAGCCGCCAGCGGCGGTGGCGTCCTTGGCAATGCGCTCGTTGTACTCGCCGATCTGCCTCATCGTCGCGACGTCGCCCGAAGCGACGACCTCATCGGCCAGCTTCGTGAACTCGGTGTGAGGTGGCGGGTTGTCGATGTCGAACGCGGGCATGTCCAAAGGTTGCCATCGTCGAGGGTCAGTCTGTCAGGCCAGAGACCAGTCGCGGGTGCCGTCGAGCACGTCCTGGATGCTCGACCGGAAGTGCGGGCACGTGGTGATGTCGTGCGCCTTGCACTCGAACGCGTGCATCGTCATCTCCCGCGATCGCTCCATGTCCTGCATGCGGCGGTCGAGGTCGGCCAGGTGCTCCTGCAGCACCTTGTGGCGCAGGGGTCCGTGATCGTCGTCGATGAGCACGGCGATCTGCTCGAGGCTCATGCCGGCGGCCTTGCTCCGCAGGATCACCGCGATGCGTACGAGATCGTCGTCGCCGTAGAGCCGTCGATCGGCGCTGTCGCGTTCGGGCTCGAGCAGCCCGACGGACTCCCAGTGGCGGAGCACGTGGGTCTCGAGCCCGAAACGGGCCGCTGTGTCGCCGATGGAGCGCAACTGTGCCTTCTCAAGCCTTGACTTCATGTTGACATTAACTCGCACGATGGAAGAACAAGCAAACTTCAAGGGAGAAATCATGCACGACACCATCGTCATCGGCGGCGGTCCAGCCGGCCTGCAAGCCACCCTCACCCTCGGCCGCATGCACCGCGACGTGCTGCTCCTCGACTCCGGCATCTATCGCAACGCCACGGTCGAGCACATGCAGAACTTCATCACCCACGACGGCCGCGACCCCGCCGAGCTGCGCCAGCTGGCCCGCAAGGACATCGCCGCGTACGGCACTGCCGAGCTCCGCGAGGCGACCGTCGACACCGTGCGCAAGACCGACGAAGGCTTCGAGGTCATCGTTGGCGACGAGGTGCTCAGCGCTCGCACGATCGTGCTCGCCACCGGCGTACGCGACACGCTTCCCGACATACCCGGAATCGCCGAGGCCTGGGGCCGCGAGATCGCACACTGCCCCTACTGCCACGGTCACGAGTTCGCCGGCGAGCGCGTCGCCATCCTCGGCACCGAGCGCGCCGAGCACCTCAGCATGCTGCTCGGCAACATCGCGAGCGAGCTGATCGTGCTCGAGCAGGACTCCGTACGCGAGGTCGAGCGCACCGCCTTCGGCCTGCGCATCACGCTCGACGACGACGTGATCGGGGTCGGCGGCATGTTCATCGGCACCGAAGTCACCCAGGCAGCGCCGTTCGCCGAACAGCTCGGCGTCGACCTGTACGAGTCAGGGTTCGTCGAGATCGACGCGATGGGCCGTACGAATGTGCCGGGCGTCTATGCCGCCGGCGACCTGGCCCACATCTCCGCGCTGCCCGGCCCGATGCCATCAGTCGCCACCGCTGTCGCAGCGGGTGTCGTCGCCGGCTCGGTCTGCAACATGGAGCTGGCTCAACTCGTCCGCCAGTGAGGCCGCCCGCGGCCGAACGTGAGCGAAGCGAGGCGGGGTGACGTGACTGCTCAGCGTTGGGTGCTCGTCTCACCACGCCTCGACCCTCGTTCCTCGGGCCTCACGGTCGCTACGCTCCCTGGCGAGCGAATCAGGCCTGGTTCTTGGCCGGCTCGGCGTTGTCCTTGAAGATCTGTGACGCCGTGTCGGCATCGAGGCGCCTGAGCTCGTCCGCCATCTTGTCCGCCGTCTTGGAGACGACGCGCATCCGGCGGATCCGTTTGTGGAAGTGCTCCTCCCACTCGGTCTGGAACACGTGCGGGTGCTCGTTGTCGTGATCGGGCAGCATGCCGTTCGAGATGGCGCCGTCGATCGCCTTGAGCGTCGGCACGAGGTTGTCGAGCGATCCTGAGCCCTCGTCGAGCGCCTCGAGCATGCGGCGCAGCACCCGAGGACCGGAGATGCCGGCGGGATCCTTCTCGGCCTGGGCGCTGCCGCCCTGATCGTTGCCATCGGGGTCTTGCTCTTTCTGCCGCTTCTCCCAGTGCAGGTTGGTGCGTACGTCTTCCTCGACGCCGCGGATGCTGCGCACGGCGCCCTCGAACTCCTCGAGGACCTGGTGCACGGTGCGCCGGTACTCGTGGATGGCATCGGCCAGGGGAGTGCCCGACAACATGGCCTCGGGCGCGCCGCCGACGCTGAGGTCAGGTGCGACACCGGTCAGGCGGCGGAACAGCGGGACGTACGGCTCGACGACATCGGCGTCGATGCGGTGCGCGAGCTGCATCGGAGTGTGCTCGTCGGCGCCCTTCGCCGCGGCGACGAACACCTGGCGTGCCTGCTGCCAACGGTTGCGCAGGCGTTCGAGCTCCTCGCCCTGGATGTCGTGCAGCACCTTGATCTCAGCCTGCACGGTCTCGGCGAGCTCCTTGAGCATCCCGATGTCGCGGTGGGCGGTGAACTTGCTGAACCGTACGACGCGTTGCAGCGCGAACGCCGTCTCGCCGTGCACGTCCTCGTCGCCTGCAGCCTTGTCGAGCGTCGTACGCAGGCCGTCGAGCTGGTCGGTCAGCTCGTTGATGTGGTCGATGGCCTGCTTGAGCTCTCCCGGCTGGGCCGGAATGTGCAGGTCGTCGGGCCCGATCGCTCCGGCGACGGCGACGAATTGCTTGGTCAGTCATGATTCCCCCGAATCCAGGCTGCTCGTGCTGCAGACCCGTGCCGCAGACGCTATCGCCCGGGCCCATCGGGGGCAAGGCGACGCCACGTGTACGGGCGTTAGGATCGGTCCCTATGCGCATTGCACGTTTTGCGGGTGACGACGATCCCCGTTTCGGTGTCATCGGAGATGACAACGGAGTCCCAACCATTGCTGTGCTCAACGGCGATCCGCTGTACGCAGGGCTCAACCTCAGCGGTCAGAAGATCCCGCTGGCAGACGTACGACTGCTCGCGCCGGTGATCCCGCGCAGCAAGGTCGTGTGCGTCGGCAAGAACTACCCCGCGCACGCTGCCGAGATGGGTGGCGAGGTGCCGGCGGAGCCGCTGATCTTCCTCAAGCCCAACACCAGCGTCATCGGCCCCGGCGACCCGATCTTCTACCCGGCGCAGAGCGAGGACGTGCACTTCGAGGCCGAGCTCGCCGTCGTGATCGGCCGCATATGCCGCGACGTGTCCGCCGAGGACGCCGGCAAGGTGATCTTCGGCTACACCGTCGCCAACGACGTCACCGCGCGCGACCTTCAGGCCAAGGATGGCCAGTGGGCCCGTGCCAAGGGCTTCGACACGTTCTGCCCGCTCGGACCGTGGATCGAGACCGACTTCGACCCGAGCAGCGTCGACGTGACCTCCCGGCTGGAGAGCCTGGGCGGGGGAGACGAGCTCAAGCAGAACGGCAACACCTCGGACATGTTCTTCAAGGTGCCCGAGATCATCGAATACATCTCGTCCTTCATGACCCTGCTGCCCGGTGACGTCATCCTCACCGGAACCCCTGACGGAGTCGGCCCGATGCACGTCGGCGACTCGGTCAGCGTCGCCGTCGAGGGCATCGGCACCCTGACCAACCCGGTGGTGAGCGCCAATGACTAGGCCTGTTGTAGCCCGTTTCTGCCCGTCGCCGACGGGCAACCCGCACGTCGGCATGGCACGTACGGCGTTGTTCAGCTGGGCGTTCGCCCGCCACAACGGCGGCAAGTTCGTCTTCCGCATCGAGGACACCGACACCTCGCGCGACAACGAGGAGTCCTATCAGCTCCTGATCGACGTCATGCGCTGGCTCGGCCTCGACTGGGACGAGGGTCCGGAGGTCGGCGGCGACCACGGCCCGTACAGGCAGTCAGAGCGCATGGACATCTACGCTGACGTCGCCCAAAAGCTGCTCGAGAGCGGTCACGCCTACAAGGCGTACGACTCCGCCGAGGAGCTCGAGGAGCGTCGCAACGCTGCCCGCGCTGCCGGCAAGCCCAGTGGCTACGACGGCCTGCACCGCGACCTGACGCCCGAGCAGCAGGCGGCTTACGAGGCCGAGGGCCGCGAGCCGGTGATCCGGTTCAAGATGCCGGAGAAGACCTACACGTTCAATGACCTCGTACGTGGGGAGATCACGTTCGACTCCGCCAACGTGCAGGACTACGTGATCGTGCGCGCCAACGGCCAGCCGCTCTACACGCTGACCAACCCCACCGACGACGCGATGATGGGCATCACCCACGTGCTGCGTGGCGAGGACCTGCTCAGCTCGACCCCGCGCCAGATCGCCCTCTATGAGGCGTTCGCCGAGATCGGCATCGGCGGCGGGTTCACGCCCGAGTTCGGTCACCTGCCGTTCGTCATGGGCGAGGGCAATCGCAAGCTGTCGAAGCGTGATCCCGAGTCCAACCTGCTCGACTACAAGCCCAAGGGCTTCCTGCCCGAGGCGCTGCTCAACTACATGGCGCTGCTTGGCTGGTCGATCGCTGACGATCGCGACGTGTTCTCGATCGCGGAGATGGTCGAGGCGTTCGAGGTCAGCCGGGTCAACCCCAACCCCGCACGCTTCGACATCAAGAAGGCCGAGGCGATCAACGGATCGCACATCCGCCTGCTCGCCACCGGCGATCTGCGCGAGCGCCTGGTGCCGTACTTCCAGCAGGCCGGCCTGATCGCCGACCCTCCGACCGAAGACCAGCTCTCGACGCTGGCTGCCGCGACGCCGCTGGTGCACGAGCGCATGGCGCTGCTGACCGAAGCGGTCGACATGCTGCGCTTCCTGTTCATCGCCGATGACGACTTCGCGATCGACGAGGCCGACCGTGCCAAGAACCTCGACGACAAGGGTCTCGAGGTCGCTCGCGCTGCTCGCGAGGCTCTCGCGGGACTGTCTGACTGGTCGACGCCGGCGATCGAGGAGACGCTGCGTACGAGCCTGATCGAGGGTCTCGAGCTCAAGCCGCGTCTGGCATTCGGCCCCGTACGCGTTGCCGTCACCGGCAGCCGCATCTCGCCGCCCCTGTTCGAGTCCCTCGAGCTCCTCGGTCAAGCGAAGAGCCTGGCCCGTCTAGATGCAGCAATCGGTGGTTGAGTAGCCCGAGGAACGAGGGCGTATCGAAACCACGTGACTATGACTTAACCAACGCGCTCAAGCCCCATCCCGGTTTGGGCGCAGGCGGGGGAGTCGGGTAAAGTCGGTGCTTGGCTCAGCCCCTGGCGAAGCCATTGGGATATGGTGTAATTGGCAACACAGCGGTTTCTGGTACCGCCATTCTAGGTTCGAGTCCTAGTATCCCAGCGAAGCCATTTCGAGCGAGAAATTCACGCACGATATGGTGTCTCCGGTCGCAAGACCACCCATGGCCCCGTTGTGTAGCGGCCTAGCACGCCGCCCTCTCAAGGCGGTAGCGCGGGTTCGAATCCCGTCGGGGCTACCATGGACAAACGACCCTCTGACCAGCAGCACTGCAGGTCAGAGGGTCTTTTCGTTGGCGGGCGGGCTCCGATGGGCGGATCCTCGAATCGGTCCGTGCCAACCCGTAACTCGGCTAACCTTCCTCCATGACGGTGAGAGCCAAACTCAACGTGGCTGAGTCGGGCGTGGCTGACGGACAGCCCATGGTCTTCGCGCACGGCTTCGGATGCGATCAGCACATGTGGAGACTGGTCGCCCCGGCATTTGAGGGCCGGTTTCGCGTCATCGTCTTCGACTACGTCGGCGCTGGCGGGTCGGACCTGTCGGCCTACGACCCTCAGCGCTATGCATCGCTGGATGGGTACGCCGCTGACGTCATCGAGCTCTGCGATGAGCTGGGCTTGCAGTCGGTGGTATTCGTCGGCCACTCGGTGTCATCGATGGTAGGTGCTGTCGCGGCGGGGATCAGGCCAGATCTCTTCGAGAAGCTCATCTTCGTCGGGCCGTCTGCTCGCTACATCGATGACGGCGAATATGTCGGCGGGTTCAGCTCAGCCGACATTGACGAGCTGCTGGACTCGATGGACAGCAACTTTCTGGGATGGTCCAGTTCAATGGCACCGGCGATCATGGGCAACCCGGACAGGCCAGCGTTGGGCGCTGAACTCGAAGCGAGCTTCTGCCGCACGGATCCGGCGGTTGCGCGCCAGTTTGCAGAAGTCACCTTTAGGTCAGATAACCGCGCAGACCTCACTCGCGTTGCCGCACCGGTCCTGATCCTGCAGTGCCGCGAAGACGCGATCGCCCCGCTGTCGGCTGGCGAGTACGTCAGGGACCACGTGGCGGACGGCACGTTTGTCGTCCTGGACGCCACGGGACACTGCCCTCATCTGTCGGCGCCCGCTGCGACGATCAGCGCCGTCAGCGACTTCGTACGACCTCAATGAACGACCTGTTCGACTTCGCACCCTGTGGATACATCGAGATCGCCCTTGATGGCTCGATCCTCAGCGCCAATCACAAATTTCTGCAGCTTTTGGGCAGAAGGCCCGGTGAGGTGATCGGTGCCGTCACCTTTGCGAGTCTGTTGACGGTCGGTGGCCGTATGTATTACGAAACCCACTTCAGTCCACTCCTTCTCATGCACGGTGAAGCTCATGAGATCGCCTTCGACCTCGTGCGCGCTGACGGAGAACGGGTGCCCGTCCTCGTCAGCGCCAACGTGCGCGACCCTGCCGGCGAAGCTGTGGTCCGGGCGATCGTGTTCGAAGCCCGCGACCGCAGGTTGTACGAACAGGAGCTTCTCGTCGCGAAGAAGCTCGCAGAGGAGTCGGAGGATCACGCCCGAGAGCTCGCGCAGACCCTGCAGGAGACGTTCGTGCCGACCGCGCCGCCTGACATCCCGGGGCTGAAGATCTCAGGTGTCTACCGACCTGCGGGTGACGGGTCCGAGGTCGGTGGAGACTTCTATGACGTGTTCCAGATCGGATCGGGTGAATGGGTTGTTGCCCTCGGAGACGTGAGCGGGAAGGGCGTTGAAGCGGCAGTTCTGACGGCGTTCATCCGTCACTCCCTTCGCGCCATCACGGTGGAGGTCGAATCGCCGGGAGATGCCTTGCGCAGGCTCAACCTCGCGATGATCGAGGCGGGATCCGACCGCTTCTGCACTATCGTCCTGCTGAGGCTGCGCTCGGAAAATGACAGCTGGTCGGTGACCATGTCGTCGGGTGGGCATCCTCTGCCACTGCTGCGCAGGTCGGGCCAGGTGGTCGTCCCGGTTGGCGAACCGGGCTCCCTGATTGGTCTGCTGGACGCTCCACACCTTCACGACGAGACGGTGGAGCTCGGGGCGGGCGACGCGTTGGTTCTCTACACAGACGGTGTCACCGAGGCGCGCAGCGAGGGCTCGCAGTATGGCGACGAGCGCCTCGCGCGAGTGGTCGGACGTGCAGGGTCGACCGCGGACGACCTCACATCAGCTGTCCTCGCTGACGTGATGGAATACCAAGGCGCCTACGCGAAGGACGACATCGCGATCGTTGCTGTCCAGGCGAGGTGAGTGCGGGTTGATGGCGCATCGACGTGATATCCACCATTCGAGTGCGTACTGGGCGGATGCCGCATGGCGATAGCATTCTCACGCCGATCCTCGATCTCTAGGAGAATTCATGACCAGCTCGGACAATGGCGCCTTTAAGGCCTCCGCGGAGTCGGAGTCGAAAGCCAAAAAGCTGCGCCTCTACGCCATCTTGCTGTGGGTGCTCGGCATCGCGGTCGAGATCGGTGCGATCTTCGGACTGCTGCTCAACAAGGGAATCCTCGAGGAGAAGGCATCCGTCGACTCAAAGGGTGTGCTGGTCACCGACAACGCGTTCCCGACCTGGGCATTCGCGCTGCTGATCGGACTCCTGGTCCTCGACGCCATCTTCGTCATCATCGGCTCGCAGCTCTGGAAGAAGGCCAACCACCTCGACCCGGCCTCGGAGAAGGACAAGGTCAAGTTCTTCATCCAGAACCAGCTCGGCGCCTTCATCCCGATCATCGCGTTCCTGCCGATCATCATCTTGATCTTCCTGAACAAGGACATGGGCAAGACCCAGAAGGGCATCGCCGGCGCTGTCGGCGTCGTGGTTGCTCTGATCGCCGTTGCCGCGGGCATCGACTTCAACCCCGCCTCGATCGAGAAGTACACCGCTGAGAAGCAGGCCGTGATCCAGCTCCTCGGCGAGGACAAGGTCTACTACGCCGGTGGAGGCGAGGTTTACCACGTATGTGGTGACGTCTCCGATCTCTCGGGCAGTGACGTCAAGGACGGTACGACTGCTGACGCCGTTGCTGCAGGCAAGCCGCGCCTGACACTGAAGCTCAAGTCCGAGCTCGAGAAGTGTGGTCGCGCCGTGCCGAACAACCTCGACGAGATCGTCTCCGCGATCCGCGAGGTGCAGCAGGGTGAAGCAACCGAGCAGGTCCTGCCGTCGCCCGACTGGACCGGCGTCGAGAACGCGCCGTCCGGCGGTGCCCTCGACTCGCTCCAGGACGCGATCGACGACGTGAAGGACGCGGCTTAGCAGCAAGCACCTACGAAGGGGAGTGGCGCGGCGCGCTGCTCCCCTTCGTGCTGCCATTCCCGCCCAAAAGGCCGGTGCGGGAGTACGTTCGGGCAATGGACAACATCTCGATCGTCGGCGTCATCGTTGCGGCACTCGCGTTCTTCTTCCTCGGCGGTGCTTGGTACACGTTCCTGTTCGGCAAGCAGTGGCGAGCCGAAGTCGGGATCTCCGAAGAAGAGGCCGCAGGCGCGAGCCCCAACCCGATGATGTTTGTCTGGTCGATCCTCGTGTCGCTCGTCATCGCGTTCACGCTCGCCAAGCTGATCAGCGAGTCGAGCGTCGAGTACGGCCTCAAGGTCGGCCTCGGTGTCGGCGCCGGTGTCGGTGCGGCGATCCTTGCCCAGAACTACGTGTACGAGTCGAAGTCGATCAAGTTCTGGCTCATCAACGCCGGCTACGTGATCATCGGCCTCGGCGTCATGGGCACCATCATCGGAGCGTTCCAGGCGGCTTAGGTTTTCGGTTTACAGCGCTTCGGGGCCTCGTTCCTCGGCCCCTCCCGTTCGGCCGCGGGCGGCCTCACTAGCGAGCGAGTTGGTGGCTTGCGGGTTTGCGATACGGCGCTCGTTCCGCCGCCTAGTCACCTGGCGAACCGGAAGGTGTGTTTGACGGTGGCGGCGGAGCTGTTTGAGCAGGCCATTGAAGTCGGGGCTCGGGCTCGCGGTGGTCATTGCATCCTCGGATCGTGGGCGGCGTCGGCGTACATCGCGGGGCAGCCCTGGTCCTTGGCCTTCGGGCGCAGCTCGAAGTGCCACGGCTCGTTCTGATAGATCTGGCACAGCCCGTACGCCGCGCCGTGCTGGGACAGCCACGACAGCGCATCGGCGTGGCCGAGGTCGACGGCGTCGCCCGACACGTGAGCTGACTTCTGCGGGGTGGCAACCCAGCGCGCCGCCTCCGACTCGGAGCCGTACTTGGAGATGGCGTCACGGAGCAGCTGTCGCTGGTGCTCCGCCGACCGCCAGCCGCTGGTGACGGTGAAGTCGATCCCGTCGTCTGCGGCATCGTCCGCCGCTTGCCGGAGCGCCTTGAGGAGCAACGAATCGAGGTTGGCAACCTCCGGGTCCTTGCTGTCGAACGCGGACTCACGATGAGGCGGGCGTACCGGCTTCCCGACAGCCTTCTCGACGACAGGCTCGTCGGAATGAGGCAGATCGGCGAGTGTCTCGGGAGTCGAGGACGCCTCGGGCGACTGCTTGATGGCGAGGATCGTGAGCACGGTGCTGATGAGCAGCGCGGCGGCGATGGTCGACCGTCTGCGCCGGATCGCGGCGCTGACTGGCTTGGCGTGGTTCATGCGATCAATTCAAGGGAGCGCGCTGTTGTCAGCACGTATGCACTTTTTGATATGCCAGCGATATGTGACGACTCGTAGCATGAGTGAGTGCGAGTGCTGGTGGTCGAGGATGAGCCCTACATGGCTGAGGCGATTCGCGACGGCCTACGGCTCGAGGCGATCGCCGCTGACATCGCCGGTGACGGTGACACCGCGCTCGAGCTGTTGAGCATCAACGCGTACGACATCGCCGTCCTCGACCGTGACATCCCGGGACCGTCGGGCGACGAGATCGCCAAGCGCATCGTCGCCGCCGGGAGCGGTATGCCGATCCTCATGCTCACCGCCGCCGACCGGCTCGACGACAAGGCGTCGGGGTTCGAGCTCGGCGCCGACGACTATCTCACCAAGCCGTTCGAGCTGCGCGAGCTCGTGCTCCGGCTCCGGGCGCTCGACCGCCGGCGCGCGCACAACCGCCCACCTGTACGCGAGATCGCCGGGCTGCGCCTCGACCCGTTCCGTCGCGAGGTCTATCGCGACGACCGGTACGTGGCGCTGACCCGCAAGCAGTTCGCCGTGCTCGAGGTGCTCGTCGCTGCCGAAGGCGGTGTGGTCAGCTCCGAAGAGCTCCTCGAACGTGCCTGGGACGAGAACGCCGACCCGTTCACCAATGCCGCTCGCATCACCGTGTCAGCGCTGCGCAAGCGCCTCGGCGAGCCCTGGATCATCTCGACCGTCCCGGGCGTCGGCTATCGCATCGACGCACCCGGCGGCACCGATGGATAGGCAGCCGGGCCTGAGCGTTCGGCAGAAGCTGGCGCTCAGCTATGCGGGAGCCATCATGGTCGCGGGCGCGTTGCTCCTCTCGGTCGTCTGGGTGTTCCTGCTCCGTTACGTACCGGACGTGATCTACAACAACGGGGAGATCATCCCCAACCGCTCGCAGCTGATGGATGCGTTCCTGCCGAAGGCTGTCGGGGCGATGGTGTTCCTGCTGCTCTTCGGCCTCGCGGCTGGGTGGCTCCTTGCCGGACGCATGCTCGCTCCGCTGACTCGCATCAGGAATGCCACCCGCCAGGCCACGGGAGGATCGCTCTCGCACCGGATCCAGCTCGAGGGCCGCAAGGACGAGTTCCGCGATCTCGCCGACGACTTCGACACGATGCTCGCGCGGCTCGAGGCACATGACGCGGAGCAGCAGCGATTCGCCGCCAACGCCTCGCACGAGCTGCGTACGCCGCTGGCGATCACGCAGACGCTGCTCGAGGTGGCCCGCAACGACCCGGACCGCAACACCTCCGAGCTCATCGACCGGCTCCACTTCGTCAACACCCGGGCGATCGACCTCACCGAGGCGCTGCTCCTGCTCAGCCGCGCCGACGGACGAACCTTCAACCGTGCCGACGTTGACCTCTCGCTCATCGCCGAGGAAGCCACCGAGACGCTGCTGCCGGTCGCCGAGAAGGAGGGCCTCACCATCGAGACCTCAGGCGAGCTGGCTCCGACCGTCGGCTCGCACGCGCTGCTGTTGCAGATGGCGACCAACCTCGTGCACAACGCGATCGTCCACAACCTGCCTGCCGACGGGACGGTGTGGGTCACGACGAATGCGAATCCGACGCGGGTGGAGCTCACGGTCGAGAACACCGGCGAACGGCTCACCCCGCAGCTCGTCGCCACCCTCACCGAGCCATTTCAACGGGGGAGCGAACGGGCTCGTACCGACCACGGTGGCGTCGGTCTCGGCCTGGCAATCGTCAAGAGCATCGTGGCGGCCCACGACGGAACGCTCACCCTCGCGCCACGCGAACAGGGCGGCCTGCGCGTCGCCGTACAGCTGCCCTCAGCGCCCTCGACCTGAGCGTCGGTGTGGATGTCCGAAAGCCGCTGGTTTCTGTCTGATCCGGCGACCATGATGGACGTATGCACACCGACCACGAACGCTGCTACCGAGCGGTTCAGTCACGCGACGCACGCTTCGACGGCGTCTTCTACACCGGCGTCAAGACGACCGGCATCTACTGCCGTCCGTCCTGCCCGGCGGTGACTCCCAAGCCGCAGAACGTGAACTTCTATGCCTCGGCCGCCGCGGCCCAGGACGCCGGATTCCGAGCGTGCCGTCGCTGCCGCCCCGACACGACGCCGGGCTCGCCGGAGTGGAACGTGCGCGCTGACGCCGTCGGTCGAGCGATGCGGCTGATTGGCGACGGCGTGGTCGAGCGCGAAGGCGTCGAGGGCCTCGCCAGCCGCCTCGGCTACAGCCAGCGCCACGTCACCCGCATGATCACCCAGGAGCTCGGCGCCGGACCGCTCGCGTTGGCCCGCAGCAACCGCTCGCAGGCCGCGCGAGTCCTCATCGAGACCACCGACATGCCGATGTCCGACATCGCGTTCGCCGCCGGCTTCGCGTCGATCCGACAGTTCAACGACTCGGTGCGGCAGGCATACGCGCTGTCGCCGACGGAGATGCGTGGAAAGCGTCGCGCGGTGCCCACGGGCCGCGTGACCGTACGCCTGGCAGTGCGACAACCTTTCCATGCCGCTGCGTTGATCGACTTCCTCGCCGCTCACGTGCTCCCGGGTGTCGAAGCGGTTCGCGATCGTACGTACGCCCGGGTGCTGCGACTGCCGAACGGGTTGGGCGTGATGGCCCTGACGTTGCACGACGACCGCGTCGACTGTGAGCTCGAGCTCGCCGATCTCCGCGACACCGCGGTGGCGATCGGCCGGGCGAGGCGGATGCTCGATCTCGACGCTGACCCGGTGGCCATCGACACCGTGCTGTCCGCCGACCCCGCACTACGAGACCTCATCGCTGCATCGCCGGGTCTCCGCGTCCCATCACACGTCGACGGATTCGAGGTGGCCGTCCGTACGATCGTCGGCCAGCAGGTCTCCGTAGCCGGCGCCAACACCGTGCTCGGGCGTCACGTGCCGACCAAGGGCACCCCGGTCGACTTCGCGATGGCCGAGGCGTACGGGCTGACCCACGCCTTTCCCGAGGCCGAGGCATTCGCCGAAGCCGATCCCGCCACGATGGGCATGCCGCAGTCGCGGGCGCGCACGATCATCGACCTGTCCCAGGCGGTTGCGGACGGCAAGCTCGAGCTCGATCCCGGTGTCGACCGTGAAGCCGTACGCGAGCAGCTCGTCGACATGCGCGGCATCGGGCCATGGACCGCCGACTACATCGCGATGCGCGCGCTGGCGCATCCCGACATCCTCCTGACCACCGATCTCGTGCTCAAGCGTGAGCTCGAACGACGCGGCATCACCGCCGAGGACACCGAGTCCTGGGCGCCCTGGCGCTCCTACGCCGGCATGCACCTGTGGCATGCCACCTCTGCCTACGAAAGGACCACACCATGAGATCCACCCCAGAAAACCACTCGCTTGATGCTTCCGGCCCGAGAAGTCCCCAAGCTCGCTCGCGCTTTCCCGGGGGCCCCGGAAGCACACGATGGATGGACTCACCGATCGGCGGCCTGCGCATCCACGCATCAGCCGGACTGATCACCGCGATCGACTTCGGTGCGACCAAGCCTCGCAAGGAACGGACGGCCGATCCACTGCTCGATCGCGCCGAGGAGCAGCTGGCCGCGTACTTCAACGGCGAGCTCAAGGACTTCGACCTGCCACTGGCGAGCGAGGGCTCGGAGTTCCAGAAGAAGGTATGGGCAGAGCTGCAGCGCATCCCGTACGGCGAGACCGCCAGCTATGGCGACATCGCCCGGCGGCTCGGCTACGAGCCGGTGATCTCACGCGCGGTCGGAGCCGCGAACGGTGCCAACCCGATCCCGATCATCGTCCCGTGCCACCGCGTCATCGGTGCCGACGGCACGCTGACTGGGTACGCCGGGGGACTCGAGCGCAAGAAGCTCCTGCTCGATCTCGAGGTGCCGGGCCTGTTCTGAGTCACCTGCTGTTCATCTTGGGCTGGCATGATCCGGCCATGGCGAAATCGAAGGACAAGAAGTCCACCAAGCCCAAGAAGTCCAGCAAGCCCGGCGCAGATGAGCTGAAGGCAGCCAAGGCGACGATCAAGAAGCTGACGGCGCAGGTCGCCAAGCTCGAGAAGTCAGCCGAAAAGGCCGCCAAGAAGGCCAGGGACACGGCCAAGAAGGCCAAGGTGCCGACGGTCAAGGGCACCAAGCTCGCGCCCAAGCCGGTCGTGCCGAACATGGCGGCCAAGCCGGCTGCTGCTGCCGACCCGCGTACGGTCGCTCAGCTGCGTGCGGAGGCCAAGGTGAAGGGCGTCGCGGGCTACTCGTCGATGCGCAAGGACCAGCTGGTCGCCGCCCTCAAGGGCTGAGTCCTTCGGCTCACCAGGTTTCGATACGTCGGCCGCGGGCGGCCTCCTACTCAACCAGCGAGATGGTCAGCTGGCGCGGCGGAGGGTCTGGCTGAGGCGTTCGGCGGCGGCAACGACTGCCGGCGCGTGCATGCGACCGGGCTGCCGGGTGAGGCGCTCGAGCGGGCCGGACACCGACACCGCGGCGACGACCTTGCCGGAGGGGGAGCGGACCGGTGCTGACACCGAGCCGACACCGTTTTCACGTTCGCCGACGCTCTGTGCCCAGCCGCGGCGACGTACGGCCGACAGCTCGGCAGCGGAGAACGTTGCCTTGAGCAGGCCCTTGTTCATGCGCTCGGGGTCCTCCCACGAGAGCAGGATCTGTGCGGCGGAACCGGCGTTCATGGTCAGCTGGCCGCCGACGGGGATCGAGTCACGCAGGCCGGTCGGACGATCGGCGGCGGCAACACATACGCGGAAGTCTCCCTGGCGGCGGAACAGCTGTGCCGACTCACCGGTGATGTCACGAAGGCGCGCGAGGACGGGACCTGCGGCCGCGAGCAGGCGATCCTCACCGGCAGCAGCGGCAAGCTCGCCGAGGCGCGGGCCGAGGATGAAGCGCCCTTGCATGTCGCGGGCGACGAGACGATGGTGTTCGAGTGCGACAGCAAGACGGTGCGCCGTTGGGCGGGCGAGGCCGGTGCTGGTGACGAGACCGGCCAGGGTTGCCGGGCCGGGCTCAAGAGCTGCCAACACAAGTGCCGCTTTGTCGAGAACGCCGACTCCGCTAGAGTTGTCCATGTCTTGATACTGCCGTATCGCATAGTGAGACGCAAGCCTGAACCGCGAGGAGAATCATGGGCAAGACACTTGCCGAGAAGATCTGGGACGAGCACGTCGTACGCAGCCACGAAGGCGAGCCCGACCTCCTGTACGTCGATCTCCACCTCATTCACGAGGTCACCAGCCCGCAGGCTTTCGACGGTCTCCGCATCTCCGGTCGTACGGTTCGCCGGCCCGACCTGACCCTCGCCACCGAGGACCACAACATCCCGACGACCGACCTCGACAAGCCGATCGCCGACCTCGTGTCGCGCACGCAGGTCGAGACGCTCCGCCGCAACTGCGAGGAGTTCGGCGTACGGCTGCACCCCATGGGCGACATCGACCAAGGCATCGTGCACGTCGTCGGCCCGCAGCTCGGCCTGACCCAGCCCGGTATGACGATCGTCTGCGGCGACTCGCACACGTCGACGCACGGCGCGTTCGGCTCGATCGCGTTCGGCATCGGCACGTCGGAGGTTGAGCACGTGCTCGCCACCCAGTCGCTGTCGCAGGCCAAGCCCAAGATGATGGCCGTCGACGTCGTGGGCGACCTGCCCGTCGGCTCCACCGCCAAGGACCTGATCCTCGCGCTCATCACGCAGGAGACCACCGGCGGCGGCCAGGGCTACATCGTCGAGTACCGCGGCGACGCGATCCGTGCTCTGTCGATGGAAGCCCGCATGACGATCTGCAACATGTCGATCGAGTGGGGTGCCAAGGCCGGGCTCATCGCGCCGGATCAGGTCACCTACGACTACCTCGAGGGCCGTCCGAGCGCGCCGACCGGTGCCGACTGGGATGCCGCCGTTGCGCACTGGGACAGCCTGGTCACCGACGACGATGCCGAGTTCGACAAGGTCATCACGATCGACGCCTCGACCATCACACCGTTCGTCACCTGGGGCACCAACCCCGGCCAGGGCGTGCCGCTGTCGGGCAACGTGCCCGACCCGGCGTCGTTCGAGGACGACAACGAGCGCATCGCCGCCGAGAACGCCCTCGTCTACATGGGTCTCACCGCCGGCACACCGATGAAGGACATCAAGGTCGACACGGTGTTCATCGGCTCGTGCACCAACGGTCGCATCGAGGATCT
The DNA here is from genome assembly GCA_963849475.1 of uncultured Actinomycetota bacterium. Lineage (GTDB taxonomy): Bacteria > Actinomycetota > Actinomycetes > Propionibacteriales > Nocardioidaceae > Aeromicrobium. Next base: position 336,323 of record CAWKHC010000011.1, read on the forward strand.
CCGCGTCGCCGCCTCGCTGATCGAGGGTCACAAGGTCGCCGCCGACACCCGCATCCTCGTCGTACCCGGATCCGTACGCGTACGTCTGCAGGCCGAGCAGGAAGGCCTCGACGTCATCTTCAAGGACGCCGGAGCCGAATGGCGCGGCGCAGGCTGCTCGATGTGCCTCGGCATGAACCCCGACCAGCTCGCTGTCGGTGAGCGCAGCGCGTCGACGTCCAACCGCAACTTCGAGGGACGTCAGGGCAAGGGTGGCCGTACGCACCTCGTCTCGCCCGACGTCGCCGTCGCAACAGGCATCCTCGGACACCTCGCCGGTCCCGCAGACCTGGCCGAGCTCGCAAAGGCAGGTAGCTGACCGTGGAAAAGTTCAACTCGCACACTGGCGTCGGCGCCCCGCTGCGCCGCAGCAACGTCGACACCGACCAGATCATCCCCGCGGTGTGGCTCAAGAAGGTCACCCGCGACGGCTTCGAAGAGGGCCTGTTCTCGGCCTGGCGCAGCGACCCGTCGTTCGTGCTCAACCAGGACGCCTACAAGAACGCCACCGTACTCGTCGCCGGTCCGGACTTCGGTACGGGCTCGTCGCGCGAGCACGCCGTCTGGGCGCTGCAGAACTACGGCTTCAAGGTCGTCATCTCGCCGCGCTTCGGTGACATCTTCCGCGGCAACTCCGGCAAGGCCGGGCTGCTCGCGGCACAGGTCGACGACAAGGTCGTCCAGCGTCTCTGGGACTACCTCGATGAGAACCCCGGAGCGTCGATCACGATCGACCTCGAGACTCGTACGGTCAAGGCCGGCGAGGGCGTCGACGCGATCGAGGACTCGTTCACGATCGATGACTACACCCGCTGGCGCCTGCTCGAGGGACTCGACGACGTCGGCATCACGCTGAGCCACGAGGACGACATCGTCGCGTACGAGGCGAAGCGCCCGAGCTTCAAGCCCGCTACGCTCTGAGTGCAGCAACACGTGATCGACAGGAGGTGAGACCCATGAACGCAGTACTGACAGTGGGTGCTCCCTCCAGTCCGCGACTGACCTAGTCGTTGCCGGGAGCGCCTGACGCAAAATGCGAAAGGCAACTCCTATGAACACAACACCTGTTTCACACACGCGCGCCCTCGTCCTGGCGGGAGCCGGTGCCGCGGGCAATGCCTGGCAGCTCGGCCTCACCGCAGGCCTGTCTGCCGCTGGTGTCGATCTCACCTCGGCAGATCTGGTCATCGGGACCTCGGCAGGCTCGACGGTGGCTGCCCAGATCACCAGCAGCACGACTCCGGCCGAGTGGTACGCCGCGATTCTCGCTGAGGTGATTCCTCCTCAAATCACCGCACGACGTGGACCAATCATGTCGGGTCCCAGCTACATGGCCTGGTCGGACGAGATCATCGCCATGTCCGAGAATGCTGCTGACATGCGCCGTCGGATCGGCGCCGCGGCGCTCGAGATGGACACGTCTGGCGGCGAGAACGGCAAGCGCTGGCGCGACATCGTGGCATCGCGGCTGCCCAGCAACGTCTGGCCGGACCAGGCAGTGCTGATCCCCGCCGTCGATGCCGGGACCGGAGAACCAGTCGTGTTCGACCGCCACAGCGGGATCGACCTTGTGGATGCCGTCGCTGCCAGCACCTCGGCGATGTCGCCGTACGCCATCGGCGACAGACGCTTCCTCAACGGTGGCTATCGGCGCAGCTCGAACGCCGACCTTGCAACGGGCCACGAGAGGGTGCTCGTGATGGAACCGTTCGGCGGCCGGTCGCGTCAACCTCGCGAGTGGGGCATGGATCTCGAGACCCAGGTCGCCGAGCTGAGGGCTGCGGGCAGCATCGTCGTGACCGTCTTTCCAGATGCCGGCTCAGGCGACGTGTTCAACGCCAACGCACTTGATCCGTCGACTCGTCTGCCGGCAGCGCGCGGTGGATATGAGCAGGGCACGGCGCTTGCCGGGGAGCTCGCCGACTTCTGGCGCTGACATCTAGGTCCAGATGGCGATGCCGGTGACGGTGTCGCCATCTGCCTCGACGAACACGCGCTGACCGACGCGCAGGTGCCGGATGTGCTCGGCGAGTGTCGCGGCGCCGAAGTCCATGGGCATGCCCTCGTCGGTCAGGAGCTGTCCGGAGCGGTCTGCCGGGTCGAAGCTGGAGACGGTGCCTTGCATGCCTTCACCCTAGTGGCGGGGCGTCGGGGTTAGGCTCGCCCTCATGCAGAAACGTGTCGTCCCGCGCACCACGCGGGTCATCGCATTCATCCTGCGCCCGTGGTTCCGCATCTTCACCCAGCGCGACTATCTCGGCGTGGAGAACCTGCCGGACAGCGGGTATGTGCTCGCTCCCAACCACCTCTCGCACCTTGATCCGTTCTTCATCGCCTTGTTCATGCTCGACAACAACGTGCCGCCGCGATTCCTCGCTAAGGACACGATCATGTCGGTCAAGGGCATTGGCTGGATCCTGCGTTCAGCCGAGCAGATTCCGGTCTATCGGAGCACCGAGGGCGCAGCTGAGTCGCTGCGAGCCGCTGTCGCCGCCGTCAACGACGGCAAGATCATCACGATCTACCCCGAAGGCACCATCACCCGTGACCCGGCAGCGTGGCCGATGAGCGGCCGTACGGGTGCCGTACGCGTGGCGCTGGCGAGCGGCAAGCCGCTGATACCGGTGATGCAGTGGGGTCCGCAGGCCGTCCTGTGGCCCTACTCCAAGCGACTGCGGCTCCTCCCGCGCAAGAAGATCCAGGTGCGGGTCGGCAAGCCGATGGACCTGAGCGCGTACGAGGGCAAGCCACTCACCGAAAAGCTCCTGCATGATGCAACTGACGAGCTGATGGACACGCTGACTGCCATGATGTCTGAGGTACGCGGCGAGCTGCCCTCGACTCCGAGGATCGACGTGCACACACTGAGCAAACCGAAGAGCAACTACAAGCCGGCGAACGACAAGCGATTGGACTCCTGACAGATGGCAAAGACAGCCGTGATGGGTGCAGGGTCCTGGGGCACTGCGTTCGCCCTGGTGCTCGCTGATGCTGGCAACGACGTGCGCATGTGGGGTCGCCGCGAGGAGCTCTGCGAGACGATCAACACCAAGCACGAGAACACCGACTACCTGCCCGGCATCGAGCTGCCCGACGCCATCTCTGCCACGCACGATCCAGCCGAGGCCCTCGAAGGCGCGGAGATCGTCGTGCTCGCAGTTCCGTCGCAGCAGCTGCGCTCCAACCTCGAGTCGTGGAGCGAGCACATCCCGGCCGACGCCGTCATGGTCAGCCTGATGAAGGGCGTCGAGCTCGGCACCCACAAGCGCATGAGCGAGGTCATCGCCGAGATCACCGGCGCCGGTCCCGAGCGCATCGCCGTCGTGTCCGGCCCCAACCTCGCCAAGGAGATCGCCAACCGCGAGCCCGCCGCCAGCGTGGTTGCCTGCGAGAACCAGGCCGTCGCCGAGCGCATCCAGAAGGCGTGTCACACGGCAGCATTCCGTCCCTACTCGATGACCGATGTCATCGGCTGCGAGCTGGCTGGCACGGCCAAGAACATCATCGGCCTCGCCGTCGGCGTGTGCGTGGGCCTCGGGTACGGCGACAACACCAAGGCATCGGTGATCACCCGCGGGCTTGCCGAAGCCGCCCGGCTCGGTGCCGCGATCGGTGCCGATCCCGTCACGTTCATGGGTCTCGCCGGCATGGGTGACCTCGTGGCGACTTGCTCGTCGCCGCTGTCGCGCAACCGTACGTTCGGCGAGAAGCTCGGCGAAGGCATGTCGGTCGAGGAAGTCACCGCACAGACGCGCCAGGTCGCCGAAGGAGTGAAGTCCTGTCAGTCGGTCAGTGAGCTCGCCGCCATGCACGGGGTCGAGATGCCGATCGTCGAGCACGTTGCCGCTTTGATTGCCGGCAAGATGTCGCCCGATGAGCTCGTGTCAGCGCTGATCAGCAGGCAAGCCAAGCCCGAAAAGGTCTAGCTCAACCACTCGGTGGTTGAGTAGGAGGCCGCCCGCGGCCGACGTATCGAAACCTCGTGAGACGGCTGGGTCGCGCGAGCATTTCGGCGTACGAGGTTTCGATGCGCTCGTTCCTCGCTACTCAACCAGCGGGATGGCTTCTAGCTGGTGGCGGCCAGGACGTTCTGGATGTCGATCCAGAGGTCCTCGATGTCTTCGATGCCGACCGAGAAGCGGATCAGGCCCTCCGGCACGGACTCGGACTCACCGGCGTGCCTGCGACGGCGCTCCCACGTCGACTCGACGCCGCCGAGGCTGGTGGCGTAGGTGATGATGTCGCTCTGCTCGGTCATCTTCTGCGCGACATTGGGGCCGCCTTCGACTTCGAACGCGATGATCGTGCCGAATCCGGGGTAATTCGACGACGCGATCTGGCGGTGGGCCGACAGGCGCTTGTGCAGCTCCTTGGCGTTGGCCTCAGCACGATCAAGCCGTACGTGGAGCGTGCGTACGCCACGGGCGGCGAGCCACGTCTCCATGGCGCCGGGGATCGCGCCAAGCGTCGAACGGCGGGCCTCGATCGCCTTGTGAGCACGATCGCTGTTGGTGACGATCGCGCCGAGCACGACATCGCTGTGACCTGAGAGCAGCTTGGAGGCGGAGTGGACGACGAAGTCTGCGCCGAGCTCGAGCGGGCGCTGACGCAGGGGAGTGGCGAACGTGTTGTCGACCGCGACGGCGGTGCCGGCACGTGCAGCGGCACGGGTGATCGCCTCGATGTCGGCGATCTGGAGTCCGGGGTTGGTCGGCGACTCAAGCCATACGAGTGCTGCACTCTCTGAGGCGCTGATGATCTCGGCGGTGTTGTCCATGTCGACGAGACGGAGCTCGATCTGGCCGCGGCGCGCGCGTTCGTGCAGCTGGCTCACGGTGCCGTAGTAGGCGCCGCGAGGAGCCACGACGACTGACTTGGCAGGCACGAGGTCAAAGAGCGCCGTGGTGGCGGCGATGCCGGACGCGAACGCGAGAGCCTTGCCGCCCTCGAGCGCACCGAGCACCTGCTCGAACGAGTCCCAGGTCGGATTGCCGTGGCGACCGTACTCGGACGGACCACCCGGAACGAGCGCGCTGGCGAGCGTGATCGGTGCGTTGAGCGGGCCCCCCGGCACGCGGTTTGGCCTACCCGCACCGACCGCAATGGTCGAAGGCGAGAGATCGTGTCCGTGCATGACGACCATTGTGACACTGACCGGTATCTTGTTCGGCAATGAGCCTCTCGATGGACCCTTCAGTCGACAAGCCCCGCCTGGCAGTGATCTTTGGCGGTCGTTCCAGCGAACATGGCGTCTCCTGCCTCACGGCACGCGAGGTGCTCGCGGTGATCGACCGCGACAAGTACGACGTCCAGCCGATCGGCATCACCCCCGATGGTGCCTGGGTGTCCGAGACGGCCGAGTGGCCCGACCTCGAGCCGGGCTCGCTGCCGGCCGTACGCGGTGACATGCCGGCGTTCCACGTGGGAGCGCCTCCACGACTTCGATGCCGCGTTCCCGCTGCTGCACGGACCGTGGGGTGAGGACGGCACGATCCAGGGCCTGCTCGAGATGGCCAATGTGCAATACGTCGGCGCCGGAGTGCTCGCCAGCGCCGTCGGCATGGACAAGCCGTTCACCAAGACGGTGTTCTCTGCAGCCGGCCTGCCGCAGCTCCCGTACGTCACGGTGCAGCCGTGGCAGTGGAAGTGCCCAGCGCGATCGGGTGAGGGCCAGGATCAAAGCTCTTGGTCTGCCGGTGTTCGTCAAGCCTGCTCGCGCAGGCTCGAGCTCCGGCGTGATGATGGTCGACTCGTGGGACGAGCTCGACAGCGCGATCTCCAAGGCGCAGGACTTCGACCCCAAGGTCGTCGTCGAGGCCGCCGCGCGAGAACAAGCGTGAGCTCGAGTGCGCGGTCATGCAGCAGCCCGACGGAACGCCGATCGCCAGCGTCGTCGGCGAGATCACCGTCGCGTCAGAGTCCAACCACGAGTTCTACGACTTCGAGGCGAAGTACCTCGACGGCACCAGCGTCAACATCGTGCCGGCCGACATCACGACGACGCTGAGCGAACGCATCCGTACGTACGCCGTGCAAGCCTTCGAGGCGATCGACGCCGAAGGGCTCGCTCGCGTCGACTTCTTCGACACTGCCGACGGCCTGATCATCAACGAGATCAACACGATGCCCGGCTTCACGCCGTTCTCGATGTTCCCACTGCTGTGGGAGGCGAGCGGAGTGCCGTACGCGGAGCTCGTCGACCGGCTGATCCAGCTGGCGCTCAACCGCGAAACTGGTCTGCGCTAGGGGTCGTCCGGGCCTAGACGCAGTCCTTGACGACGGGGTCGTGCTTGAGCACGGACGGTGCGACGTCGACGAGCGCATCGGCGGCAGGGTCGTACGCGCCCGGCACCTCCACGCTGACGTAGAACTCACGACCGATCGTCGTGAACAGGTAGCCGTCGGCGAGCTCCTCGGTCAACCAGCCGACGTCGGCGACCATGTCGCAGCGTGACGTCGGCAGAAGATCGTCCGGGGCCTCGACACCGCAGCGCAGGATGATCGCCGGATCACCCCACGCTGTCGCCTTCGAACCCTTCACGAGCACCTGCTTCTGGCCCGCGACCTTCTGCGCGCCGTCGGCGTACAACGCCTTGCAGTTGGCGTTGGTGTCAGGCTCGGTCGGATAGGTGTCGACGACGAGCCCCGAGCTGCACCCTGCGAGAAGGAGCAGCGCGGGCAGAAGTCGTTTCACGACTCAGATGCGCACGATCGGGCAGGTCAGCGTGCGGGTGATGCCGGGAACGCCCTGCACCTTGGTGACGACCATGGCGCCGAGCTCGTCGACGGTCGCGCCCTCGGCGCGGACGATCACGTCGTACGGACCGGTGACGTCCTCGGCCATCGTGACGCCCTCGATGTCTGCAATCGCCCGGGCGACGTCGGCAGCCTTGCCGACTTCGGTCTGGACGAGGATGTAGGCCTGAACAGCCATCGTGAAACTCCTTCGTGTGGGGCGAGACTTGGCCCCCTACTCGCTTCGCATCGTGGGAGGTACCCCCAACGTAATGGATCGAATACACGGACGACCCCCCACCTGCGGGACAATGCCAGTATGGACTCTGGTGCGGGTAGTGAGCCGACAGTTGGCGAGGTCGGCGAGTTTGGGCTCATCGAGCTGATTCGCAAGGGCATTGGCACCAACCAGCACATATTGATCGGCTCCGGAGACGATGCCGCCCACGTGTCGACGAACGATGGCACCGTCCTGGTGTCGACCGATCTGCTCGTCGAGGGTCGGCATTTTCGGCGTGACTGGTCGAGCGCCTACGAGATCGGGCGCAAGGCCGCCGCCTGCAACCTCTCGGACATCAACGCGATGGGTGGTGTGGCGACGGCGCTGACGATCGGCTTCGGAGCGCCGGCCGAGCTGCCGGTGTCCTGGGTCATCGACATGGTCAAGGGCTTCGAGGAGGAGTGCGCCAAGATCGGCGCGCACATCGTCGGCGGCGACGTCACCGCGTCAGAAACGATCGTCATCGCGGTGACGGCCATGGGTGACGCCGTACGCCCCGTCCGACGCGATGGCGCGCTGCCGGGTGACGTCGTCGCGTTCGCCGGCCAGCTCGGGCTCGCCGGCGCCGGATTCGCTGCGCTGAGTCGCGGATTTCGCTCGCCCAAGGCGGCGGTCGACGCGCACCGGGTGCCGAGTCCGCCGTACGCGGCCGGGCCGCAGGCAGCCAACGTCGGCGCGACGGCGATGACGGATGTGAGCGACGGACTTCTCGCCGATCTCGGTCACATCGCCGAGGCCAGCGGTGTGGCGATCAACGTGAGCTCGTCGGCCTTCGAGGTCCCCGAGCCCGTCGTCACGGTCGGCGAGGCACTCGGCGCCGACGGGGTGGCCTTCATGCTCACCGGCGGCGACGACTACGCGTTGGTGGCCACCTTCAGCTCGGAGACGCTCTTGCCGAAGGGCTGGACCGAGATCGGCCTGGTCTCCGACGGCAGCGGTGTCACGGTCGACGGCAAGCCGTACGACGGCCCGTCAGGCCATCAGCACTTCAGGTGATTTGTCATGGCCGTCGTGGTCTGTGGCGTCATAGCGTGGCGTGGTGAGATCCGCGACCACTGCCAGTCAGACCGCCGTGCTCGTGTGCCAGGGCCGAGCTGTTGCCGATGCATGGGACACGGCTGAACGGTTTTCTGATCCCGTTGCCATGCAGCTCCTGGTTGATGGCGAGAAGGCTGCTGTCGTACGCGCCCGGGAAGGGACGCCGCCCGAGGGCTGGAACCCGCGGATGGACTGGGAGCTGCTGCGGGCAGCGGCGGAGGTCATGGTGCCTCGTACGATCGCGATCGACGAGGCGATCCGGGAGCGAATCAACCCGCAAGTGGTGATTCTCGGCGCCGGACTCGACGGACGAGCATGGCGCATGCAAGGGATCGCCGACGTCGCGGTGTTCGAGGTTGATCACCCGGCATCCCAGAAGGCGAAGCGTGAGCGCGCGGAGGGCATCAGCGCTGTCGTACGCGACGTCCGCTTCGTACCGGTCGACTTCGGGCGAGATGCTCTCGACACTTCACTCAAGTCATACGGCCACGATCCCGCCATTCCGACCACCTGGGTGTGGGAGGGAGTTGTGCCCTATCTGACTCGCGCGGAGGTCGAGTCGACGGCTGCGATCGTCGGAATGTTGTCAGCCGCTGGCAGCCGCCTCATCGTCAACTACCAGGCACCTTCATTGGCGGCGGCCCTCGGCAGGCGCCTCATGCGCTCCATGATGAGAATGAGCCGCCGACCCGATCCGTTGGCCGGGGAGCCGACGAGGTCGACGTGGAGCGCAGAAGCGATGCAGCACGCGCTCCTACGAGCTGGATTCACGGTCCTCCGCGACACGGATCTCATGTCTGTGGCTCAAGAGCTCGAGCGCCCAATCAACCAGCGTGCTTCACTGCGCAACGGTCGTGTGGCGGTGGCGGACCGCTAGCACCAGTAGCGACGCTTCATGGGCATGTCGGGCAGCTCGCCCGGGATGATGTTCTCGAGCTTGCCGCCATTGGCCTCGATGACCTTGGCCGAGGCCAGGTTGTCGTCGTCGCAGGTGACCAGCACCGGATCGATACCGCGCGCGCGGGCGATCTCGAGGGACTGGCGCAGGATCTCCGTGGCGTAGCCCTGACGACGGAACTTCGGGCGCACGGCATAGCCGATGTGACCGCCGAGCGTGCTGAGGAACTCGTTCATCTCGAAGCGGATCGACGTACGACCGACGACGTCTCCGTCCACCTCGGCGACCAACTCGGCATGCTTCACGAACCGCTCCGGCAGGTTGATACCGTCCTCCCAGCCGTGAACCAGCGCGACGTACTCATCCCACGGCAGATCGGGCCGAAAGCGATAGGACCAGTGGCCCTCCTCAGAATCGAACTCCTGGATGGCAGCGCGGATCTGCGGCTCGTCCTCGATCGTGATGCGTCGTAGTAAAAGGCTCAAGCCTGAATTCTTGCAAACGGCTGGGCAGCCTCAAGCTCGTACGCGATCTCGAGCAGTGTCTGCTCGTCACCGTGATCGGCCGAGATGTGCACGCCGATCGGCATGCCGGCAGTTGACTGGGCAAGCGGCAAGCGAGATGGCCGGGCCACCCGACGCGTTGTTGAGCGGCGTGAAGGCGGCGTACTGGATGAGGCGCTCGAACACGACGGGGAAGTCGACAGCAGGCGAGAGGTGACCCAGCTGGGGCGTCAGGTACGCGAGCGTCGGCGAGAGGATCACGTCTACGTCGGCGAAAGCCTGGTGATAGATCTGCGTCGATCGCTTGAGCCCGCGGATCGCTGCCGGAGTACGCCAGGCGTTGCGCTTGAACGTCTTGGCCAGTCCGCGGGTGAATGGATCGGTGAGCGTCTTGTCGAAGTCGGGGCTCATGACGCGCTTGCCGAAGTGCTGCGTCGAGAACGCCAGCATCGCCCAGTAGTGCTTGAAGTCCTCCATGAACTTCTTGTCGACCGGCAGCCCGACCTCGACGACGTGGTGTCCGAGCGAGGTCAACAGGTCGGCGGCGCCCTGAACGGCCCTGCGGGTCTCGTCGTCGGTGTCGACGCCGGTGACCGAGTCGAGGATCAGGCCGACCTTGAGCCGCCGATCCGACGGGCCTTCGACGAGTCCCAGATCTGGCAATCCGGCCGCAGGCTGATGTGCCTGCGTCGCGGCCATGAAGTGCGCGGTGTCGCGTACGGATCGCGACACGACACCGTTCGAGATGATGTCGACCGGCAGCTTGGCAGCCTCGAGCGCAGGAGCGACTCGTCCACGGGTCGGCTTGAGGCCGACGAGTCCGCAGGCGGCCGCGGGGATGCGGATCGAGCCGCCACCGTCGTTGGCGTGCGCGATCGGTACGACGCCGGACGCGACGAGGGCCGCGGCGCCGCCTGACGATGCGCCGGCGGAGTAGCCGGTGTTCCAAGGGTTGCGGGTCGGCGGCAGTGTCGCGTACTCGGTGCTGGCGTTGAAGCCGAACTCCGGCATCGTCGACTTGCCGAGCATGGTGAACCCTGCGGAGAGGAACTGGTCGGTGAACGGCTCGTTCCTGAGCGCTATGCGCGACTTGACCGCGAGCGAGCCCTGGTCGGTGGTGAGCCCCTCGACCTCGGTGTTGTCCTTGACGAAGCTGGGCACGCCCGAGAGGAGTCCGGGGGCTGGATCGTCTGCGGCCTTCAGGGCCCGATCGAAGTCAGGGACCTGGATCGCGTTGAGCGCGGGATTGACGGCTTCGGCGCGGGCGATCGCGGCTTCGGCGGCTTCGCGTGCGCTGATGGTGCCTGCAGCAATGGCAGCGGCGACCCCGACTGCGTCGAGGTCGCCGAGTGCGTCATCGGTGAAGGCATGTACTCGGGAGCTGGTCTCGTTGGTCACGAGAAGACTCTAGACGGCGACCCCTTGGGGCACCGGAGTACAGGCCAAAAGGTTGTTAGCGGCTGACCTTGCCGGCCTTGAGGCACTTGGTGCAGACGTTGAGTCGCTTCGGGGTGCCATCAACCACAGCGCGTACACGCTGGATGTTGGGATCGAAACGACGCTTGGTGCGTCGGTGCGAGAAGGAGACATTGTGGCCGAAACCAGGTCCCTTGGCGCAAACATCACAGACCGCAGCCACGGCGAACTCCTGTTGAATCAGATTGCTTGGACAAATGGGGGTGTCACCTGACGAGAGCCAAGTAGACAACCGCTCAAGAATAGCCGATCACCCAACGCCCACGCTAATCCGTCTGACTGAGCGAGCTCTGCGAGCGAACGGTCCGCTCCGTTCGCCGTGCTGACCGATAACCTCGCCACATGGGCCTCACCCTCAACTCCACGGCATTTCGGGCGTGGACCCAGCTGTGCGCTGAGGCATTGTCGATCGCCCGCGCCGAGATCGACGCGCTCAACGTGTTCCCCGTGCCCGACGGTGACACCGGCACGAACGCCTACCTGACCTTCGTGTCGGGAGCCGACGCCGTTGGCGCACTGCCACGGGGCACCGAGCTGCCCGAGCTGGTCAAGGCCTACACCGATGGGCTGCTGACGGGCGCCAAGGGCAACACCGGCGTGATCCTGTCCCAGCTCGTACGTGCCTGCTTCCATGATCTCGATCTCGCCGACAGCGTGACAGCGGCCGATGTTGCCGCATCCTTCGTCGCCGCGTCAGATGCCGCCTATGCCGCGGTTGGCGTGCCGGTCGAGGGCACGATCCTCTCGGTGGCTCGTGCCGCCGCCGTTGGCGCCACGGAGGCAGCCGACGCCGGTGTCGATGGCCGTACGGTTTTCGGCAAGGCCGCCAACGCAGCCCGCATCGCCCTGGCCCGCACGCCGGAGCAGATGGAGGTGCTCGCGCGCGCCGGAGTCGTCGACGCCGGTGGTCGCGCCCTGGTGGTCGTGCTCGACGCCACGGAGCAGGCGCTCACCGGTCGTGTCCCCGAGCGGGTCACGGCTCCGATGCCGGTGCCGGTCCTCACTCCCGGCGATGACCTCAGCGCCGACGGGCCCTCGTACGAGGTGATGTACCTGCTCGAGGCCGACGATGACGCGATCCCTGCCCTTAGAGCTCGCCTACTGCCGCTCGGTGACTCACTCGTGGTCGTCGGCGGCGATCGGCTCTGGAACATCCACGTGCATGTCGACGACGTCGGGGCCGCGGTCGAGGCGGGTATTGCCGCTGGCCGGCCCTATCGCATCACCGTGACCCACTTCGCCGACCAGATCGCACAACGCCCCCAGGGCGGTCGCATTGTCATCGCTGCGACCACCGGCACTGGCCTGACCGCGCTGTGCGAGGAGGCGGGAGCGTCGACGCTCGCGTTCACCCGCGAGGAGCCGCTGACGGTTGCTGCCATGAGCGCCTCGCTCAAGGATTCCGGCGCCGACGAGATCATCGTGCTTCCCAACAACTCCCGCTACGTCAGCCAGTTCGAGGCAGCAGCGCAGGCGGCCAGGCAGGACGGCGTACGCGTTGCTGTCATCCCGACGACCGCGCAGGTGCAGGGTCTCGCAGCGCTCGCCGTGCACGATCCGGGCCTGGGCTTCGACGAGGTCGTGGTCGCCATGTCGAGCGCTGCAGCGCATACGCAGCACGGTGCCGTCACGATCGCCACCGAGCCCGGTATGACGATGGTCGGCCCGTGCCAGCCCGGCGACGTGCTCGGCGTCATCGCCGGAGACTTCGCCGTCGTCGGCCAGGACGTCTTCGAGGTCACCGTCGCCGTGCTCGACCGCATTTTGTCGCCCGGCGGTGAGATGGTCACTGTCGTGCTCGGTGAAGGCGGTGACGACAGCGTCGAGGCGCTGCTGACCAATCACTTGCGCGACACGCGCCCGGACGTCGACCTGGTGGTCTATGACGGAGGCCAGGAGAACTACCCACTCTTCATCGCGGTCGAGTGATGGTTGATCTCTCGACCAAGCTCGCCAACATCCTCGGCGACAAGACTGCGAAGCCGCTGACGACGGCGTTCGAGATGAAGACGGTTGGCGACCTGCTCAGGCACTACCCACGTCGCTACGCCGAGCTCGGCAAGCTCACCGACCTGTCAGAGCTGGTTGTCGGTCAGCACGTCACGATCATGGCGCGCATCGCGTCGGTCAAGAACTTCTCGTTCGGTTCCGGAGGTCGCCGCGTACGTACGGAGGTCGTCGTCACCGACGGCACCGGTCAGCTGACGCTGACGTTCTTCCAGCAGGGCTGGCGACTCAAGTCGATGATCCCGGACTCGCTCGGCCTTGCCGCCGGCGTCGTGACCGAGTTCAACCGCAAGCTCCAGCTGACCCACCCAGACTGGGAACCGATCACCGAGTCCGATGACCCGACCGAGTCGACCCGGTTGAGTCGCGGCATCATCCCGATCTACAAGGCCACGGCCAAGATGGCGACCTGGAAGATCGAGCAGTGCGTCGGCCTGTGCCTCGACGCCGTTGACCCGATCGCCGATCCACTGCCGCCGGAGGTCAGGGATGCCCGCGGCTTCTTCGACCTGATGGGATCGTTCGAGGCGATCCACCGGCCGCGCAACTCCAAGGACTGGCAGGGCGCTCGCGACCGGTTCCGGTTCGAGGAGGCATTCGTCGTCCAGACCGTGTTCGCCCAGCGTCGTCTTGCGGTCGAGAACGAGCGAGCCAAGGCGCGCCCCGTGGTGCCAGACGGTCTGCGCGAGAAGTTCGAGAAGCAGCTCCCGTTCACGCTGACGGCCGGTCAGGGAGAGGTGCTCAACGAGATCGCCGCTGATCTCGAACGCCCGCATCCGATGCACCGGCTGCTTCAGGGCGAGGTCGGTTCGGGCAAGACGATCGTCGCCCTGCTCGCGATGCTGCAGGTCATCGACTCGGGCGGTCAGGCCGCTCTCCTCGCGCCAACTGAGGTGTTGGCATCGCAGCACTACCGCGCGATCAACGGGTTGCTCGGCGACCTTGCCAAGGGCGGGATGCTCGGGGGAGCCGACGGTGCGACCCGCGTACGGCTGCTCACCGGTTCGATGGGAGCCAAGGCCCGCAACGAGTCTCTGCTCGACGCGGCATCCGGCGAGGCCGGGATCGTCGTCGGTACGCATGCGCTGATCCAGGATCACGTGCAGTTCGCCGAGCTCGGCCTCCTTGTCGTCGACGAGCAGCACCGTTTCGGTGTCGAGCAGCGTTCGGCGCTGGTTGACCGTGCGGAGGTCACGCCCCATGTGCTCGTCATGACGGCAACGCCGATCCCGCGAACGATCGCCATGAGCGTGTTCGGTGACCTCGAGGTGTCGACGCTGCGCGAGCTCCCTGCGGGGCGCCAGCCGATCCAGACGACCGTGGTGCCGGCATCGATGACCTCGTGGCTCGATCGTGCCTGGGAGCGCGTACGCGAAGAGGTCAGCAACGGCCGTCAGGCGTATGTCGTCGTCTCCCGCATAGGCGACGACGAAGGTGGCGATGTCAAGGAGACGAGCTCGCTGGTCGAGCTCGCCGACGAGCTGATCGCCGGACCGCTGAGCGGGCTGCGAGTCGGCACCCTGCATGGCCGGATGAGCTCGGACGACAAGGACTCGGCGATGACGGCGTTCGCCGGCGGCTCGCTCGACGTGCTCGTGGCGACGACGGTGGTCGAGGTCGGCGTCGACGTACCCAATGCGACCGTCATGGTCATCATGGACGCCGACCGGTTCGGCATGTCACAGCTGCACCAGCTGCGTGGTCGTGTCGGCCGAGGCAGTGAGAAGGGTCTCTGCCTCCTGGTCACCGCGACCGAGGACGGATCACCGTCGCGTGAGCGCCTCGACGCTGTCGCCAGCACCAATGACGGCTTCGAGCTGTCGCGGCTCGACGTCGAGCTCCGCCGCGAGGGCGATGTGCTCGGTGCACGTCAGTCGGGTGTGCGCTCGAGCCTGCGGCTGTTGTCAGTCGTCCGCGACGGTGACGTCATCGACGACGCGCGAGCGGCCGCCGATCGTGTGGTCTCAGAGGATCCTTCGCTGACCAACCACCAGGCCCTGGCCGCAGCCGTCGCCGAGCTCGAGCAGTCCGAGCAGGCTGACTACCTGGAGCGCACATGAGCGAGCGCCAGCGAGCTCACAATCAGGACTCGGTCATGTCGGTGACTCCGTACGCTCTTTCCCTCACGGAGGTGGCGACATGACGAGGATCGTGGCGGGGGAGTACGGCGGTCGTCGGCTCCAGACGCCGCCGGGTGACGGCACGCGGCCGACGACCGATCGGGTGCGTGAGGCGATGTTCTCGTCGTTGCAGTCCGAGCTCGGCGGTTTCGACGGCGTACGCGTGCTCGACCTGTTCGCCGGCTCCGGCGCTCTCGGCCTCGAGGCGATGTCGCGAGGGGCAGAGGCGGCCGACTTCGTCGAGTCCGACTCCCGCGTCGCCGGTGTGATCAAGCGCAACATCGCCGATCTTGGGGTCGAGGACGCCAAGGTGCTGCGTACGACAGTGGAGCGGTTCGTACGGGTGCCGCCGCCCAAGCCGTACGACCTGGTCTTCCTCGACCCTCCGTACGCGCTCGACACCGACGAAGTTGCGGCGATCGTCGCTGCGCTGGCTGTGCCCGCCTGGCGCACAGCCGACAGCGTGCTCGTCGTGGAGCGTTCGACCCGCGATCCGTTCGCCTGGCCCGAGGGTGTCCAAGGTCTCCGAGACAAGGCGTACGGCGAGACTCACCTTTGGTACGGTCGCTGACATGACGAAGGTCGTGTGCCCCGGCTCTTTTGACCCCGTGACCAACGGTCACCTCGACATCGTCGAGCGTGCCGCACGACTGTTCGACGAGGTCGTCGTCGCCGTGCTGGTCAACGAGTCCAAGAAGGGGTTGTTCTCGATCGAGGAGCGCCAGGACCTGCTGCGCGAAGCAACGTCGCACCTGCCCAACGTGTCCGTGTCATCGTTCAACGGTCTGCTCGTCGACTTCTGCACCGCCAACGGCATCTCCGCCATCGTCAAGGGCCTGCGCGCCGTCACCGACTTCGACTACGAGCTGCAGATGGCGCAGATGAACGGCAGCCTGACCGAGGTCGACACCGTATTCATCCCCACGACGCCGGAGTACTCGTTCCTTGCCTCCAGCCTGGTCAAGGAAGTCGCCAAGCACGGCGGCGACGTCTCGGGCCTCGTACCCGACTTCGTGCTGGACAAGCTCAAAGCCAAGTACGCCTAGCCGGCTTCCAGCCGTTCGAGCAGGGCTTCGGCGAGTGCCTTTGCTGCCTTCGGATCGACGAACGGCGGTGCGAGGCAGCCGGTCTCCAGGTCCTCGAGCGACACGCCGTCAGGTATGACGACCGCGCCGCCGACTTGCACGGGATGACGGGTGAGCTCGCCGCTGATCAGCTCGTGGGTGTCCTGGTCGCAGCCGGCAACCTGCCTGACGGCAGCGAGCGTCATGACGACCGACTCCCACAAGGACTGACGATCCCCGTCGGTCAGATCGCTGCTCTCCAGTAGCTCGCAGCGATAGATGACCCGACGGAGGTCGAGGATCGTCTCGTCCATCGAAAAATGCTACGAGAAGAGCGGGTTGGCCCGTGGCGAAACGGCGGGATCAGTCAGGCAGGATCGGCATCGCATCGCGCTCGGAGCGACCGACCTGCACAGCCCTGCGGACCGACTTCGAGCCGAACTTGTCGCGGATCGCGTCGACCGCATCGTCGATCGTGGCACCGCCGACCACGTCGATCGGCAGTGCCAGCTGCATCGGGTTGTCGTCGAGCGATCCGACCGAGACGCCGATCAGGGTGATGCCCTTCTCGGCGATCACGGCCGCCCGCGACAACAGCAGCTGGCGGGCGGTGTCGAGGATCGTCAGCGTGTGAGCGGTGGGAAGCGGCAGCGTGTGTGAGCTCGTCGAGCGGGTGAAGTCGCCGAAGCGCAGCCGGATGGTGACGGTGCTCCCCGTACGGCCTGCCGACCGCATCCGGCCGGCGACACGATCGACCAGGGACAGCAGCGTGAGATCGAGCTCTTCGGCGGTGTGATGGCCGCGGCCGATGGCGTGCTGGGCTCCCATGGAGCCGCGGCGCTTGCCGGTGACGACCGGCCGCGGATCACGGTTGTGGGCCAGGGCGTGCAGGTGGTGACCGCTGCCGGGGCCCAGCAGCTGGACGAGCTCCTGCTCGTACATCGCCGCCACATCGCCGACCGTGTTGATGCGCGCACCTCGCAGCTTGTCGGAGGTGACCTTGCCGACGCCCCACAGCCGCTCGACGGGCAGGGCGTGCAGGAACTCGAGCTCTCGCTCGATCGGGACGACCAGCAGGCCCTGTGGCTTGGACACGGCGCTGGCAACCTTGGCGAGGTACTTGGTGCGCGCGACGCCGACCGAGATCGGCAGCCCGACCCGCTCCATCACGTCGATCCGGAGCTGAGCTGCGATCGACGACGGCAGCCCTCGGATGCGTCGCAGTCCACCGACCTCGAGGAAGGCCTCGTCGATCGACAGCCCTTCGACCATCGGCGTGGTGTCGTGGAAGACGTCGAACACGTCGCGGCTCGCCTGCGTGTAGGCGTGCATACGCGGCGGCACCACGATTGCCTCGGGGCAGATGCGCAGAGCCTGGCGTCCGCCCATCGCCGTACGGACTCCGGCACGCTTGGCCTCGTACGATGCGGCCATCACCACGCCGCCACCGACGATCACCGGGCGACCGCGCAGCGAGGGGTCATCACGTTGCTCGACCGACGCGAAGAACGCATCGAGGTCAGCGTGCAGCACAGTGCCCTCAGTCAGCGCGCCGTCAGCCATGCCTGCATCGTGTCACCGACGTCTGACCGATTGGCCTCCGCGTGGCTCGGCGGGTTACGATTCTCTTCGGCCTGCTTGCAGGTCGAAGATTTGTCGTGCATCTGGATGGATGGTCAAAGTGCTTTCGGGACCTCTGGTTTTCGATACCCACGAGATGGGTCGCAAACCGGGCGCCGAACGTACCTTCACCGTCACGACAGAAGCACCGGCAGGTCTGGGGTACGACGTCTACGGCGTGCCCGAGGGTTCTGCGGTGGAGATCGAGCTTCGGCTCGACGCCATCATGGAAGGCATCCTGGCAACAGGGTCCGCCTCGGCGCGAGCAACCGGAGAATGCGTGCGGTGCCTGGATGCGATCGACGAACCTGTGGTCGCCCGTTTCCAGGAGCTGTTTCTCTACGAAGTCCCCTCCGATCCGGAGGAGGCCGAAGAAGAGTTTGCCCTTGAGGACGAGCTTCTCGACCTCGAAACCGCCCTGCGGGACGCGATGGTGCTTGCACTGCCGCACAACCCACTGTGTGGTCCGGACTGTCCGGGATTGTGCGTCGAATGTGGCGCTCGACTCGCGGACGATCCAGATCACACACACGGTGAGGCGATCGACCCACGTTGGTCGGCGTTGAGCCAGCTGGCGGACCAACCGGTCCGTACGGCCGAGACATCAGAGTCGGGGAACGTTCCCGATGACATCAAGGAGTAGATCGTGGCAGTCCCGAAGAGGAAGATGTCGCGCAGCAACACGCGCCACCGTCGTTCGCAGTGGAAGACCACCGCGACGCAGATCGTCGATTGCGCCAACCCTGCGTGTGACTCCAAGGTGCAGCCGCACCACGCCTGCACCAAGTGCGGTCAGTACGGAGCTCGCGGCGAGAGCCGCCAGGTTCTCTGATTCCTGCGTCAGTCGACACTGACGCGCTCCGGGAGGTCCTGGGGGTACAGGATCTCGATGCCGGGCTTCTTCAGCATGCCCTGACGCACCGCTCGTTCGCGTACGAGAACGGCGGCGTACCCAACAATGAGCGCCTTGAGTTCCTGGGCGACTCGGTGCTCGGTCTTGTCGTGACCGACACCCTTTTCACCAACCATCCCGACCTGCCCGAGGGCCAGCTGGCCAAGCTGCGCGCTGCCGTCGTCAGCGCCAAGGCCCTGGCCGTCGTCGCTCGTACGCTCGGCATCGGCGACCACGTACGGCTCGGCCGTGGCGAGGAAGCCACCGGCGGCCGCGACAAGGCATCGATCCTGTCCGACACCGTCGAAGCGTTGTTGGGTGCGATCTACGTGCAGTTCGGCATCGAGCGTTCGGCCGAGGTCATCCATCGCATCTTCGACCCGGTGATCGCTGACGCAGCCAAGCTCGGCGCCGGCCTCGACTGGAAGACCTCGCTGCAGGAGATCGCCGCCAACAACGACCTCGGCGTCCCGCACTACACGCTCGACGGCACCGGCCCCGATCACGACAAGACGTTCACCGCGTCGGTCGAGGTCGGCGAGCACGTCTACGAAGGTGGCACCGGCCCCTCCAAGAAGGAAGCCGAGCAGATGGTCGCCGAGATCGCCTGGCTGTCGATCAGCCGCGACCTCGAAGCCAGTGCCTGAGCTTCCCGAAGTCGAGGTCGTACGACTCGGCATCCGCGATCACGTCGTTGGCCGCACGATCACCTCGGTCGAGGTGTCCGACGTGCGATCCGTACGACGTCACCTCGCCGGGCCAGCTGACTTCGTCTCGCGACTTGAGGGTCGTACGGTCGTCGGCGCTGCCCGTCGCGGCAAGTACCTCTGGATGCAGCTCGACCATGGCGACGCCGTGCTCTGCCACCTCGGCATGAGCGGTCAGTTCCTCATCGCCAACGCCGGCGACGAGCCACCCCGCCACCTGCGGGTGTCGCTGGCGCTCGACGACGGCAGGGAGCTGCGGTTCGCCGACCAGCGCATCTTCGGTGGCATGTCGTTCAGCGAGGACGGTGCCGAGCTTCCCACCGAGATTGCCCACATCGCCCGTGATCCGCTCGATCCCGCTTTCGATGCGGGCGAGTTCGCCGCTCGTCTGCGCAAGCGCGAGACCGGCGTCAAGCGCGCCATCCTCGACCAGACGCTCATCTCGGGTGTCGGCAACATCTACGCCGACGAGGCGCTGTGGCGCACCCCGCTGCACTACGCCCGCAACACCAAGCACCTCAAGGCCCGCGAGGTCGAGGCGCTGCTGGGCCACATCATCCAGGTGATGCACGAGGCGTTGGAGCAGGGCGGCACATCCTTCGATGCGCTCTACGTCAACGTCAACGGCACGAGCGGCTACTTCGACCGGTCGCTGCAGGCGTACGGGCAGGAGGGCAAGCCGTGCCAGCGTTGCGGTACGCCGATGCGGCGTGACTCGTTCATGAACCGCTCGTCTTTCTGGTGCCCCACGTGTCAGCCCCGTCCCCGCAACGGCAAGTTCTAAGTAGGCTCTGGGGATGACCGATGCGCCCTACGGCGGTGAGGCGCGCGTACGTTTCGTCGACGAGCCGCCCAAGCGCGCCGGACGCACACCGTTCGAGCGCGATCGTGCTCGCGTCGTCCACTCGGCGGCGCTGCGCCGGCTGTCGGCCAAGACGCAGGTCATGGGCGCCGGCTTCGACGACTTCGTACGCAATCGGCTCACCCACTCGCTCGAGGTCGCCCAGGTGGCGCGTGAGCTGGGCAAGGCGCTTGGCTGCGACCCCGACATCGTCGACTCAGCGGCGCTGGCCCACGACTTGGGCCATCCGCCCTTTGGCCACAACGGTGAGGTCGCCCTCGACGAGGCAGCCGAGTCGTGCGGCGGATTTGAGGGCAATGCCCAGACGTTGCGCATCCTCAGCCGGCTCGAGTCCAAGGCGTTCGCCACGGATGGAACGAGTGTCGGCCTGAACCTGACCCGCGCGACGCTCTCGGCGTGTGTGAAGTACCCGTGGGCGCGAGGCGAGGCTCCCGACGGCAGCGCGAAGTTCGGGGCGTACGCCGACGACATGGCTGTGTTCGAGTGGTTGCGCGACGGGGCGCCGGAGAAGCGTCGACCCATCGAGGCGCAGGTCATGGACCTCGCCGATGACATCGCCTACTCCGTGCACGACGTCGAGGACGGAGTGGTCGGAGGGTTCTTCGCGCTCGGCACCGGCGAGCTCGACCGTACGGCGATCCATCACACCGCGCGTGACTGGTACGACGCCGACGCCACCGACGACCGGCTTGACGCGGCATCGCTGCGGCTGCAGGAGATGCCCGAGTGGCCGACCTCGCGGTTCGACGGCAGCCGACGCGAAGGCGCGGTGCTCAAGAGCCTGACGAGCGCCCTGATCGGCCGCTTCGCCAACGCCGCCGAGCTCGCCACCAAGCAACGGTGGGGAGCGGGACCACTCATCCGGTACGACGCCGACCTCGAGGTGCCGTCCGACACCCGCGACGAGATCACGGTGCTCAAGTCGATCGCCGCCCACTACGTCATGCGATCCGATGACCGGGTCGGCCCGCAGGGTCGTCAGCGCGAGCTGTTGCATGCACTCGTCGAGGTGCTGCACCGCGGCGAAGGACGCGATCTGGAGCCCGAGTTCGCCGCCGATTTCACCGGTGCCGCAGACGATGCCGGCAGGCGACGGGCCATCATCGACCAGGTCGCCAGCCTCACCGATGTCTCCGCCCGAGCATGGGGTCTGCGCCTCCTCAACTGACCGCCGTATGAGTGTGGGACTGGCCGACCAGACGGGCCAGTCCAAGGGGTGCCGGTAAAGCGAGCGGCGCATCCGCGCCCGATCCGGCAAGGGCCGACGACTGAGACGCACCGGGGTTGTGCGGCGAAGAAGGAGAACGCTGCCGGGCGGGATGTGGGGCGTCGTGAGTCAGGCAACGTCCCTTGGGCTGACTCGTCTAGCATTCACCTCATGCCAGGGCGGATCAAGGACGAGGACATTCAGCTTGTCCGCGAGCGCGCCCGCATCGACGAGGTCATCGAGCAATACGTCACCCTGCGCAACGCCGGCGGCAACCGCATCGGCCTGTGCCCGTTCCACGACGAGAAGTCGCCGTCGTTCAACGTGCGGCCCGTGCAGGGGTTCTATCGCTGCTTCGGCTGCGATGCGTCCGGTGACGTCTACAAGTTCCTGATGGAGATCGAGGGCCTGACGTTCGTCGAGGCCGTCGAACGGCTGGCCTCCAAGTACGGCATCGCCTTGCGCTACGAGGACGGCGACAACGCCGGTCCGCGCCGCGATCCCAAGCAGCGCAACCGCCTGCTCGAGGCGCATCGCGAGGCGGGCGCGTTCTATGCCTCGACTCTGCTGTCGTCCAAGGACGCCGAGGTCGGACGCCAGTTCGTCAAGGATCGTGGCTTCGACCAGGCAGCGGCAGAGGTCTTCGGCATGGGGTTCGCGCCTCGTGGGGGAGAGGCGCTCGTCGCCCACCTCAAGGCCAAGGGATTCTCCGACGACGAGCTCACCGTCGGAGGCCTGGCCGCCAGCGGATCGCGCGGACTGTACGACCGGTTCCGCGGCCGCCTGCTGTGGCCCATCCGTGAGATGACCGGCGAGATCATCGGCTTCGGCGCGCGCCGCATGTTCGACGACGACCGCGTCGAGG
This sequence comes from uncultured Actinomycetota bacterium, assembly GCA_963849475.1. GTDB lineage: Bacteria > Actinomycetota > Actinomycetes > Propionibacteriales > Nocardioidaceae > Aeromicrobium. Next base: position 358,636 of record CAWKHC010000011.1, read on the forward strand.
CCAAGTACCTCAACACCTCCGAGACCCCGATCTACAAGAAGAGCCAGGTCCTATACGGACTCGACATGGCGCGCAAGGCGATCTCGTCGTCGAGCCAGGCCGTCATCGTCGAGGGTTACACCGATGTCATGGCCTGCCACCAGGCCGGCGTGATGACCGCCGTCGCCACGTGCGGCACGGCATTCGGCGAGGACCACGCCCGCGTCATGCGTCGGCTGATGCTCGACCACGACGCGTTCCACGGCGAGGTCATCTTCACGTTCGACGGCGACGAGGCCGGCCAGCGCGCAGCGCTCAAGACGTTCAGCGGTGACCAGCAGTTCGTCGCCCAGACGTACGTTGCCGTCGAGCCCCGCGGCATGGATCCATGCGATCTGCGCCTTGCCGACGGTGACGCCGCCGTACGCGAGCTCGTCGCGTCTCGCATCCCGCTCTACCGGTTCGTGCTCGACAACATGCTCAGCCGCTATGACCTCGATCGTGGCGATCAGCGCGTCGACGCCGTACGCGAGGCGGTGACCCTCGCCTCGGCGATCCGCGACAAGTCCAAGGTCGACGAGCTGCTCCGTGAGATCTCCGGCCGCGTTGGTGTCGACATCGAGCAGGTACGCGCAGAGCACCGCAAGCGTGCCGCAGCTCCCAAGGCCCAGACGACGACCACTCGGCCCACGACGGCGGCACCGACGCCTGACGTTCCTGCCATTGAGATCTCGAGCTTCGGCGGCCCGCAGTTCTTCGACGAGCGCGAAGCGCTCAAGGCGATCGTCCAGCACCCGCACCTGGCGCGAGCCCACACCGACGACCTCGGTGAGAACGACTTCACCCACCCGATCTCGCAAGAGCTGTGGCGCTACATCCGGGCCATGCCGTGGCCCGACGCGCCCGACTCCAACTGGCTGCCCAAGCTCTCGGACTCGCTGACCAGTGACGAGCTCAAGCGCGTGCTCGCCATCGCCGCGGTCGAGCCGATGCGGGCGGGGGAGAGCAACACCGACGCCGTTGTCGCGTCCGTCATCCTGCGCCTCCAGCTGCTCACGACGGCTCGCCGCATCAACGAGGTCAAGTCCAAGCTGCAGCGCACCAATCCGATCGACGAGGCCGAGCCCTACAACCGCATGTTCGGTGAGCTCATCGCCCTCGAGCAGCAGCACCGTACGCTCCGCGACCGCTCGATCGGCATCCCCACCCTCTAGGGCCTCGCCGCAGCATCCACAGGCGCTCACGCGCGCGTACGGCGTAGCTGAGGGTCACCGCAGGCTGACGTGATGGATGCCTTCGTCAAGAGCCTGCTCGATCAACCACAACTCGCGGCGGAGGAGGAGCGGGCACTCGCCCAACGCGCGCGTACGGGCGACGCGGCAGCGCGAGACGAGCTCATCACGGCCGGTATGCGTGCGGTCGCCCTGCGGGCAATGCTGCATGGGTTCCGGGGCGACGAGATGCGCGATGCCGTGCAGTCGGGGGCCGTCGGCCTCATTCGTGCGGTCGACCGGTTCGATCCGGAATGCGGCACGCGGCTGGCGACGTATGCGTGGCACTGGATCGGCTCGGCGATGCGGCAGTCCCGCACCCCCGAAGCGGCCCTTGCCGGCGGCGAACCTGGCCGACAGGTCGCCGCCGAGCTCGAGGATGATCTGCTCCTCGGGCTCCCGGAAGAGCTGGCTGAGGTGCTGCGACTCCGCTTCGGACTGGGTGCGTCCGATGCCTCGCCGATGACGCTCAGCGGCGTCGCCGAGAGCCTCGGCCTGACCGTCGCCCAGGTCAGGCTCCGTGAGGCGAAGGCGATGCGGCATCTGCGCCGTGGACTTGCTAAGGTTGTGCACCGTGCTCCACACCGTGGAGCCGATCCCCTGTAGCTCAATTGGCAGAGCAGCCGACTGTTAATCGGCAGGTTATTGGTTCGAGTCCAATCGGGGGAGCAAGACAGCAACGGCGCCGAAGATTCGGCGCCGTTTCGTCGTTCTCGGGGAGTGGTTACTCGCTGTACCAGTCGAGATCGGGGTCCTTGGTCGGCTGCTCGAACGCAAGGATCCAAGTGCCTGCGGCGACGAGTGCCCAGATCGCCCCGATCAGCGCGCTGAGATAGATCGGCCACGCGAACTCGAGATCCGTGTAGCTGGCAGATCGCTCATCCGCGACTTTGCTCAAGTCGTGGATCAAGCCGAGTGGCATCGTGATCGCAAGAAACGCGATCACACTCGTCATCTGAAAGATCGCCAGCTCGCGCTTGGCAGCAGTCGTCGACATAGGGATCGAGCGTACGGCGTCCGCGCCTCGGCGGGCGACGCTAGTCCATCGTTTCGAGACACGGTGCCCAAATCCTCCTACCGTGAGAATGTGACTGACGATCTTGAAGGCCTCGACAGCGACGTCGAACCGATCCGCGTGGTCGAGAAGATCCTCACCACCTACCAGTGGGATCTCTGGCGCGAAGCGGCACTGCGCGGCACGCGCCGGGACGACATGATCGCGGCGATCCTCGGCACCGTCGCTGCGTTCGCCGCCGCAGCTGTGGGTCTCGACAGGTTTCACGCGGAGGCGGCACTTTCGATCCTCATCTATGCGCCGGTCGTCGGTGTTGGTGTGTGGCTCTGGGCTCGATCATGGCTTCGCAAGCGGCACGCGCGTCGAGTCGCCGAAGAGGTGCGTTCGAACGTCGTGCCCGCGCTCGTGCGCAGCATCTCTGACCTTCAGGTGTTCCATCTGCTGAGTGATGGTGGTGCAGTTGTGGCGAAGGAGTCGACGCTCATCCGCATAGCGCGAGAAGGCGCAGGCGTCACCATCCGCGCTGCGGAGTTCGACCTGAGCAAGTTTCCGCCGGAGCTGTTCTCCGGCGGGGATGCCGGCGGAGGCTGACTACTCGCCGAAGGTCATGGAGAAGACCTCGAACGACGCCGCATGGGTGACGCCGAGGCGTGAACCGGTCGGGCGCGACATACCTTCGAGGAACTCGGCGGGATCGAAGTGCTCCCAGCCCAATCCGTCGATGTACGCCTTGTGTGCCATCAGCGATGCAACACCGCGATCAAAGGTCTCCGTGGTGTCCACACCGTGCTTGCTGTCGGGGGAGCCTGCGGCCCAGACCTGCTTCACGCCACCCCACGGCTCCATGCCATCGACGAGCTGCTCCGGGAAGATCCACCGGTTGCCCGCGTCGCTCGCGGCGTTCAGCGACGCCTTGCCGACCGCTATGTGGTCCGGCTGATTGGGCATGGACCCGCCCCAGTTCTCGCGGAAGTTGTTGGTGATCACGATCTCGGGGCGATGCTTGCGTACGACTTCGGCGATCGAGCGACGCAGAGGCACGCCGTACTCAATGATCCCGTCGGGTAGCCCGAGGAACTCGACGGCTTCGACGCCGACGATCTTGGCTGACTCGATCTGCTCGCCGATCCGCACCTCGCGTGCCTCGTCGGGTGTCATGCCGTCGATGCCGGCTTCGCCGCTGGTGACCATGCAATAGACGACGGTCTTGCCCTGATCGGTCCAGCGGGCGACTGCGGCCGCGGCGCCGAACTCGACATCGTCAGGGTGGGCGACGACGACGAGAGCGGTCTCCCAGCTCTCGGCGACTGGTTCGAGGGGTGTGGGTTCCATGCGGTTAGGCTAAGCCCGCAGCCCAAGGGGGAGGTAGCTCAGCTGGTTAGAGCAGGGGACTCATAATCCCTGGGTCGCGGGTTCGAGCCCCGCCCTCCCTACACATGACGAGGGCGGCGCACCCCGTGTGGGATGCGCCGCCCTCGTACGAATCATTCAGGGCGGGGGACGTCGCCGCGCCACGCGCCAGTCTCCTGGCCATCGCGACTCTCGATGAACTTCTTGAAGTTCGCGACATCGCCCTTGACCCGGCGGTCGATGATGCCGGCCTTGTCGCCGACCTCCTCGACGAAGCCCTCGGGATCAATCGTCATCTGGACGGTGACCTTGGTCTTGTTGTCGTCGAGACGGTGGAAGGTGACGACTCCTGCGTGCTCGGGTCCGTCGTCGGACTTCCAAGCGACCCGCTCGTCGGGGTGCTGCTCGGTGATGGTCGCGTCGAACTCACGCTTCACTGGGCCGACCTTCGTCACCCAATGGAGGTGCTTGTCGTCGGACTGGCGTACTGACTCGACACCTTCCATGAACTCGGGGAAGGACTCGAACTGGGTCCATTGGTTGTACGCAGTACGCACGTCGACATCGACGTCAACTGCTTCAGTAATGGTGCTCATGCGATCTCCTTCTCTCTTGGGGGATTCAACTGACAGTTACCCGATCCGGCGGGACTTACACGTGCAGGCAGAATGAACGCATGCGCGACGCGGTGATCTTCGACATGGACGGCACGCTGTGCGACACATCGAGCATCGAGCACTTCATCGAGGGCAAGGAGAAGGACTTCTGGGCCTTCCACGCCGCATCAGCCGACTGTCCGCCCCGTACGGAGATCGTCGAAGCCGCACGCGCCGAGCACGAGGCAGGACGAGCAATCCTCGTCGTCACGTCGAGGGAGTTCCAGTGGCGCGACACGACACTCATCTGGCTGACCAAGCACGACGTGCCCCATGAGGCGCTCTACATGCGGATCGTCGGCGACTACCGCAAGGACGTCGTCATCAAGACCGACATCCTCGAACAGATCAAGGCGGACGGGTTCAACGTGCTCGCAGCATGGGACGACAAACCAGCCGTCCTCGACCTGTGGCGCGAGAACGGCATCGCCGTCCACCCAGTCAGCTAGACGCCAAAGGTGGCGCGCTGGTCCTCCGGCACGAGCTCGGTGAGCTCGGGGTTGTCGCGGATGACCTTGGGCACGAACGGGCAGTACGGCAGCACCGTGCCGCCTCGCTCTGCGATCTCCACGAGAGCGCTGCGTACGAGCTCGCCACCAAGTCCCTGGCCCTCGAACTGCGGGTAGATGCGAGTGTGGGGGAGGGCGTACTCGTCGCCGTCCCTGCGGTAGTCGATGAATCCGGCGAGCTCGCCGTCGACCTCGATCTCGAAGCGCGACCGCTCCGGAGCATCTTGCACCGTTGTCGTCATCCGACATTCCTCCCGGGGTGGATGTTGTCCCAAACCGCTGCCATGCGTCACAATGGTCGCAGGTGCTCCCAAGACGCTGGGGAAGGCGAAACTAGGGAGGCACCCGATGGTTACACCAAATCAAGACATGTATGCGCCGACCACCCCGACCCGGGGTGTGCTTTTCGTGCACTCAGCGCCGTCTGCGCTGTGCGCTCATGTCGAGTGGGCGACTGCTGGCGTGCTCGGCGGCAGCCCCGACATCGCGTGGGTACCCCAGCTCGCAGATCCGGGTACGTACCGGGCCGAGCTCTCGTGGCAGGCCAACGCCGGCGCGGGTGCGGCTCTCGCTTCAGCGCTGCGCGGCTGGGAGAAGCTTCGCTTCGAGGTCACCGAGGAGCCGACGGCACGGACTGAGGGTGCGCGCTACTCGTACACGCCCTCGTTGGGCATCTTCCACGCCATGACCGGACTGCACGGCGACATCCTGATCCCCGAGGACCGCATCAAGGCGTTCCGGGTCAAGGCCGCGCTCGGCGAGATCACGATGGAGCAAGCCCTCGACGGCCTGCTCGGTGCTGCGTGGGATGCCGAGCTCGAGCCGTTCCGTCACGCCGGCGACGGCGCCCCAGTGAGGTGGCTTCACAAAGTCATTTGACCATCACGTCAACGAGGTCAGGTGCGCCTTCTACTGGGTCGTCCGGGATCGTCCCGGGTGGCTCTGGCTGCTCAAGAATGAGAGCATCTAGCCGATCTCGACCTCAACCGCGGGGGAGGCCTTGCTCGAGTCCTCGTGGAAGAGCCGGAACTCCCGCTTGCCTGTTCGCGACGTGTAGATCTCGGTCCTGTAGGTGCCGCCACCCTTGGTCTTGGTGTCGACGGGGAACATGTCCCAGTCGCCGCCCGGGTCCTTGACCTGCACCTGCAGGGTCGCGCCAGAACCGAGGGCCGGGAACGCTCCCTCGAGGGTGAAACGCTCGCCGGGCGCGACGCGGGTGTTCGAGGCCCGGATCGTGGGGTCTTGCGTCGGCGCGGTGTCGTTCGGGTCCGGCGCCGGTGTCGTGGTCTCGGTCGGTGTCGGGGCGGACGTCGATTCCACGCTGAGCGGTGGAAGGTTGGCAGGGCCGAGACCGGCTGCGCCGAGGACCGCGGCACCGCCCAGGCCGATCAGTACGCCTATCAGCGCTCCGGCGATGGCCATCGAGATCGCGAATCGTCCGGCGGTCCTCACCTTGACGGGATCTACGGCCTGCCGGTCAGCGGGGATGCTGCGCCCCGGCTCGGGTGGCGGCTCGGGGGTCGTACGTACCGGTGCGATGTTCAGCTTGGCCGGGACGGAGGGCGAGCCGGAGCCCTGCGTCGATCCGTCATGGCGTACGACGGCGTTGATCGCGTCCTTGACCGTGGCCATCCCATCGATCGCGTCGTCGGAGAGGTAGAGGTCGAAGCGGCGGCCGAGCTCCTCGCCGAGCTCGACGATCGTGATCGAGTCGACCCCGAGGTCCTTGAGCTTGGTGTCCGGCTGGACTGCATCGGGATTGCACCCGTGGAGCGCTGCCAGGATGTCGGCGATCTGCGCGCGTACGTCGTCGGGGGATGGCACGGCGCAAGTCTATGTCGCGTGTGGAGGGTCACGTACCGATCCCTCCGGGTTCACCTCACGGCTGCCCCCAGGTCACCTTAGGATTGGGCGATGGAACAGCTCGGCGAGGTCCAGTACGTCGTAGTCCACGGTTACCGCCGCGCGTTCCGCATCTCCGGCTCTGGCCCAGCGCTCCTGCTGTTGCACGGTCTCGGGTGCGACTCGTCGACGTGGCTCGACGTGATCCCAGCGCTGTCCAAGAAGTTCACCGTCATTGCGCCGGACCTCTTGGGACACGGTGAGTCCGACAAGCCCAACGCCGACTATTCACTCGGTGGCTACGCCAACGGCATGCGCGACCTGCTCACGGTGCTCGGCATCGACAAGGTGACAGTCGTCGGACACAGCTTCGGCGGTGGGGTGGCGATGCAGTTCGCCTATCAGTTCCCCGATCGCACCGAGCGCGTCATCTTGGTGTCGACCGGCGGTCTGGGCAAGGAAGTCACCCCGCTCATCCGGTTCCTCACGGTCCCCGGCAGCGGTGTGGTGATTGCGGCCGCGACGTTCCGCCCGTGGCGCCCGGTCGTCGCCGGTGCGCTTCGTGCCCTGTCCAAGACACCGCTCAACGCCACCCGTGACCTCGGTGAGGTCGCCGGCATCTATGAGTCGCTGGCCGACCCGGCACAACGTACGGCCGTACAGCGTGTGACGAGCCACGTGCTCGACTGGCGCGGGCAGTACGTCACGATGACCGATCGCAGCTACCTCGCCCGGCTGATGCCTGTGCTCGTCGTGTGGGGCCGCCAGGACATGGTCATCCCGTCAGCGCACGCCGACCTCGCACCGACCCACGAGATGTCGGACGTCCACGTCTTCGAGAACTCTGGGCACTTCCCGCACAAGGATCACCCCAAAGAGTTCGTACGCATCGTCACGAAGTTCGTCGCCGACAACGATCCGGCCAGCTATCACCGAGGCAAGTGGCGGGCGCTGCTGCGCCGTGGAGACCAGTTCGAGCTCGAGAGCGTCCCCACTGGCGTCGAGCCAGCCGTACAGCCTGCGATCAGCTAGGGCCAGACACGCCTCAGGCCGGCGTCGGCTCGGGGGACGGCTCTGCGAGCTCGGCCTTGGAGGCAAGCTCGCGCTCACGCTCGGGGCTTCGCCGCCGTCGCCCACGGTTGCCCGATGCCCACGCTCCGATCGACACCGACAGCCAGCCGATGAAGGCGCCGGCCACGTCGTCGGCGAGGTAGTGCCAGCCAAAGTAGATCGTGGCGAGGACGGTCGTGACCAGGAACGCCCACGCGAGGATGCGGATGATGGCCTTTTGGCCGGTGCGCTCGAAGAAGATGCAGGCCGTCACGACAACCGAGACGTGCAGCGAGGCAAAGCCGGCGATACCGTACGTGCCGCCTCCGCTGGGGTCTTCCTTGAAGCCTGCTCCTGCACGGAACAACGATCGTTGCAGCTGAGTGACGCCGGTGACCGGGAGGTCCTGGAACATCGACGACTGGGCGAATGCCGGGCCGAGCGTCGGCATGGCGTAATAACTGACGACGCCGAGGATCCAGTTGAGGCTCAGCGCAGTGGCGTACCAGGCGCCCAGGGACAGGTCCTTGCCCCACACCAGGAACGCGCCGAGGGTGAGCGGAATGAGCGGGAGATAGGCAACGTAAGAGACTGCGAGCACCTGGGCGGCGATCCCGGTGCCGAAGAAGTCGTGGAGCACCTCGGCCGGATTGTGGCCGAAGAACAGGTAGTGATCGAGCCGCAGCATCTCGGTGTCGTAGAGGACGTTCTTGCGGAACAGCGGCAGGTCGCTCTTGAGGTTGCGATAGCTGACGTAGCAGACGTAGAACGTGATCAGGCCAGCCGCAATGTAGCCGACCCGCTTGAGGCTCCAGTCGGCCTTGATGATGGCGCGGAATTCTCCAATGATGCCGCCGATCCCGTCACGCCATCCTCGGCGAATCGCCATCGGAATGATGCCGATCGCGAAGAACGCCAGGCCGATGATCGGAAGGCGAACGTACGCCGGTCCCAGGAAGCCATCAGGATCTTTGAGCGGCTGGTTGAGATGCTGTGCCGAGATGACCGCGGCCGCTCCAACGACGATGGAAAGGCAGACGCCAAAGGTGTAGGGCCAACGTCGCATGACGTTCATCCTAGAGGCGAATGCTTAAGACCAGATGAGGGACATCGCGTCCTGAGACGTGACACCCGCCACGACCTAGGCGTCGCCGCCCTCCTGAGGCAGTCCCGAGACTGCCGTCGGGTCGTCGATGCGGAACCGCGTGAACGCATCGCGCGCTGTCTCCGGAGCGACCAGCCCACGCTGCGCGAGGCTCTGCAGGACGCTGACGACGATGGACTCGGCGTCGACCTGGAACGTACGTCGAGCTGCGGCGCGGGTGTCGGCGAAGCCGAATCCATCGGTGCCGAGCGACTGCCACGGACCGGGCACCCAGCGCGCGATCTGGTCCGGCACGGCGCGCATGTAGTCGCTCACGGCGACGGTCACGGCGGACGTGTCCATCAGCTTGACGGTGACGTAGGGCATGCGGCTGTACTCGCCGGGGTTGTTGAGGTTCCAACGCTCGGCCTCGACCGCGTCGCGGGCGAGCTCGTTCCACGAGGTCACCGACCACACGTCTGCAGGCACGCCGTACTCGGTTGCCAGGATCTCCTGCGCCTTGAGCGCCCACGGCACGGCGACGCCGGACGCCATGATCCGCGCAGTGGACTCGCCGCTCAGCGCCTTGCGGTAGAGGTAGGTGCCCTTGAGCAGGCCCTCGACATCAAGGTCCTCGGGCTGCGCCGGCTGCACGTATGCCTCGTTGTAGACCGTCATGTAGAAGATGATGTCTTCGCCGTTGGGCTTGTCGTCGGTCGAGCCGTACATGCGCTCGAGGCCGTACTGGACGATGTGGCTGATCTCGAAGCCGAACGCCGGGTCGTAGTGCACCACGGCGGGGTTGGTCTGCGCGATCAGCGGGGAGTGGCCGTCAGCGTGCTGGAGTCCCTCACCCGTGAGCGTCGTACGACCGGCGGTGGCGCCGATGAGGAACCCGCGCGCCAGCTGGTCAGCCATGGCCCAGATCGAGTCGGCGGTCCGCTGGAAGCCGAACATTGAATAGAACATGTAGACCGGGATCATCGGCTCGCCGTGAGTCGCGTACGCGCTGCCGACCGCGGTCGCCGATGCCATCGCGCCGGCCTCGCTGATGCCCTCGTGCAGGAGCTGGCCCTGCTTGGACTCCTTGTAGGCCAGGAGCAGCTTGCGGTCGACCGCGTCGTACGTCTGGCCGGCCGGGTTGTAGATCTTGGCTGACGGGAACATCGAGTCCATGCCGAACGTGCGGTACTCGTCGGGGGCGATCGGCACGATGCGCTGACCGATCTCGGGATCCTTCATCAGGTCTCGCAGGAGACGTACGAAGGCCATCGTCGTGGCGATCTGCTGCTTGCCCGAGCCCTTCTTGAGCTCGTCGTACATCGAGTCCTCAGGCAGCTTGACGCTGACCGGGCTGACCACGCGCTTGGGCAGCGAACCGCCAAGAGCGTCGCGGCGAGCCTTCATGTACTGGATCTCTTCGCTGTCCTCGCCCGGGTGATAGAACGGCGCGATCTCGCTGCCGTCGATCTGCTCGTCGGAGATCGGGATGTTGAGGCGATCACGGAACCCCTTGAGGTCATCCTTGGTCAGCTTCTTCATCTGGTGTGTGGCGTTGCGACCGGCGAACGACTCGAGCAGCCATCCCTTGATGGTGTGCGCGAGGATCACGGTCGGCTGGCCGGTGTGCTTCTGTGCGGCCTCGAACGCGGCGTAGACCTTGCGGTAGTCGTGACCACCACGGGGCAGGCGTTCGATGTCCTCGTCGGACAGGTGCTCGACCATCTTCTTCAGGCGTGGGTCGGGTCCGAAGAAGTTTTCGCGGTTGTAGGCGCCCGACTCGACCGACAGCGTCTGGAACTCGCCGTCGGGTGTGCGATTCATCTGGTTGACGAGCGCGCCGTCGGTGTCGCGGGCGAGCAGGTCATCCCACTCGCGGCCCCATACGACCTTGATGACGTTCCAGCCGGCACCGCGGAAGTAGGACTCGAGCTCCTGGATGATCTTGCCGTTGCCGCGTACGGGCCCGTCGAGCTGCTGGAGGTTGCAGTTGATGACGAACGTCAGGTTGTCGAGCTCTTCACGAGCTGCAACGCCGATCGCGCCGAGCGACTCGACCTCGCCCATCTCGCCGTCGCCGAGGAACGCCCAGACGTGCTGCTGGCTGGTGTCCTTGATGCCGCGGTTGTGGAGGTAGCGGTTGAAGCGAGCCTGGTAGATCGCGTTGATCGCGCCGAGGCCCATCGAGACGGTGGGGAACTCCCAGTAGTCCGACATGAGGCGCGGGTGCGGGTAGGACGAGAGGCCCTTGCCGGCGCCGTGCGAGTGCTCCTGACGGAACCGGTCGAGCTGCTGCTCGTCGAGCCGCCCTTCGAGGAACGATCGGGCGTAGATGCCGGGCGCCGCGTGGCCCTGGTAGTAGAGGTGGTCGCCGCCGCCGGGGTGGTTCTTGCCGCGGAAGAAGTGGTTGAAGCCGACCTCGTACAGGCTGGCCGCCGACTGGTAGGTCGCGATGTGGCCGCCGACACCGAGGCCGGGCCGGTTGGCGCGCGAGACCATGACGGCAGCGTTCCAGCGGATGTAGGAACGGATGCGACGCTCGATGGCCTCGTTGCCGGGGAACCACGGCTCGCGCTCGGGCGGGATCGTGTTGATGAAGTCGGTGCTGCGCAGTGCGGGCACGCCGACGTTCTGCTCGCGGGCGCGTTCGAGGAGCTTGAGCATCACGTACCGGGCGCGGCTCCGGCCACCGCTGTCGATCATCTCGTCGAGCGAGCTGACCCACTCCGCAGTCTCTTCGGGGTCGATGTCAGGGAGCTGCGTCGGCAGGCCCTCGTGGATGACGGGCGGACGATCTTGGCCGGTAGGCGACATGGTTGCTCCCTTGATGTCTTGTGGACCCCTCCATCATTCCACCCTCGGTTCGCTACTGTGATACCGGCAACAAGGCTGACGAACCTACTTTTCAGTAGGTTTTCAACGAACGTAGGGAGACATCGCGGTGGACGCGGGCAAGCTGGGCTTCGGTCCTGACACCGTCATCCAGGAGCTTGGCTGGGATGAGGACGTCGACGAGGAGCTCCGTGTCGAGATCGAGCGTCATACCGGCAACAACATGGTCGACGGCGACGTCGGCGATGTGGTTGATGGGGTCATCCTCTGGTGGCGCGACGGCGACGGCGATCTGGTCGACGAGCTGGTTGGTTCGCTGCAGGACCTCGCGGAGGGCGGCTCCGTATGGTTGCTGACTCCCAAGATCGGCCGACCCGGGCTACGTACCCGGTGCCGATGTCGTCGAGGCCGCACCCATCGCCGGCCTCTCGACGACGACGACCTCCTCGGCCTCGGCCGAGTGGGCCGCGACAAGGTTGACGGCTCACAAGCGCTGACGCAAGCACTCGGTGAGCGAGTTGAGGGCTCACTCGATAGCCTCGCCGCATGACTCTCTCCATCGGCGATCTCGCGCCGGACTTCACGCTCAAGAACCAGCACGGCGAGGACGTCTCGCTGTCGTCGTTCCGTGGCAAGAACGTCGTCGTGGTGTTCTTCCCGTTCGCGTTCAGCGGCATCTGCACCGGTGAGCTCTGCGAGATCCGTGACAACCTCGGTGACTTCGCCGGCCTCGATGCAGAGGTGCTGGCCATCTCGTGCGATCACTTCTTCTCCAACCGCGCCTTCGCCGATCGCGACGGATATGAGTTCTCGATCCTCAGCGACTTCTGGCCGCACGGTGACGTCTCGCGCCTGTACGGCACGTTCAACGACGGCGCCGGCGCCCCGAATCGCGGCACGTACGTGATCGATCGAGAGGGCGTCCTGCGCTGGAAGGTCGAGCAGGAAATAGGTGCGGCTCGCAACCTTCAGGACGTGCGCGCCGCTCTCGCCGATATTTCCTGATCTCTTAGTCAATTCTGCTGCGCGTGACCTCGCGGATGCGATTGGATAGTTCTGCTGCGGCTGCCAGGGACCCGAGACCTTGGCAGCCGCTTCATTTTCTCTGCGAGCACATGTCTGCGGTAATGTTCCGCTGGTTCCTGAGGGCGAATAGCTCAGTTGGTTAGAGCATCCGGTTTACACCCGGGAGGTCGGGGGTTCGAGTCCCTCTTCGCCCACCGAAGGACAGGGCTCCCCATCTGAGTGCGAGGTGAGGAGCCCAAGTCATTCGGGGAGCCCTGTCCTTTGGTGAGTCCAAGCGAGTACTCGAGTCGGGCCCCACCACCGACCGCACGCACGCGCGGCGAAGCCGCCACGTTGTGCGCTCTTGACGAGGGATCCCTCTTCGCCCACTGCCGCTACTGACGAACTAGCGTGTTGTCATGCTCCGCGATCTGATTCCTTTCGTGTTCGACTGGGTTCCCACCGGCGATGCCGAGAAGCAGGTTGCGAAGGACGCGTGGAAGCGGGCCAATCAGGCCTACGCAGCAGTGTGGAAGAGCCGCGGAGACGCGGGTCAGCTGCGAAGCGAGATGCAGGCACGGAACGTGCCCGGCTCATTCGTCGAAAATGATCCTGGCCTTCAGCTCTATTTCGACGCGTGGCGGATCGGCAAGGATCCAGCGACCGTTCGTGCGGAGTCCCGGACGGCGCTGACTGCAAAGTGAGCCCCGACATCGTTGAACGGCTGCGCGCCGCCGGCTGCGTGTACGCCGAGGACGAGGCGCAGCTGCTCGTTGACGAGGCCGAGTCCGCCGATGAGCTCGAGGCGATGGTGGCCCGACGCGTCGGAGGAGAGCCGCTCGAGTACGTCCTCGGCTGGGTCGAGTTCGCTGGCCTGCGGATCATCGTCGAGCCCGGGGTGTTCGTGCCACGACGCCGAACTGAGGTGCTTGTGACGGAGGCGGGCAGGCTCGCCAGGCCGGGCTCGATCGTCGTCGACCTGTGCTGCGGTGTTGGCGCGATCGGCGCTGCACTGCTCGAGACGTGCGAAGGCATCGAGCTGCACGCCGCCGACCTCGATCCTGTCGCGGTGGCATGCGCCCGGCTCAACCTCGAGTCCGATGGGCAGGTGCACGAGGGAGACCTGTTCGCCGCCCTGCCGGCCGAGCTGAAGGGCCGGGTCGACATCTTCGTCGTCAACGCGCCGTACGTACCGACCGACGCGATCGCGCTGATGCCACCCGAGGCGCGCGAGTACGAAGCGAGGGTCGCGCTCGATGGCGGCGCCGACGGCGTCCACGTGCATCGCCGCATCGCCGCCGAGGTCGGGGAGTGGCTCGTACCCGACGGCTACGTGTTGATCGAGACCAGCCAGGATCAGGCTCCGCTGACGATCGCGGCACTTGAGTCGGTTGGATTCAGCGCGTGGGTCGAGCGCGATGAGGATGTCGACGGAACCGCCGTCGTTGGCACTAGACCCGTCTGACGCTTCGGTGCCAAGATGCGGCATGCGTCTTCGGGGGATTGCCACAGGAATCGTCGTACTCATTTGCTTGACCTCGTGCACGAACGGATCGGACCCTGACTCGTCTCCAGACAAGGCCAAGGACGTCGCGACGATCGATCCGACCAAGGCCGAGGACCTGAAGATCGGTGAGGACCTCGAGGTCGTTGCCGAGCTCCCGAGCACCATCGGCGAGAGCACCACGTACTTCGAGCGCTTCACGCCTGACGGGATGGTCCTGGGCGGGATCTCGTTGCCCGACAAGGCAGACAGCGGCACGATGGGTCGAGTGACGACGCAGGGCCACCCGATCCTCTACGACCCGGAGTCGAAGAAGACGACCGTTCTCGACAACCGTGACCGCAAGGAGCCGACACAGCTTGCCGGGCTCGCGAGCGATGCCAACATCGTGGCTTGGATCGAGACGACTGACGCCATGGTCGGTACCGGAAACTTCACCATCCAGGCCTACGACCGGCGGACCAAGGCGGTGACTCAGCTGGCAGCCTTCACCGATCCAAAGGGCAGCATCGTGTACGGGAACGACCTCGTCCTCGACGGGGATGTTGCGTACTTCAGCAGATCGGCCTGGCGGCCCCAGAACAGCGGCAAGGATTCCGCGATCTACACCGTCCCGGTGGACGGTTCGGCTCCGCCCAAGGTTCTGATCAAGGGAGCCGCGTTCGTCAAGATCGACGGCGATGTCATGACGTATCGGGCAGGCCGGGAGACCTTGCGCGACAGAGATCTCTCGACCGGAGCGACCACACCCGCGCGCGTGAGCCCTGACGCTGACAAGCCGGGATTCTGCGGAGCTGAGTTCGCCAAGACGTACGAGACCCTGTGCATGGGCACCCCGAACGGCGAGGACCGCGTCGCCGATGCAGCCCTGACCATCAAGGAGGCATCGGGTCGTACGACTGTCTTCAAGCCGTTCCCCAGCGACTCGCTCAACTACGCAGTCCCCCGCGACGTCATCCCGGTGGGACCGTGGATGGGCGTGACGATGACGAGCGACGAAGGGGCCAAGCGCGAGTTCCTCGTGGACCTCGATTCGAAGAAGGTCAAGGTGTTCCCGAACGGCACCTCGTTCGGAGCGCTGAACCATGACGAATCGATGGTGCTGCTTTCGACCCCGAGCTTCGAGAAGACCGCACCCCCGCAGATGATCGTCCGAATCCCGCCGAAAGGCTGATCTGTGGACGGCCCGGTGATGCTGTCGGGACCGACTGACACAGTGACCGTATGACGACAGCGAGCACCGAGACCGACGCCCTCGACGCGCTGCGTACGTTGACGGGCCGCGCCGATGCGGTGTTCCACGACGGTCAGCTCGAGGCGATACGTGCCCTGGTCGACGACCACAGCCGCGCGCTCGTCGTGCAGCGCACGGGTTGGGGCAAGTCGGCGGTCTACTTCATCGCGACGCTCCTGCTGCGGCAACGCGGTGCTGGCCCGACCCTGCTGGTGTCTCCGTTGCTCGCGCTCATGCGCGACCAGGTCGCCGCCGCTGCTCGCGCCGGCGTACGCGCCGTGGCGATCAACTCGTCAAATCCCCACGAGTGGGACGAGACCCGGGCCAAGCTGGCCGCTGACGAGGTCGATGTCCTGCTGGTCTCGCCTGAGAGGCTCAACAACCCCCGGTTCCGCGACGAGCAGCTGCCCGACCTGATCGCACGGATGGGCATGCTCGTCGTCGACGAGGCGCACTGCATCTCCGACTGGGGTCACGACTTCCGGCCCGACTACCGTCGCCTCGCTGAGCTCATTGCTGCACTGCCGACTGACTTGCCAGTGCTCGCCACGACGGCAACAGCAAACGAGCGCGTGGTCGTCGACGTCGCCGAACAGCTCGGCGCAGCCGGTGAGGTGCTCACGATCCGCGGCTCGCTGGCCCGTACATCGCTGCGGCTGGGCGTGCTCCAGCTGGCCGACTCGCGGGCTCGTCTCGGCTGGCTGCTGAGTCACCTGGGCGACATGCCGGGCAGCGGCATCATCTACACGCTCACCGTGTCGGCGGCCGAGGACACTGCGCGCCTGCTGCGGGAGGCCGGTCACCAGGTGAGTGCCTACACGGGGCGCACGGACACCGACCAGCGCGAAGAGCTCGAGAGGCGGCTCAAGGACAACGAGCTCAAGGCTCTGGTGGCGACGAGCGCACTCGGCATGGGCTTCGACAAGCCCGACCTCGGCTTCGTGATCCACCTCGGAGCGCCATCATCACCCGTCGCCTACTACCAGCAGGTGGGCCGTGCCGGCCGCGCGACCGAGAGCGCCGACGTGTTGCTCCTGCCGGGGCGCGAGGACCCCGACATCTGGCACTACTTCGCGACTTCATCGATGCCCAACGAGATGCGCGCCGCCGCCGTGCTCAACGCGCTCGGTGACTCACCGATCTCGACGCCCGCGACTCGAGGCGCTGGTCGACCTGCGCCGTACGCCGCTCGAGCTCCTGCTCAAGGTGCTCGACGTCGACGGCGCCGTACGCAAGGTCCAGGGCGGGTGGGTCGCCACCGGTCAGCCGTGGACGTACGACAAGGAGCGCTACGAGCGCATCGCCGAGGCCCGCGAGGCCGAGCAGCAGTCGATGGTGACGTACGAGACCTCCAGCACCTGCCGCATGGAGATGCTGCAGGCCGACCTCGACGATCCCAGCGCGGCGCCGTGCGGGCGGTGCGACAACTGCGCCGGCGCCTGGTACCCCGCGGCCGTGGACGACTCGGCAGCCGCGGTTGCCGCGTCGTCACTCGACAAGGTCGGCGTCGAGATCGATCAGCGAGCGCAGTGGCCGACGGGCTCGACGCACGCCAAGGGCAAGATCGGTGAGGACGATCGCGTCGAGACCGGACGGGCCGTAGCCCGCCTGACCGACCTCGGCTGGGGTGGCACCCTGCGGGAGGTCTTCGCCGCCGGCGCGCCCGATGCGCCGATCACCGACGCGCTGCTCGGAGCGTGTGTGCGGGTGCTCAAGGACTGGGGGTGGGACGAGCGGCCCGTCGCAGTCGTCAGCATCCCGTCACGGTCAAAGCCGCTGCTGGTCGACTCATTCGCTCGCGGCATCGCCCGCATCGGCCAGCTGCAGGACCTCGGCAACGTCAGCGTCGTCGACGAGGGTCCGCGCGGCGAGCCGGGTGGCAACAGCGCCTATCGACTCGCTGGCGTCTGGGGCGCATTCGCCGTCGACCCCGACCTCGCCGACCAGCTCACGGCCCTCGAGGGCAAGCCGATCCTGCTGATCGACGACCGGGTCGACAGTCGCTGGACCATGACCGTCGTCGGTCGAGAGCTTCGCCGCGCCGGCGCCGGCCCGGTGCTGCCGTTTGCGCTCGCCATCGTTGCTTGAGCAACGCCGCTAGGTTTGAGCCATGGAGCACAGATACCTCGGCAACAGCGGCCTCAAGATCTCAGAGATCGCCTACGGCAACTGGCTCACCCATGGATCGCAGGTCGAGGAGGATGCCGCGCTCGCCTGCGTACGTCAGGCACTCGACGAAGGCATCACGACCTTCGACACCGCCGACGTCTACGCCAACACCAAGGCCGAGTCGGTCATGGGCCGTGCGCTCAACGGTGAGCGCCGTGAGTCGCTCGAGATCTTCACCAAGGTCTACTGGCCGACCGGTCCGGGCGGACCCAACGACTCAGGCCTCTCGCGCAAGCACATCATGGAGTCGATCAACGGCTCGCTGACCCGGCTGCAGACCGACTACGTCGACCTCTACCAGGCGCACCGCTACGACACCGAGACGCCGCTCGAAGAGACGATGCGGGCGTTCGCCGACGTCGTACGGGCGGGCAAGGCGCTCTACATCGGCGTTTCCGAATGGACTGCCGACCAGATCCGCGCCGGACACGAGCTCTCCAAGGAACTCGGCTTCCAGCTGATCTCGAGCCAGCCGCAGTACTCGATGCTGTGGCGCGTCATCGAGGACGAGGTGGTGCCCACCAGCGAGGAGCTCGGCATCGGCCAGATCGTGTGGTCCCCGATCGCGCAGGGCGTACTCACCGGCAAGTACAAGCCAGGGCAGCCGCTGCCCGAGGGCTCCCGCGCCACCGACAAGAGCGGCGGCGCCGACAACATCAGCCGCTGGCTCAACGACGACGTGCTCAAGGCCGTCGTCGATCTCGAGCCGATCGCCAAGAATGCCGGCCTGAGCATGGCGCAGCTTGCTGTCGCCTGGGTCCTGCAGAACTCCAACGTCTCCGCAGCGATCATCGGCGCATCGCGACCCGAGCAGGTCACCGACAACGTCAAGGCGTCGGGCGTGAAGCTCGATGCGGCCGTCATGACGGCGATCGACGAGGCCATCGGACACGTTGTGCTCCGCGATCCGTCGGTGACCGCGAAGTCAGCACCAGCGAGTCGCCCAACCTGATCTAGAGTTCGGGGATGCCCACGCTGCGCGACGTCGTCGCCGTTCTTGACGGCCTCTACGACCCGCGTTGGGCCGAGGACTGGGATGCCGTCGGTACGGTCGCGGGCGATCCCGACGCCGAGGTCGGCAAGGTGCTGTTTGCCGTCGATCCCGTGCAGGCCGTGGTGGAGGAGGCGATCGCCTGGGGAGCCGACCTCGTCGTCACGCATCACCCGCTCTATCTCAAGGGCGTCACCTCAGTTGCCGCCACGAGCCCCAAGGGCCGCGTCGTGCACGACCTCATCAGCAACGGCATCGCCCTTCACACCTGCCACACCAACGCCGACAGTCCGGCTCTTGGCGTCTCCGAGTCGATGGCGAAGGCGCTCGGACTGACGGACGTTCGGCCACTCGACCGCCGATCCAGCCGAGCCGATCGACAAGTGGGTCGTGTTCGTTCCGACCGAGAGCGCCGACAAGGTGGCAGCCGCGATGCACGCAGTCCGGCGCTGGACGGATCGGTGGGTACGACTCGGCGCAGTTCCAGTCGACCGGAATCGGATCGTTCCGCCCGCTCGAAGGCGCGGATCCGGCGATCGGCTCGGTCGGCACCGTTGAACAGGTGCCCGAGACCCGCATCGAGATGATCGCCGGTCGACAGCTGCGAGAGACCGTACGGGCCGCGATGCTCGACGCGCATCCGTACGAGGAGGTTGCGCACGACGTTCTCGAGCTGGCTGCACGCAGCTCCGATCGAGGCCACGGACGCATCGGCACGTTGGCGACACCGATGCCGCTGGCCGAGTTCGCCAAGCACGTTGCCGACAGCCTGCCCGCGCACCAGAGCGCCACCCGGGTGGCCGGCGATCCGACGCGTGCCATCAGCACCGTGGCACTCTGCGGCGGATCGGGCGACTTCCTGCTCGCGGCCGCAGACGCTGCCGGAGCCGACGTCTACGTCACCTCTGACCTCAAGCACCACCCCGTCAGCGAGCACCTCGAAAAGCCCGGAGCGTGCGCCTTGATCGACGTTCCGCACTGGGCCGCCGAGGCAACCTGGCTCCCGGTTGCGGCCGAGGCGGTCGAGCAACAGGTCAGGGGGATCGAGGTGCGCGTCTCCCGTCTGGTGACCGATCCGTGGACCGCCCACGTGGCGGGTACGGTGTCTCTGTGAAAGCCGATCCCACAGCCCAGGCCGCCCTGCTCGACCTCCAGGCGACGGACTCGACGCTCGCCCAGCTTCAGCACCGCCGCAGGACCCTCCCCGAGCACGCCAAGATCGAGGCGCTGCAGGCTCGTGTCACCCAGCTCGACGGCACCCGTATCGAAGCCGCAACCGCCGTGGATGACCTGACCCGCGACCAGCGCAAGGCTGACGCTGAGGTCGAGCTGGTCAAGACCAGGCGCGCCCGCGACGAGGAACGGCTGGCTTCGGGAGCGATCAGCAACCCCAAGGATCTCGCCAGCCTGCAGCACGAGCTCACCGCTCTAGAACGCCGCATCACGACGCTCGAGGATGAGGAGCTTGAGGTCATGGAGGCGCTCGAAGAGGCTCAGTCCGCCCTTGACGCCTTCCAGATCGAGCTGTCGAACGTGCAGGCCGAGCTCGACCAGACCATCGCCGCCCGCGACGCCGCAGTCGCGGTGATCGATGAGCAGATCGCCGATGCCGAGTCCGAGCGAGCACTGAGCGCCATGGGTGTGCCCGATGAGCTGACCAACCTCTACGACAAGGTGCGCGCGCAGTACGGCGGACTCGGTGCCGCGGCACTCCGCGCCAAGAAGTGCGAAGGTTGCCGGCTCGAGATCAACAGCGCCGACCTGCGCGATCTCGCCGCGCTGCCTGAGGACGAGGTGCTGCGCTGCCCCGAGTGCAGCCGCATCCTGGTGCGCACCGCAGAGTCAGGGTTGTGACCGCTCGCATCATCGTCGAGGCTGACGGCGGTTCGCGGGGCAACCCGGGACCCGCGGCGTACGGCGCCCTGATCCGCGATGCCGACACCGGCAAGGTGATCGCCGAGACCGGCGAGACTATCGGCGTCGCGACCAACAACGTCGCGGAGTACAGCGGACTGATCGCCGGGCTGGAGCTCGCTCGCGAGCACGCACCAGAGGCCCAGGTCGAGGTCCGGATGGACTCCAAGCTCGTCATCGAGCAGATGGCGGGTCGCTGGAAGATCAAGCACGCCGACATGTTGGCTCTGGCAAAGAAGGCGCAGGACCTCACTCCTGACGGTGTCGTGTGGACGTGGATTCCGCGCCTGGAGAATGCCGCGGCTGACGCTCTGGTCAACGCCGCGCTCGATGGCAAGCCGGTCGTGAAGGAGAAGAATCCGCTGGTCGGCTGGAAGAGCGGACTGGACGGAGCGCCGACGACGATCATTCTGCTGCGCCACGGCGTCACGGAGTCGACCGACCGCAAGCTGTTCTGCGGCAGCGGAGGCGCAGACCCCGGCCTGACCCCGGTTGGCGAGCAGCAGGCGCAGCGCGCAGCCTCGTGGATCGCGGCGCACGGTGGCGCCGATGCGATCGTTTCGTCGCCGTTGCAACGTACGCGGGAGACCGCCGGATTCGTGTCTCGTGAGCTCGGTCTCGACGTCGAGCTGGAAGCTGGCATCGCCGAGGCGGCATTCGGCGAGTGGGACGGGTTCAGCTTCCCTGAGGTGCTCGAGCGTTGGCCGAGCGAGCTCGACGAGTGGTTGAGCTCAACAGCGGTCGCGCCTCCAGGCGGCGAGGCATTCGACGCGGTGAGCGAACGTGTCGTTGCCGCCCGCGACCGACTCGTCGAGGCCTACCCGGGCAAGACCGTTGTTGCCGTCAGCCACGTGACACCGATCAAGATGATGGTTCGCCTTGCGCTCGATGCGCCGATGCCGGTGATCTACAAGATGGAGCTGGCACCGGCGTCGATCACGACGATCGCGTGGTGGCCCGACGGCACACCGTCGCTGCGCAACTTCTCCGTCGTGCCTGACTAGATCTCGGCGACGAGGACGTCGAGTCGTTGCCCGTGCCGTTCGACGGTCCAGCCGAGATCGGCGAGAACGGACTGCAGCTCGTCGATCGACGCCGGATCGGCGCCTGACTCGAGCAGGGCTCGTACGATCCGACCCTTGGTCGCCTTGTTGAAGTGGCTGACGACCTTGCGTACGCCATGGTGCTCGTGGAGCACCCGCATCGTCACGGTGCGGTCGGCGAGCTCTGCCGGCGGCTTGCCGAGCGCCGCGTACATGCCCGAGCGCAGGTCGACCAGCAACCCGTCGCCGGCGGCTTCCCGCAGGACGCGGGGGAGCGGCGTACGCCAGCGACTCGCCACCGTGCCGAGGCGTGGGAGCGACCCGTCTCCGGACAACCGATAGGCCGGTATGCGGTCGCTCGGGCGCACGAGTCCGAACAGGGCACTCGCGATCGCCAGGGATTCGTCTGCGCGTCCGCGCGAGGCTGCGTCGAGTGATGCGAGGTCGAGGTTGGCGAACAGGACGCCGGTGTAGATCTTGTCGGCGCGAGCCGTCGGCTCCTCGGACAGTCCGGCGTTGATCTCGATGGCCTCGGCCTGCGTGGGTCCGAGGTCTAGCGTCTTCATCGCGATCTTGGGGTTGCCCGAACACATCTTGATCAGCACGCGGAGGAGCTGAGCTCGTACGGGAGTGAGCGTCGGGAACGACAGCGACTCGAGATCGAGCGGCGATCCCCCAAGGGGTCTGGTCTTGCCCTCGGACGGCGGGAGCAGGATCAGCACGCGATGACCCTAGCCGAGGAGCATCCACAGTCCAACGGCGGCGAAGAGCAGACCAGAGACGATGTGCACGACGCGGATCGGCAGCACCTGCAGCAACGTGCGACCAGCCAGCACGGCGAGCACGATCGAGATGAGCATGCCGATCGTGCTCCCGATCCAGATCTGCCACCAGTCGTACTGAGTCGAGAGCGTCATCGTCGCCAACATCGTCTTGTCACCGAGCTCGGCCAGCACGAAGGCAACGCCGACCACCAACACCGCAGCGCCACCTTTGGCGCGCTCGGGCGGCGGCTCGTCACCCTGAAGGGTGAGCAGCGTCCACGCGGCGAACACGAGGAACAGCACTCCGGCGGTGATGCGTACGCCGTCCTTGGGCAGGTTGTCGCCGATGGCATTGCCGACCAGCGCCGAGACGAGGTTGATCAGCGCGCATGCGATGCCGGCCCCCAGGATCACGGTGCGCGAGCGGAAGCGGGTGGCGAAGGTCATCGACATCAGCTGGCTCTTGTCACCCAGCTCGGCGATGAACACCAACCCGGCGCTCAGCAGGATCGCGTACACGACAAAGGCTCCTCGTCCGCCTGGACGAAGAGCCTGGATACGAGTCTTCGACCAGGCATCGTCAATTGACA
Organism: uncultured Actinomycetota bacterium; assembly: GCA_963849475.1. Classification (GTDB taxonomy): domain Bacteria; phylum Actinomycetota; class Actinomycetes; order Propionibacteriales; family Nocardioidaceae; genus Aeromicrobium. The sequence continues at coordinate 381,438 of CAWKHC010000011.1, forward strand.
ACTACTGGTCGAAAGTCTCGTCCGCCATCTTTCGGTGGCCTGAAGCACCGGATCCCACAGGTTCGTGAGCTCAGTATGTCGATGCAACCGTTGGGGACTACTCCCTTTCGTACGGCCAGCCTAGCCCATGCCCCGCGACGGTAGAGTGGCGTCTGCGAATGAGTCGGCCGGGCGGCCGCGGCACCTGCAATGGTGTCGAGGAAAGTCCGGACTCCGTAGAGCGACGGTGGTGGCTAACGGCCACCCACGGCGACGTGCGGGACAGTGCCACAGAAATCAAACCGCCAACGGCCCTTCGGGGAACGGGTAAGGGTGAAACGGTGAGGTAAGAGCTCACCAGCGCTTCGGGTGACCGAGGCGGCTAGGTAAACCCCACCGGGAGCAAGACCAAGAGGACCCTTCGGGGTCTGCGCTGACGGGCTGCTCGTCCAATGTCAGCGGGTAGGTTGCACGAGGCGTCCAGCAATGGGCGTCCCAGATGGATGGTCGTCCACGACAGGATCCGGCTTACAGGCCGGCTCATTCGCACCCTGGCGTTGAGGCAGCTCGTACGTTCTCAGACTGAGACGGCGCTCGAGACGTCCGACAGGGTCAGTGACTGCTGAACGGCTCCCGGGTCGTACTCCCAGGTGATCTCGCGGACGATGTCCACGAGGTCGGGATCGTCGGTCTCGATCACCACGTCGAGCTGACGGCGGGGGAGACGCTTCAGGGTCACATTCGACATTGCGCTCAGCGCCTGCTCAACCGCCACGTACGCGTCGTCGTTGCTGAGCTCCATCGTCAACGTCACCTGGTGCATGTGTGGGCTCCCTCTGCGGTTTTCACTCCCAGATAGATGAACGACCGTCCGGCCCGGAAGTTAGGGGACGAAGGACACACCTTCTGGATTTAGTTGGTGCACAAATGGTTGGTAGGCTCGACACATGAGTGAAGCAAACCCGCTGGCGTTGGAGGAACAGGTCTGCTTCGCGGTCGCTGTTGCCGCCCGATCGGTCGTCGCGGTCTATCGACCCGTGCTCGAGCCGATGGGACTGACGCACCCGCAATACCTCGTGATGCTGGCGCTCTGGGAGCACGACCAGCTGTCGGTCAAGGAGCTCAGCTCGCTGCTGAAGCTCGATCCCGGCACGTTGTCACCGCTCGTCAAGCGGCTGGAGGCGCAGGGTTACGTCACCCGGGGACGTGACCAGCACGACGAACGCGTCCTGGCGATCACCCTGACACCGCAGGGCCGTGCGCTGCGAGCCGAGGCGGAGAAGGTGCCGGGTGCGATCGTCGCCAAGCTCGGCATGGACATCGAACACCTGCACAACCTGCGGCGTGACCTCGCCGCCGTCATCACCGCCGCCGAACAAGCCCTGGAGACCTCACGATGACCACAGACACACGCGATCGCGCGGCCGAGCTCGTCGCACTCCGCAAGGTGCAGCGCCGCGTTGCCGCGATCGGGTTCTTCGCGGTGGCCGTGCACGGCATCCTCGGCCTCGCCATCGTCGGCGACATCGTCGACGGCCAGGGGCGACGCGGCGACGCGATCATGCTCACGGTGATGTCCGGCGTGCTGGCCCTGATCACGTACGGCATCATCCGCACGATCCTCCAGCGTGGACTCTGGTCGCCGGCGTGGATCCTGATCGCCCTGAGCCCAGCTGTCGTCGCAGCAACCCAGCTCGGCTGACACGTTGAACGCGGTCGGTAGCGTGGAGTCATGACTTCAGTTCCGAACATCACGCTCAACAACGGCACCGAGATCCCGCAGCTCGGCTTTGGCGTATGGCAGGTGCCACCGGCCGATACCAAGAAGGCAGTGCTCGAGGCATTCGAGGTCGGCTACCGTCACATCGACACCGCACAGATGTACGGCAACGAGCAACCCGTCGGCGAAGCCGTACGCGAGTCCGGCCTCGATCGCGGAGAGGTGTTCATCACCAGCAAGCTCAACAACGGCTTCCACGCCCACGACGATGCTCTCTCGGCGTTCGACGAGTCGCTGGACAAGATGGGTCTCGACCACCTCGACCTCTTCCTGATCCATTGGCCGCTTCCGGGCATCGATGTCGACTTCATCGAGACGTGGGGCGCACTCGAGGAGATCTACGCCTCCGGACGCGCCAAGGCGATCGGCGTCTCCAACTTTCAGCCGTCTCACCTGCGACGCGTCGTACAAGAGGGAACCGTCGTCCCGGCCGTCAACCAGATCGAAGTTCACCCCTTCCTGACCCAGGACGAGGCACGAGCCACCAACGCCGAGAACGGCGTCGCCACAGAGGCCTGGTCGCCGCTGGCCCAGGGACTCGTGGTCGACAGCCAGGTCATCGCGGGAATCGCGAAGGCGCACGGCAAGTCACCCGCGCAGGTCGCGCTGCGCTGGACCCTGCAGCGCGGAGACATCGTGTTCCCGAAGTCGGTCACTTCCGAGCGCATCAAGGAGAACTTCGAGCTGCTCGACTTCGAGCTCTCCGAGGGCGACATGGGCGTCATCTCGGCGCTCAACAAGGATCACCGCACCGGCCCGAATCCCGACGAGTTCAACTGGATCCCCTGATTCACTCTCAGATCCGGCTACGCTGCCGGTCATGAGTGAAGAACACGAGAATCACGAACCGCCGGCGAAGTTCAGCTATGCCGTCGGCGCCGGTCTCGGCCTGCTGGTCGGTGGAGCCGTCGGCCTGTTCATGGACCACTTTCTGCTTGACGCCTTGTTCGGCGTCGCGATCGGCCTCGTCGTGGCCTATCTCGTACGGGAGCTCAAGCCCTAGAGGTCCCGCCGCCGGGGGATGTCGCCTGACTCGCGGGCCGCTGGCGCCATCCCTGCGGTGTTCTCGTCGGTCGACCGCACAACCCGGTGCGCCTCCCACCTCTGCCATGCAGGCCCGGCGCCTTCGACCCGCTCATTGGGCCCCCACACGAGGCGCGTAGCGGTGGGGAATTAAACGGCGCCCCCGTCGGCGGAACCTCTGGTCAGGATCTCCGCGCCGTCCTTGGTGACGAGCAGGGTGTGCTCGAACTGAGCCGTGCGTGACTTGTCCTGGGTCGTCGCGGTCCAGCCGTCGTCCCACATGTCCCATTCGACGCTGCCGAGCGTGAGCATCGGCTCGATCGTGAACGTCATGCCCGGCACGATCACGGTGTCGTACGCGGGATCGTCGTAGTGCGGGATCACCAGACCGTCGTGAAATGCGGGACCGACGCCATGGCCGGTGAACTCACGTACGACGCCGTAACCGAAGCGCGCCGCGTACGTCTCGATGACCCTGCCGATCACGTTGATCTGCCGCCCCGGCTTGACCGCGCGGATGGCCCGCATCGTCGCCTCGTGGGTGCGCTCGACGAGCAGACGTGACTCCTGGTCGACATTGCCGACGAGGTAGGTCTTGTTGGTGTCGCCGTGCACGCCGTCGATGTAGGCCGTGATGTCGATGTTGACGATGTCGCCGTCCTCGAGCGGTCGATCGTCGGGGATGCCGTGGCAGATGACCTCGTTGACGCTGCTGCACAGCGATTTCGGGTATCCGCGGTAGCCGAGGGTCGACGGGTATGCGCCCTGCGAGATCACGAACTCGTGGCCGACCCGATCGAGCTCGTCGGTGGTTACGCCTGGTGCGATGGCTGCCTCTACAGCGTCGAGCGCCTGAGCGGCGATCCGCCCGGCGACGCGCATGGCCGCGATCGTCTCTTCATCGCGTACCGACGACCCGCGATAGGGGAGCGGTGCGATCTGTCCGACGTACTCGGGCCGCTCGATCGAGCTCGGCACGGCCCGCTCAGGGGACAGTCGGCCAGCAGTCAGAGTCACCCGGCGAGTTTAGAGGGGACGCCCCAGCCGGGTATGGGTAGGATAGGGCTATGGCTGACGAGAAGTGGTACTTCTGCATGGTGCATCGCGAGGTCGAACCTCAGGAGGGTTGCCGGCCTGCCGATCGGCTGGGACCGTACGACTCGGCCGAGAAGGCGGGGCGTGCACTGGAGATCGCGGCTGAGCGCACGAAGGCGTGGGACGAAGACCCGCTCTGGAACGACCCAGACGACAAGAAGTGACTCGCAAGCGGCGTCGCAAGGGGAGACTCCAGCTCGAACGATCCGGTCCTTGGATAGCGATCGTCGGCCTGTTGATGATGCTGTGGTGCTCGATCGCCACGGGCATCTACGCGCCGTGGTGGGGCGTGCTCATCGCCTTCGCGTTCCTGATCCCTCAGGTGTGGCTCGTCGCGAAGTGGGCGAGGACCAAGCCGAAGCTGACGATGGTCGTCCCGGTGGTCGGCCTCGCGGCTTGGGCGCTGCTGTCCTTGGTCGGTGCGATGTGGTGGGGCTGGAGCGCCTAGCCACATGTTTCACTGCAAAAAGGGGCAAGCCCGCAAACTCCCAATACACCTACCCCGTCTATCGGACTGCGAACGACCACTTGCCTCCGCATTCCCTGTCAACTGTCTCTTGGGACTCCACCCACGGCGTACCTTGAGCTGCGCGGACGGGTGTAGGCGCAGCGTCCAGCCATGCCTCGAATCGCGCGGGTAGGGACTTGCTAGAACGGAGAGAGTCTCGCTCTGAGTCAGTTGAAACGCAGAGCCAGACTTGAGTCCGTAAAAAGAGCACGTCGAACAAGCCGTCGTCCCGAAAGTGCTCGATAGCTAGCGCTCGAGCTGTGGTCTGATCGGGGCTCAATTCCGCTTGGAGCATGGAATCCACTATCCCTGACTCAGAGCTCAGCGTGGCAAGCCTGCGAACTCCCAATGCAGCTAGTGAGCCAATACCGGATCTGACTACCGCGCGTCGACGGCCAACACGGCAAGGGCGCGAGTTTGGGTTGCATTCAAGAGACATACATACGTGGTGACCGTTCCATGCGCGGACACAGCTGAGACGGGCTCGCTAGGCGAACTCAAGACGTCGATGAATGCATCAATCCCTGTGAGCGTCGGGCCATCGCCGGATTCCCAGCGCGCTCGGCGAACTTCATAGGTTCCGAGGTCAAGTGGTTGCAATGATGGTTCAGGGACAGCAAGCAACACGGTCGGCTCACGCATGATTGCGTCAGCCGGGGACTCAGCGCCCTGGATCCCGGACGCAGCTACGAGTTCGAGCAGCCGCGATGGCTCAATGAACTGGGTCACGAGTCGACTGTAGTCACGCGAGTCTGGCAAGCCCGCAAACTCCCAATACACCTAGTGGGACTCGTCCACTCCAGCTCCAATTGCCCGCGCGAGATCATCCAAAATCGAACTGAGGGACATGGGCTGGAAACCTTCATGCCCGGCGACGTTGTTCTCGTCCTCGCCCTCCAATTTCCACCCGAGGTCCAGATATGGTCCCTCGAACAAGCATGCTGACGCGCTGCCGACTGGTGTCTCAAGATCCAGAACCCACGTCGGGTCCATGCCAGGCGCCTCATAGGGGCCTCCAAGGACTACTGAGGTGAACTCGGCCCGGTGTCCCTCGGCCCACGCCTGCATGACCTCTCCGAATGCGTCGGGCACTTGGCTCATGCTCCGATGGTAGAGCGCGGCAAGCCGACAAACTCCCAATGCACCTATTGGCTCTCGCACACAGTCCACTCAACTCTGGACAACGCTCCAAGTACGGTTACCCGAGATAGGGAGACGTGTTTATGGACGAAGAAGACCAGGGGCACGATGCGTCGGAGAGTCATACATGGCGAATGCTTGATTCAAGACTCTGGCTGCACAGTCTGATCATCGTTGGTGGGGGGTGCGGATTCGGAGGCGCTCTGATGCTTAAAGGAGCGTCCGAAGGATCGTCCGACTTGGCGATAGCCGGAGTGGTCTATGTCGCCGTGAGCTTCATCTGGGCCTGGATACAATGTTGGCTACCGATGGCGATTGTGACTTCAACCGACCTTCGCGTGGTGAATCGGCTCCGCCGACACCTCATTCCGCTTGAGGACATCCAAGGGACACTTGAACGAGCACCATATGTGACGTTCGTTCTGACGAACGGCAGGCGGGTTCAGGTGTCCGCAATCCAGGGCTGGCACATGGGCCAAAAGTGGACGCCCAAACTTGCGAACCACGCTGCTGACTTTGTTGAGGCCGTACTCGCCGCCAAGGAACGCAAGATTCAACGATCGATCTAGCGCGCCGATTGATGCCAAGCCCGCTTGTGTTCACCCACCCGCAGCTGGTTAGGCGGCGCGGGGTTGTTGCTTGGTGAATCTGGCGTGGCGTCTGGGCACCTGTTCTTGGTCGACGCGTCTGGGTGGGATGACTTCGACTATTCCGTCATCGGCCATGCGGGCTGTCCACTCGCCTTCGTGGAGGAGTTGGTGGTGGAAGTGGCAGAAGAGGGCTGCGTTGTCGAGATCGGTGGGTCCGTGTTCGGACCAGAAGTTGAGGTGGTGGGCTTCGCACCAGGCGGGTGGCCTGTCACAGCCTGACCAGACGCACCCTTGGTCGCGGACGGCGAGGGCGAGTCTCTGGTGGCGGTCGAACAACCGCTTGGCCATGCCGTGATCGAGGACTCGGGAGTTTGAGTCCAGGTAGAGGGCGACGAGGTGGGCGTTGCAGGCCAGCCGTTGTGCCTTGGTGGCGGAGATCTTCGTGCCTGAGGTGGTGGTGGCTGTGCCTTGGCCGGTGCGGAGGTCGTCGATGTCGATGGTGACTGCCACGGTGGCTGCGAGTCCGCCGGCTTTGGGCAGCGACTCGGTGGGCAGGTGGTTGATGAGCTCGGTGAACGCAAGTCCCATCCGTTGGGCACGCGGGAGTGCGTTGAAGTCGTCAACACCGTGACGGGTCTCGTTGAGACTGGACCGTCGTGGGGCGATGATCCCCTCGATGGCCGCGACCAACGCGTCGGCGTCTGAGTCGGGGAGCTTGAACTTGCCATCGGTGGTGCCGTCACCGCAGCGACGTGTCGTGAACCGTGTCGCGTCCCACGCGCGTTGTTCTTCGGCGAGGAGCTTCTGGCCGAGGAGCTCGTCTGCGCCGTCGGGGTCGATGACCTCCATGACGTGATTGGCCAAGCGCTTCAGATCATCCAGGTTGTGATCAGCCGCCAAAGTAATCAGGTGGCGCTCGGCGTCATCGCGTTCTTCGTCACCAACCCAGTCGGGCAGGCCGTGGATGGCTTTCATGATCACGCCGGCCTGCTCAGTGGTGACCTGTCCGAACATCCACGCCGCACCGGTCAGCTTGGTCGTGACACGAGACAGTCCGACGAGCTTGGCCGCTTCACCCTTCGCGATGCCAGTCATGTTCGCCAACCACGCAGTCGTCGATGTGACGCCGTCGTCCTTGGCCAGACCCATGTCATCGGCAGCACCAGCAACCCGTGAGAGGAAGGCATCCAGACTCGTGCGGACCTTCTGCGCAGCAACTGCGGCTTCGCGAACCTCAGACCCGGTGAGGGTCCAGGCTTCGAACGTAGCGAGGTCGTCAGTCAACGACTCAAGCTGTTCGATCAGCATTTCGGACCCCCCGGTCACCGATTAGAACGTATGTTCGATTCTATCCAGAACGACTGACGCAAATCAAGACTCAATGCACAACTATTTCACTGAAACCAGAGAAAGTAACTCGCTCTCGACTTCAATAAACATCTGACTCGTGACGCTCCATTGGAGTAGGTTCGCCGCATGAGTTCTGACCCGGTCGAGACCAATCCTGAGCACTACAGCGTCGTGTTCGAGAACGATCGCGTACGCGTGCTCGCCTACACGGACGAGCCAGGTGCTTCGACGCAGCCGCACTCGCATCCCGACAGCGTGATGGTGGCGCTCAGCGACATCCATCGCCGCCTCGTCGTAGGTGATCAGGAACGTGAGGTGCAGATCCCGATGGGCACGGCGACGTGGTTGCCTGCGCAGTCCCACTCCGGGCACAACATCGGCTCGACGCCGACGCGCACGATATTCATCGAGCTGAAGGAAGCACCGACTGCCGGATAGGCGGCGCTGCCCTCGGTCCAGAGCTCGACTGAGCTCAGCTCTCGAACGAGTGCTCGGCGGCGGGGAAGGCGCCTTCCTTGACCTCGGCGACGTACTGCTTGGTGGCGTCGAGCATGACGCTGTGCAGGTCGGCGTACTTCTTGACGAAGCGAGCCGTCTTGCCGGAGTTGAGGCCGAGCATGTCCTGCCAGACCAGCACCTGGGCATCGCAGTCGATGCCTGCGCCGATGCCGACGGTCGGGATGCGCAGCGCCTTGGTGACCTCAGCGGCGACAGCTGACGGGACCATCTCCATCACGATCGCGAATGCTCCGGCAGCCTCGAGCGCCTTGGCCTCCTCGACCATGCGCGCGGCACCATCGCCGCGACCTTGGACGCGGTAGCCGCCGAGGTTGTGCTCGGACTGCGGGGTGAAGCCGATGTGGGCGCACACCGGGATTCCGGCATCCGTCAACAGCTTGACCTGCGGAACCATCGCGAGCCCGCCCTCGAGCTTGACGGCATGGGCGTTGGCTTCCTTCATGAAGCGGACGGCGGTGTGAAATGCCTGCTCCGGCGAGCCCTGGTAGGAGCCGAACGGCAGGTCGGCCAGCACGAGCGCGCTCTTGGCGGAGCGAGCCACGGCCCGTACGAGCGGGATCAGCTCATCGACCGTGACCGGCAGCGAGGTCTCGTTGCCGTAGACGTTGTTGGATGCGGAGTCGCCGACCAACAACACCTCGACGCCGGCATCGTCGAAGATTGCGGCGGTGTACTGGTCGTACGCCGTCAACATGGTCCACTTCTCGCCCTGCTCCTTCATCTGGTGCAGGTGGTGCGTGCGGATGCGCTTGCGGTCTGTCGTGGCAGCGGTGCCGGTGCCGTAGGGCGCGGTCTCTTCTGGGGTGCTCATGATTGCTCCTTCTCGCAGCTCCTGACGGAGTCCACGGACACCTCCACACTGCCAGATCCAGGGCGCATCAGCCCCCGCGTGCGTACGTGATGCTGGTTACTCCTCGCGCCACTTGTGCGTGATCGGGACACGGCGATCGCGGCCGAAGTTGCGGCGCGAGACCTTGGGTCCTGGCGGGTACTGACGGCGCTTGTACTCCGCCTTGTCGACCAACGTCACGACCCGGTGCACCAGCTCGGGGTCGTGTCCCTCGGCGATCACCGCAGCGGAGCCGAGGTCGCGCTCGACGTACGCATCGAGCACGGCGTCGAGCAGGTCGTACGGCGGCAGCGAGTCCGAGTCGAGCTGACCGGGTCGCAGCTCTGCCGATGGCGGCTTGCTGATCGTGTCCTCGGGGATCGGTGGCGTCTCGCCGCGTTCGGCTGCGATCTTGTTGCGCCAGCGGGCGAGCTCCCACACGAGCGTCTTGGGCACGTCCTTGATGGGCGCGTAGGCGCCGACGGCATCGCCGTAGATCGTCGAGTAGCCCGTCGCCAGCTCGGACTTGTTGCCGCAGGCGAGAACGAGGTGGCCGTGCTGGTTGGAGAGTCCCATCCAGATCACGGCACGGATGCGGGCCTGGAGGTTCTCCTCGGCGAGGCCGGTGAGGTGCAGCGACTCCTGATAGCTGTCGAAGATCGGCGCGATCGCGATGGTGTCGAGCGAGAGGCCGGTGCGGCGCGCCATCTCGGCAGCGTCGGATTTTGAGTGCTCCGACGACCAGGCGCTGGGGTTGGAGATGCCGTTGACGTTCTCCGGGCCGAGCGCGTCGACGGCGATCGCTGCGACGAGGGTCGAGTCGATGCCGCCGGACATGCCGAACAGGACTGACTGGAAGCCGTTCTTGTGCACGTAGTCGCGCAGCCCGGTGACCAGGGCGGTGTAGATCTCCTCGTTGCGGGTCATCCGTTCGGCCTGCACGGTCGGCAGCGCGTCGTAGGTGGCGAACGGCTCTGACGTGATGATCGTCCGCTTGATCTTCAAGCCGCCGAAGCGCTCGTCGTCGCTGGGCATCGTGGGGGTGGCGGCCGGCAGCTCGAGATCGACGACGAGGAGCTCAGGGTCGAACTGCCCCGAACGACCCAGCACCGTGCCACTGGCGTCGACGACGATCGAGTCGCCGTCGAAGACGAGCTCATCCTGTCCGCCGACGAGATTCACGTACGCCAGCACGCATTCGCCCTCGGCGGCCCGACGAGCGCAGAGCTCGAGGCGTACGTCGTCCTTGTCGGCCTCGTACGGTGAGCCGTTCGGTACGACGAGCAGCGCTGCGTCAGCCGCCTTCGCTGCAGCGGAGGGTCCGTCGCGCCACAGGTCCTCACAGATTGCAAGCGCGACGTCGATGCCGCCGATCTGCACGATGTTGATCGTGTCGCCGGCGACGAAGTTGCGGATCTCGTCGCCCACGCCGTAGTTCCACAGGTGGTGCTTGGCCTGACGGGCGACGATCTTGCCGCCGTGGATCACGGCGACGTTGTTCTGCGGTGCGTTCTTGGGGATGCCGGGTGCGTCGATGACGTCAGGCTTCTGGTCGAGATAGCCGACCATGGCGACGAGTTCGCCGCAGCCCTCGTCCTGGAGACGCACGGCGAGCGCGTCGATGCCGGCCTTGGACGCCTGTATCAGCGACAGACGCATCGCAAGGTCCTCGAGCGGATAGCCGGTCAGCATCATCTCGGGGAACACGATCAGGTGGACCCCCTGATCGACGGCCGCCTTGCACTGCTCGACGACGAGATCGGCATTGCCGGCGAGATCGCCGACCGTGGCGTTGACCTGGGCAAGAGCAAGGCGAATCTGGGGCACGAAGTCAGCGTATCCACCCCGGCCCCTAGCCCGAGGGACGAGGGCGGGAGCGAAGCGAAGGGGCGTACGACGAGGGGCTCGCTCGAGCTTTCGACGTCACCACGCTTCGGCCTCGTTCCTCGGCCTCCCAGTCGCTTCGCTCCTTAGCGGGCGGGTTTGGGACCACGTAACAAGCCCGTAACACGTGGTGGTCACACTGGGGGCATGGGTAAACAGGAAGACTTCGTGCTGCGCGCTCTTGATGAGCGGGACGTCAAATTCGTACGCCTGTGGTTCACCGACGTTCTCGGGTCACTCAAGTCCGTCGCGATCGCCCCGGCAGAGCTGGAAGGTGCCTTCGCCGAGGGCATCGGCTTCGACGGTTCGGCCATCGAGGGCTTTGCCCGCGTGCACGAGGCCGACATGCTGGCCCGCCCTGATCCGTCGACGTTCCAGATCCTCCCGTGGCGCGGCGAGACACCGGCAACGGGCCGCATGTTCTGCGACATCCTGATGCCCGACGGCACCCCTTCGTACGCCGATCCGCGTCACGTCCTGAAGCGCACCCTGCAGAAGGCATCCGAGGCGGGATTCACGTTCTACACGCACCCCGAGATCGAGTTCTTCCTGTTCAAGGGCAAGCCTGACGTCGGCGATCGCCCGATTCCCGTCGACGACAGCGGCTATTTCGACCACACGGCCCAGGGCGGCGGTCAGGACTTCCGCCGCGAGGTCATCACGATGCTCGAGAACATGGGCATCTCCGTGGAGTTCAGCCACCACGAGGGCGGCCCCGGCCAGCAGGAGATCGACCTCCGCTACGCAGATGCACTCTCCACCGCCGACAACATCATGACGTTCCGCACCGTCGTACGTGAGGTCGCGCTGTCGCAGAACAAGTGGGCGTCGTTCATGCCCAAGCCGTTCACCGATCATCCGGGTTCGGGCATGCACACCCACGTGTCGCTGTTCGAGGGCGACGAAAACGCGTTCTACGAGGCAGGCGCTGAGTACCAGCTCTCGGCGACCGGTCGCGCATTCATCGCCGGCGTCCTGCACCACACGCCCGAGATCACCGCGGTCACCAACCAGTGGGTCAACTCCTACAAGCGTCTGGCTGGCGGGGGAGAGGCACCCAACTACGTCTGCTGGGGCCACAACAACCGCTCGGCCTTGATCCGCATCCCGATGTACAAGCCGCACAAGGGCAACTCGGCGCGCGTCGAGCACCGTGCCATCGACTCGGCCTGCAACCCGTACCTCGCCTTTGCGCTGGTGCTCGCCGCCGGACTCAAGGGCATCGAGGAGAAGTACGAGCTCCCGCCCGAGGCCGAGGACAACGTCTGGTCGCTGAGCGAGAACGAGCGCAAGGCGATGGGCATCGCCCCGCTGCCGCGCAACCTCGACGAAGCGATCCGAACGATGGAGACCAGCGAGCTCGTCGCCGAGACACTCGGTGAGCACGTGTTCGACTTCTTCCTGCGCAACAAGCGTGCCGAGTGGCAGGACTACCGCACGCAGGTCACGCAGTTCGAGATCGACCGCATGATGCCGATGCTTTGACGAGGCAATAGCCTGCAGAGGTGGCAAAGGACATCGCGGAGGATGCCCAGGCGCTGGCGCGCAAAGGGTTCCGCAACGGCGAGCTCGCCGTCGCCAACCTCGAACGGCTCGGCGATGTACCCGATGCGCTGATCGACCAGATCGCGGGCGTTGCCGGTCCTGACGCCGCTCTCGCCTCGCTCAGCATGATTGCCGAGCGGATGGGGACGTCCGAGCTGCTGAAGCTGCTCGACAAGGATCGCGAGCTGCGGCAACGGCTCCTGGTCGTGCTCGGCACCAGTGAGGCGCTGGGCGACTTCCTGGGCCGGCACCCGGAGTTCATCGCCGACCTGGGCAAGGATGAGCTGTCGAACGAGCCGATCTCCCTCGATCTGCGGCGCTCCCAGATGTCGTCGGCGACGAATGCCGACGAGCTGCGCATCAACTACTACCGCAAGCTCCTGCATCTCGCCGCCCGCGACCTGACGGCGCTGACGTCGTTCGAGGAGTCGTCTGCTGAGCTCTCGGACCTCGCGGTCGCGACGCTCGGCGCGGCCCTGCAGATCGCCCGGGTCGACGAGCCGGATGACGACCTCTGCACGTTCGCGATCATGGCGATGGGCAAGACCGGCGGCCACGAGCTCAACTACCTCAGCGACGTCGACGTGATCTTCGTGTACGAGGCATGCGAGGGCGCCGACGATCATGCCGCGGCGGAAGCGGCGACGCGTCTGGCCGCCGCAACCATGAAGCTGTGCCGCGAGCACACGGGTGAGGGGACGATCTGGGAGGTCGACGCCAACCTCCGCCCCGAGGGCAGGGACGGCCCACTCGTACGGTCGTTGGACAGCCACATCGCCTACTACGACCGCTGGGCCACGACGTGGGAGTTCCAGGCACTGCTGAAGGCGCGGTTCGCCGCCGGAGACAAGGCGCTCGGTCAGGCATACATCGATGCGCTCTCGCCGAAGATCTGGATGGCGAGCACGCGCGACAACTTCGTGACGGACGTACGCGCGATGCGCCGCCGGGTCGTCGAGAACATCCCGTCCAACCAGCGCGATCGCGAGCTCAAGCTTGGGCCCGGAGGTCTCCGCGATGTCGAGTTCGCGGTGCAGCTGCTGCAGCTCGTGCACGGTCGCGCCGATCCCAAGCTGCGCAGCCCCACGACCCTCGACGCACTGCGTGCGTTGACCGAGGGTGGCTACGTCGGTCGCCGCGATGGTGCGGCGATGGAGGAGGCGTACGAGTTCCTCCGCACGCTGGAGCACCGCATCCAGCTGTTCAAGCTGCGCCGCGGACACGCCGTCCCGGACGACCCGGAGGACCTGCGGCGCATCGGTCGCAGCATGGGGTTCAAGAGCAATCCCGCCGAGAACCTCACGAAGGAGTGGCAGGCGCATCGCCGACTCGTACGGCGGCTGCACGAGAAGCTGTTCTACCAGCCACTGCTCGAGGCCGTGGCGTCGTTGCCGACCGACGGCTTGCGCCTGACCCCGCTGGCTGCCGAGCAGCGCATGACCGCGCTGGGCTTCGTCGACCCGAAGGGGGCCCTCAAGCACATCCAGGCGCTGACGTCGGGGGTCTCGCGCCGCGCCTCGATCCAAAAGGCTCTGCTGCCGGCAATGCTCGCCTGGTTCGCCGAGACGCCCGATCCCGAGGCGGGCCTGCTCGCGTTCCGCAAGATCTCCGAGGGCCTCGGCGAGACGCACTGGTATCTCCGCAAGCTGCGTGACGAGGGTGAAGGTGCCGAGCAGCTCGCGCGGGTGCTGGGTTCGAGCCGGTACGTCACCGACCTGATCCTGCGCGCGCCCGACTCGGTGGCGCTGCTGGGTGACGATGCTGAGCTCGTACCGCGCTCCATCGAGCGGCTCCGCAGCGAGATGGACGTCGCCGCCGAGCGGCACAGCGACCCGGTTGACGCGATCCGCGCCGTACGTCGGGTGCGGCGCCGAGAGCTGTCCCGCATCGGCATCGCCGATGTCCTCGGCCGGCTCGACATCCTGGAGGTCGGCGAGGCGCTCACCGACATCTCGGTCGCCACGCTTTCGGGTGCGTTGAAGGTCGCGATCTCAGCTGTCGAGGCCGAGAAGGGTCCCATGCCGACCCGCATGGCGATCGTGCTCATGGGTCGACTGGGTGGCGGCGAAGCCGGCTACGGATCCGACGCAGACGTGATGTTCGTCCACGATCCACTTCCCGGGGCCGACGAGACGGACGCATCCGAGGCGGCGACGGCGGTTGCGGTCGGTCTGCGCAAGATGCTTGCCGCGCCCTCGGACGATCCGCCGCTCGAGGTCGACGCGGAGCTGCGACCCGAGGGCAAGAACGGCCCGCTGGTGCGTACGTTCGCGGCATACAAGGGTTACTACGAGAAGTGGTCGGCCGTGTGGGAGGCCCAGGCGCTCCTGCGCGCCAACGCCGTCATCGGGGACGAGAAGCTGTCCGAACGGTTCACGGCGCTGATCGATCCACTGCGCTGGCCCGAAGGCGGCACGACATCCGACGAGGTTCGTGAGATCCGGCGCATCAAGGCGCGCATCGACTCAGAGCGGCTGCCGCGAGGAGCCAACCCCAATACCCACCTCAAGCTCGGGCGCGGCGGACTCGCCGACGTCGAGTGGACGGTGCAGCTGCTCCAGATGCAGCACGCCGCCGAGGTGCCCGGGCTGCGTACGACTCGCACGCTCAAGGCGCTGCACGCGGCTCGAGACGCAGAGCTGATCAGCACGACCGATGCCGCCGCGCTGGAGAACGCCTGGCGCCTCGTCAGCCGCATCCGCAACGCCGTCGTCCTCATGCGCGGCAAGCCCGCCGAATCGATGGTCGAGCAGGGCGCTGATCGCGCCGGCGTCGCTCACCTGCTCGGCTACGGGATGGACCAGAGCGAACGCATGGTCGACGACTACCTGCGTACGACCCGCCACGCCCGCAAGGTCGTCGAGCGCATCTTCTACGAGTGAGACTCAGCCGGCCTTGCGGTCGGCGATGATCATTTCCCGCTCGTTGATGTTGAGCCCGCCCCACACGCCGTACGGCTCACGTACCGCCAGCGCGTGATCCAGACAGGCCTGCCGTACGGGGCAGACTGCGCAGAGCGCCTTGGCGGCGGCTTCCCGGCGACGACGGCGCGGTCCGCGTTCGGCGTCGGGTGAGAAAAACGTCTCAGGGTTGGTCTCGCGGCATGCACCTTCGTACTGCCATTCCCAGGTGTCCTGGATCGGCATCGGAAGGCGAGAGATGCTGGCCATGACTCAACGCTCCGAACCGTGGGGACGGGAGATCGCGATCTGGTGCACGTTGAGGTAGCCCGTCTTGAAGCCGGCTTCGCAGTAGGCGAGATAGAACTCCCACATCCTGCGGAATGTCTCGTCGAAGCCCTGGGCGTTGATCGTGTCCCAGTTTGAGTTGAAGTTGTCTCGCCACTGCCGCAGCGTGCGGGCGTAGTGCAAGCCAAGCGGACGCTGGTTCGTCACCGAGAGCGAGGTGTGTTCGCCCAGCACCTGGTCAATTGCGGTGAGTGAGGGAATCAGTCCGCCGGGGAAGATGTACTTCTGGATCCATCCGTACGAGTTGCGGGTCGCCAGGTAGCGGTGGTGGTCCATCGTGATCGCCTGGATCGCGACGTGTCCGCCCGGTGCGAGCAGCTTGTCGATCGTCTGGAAGTACGTGGGCCAGAACTCCTCGCCGACGGCTTCGATCATCTCGACGCTGACGATCGCGTCGTACTGGCCGGTGACCTCGCGGTAGTCGATGAGCTGGAGGTCGACGTCGACGCCTGCCTCGGCGAAGCGCTCCTTGGCCAGTGCGGCCTGCTCGGTCGAGATCGTGATCGTCGTGACCTTGGCGCCACGCTGCGCTGCTCGGATCGCGAGGGATCCCCAGCCGCTGCCGATCTCGAGCACGCGGGTGCCGTTGCCGACGTGCGCGTCGTCGAGAACCGCGTCGATCTTGCGCATCTGCGCTTCTTCGAGCGTCTCGTCGCCCTCGAACCAGGCGGACGAGTAGTTCATCGAAGGATCGAGGAACTGGGCGAAGAGCTCGTTGGAGAGGTCGTAGTGCGCCTCGATGTTCTTGCGCGAGCCGTTCACGGAGTTGCGCTGGTGGTGAGGGAGCTTCTTGTCGACGAAAACGCGGAACTTCTGCAGCGGTGCGGGAACGATCGTCGCCATTCGCTCAGCGAACGGGGTCAGCAGGTCGGCGAGATCCGTTGTGTCGCCGGTGGTCCAGTCGCCGGCCATGTAGGCCTCGCCGAAGCCGATCTTGGTGTCGGCACCGAGACGGGCGAAGAAGGCCCGGGGACGTACGACGCGCATCTCGGGCGCGCTGTCATCGCCGGCACCCCAATGGGTGCCGTTGGCCATCGTCAGCCGAACGGGGACCCGGTTGATCGTGGGCTTGAGAATTGCCTTGGCGATCCGTGCCTTGGCCGGCGTGCGCGGGGTGTGCGCAATGCCTGGCCAGCGGGGTGTGGCGATCTGCGTCATTGGGTGCCTTCCTGCGGTGTGTGAGCCGGTCGGGTGACGACTGGCAGTCTGCGAATCCAGAGCCATACACCGTGTATTCGGATCAGCAGGCTGGTCCGATGGGTCATCAGGGGCATTTTGACCAAGAGTTTGCTGAGACGACCGGCTGTCGCTGCTCGGGGATTGCCGCGGAATGTCGCCGAGAACACTGCGTCGCCTCCCTGGCGCAGGATCACGGTGGACGAGACCGACTCCGGCGTGAGCGTGAACTGCAGGTCGTAGCGGCCGTCGACGGTGAAGAACGGCGACACGTAGAACTCCTTGTCGACCGTCGCCTTGCCCGCGTCGTCGGTCTCCAGGAGGTAGGCGTGGCGTTCGCCGTACGTGTTGTGCACCTCGGCGACGATGCAGCGCAGCGAGCCGTTGGGCGCGATCGCCCAGAACACGCTCAGCGGGTCGAACGTGTGGCCCAGAACGCGGGCGTTGGCGAGCATCAGCACGCGATGACCGCTGATGTCGACGCCGCCGACCTTGCAGAACTGTTCGATGTTGGCGCGGATTGTCTCGTTGGGGTCGCCGATGTGGTCACCAGCCTTGAACGACGAGAACGGTCGGAGCGCTCGGTTCATGTGCGGGAGCTCGTCGACGTCGACGAGCCACTGATAGACCCGGTTCGTGAAGCGATGGCGCAGGGGAGTGCGACGGGTGTGGCTGACCGTGCCCTCGACCAGGGCCGGCAGGACGGGCAGCGTGGGTGTCACCATGTGGTGCCCAGTGCCGCGGCCGCTTCCACGCCCGATCGGCAGCCGTCCTCGTGAAATCCCCAGCCGTGATAGGCGCCGGCGAACACCGTGCGATCGGTGAACAGTCCCTTGAGCTCGCCCTGGGCGGCCACTGACGCGGGAGTGTAGATCGGATGCGTGTAGTCCATCGTCGCGACGACCTTGGACGAGTCGATGCGGTCGGAGGCGTTGAGCGTGACCAGGAACGGCTCAGCGCTCTCGATGCCCTGAAGCCTGTTCATCCAGTAGGTCACCGCCGTCCGGTCACTGCGTTGCGCGCAGTCGTCCATCCGATAGTTCCACGATGACTGTGCTCCCGCGGCTTTTGGCAGCTGGGAGTCGTCACGATGCAGGAGTGTCTCGTTGTGTGAGTACTCGAAAGCGCCCAGAACGCGACGTTCGTCGTCGGTGGGATCGGTGAGCAGGGCGAGCGCGTCGTCGGCGTGGGTTGCGATGACGACGGCGTCGGCCTGGTGGAGGTTGCCGGCGGCGTCGATCAGCTCGACGCTGTCGGGCTTGCGGGTGATCGCCTTGATCGCAGTCGCGATCCGTACGTCTCCCACCGCTGCTGTGACCTTGTCGATGTAGCTGCCCGATCCGCCAGCGACGGTGTACCACTGCGGCGAGCCCTTGACCGAGAGGAAACCGTGGTGCTTGAGGAACTCGAACAGGTAGCGCGCGGGGTATGAAAGCGCATCCTCGTGGCCCGACGACCACACGCACGAGACAACCGGGATCGCGTAGTGCGAGATGAAGAACTCGGAGAACCCGTGAATGCGGAGGAAGTCGCCGTACGTCTGCGGTTCGTCATCAGACTCATTGCTGTCGAGGAGCTTCTGCGCCAGTCGACCGAACTTCTTCACGCTCAGCAACATCGCGAGGTAGCGGGGGTCTGCGGCGCGTCGCTTCTGGGCGAAGATGCCCTTGCCGCCGCGACCGCCGGCGTACTCCAGGCCACAGCCGTCGCAGTGGATGCTCATGCTCATCTCGGTGGCGTGGACCTCGACGTTGAGCTCGGCGAACAGCCGGCGCAGGAGGGGGTAGGTGCGGTCGTTGTGCACGATGAAGCCGCTGTCGACGCGATGTGTCGCGTCCATGTCGGAGACGGTGTGCGTGTGGGCGTGGCCGCCGATGCGACCATCGGCCTCGAACACCGTGACGTCATTGTCCTTGCGGAGGACGTACGCGGCGGTGAGGCCGGACACCCCCGATCCGATGACGGCTACGCGGCGTCGGGGGGTGTCTTGGCTCATGCCAGTGATTCGTGGCTAGCCGTTGTCCGGATTGGTCTTGTCGGCGTCTTCGCCTGCCCTGCGGCTCGACTCGGTGATCTCAAAGATCTCGGTGCCGAACGCGCCGAGCTCGGTCGTGATCTTGCGGGCTCCCTCGAACAGGATCGCCGCCACATGGCCACCCGTGGCGATGGCCGCCTCGACCGACTGCTGGAACACGTCCTTGGCGATCTCACGCCTGCTCAACGCCATCGGTGGGCCTCTCGGTCGGGTGCGACTATGAGGTCAATTGTGGCGTACGGAGCTCGTCGGCGCGACGGGCGGCTTCTTCCCGCTTGGCTCGGCGCAGAGCCTTCGACTCGGGGCTGTTGCCGATCTTGTAGGGATCGGTGGGCTTCTTGCCGAGCTTGGCGAGCTGACGGACCACCGAGAACATCTGCTTCGACAGTCGACCGGAGTTGTACTGCAGGCCGTACTTCTCAACGAGGAGCTTCACGTCCTCGGCCACCTCGGGGTAGCGGCGGGCCGGGATGTCCGGAAACAGGTGGTGCTCGATCTGGTGGCTCAGGTTGCCGGTCATGACGTGGAACGGCTTGCTGCCCGAGATGTTGGCCGAGCCGAGCAGCTGGCGGAGGTACCACTGGCCACGGGTCTCGTTCTTGGCGTCTTCCTCGGCGAAGGTCTGCACCTCGGCCGGGAAGTGGCCACAGAAGATGATGATGAAGGACCAGATGTTGCGGATGACGTTGGCGACCAGGTTGGCGACCAGGATCGCGACAGGTGCCCACCAGCCGGTGAACGGCACGAGGGCGATACCCATGACGGGCCACGCGACGTAGTCCTTGAAGACCTGCTTGCGGATCTTCTTCATGGCGCGCTTGCGGCGACCCTGGAAGTCCTCCTTGGAGATCTTGCCCTGGAGGTACTGGTCGAGCTCGACGCCGTGGTACATGATTCCCCACTCGAACACGAGCATCAGGATGAACGCGAGCGGCAGGTTGAACCGGTGCGACGCGTACCAAGGCTGGTCCTCGTCGATACGGAACATGTTGTAGCCGATGTCGCGATCCATGCCGTGGATGTTGGTGTAGGTGTGGTGGATGTAGTTGTGCCCGTGCTTCCAGTCCTGCGACGGGGCGATGTTGTCCCACTCGAAGCGGCTGGCGTCGATCATCGGGTCGTTCATCCAGTCGTACTGGCCGTGCATGATGTTGTGGCCGATCTCCATGTTGTCGAGGATCTTGGCCAGGCCGAGGAACAGGATGCCGGCGATGAACGCGGGCGGGAAGAACGGCATGAAGATGCCGATGCGGCCCAGCACCTCAGAGGCGCGCTGGACCTTGATGACGCGGCGGATGTAGTCGGCGTCCTTCTGACCGAGGTCGTCGAGCACGCGCTGGCGTACGGTGTTGAGCTCCTCGCCGAACTCCTCGAGCTGCTCGTACGTCATGTAGTCGAGGCCGATCGTGGCCAACTTGTCGCTGGTGGGGTCGATCAGCGACAGCGGTGCGGCGTTGTGGTTGCGCGCGCTGTGCGGCTTGATGGGTGCGTTCTTGGTCTTTGACATGGTGATCTCCTAAAGGGCGACGTTGACGTCGCCGATGGGGACGTGCACACAGATCTTGATGGTCTCGTCGGTGTTGGCGCTGATCTCGTTGCTGATGACGTGCCGGACCGCGCCGTGGTTCTTCTTGACGACGCAGGTGTTGCAGACGCCCATGCGGCAGCCGAACTCCGGCTTGAGGCCAGCTGCCTCGGCCTGCTCGAGGATCGTCTGGCCGGTGTTTTCGGCCTCGATCTTGGAGTTGTCCAAGGTCAGGGTGCCCGTGGCGTCGGCAGCGTCGAGGTCGACGCTCGGCACCTTGAAGTACTCCATGCGGAGCTGCTCAGTCGCATCGAGCTCCTCGTACGCGTCGCGGACGCTGGCGATGAGGCCGGCGGGGCCGCAGACGTACGTGAGCGTCTCTGACGGGTCGATCCCGAGATGCTTGAGGTGGTCGATCGAGAAGCGGCCCTCGAGCTCGGCGCCGTCGGCGGGCTTGCGAGTGAAGATGCGCACGATCTGCGCGTGGGGGAGCGACGCGGCGATCTCGTCGAGCTCGCCGCTGAACATCTCGTCCTCGAGCGACCGGGCGTAATGCAGGAACGTGACGCGACCGGTGTGACCGGAGTCGCGGAGCGTACGGATCATCGACATCACCGGGGTGATGCCGGAGCCACCGCTCACCAGCAGGACGTTGTCAGGGGTCTCGCGGGGGAGGACGAACTCGCCCTCGGCCTGCGAGAGGAAGACGATCGTGCCCGGCTTCAGCTCGTTGTGCAGGAACTGCGACACGTAGCCGTCGGGGTGCGCCTTGACCGAGACGCTGAACGTCTTGCCCCGGGTGGCGCGTGAGCTCGACACCGAGAAGACGCGCACACGGCGCTTGCCGTCGACCTCGACGCCGAACTGGACGTGCTGGCCGGGCGTGAAGCCCTTCCAGGCGCCGTTGGGGCGCAGCACCACGGTGCTGGCGTCGCCGGTCTCGTGGATCACCTCGACAACCTTCGCGCGTACGTTTTCCGCTGCGAGCATCGGGTGAATCTGGTCGAGGTAGTGATCGATCGTGTACGGGGAGGTCAGGGACGCGACGGGCCGTGAGGCGAGAGCCTTGCGGATGATGCCCATCTCGTAGCCCTCCTCGAAACTCAGTGGCTGTGTCATTCAGTGAACGTGCGTACACTCAAATAGTGCCCGGTATCCACGCAGTGCGCAAGCGCGAACCGCGTGACCTGACACACTTCGAGTACATGTGTTCACTGAAAGGCGGGCTATAGGCTGTGGCCATGTCAGATTCTGTGCCCGTGGAGTCTCGCCAGGCGCAGAAGGAACGCACCCGACAGGCGATCCTCGCCTCAGCGCTGGAGCTGAGCCAGACCCAGGGATTCGCACAGATCAGCCTGCGACAGGTCTCGCGTCACGCTGGCGTCGTGCCCACCGCGTTCTATCGCCACTTCGAGTCGATGGACCAGCTCGGCCTTGCGCTCGTCGAGCAGTCGTTCTCGACGCTGCGCCGGATGATTCGCGACGCCCAGCGTGATCCCGAGGTCTTCGACAACATCATCGACTCGGCGGCCGAGGTGCTGGTCGAGGCGGTCAAGGTCAGCAAGGCGCACTTCGGCTTCGTCGCCCGCGAGCGCGTCGGCGGTCCGGAAGTCGTACGTACGGCGATCCGCCACGAGCTCGACCTGTTCGTCAGCGAGCTGGCCGTCGTGCTGGCTCGCCTGCCCAACATCGAGAACTGGGACACCGACGACGTCCAGATGGTGTCGCGGTTGTTCGTACGCAACATGGTCTCGAACGCCGAGGAGGTCGTGGAGATGCCCGATGGGCGTCCTGACCTCGAGGAGAAGATCAAAGAAGGTGCCCGCCGTCAGATGCGCCTGATCGTCGTGGGGTTCAAGGACTGGCGCAGCTGATTCAGGCTGAGATCTGCTGGGCTCCGTGAGCGTCCTGAGCGGTCGTTGCGAGGCGGTCGAGCGCCTGCGAGAACACGTCGTCGCCGAGCTCGTCCTCGAGCTGCTGGAGGATCGCCGGGTCAGCCGTGAAGTCGGCCTCCCAGGTCACGTACGACGTGGTGTCGCTGTCGGCCTCGACGAGCACCGTCGCGCGATGGTTTGCGATCGGGAACGGGGGATCGGGCATGTGGTACGACAGCGTCATCTCGGCCTCGTCGCGTGACACGACGGTGACGACCAGCTCGGGCGATGCCTCGGGGCCGTCGGCGTAGATGCGGAGCTTCGGGTGCCATTCGGCGAAGTCGCCGGCGAGCTTCCATACGGTCTCGGCGGGTGCTGCGACGAATGTCTTGCGCGTGATGCGGGGCATGCGGATCCTCAATTCGATTGCTGATCCATTCAACCTGTTGGCCGTCGATTCGCTGGCATTCATGGCGTGAGGCATTGCTCACGCTCGGATGGTCAGAAGATGCCGAGGTCAGAGCCAGTCCTGGCAACCATCTGGTCGAAGTACGACTCGTAGTCGCTCACCGAGCCGACAAGATGGCCGAACAGCTCGAACGAGATGGTCCCGAAGATCGTCGTCCATGCCATCAAGGTCCGCATTGCGATCTCGGCGTCGAACTTCGCGCCAAGCAGGTCCTGCGCGTTTACGAACTCCATCGCCGCGTCGACGGTCGATGCCGTGCCCGGTGGCGCGGACTCGGGCGCTGCAGGGACTCGTATGGCGCCCGAGGCGTGGGCTTCGACGACGATCTTGATCAGGACGACGATGACCCGGGTGGCAGGGCCGATCGTGTCCTGCGGGGCCGCATATCCGGGCACGGGGGAGCCGTACAGCAGCGCGTAGTCGCCGGGGTGGTCGATCGACCACGTACGAATGGCGTGGCACGCAGCTTTCCACCGTGCGGGGGTGTCCGTGCGATCCGCGATCGTGTTGTCGGCGTCCTCTGCCGCCTCGCCAAGACCGTTGTAGCCCTCGATCAGCAGGGCCGTGAGGAGCTCGTCACGGCTGCCGAAGTAGCGGTAGACCGCCGACGAGACCATTCCGACGTCGCGCGCCACCGCGCGAAGTGACAGCTCGCCGGGCCCCTGGCTGGTGAGCCGAGCCCGCGCAGCGGCAAGGATCTCCTCGGTGATCTCCTCGCGTGCGCGCTGTCGTGCCGTCTTCGCCTTTTGCTCCATGCCGCCAATCCTGACGTATTGCGAGAGCAGTTGCAACAAACGAGAGCACTGCTCTTGCAGTCTGGCTCGGCTCGTGCCATGCTGAAAACGAGAGCGGTGCTCTCCAAGAACGTGAAGGACACATCATGACTGAACGCCACCTCGTGGTCGGGGCAGGTCCCGTAGGCCGCCACATTGCCGAGCTGCTCGCCGCACAGGGAGCCGACGTCGTCGTCGCGACCCGCTCCGGCACCGACACCGGGCTCGACGGAGTCACCCACCTCAAGCTCGACGCCTCTGACGCCGATGCGCTCTCGGCAGCAGCCGAAGGATGCGCCGTGTTGTACAACTGCGCAAACCCCGCCGACTACACGACATGGGAGAAGTTCTGGCCGCCACTCGCGCAGTCATTCCTCACGGCTGCCGAGCGTTCCGGCGCGGTCTACGCCATCACTGGCAACCTCTACCCGTACGGCCCGGTCGACGGGCCGATGCGCGAAGACATGCCCGACGCCGCAACCGACCACAAGGGGCGCCTGCGCGCCGGGATGTGGGCTGAGGCAAAGGCACTCCATGATGCCGGCCGCATCCGTACGGTCGAGGTGCGCGGGTCCGACTACATGGGCACCGGCGTGGGCGACAACGGCCATGTCACGAGGCAGATCCCTGGCGCACTCAAGGGCAAGCGATCAATGGTGATCGGTCGCAAGGACCAGCCGCACACGTTCACCGATGTCCTTGACACCGCGCGGCTGATGATCGCGGCAGCGGCAGATGCGTCGGCCCTCGGTCGCACGTGGCACGTGCCCAGCAACGAGCCGCGCACACAGGAGCAGGCGATCAACGACGTGCTCGCCAGTGTCGGCAAGCCGGTCGTCAAGGTCAGCGCGATCCCGGGCCCGATCTTCAAGGCGACGTCGCTGGTCGTGCCGCTCGTACGCGAGCTCAACCAGCTGTCCTACCAGTGGACCAAGCCATACGTCCTCGACGACAGCGCCGCCCGGGCCCACTTCGGCATGGCGCCGACCCCGTGGGACGAGGTCTGCAGCCGCAGTGCCGTGGTTTAGGTGCCCATGAGCGAGCGCATACGCAGTGCGACACTCCAGCCGACTGACTCGTACAGCATCCGGCCCTGGTCCGTCGCCGCGAGCACGCCCTGTGTCGCGCCGTGATCGAGTGCGTATGACGTGAGCATCGAGACGACTCGTCGTCCGAGACCGCGGCGCTGAAATGCCGGTGACGTCTCGATTGCGTCGAAGACAGCGACGTCGCCAAGCACCCCGATCGTGCCCTCGGCGGCGACGCTTTCACCTGCTTCGAGTCGAAGAGTCACGCTGTTGCCCTGGATGTCCCAGCGGCTGGTGAACTCTGAGCCGCGAGGCGGCGCGTCGGTGGGTTCCAGCTCGACGACCATCAGGGCCTCGTCGTCACGGTCGACGCGCACTCCGGCTGGTAGCTCGAGCGCCGCGTACGGTTCGGTGTCCTCGGCGATCACGGTGAGCATGGCGCGGGGATCGCCGTCGATGTGCCGCATGAGCGCGCTGAACGCCTCGGGACCCGGGTCGCTGCAGATCAGCTCGCTCTCACGTGTACGAGAGCGCGTGTGCACCACGGGCCAGCCGTCGAGCTGCGACACCTCGAGGCTGCGTACGTGAACCCACGCAGCGATCCACCTCTGCGTGAGCTCGGCGGCGTCGGGCATGACGCCAATCCTTGCAGGGCGTCAGTCTGAGCAGGATGCGATCAGGTTGCAATTGCATATCGCTGGCGGCTCCGCGAGTACTTTCAGACCCGGTACTTGTCGAGGGAGTTCAAAATTGCGGCAGCGTCGGCTATGCGGGCTTCCTCGGCCCGCAGTGCATGCTCTTGAAGATCGCTGATCTCCTGGTCCCGATCGGCGATCACCTGTAGCAGGTGGGCCACCGCAGACTCGTGATCACGTTGAACGGACGATACGACCTCGGCAACTTCCGCGTCTCGGTTCTGTTCGGCTTGTCGTGACTGTTCTTGGAGGTCGCCGATCTTCTTGTCCCGATCAGCGATCACCTGACGCAGGTCATTGATGGTGGACTCCTGGTCCGCGGCGGCGATCATCGCTGTCTCGAGTTCAGCACGCGCGGTGGTTGCGCTCTGAATGGCTGTATCGAGAGCCTTGGTGGTGTCCTTGTGCGTGGATGCCGCGGACGCGAGCTCAGTTTCGAGAGACAGAAGATCTGCACGAACTCCTTCTTCGCGGCGTCTGGCCTCCCTGAGGGCGGCGTTGTCGGCAACGCGGTCGGACAATATTGCGCTGACCAGCTGTTGAAGGGTCTCGGCGCCCTCGCGCGCTGCCGAATTCCTCCTCAAACCCTTGACCTTGTGCACCTGACCGGAACGGGTGTGGTGGGCACGGGCAAGGCTCTCCCGAGCATCTGCGTGCTCCTGCATGGGCTGGACGGTCTCGCTCAGTCGAGCATGCGCATCAGACAGCTCGACTCTGAGTCGCCCGATCTCCGTTTCGAGCCGGCTCACAAGCGCGTGGGGTGTGGCTGCGATGCCAGGCTCGAGATGTTGGACGGGGTCGGCCTTGTCCGTCGCCACGGACCCAGCGGCTCCCGAAGTGGTCTCACCAGGGGCGTCAACAGGAGGTTCCGCCGTGGCCTCGGCACCTGAATTCGCTGACTGATTGATCACGGCCAGACAGGCTGCGATGAATTCCGGGCTCTCTGGATCGAGGTCCAGCTCTGCCGCGGTGAGCGAGCGTGGGACCCACTCGGGGTGGTGATCGACGGCCATGCGCGAGGACCTCTGGGAGGAGATGACGGGGCGAACCTGCGACTTGTCGTCGCCGGGTCAGAATACGTCGATCACCGCTTGCTCGCTGCGTTTCCAGGCTTTCTAGACATCATGCCGCGTATCAACGCGACGCGACGACCGTCGCAACGGTGTCGAGGCAGCGCAGATCGGTGGTCGCGGGTACGACAATGAACTCGTCGCATCCTGCACTCTCCGCTCCGTCCAGCACCGACTTCAACGCGTGGACCGTCGAAGTGCCTGCCGTGGTGGCGATCGCGCCGGCCAGGCCTGCGCCGAGGAACCCGAGGTAGCGGGCGGTGAACGAGTGCAGGGTCGAGGGGCTTTCTTCCACGCCAACGGCGACGAAGCAGCCGCTGATCTTGGTGGGCGGCGCATCGCGGTTCGCCTCGAGCCAGCACGCGTCGGCCAATGAGTTGACCTTGCCGATCTCGTCCGCGTCGCCCGCAATGCTGAAGCCACTGATGCCGTCAGCCCAGCGAGCGGCTCGACGCATGGCCTTGGGACCCATGGCACCGGCCAGGATCGGGGGACCACCGGGCTGAACTGGCGACGGTCCGACCGGCTCGGCTCCCTCGAACGGGGGCTCGCCAGCGAGCAACCTGCGCAGCTCGGCGACGTTGGCGTCGAGCCGCTCATGGCGGTGGCTGAACTCCCGGCCCAGCGCGCGATAGTCGTCATCGCGGGCGCCGACACCAACAGCTACCTCGAGACGGCCGCCGGACAGCTGGTCGAGAGTGCCGATCTGCTGGGCAACCATCGGCATGGAGTGCTGTGGGAGCACCCAGAGGTTCGCCAGGATGCGTACGCGTTCTGTGACCGCTGCGCAGGCTCCGAGCGTGGCCACCATCTCAGGGTTGCTGAACGTGACACGCTCACCCGCCGAGACACTCGAGAAGGGTCCCGCGTCGATGCCACGCGCCCAGTCGACGGTGGTGCCCGCCCCGTAGCCAACGGCCATCTGGGGAAGCGCCACACCAACCTTCACGAACGAGCGCCGTTCTGGTCAGGCGTGCTCAATTCTTGTACCTGTCGAGCGACTCGAGAATGGCGGACGCGTCGGCGGCGCGAGCCTGCTCAACGTGAAGGACATATTGCTGGAGGTCCTCGATCAGGCGATTCTGCCCGGCGACCTGTTGCTCACGCTCGGCGAGCTCTTGACGCACTCGCTCCAACGCGAGGTCGCGGTCGGAGATCGTGCGTTCGGCATCGATCAGCCGCGCACGTGTCTGGCTGACCTCGTCGGAGGCCTCCTTGAGAGCCGTTGCCGTGTCTTCATAGAGGGTGGTGAGCTCGGTGAGCTCCGCCAGAAGTGCCTCGAGCTCGGCGCGATCCTCGGCCTGGCGAAGCCAGACGTCCCTGAGGGCCGCGATTTGCGCCTCGTCCGTCGCATCTTCGAGTCTCCCTGCCGCGCCCGGGAGTCGGCGCGCAGAAGACCGCCCGATCAACGCCTTGCACGCGTCATAGAACTCGGGGCTCTTGGGGTCGAGCTTGGACCCACGCGAGGCAGGCTCAGTCAGTCTGTGACTAGGGATGGCATCCATGCGGGAGGACCTCTGGGAGAAGGTGGCGGACGACCAACACTGGGGGAGTGCTGTGTTCAGGATACGCGCGGCGGCCGCTCCACGCCTGTGTTCTGGGAAGTCGCCCACGCGACAGGAGGATCGAAACAGGAACAAGTTCTAGTTTTCGTCAGTACTATCCATCCGTGAGCAACGAGATGAAGGGATGATCGTGACCGGACGTTTTGAGGGCAAGCGGGCACTGGTGACCGGAGCAGCCGGGGGAGTAGGTGCAGCAACTGTCGAGCTGTTGGCCAGCGAGGGCGCCTCCGTCGTGGGCGTCGACCTCAACCCGAGCGACGACGTTCTGGCCTGTGACGTCAGCGACGAGGCCTCAGTACGTACGGCCGTCGCCACAGCCGTCGAACGTCTGGGCGGTCTCGACATCGTGGTCAACGTCGCCGGCATCGACCAGTTCCGCAGGTTTGAGGACCTCGACCTGGCCACCTGGCAGCGTCACCTCGGGGTGAACCTGACCGGACCGATGCTCATGAGTCACGCAGCGTTGCCGCACCTGCGCGAGAGCAAGGGCAACATCGTGACCGTTGCCTCGATCGCCGGCCTACGGGCGCAGCCGTACCAAGCGGCCTATTGCGCGTCGAAGGCCGGCGTGATCCTGTTGATGAAGTCGCTTGCCCTCGAGCTCGCGGCGGACGGCATCCGGGCCAACACGGTGTGCCCAGGAGGCATCCAGACAGACCTGCCGACCAACGCCGCCGCCGAGCACGCCGACACCCAGCTCGACTGGGAGCTCCTGATGGAGACGGCCGGAGCGCGCTACGGGTTCATGCCACCCAGCGATGTCGCCGACACGATCGCGTACCTCGCCTCCGACGCGGCCGCATCGGTCACCGGTGCCGTCCTCTCGGTCGACCGTGGAACTGCTTGCTGATCATGACCTTCCTCAAGGAGCTCTTGGCCAAGGGTCCTGCCACGCCGCTGTCGCGCTACATCGTGATGAACGGAGTGCTGTACGTCGTGTTCGGCGTGATCGTCCTCGCCTGGCCGCGGGTGACGTACCTGATGGGTGCCGACGACTTCCTGCCCGGGCAGTCAGGTCTCGTCAGGGTGCTCGGCTTCGTCATGACGGTCATTGGCTGGTTCTACATCATGGGCGGCCGCACCGGAGCGACGTCGTTCGGCCTGGCCAGTGTCGTCGACCGTGCCATCGTCCCGTTCGCGCTCTGCGGGCTGGCCCTGTCAGGCGCCGTCGACTGGGGCTTGATCCTGGGCTTCGCGATCCTCGACCCGGTGCTTGCGCTCGGCGCATACCTGATCTGGCGCCGAACCCGCCAACCCGCCTGATTCGTACGAGAATCTTTCCGTGCGCTGTCGAGATGGGCAGTCGCTGTTCGTGGAGATGGTGAGCACCGGCACCGGTCCGGGCTCAGGAGGAGCTGTCATGGCCGAGTACGTGATCTATTTCAACCAGGAGTGGGTGGGCGACCACACCGATGAGTGGTTCCAGAGCCGGGTCGCGCCGTCGATGGCAGTCGTCGAGGAGATGCAAGAGGCGGGCGTGTTCATCTACGGCGCCGGACTCGACGAGGACAGCCCAGTCTTCGCCGCCGATGCCACCAGCGGCGAGGTGCTGGTCACCGACGGTCCATTTGTCGAGACCAAGGAGGTCCTCGGTGGGTTCGCTGTCGTCGACGTGGCCGACGACGAGGCCGCCAAGTACTGGGCTGGCAGGCTCGCAGAGGGCTGCGGTTGGCCCCAAGAGGTCCGTCGCGCCTTCTCCCGACCACGATGAGTCGAGTGTGAGTACCGGGTGACGGCACTCGCGCAGCTAGGTCTGGATCGCCGCGAGCGCGCCTCGCGTGAGGTCGGCGACGCTGGCATGGCCATTGAGTCCCATCGTGAGGTCTGCCTCGGCGAGCAGGCAGGACAGGACGA
The DNA here is from genome assembly GCA_963849475.1 of uncultured Actinomycetota bacterium. Taxonomy (GTDB): domain Bacteria; phylum Actinomycetota; class Actinomycetes; order Propionibacteriales; family Nocardioidaceae; genus Aeromicrobium. The sequence continues at coordinate 410,992 of CAWKHC010000011.1, forward strand.
ACTCGATGCCCTCGGTGCCGCCGAGCACGGCGCCGTATCCGTACGGACGCCCGATGCCGACGGCGGTCGCTCCGAGCGCGAGCGCCTTGACGACGTCGGCACCCGACCTGACGCCGGAGTCGAAGAGGACCGGCATGTCGTCGGCCGCCTCCACCACAGCGGGAAGCAGGTCGAGGGCCGGCACACTGGCGGCCTGGCGTCCGCCGTGGTTGGAGCAGTAGATGCCATCGACGCCGGCGTCCTTGGCGCGCCGGACGTCGTCGGGGTGGCAGATCCCCTTGAGCAGGAGGGGGAGGTCGGTCAGTCCACGAAGCCAGGCCAGGTCGTCCCAGGTCAGTGCGGGGTTGCCGAAGGTCAGGGCCCACTGGATGGCGGCCGCACCCAGGTCCTCCTCGGGCGGCGAGGCGAGCCTGGAGCGGAACACCGGATCGGACGTGTAGTTGGCCAGGCAGTCTCCCCGCAGCTGCGGGAAGGTGGCGTGCTGGAGGTCGCGGGGGCGCCAACCCAGGGACCACGTGTCGAGCGTGACCACGATGCCCTTGAATCCTGCGACCTCAGCGCGACGTACGAAGCTCTCGGCGAGCTCCCGGTCGTTGGGCGTGTAGAGCTGGAAGAAGCCGGGTGTCTCCCCCAGAGCCGTCGCGACGTCCTCCATCGGGTCCTGCATCAACGTCGAGGCCACCATGGGTACGCCGGACGCGGCGGCTGCCTTGGCCGTCGCGATGTCTCCGTGCTGATCGTCGGTCATGATCCCGATGACGCCGATGGGTGCCATGAAGAGCGGCGTCGGGAGGTGGTGCCCGAAAAGGTCGATCGAGAGATCACGTTCGGCGGCGCCCGCGAGCATGCGTGGGACGACTCCCCATCGCTCGAAGGCTGCGACGTTGGCGCGTTGGGTGTGCTCGTCTCCGGCGCCGCCCGACACGTAGTCCCAGAGGCGGTGCTCCATCTTTTCGTGAGCGGCCGCCTCGACCCGGTCGAACGTCAGTGGGTACGGCGGGACGTCACCACCCAGGCCTCCGAAGTAGAGCCCTGTCTGGAAGTCCGCGAAATTGCCCATGGCGGGAATCTAACGCCATGAGGGAAGGGCCGGATTTCAGGGTGTCCTGTAGGTGGCGGATGCAGGATCCGTACTGAGAACACGGATGGCAAGTGTCGTCGTCGCCTCGACTCCGAGGAACCCGACCACACGATTGATGCGCTCGACGTCCAGCGGGAGCAGTCCGGGTGTGCCCGGGATGTCGGGGGTGATGCCGAGGTCGAGGTCGACGCGTCCCGACATGATCTGGATGTTGAAGTCGTAGCGCTCGCGGGCGTCCGGTTCGGTGAGTCGACGTACGACGGTGGCCCCCATCCGTCGCGCACCCGTCTCAGCGGACCACGAGTCCATGGTCGCGACGACGGCGTTGCCGGCATTGTGGTCGATGTCCGCCCAGACCGTCTGCATGGACCCGACCTGAGTCAGGAGGGCCGCCGCGGTCTTCTCGCCGATGCCGGCAACTCCTGGCAGGTTGTCGCTCGCATCACCGCGGAGGGCAGCGAAATCAAGGTAGTGCTCGGCAGGGACGCCATACATGGCGACGAGCCGCGCCGGGGTGAGCAGCGGGGAGGCGCTGATGCCGCCATTGATCAGCCGGAGCACCTTGGTGTGGTCGCTGATGTGCGCGAACGCGTCGCGGTCCGATGTGATGATCACGCAGTTCCAGCCGTTGTCGCCTGCCCAGGTCGCACCAGACGCGCTGACGTCGTCTGCTTCGAGGCCTGGGGGAGTCAGCGTCGCGAGGCCGAGTGCATCGAGCAACGCGCCAGCACGATCGAGCTGCTCGACGAGAGCTGCATCCTTCTCGGCTCGACCGGCCTTGTAGGTGGGATAGAAGTCTGCCCGTGCTGACGCGGTCCGATCGTCGAGTCCGAAGATCACGGCATCGGGCGCGAATCCGTCGATCGCCTCGAGGATCTGGAGCAGCATGCCGTGGAGTGCCCAGGCAGGACGCCCTGATCGATCGGTGATCCCGGTATGAGCGCGGGCATGGTGGTTCCGGTGCAGAAGCGAAGGGGCGTCGACGACGAGCAGCAGCCTGCGCGGACGTTCGTCGGAGGAAGCCATGAAGATCTTCGTCATCGTACGCAGGACGCCCCCGACCCGTCGGGGTCAGGGGCGTCCTGGTCATGTCGCCGGAGATGCAGCTACTTCACGGCGTCGAGCGCGTCGACCATGCCCTCACCGGAGTAGCTGTTGTTGCGCGCGGACCCGGTGCACAGCGCACCGCCCGCACCGATCGGTTGCTCCGCCGCGCAGGGCCGATCGTCCGCCTGCTTCTTGAGCTGGGCGAGCAGCTTCTTCGGATTCCAGGTGGGGTGCTGCGACTTCATCAGCGCGGCGACACCGGCCACGTGCGGCGAGGCCATGGACGTGCCGCTCTTGAGGCCGTACCCGTTGCCGGCCACGATCGTCGACAGGATCGCCGAACCGGGGGCAGCGACGTCGATGACGTTCAGTCCACGGTTCGAGAAGTACGACAGCTGCGTCTCGTTGCTGGTGCCGATGCGGGCGTACGACGACACAGTCACCACGTCGTCGAGCTCGGTGGGAATGTCCTTGCACCCGGCGTTGATGGTGCGCTCGATGGGTGTGCTGTCGTTGGGGCTGGTGTCATTCGTGGTGTTGTTCGTCAGGTCGGTGCCCGAGTTGCCCGCCGCGGCGACATGGAGAGTGCCCTCCTTGGTCGACCACGTGACGGCCCGACGGACCGACTCCATCGCGGCAGCCTGGTCGGGCTGGTCGTCGCACCAGTACTCGAACGGGTCGATGTAGTAGCTGTTGTTGGTCACGTCCATGTGGTGCTGGCCGGCCCACATGAATCCGCAGATCGCGTACTCGGGGTAGATGAAGCCGTCGTCGTTGACGACCTTCACCGAGGCCATGCGCACGTTCGGGGCGACACCGGTGATGCCAACGCCGTTGCGGTCAGCGCCGATGGTGCCAGCCACGTGCGTGCCGTGGTCGCTGGTCGTCGGGGCCCAGCCCGTCGGTGACCGGTCGACGGTTCCGGCGTCGGTGCAGTTCACTGAGTTCTTCACGTCGATGTTTGCGGCCAGGTCGGGGTGATCCGGGTCGATGCCGCTGTCGAGCACACCCACCAGCACCTTGCGTGAGCCGTCGGTGGTCTCGTGGGCGTGGTCGGCCTTGATGTGGGCCATGTCCCACTGCTCACCCTCGCGGGGGTCGGGCTTGACGAACTCCTCAGCAGTGTTCGCGAACTCCTCCTTCTTGACGGTCTGGGCCTTGCGCTGCGCCGTCGGTGCAGGTGTCCGCTCGCTGACGGCGACGGTCCGGGTGGCGCCCACCGAAGACACGGACTTACGGCCGAGACGATAGACGTCGGATCGGAAATCCGCGTGAGTCGAGTGCACCACGATCACACCGATCTGCGGCCACTGCTGCACCACCGTTCCCCCCGCCTTCCTGACGACGGATCGCGCGTCTGCGGTGCCTTGCACGGTGGGCTTCTTCGCGTTGACCACGTAGCTGCTGACCTGGCCCTCGGGCGTCGAGATCGGCACGGGCGTGGACCTGCTGTCGGTCGCCGCGTCGGCGCTGGTGAGCGCGCTCGCGATGATGCCGAGGGTGAGTGTGGCGACCCCGATGGTGAGCCCGCGTCGGGCTCGTGACATGCCTGTATTCACGTTTGTCCCCCCTAGGAACCGTCGGCGGCCGCGGATGAGCGGCACAGACACCGACCTCCTCACCCCACCACACGCTCGCCGCCGCGTCTAGGGCGAACGCACGCAGCCCTCGCGACCGGATGCAGGACGCCCCCGACCTTCTCGGTCGGGGGCGTCCTGGTCACGTCAGCGTGACCGATGAGTCAGCAGGTGGTGGCGGGAGCGACGGAGCGGTCACCTCGCAGCCGTGCGGCGCCTTGCCTGCTCCACCGATCAGATGTCGTAATAGAGCTCGAACTCGTGCGGGTGCGGGCGCAGCTGCACGGGCAGGATCTCCTGGGTGCGCTTGTAGTCGATCCACGTCTCGATGAGGTCGGGCGTGAACACGTCACCAGCGGTCAGGAACTCGTGATCCTCTTCGAGCGAGTCGAGCACCGCGTTGAGCGATGTCGGCACCATGTCGATCGCTTCATACTCTTCTGGCGGCAGCTCGTAGATGTTCTTGTCGATCGGTGCTGGCGGCTCGATCTTGTTCTTGATGCCGTCGAGTCCGGCCAGCAGCAGCGCCGAGAAGGCGAGGTACGGGTTGGCCGAAGGGTCGGGGCAACGGAACTCGATGCGCTTGGCCTTGGGGTTCGCGCCCGTGATCGGGATACGGACACACGCCGAGCGGTTGCGAGCTGAGTAGACCAGCGCGATCGGAGCTTCGAATCCCGGCACCAGACGGTGGTAGGAGTTCACCGACGGGTTGGTGAACGCCAGCAGGGACGGAGCGTGCTTCAGGATGCCGCCGATGTAGTGGCGTGCCATGTCAGACAGTCCGCCGTAACCCGACTCGTCATAGAACAGCGGCTTGCCGTCATTCCAGATCGACTGGTGCACGTGCATGCCCGAACCGTTGTCACCGAAGATCGGCTTCGGCATGAATGTCACGGTCTTGTCGTTGGCCCACGCGGTGTTGCGGACGATGTACTTGAACTTCATGACATCGTCGGCTGCCTTGAGCAGCGTGTCGAAGCGGTAGTTGATCTCGGCCTGACCCGACGTGCCGACCTCGTGGTGGCCACGCTCAAGGATGAGTCCGGCATCGGTGAGGTTGGACATCATGTCGTTGCGGAGGTCAGCGGTCTTGTCCGTCGGCGCGACCGGGAAGTAGCCGCCCTTGTAACGGACCTGGTAGCCGCGATTGCCCGAGTCGATCGCATCGCCGGTCGACCAAGCGGCCTCCGACGAGGTGATCTCGTAGAACGACTTGTTGGCGCTGGTGCCGTAGTTGACGCGGTCGAAGATGTAGAACTCAGCCTCGGGCGCGAAGTACGCCGTGTCGCCGATGCCGGTGGTGGCGAGGTAGGCCTCGGCCTTGCGGGCGATGTTGCGGGGATCGCGTGAGTACGCCTCGCCGGTGATCGGGTCGTGGACGAAGAACTCCATGGCAATCGTCTTGCGAGCCTTGAACGGGTCGAGGTACGCGGTGCCGATGTCAGGAAACAGAACCATGTCGGACTGGTCGATCGTCTGGAATCCGCGGATCGACGAGCCGTCGAACGCCACGCCGCTCTTGACCATGTCGGCGTCGAACGTCGAAGCCGGCAGGGTCACCTGCTGCTGGATGCCGGGAAGGTCGGTGAATCGGACGTCGAGGTACTCAACACCCTCGTCCTTGATGAACTTGAACAGCTCGTCGGCATTGCCGAACATATGTCCTCCTCGACCGCTTGGCGGTCACTGATGTCAGATAGCAGGAAAGTGCGTCGCTGCACTGAACCCGACGTTAGGCTCCGGCAGTTTCCCGACCGTCACTGAATTGTTTCAGGCATGTTACAAGTGCCCGGTCGAGCGCCGTCAGGCGCTCGATAGGCTCGGCTCGTGGAAACCCCCTCACTCGGCCGTCGACTCGCGGCTCTGCTCATCGACTGGATCGTCGCAATGTTCAGCGCCATCGCGATCGCTGGCGTGCACTACCCACCGGCAAGGCTCAGCGAAGACGCCAGCGAAACGTTCATCATTCTGGCGTTCTTTGTTGGCGAAGTTGCCCTGCTGACTGGCCTGCTCGGTTTCACGATCGGCAAACGTCTGCTCGGGCTCCGGGTCGAGAATCCTGCTGGCAAGCCGATCGGCATCCTTCGTGCTGTCCTGCGTACGACGCTGATGTCCATCGTGCTGCCGGCCATCGTGATGAATGACGACAAGCGCGGTCTGCACGACCTCGCAGCAGGTTCGCGCGTCATCCGCGCCTAGTCGAGCGAGGCTGTCGGCTCACGCCGCCTCCCATGCGGCGGCTTCGCCGCGCGACACTCACGCTCCGCTGGTGCGCGGTTGACGCTCAGGCGCCAGCGCCTTCGATCAGCCCCGCATCGCCTTGCGGGAGCCCTTCATGCTCGTCGGCACGGGGCCGCGAGGCATCGGCGCTGCAGGACGCATGGCGTCGAGGGCCTTCAGCTTGTAGAGCAGCGCGGTCATCTCGGCCGGCTTGATGTTCTTGGGGAGCTTCTTGACGTGCTTGAGCAGCTTGGTCAGCTGGACCTCGCCCTCACCTCGACCCACGATGATGTCGATGACCGGCACGGTCTCGCCACCGATGCGTGCGTGCTTCTTCTTCTCGGCAGCGAGCAGACCCTTGACCCGGGTCGTGTTGCCCTCGCCGACAAGGAGGATGCCGGGACGACCGACGACCCGGTGGACGATGTCCTGGTTCTTGGTGAACGCGACTGCAGGCTTGACGTCCCAGCCACGACGCAGCATCTGCAGGGCGCCGGCAGCGGCACCGGTCTGGCCCTCGACCTGCGCGTACGCGGCCTTCTCGGCGCGACGACCGAAGACGATCAGGACGGCGAGGATGCCGATCAGCACGGCGAACAGGCCGGTCACGATCATGCCGAAGGTGCCCTTGCCGAAGACGGAGTAGCCGAGCGCCCCAGCGGCACCGCCGAACAGCAGGAAGACGAGCAGCAGGAGCAGGCCGATGTTGCGATCGTTGCGCTTGGTGATCGTGTAGGCCTGTCGCATCTGGCGGATGCGGCCCTTGGCGGGTTCGGGTGCGGCGTTAGACATGCAGCCAGTCTACGGCTGGGTGCGGATGGCGGCGCTGCCGCGTCCTGACTCGATCGCCTGCTGGTAGAGGCGGCCGGCGCGGTAGGACGAGCGTACGAGCGGGCCGGACATGACTCCGGCGAAACCAACCTCGTCTGCCTCGTGCTTGAGCTCGACGAACTCCTCGGGCTTGACCCAGCGTTCCACGGGGTGGTGACGCTTGGACGGGCGGAGGTACTGGGTGATCGTGATGAGGTCGCAGCCGGCCTCGTGCAGGTCGACCAGTGCCTGTGAGACCTCTTCGCGGGTCTCGCCCATGCCGAGGATCAGGTTGGACTTGGTGACGAGACCGTAGTCGCGGGCCTGGGTGATGACGTCGAGCGAACGCTCGTAGCGGAACGCCGGTCGGATGCGCTTGAAGATGCGCGGGACCGTCTCGACGTTGTGCGCCAGCACCTCGGGGCGGCTGTCGAAGACCTGCTCGAGCAGCTCGGGGATGCCGTTGAAGTCGGGGATGAGGTTCTCGACGCCGATGCCGGGGTTGAGCTCGTGGATCTTGCGAACGGTCTCGGCATAGAGCCAGGCACCGCCGTCGGGTACGTCGTCGCGGGCGACACCCGTGATGGTCGCGTAGCGGAGCTGCATCTTCTGCACGCTCTCGGCGACGCGGCGGGGCTCATCACGGTCGATCGGGTCGGGCTTGCCGGTGTCGATCTGGCAGAAGTCGCAGCGGCGCGTGCACTGCTCACCGCCGATGAGGAACGTGGCCTCGCGGTCTTCCCAGCACTCGAAGATGTTGGGACAGCCGGCTTCCTGACACACGGTGTGCAGGCCTTCGCCCTTCACCAGGTTCATCAGCTCGGTGTATTCGGGACCCATCTTGGCGCGAGTCTTGATCCACTCGGGCTTCTTCTCGATCGGGGTCTCCGCGTTGCGGACTTCGAGCCGCAGCATCTTGCGGCCTTCAGGTGCGATAGTCACAGGCTCAGCCTACGCCTGTGAGCCAACGGACAGATCCAGCAGTGGGACTGCAGGAACCGCATCGTCGGTGAGGTCGGGCGACGGTACGTACGGCTCCCACTGCAGCAGCTCGACGAGGTGGGGGGTGACGGCCGACGCAGCCTCGGGAACGGTCACCGCACGGCCAAGCTCGGCGGTGAGTGTGGTGACTCCAGCGTCGGCGATGCCGCAGGGCACGAAGCGCTCGTAGTAGCCGAGATCGACGTCGGCGTTGAGTGAGAACCCGTGCATCGTGACGCCACGGGACACGCGAATGCCGATGGCTGCGACCTTGCGCTCGATCTTGCCGTTGCCGGCAGGCAGCCAGACGCCGGAACGTCCCGTGACGCGTCCAGTGATCACGCCGAGATCGGCGACGGCGCGGATCAAGGCCTCCTCGACGCGACGTACGTAGTCCACGACGAGGACATGGGAGGGCAGCTTGGTGATGGGGTAGCCGACGAGCTGGCCCGGTCCGTGGAACGTGATCTTGCCGCCACGGTCGACGTCGATGACAGGCGTGCCGTCGAAGGGACGCTCATGCGGCTCGGTGCGGCGCCCGGCGGTGTAGACGGCGGGGTGCTCGAGGAACATCGCGGTGTCCTCGATCAGGTCCGTTGCGCGCTGCTCGTGGAGCTCGCGCTGCAGCTTCCAGGCGTCGAGGTAGTCGATCGCCTTGTCGCCGTACCAGTCATCGATGATCTGGAGCGTGGTCACCGTTCCAGCGTATCTCCGTCGACCAGCACGATCGAATCGATGTTGTTCGACGCCTTGGCGAAGCTCTCGCGGCGTTCGTCGGGCGTCATCGCCGCAACGTGCTCGAGTGCCTCGAGCGGGTGGTCGACGACCAGGCGACCGGGATCGATGGGAACGGTCGAGTGGACGACGGAGCCGTCGAAAACGTGCAGCAGGTCGAACGACTGCGAGCCCTCGAAACCACGCATCCCGCGCGGGTCGGCGGACGGATCGATGACGTAACAGGTCGAGGCTGCGACGGAGACCGGCACGGAGCCGAGCTGGCTGTGGGCTGAGTAGTGGTAGTGGCCGGCCAGGATCGTCCGGACGTCGGTCCCGTCGATCGCCTCGGCCAGCAGGTGCTGGTCGGCGAGCTCGATGATCGTCATCAGCTGCAGATGGGTCGCGATCGGCGGGTGATGCATCGCCAGCACCGTGCCATGCGGCGCGGGTTTTGAGAGCTGTCCACGGAGCCACTCGAGCTGCGCCGGCGTGAGCTCGCCGTCGTGATAGCCCGGGATCGTCGTGTCCAGGGCGATGATGCGCAGGCCGTTGATGTCGAAGACCTGGTCGAGCGGGGCTTCGAGGTCAGCTTCGCGTCCGAGCAGTCGGCGGGCGAACGGCGCGCGTACGTCGTGGTTGCCCATGACCCAGACGAGCTCCGCGCCCATGGCGGCAGCTTTTTCCACCACGATCGACGCCACCGCTTCGTACGCCTCGGGCTCGCCCAGGTCGGCGATGTCGCCCGTGAACACGATGGCGTCAGGTTTCACGTCGGCGAGCCGGGCCATGACGCGTTCGAGGTAGGGCCCGGGGTCGATGCCGCTGTAGACGCCGGCGTCATCGCGACCGAAATGTGTGTCGCTGACGTGGGCGATGACGTGGCTCTGTGGAGCGTGCTGGCCGAGCTGCATGACTCCAACCTACGACCGGTGCGGGACACGCCTGTGGACGGCAATCGGCGGGCGCCGGGGGATTGAGCGAGAGTGCCGCGATGGAGTGGTTTGCCGTATGGCTCGCTGCCGTGGCCTCGCTGCTGGCGTCGGACAACGTTCGCTGGGCCGGAGTTCTCGGCGACCTTGATGACGTACGCGCTCAGGCGTTTGCGACCTCAGACCCTTCGCTTCTCGACCGCGTCTACGCACCGCACAGCACGGCCCGCGATGCCGATAGGACCATGATCGACGCCTACGCCCGGCGCGGCGCCCACGTCACGGGCGCCGACCTCATCGTCGTGTCGTGCGAGGTGAAGGACGCGACGTCGAGGCGCGTACGGCTCGAGGTCATCGACCGCCTTGGTCCCGCGCGCGCCGTGTGGGATGACGGTACGAGTCGCGCGCTGCCGCGAGACCTGCCGACCCACCGAGTCGTGACATTAATACTCACTGCGCATGGTTGGCGCATCGAAAACTAGAACTCGTTCCACTACTGTGACGGCGTGACCGCTCGGAGGGGCGACCACTACTACTTCTGGCTGGAGCGTGACGTATGAAGACCACTGTCGCTGTTGTGAACTCACAGGGAGCGGAGTTCTCCCTCGAGGAGGTCGAGCTCGCCGATCCGCAGGCTGACGAGGTACTGGTCAAGATCGTGGCCACAGGCCTGTGTCACACCGACATCCACCTCAAGGGCTTCTTGCCGGAGGAGATGTTCCCCAATGTCTTCGGCCACGAGGGCGCCGGCATCGTCGAGGCCATCGGCGAGGGTGTGAGCGGGATCGAGGTGGGCGACCATGTCGTGCTCTCGTTCCGGTCCTGCCGCAGCTGCGACAACTGCACCGACGGACTGGTCGGCTACTGCGACTCCGCGCTGATGCTCAACTACATGGGCATGCGGATGGACGGTACGACGACGTACAGCCGGGACGGGGCGATCGTGTTCGGCAACTTCTTCGGCCAGTCCAGCCTCTCCCAGCACGCCATCGCGTACGCCGACAACTGCGTGGTCGTCGACAAGTCCGTCGACCTGACCAAGGTCGCGCCGTACGGCTGTGGATTCCAGACCGGCGCCGGCACCGTGCTGAACGTGCTCAAGCCGACGCCCGCAGACAGCCTGGTCGTGTTCGGCTGTGGAGCTGTCGGTCTGACCGCCCTCGCCGCGGCCAAGCACCTGGGAGTCGGCACGATCATCGCCGTCGACCCGCTGGAGAGCCGGCGGACCGTGGCGGCCGGGTACGGCGCAATTGTCGTAGACCCGACGTCCGAGGCCGACGTCGTGGCCAAGGTCAAGGAGCTCACGGGTGGCACCGGTGCGTCGTACGCGATCGACACCACCGCGGTCTCCGCAGTGGTCAAGCAGGCGCAGCAGGCGCTGAAGGTCCGCGGAACGTTGGTGGCGCTCGGTCTGGGCGCCGAGGAGTACGCGATCGACGCGATCGACTTGCTGCAGACCGGCAAGGTCATCAAGGCGTCCATCGAGGGTGACTCCGACCCGCTGGAGATGGTCCCTCGGCTGATCGCCCTGAACGCCGCGGGCGAGTTCGACGTCGATGGGCTCATCACGACCTACCGGTTCAGCGAGATCAACATCGCAGTCGCAGACGTACTGGCCGGAAAGGTCGTCAAGCCCGTCCTGGTCTGGTGACGCACTAGTCGTCGCCGACGAGCCCGTCGTGCAGCTCTCGGACGATGTCGACGTGGCCCAGGTGGCGCGAGTACTCCTGCGAGACGTGCATGAGCAGCGAGAGCAGGGTCGGCAGGGAATCGTCGGCGGCGAACTTGCCGCCGACGCTGGCCAGGTCGGTGAGCTCATGGGTCTGGATGATCGAGGTCGTACGGCGGCCGCCCTCGTCGAGCGCGTCCAGCAGCGCGTCGATCGGCCGGTCGGTGATCCAGTTGCCATCGGCGTCACGGTCGCCGGTGGGTTCGGGCACACTCTCGCCCAAGAATCCCCACACGAGCCATCGACGCTCCATGAAGCCGAGATGCTCCACGAGCTGGGGCAGGGTCCAGGCAGACGGGACAACGCTGGTGTTGAGCGTTGCCTCATCGAGACCGGTGCACTTGCGTCGCACCTCGGCCCGGAAGAAGTCGAGATACTCGACGATCGCCGCGCTGGGATCCGTACGAGGGCGGTTCGGGTCAGGAACGCCGGTCACAGCGCCGCTTCGAGTGTCGACGCCAGGTCGGGATGATCGAACTCGAACCCGGCAGCGGTGAGCGCCCTGGGGGACAGGCGCAGCGATCCGAGCAGATCCTTGGCGATGCCGCTGCCCAGCGCCATCTTGAGCGCGAACGACGGTGCCGTCAGGAAGGTCGGCCGGTGGAGCGCATCGCCGAGCGCGTCCGTGAACTCGGCGTTGGTCTGGGCCTCGGGCATCGTCAGGTTGTAAGGCCCGCTGGCCGTCGGCGACTCGAGGAGGAACTGCACCGCGCGGAGCCAGTCCTGCAATGAGATGAGCGACATGTACTGCGTGCCCGGTCCCAGCTTGGCTCCGCCGCCAAGCTTGAAGGGCACCTGCATGAGCTTGAGCAGGCCGCCACGTTTGTCGAGCACCAGCGACGTCCGCAGGTAGACCACGCGAGTCATCTCGACCGCGGGAGTGGCTGCAGCCTCCCACGCCTGAACGATGTCGGCGAGGAATCCGGAGCCCGGTGAGCTGTCCTCGGTGAGCACCTCTTCGCCGCGGTCGCCGCCGTAGAAACCCATGGCCGACGCCGAGAGCATCGCCGGGGGAGTCGGCGAGGCGGCGATGGCCTGCGCGATGACGCTGGTCGGAGACGTACGGGAGTCGAGCAGCTCCTGGCGATAGGCGCGCGTACGGGGCCACCGCGAGATCGAAGCACCCGACAGGTTGATGACGGCGTCAGCCGCGTCGATCAGGTCCTGGTCGATGACACCAGCTGCGGGATCCCACAGCGACGCGTCGTCGCCCGAACCGGACCGCACCAGCCGGGTGACCGTGTGGCCGTTCGATCGCAGGTGCTCGGTCAGCGCCGTGCCGAGAAATCCCGACGCGCCCCCGATGACCACCTGCATCGTCTAGGACCCGAGCTCGTCCTCGAACGAACCCGTCTCGAGCCGCTGCTTGACCGCCGTCAGGAAGCGGCCGGCGTCGGCGCCGTCCACGATCCGGTGGTCGTACGTCAGCGCGAGGTAGGCCATGCTGCGCACCGAGATGCTGTCGCTGCCATGAGAGTCGGTGACGACCACCGGGCGCTTGACGACAGCGCCGACACCGAGGATTGCGACCTGGGGCTGGTTGATGATCGGCGTGTCGAACAGTGCGCCGTTGCTGCCCAGGTTGGTAATCGTGAAGGTCGCGCCGGACAGCTCGTCGGGCGTGATCTTGTTGGTGCGGGTGCGCTCTGCCGCGTCGGCGATCTTGCGGGCCAGACCGGCGATCGAGAGGTCGCCGGCATCCTTGATCGTCGGTACGAGGAGTCCGCGCTCGGTGTCGACCGCGATGCCGAGGTGCTCACCGGCGGGGTAGGTGATGATGCCCTCTTCGAGGTTCAGCGCCGAGTTGAGCTGCGGGTAGGACTTGAGTGCCTCGATCGCAGCCTTGGCGAAGAACGGCAGATAGGTCAGCTTGACGCCCTCACGCTCGAGGAACGAGTTCTTGTGGCGTGCTCGCAAGCGAGCAACCTCGGTGACGTCGACCTCGTGGACCTGGGTGAGCTGGGCCGAGACCTGAAGTGACTCGACCATCCGGGTCGCGATGACCTTGCGCAGTCGGCTGACCTTTTCGGTCTTGCCGCGCAGTGCCGAGGGCTCTGCCGGTGCTGCAGCAGGAGCTGCACCTGGTGCGGCTTCCGGAGCAGGCTTGGCTGCGGCCGAGTCGAGAACATCCTGCTTGCGGATGCGCCCGCCGACGCCGGTGCCGGTGATGGCGGACAGATCGACGCCGTGCTGCTTGGCGAGCTTGCGAACGATCGGCGTGACGTACGAGTCGGAGGGTCCGGAAGCTGCCGGTGCGGCCGCGTCCGCTGGAGCAGCGGGCGCAGCTTCAGGCTCGGGTGCGGCCTGGGTCTCGGGCTGGGCGGGCACAGGCGTCGGAGCCGGTGCGGGCTCGGAAGCCGGCGCAGCCTCCGGCTCAGGCGCGGCCTGGGGCTCGGGGGCCGCCGGTGCGTTGGGAGCCTCGACTGGTTCGGGATCCGGATCGGGCACGGGGTCAGGAGCGGGAGGTGCCGGAGCCGGTGCGGGCTCGGCGGCGGCCGCATCGGCCGAGCCTATGATCGCGAGCTCTGCGCCGACCTCGACGGTCTCGTCCTCGGCGACCTTGATCTCCAGCAGCTTGCCGGCGACAGGTGAGGGGATCTCGGTGTCGACCTTGTCGGTCGAGATCTCCAGCAGCGGCTCGTCGACCGCGACATCGTCGCCGACCTGCTTGAGCCACTGGGTCACGGTGCCTTCGGTGACACTCTCGCCCAGGGCGGGGAGGGTCACGGCAGTGCCTCCGGACGATGATGCGGGAGCGGCTTCGGCCTGAGGTGCGGGAGCAGTCTCGGCTGCGTCGTGCTGCGCCTCAGCGCTCTCAGCCGGGGCTGCCGAGCGCTCTTCGGCGACAGGTGCCGGCTCAGGCTCGGCTGCCGGAGCGGGCTCGGGCGCTGCCTCAGCGGCAGGGGCGGGTGCTTCGTCCGCTGCGGGAGCGGACGCTTCCTCGGCTGCGGGAGCGGACGCTTCCTCGGCTGCGGGGGCTTCAGCGGCGGGCGCCGCGTCACCACCTGTGGACTCGCCTTCTTCGCCGATGATCGCCAGCACTGCGCCGACCTCGACGGTCTCGTCCTCGGCCGCCTTGATCTCCAGCAGGACGCCAGCCACGGGGGACGGGATCTCGGTGTCGACCTTGTCGGTCGAGATCTCGAGCAGCGGCTCGTCGACGGCGACAGTGTCACCGACCTGCTTCAACCATTGCGTGACTGTTCCCTCGGTGACACTTTCACCAAGGGCGGGAAGGGTGACAGACGTAGCCATGGGGTCCTCTGGTTCTCCGGGTCAGGCGTGTGAGTGTAGGGGTTTGCCAGCGAGGGCCAGTGCGGCTTCGCCAAGTGCTTCGTTCTGCGTCGGGTGGGCGTGGATGAACTGCGCCACGTCCTCGGGGTAGGCCTCCCAGTTGACCATGAGGGAGGCTTCGCCGACCTGCTCGCCGTAGCGGGCGCCGATCATGTGGACGCCGACGATGGGGCCGTCCTTCTCGCGAACGAGCTTGACGCTGCCCGCCGTGCCGAGGATCTGCGACTTGCCGTTGCCGCCCAGGTTGTAGTCCTGGATCTCGACCTTGTCGTCGCCATACTTCTCGCGGGCCTGCGGCTCGGTGAGTCCGACCGAGGCGATCTCGGGATCGCAGTAGGTCACGCGTGGGATGCCCGAGTCGATGACGGGCTGCGGCTTGAGGCCGGCAATCTCTTCGGCCACGAAGATGCCGTGGGCGAAGCCACGGTGCGCGAGCTGGAGTCCGGGTACGAGGTCGCCGACGGCGAACACGCCGTCGACGTTGGTCGCGAGCCGCTCATTGGTGGGCACCCAGCCTCGGTCGACGGTGATGCCGGCTTCTTCGTAGCCCATGCCGGCGGAGTTGGGACCGCGCCCGACGGCCACGAGGACCAGGTCGGTCTCGATCGTGGTGCCGTCCTCGAGGCTCACGGTGACGCCCGCGTCGGTCTGCTCGACGCCCGTGAACTTGACACCGGTCTTGAAGTTGATCTTGCGTTTGCGGAACGCCCGCTCGAGCTGCTTCGACAGCGACGGATCCTCGAGGGGGATCAGCGTCGGCAGACCTTCGATGATCGTGACGTCCGCGCCGAACGACTTCCATACGGATGCGAACTCGACGCCGATGACGCTGCCGCCGATGATGACGACCTTCTCGGGCACTTCGGTCATGGTCAGCGCTTCGGAGCTGGTGATGACACGGCCGCCGATCTCCACGCCGAGCGTGCGCGACACCGAGCCGGTGGCGAGCACGACGTTCGTGCCGGTGTACTGCTGACCGTTGACCTCGACGGTCTTGGGGCCGACGAGCTTGCCATCACCCTCGACGACGGTGATGCCGCCGGACTTGATGAGTCCCTGGAGTCCCTTGTAAAGCCGGTCGATGACGCCGTCCTTGTAGGCGTTGACTGCTGGCATGTCGATGCCCTCGAACGTCGACTTCACGCCGTAGTGCGCGCCGTCACGGGCGCCATCGGCGATCTCAGCCGCGTGCAGCAACGCCTTGGTCGGGATGCAGCCCGTGTGCAGACACGTACCGCCGAGCTTGCCCTTCTCGATCAGGGCCACGGTCTTGCCCAGCTGCACGGCGCGGAGCGCGCATGCGTAACCACCGCTGCCGCCGCCGAGAATCACGATGTCGAAGTTGTTGCCGGCGTCGTCCGCCACGGTGTCCTCCCAAGGAAATTCCTTTACATCCTCATCTTGTCACTCGACCCGAAGAGAGTGCCACCGGGGTGAAGGGTCATCGGGCACAATTGCGCCATGGGAATCTTCCGCGGGCGCAAGGCCAGGACCGATGGCGGCGCCGTGGTCTCAGATCGCAACGCAAACAAGGGCGACCTTGACGCACTGCGCGCGTTCGTGGAGTCGCGCAAGGGCGTCGAGGGCTACATCGAGCCCAAGACCTCGGTGACGCAGACGACGCTGCTTCTCGTCGCCAACGACGGCGAATCCCTTCGCCGCAGGGTCAGCTCGCCGCAGGCAGCGGCCGATTTTGCGCGCAAGAAGCTCCAGATCCCCGTCTACGACGCCAACCTCGTCGGCATCCCGTCGCGCAAGCGTGAGTACGACCTCGCCAAGGCCAAGGGGACGGCAGCGCCGAAGACGCAAGCACCTGCTCCGGGGAAGAACACGCCCAAGGAGCTCGCCGCGATCATGACGCTGGAGTCGATCGCCGGCGTCGACCCGTTGGCCACCAACCCGTCGTTCGACGAGCTCATGGTCGTCTACCGCAAGGCCCGCAAGCAGGCGCACCCCGACCGTCTAGGCGGAGATCGCATCAAGTGGGACAAGGTCGAGGACGCAGCCCGCGCCCTCGGACTCCCTGATTAGTGCCAGCCCGCTGGGTCGAGGCCGCCCGGCACATCGGCGGCGGGGTCGTACGGCGTCCGGGTGAAGACGAACGAAGCGAGCACCAGGCGACTGATCCGGTCTGACTGGTCTCGCTCGGCAACCAGCGGCTCGTCCTTGTAGTAGCCGTCGAGCCCGATCCATCCATCGCCGTCGGCCCGGAACCTGGCTCCGCGTCCTTCGCCGAGCTCGCCGAGCACGAGCGCGCCATCGGTCGCGAGGGAGAGCCTGAGCTCGTACGTGCCCCAGTACCAGCGGCCCACGAGGTCGAGGCGGCTCTTCTGCGAGGCGTCGGCCTTCCAGACCTTCGGCTTGATCGGCTCACGCTGTGCCAACAGTGAGAGCAGGTCTGTTGTCGACGTCCCGAGTCCGCTCGTCGAGTTGGTCATCAGCACGACACCATCGCCGGTCTCGAGGTCTACTCGCAGGTTCGCAAGGAAGCCGGGCATCGAGCCGCCATGGCCGGCGAAGCGTCGTCCGTCGACGTTCCACACCTGCCAGCCGAGGGCATGCGCGCCGGTCCATGCATTGCCAGGTGAGTCGTTGACGGCCACCGGGCGCAACATCTCGGCAAGCGACTCGGCGGAGAGAGCATCACCTGTACGGCCGCCGAGGAAGGCTGCCCACTTGGCGAGGTCTTCGACAGTTGACCAGAGCTGTCCCGCGGGGGCGAGGGCGCCGGCGTCGTGTTCTGGTTCGACGTGCAGGAGGTCCGCGAGCGGGTGCACGGCGAGCCCGGGTGCTGCGGAGTCAGGCCGGGTCGTCGTACGGGTCATGCCAAGCGGCTGGAGAAGTCCCGTGCTGATCGCCTCGGACCACGGAACGGCGCGCAGTCGAGCGATGATCTCGCCCAGCACGGCGTATCCGACGTTGGAGTAGTGGAAGGTCGTGCCGGGTGTCGACCGCAGGCCGACGCCCGAGGTGAGGAGCGCTTCCCAGGTGCCGCCTTCGGTGCGCTCCCACCACTCGCCATTGGTCTCCGCCTGGAGGCCGGACGTATGGCTCAGCAGCTGGGCGATCGTGACCTGGGGGAACGAGACGTCCGGCAGGACGGTGCCCACCTGGTCGCCGAGATCGAGCAGTCCTTCGTCCCGCAGTCGAAGGATCTCGACCCCCACGAACGTCTTGGAGATCGAGCCGATCCGATACTGCGTGTCAGTCGTCGCCGGCTCCCCGTCGGCCCGGCCATCGATCGCGCCGATCGCGTCGGACCAGACGAGCTCGCCGTTGCGCACGACGCCAGCAGCGATCGAGGGCAGCCGACAGAACGACTGCTCCTCGGCGAGCCGCTGGGTCAGGGCGCGTGAGGTTGATGGATCGAGTGTCATCGCTTGCTGGACATCTCCACGGCCAGCTTCACCAGCGTGCGGACACCGGCGCCGGTGCCACCCGTCGGTGTGTAGTCGAACGGCGAACCCTCGTTGAACGACGGCCCGGCGATGTCGAGGTGCGCCCACGGGATGTCGCCGACGAACTCGCGCAGGAAAGCTGCAGCAAAGAGCGTGCCGCCGTACGGCTTGGGGTTGTGCTGGCGAAGATCGGCGATCTTGGACGAGGTGACAAGCGACTTCATCTCCTCGGCGATCGGCAGCGGCCACATCGACTCGCCGCCGTCCTTGGCTGACGCCAGGACACGCTGGCCGAAGTCGTAGTCATTGCCCAGCACGCCGCTCGTACGCTCACCGAGTGCGACGACGCAGGCGCCGGTCAGCGTGGCGACGTCGACGATGCGGTCAGGCTTGGCCTCGGCTGCAAGGGCCAGACCGTCACCGAGGACGAGGCGCCCTTCGGCGTCGGTGTTGAGCACCTCGACCGTGCTGCCGTTGCGCATCGTGAGCACGTCGCCCGGCCGGGTCGCCGAACCGCTCGGCATGTTCTCGGCGAGACAGGCGAACGTGGTCACCTTGATCGGGAGACCGAGCTTGGCGATGGCGACGGTCGCGGCGACGACGGCTGCCGCTCCGGCCATGTCGAGCTTCATCGTCGTCATGCCGGCGCCGGACTTGATCGAGAGCCCACCCGAGTCGAACGTGATGCCCTTGCCGACCAGCGCGAGGTGCGCGACGGCGTTGGCGGGCGCATACGTCAGCGTGACGAGGCGAGGCGGGCTGTCCGAACCCTGACCGACGCCGAGGATGCCGCCACAGTTCTCCTTGGCGAGCCGCTTCTCGTCCCAGATGGCGACCTTGAGGTCAGTGCCAGCGACAGTGCTGTTGACGTGGGAAGTGATGAGGTCGGCGAAGTCTCCAGGTCGCTTGTCACCAGGAGGCGTGTTGACCCAGTCGCGGGCGACGTTGACGGCCTCGGCCACGGTCGCAGCGCGCTCGACGGCCTTGGTGGCGGTCGTCTGGCGAGCGAACGCGCTCAGGATCGTCGCGGTCGTGAGCTTGGGATCCTTCTTGGCGCCCTTGACCTTCTTCTTGGACTTGTAGGCGTCGTAGCTGTAGGCGCCGAGCGCGATGCCCTCGGCGATCGCCTCGACCTCTTCGACCCCGGTGGGGTGGAGCGCCACGGCGATGCTCGTGGCCTTCTTGGCGGCACGTACGCCTCGGGCGGCTGCGCGTCGGAGGTCCTCGGCGTCGGGCTCGTCCGGCAGAGCGACGGCGATGACCAGACCCGCCTTGGCGGAGCCGTTGGACGGGAATGCGACGACCTGGTCCTTCTCGCCGCTGAACCCGAGCACGTCGAGTGCTGCGGCGAACCCTTCACGGTCCTCGTCTCCGCGGATCCCGATGATCAGGGCGTCGGCGCGTGCGGTGGTCGGCTTGGATGTGCTGAGGCTGACGGTAGGCATGTCGTCACTGTATCCACGGCACTACTAGACGAATGATTCTGAGGGGTGCCGGTTAAACGAGCGGCGCATCCGCGCCCAATCCGGCAAGGCCGAGGACTGAGGCGCACCGGGGTTGTGCGGCGAGGGACGAGAACGCCGCCGGGTGGGATGCGGGGTGTCGGGAGTCAGGCAACGTCCCTCAGAATCACTCGTCTAGGTTTGCGTCCATGGATCTGCTGCACTCGCCCCTGCACGACCGTCACCTCGCCCTCGGCGCCAAGCTCGCGGAGTTCGGCGGCTGGGACATGCCGCTGGAGTACGCCGGCGGTGGAGTGCTCGCCGAGCACAAGGCCGTACGTGAGGCCGTCGGCCTGTTCGACGTCAGCCACCTCGGCAAGGCGCTGGTACGAGGCTCCGGCGCTGCGGCGTACGTCAACGCGTGCTTCACCAATGATCTCGAGCGGATCGTGCCCGGCAAGGCGCAGTACACGCTGTGCTGTGACGAGGACGGTGGCACCGTCGACGACCTGATCGCCTATCTCCGCAGCGACTTCGAGGTGTTCCTGATCCCCAACGCCGCCAACACCGCGGCCGTCGTCGCCAAGCTCCAGGCCGAGGCGCCCGAGGGCATTGAGATCACCGATCTGCACCGGGACTACGCGATTCTCGCGATCCAGGGGCCCAAGAGTGACGAGGTGCTCGAGTCGCTCAACCTCCCGGTCGACCACGAGTACATGTCGTTCGCCGACGCCACGATCGCCGGCAAGGACATCACGGTCTGCCGGACGGGCTACACCGGCGAGCGCGGATATGAGCTCGTCGTGCCCGCCAACGACGCCGTCGACGTGTGGGACGCCGTGATCGCAGCGGGCGAGCCGTACGGCATCCGCGCCTGCGGCCTCGGCGCTCGCGACACCTTGCGCACCGAGATGGGATACCCGTTGCACGGACATGAGCTGTCGGCCGAGATCAGCCCCGTCATGGCTCGTGCAGGCTGGGCCGTCGGCTGGAAGAAAGACGCCTTCTGGGGCAAGGCCGCGCTGCAGCGTCAGCGCGAGGAGAAGACCGTTCGTACGTTGCGCGGGCTCCTCGCCGAGGGTCGCGGCATTCCGCGACCTGGCATGACAGTCCAGGACGAGGGCGGCACCGAGCTGGGCGAGATCACGTCCGGCACCTTCTCGCCCACGCTCCGTCAGGGCGTTGCGCTTGCCCTGCTCGAGCCGTCGGTCGAAGATGGCGCCACGGTCACGGTGGACGTACGCGGTCGGTCCGAGAAGTTCACGGTGACCAAGCCGCCGTTCGTGCAACCGTCGACCAAGGAGAGCTGACCATGGCCTGGACCTGGACGTTGGAAACCGCTGCTGGAGATGTCATCCGGCGGTCAGAGCCCTTCGAGAGCCGCGGCGATGCCGAGTCATGGGTCGGCGAGGCCTTCGGAGACCTGGTCTCAGACGGGGTCGATCAGGTGAGACTGTTCGACGGCGAGAACGAGATCTACGGCCCCATGTCCCTGCACGTTGAATAGCGTTGGGGAGTCATCTCACCAAGGTTTCGACGTTCCCAGCGGTTTGCTCAACCTGAGTAATGCGTTCGCGCGCAGAGCGCACTCAACCCCCTCAGTACTTCGCCTTCATCGGCGCGCCGTGCTTGATCTGGGGCTTGGGCAGACGCATGCGACGTAGTTGCATGCTGCGCAGGATCGCGTACGCGATGGTGCCCTTGGTCTCGTCGGGCTCGAAGCGCGCCTTGAGCTGCTTGCGCAGCGTCCGTGAGAGGACGATGACATCGGTCACGACGCCAAGGATCACGATCGGGTAGACGAGGGTCGTTGCGTAGTTGGTCCACTCGGAGTGGCCTGCAGCTCCGGCCACGAACATGAACACGAGGATCAGGAACAGGAACGGGATCAGCAGCTCGCCGATGTTGCGGCGGCGATCGACGAAGTCGCGGGCAAAGCCGCGGACCGGACCGCGCTCGCGTGCCGGGAGGTACTTCTCGTCTCCGGTCTTCATGGCTTCGCGCTGCTTGGTGCGGATCTCCTCGCGTGCCGCGCGCTCACGCTTGACCTGATCCTTGCGTGAGACGGGTGCCTTCAGGCGGGCCTTGCGGGCCGCTTCTGCCTCTTTGCGGCTCGGTGTTGCGCGCCCTTTGCCGGCCTCAGTCTCGTCTACCACCCGCGACAGGCTACCCCGTAGGCTGAGCACGCATGAGCATCGGTTCGCGGTTGTCCAGGATGTTTAGGGCGTGGCGTTTTCGGGGCAATGACCTCGAAGACCTGAAGGACAAGCTGGACGAGACCTACCGCACGCAGGCGTCCTTGTTGCAGCAGGTACGCCGCGCGGTTGCCGATGTCGCAACGAGCCGCAAGCGGGTCGAGCTTCAGCTCGCCGCGCTCAACCAGCAGATCTCGCAGCTCGACGACCAGGCCCGTCAGGCTGTCGGCCAGGGCAATGACGACGAGGCTCGTACGATCCTGGGCCGCAAGGTGTCGCTCGAGAAGGCAGCCACCGAGCTGTCCGAACGCCACTTCGACCTCAAGGCTGAGGAAGCCAAGCTCCAGGACTCGGCGATGAAGATGGAGCAGGACGTCGAGGACTTCCGCGCACGCAAGGACACGCTCGCGGCCCGGCACACCGCCGCCAGCGCACAAGCCGGCATGAACAGCGCCAGCGAAGGCATCATCTCGTCAGTGAGCGACGTCGGCCAGGCGATGGAGGCGGCCGAACGCCGCACCCGCGAGCTCGAAGCGGCCGCCGACGCGGTCGACGAGCTCGTCCGCGAAGGTCTGATCAGCAAGCCCGGTGAGAGCTCCGAAGCGGCCGCTTCACGGCGCTTCGACGCCGCCCTCGACAGCCCCGAGGTCAGCCGTCAGATGGATGCCCTCTCTGAGGGCAACGAGTCCGACGGAACGAAGTAGACCGTGGCACGCTCGCGCTTTCGCAGTGACCGTGGCCTGACCCTCCGCATGGGAGGTGTCGGGCTCGGACTCGGCGCACTGTACGTCGCGTTCGGTGCCCTGCTGATCACCCAGACCGGCTTCGCTCTCGGTCTGATCATCACGCTGGGCATGGCCTGGGGTCAGTGGTTCTTCTCCGACACGTTGGCACTGAAGTCGATGGGCGCCAAGGTCGTCGCGCCCGAGCAAGCGCCCGAGCTGCACGCCATGATCGACCGACTCTGCTCGCTCGCCGACATGCCCAAGCCCAAGGTCGCGATCTCCGTCACCGACATGCCCAACGCGTTCGCTGCGGGTCGTACGCCCAAGCACTCGGCCGTGTGCGTGACGACCGGCATCATGCAGCGGCTCGACGCCGACGAGCTCGAAGGTGTGCTCGCCCACGAGCTGGCGCACATCGCCAACCGCGACGTCTCCGTCATGACCGTCGCGTCCTCCCTCGGACTGCTGGCGGGCTTCATCACTCGCTGGGGCATGTACTTCGGAGGTGGCCGCAATCGCAACGGGGGAGGCGTCCCGTTCCTCGCCGTCCTCGCCGTCAGTCTCGTCGTCTACTTCATCAGCTTCCTGCTGACCCGGGCACTCTCGCGCTATCGCGAGCTCAGTGCCGACCGCAGCGGCGCCTACCTGACCGGCCGTCCGTCGACGCTGTCCTCTGCACTGGTCAAGATCTCCGGCGAGATGGCACGCATCCCCAACAAGGACCTGCGCGAGGCATCGGCGATCAGCGCCTTCTTCTTCGCCCCGGCGATCAACCGCGAGTCGATCGGCGCGCTCATGTCGACCCACCCGTCGTTGCAGCAGCGCCTCGACAACCTCGCCAAGATCGGCGCCGAGCTGTCCGAGAAGGGCTGAGATGGGCCTGTTCGACTCGATCCTCGGACGCAGCAAGCCGCCCGAGGCGGACCTCGATGCCTTGTTCGCGGTCCCGCAGGCAGCGCTCTCGCTCGGTACCGACGGCTTCACGGCAACCGGGGTCGGCGGCGTTTGCTATCGCCCCACCGAGGGCGGCGCGTTCAGCGACACCGAGGCGCAGATCAAGCAGCTCGTCGCGACGGGCGGTGGGCCGCAGATCGAGGGCACGACGGATCGCTTCGGGTTTCGCTGGCTGACGGTCACTCGTACAGATGCCGACGTCTCGGGACTGGTCACCGACCTGCACGCCATCAACGCCTCGCTCGCCGATGCCGGCTTCGGCTCAGCACTGCTGTGCTCGACGGTCGTCTTCACGACGCCTGACGAAGACACCCATGGCGCTGGTCTACCTCTACAAGCGCGGCACGTTCTATCCGTTCGTGCCAGAGACCGACGAGCGCCGCGACAACGCGCTCGAGCTGCAGGTTCGGGGCCTCATAGCCAATGACGTGACGGTCGAGTCGGACCTGTCGCGCTGGCTCGCCATCTGGGGTGCTCCCGGCCTCTGATCCACTGGCCCGCGCGATACGTTGGACCTGTGACGTTTCCAGCCCTTTCCCGTGACCAGATCCAAGAGCTTCTTGTCGAGCAGTCGGCCAAATATGTCGAGCTCCAGGAAGCCCAGCTCAAGCTAGATCTCACTCGTGGCAAGCCCTCACCGGAGCAGCTCGATCTCTCCAACGCGCTGCTGTCGCTGCCGGGCGACGACTTCAAGGACCCGGCCGGCACTGACACCCGCAACTACGGCGGACTCACGGGTCTCACCGGTCTGCGAGAGATCTTCTCCGAGATCATGAACGTTCCGGTAGACCAGGTCATCTGCGGTGACAACGCCAGCCTCGCGCTGATGCACGACACCCTGGTCTTTTCACTGCTGCAGGGCACAGTCGACTCGCCCCAGCCCTGGGCCAAGGAAGACGTCGTCAAGTTCATCTGCCCCGTCCCGGGATATGACCGTCACTTCGCGCTCTGCGAGGAGTACGGCATCGAGATGCTGCCGGTCGCACTCAACGATGACGGTCCGGACATGGACGCCGTACGCGCACTCGTCGCCGATCCTGCCGTCAAGGGCATGTGGCTCGTGCCGACGTACGGCAACCCGAGCGGGTCGGTCGTCAGCGAGGCGATCGCTGCCGAGCTCGCCGCGATGGAGACGGCTGCGCCCGACTTCCGGATCATGTGGGACAACGCATACGCGGTCCACCACCTGACCGACCAGCAGACCAAGACCGCCGACATCCTCGGCCTCTGCGCCGCGTCGGGCCACCCCAACCGGCCGATGATCTACGCGTCCACCTCCAAGATCACGTTCGCCGGCTCGGGCATCCCGTTCATGGGCGGCTCCGAGGCCAACATCGCGTGGTTCCTCAAGCACCTCGCCAAGCGGACCATCGGGCCCGACAAGGTCAACCAGCTGCGTCACCTGCGCTTCCTGAAGGATGTCGACGGCGTGCACGCCCTGATGGACCAGCACCGCGAGATCCTGGCGCCGAAGTTCGCCAAGGTCGTCGAGATCCTCCAGACGCGTCTCGGCGGTCAGGACGTTGCGACCTGGACCGACCCCAAGGGCGGCTACTTCGTCAGCCTCGACGTCGCTGACGGACTCGCCTCGCGGGTCGTGAAGCTCGCCAAGGAAGCCGGCATCGCCATGACGCCGGCAGGAGCGGCGTTCCCGTACGGTGACGATCCGCGCGACCGCAACATCCGCATCGCGCCGTCGTTCCCGGGTCTGCCCGAGCTCGAGGTCGCGATCGACGGACTCGCGACCTGCGTGCTGGTGGCTGCCGCGGAGCAAGCACTGGCCAGCTGATCCAATGCGCGTTCTGATCGCTCCCGACGCGTTCGCGGGCACGCTGTCGGCGCCCGAAGCTGCTCGCGCGATCGCCGGGGGCTGGCAGCGGTACGCCTCCGACGATGTCGTGACGCTGGCTCCGATGGCGGACGGCGGTCCCGGGTTCGTGGATGTGCTTCACACAGCGCTTGGCGGCGAGCTGGTCTCGGTCGTCGTACGCGGGCCGCTCGGTGATGGCGTGCCGGTGACAGTCCTCCACGTGGGAGTGACGGCATATGTCGAGAGTGCCCAGGCGTGTGGGCTCCACCTCGCCGATCCGCCGGCGCCGCTGCGCTCCTCGACGTATGGCGTGGGTCAGGCCATCGCCGCTGCGGTCGATCGCGGAGCACGCAAGGTCGTCGTCGGGCTGGGCGGCAGTGCAACCAACGACGGGGGAGCGGGCCTGCTGGCAGCCTTGGGAGCCACTGCCGACCGATCGCTCGACTCCGGACCGGATGGTCTCGACGGCATCACCTCGGCCGACCTCTCGCCGGCCAAAACACGGGTCGAGGGCATCGAAGTCGTGATCGCCGCTGACGTCGACGTCAGCCTGCTCGGCATGTTCGGCGCGACCAAGACGTTCGGCCCGCAAAAGGGTCTGTCGGAGCCCGAGATCATCCGGGTCGACGGGATCCTCGACCAATGGGTCGTGGCCACCTGCGGCTCCACACCCGCGGAGCGCCGGCCAGCCGATGCCAAGGGCGCGGGTGCGGCCGGGGGCCTCGGCTTCGCACTGATGCTCCTCGGTGGGACGGTGACCTCCGGCATCGACCTGGTCACCCAAGCGGTCGGGCTCACGGACCTGGCCAAGTCTCATGACCTGGTTGTCACGGGGGAGGGCACGTACGACTTCTCGTCGCGCTCCGGCAAGGCGGTCTACGGAGTCGCCACGGTCGCCGCGGCAGCCGCTCGGCCGTGCATCGTTCTCGCCGGTCAGGTCAGCGTCGCGTCGCGCGAGATGCGTGCCATGGGTGTCGAGTCGGCCTACGCGGTCGCCGATCTTGTCGGCATCGAGGCCGCGATGGGTGTGCCATTCGACTCACTCGAGGCACTTGCCGAGCGTGTCGCCCGTACATGGTCGCCACGTCGTTGAACACAAGCGCGTACGATGGAATGGAATCGACCAGCCGCAGGTTGTGCCCTGTGACGAGTCCAGACCAAAATTTTGGGAGTACGCATGACGATCGAGACTGAGCAGTCCACCGTCGAGACAGCCCCGAGCACTGAGGTCACTCTCAGCGCCGGCGCAGCCGAGAAGGTCGGCAGCCTGCTTGCCCAGGAAGGTCGCGACGACCTCGCGCTCCGCATCGCGGTCCAGCCCGGCGGTTGCTCCGGCCTGCGCTACCAGCTCTTCTTCGACGAGCGTTCGCTCGACGGCGACCAGATCTTCGAGTTCGGTGGCGTCAACGTCGTCGTCGACCGCATGAGCCTTCCCTACCTCGGTGGCGCGACGATCGACTTCGTCGACACCATCGAGAAGCAGGGATTCACGATCGACAACCCGATGGCGACCGGTTCATGCGCCTGCGGCGACTCGTTCCACTAAGCAACTAGACAGACATCACAGACGGCCTCCCGCATTGCGGGAGGCCGTTGTCTATCCTTTACGGGTGCACCTCGCCATCACAGGTTCGATCGCCACAGATCACCTCATGACCTTTCCCGGCAAGTTCGCCGATTCGCTCGTTCCGGAGGAGCTCGACAAGATCTCGTTGTCGTTCCTCGTCACGGATCTCGACGTACGTCGGGGCGGCTGCGGCGCGAACATCGCGTTCGCCCTGGCGAAGCTCGGCCACCGCTCACTCCTCGTCGGCGCAGTCGGTCGCGATTTCGAGACCGAGTACCGCGGCTGGCTCGACGACGCGGGTGTCGACACCAGTGGGGTCCTCGTCTCCGAGACTCGCCACACGGCACGCTTCGTGTGCACGACCGACACCGATCTCGCCCAGTTCGCGACGTTCTACGCCGGCGCCATGTCGGAGTCGCGTGACATCGACCTGTTCTCGCTCGGCAGCGACTTCGACCTCGTGCTCGTCGGCCCCGACGACCCCGACGGCATGCTGCGCCACACGCAGGCCTGCCGCGACAAGGGCATCGACTTCGCCGCGGACGTCTCGCAGCAGCTCGCCTGGGCCGACGGTGATGTCATCCGCCAGCTGATCGACGGCGCAACGTACCTCTTCAGCAACGACTACGAAGCCGCGCTGATCGAGCAGAAGACCGGCTGGTCCACGGCAGACGTTCAGGCCCATGTCGGCACACGCATCGTGACGCGCGGCAAGGACGGCGTGACGGTCTACCCCGCCGACGGTGAGCCGATCCACGTCGGGGCCATCGAGGGTGTCGTCGCGGTTGACCCGACCGGTGTCGGTGACAGCTTCCGGGCAGGATTCCTCGCCGGAATCGCCGCGGGTCTCGACTTCGAACGCTCAGCGCAGATCGGCTGCACGATCGCCGCGAGCGTCGTCGAGACGACTGGCACCCAGGAGTACGTCCTCGAACGCGAAGGCTTCCTCAAGCGCCTCGGATCGACGTACGGCGAGCAGGCGCAGACCGAGGTCGGCAACGCCCTCACCCTTGCGTGATCACCCAGTCCGACACGCACTCAGTGGTGAGGTTGACCTCAGCGGTCAGGCACGCTCACGCTGGGCTAAGGTTCTTGATGTCGGAGACAGTAATGGTTCAGAAAGGCGCCCCGTGGGACGTATGAAGTTGGCGGTTCTTGCCTTTGCAGTCCTCGCTCTGAGCGCTTGTTCGCCCAAGGGCAAGACAGATCTCGAACGCCTTGGCCTGCCCGTTGCCGGCAGTGACCGCTCGCAGTCGATGTGGGAGCTGTGGCTCGGCGGATGGATCGCCGTTCTCGTGGTCTTCGTCCTGGTGTTCGGCCTGATCATCTACGCGATGGTCCGCTTTCGTCGCCGCAGTGACGACGAGGTTCCAGTCCAGATCCGCTACAACCTCCCGATCGAGGCGCTCTACACGTTCGCGCCCGTCATCATCGTCGCGGTGTTCTTCTTCCACACAGTCACCTCGCAGAACGAGATGCTCGAGAAGGTCAAGAACCCTGACCACACGGTTGAGGTCATCGGCAGCAAGTGGCAGTGGGGCTTCAACTACCTCGAAGAGACCGCCGTCGAAGGCGACAGCGTCTTTGAGGTCGGCACCCCCGAGGACCCGACCGAGCTGTGGCTCCCGGTCGATGAGTCCATTCGCTTCAACCTCAAGTCTCCTGACGTCATCCACTCGTTCTGGGTGCCGGAGTTCTACTTCAAGCTCGACGTCGTCCCCGGGCGCGTCAACTCGTTCGACATGACGCCGACCCGCGAAGGTGTGTTCACGGGTCGCTGCGCCGAGCTGTGTGGTCTCTACCACTCACGCATGATCTTCAAGGTCCACGTGGTCTCCCGTGCCGAGTACGACGAGCACCTCAACAAGCTCAAGGACTCCGGCGACGTCGGCCGTCCCGCGGGCGCCAAGGAAGCCGACACCATTGCAGGTTTGAACGAACACGGAGATGAGGGCTGATGGCCGACGCAACGGCGACTGCCGCATTCGACGACGGCTCCGAACGCGCAGGAGTCGCCGAGCGCACGCTGGGCCAGAAGATCGTCGTGGTGCTGACGACCACCGATCACAAGGTGATCGGCAACATGTACCTCGTCACCTCGTTCGCCTTCTTCATCTTCGGCGGCATCCTCGCCCTGATGATCCGCGCCGAGCTCGCCCAGCCGGGCACCCAGTACATCGATGACGAGGTCTACAACCAGCTCTTCACGATGCACGGCACGATCATGCTGCTGTTGTTCGCGACGCCGCTGTTCTTCGGTTTCGGCAACGCGATCATGCCGCTGCAGATCGGTGCGCCTGACGTCGCGTTCCCACGCCTCAACATGTTCAGCTACTGGCTCTACCTGTTCGGCGGCCTGATCGTCGTCTCGGGCTTCATCGCCCCCGGTGGTGCCGCAAGCTTCGGCTGGTTCGCCTATGCGCCGCTGTCTGACGCCGTCAACTCTCCAGGCGTCGGTGGTGACCTCTGGGTGATGGGTCTGTGGATGGCCGGACTCGGAACAATTCTGGGTGCAGTCAACTTCGTGACCACGATCTTCACGATGCGTGCCCCCGGTATGACGATGTTCCGCATGCCGATCTTCGTGTGGAACACGCTGGTCACCAGCATGCTCGTGCTGATCGCGTTCCCGATCTTCGCCGCTGCATTGCTGTCGCTCGAGGCAGATCGCATCCTTGGTGCGCACGTGTTCGACGCCGCAAACGGTGGACCGATCCTGTGGCAGCACCTGTTCTGGTTCTTCGGTCATCCCGAGGTCTACATCATCGCGCTGCCGTTCTTCGGCATCATCACCGAGATCCTTCCGGTCTTCAGCCGCAAGCCGATCTTCGGCTACATCGGACTGGTCGGCGCGACCCTGATGATCGCGGCGCTCTCCGTGGCGGTGTGGGCTCACCACATGTTCGTCACTGGCGCGGTCGACCTGGCGTTCTTCTCCTTCATGACGTTCCTGATCGCGGTGCCCACCGGGGTCAAGTTCTTCAACTGGATAGGCACGCTCTGGGGCGGATCTCTGTCCTTCGACACCCCGCTGATCTTCGCGCTCGGCTTCCTGGTGACGTTCCTCTTCGGTGGCCTGACCGGCATCATCCTGGCCGCGCCGACGTTGGACTTCCCAATCTCCGACAGCTACTTCGTGGTCGCGCACTTCCACTACGTCGTCTTCGGCACCGTGGTGTTCGCGATGTTCGCCGGCTTCTACTACTGGTGGCCCAAGCTCACGGGTCGGATGCTCGACGAGAAGCTCGGCAAGATCCACTTCTGGCTGCTGTTCCTCGGCTTTCACATGACGTTCCTCGTACAGCACTGGCTCGGCGTCGAAGGCATGCCACGTCGGTACGCCGACTACTCGCCGACCGATGGATTCACGACACTCAACGAGATCTCGTCGATCGGCGCGTTCCTGCTCGGTGCGTCCACGCTGCCATTCTTCTTCAACGTGTGGAAGTCGCGCAGGAGCCCCAAGGTCAACCTCGACGACCCGTGGGGCTGGGGACGTTCGCTCGAGTGGGCCACGTCATCGCCTCCGCCGCGCCACAACTTCGTGTCGTTGCCGCGCATCCGTTCCGACAGCCCAGCGTTCGACCTGCACCATCCTGAGATCGCAGCGCTTGAGCTTGCCCACAACCCGGGGGAGGCGTCTGGTTTTGCTGATGCTCCGGATGTGAACGGCAAGGGCAAAGCCATCGATGACGCCAAGAAGAAGGACCACTGATCCATGAAGGCCGAAACTTGGACAATCCTCGGGTGCGGGATCTTCTTCGCGCTGATCGCACCCATCTACTGGATCCTCACCGAGGACCCGACCGGCACCTCTGCTCTGGTCATGACGACCCTGCTGTGTGCACTGCTGGGCTTCTACCTCGCGGTCGTCGCCAAGCAGATCCCCGATCGTCCCGAGGACCGCAGCGACGGCGAGATCGCCGACGGCGCCGGTGAGCAGGGCTTCTTCCCGCCCTACAGCTGGTGGCCGCTGTTCGCCGCCATGGCGCTCGCCGTGTGTGCGCTCGGCATCGTCTTCGGCTGGTGGCTGTTCATCATCGGTGCAGGCTTTGGCGCTGTGATGGTTAGCGGCTGGATCTTCGAGTACTACCGCGGCATCCACGCACACTGATCGCGATCTAGCTCGCTGCGTCGCCGACCACGCGCCGCTTGAACCTTCTGTGCACAGCCTGCTTTGAGACGCCCAGAGCCGCGGCTATGCCCGCCCAGCTCACGCCAGCCGTGCGGGCACGCATCACCTCGAAGTACTCCTCACGCTCCAGCTCGCCGCGTATCTTTGCAACGCGCCGGAGCGCCGACAGCGGGTCCTCTGGTTGCTCGGCCTGAGCCGTGACGGGTTTGCCCATGTCGTCAATGTATGTTGACGACAGGTGAGAGGTCAACACATGTTGACTCAATTCCGGCCCTGCGCCTGGGTCTGCCTAGACTGTGTGGGTGAGAAGAACCCCTCGAGTCGTTGCCTTGGCCTGTGTGACCGCATTCGTCCTGTCTGCCTGCTCGCCTGGCGACCTCAAGGATGCCGTCGCTCCCAAGAACCCGATTGCGCTGGACGCAAACGTGCTCGAGAAGGCAGCCGACGTCAAGGTCGACACGATCATCAGTGGATCGGCCCAGCATGGTTCGATCACCTCCGCTGCGCTCAAGACGGCAGACGGCAAGGAGACCATCAAGGGGCGGGTCGCCGGATCCAAATGGGTTGCGAGCCAGCGCCTCGAGCCCGGCACCAACTATGTCCTGACCATCACCGGACGCGGTGAGGACGACAAGGACAAGACGCTGACCCGAGCCTTCTCGACCGAGAAGCTCACGTTGGACCAGCAGACCTATCCGTCGGTTGCACCGCTCGAGGGCGAGACCGTCGGTGTGGGCATGCCCGTCATCGTCAAGTTCGACGTGCCGGTCAAGAACCGTGAGCTGTTCGAGCGCAACATGTCGGTCCAGTCCACGCCGTCCGTCGAGGGATCGTGGAACTGGTTCAACGACCGCGAAGTGCACTTTCGTCCGGAGGAGTTCTGGCCGGCTGGGACCAAGGTGAAGGTCCTCCTGCGGCTGAACGCACTGCCGGCGGGCGGCGGAATCTACGGCCAGCAGGATCAGGAGATCGACTTCAAGATCGGTCGCAAGGCCGTCACGACGGTCGACGTCAAGTCGCACAAGCTGACGTACGAGGTCGACGGCAAGGTCAAGCGCACGATCCCGGTGTCCACCGGCGACTCGACGCACCAGTCGCGCCAAGGGACCAAGATCATCATGGAGAAGTTCTCGAGCGTCGACATGGATGCGGCCACGACTGGCGTCGATTCTGAGGATCCCGGCTACTACAACATCAAGGACGTCCGCTGGGCGATGCGAGTGACCAACTCCGGCGAGTTCCTGCATGCCGCACCGTGGTCGGTCGGGTCACAGGGTCGCGCCAACGTCAGTCATGGATGCACCGGCATGAGCACGGCCAACGCGGCCTGGCTCTACAGTCAGTCCAGGCGCGGTGACGTTGTGAAGTTCGTCCACAGCGCGCGTGCCCTCGAGGACCGCAACGGATGGACGGACTGGAACGTCTCGTGGGACAAGTGGCAGCGAGGCTCGGCGCTCAACGCGAGCGGTGCCTGAGCGACCACGGAGCCCAGCGTGGGGGCACGTCGGCATAGAGCACGCGGAGCCTTTGGCGCTCGAGCGTGCCCACCTCAGATGATCCGGACGAGTCGAGCTCGCCATCAGCCGATCGAAGTGCGTAAGCCTGAAACAGGTCATCACCGGCATAGTTCATCGCTGGATCGTTGAGCCACTCCCGGAGACCTCCGTCCACCACGGCCGTGATCTCCTGCTCCAGCTGTTCGACAGCAATCGTGACCTCCTCGTCGCAGTGATCACACGCGCAGAACCATGCAATGCCGGTGGCAACTCCGGCGGTCACGTTCACGCCCGGAAACGAGTTGAACTCGAACCTCAATGGAGCGGCTGTGGGATCGGGCGGGCGGAGCACCACGGTGGACTTGTCAGGTTCGTCGCGGAGCACGTCGTACGTGGTCGCCAGGTGTTCGACAATGGCGTGCGCGACATCGACGAAGGGCTGGAAGCGCTCGGGGTGCTTCGTGACGCTGTAGGTCTCGTCGGGACCGTCTCGGTCGTTGTCGAGCCAACGTGACCCGTAAGGGATGACGGTGCCGTCGTCGGCGCGGAACTTCTCAATGACCACGGCTGGGCGTACATAGTCGATCACGCCGCAACTCTAGACAGAAGAAGGGCCGCACCCGTGGGTGCGGCCCTTCTTGACGTTGGTTGATCAGTGGACGCGGGGGACACCCGTCTCAGAGACGCCCTGGAAGTCATCACCCAGTTCGACGGGATGACCGTCGATGTGGGCGAGGTGCTCATTGGCGTGATGCACGTCCTCGACCGTGGGCTTGTCCAGTGCGCCGTTGTAGTAGCGCTCGCGTACCCAGGCCTGGAGCTTGGCCTTGCGGCCGTGGGGCGCTGCGACGCCGTTCTTGTCCGTCTCAGCGGGTGCTGTGAGCTCTGGGAGCCGCTCGTGCGTCGTGAGTGCATACTGGCGAACCGGATCCAGTGGTGCGTGGCGCTCCGAGAAGCCACCATCGGGCGAGCGCTCGATGACGCCTGTCTCGTAGCCGTGCAGGATCCGATTGGCGTCCTGACGCTGCAGACCGATGCAGATCCGCTTGGTCACGTGATAGGCGATGACCGGCAGCACGAAGAAGCCGATGCGCAGAGTCCACGTGATCATGAAGATGTCCAGGTGCAGGCGGGTCGCGATGATGTCGTTGCCGCCAGCCATCCAGAGCACCGCGTACGCCGTCATGCCGGCGACACCAAGAGCTGTACGGGTCGGGGCATTGCGGGGACGCTCGAGGAGGTGATGCTCCTTCTTGTCGCCGGTCATCCACTGCTCGACGAAGGGCCAGACACCCAGCACGGTGAACAGCAGCCCCATGGCGCCAACGGCCGGGATGAAGACGTTCATGCTCCACGTGTAGTTGAGCAGGTTGAACTCGAGGTCGGGCATCAGTCGTACCGCACCCTCGGAGAAGCCCATGTACCAGTCGGGCTGCGAACCTGCCGTGACCTCAGACGGGTTGTAGGGGCCGTACGCCCAGATCGGGTTGATCTGCAGGATGGCACCCATCAGCGCGGTGAAGCCGAAGACGACGAAGAAGAATCCGCCGGCCTTCGCCGCGTAGACCGGGAGCATCGGGTAGCCGACGACGTTCTTCTCGGTGTGTCCGGGGCCAGGCCACTGCGTGTGCTTGTGGTAGACGAGCAGCAGCATGTGGGCGCCGACGAGACCGAGGAGGATGGCCGGGACCAGCAGGATGTGCGCCATGTAGAGGCGGGGGATGATCTCGTTGCCGGGGAACTCGCCGCCGAACATGAAGTATTCGAGGTACGAGCCGACCAGCGGGATCGAACGGAGCAAGCCGTCCACGAAGCGAAGGCCGGTGCCCGACAGCAGGTCATCGGGGAGCGAGTAGCCCGCGAAGCCCTCGACCAGGCCCAGCGAGAGCAGGCCGACACCGATGAGCCAGTTGATCTCACGCGGCTTGCGATAAGCGCCGGTGAAGAACACACGGAGCATGTGCAGGATCATCGCGGCAACGAAGAGCGCGGCTGCCCAGTGGTGGATCTGCCTGATCAGCAGACCGCCACGGATGTCGAAGGAGATGTCGAGCGTCGAGGCGTACGCCTGCGACATCTCGACGCCCTTGAGCGGTGCGTAGGAGCCGTCGTAGACGATCTCACCCATGCTGGGCTGGAACCAGAACGTCAGGAACACGCCGGTGAGGAGCAGGACCACGAAGCTCCACAGGGCGATCTCGCCGAGCATGAACGACCAGTGCTCAGGGAAGACCTTGCGGATCTGCTTCTTGGAGATCGCGGCGAGGCCGAGACGGTCATCCAGCCAGGCGACGGGGCCGCCGGCCTTCTTGCCCAGACCGGTGTCTTCGACGTTGGTGTATTCGGCTTCAGAGGTTGTCATGACTTCTTGTCCAACTTCTTCTGATCACGCGCGAGCTCGGGATAGCTCGGGCCCACGATGTGAGGGAAGTCGCTGACAGCGATGAGGTAGCCCTCGCTGTCGACGGCCAGCGGCAGCTGCGGCAGGGCCCGGTGTGCGGGTCCAAAGATGACCTTGCCGTTGTCGGCGAGGTCGAACGTCGACTGGTGGCACGGGCAGAGCACGTGGTGTGTCTGCTGCTCGTAGAGGCTGATGGGGCAGCCGACGTGTGTGCAGATCTTGGAATAGCAGAGGATGCCGTCGATGCCCCAGTTCTCGCGGCCCTTGGACGGAGTGATGTCTTCGGGGCGCATGCGCACGATGATCACGGCCGCCTTGGACTTGGCCTGCAGCAGCTCCTTGCCGTGCAGGACGTGCTCACCTTCGGCGTCGGTCTCGTACATGATCGCGGGCTCGCCGTTGACGAGCGAACCGACTTCGAGGTCAGACGGCTTGATCGGGGTGCCTGAGACGTCATTGACGACCCGCATGCCCTTCTTCCAGACCGTGTTGCGTTGACCGTGGGGGAGCGGGCCGAGGTCGCCGAGCAGGATGATGGCCGGCAGTCCGAGCGCGCCCATGGCGCCCAGGAGGCTGTTGCGGATCAGCGGGCGACGGCCGATGCCCGACTCGTCGATGCCCTTGTTGAGGTCCTCGAGGACTGCCTTGATGTCTTCGGGCTCAGAGGCCGACGGGTGGCGCATCTCGATGATCTCGTGATCGCCCATGAGCTTCTTGGCCCACTGGATGATGCCGACGCCCATGAGGAGCAGCGCGCCGCCCAGCGTGGCGCCGAGTGTGAAGTTCATGGCGGACCAGCCCAGGAACGTCTGGTCCTTGTCGATGACGACGTAGGCGACGCAGAACCCGAGCATCAGCAGCGTGGCAAGGCCGAACATGCCCGAGATCTGGCGCTCGGTGCGGAGGGCCATCTTGGGGTCGACGTCCTGCGGACGCTCCTGGTGCTCCTGAAGGCCGGGGTTTTCGATCGGCTCAGAAACCGCGAGCTCGTTGTCGCTCGTGTGGTCGCTCATTTCTTCTTCACCCTTGCTCCGTGCGCGCCGATCCAGATGGCGAAACCAACGAGTCCGCCGATGCCGATGACCCAGGTGAACACGCCGTCGACCACGGGGCCGTGGCCGCCGCCGGCGAGTCCGCCGTACTCAGGCTGGGACTGGATCTTCTTGATGTAGGCGATGACGTTCTTCTTTTCCTCAGGCGTGATCGTCGTGTCGGCAAAGACCGGCATCTGCTGAGGTCCAGTCGTCATGGCTTCGTAGATGTGCTTGGGGCTGACGCCCTTGAGCGATGGTGCATAGCGTCCGCTCGGAAGGGCGCCACCGGCGCCGACTGAGTTGTGGCACGCCGTGCAGTTGGTGCGGAAGAACTCTCCACCCTCGCTGAGACCCTCGGCCGATACGCCCTTGTAGTCGAGGTATTCGCTCTCGGGGATCGCCGGGCCGGGTGCCAGCGACGCGATGAACGCAGCGATCTGCTTCGTCTCCTCGGCGGTGTACTCGGGATCCTTGCGCGGAGCCTGCGGGCCGGAGTTGGCGAGCGGCATGCGACCGGTGCCGACCTGGAAGTCGACGGCTGCAGCGCCTACGCCGACGAGAGTCGGACCGTAGTTGCCGTCACGCTTGGTCTGGATGCCCTCAGCGTTCTTGCCGTGGCAGCTCGCGCAACCGATGAGGAAGAGCTGGCGCCCCGCCTCGACGTCGCGAGCGGATGCCTCCTCCGCGGTGGCCGCCCTCGGGGCGAACGCGGCGAACATGCCACCGGCAACGACGAGTCCCATGAGGAGCACGACGAACCCAGCGATTGGATGCCGGCGTCTGGTCGACAGTTTCCGCACCGAGAACCTCATTCCTAGGAGACAGCTTCAGCGTACCGACGGTTGTCGCCGGACAAGTTAGTGAGGTTTACCTTCATTTGAGCAGGTAAATGGTCGCGAACAGGCCCACCCAGACGATGTCGACGAAGTGCCAGTAGTAGGACACGACAATCGCTGAGATGGCTTGTTCGTGGGTGAACTTGCGAGCCATGAACGTACGGGCGATGACCAGCAGGAACGCGATCAGACCGCCGATGACGTGCAGGCCGTGGAAACCGGTGGCGAGGTAGAACATGCTGCCGTAGGGCGAGCTGGAGATCGTGATGCCCTCGGTGACCAGCGTCGCGTACTCGGTGGCCTGGCCGGCGACGAAGATGGCGCCCATGAAGTAGGTGAGGACGAACCACTCACGCATGCCCCACTTGCCGAGCTGCCAGATCTTGCCGCTGCGACCGGGCTTGCCGCGCTCAGCGGCGAACACGCCGAACTGGCAGGTGACCGATGACAGCACCAGGATCGTGGTGTTGATCGTGGCGAAGGGGAGGTCGAGCACCTCGGTCGACTGCTCCCACAGAGCCGGGGAGATGTTGCGGATCGTGAAGTAGGCCGCGAACAGTCCCGCGAAGAACATGAGCTCACTCGACAGCCACACAATGGTGCCCACCGTCACCATGGAAGGACGGCCTTCCTGGCCGTGAAGTCGTGAAGCAGGAATCACCGATGTAGTCGCCACGCGAACATCATATGTACGATCGACTCGTGAGTGAGCACAAGCCCCTACGTGTCCTGGTTTACAGCGACGATCGCGACGTCCGCGCCACCGTCATCTCGGCCCTGGGAGAGCGCCCTCACCCGGACCTTCCAGCCTTCGAATACCTCGAGGTCGCAACCGAGCCGGTCGTGTTCCAGCACCTCGACGAGGCCAAGGCGGACCTGGTGATCCTTGACGGTGAAGCAGTGCCGGCCGGCGGCATGGGCATCGCCCGCCAGGTCAAGGACGAGATCTACAACGCCCCGCCGATCCTGGTGATCACCGGTCGCCCGCAGGACGCCTGGCTCGCCACCTGGTCCCGCGCCGAAGCGGTTGTCTCCCAGCCGCTCGACCCGATCCACCTTGCCGAGGTCGTCATCGATCTCGCGCGCGGTGTGCTCCAGCCCGGCTGACGTCATGGCTGCCGCGCTGTCCTGGCCTGATGTCCTGTCGGCGCTCGTCGCCCGACAGGACCTCGATGCTGCCGCGACGACCTGGGCGATGGAGGAGATCCTCTCTGGCAACGCGACGCCGACCCAGATTGCGGCGTTCGCGATCGGTCTGCGCAGCAAGGGCGAAACCCTCGCCGAGGTCAAGGGCCTCGTCGAGTCGATGTACAACCACGCGACCCCCCTGAAGGTCGAAGGTCGAGTCGTCGACATCGTCGGCACGGGCGGCGATCGCGCCAAGACCGTCAACATCTCGACGATGTCGGCCGTCGTGATCGCCGGGGCCGGCATCCCCGTCGTCAAGCACGGCAACCGCGCAGCGTCGAGCGCCAGCGGTTCTGCCGACGTGCTCGAGCAGCTCGGGGTACGCCTCGACGTGCCGGCCAACAAGATCGTCGACGTCCTGCAGGCCACCGGCATCACGTTCTGCTTCGCGCCGGTGTTCCACTCGTCGTTCCGCTTCACGGCGGTGCCGCGACGCGAGCTCGGTATCCCGACGGTGTTCAACTTCCTCGGTCCGCTGACCAATCCGGCCCGGCCTGCGGCCATGGCCGTGGGTGTCGCCGACGCGCGGATGGCTCCGCTGATGGCTGGGGTGTTGGGCGACCGGGGTGCTGACGCGTACGTGTTCCGCGGCGATGACGGCCTCGACGAGATCACCACCACGACGACGACCACCGCCTGGATCGCCGACGGCGCGACAGGTTCGGTGACCGAGGATTCGATCGACCCCAAGGCATTCGGGTTCGACTACACGCCTGGCGACGAGCTCACCGGTGGCGACGCGGCGTTCAACGCCAAGGTCTTCGAGCGGGTGCTCGCCGGCGAGAAGTCGTCCGTACGAACTGCCGTCCTGCTCAACGCCGGAGCCGGCATCGCCGCGCACGAGGCGGGCATCGGTGATCTGCAGTCACGGATGCAGGCCGGTATCGATCGTGCCACCGAGTCGATCGACTCAGGGTCAGCGGCCAAGCTGCTCGACAACTGGGCCAGGACGACCCAGACCCTGGTCTAGCTACGCCGTCTCGAGACCGATCGAGAAGGCCGACTCGAGGTCGTGCTGGCTGAACGTCTGGAACGCGATCTGAGTCTGGGTCGACAGCACGCCGTCGACCTTGTTGAGCTGATCGGCCACGACCTTTGCGACGTCGTCGACCTCGCGTACGCGAACCATGGCGAGGAGATCGAGATCTCCGGTCACGGAGTAGACCTCGCTGACGCCGTCGATGGCGGCGATCTGCTCGGCCGTCTGCGAGATGCGCGAGACGTCGGCCTGGATGAAGACGATGGCGGTGATCACGGTGCCAGCGTAGTTCAGATCAACCCGGTCGCTGGAGGTCCTGCCAGCGGGAGTCGGCGAGCTCGAACGGTATGAGGTGTCGTGCTCCGCTCTCGAGCGACGTGTGCCACGTGCCGCGCACGATGCGGATGCCGGGGGAGTCGAGCCAGCGCAACAGGCACTCGGTCTCCTCGACGGTCGCCGCAGGTATGGGACCGAAGCCGGGGGGAACGGTCTCGGCTGTGGCGAGAAGTGCATCGACCCATCCCGAGGGGTGCGTACCGCGCGGGAGGATGCCGGCGCCGGCCAGGCGGCCATAGCGAATCACGTGCACCTCCCAGCCGTCGTCGTGCGGCGCGGCGGCGACGAGCTCCGGCTCTCCGGTCAGCTCGCGGAGCCGCTGGGTGCGTACGGAGGCTCGCAGGAATGAAGTGAGGCGATCGCGCCACGTGGCCGCCTCCTCGAACCGTTCGTTGCGTGCGAGATAGAGCATGTGCGCGTGGACAGCGGTGACGAGCTCCTCGGGATCGCCGATCATCGCCCGGCGTACGCGGGTGACCTCGGCGTCGTAGATCTCGATGTCGACCGACCCGTCGCATGGTGACAGGCAATGACCCATCTCCTTGAGCGCGCAGGGCGAGCTGCGTGACTTGAGGGCCAGCCGGGGTGTGCACTGCCTGATCTTGAACGAGTCATGGAGTGCGGTGAGCGCGCCGTCGGCTGCCTGACGTCCGCGGAACGGCCCGATGTAGTCGGCATCGTCGTCGAGGACCACCCGGACGATCGACAGTCGCGGCCACGGCTCGCGGGTCAGCTTGAGCCAGGTGAGCTTGTCGGGGAACTTGGAGCGACGGTTGAACGCAGGGCGATGCCGGCCGATCAGCCGAAGCTCTCGAACCTGCGCCTCGAGCGCGGTTGCGCAGACTATGCCCTCGATGCGCTGTGCCAGCATCACCATCTGCCCCATGCGGGTGCGGGTCTCGGCCTTGGTGAAGTAGGACCGGGTGCGAGCGCGGAGATTGCGCGAGGTGCCGATGTAGAGCGGCTCGTCCTTGGCGTCACGGAACACGTAGACGCCCGGTGCGACCGGCAGGTGGTCGGCCAGGTGGCGCTTCTTGCGCTGCTCGGGAGTGACCTTGGACGTGTAGGTCGAGACCTCCTCGAGCGTCGTCACCCCGAGGTTGCCGAGCCGCTCGAACAGTCCGTGCAGCACATCGACGGTTGCCCGGGCATCTGACAGGGCACGGTGATTGGGAGTCGTCGTCGCATGGAACTTCATCGCCAGCGTCGACAGCTTGCAGTTGGGGACCTCGTCGCGGGTCAGCGCCCGGCGCGCCAGGACAGCGGTGTCGAGCACCTCGAAACCGGGCCACGGTATGCCGAGCTCTCGAGCATTGTGCTTGAGGAAGCCGACGTCGAACGGCGCGTTGTGCGCGACGAGGACACTGCCTCGGGCGAACTCGAGAAAGCTCGGCAGCACCTCGGCGATGCGCGGAGCAGAGATGACCATCTGGTTGGTGATGCCGGTCAGCACGGTGATGAATGCCGGGATGAACTCGTCGGGATTGACCAGCGACTGGAACTCACCGAGCACCTCGCCGCCGCACACCTTGACGGCGCCGAACTCGGTGATCTTGGAACCTGCCGCAGCCGATCCGCCCGTGGTCTCGAGGTCGACGACGCAGAAGGTCGTGGAGGACAGGGGGCGCCCGAGCTCGTCGAATGATCCCTGCACGGCCTCCACGCGGCAAACGCTAAGCGCCACTACCGACAGAGGGCCGCATCCCCGGGATGTCGGCGTTTTTGTCCGAGCCCGTCCCTAACGTCATCTGTGTGCCCGTCATCGCGGCGGGTCGCACAGCAGCACAGGAGGTGCCGACATGCATGATCATCCATCCACCGACTCCGTCGTCGTAGATTGCGATCGGTGCCTCGTGCGCAGCCCTGGCGCGTGTGGCGACTGCATCGTCACAGTCCTGCTCGGCGCCCCACCTGCCGGCATCGAGATCGATGCACAGGAGATGGCGGCCCTCGGGGTGCTCGCCGATGCCGGATGCGTACCGCCCCTACGACTTGTGACCCCGGTCTCAGGACCCGAAACCCAAGCCGTCTGAACACCTGATTGAAGTTGAACTGACCTTGTCGTGGCCCTACAGTGGGGACTTGTGCGTCCGGTGAACGGCGGCCTCCAGGTCGGCGTCGGGCGCACCGCCTAATCGTCACAGCTGTGGGGAAGACATCTGAGACGAACCGGGGACCCATGTAACTGGGGTGAATCGGATCACGTTCTAGCAATAGGGCGCGAACCGTAGGGCAGACCTTGGCCCGAATCCGTCAGCTCACCTGGTAGGCGTCGAGGGTAGGAGTTCTTGCGTGCACGTGTCACGTAGTCGAGCACGAAGCCGGGCTCTGGTCGCGGTGTCATCTCTGGCAGTCATAGGCGCGATGTTCGCGTTTCCGTCGGCGCAGGCCGACCCTGCCCCCACCGTCAAGAGCATCAAGGCCTCGCTCCACAAGATCGAGGCGATGAACGAGCAGGTCAACCAGATCGGTGTCCGCGCCAAGCAGACCAAGAACGAGATCAACGACCTCAACGACGACATCGCCGAGAGCATGGTCGCCTACAACCAGCAGAGGGATCAGCTCAGCGCTGCGATCGTCCAGCAGCAGATGGACGCGCCGCTCGGCCCCACCGTCAACCTGTTCGGCAGCGGCGACCCGGAGGCGTTCCTGGCCGGACTCGGTGCCGTTCAGGCGCTCAACAGCACTCGTGCCGACGCTCTCGAGCAGTTCGGTGAGTCCAGCAAGGCGCTCAAGAATCGACGCGCCCAGCTCGAGGACCGCCAGGACGAGCTCAAGGCCGCCAAGAAGAACTCCTCCAAGACTCGTGCCGACATCCGCAAGCAGTACGACAAGGTCAAGGCCCAGATCGCTGAGCTCAGCCCTGAGGACCAGGCGAAGCTCGACTCCGGTTCGACGAGCATCAACTTCGAGCCCGTGGCCACCGGCCGGTCGCAGAAGGCGATCAACTTCGCCCTGGCGCAGCTCGGCGAGCCCTACTCGTGGGGCGGAACGGGACCGGGAAGCTGGGACTGCTCCGGACTCGTCATGAAGGCGTGGGCAGCTGCTGGCATCTCCCTGCCTCGCGTCGTCGGCCCGCAGTACGCAGCCACGCGCCACATCTCGGCAAGCCAGCTGCAGCCGGGTGACCTCGTGTTCTACGGCAGCATGGCCCACGTCGGCATGTACCTCGGCAAGGGTCGCGTGATCCACGCACCCCGCCCGGGTCGCAGCGTCGAGATCACCGGACTCGGCGGCTACAGCAAGTTTGGCCGGGTTGGCTGACCAGCGACGCCCGTCGCCGAACGCCACTGCCGCTCTTCTGCTCGTCCTGCTGGGTGCTGTCCTGCTGCTCTGGCAGAAACCGTGGCAGGGCTCGTCCGATGCCGACGTGGAGATTCCGCCGAATGCCAGCGCGCTCCTGACGCAGCAGTTCCGTGAGCTGTCGGATGCGAGCTCGGAGTCAGCGTTCGCTGAGATCGCCGGCTCGACTGACGCAGCCCGTACGTTTGCCCGCGACGCCTGGTCGGCCCGCGAGTCGTTGGGTGTCCGCGATGTCGGGCTCCGCTACATCACCGGCGGCGAGGTCGCAGACCGTGCAGACGGATCGACCCAGGCAGATGTCGAGGTCAGCTGGATGGCAGGCGGCCAGTCAGGCCTTGCGGACCAGCTTCGTACGTCGACCGTGAAGGTGCGCCTGGACCCGCAGTCGGACGGTACGTTCGCGGTACGCAGCGTCAAGCCCGCCACGGGCTCCCTGCCGATCTGGTTGGCAGGCGATGTCGAGGTGCACAAGCAAGCCGAGACCGTCGTGATCACAGTCGACGGCGGTGATGCTGATCAGCCCATCGAGTCGATGTCGACCAAGGCTCGAGCTGCCGTTGCCAAGCTCCTGCCCGGCACGAAAGGCAAGCTCGTGGTGATCTCGCCGCACACTGAGGCCCAGACGGCTGCCCTGGTGGGCCGCAAGGTGGCCGACATCAGCCAGATCGCGGCCGTGACCACCGATCTCAATGGCAGCAACGGTGCGGCCGGCGGCGTCATCGTCCTGCTCAACCCCGAGGTCTTCTCGACCATGGACCAGCGGGCGGCTCAAGTCGTTCTCAGCCACGAGGCGACGCACGTACTGACGTCCGCCGCTGGCACGTCAGCGCAGACCTGGGTCGTCGAGGGCTTCGCAGACTTCGTCGCCCTGCACGGGGACACGGCCCCGCTGTCGCTCAGCGCGGGTCAAGTGCTGGCTGACGTCAAGGCCGGCAAGACGCCCCAGCACCTGCCGGGCGCAACAGAGTTCGCCTCGTCGGGTCATGGATTCGGCGCCGCGTACGAGTCGGCGTGGATGATCTTCCGGATGCTGGGGGAGACGCACAGCGATGCCGAGATCATCGCGTTCTACAACGACGTGCTCGACGGTACGAAGCTCGACCGGGCACTGACCACGGCGTTCGGACTGAGCGTCGAGCAGCTCACCGCTGACTGGCAGGACTACCTGGAGAAGAGCGCCTCGACGGTGTCGTGAAAGTCGCGCAGCACGGCGTTGCGCTTGACCTTGAATGACGGCGTCAGATAGCCGTTGGCCTCGGTCCAGTCCTCCGACATGATCTTGAACTTGCGGATCGACTCGGCCTGCGACACCTGGGAGTTGGCATCGTCGATCGCCGACTGGACCTCGGCCTTGAGCTCGGAATCCTTCAGGCTGCCGGTCCACGACTCGGTGTCGATCGTGACCAGTGCAGCCACGAAGGGCTTGCCGTCGCCGACCACGAGGCACTGGCTGACGTACGGGTGGGCCCGCACGCGCTCCTCGAGGACCGCCGGGGCGACGTTCTTGCCGCCCGCCGTCACGATGATCTCCTTGCGACGTCCGGTGATGCGCACGTAACCGTCGTCGTCGATCTCGCCGAGGTCGCCGGTGGCGAACCAGCCGTCCTCGTCGAGCGCCTCGGCTGTGGCTTCGTCGTTGTTCCAGTAGCCCGTGAAGATCTGCGGACCGCGGAAGCTGAGCTCGCCGTCGTGGCTCACGCGCACCTCGGTGCCGGGCATGGTCTGTCCGACGGTGCCGATGCGCTGGTGCGTGGGCGTGTTGACGCACAGGGCGGCGGTGGTCTCGGTGAGCCCGTAGCCCTCGAGGATCGTGACACCAATGCCGCGGTAGAAGTGCGCGAGGCGCTCTCCCAGCGGCGCACCCCCGGAGATGGCCCATTGGGCCTTGCCGCCGAGCGCCTCACGGATCTTGCCGTAGACCAGTCCGTCAAAGATCTTGTGCTGGCCACGGAGAACCAGGCCGGGCCCGCCGGTGTCGAGTGCCTTGCTGTACGCGATCGCGGTCTGGGCGGCCCGGTCGAACACCTTGCCGCGCCCGTTGGCGTACGCCTTGGTGCTGGCGGAGTTGAAGACCTTCTCGAACACGCGCGGAACGGCCAGCACGAACGTCGGCTGGAAGTCGCCGAGGTGGCGGGGGAGGT
Organism: uncultured Actinomycetota bacterium; assembly: GCA_963849475.1. GTDB lineage: Bacteria > Actinomycetota > Actinomycetes > Propionibacteriales > Nocardioidaceae > Aeromicrobium. Next base: position 455,317 of record CAWKHC010000011.1, read on the forward strand.
CCTTGATGTCGGCGGTGTGGCCGACCTTCACCCCGGTACGGATCGAGCCGACCGGAATGATGCGCGCGAAGACGTGTGCGAGAGGCAGGAACAACAGCGTTGAAGCGTTCTCAGCGCCGAACAGCTCGGGAAGCTGCTTGGTGGCTGCTTCGAGCTCGGCCCGGAAGTTGCCATGGGTCAGCATGCAACCCTTGGGCTTGCCGGTCGTGCCAGACGTGTAGATCAGCGTCGCCAGGGTTTCGCTGGTCAGCGCTGCACGGCGGGACTCGAGGTCGGCGTCGCTGACCTTGGTCCCGCCGGCCGTGATCTCGTCGAAGGCGCCCGACTCGATGCACCAGACGTGCTTGACGTGCTTGGACAGTGCTTCCCTGACGCTGGTTCGGTGGGTCTCGTTCTCGACGATCGCCGCGATGGCGCCGGAGTCGTTGAGGATCCACTCGATCTGTGCGACAGACGAGGTCTCGTAGACCGGCACGGTCGTCGCACCGATCCACCAGATGGCGTAGTCGGCGACGGTCCACTCGTACCGGGTCTTGGACAGGATGACGACGCGGTCGCCGGCGGCGATTCCAGCAGCCATCAGGCCCTTGGCGAAGTCAACGACCTGGGCATGGAACGCGCCGAGCGTCACCTCCTGCCAGTAGCCGTCGACGCGGCGGCCGAGGGCCACGTCATCGCGATGGGCGGGAAGGCGATCGAGGATGTCGAGGGACAGGTTGCCGAAATCACCGTCACGCTTCTGATTCACGTATTGGAGGCTACCTCCACGGGCACGCGGCGAGCCAAGCGGGAAGCCGCCCGGCAGGGGCTGTCGTTGCCGCAACCACTAGCATGGACACACACATATTTGAGCGGTGAGGAGGGGTGATGGCGCGGACCACGAGCGACATCATCATCGACGCCCCCGCCGACCGGATCATGGACGTCATCGCCGATTTCGGAGCCTATCCCGATTGGGCCACGGGCGTGAAGACCGCCGACATCGTGGCCGGGACAGACGGAGGCCGTGCCGATCGGGTGCACTTCATCCTCGAAGCCACACCGATCCGCGACGAGTACGAGCTCGGCTACACGTGGGACGGTGACAACGCTGTCTCGTGGAGCCTGTCGAAGCCCGGATCGATGCTCACCTCGATGGACGGTTCGTACGTTCTCGAACCCCTCGAGGAGTCACGGACCAAGGTGACCTATCAGCTTGCCGTCGACGTGTCGGTGCCGCTGCTCGGCATGCTCAAGCGCAAGGCGGAGAAGGTCATCGTCGACACGGCGCTCAAGGGGTTGAAGAAACAGGTTGAGGCCTTGTGAGCGAGTCTGCATCTGAGCCGGTCGGCTCGGTGTCGGAGGAAGCGTTCAAGCTCTTCCGCGCGTTGAGCTCCGCCAGCGCAGCCGAGCCCAAGCAGGCTGCGAGCGCCGAGCCTCACGTCTGCACGGCAACGTGGTGCCCCGTCTGCCAGGTTGTCGGGCTCGTTCGCGACAACCCCGACGCGGTCGCGCAGGTCTCGGCCGCCGCGGCGGCCTTTGCGAAGTCCCTGCGAGACCTGGTCGACTCCGCCGTTCCATCGAAGAACGCTCCTCCCGGGGAAGGGCCGCAATGACCGAGCGCGAGCGAGGGCATCATGAGGCCGGGCTCATGCCATCGACTTCGTACCGTCCATTTCTTTCCACGGAGTTGATGGCATGACCCACGCAATCGGCGTTGACATCGGTGGCACCAAGATCGCCGCCGGGCTCGTCTCGGAGTCGGGCGAGCTCCTCAAGCGTGAGAGCGAGCCCACCCCGGACGACTCGTCCAAGATTCCCGCCATCGTCGCCGACCTCGCCGAACGCCTCACGGGTGATGAGAAGGTTGTCGGCATCGGCATCGGTGCTGCGGGGTTCACGAGCACCGACCGCACGACAGTTCGATTTGCGCCCAACATCAACTGGATCGACGAGCCCCTTGCAGAGCGGGTCTCAACCCTGGCCGACCTGCCGGTCGTCGTCGAGAACGACGCCAACGCCGCGGCCTGGGGCGAGTTCACGTTCGGCGCCGGCGAGGACACCGACGACCTGTTGCTCGTCACCATCGGCACGGGTGTCGGTGGCGGCATCGTCCACCGTGGCCAGCTCTATCGCGGCGGCTTCGGGATCGCGGCCGAGATCGGCCACATGCGCATCGTCCCGGACGGCATCACCTGCGGCTGCGGCGAGCACGGCTGCTTCGAGCAGTACGCGAGCGGCAGCGCCCTCGTACGTGTTGCCCGCGAGCGCGTAGCCAACGGAGACCGCGGCAGCGAGGCGCTGAAGGCTCTCGCCGACGGAGACCTCAACAACATCACCGGCCCCGGACTCACCGAGCTGGCACATGGTGGCGACGGGTTGTCGATCGAGCTCCTGTCCGACGTCGGCCGGTGGATCGGTGAGGGGCTCGCCATCCTGGCCTCGATCCTGGATCCGCGGGTCATCGCGATCGGTGGCGGAGTGGCCGCCGCAGGCGATCTGCTGCTCGTCCCGGCCGTCGACTCCTTCGAGACGCACCTGCCAGCACGTACCCATCGTCCGCAGGCCGAGGTACGACTCGCCGCCCTCGGCAACGCCGCCGGCATCATCGGCGCCGCAGACCTCGCGCGAACCGAGCCCGTCTAGATGGGCCATCCCAAGGGACGTTGCCTGACTCGCGCCACCCCGCATCCCGCCCACCTGCGTTGTCGTCCTTCGCCGCACAACCCCGGTGCGCCTCAGTCCTCCGCCTTGACGGATCGGGCGCGGATGCGACGCTCGCTTAACCGGCACCCCTTGGGATGGACCATCTATGGCTGACAAGCTCGCAATCGGGATCGACATCGGTGGCACCAAGATCGCCGCAGGCGTCGTCGACGAGGATGGCCGCATCCTGGCGCGCCTCCGACGCGATACGCCCACCACCGAGGCGCCCGCTGTCATCGACGCAATCGCTGACATCGCCGAGGAGTTCCGCCGCGAGCACCACATCACGGCCTTGGGAATCGGCGCGGCCGGATTCGTCGACGCGACGCAGTCCACGGTGTTGTTCGCCCCGCACCTTGCCTGGCGCAACGAGCCGCTGCGTGACTCGGTCGCACGGCGTACGGGGCTCCCTGTCATGGTCGACAACGACGCCAACGCCAGCGGCTGGGCCGAGTGGCGCTTCGGTGCCGCGCAAGGCGAAGCAGACCTCGTTCTCATCACCCTCGGCACAGGCATCGGCGGCGCCATCGTGATCGACGGACAGCCCTATCGGGGCAAGTTCGGTATCGCCGGGGAGTTCGGGCACATGCAGGTCGTGCCCGAAGGCCGTCAGTGCGAGTGCGGCAACATCGGGTGCTGGGAGCAGTACGCGAGTGGTCGGGTGCTGACTCGGCGGGCCAAGGCGGCCGCCGCCGACGGTACTGACATCGGCAAGCTGATGCTCGCCGCGGTCGACGGCGACATCGAACGGATCGAAGGCTCGCTCGTCACCCGCCAGGCTGACGATGGCAACGAAGAAGCCGTCGAGTGGATCGCCGACGTCGGTGACTGGTTGGGGATCGGCATCGCCAACCTTGCCGCTGCGCTGGATCCCGGTGTATTCGTGATCGGCGGCGGCGTAAGCGATGCCGGCGAGATGCTGATCGGCCCGGCCCGGGCTGCCTACAGCAGGACGCTGACAGGTCGCGGCTACCGCGCCGAGGCGCGGATCGTGCGAGCACACCTCGGGCCGGAGGCCGGACTGATCGGTGCGGCCGACATGGCTCGACTCACAGCACGGCGCCGTCGTCCGGCGAATCCGGGCGCCCGGGCCCGTGCTCGGGCAGCTGCGCGACCAGGTAGATCGCCGCTGCGACGAAAGTGAGCACCGCCGCGGCCAGCATCGGCCGGGGCAGGATCTGACCGGTCATCGTCGCGAGCACCAGTGAGAGCGGGGCGCCGGCGAGCGCCACCCAGGCGACCGTCACTCCGCGGCGCCGGGGACGCAGGTTCGCAGGTGCCACTTTGCGATAGAACGGCTCCTCGTCCACGACCGGCTCGGTGTCGTCGGACCACACCAGCGGGGGAGGCTCGGCAGGTGCAGGCTCGGGCACTTCGTCCGGGAACTCGAGATCAAGCTCGAGCCCCTCGACGATCTTGTCGAAGTCGTCCCGCTCGGTCACGCCACCGCCCCGACATGTTCGGCGATGAACGCCGAGGTACGTTCGAAGATCATCGGCGCATCGTTGTCGAGCGTCGCAACATGGAAGCTGTCCTTGAGCTCGACGAAGTCCTTCACGCTCGACGAGACGCTCGCAAGGATCAGGTCCTTCGAGGTGATGTCGACGACATGATCCTCATCGGAGCGGAACAGGATCAACGGCTGCGTGACCTTGCCGAGGTTGGCGCGTACGTCCTTCCACATCTTCAGCTGTGAAGCCAGTGCCTTGAGCGGCGTCTTGTCGTAGCCGACCTCATCACCGCCCACCAGCTTGATGTCGTTGCCGATGCCGGGCATCGACGGGACGATCCACTGCAGAGCCGGTACGAGCTTGACGTCGAAGCGGGCCAGGTTGATCGCCGGATTGACCAGCGACAGCGCTGCGACGTCGTCAGGACGCTGCTGGGCGAGGCGCAGGGCGAGACAGCCGCCCATCGACAGGCCCGCGACGACGACCTTGTCGCAGTGCGTCAGGAGCTCGGTGAGTGCGGTGTCGAGCTCGGCGTACCAGTCCTCCCAGCGGGTGCGGTTCATGTCCTTCCACGTCGTGCCGTGGCCCGGCAGGCGCGGGACCCGCACGGTGTAGCCCTCATCGGCGAGCTGCTTGGCCCAGGGCGTCATCGACGCCGGGGACCCGGTGAACCCATGGCTCAGCAGGACGCCGATGCGCCCACCATCGGCCGAGAACGGCTCTGCTCCGGGCACAACAGCAACTGGCGACGATGAGCTCATGTCGCCATCTTAAAGGTCGTCGGCCAGTGACCTGCGGGGTCGGCGCTTCACGGAGTAGTGTCTCGTCTCGTGTTCTATTGGTTCTTGAAGTTCCTTGCGCTAGGTCCACTGCTCAAGTTGATCTTCCGGCCGTGGGCCGAGGGCACGGAAAATGTGCCGAAGGAAGGGCCAGTCATCCTGGCCAGCAACCACTTGTCCTACAGCGACTGGTTGTTCATGCCGCTGGTCATCCCACGACGGGTCACGTTCGTGGCCAAGGCTGAGTACTTCGAGGGATCGGGCATCAAGGGCTGGTTGCAGAAGAAGTTCTTCTCCGGCTCCGGCCAGGTGCCGATCGACCGTACGAGTGGCTCGGCCGCGGCCGGCGCGATCAAGACCCAGCTGCGCCTCCTCTCAGAAGGCGAGGTGTGCGGCATCTATCCCGAGGGCACCCGCTCCCACGACGGCAAGCTCTACCGCGGTCGTACGGGAGTGGCGCGTCTCGCCCTCGAGGCCGGAGTCCCGGTGATCCCTCTCGCCGTGATCGGCACCGACGTGGTCGCACCTCCGGGCAAGGTCTTCGGCAAGTTCGCCCGCCCGGGCGTGCGATTTGGCAAGCCGCTCGACTTCAGCCGCTACGAGGGCATGCAGGACGATCGCTACATCCTGCGCGCGATCACCGACGAGATCATGTACGAGATCATGCGACTGTCCGATCAGGAGTACGTCGACCTCTACGCCCAGGACTCCAAGAAGGCCGATCGCGATGTCGAGCGGGCGGCTGCGAAGGTCGTCGATCGTGCCGCCGCTGACGAGGTCTGGGACGACATCAAGCCGCTCGAATGATCGGTCTCATCCGTCAACGAACCACGATCCAGGAGATTCCATGAAGATCGGCATGCTGACCGGCGGAGGCGACTGTCCCGGACTGAACGCGGTCATCCGTGGGGCTGTCCGCAAGGGAGCGTCGACGTACGGGCACCAGTTCGTCGGGTTCCGTGACGGCTGGCGAGGGCCACTCGAGAACGACACGATGCAGCTCGGCATCCCCGAGGTGCGCGGCATCCTCCCGCGCGGAGGCACGATCCTCGGCTCGTCGCGCACCAATCCGTTCGCCATCGAGGGTGGTGTCGAACGCATCAAGGACAATCTCGCGGCCAACGGCTGCGATGCCCTCATCGCGATCGGCGGCGAGGACACCCTCGGCGTCGCGACCAAGCTCGCCGATCTGGGCGTCAACGTCGTCGGCGTCCCCAAGACGATCGACAACGATCTGTCAGGCACCGACTTCACCTTCGGCTTCGACACCGCCGTCAACATCGCGATGGAGGCGATCGACCGGCTCCACACCACCGCCGAGTCGCACCATCGAGTGCTGGTCGTCGAGGTCATGGGTCGGCACGCCGGCTGGATCGCGCTGCACTCCGGCCTTGCCGGTGGCGCCAACATCATCTTGATCCCGGAGCGCCCGTTCGACATCGAAGCGGTGTGCGCCCAGGTCGAGAGCCGCTTCGCCACGCACTACTCGCCGATCATCGTGGTGTCCGAGGGCGCCGTGCCGAAGGAGGGTGGGGCGATGTCATTGGTCAGCGGCGAGAAGGACGCCTTCGGTCACGTACGACTCGGTGGCATCGGTGACCGGCTGGCCTCGGAGATCGAGCAGCGTACTGGCAAGGAAGCTCGGGCCGTCGTTCTCGGTCACATCCAGCGCGGTGGTACGCCGTCGGCGTTCGATCGCTGGCTGGCAACACGATTCGGGCTCAATGCGATCCAGGCGGTGCACGAGGGCGACTTCGGCAAGATGGTCGCGCTCAGCGGCACCGAGATCGTGCGCGTACCGCTCTCCGAGGGCACCAAGGTTTTGAAGGTCGTCCGCCCCGAGCTCTACGAAGAGGCCGAAGTCCTGTTTGGGTGAACCGTGGCCGCCTGCGGCCGAGCATGAACCCATGCCAGCGAAGCGGGAGCGCGCCGCGGCGTAGCCGCCGAACTGCGAGGCTGGCTGAGCCGAACTGGCTGCGCGATCGTAGGCTCGGTTCGTGCCCCACGACCGTCCTGTCGAGAACGTCTGGGACTACCCGCGCCCGCCGTCGATCGAGCCGAGTGACGAGCACATCGTGGTCGTCCTCGACGGCCGCGTCATCGCCGAGACCTCGAAGTCGTTCCGTGTGTGCGAGACGAGCCATCCGCCGACGTACTACCTACCCCTGCGGGCATTTGCCGACGACGTCCTCTGGGCGACACCTGGCACGACGATGTGTGAATGGAAGGGTTCGGCCTCGTACTACGACATCGTGACCGAGACCCACACGATCCCCGCTGGTGCCTGGACGTATCCCATGCCGAACGCGCGCTTCAACGAGCTCGTCGAACACGTCGCCATCTACCCGGGCAAGGTCGACCGGTGCACCATCGACGGAGAAGTCGTCCAAGCGCAGGAGGGCGACTTCTACGGTGGCTGGATCACATCTCGCGTGACGGGGCCCTTCAAGGGAGCACCGGACACGTTGGGATGGTGAGTCCCACGTTCTCGGCGTCAGCGACGAGTACCTGCGTCGCCCGCGTATCCTTGGTACGTGAGCATTCCCACCCTTGACGAGCTGCGCGCACTCGGCGCCGCACAGCAGCCAACCTACGTCGATGCTGCCGCGCGCGATGCCGCCGTGCAGAAGCTCCGTACGATGCCTCCGCTGGTGTTCGCCGGCGAGTGCGACGCACTTCGCGACCGCCTCGCCGAGGTAGGCCGCGGCGAGGCCTTCCTGCTGCAGGGTGGTGACTGCGCCGAGACGTTCGAAGGCGTCACCGCCGAGAACGTCCGCAACAAGCTCCGGGTCCTGCTTTCCATGGCTGTCGTCCTGACGTACGCAGCGAGCGTTCCCGTCGTCAAGGTCGGCCGACTCGCAGGCCAGTACGCCAAGCCTCGTTCCAGCGACACCGAGACCCGCGACGGGGTGACCCTGCCGGCCTACCGCGGCGATGCCGTCAACGGCTTCGACTTCAACGCCGAGTCCCGGGCCCACGACCCCCAGCGCCTCGTCGACGTCTACCACGCCTCGGCATCGACGCTGAACCTCGCGCGCGCGTTCACCACTGGCGGTTACGCCGACCTGCGCCAGATGCACGAGTGGAACACCGACTTCGTCAAGAGCAGTCCGGTCGGTGAGCGCTACGAGCGCATCGGGGCCGAGATCGACCGCGCTCTGGCGTTCATGGATGCAATCGGTGTCGACCCCGACGAGTTCCACACCGTCGACTTCTTCTCGTCGCACGAGGCGCTGATCCTCGAGTACGAACACTCACTCACCCGCATCGACTCACGCACAGAGCAGCCGTACGACGTGTCGAGCCACTTCGTGTGGGTCGGCGAGCGCACCCGCCAGCTCGACGGTGCTCATGTCGAGCTGCTGAGCAAGATCGCCAACCCGATCGGGGTGAAGCTCGGCCCGACGTCGACGGCCGACGACGCCATCGCTCTCTACGAGAAGCTCAACCCCGAGCGCATTCCCGGCAAGATCACGTTCATCACCCGCTTCGGCGCCGACAAGATCCGCGACGGTCTGCCCAACCTCGTCGAGAAGGTCACCGCAGCCGGTCTCGAGGTCGCCTGGGTCTGCGACCCGATGCACGGCAACACGTTCGAGACGAGCAACGGCTACAAGACACGTGAGTTCGACGACGTCATTGACGAGGTCCGCGGATTCTTCGAAGTGCACCGCAGCCTCGGCACCTGGCCCGGTGGAGTTCACGTCGAGCTCACCGGTGACGATGTCACCGAATGCGTCGGCGGCGGCGCCAAGCTCTCGGCCGAGGGCCTGGCTCACCGCTACGAGACGCTGTGCGATCCGCGGCTCAACCGCGCGCAATCGCTGGAGCTCGCGTTCCTCGTGGCCGAAATGCTGTCAGGCGCCTGACCCAACTTTTGGGCCGAAACTCGCCACCGTTCGCGGCACTCGTGCCGAATTTCGTCACAAAACTTGGTGGACCGGCTCGGGCTTGCTACGCCCTGAGCTCTCGGCGAGGATCATCGCCCCGAGCACGATCGTGCCGCCGATTGCGACGCGCACTCCAAGCGTCTCGCCGCCGAACACCACGGCGAACAGTGCCGCGAACACCGGCTCCATCGTCATGAGCAGGGCGGCACGCGCTGCGTCGAGCTGGCTCTGCGCCCAGGTCTGAGCCAACATCGCCAGCGCGCCAGCAGCCAGCGCCATGTAGACGACGGCGACCCAGTCGCCCGAGGTCTGGGGGAGGGTGATTCCTCCGGGGGTGGCTGCAACGAAGCAGATCGCCGAGATGACGCCCATCTGGATCGTTGCCATCGCGAAGGCGTCCTTGGCAGTCGACCATCGCGACAGCACCACAATGTGCACGGCGTACAAGATCGCGCAGACGAAGGTGATCGCCTCACCGAATCCGACCGTGAACCCTCGCAGCGACAGGATCGCCAGTCCGACCGTCGACATCGCCACGGCGATCCAGACGGTGCGGCCGATGCGGATGCCGAACGCCAGCGAGGCAAGCACGGGAGTCGCGACGACGTACAACCCGGTGATGAACCCCGACATGCTCGCATCGGTGTGTCCGAGCCCGGTCGTCTGCATGATCTGCGCGACGCCGTAGATGCCCCCCGCGTAGATGCTTCGGCGGACCACGATCGGCTCCAGCCTGCCGATGGCGCGCGGTGCGATGAGCAGGAGGGCGAGGAAGGCGATCAGGAATCGGACGGCGAGGAAGTCAGCCGCCGGTACGCGATCGAGCAGGTCCTTGATCAGGAAGAACGTCGAGCCCCACATGGCCGTGACGGACAGCAGCGCCAGCGCGGCAAGACGAGGCCGCACTACTACTGCCCGTAAATCTCGACAGTGCTACCGCGCTTGGCTTTCTGGCCCGCAGTGGGGGCCGAGAAAAAGACGATGTTGTTGCCGAAAGGGCTCGGCTTTGAGACCGGGACGAACCCGGCATCCTTCAGAGTTGCGATGGCCTGCTTGCGACGCATACCTACGACGTTAGGCACGGTGACGAGGTCCGGGCCCTTGGAGACCTTCAGCGTGATGGTGTCGCCCTTGAACTTCGTACCGTCGCGAGGCGACTGCTCCATCACGGTGTTCTTGGCGACCTTGTCGTCGAACACCGTGTTGACCTTGACCTTGAAGCCAGCTTCCTCAAGAGCAGCCTCGGCCTCGGCGACCTGCTTGCCGGTGTAGTCGATGACCTTGATCGGCTTCTTGCCCTTGCTCACGCTCAGGTCTATGACGGTGTTGCGCTTGAGATCGTCCGTGGCGGCGATGCCGACGGCGCCGATGACCTTGCCCTTGGCGACCTTTTCGCTGAAGTTGTCGACGACCTTGCCGACTGAGAGGTCGAGGGCCTCCAGGGCGCTCGTCGCCTCAGCCACGGTCATGCCTCTGAGGTCGGAAGGCAACCTGACCCGGTCGGGGCCCTTGGAGATGATCGCGTTGATCGTGCCGCCGGGGAGGATCTTCTTGCCCGGTCCGGGGTCGGTCGATATGACGACACCGCTCGCGACGTCCTCGGAGAACTTCAGTCCGGCGACCTTGAACTTGAAGCCGTTGCGCTCGGCGGCTTCCTTGGCGGCTGCCTCTGCGCTGCCGACCAGCTGTGGTGTCGAGTCGTAGCGGCCGACGCCGACGTACCAGCCGAGCAGTGTCGCGAGCAGCGTCGCGACGATCGCAAGGATGAGCAGGTTGCGGCCACGCTTGGACCGCTGTTCGCCAGAGCGCATCTGCCGGTAGTCGTCAGACGACACCGGTGGAAGGAGGCCCGCCTTGAGGGGTTGGACCGGCTCGTTGGCGGCACGGTCCCACTGCACGGTCGGCTCGGCGGGCCGGCGTACGGCCTGCGTCGCCTCTGACGCCGAATCGTCGAATGCGAACACTCCGCGCTTGACGAACTCGGTCGGTTCGCCGTCCTCATCGGTGATGCGGGCACCGGGGAGCAGGTCTGCGACGAGCTCGGGATCGTCGGCCAGTCCTGCTTCAAGTGCGCGCTGCACCGAGCGAACCTGCGTGAGCATGACGCGCGCGTCGGTCGAACGTTGGTCGCGGTCACGCACCGTTGCACGGGCAACGAGCGCGTCGACGTACAGCGGAATGTCCGGTTGCAGCTCAGACGGTTTGCCGATGTCTTCGTGCACGTGCTTGTAGGCGACCTGGATCGGCGACTCTCCCGAGTGCGGCTTCACCCCGGTCAACATCTCGTAGAGCATCGCGCCGCAGGCATAGACGTCAGACCGTGCGTCGGCGCCTTCGTTGACGACGATCTCGGGAGCGAGGTACGAAACTGTGCCGATCAGCGTGCCACCTGTCGCCGTGGTGGCGGCACTGACGGCTCGAGCCAGACCGAAGTCGGCGACCTTGACCTCGCCCGTCGGCGTGATCAGGACGTTCTCGGGCTTCACGTCGCGGTGGATGATGTGCGCGGCGTGCGCGGCCGACAGGGCGACCAGGATCTGCTCGAGCAGCTCAAGCGCACGGTAGGGCGGCATCGGCGACTCCTCGCGCATGATGTCTCGGAGCGTGCGGCCGGGTACGTACTCCATGACGAGGTAGGTGACCTCGCCGTCCATGCCCTGGTCGAACACGGACACGACGTTGGGGTGGTTGAGCTTGGCCGCGGACTTTGCCTCGCGGTGGAAACGCTCGGTGAACTGTCGGTCGTCGCCGAGGCCGTGATGCATGACCTTGATCGCAACGGGTCGGTCAAGTCGCTGGTCGGTCGCCCAGAAAACGCTCGCCATCCCGCCACGCGCGATGCGCTTGCCGATCAGATAGCGGTCATTGAGGACGCGCCCGATCAGGGCTTCGTCGCCCGTCAACACCACGCCAGCCCTCCTCGACCTCCCGGACCGTACTGATCCGTAGGGGTTGATTCTAGTTGCTCGCCTGCAATGTTCGGGTCACGACAGCCGTGTTCGTGCGCAGCATCACTTTCCGCCGACGGTCGCGATGGGCAACGATGGAGCCATGAGGTCCCGATTGCTGCTCGCTGCGCTGCTGGCGATCGTCGGGATCTTCCTCATCACCCAGTACCAGGGAACCGATTCCGAGAGAGCGCAGCAACCTCGGGGCACCGCCTCACAGACGTCGATCCCGGACTCGCTGAAGTCGCTGCCGCCCGAGGCGCTGGACACCATTGCGCTGATCCAGAACGACGGACCGTTCCCGTATCGGCAGGATGACGCCGTGTTCTCGAACCGTGAACGACTCCTCCCGAACCACGAACGCGGCTACTGGCGCGAGTACACCGTGGAGACGCCGGGGGAGTCAGACCGTGGTGCACGACGCATCGTGCACGGTGAGGGTGACGAGTACTACTACACCGACGACCACTACGCGTCGTTCAAGCGGCTGCGCGTGCCAGATCTGGTGAACCGATGACGGCCTCGTACGTCTCGCTGCTGGAGGGGACGACCACGCCAGGACTCTTCAGCTGGCGAGGAGATCCAGACCGCGATCTCGCCGTCGAGGCCGAGTCGGCTGGCTGGCGGGCGCTACGTCTCGACACGACCGGCGTGGAATCGGTGGCCGACTTCTATGACGAGGTCACCCGGGCGTGGGAGCTGCCGACCTGGTTCGGGCGCAATCTCGATGCACTTTTCGACGTGCTGGGTGACCTCACGGAGACGCGCACGGTGCTGATCTGGGACGGCTTCCGTCAGCTGGCCGACGTCGACCCGATGCAGGGTGCCGCCGTGCTCGACGTGCTGCGCGACGCTGCTGGCCAGGCGTCTGCGTTCGCCGTGATCGTTCGCGACGACCTGGGGGTCAGCGAGTTCGACGGGTTGCTGTGAGTGCGAGCGGCCCAAGGATGTCCCGCGCGTCAGACCCGAGCGCGCTGAGCGCTGCCTCGGCCTGATCCTCGAGGCGAGCGATGTCGGCCTCGACTGCCGCCAGGGCGCCCGACGCGAGGATCAAATCGCGTACGGCTGAGACACCGTCGATCGTCCCGAGCCGATCGCGCAGCGCGGTGCGCCCGGTGTCGTCGGTCAGCTCGGCCGTGCGTGCGACGAGCACGGTGCGCTTGCCCTCACGCAGGTCGTCTCCTGCGGGCTTGCCGGTGACTGAGGGATCGCCGAACACCCCGAGGACGTCATCCCTCAGCTGGAAGGCCTCGCCGAGCGGGAGAGCCACATCGCTCAACGCATCGATGAGCCCGGTATCTGCCCCGGCGAGCGCGGCTCCGATGTGGAGCGGACGCTCGACGGTGTACTTGGCGGACTTGAAGCGGACGACCTTCATCGCCTCGTCGACGCTCAGCGAGGCTCGAGTCTGTCCCGACGACGTCGAGGAACTGCCCAGCGACGACCTCCGACTTGCACAGGTCGAAGTAGGCCCGAGCCTCCTGCAGGTTGGCGCTCATCGAAGGTGAGCGCAGCACCGCATGGGTCAGCATTTCGTCACACCACGACAGCATGAGGTCACCGAGCAGCACGGCGGTCGAGAGCCCGAAGCCGGCGGCATCGCCCGACCGATCGTCTCCGACGTGCCGCGCCTCGTACTCACGGTGGATGCTCGGTCGGCCGCGGCGGGTGTCCGATCCGTCCATCAGGTCGTCGTGCACCAGGGCGCTCGCCTGGAGCCACTCGAGGGAGGCCGCCGCGGAGACGAAGCCCGCGTCGTCGGGATCGCCACCGGCGATCAGCCAGCCGGCGAAACAGAACTGCGGTCGCAGGCGCTTGCCGCCGACGACGAAGCCGAGCGCAGAGTCGGCGAATTCGGTGAGATCCGGGCCGAGCTGGGCGAGGATCGGTCGCTGGCGATCAACGAACTCGGTCAGAGCCGCATCGACGCGAGTCCGGAAAACGGGATCGTCTGCGCGTGCGGTCACATGTCGGACGATACCGTTGGTCCATGCCCTCCGAAGACCGCTCCTTCGTCGACGCGCTGCGCGGCGCGACCCCGACATACTCCTTTGAGTTCTTTCCACCCAAGGACGACGAGGGCGAAGAAGTGCTGTGGCGTACGCTCGCCGACCTCGAAGCGCTCGAGCCGACCTTCGTCTCGGTGACCTACGGAGCCGGCGGGACGAGCCAGGAGCGCACCGTACGCATCACCGGCCGTATCGCCGAGCAGACCGGCATGCACCCCGTCGGACACCTGACCCTCGTGGCACAGACCAAGGGTGAGATCGAGTCTGTGCTCAAGCAGTACTCCGCCGCTGGTGTCGACGACGTCCTGATCCTGCGCGGTGACCCCAAGGGCGGACCGCGTGCTCCGTGGGAGCCGCATCCCGACGGCATGAACCACGCCATCGACCTGGTCGAGCTGGCCGCCGAGCTTGGCGGATTTCGCATCGGCGTCGCGGCATTCCCCGAGGGGCACCCCGATGCTGCGAGCCTCGACCACGACGCGCAAGTGCTGGTCGCCAAGGCCAACGCCGGCGCCGAGTACGCCATCACCCAACTGTTCTTCCGGGCGTCCGACTACTTCTCGCTGGTGGAGCGCGTACGAGCACTCGGCTGCGACATCCCGATCGTCCCGGGCATCATGCCGATCCTCAACTTCTCGCAGGTGGCCCGGATGGCCGAGCTGTCAGGCGCCGCGATCCCTAGTGAGGTCCTCGACGAGATCGAGCCGATCCAGGATGACAAGGATTCGGTGCGCACCAAGGGCGTCGAGCTCGCAACCCAGCTGTGCCGCGACCTGCTGGCCGGTGGAGCGCCGGGGCTGCACTTCATCACGCTCAACCGCTCCAGGGCGACGCGCGAGATATTCGAGGCACTGCGGGCAGATGGGTTAATTTAACGACCAGCTGGTCCGATGTGCTCGGCGATCGCTGCGGTCGCCATACCGATTGCTTCAAGCGATCCACCAGGGTGTGCGTGCGCGCCGGCGAAGTAGAGGCCACCACTCGGGGAGACGCCCGGCAGGTCCCACGCCGTGCTCAGGCCCTGCCATGCCCAACCCCAGTGCCCCATACGTACGAGGTCGGTCGGGTTGAAATCGGTCCGCGAGGTGACGTGATCGCGCAGGTCGATGCCGAACCGTACGAGCGCGTCGAGCACGTCCTCGCCGCTGCGATGCTCGATCGTCCACTCGCCGGTCCCGGTGCTGAACATCCGGATCGGGGGATTGGCGTGGACCAGGATCTCTTCCGGCAGCTCTGGCGCGTCATCGGAGAGCGTGACCAGCGTGCGGCTGGCCGGGATGACCTGCATCGTGCGAGGGGCGGGCAGGGGAGCGGGCCAGGTCGGCGCGCACCAGACGACGATGTCGGCGGGGATGGTGCGGGTGTCAGTCACCACGCCGGTGACCTGACCGTTGTCACGGACGAGCTCGTGGGCTGACTCGCCATGTGCGACGGTGACCTTGCGCTCGGCGAGCCGCTCCTCCAGGGCATCGGCGAGGGCCGGGAGTCCGCCGACGAAGCGCCACCGACCGAAGTTGCGCTCGACGTAGTGGGTGACTGCGGCAAACCCTGGGATCACGGCGCGATCCTGGCCGGCGAGACGTAGGGGATCGAGCAGCAGCTTGGCGATGCGTTCGTCTGGAACGCGGTCGGCGACGTACGCGATCGAACGCCGCGTGCGCAGAGACTTGCGGACGCTCTTGTCGAGCGCCGGCTTGCCGATGAAGACCTGATCAAGCGCTGTACGACGAAGGACGTCCCACGTCTCGGCGAGACCGTCGATGAACGGCGACCACTCGTCCTCCCCGAAGGCCCCGGTGATCGCGGCCACCTGATCTCCGCGGTTGCCAAACGGCAGGTCCAGGATCGACCTGTCCTTGAACACATGACGGCGGCCAGTCGTCAGCTCCAGCTCGAGCACGCTGTCCAGGGGGCGTCCCGATTTGCGGAACAGGTCGCGGAAGACGGCCGGGAGCGTCACGGTGTCCAGCTCGACTTGTCGCGGTGACCCGTCGACCGTGACCCCGCGCATACGCCCACCGAGCCGATCAGACGACTCGATCAGCGTGACGGAGTGACGGAGCTTGGCAAGGCGTGCGGCGGCCGACATACCGGCGAAGCCGCCTCCGACCACCACGACCTGCGCCATGCGCGCAGACTACGGGGTGACGTTGCGCCGTCGACCGCGTGCACGGCTGATCGTGCGCCACAGCGGCAAAACCGTGGCCGCACCGGCGACGAGGACTGACGCCGCGATGCCGGGCGCCCACCACGTACGACGGCTGGTGTCGGTGAAGCGGGAGAGCAGCCCGAGCACGCCGACGGTCGCATGTGCGTTGGCTCCACCGGCCCAGCCGCTGGAGAACACCACCGCGGTCAGATCCATGGCTGGACGCTGTCGGGATGTGGCCCGGGCGCTGTGACACCATGTGCGACATGGGTCCGGTCCGTGCCGAGTTGATGTGGCAGTCGGTGGTCGACGCGACCGAGATTGCAGGCACCGGCAACGACGGACTCGATGTTCTTGATCTCGGTGGTGGAACCGGTGGCGATGCCGTACGGCTCGCGCTGCTGGGCCACCGTGTCACCGTCGTTGATCCGAGTCCCGACGCGCTGGCGTCATTGCAGCGCCGCGCTGCCGACGCTGCGCTTGGCGCGGGGGTTCGAGGCATTCAGGGCGACACGGCAGATCTCCTCGACCACGTGGATCCACAGTCGTTCGACCTCGTCATCTGCCACGGAGTGCTCGAGTACGTCGACGATCCGGCCGAAGCCTTGACTGCTGTTGCGACGGTGCTGCGGCCGGGTGGACACGCGAGTGTCGTCGTCGCCGGGCGGCTGGCTGCCATCACGGCTCGCGCGTTGGCGGGGGACTTCGCCACAGCCCAGACACTGTTGACGACGACAGCTGCAGCATGGGATGTCCGCGCGCTGGGTCCTCGGAGGTTCTCTCTCGACGAGATCGAAGAGCTCTTGGCGACTCACGGGTTTGCTCCGGTCGCGACGAACGGGTTGCGTGTTTTCGCTGATCTGGTGCCCAGTGCGATCGTCGACGGGGAGCCCGGCGCACGGGATGCACTGTTCGCGCTGGAGCGTCTCGTACGTTCTTCACAGGACTTCACAGCCGTTTCCGCTGGCCTGCAGTCAATCGCACGCCTAGACTTGAATTCAGCACCATCCGATCCAGGAGGCAAAAATGCCGCTCTCTGACGAAGAGGCCCGGCTGCTCCATCAGCTCGAGCAATCGCTGGCAGCCGAAGACCCTGACTTTGCGTCGACCCTTCGAGGCTCCAAGTTCATGGCTCGCAACCGCCGCGTGGCGGTCGGTGCTGTCCTCGGGTTCGTCGCGGGTCTGGCGCTCCTCTTCGCGGGAGCAGTGACTGCGCAGACCTGGCTGGGTGTGGCTGGCTTCGTGGCGATGCTGACGACGTCTTACCTGTTCCTCAACGCGTGGAAGCGTGGCATTGGCGCACAGCCGGAGGAGCGACCCACCAGCAAGGCCAGCGGCAAGGCGTCGGGCAAGTTCGTCGATCGGATGGAAGAGCGCTGGCAGCGCCGCCGCGATGGCGATGACATCTAGGGATTTTTAGCCCCACTTCGCTCCACTTTCATTGAGACCGCCCCTACGGGGGCGGTTTTTTGTTGACCCTGCAGTGATTTTGCCCTGCCGGGACGGCGGGATGACTCGGCCGAAATTCAGCTGATTCTGGGTCAAATTGGCCGCTATGTGGTGAATTGTGGAGTATGGTGGGGCGAAATGGAGGACAGGTCCCAGGCAGAGGAGGTGCACGATGAACCCGGACGTCTCGAATTTCTTCGGCACCTACACACCTCGCCTCGACGAAAAGGGGCGACTGTTCCTCCCGGCGAAGTTCCGTCCGCGACTCGAGCACGGCATCGTCCTGACTCGCGGCCAGGAGAACTGCATCTACGGCTGG
This sequence comes from uncultured Actinomycetota bacterium, assembly GCA_963849475.1. Classification (GTDB taxonomy): domain Bacteria; phylum Actinomycetota; class Actinomycetes; order Propionibacteriales; family Nocardioidaceae; genus Aeromicrobium. The sequence continues at coordinate 472,996 of CAWKHC010000011.1, forward strand.
ACGATCGAGAGCTTCAACGCCTTCACGGATCGAGTCCGCGACACACCGTTCACCAATCAGGCGGCACGCAACTTCACCCGCATGTTCTTCTCCGGCGCGTCCTCGGAAGTGCCGGACAAGCAGGGGCGTATCTCGGTACCTCCCGTGCTGCGTACCTGGGCCAGCCTCGATCGCGAGTGCACCGTCGTCGGTGCGATGGATCGCATCGAGATCTGGGACTCAGAGCGCTGGACCGAATTCTCCGACTCACAGGAAGGCCCGTTCGCGGACATGTCCGAAGAGGTCATGCCCGGAATCTTCTAGCGATCACCGCGCGGCGAGATCTTCGCCCGAGCGGATCTGACTTCACTTCCCCGATGTCAGAACCGCCGGTCGAGGATCTGGCCCCACGGCGGCAGGCAGCACCGAACAGATGATGCGGCACCGATGAAGAAGGGGACCACGATGAAGACCAGCACACGACGCGTCCGGCACGATGTTGCCGACGGTTTTGCGCTCATGGGTTTTTCTCTCGTGCTGTCCACAGCCACCGCCGGGCTCATCGCCTTGCTCCTGGGGTCGCTATGAGCGAGCGCAGCGAGCGAGCAATCCGAGCTGTCATGCCGGTTCCTCCGTACCGTGCCTTTTCCACGGAGGCTTCGGTATGACTGAGGCGAAGCACGTACCGGTCCTGCTCGACCGGGTCCTGGACCTGCTCGAACCGTCGGTGGTGGGGGGCAAGCCGGTCATCGTCGACACCACGCTGGGCCTTGGCGGTCACACCGAGGCCATGCTCACTCGTTTCGCTGACGTTCACGTCATCGGCATCGACCGTGATCCTGAAGCGCTTGCACGCGCGAAGGCGCGTCTCGCCGGGTTCGGTGACCGGGTGACGTACGCCCACGCGGTGTACGACGAGATCGCGGACGTCGTACGCGGCGCCGGCTTCGAGACGGTCAGCGCCGTGCTGTTCGATCTCGGCGTCTCGTCGATGCAGCTCGACCTGGCGGAGCGCGGCTTTGCGTACGCACAGGACGCGCCTCTCGACATGCGCATGAACCCCGAGGACGAGCTGACCGCAGCAGACATCCTCAACACGTACGAAGCGGTCGACCTGGCCAAGGTTCTGCGTTACTACGGCGAGGAGAAGTTCGCCAAGCGCATCGCCGAGGCGGTTGTGGCTGCCCGCGCCGAGGAGCCGTTCTCCAACAGCGCTCGCCTCGTCGACCTCGTCCGTGACTCCATTCCGCAGGCGGCGCGACGTACGGGTGGCAATCCGGCGAAGCGCACGTTCCAGGCACTGCGTATCGAGGTCAACGACGAGCTCGGCGCCTACCGCCGCGCGTTGCCGGCGGCTCTCGAGGTGCTGGCGCCGGGCGGCCGCATCGTCGTGCTGGCCTACCACTCGCTCGAGGACCGGATCACGAAGCACGAGTTCGCGCGATCGACGACGTCAGACGTTCCGCGTGATCTCCCGTTCGTGCCCGAGGGGCACGAGGCGAAGTTCAAGCTGGTGACCCGCGGCGCCGAGGTGGCGAACGAGGCCGAGATCGAGGACAACTCCCGCGCCCGCTCCGTACGGCTCCGCGTGATCGAACGGATTGCGGCATGAGCGAGCGCAGCGAGCGAACCATTGAGGCTCTCGTGCCGCGTCCTCCGTACCGTTTCTGTTCTGCAACGGAGGTTGCGGCATGAGCGCGCAGCCGGCATTTGCTCCGCGCCGGGAGATCAATCCGACGCCGCGCAGCGATGCTGCCGCGCGTCGTCTCCGCCTGGTCCGACCGATACGCAGCCGGGCCCGAAAGGCGCCTTTCGTGGTCGTCGTCATGATCATGTTGTCGATCGGCCTGGTCGGTCTGATCGTGATGAGCACGATCCTGCAGGCGCAGTCGTTCGAGGCAGCCAAGCTCGATCGCGAGGCAAATGCCCTCGAGGTCCAGAAGCAGTCCCTCACGCGCGAGGTCGAGGGGCTGCTCAGTCCCGCCAGCGTCGCCCGTCGTGCACTGGTGTTCGGCATGGTGCCCAACACCAACCCCGCCTTCCTGCGGCTGTCTGACGGCAAGGTGCTCGGCAAGCCCGAGCCCGCTGCCAGCGGCAGCAACATCCGATCGGTTGCGCCATGACAGCGAGCGAACGCGCCTCACGCAGGCGCCTGCGATTCTGCCTGGCCGTGGTCGTGGGCGTGTTCGGGATCTTCGCCGTGCGGCTCTTCCAGATCCAGGGTCTCGACGCCAGCGCATACGCCGCCAAGGCGGTCGAGGTCGGCACCGCCAAGAACACAGTCCCCGCGCCTCGCGGACAGATCCTCGACCGCAACGGGGTCGCGCTCGCGGCGAGCATCGACGGACTCACCCTCACGGCAGATCCGACCATGACCGCAGCCAACGCTCCGCAGATCGCCCGATTGCTGGTGGAACAGCTCGGCGACAAGATCGACTACTTCGAGACGATCGACAAGCTGCGCACCACCAACACCCGCAACGTCTACCTCAAGCGCGACGTACCGGCATGGACGGCAACCAAGACGCTCAAGGCGATCCGCGACGCCGGTTTCACCGGCGTGTTCAGCGAGAAGGAGTCGCTGCGCACCTACCCGGGCGGCAAGCTCGCCTCGAATCTCCTCGGCTACACCAACGCCACCGGCAAGGGTGTGTCCGGCGTAGAGCTGCAGTACAACCGCGTCCTCACCGGCACCGACGGTTCCAGCACGTACGAGGTGTCACCCACCGGGCAGCGCATCCCGATGGCCGACAGCGCCGTCACCAAGATGGTGCCGGGTCGTGACGTGACGACCACGATCGACCGAGACCTCCAGTGGTACGCGGACCAGAGGCTGGCCGACGCCGTACGCGAATCAAGTGCCGACTGGGGTCTTGCCATCACGATGGACGTCAAGACCTGCCAGATCGTGCAGATGTCGCAGGCGCCGACGTTCAACCCGGACACGGGTTCGGGCATGACTGACTTCAACACCGTGTCGCGGGCGACGTCCAACGTCTACGAACCCGGGTCGGTCATGAAGACCGTCACGATGGCCGCGCTCGCCGACCAGGGCAAGATCGCCGCTGACACCCCGATCGTGGTGCCCGGTGGGGTCACGATCGACAAGTTCAAGATCGGTGACTACTGGAAGCACGGCACGCTGCACCTCACGGCCGCCGGAGTCATCGCCAAGTCCTCCAACCTCGGCACCCTCGTCGCCGCCCAGAAGATGAGCGACGAGACGATGCACCGCTACCTCCGCGCGTTCGGATTCGGCGAGAAGACCGAGATCGGCCTGCCCGGCGAGTCCAATGGAATCCTGGCCCCCGCCTCGAAGTGGACCAAGTCCAACCACGCAACGATCTCGTTCGGTCAGGGCATCGCGGTCACGGCGACGCAGATGATGCGCGCTGTTGGCGCGATCGCCAACGATGGCAAGATCTGCAACCCATCGGTCGTCAGCGGATACGTCGACGAGGACGGAAAGCAGAAGCGCGTGGAGACACCCGCCGCACACCGTGTCGTGTCGAAGAAGGCGGCTGCCTCGGTCACTCGGATGATGGAAGCCGTCACAGCCAAGGACGGCACGGCTCCAGCCGCTGCGATCAAGGGCTACCGGGTTGCCGGCAAGACAGGTACGGCGTGGGCCGTCGATCCCGTCACGGGTCGCTACGTCCGCGGACAGAACGTCGTCTCGTTCATGGGGTTCGCGCCGGCAGACAATCCGCGATTCCTCACCTACATCGTGCTCGACCGCCCCTACAGCAACGCCGGTGGTGGCTCGACTGCTGCGCCGGTGTTCCACGACGTCATGTCGATGGCCCTGGAACGCTTCGGTGTCGCACCGACCGGCTCCAAGAGCCCCAAGGTCCCGCAGACCTGGTAATCGGACGTGCTCGTACCTCGCACTCAATTCGTGGCTCGCCAGGGCTCGCCACGGCCGCTCAGTCCGGCTTCGCCGGACCCACAGCAAGACTTGGGTGCTTCCAGCCCCTCCGATTGTTGCGACCTTCCCAGACTTGGTCGAGTTGGTTCTTCGATCTGCCCGATAGGGTCACGTGTGTGACTGAGGAGATGCGTACGCGGCCCGACGAGGTGCCGCGCTGGACGCTGACCGAGCTGGCCAACGAGCTCGACTCGACGACCAACGCTGAGGGAATCGTCACCGGTATCGCACTGCATTCGGGCCATGTCGTCCACGGGGACCTTTACGCCGCGCTGCCCGGTGCGTCGTCCCACGGTGCAGCGTTCGCGGGAGTGGCCAAGGCCCGCGGTGCCGTCGGGGTGCTCACCGATCCCGAGGGTGCGGCACTCGTGACCGAGCTGCCCGAGATCATCGTCGACGATGCGCGGGCCATCATCGCCAGGCTGAGCAGCTTCATCTATGGCGACCCGGCGTCGTCCTTCACCACGATCGGCATCACCGGTACGCAGGGCAAGACCACGACGACGTACCTCGCCGAAGCCGCACTCGGCGATCACACGTCAGCCGTCGTCGGAACTATCGGCACCCGCATAGGCAAGATCCCCGCACCTTCGTCGCTCACGACACCCGAGGCGCCCCAGCTCCAGGCGCTCTTTGCCGTGATGCGCGAGGAGGCGGTCGAGGTCTGTGCCATGGAGGTCTCGAGCCACGCCTTGGTCCAAGGGCGCGTCGATGGGTTCGTGTTCGACGTCGCGGTGTTCCTCAACCTCGGCCGCGACCACCTTGACTTCCACAAGGACCTCGAGGACTACTTCCTCGCCAAGGCTTCACTCTTCACTCCCGAGCACGCCAACCATGCTGTGATCAACATCGACGACCTCCACGGCAAGCGGCTTGCAGAGCTCACGCCCTTGCCCGTCACCACGTTCTCTACCGAGGGCAATCCGGCCGACTGGCGAGCCGTCAACATCCGCCCACACCGACTGGGCACCGACCTTGAGGTGCTGGGACCCAACGGGGTCGAGGTGCCGCTGTCCGTACCGCTACCAGGCGTCTTCAATGTCTCGAACGCGCTCGCCGTGATTGCGGCTCTGGCCCAGGCGGGCTTCGATCCGGCCGAGCTCGCGGCCGGCATCGCGACGAGTCCCGGTGTGCCCGGACGCATGGAACGTGTCGACGCCGGACAGCCGTTCACTGCGATCGTCGACTATGCGCACAAGCCCGACGCCGTGACCGCCGTTCTCGAGGCACTCCGTCCGGTGACCGCAGGCCGATTGATCATCGTGCTGGGCGCCGGAGGAGACCGCGACCACGGCAAACGTCCGCTGATGGGTGAGGCCGCGGCCTCACACGCTGACGTCGTGATCGTCACGGATGACAACCCGCGTACGGAAAAGGCTGCCTCGATCCGAGCCGACGTGATGTCAGGTGCCGGCAACGGTCCCGGACTGGCGATCGAGGTCGAGGGCCGCCGCGAGGCGATCGCCCACGCAGTCGCGATGGCACACCTCGGGGACACCGTCGTCGTCGCCGGCAAGGGCCACGAGCGAGGGCAGGAGATCCGGGGCAAGGTCCACCCGTTCGACGATCGTGCCGTGCTGCTCGAGCTGATCGGGGACACCGCGTGATCCCGATCGACCTCGACCGCGTTGCCGAGACGACCGGCGGTGTGGTCCACGGTGAAGGCGGCACGCTCGTCGACGCAGTGGTGATCGACTCGCGTGACGTCAGGGCGGGCACGCTGTTCGCTGCATTGGCCGGTGAACATGTCGACGGCCACGACTTCGCCGCAGCCGCAGTCGAAGGTGGCGCATTCGCCGTACTCGCCTCCCGGCAGCTCGACGTCCCGTGCGTCGTGGTGGACGACGTCACCAAAGCGCTTGCCGACCTCGCCCGACACAACCTGACACACACCTCAGCCACTGTCATCGGTGTCACCGGCTCGCAGGGCAAGACGAGCGTCAAGGACCTGCTCGCGCACATCCTCGAAACGTCCGGCCCAACGATCTCGCCGCGCGGATCGTTCAACAACGAGCTGGGCGTGCCGCTCACCGTCCTGCGAGCTGGCCGCGAGACGCGGTTCCTTGTCGTGGAGATGGGTGCCAGGGGAGTCGGGCACATCTCCGACCTCTGCCAGGTCGCCCCGCCGCACATCGGAGTCGTGCTGAACGTGGGCAGTGCCCACGTCGGCGAGTTCGGTTCGGCCGAGGTCATTGCACAGGCCAAGGGCGAGCTCGTCGAAGCGCTCGGGACAGACGGGATCGCGGTGCTCAACGCCGATGACCCGTTGGTGTCCGCGATGGCCTCGCGTACGACGGCGCGGGTGATCACGTTCGGCGCCGACGGCGATGTCGCAGTTGGGCCGGTGAGCCTCGACGAGCACGGCCAGCCGCACTTCACGCTGACCCACGACAGTGTCACGGTCGATGCGCACGTCCCCCAGATCGGTGAGCATCATGCCGCCAACGCGGGCGCCGCAGCTGCAGCGGCCATCGCAGCCGGCGTCGACCTGCCTGGCATCGCCGCAAGGCTGGAGACGGCAAAGGCCGCGTCGCCGATGCGCATGGAGCACCACGTACGAGACGACGGCCTGGTCGTCGTCAACGACGCGTACAACGCCAATCCCGAGTCCATGGCGGCGGCCCTGCGGGCAGTCGCGACACTCGGCGACGGTCGGCCCGTCGGCGTGCTTGGCGAGATGCTCGAGCTCGGTGACGCCAGCCACGACGCACACCTCGGGGTCGGACGCCTGGCCGCCGAGCTCGGCTTCGTGCGCGTCATCGCCGTGGGGCCCGGCGCCGCCGCGATCGCTGAGGGCGCAGGACGAATCGGCGAGACCGTCGCCGACGTCGACGCAGCGATCGCCCTGCTTTCAGCGAGCCTGCATGCCGACGACGTGGTGCTTGTGAAAGCATCGAGGGGCGCCCGGCTCGAGCGCGTCGCACAAGCTCTACTGGCCCCCTGAGGGCTGTCAGCAAGCACCGGCCAAGGCCGCCGAAAGGATCACGTTCGGATGAAGGCAATCCTGATCGCGGGGGCACTCTCCCTGCTGCTGACACTGCTCGGCACCCGGATCGCGATCAGGGTTCTCGTCACCAAGGGCTATGGACAGCTGATCCGTGACGACGGGCCGACCTCGCATCACACCAAGCGCGGCACGCCCACGATGGGCGGGCTGGTCATCATCCTGGCGACGGTGGTCGGCTACTTCACCGCCAAGCTCGCCACCGGCTATGCGCCAAGTGCGTCGGCACTCCTGCTGCTGTTCCTGTTCTGCGGACTGGGCTTCATCGGCTTCATCGACGACTACATCAAGGTCTCCAAGCAGCGAAACCTTGGCCTGCGCAGCAAGGCGAAGTTCATCGGTCAGATCGTGGTCGGCCTGATCTTCGCGAGCCTGGCGATCGGGTGGGAGGACGACACGGGCCGCACCCCGATCACCCACGCGATCTCCTTCACCCGTGACCTGCAGGGCTGGGAGCTTCCCACAGCGCTGCTGGTGATCTGGGTGCTGCTGATGATTGCTGGCGCCAGCAACGGCGTGAACCTCACCGACGGTCTTGACGGGCTGGCGACGGGCGCGGCGGTGATGATCTTCGGTGCGTTCGTCATCATCAACATCTGGCAGAGCGGCCAGAACTGCTCGTCGACCCCTGGTCCCAAATGCTACGAAGTGCGTGACCCGCTCGACCTTGCGGTGGTGGCGGCGGCACTCACCGGCGCGTGCTTCGGCTTCCTGTGGTGGAACGCGTCCCCCGCCAAGATATTCATGGGCGACACCGGATCGCTTTCGCTCGGCGGCGCGATGGCCGGCTTCGCGCTGATGACCCGCACAGAGCTGCTGTTGGTCGTCATCGGTGGCCTGTTCGTCGCGATCACGGCTTCGGTGATCCTGCAGGTCGGCTACTTCAAGATCTCCGGCGGCAAACGCATCTTCCGCATGGCACCGCTCCAACACCACTTCGAGCTGGTGGGCTGGGACGAGATCACGATCGTCGTCCGGTTCTGGATCATCAGTGGACTCTGTGTGGCCGCAGGTTTGGGCATCTTCTACGCCGAATGGGTGAGCGGCGGCGTATGACCGAACGCCAGCGAGGGAACATCCAAGGTGTCGCGCCGGCTTTTCCGTATTGTTCCTTCCTACCCACGGAGGGGGCGGCGTGACAGTGCTTGATCTCGAGTCGCTGGGTCGCGACTCGTCGTGGGAGGGCGTACGCGCCCTCGTCACCGGCTTCGGTGTGAGCGGTTTTGCTGCGGCCGACACGCTCACCCACCTCGGTGCGACCGTCGTCGCCGTCGACGAGGCCGACGGAGCGCCGATGCAGGAGAAGGCCAAGCTGCTCGAGATCCTCGGCGCTGACGTACGACTCGGCACAGGCTCCACCGACATCACCGCCGAGGGCTTTGACCTGGTCGTGACCTCACCTGGCTGGCCGCCGTCCAATCCGGTGCTCCTCGATGCCGCGGCGCGATCGATCCCGGTGTGGGGCGAGGTCGAGCTGGCCTGGCGCCTGCGCGGCGTCAACCCGGTCCCGTGGCTGGCGGTGACCGGCACCAACGGCAAGACGACGACCGTGCAGATGCTCGAGGCGATCCTGCGCGCTGACGGTCTCAACGCGATCGCCGTCGGCAATGTCGGCACCCCGGTGCTCGAAGCCGTCATGAACCCCGAGCCGTTCGACGTCCTCGCGGTCGAGCTGTCCAGCTATCAACTGCACTGGAGCTCGTCGATCTCGGCCGAGGCGAGTGTCGTGCTCAACGTCGCACCCGATCACCTCGACTGGCACGGTGACCTCGACTCGTACACCGCCGACAAGGGGCGCATCTACCAGAACGCGCAGCTCGCCTGCGTCTACAACGTCGAGGACCCCGTCACCGAGCGCCTCGTGGAGGAGGCGGATGTCGTCGAGGGTTGCCGGGCGATCGGCTTCACCCTCGGTCTGCCGGCGCCGGGCATGGTCGGCCTGGTCGATGACGTGCTCGCCGACCGGGCCTTCGTGATCGGGCGCATCTCCAGCGCCGTCGAGCTCGGCACGATCGCCGATCTGGCATCTGACTCAGGCGCTCCGGCGACGCCGCACATGGTCGCCAACGCGCTCGCCGCCGCCGCGCTCGCTCGCGCCCACGGCGTCGCACCCAAGTCCGTACGCGACGGCCTGCGCGCGTTCGCGCCGGACGCCCACCGCGTCGCCGATCTGGGTGAGGTCAACGGCGTTCGCTATGTCGACGACTCCAAGGCGACCAACCCGCACGCTGCATCGGCGGCTCTGCGCAGCTTCGACCGCAGTGTCTGGATCGCCGGGGGGCAGGCCAAGGGCGCCGGCTTCGACGAGCTCGTCGAAGCCACCAAGGACCAGCTCCGAGCGGTCGTTCTGATCGGTGAGGACCGCGCAATCATCGCTGACGCGCTCACGCGACACGCGCCCGATGTCCCCGTGGTCGAGGTCGAAACCGGTGACACTGATCTCATGGACCGCGTCGTCGAGGTCGCCGCATCGCTCGCCCGTGAGGGCGACACGGTGCTGTTGGCTCCCGGTTGCGCATCCTGGGACCAGTTTCGCAACTACGGAGCTCGTGGCGACGCTTTTGCCGCCGCGGTCGAGAGGTTGCGCAACCAGTCCTGACGCGTCTTCCCCCGCGACAGAGATGGATCCACGATGAGCACGACAACACCCCGGCGCACCTCGCCTTGGGAACGTCCGTTGGCGTCCTACCAGCTCGTGCTCGGCGCCACGGCGCTCCTGCTGGGGCTCGGCTTGATCATGGTGCTCAGCGCGAGCTCGATCTTCGCCCGCGTCAACTACAACGGCAACTCGTTCGCGATCGTCGAACGGCAGCTGATCTTCGCGGTCGTCGGACTGGTCGGAGCCTTCGTTGCGGCCCACGTACCGCTCCGCACCCTGCGCAAGCTGATCCTGCCGTTCCTCATCCTGTCGATCCTGCTGATCATGGCGACCTTCGTTCCCGGCGTCGGCATCGAGGTCAACGGCAACCGCAACTGGCTCCCGCTGGCTGGCGGCTTCCGCCTGCAGCCTTCGGAGTTCGCCAAGCTCGCACTCATCCTGTGGATGGCTGACCTGTACGCGCGGCGTCGCAAGCAGCTCGTATCGCCTCGCCTGGTCCTGATGCCGATGGTGCCGGTGGCCGGCTTCGTCGCCCTCCTGGTGGTGTTCCAGCACGACCTCGGCACCGCCCTCGTCCTTTTCGCGCTGATCATGGGCATGCTCTGGGTGGCAGGTCTGCCCGGCAAGCAGATGGGCGCCATGCTGGCGGGCCTGTTCGTGCTGCTCGTGTTCGCCGTGGCCAACTCGCCCGAGCGTGTCGGCCGCCTGCTCAATTTCACCGATCCCGAGTCGGACCCCGACTTCCGTGGTTTCCAGGCCATTCACGGCATGATGGCGCTCGCCCGCGGCGGTTTCTGGGGAGTGGGACTCGGCGGCAGCCGACAGAAATGGGGATCGCTCCCGGAGGCCCACACCGACTTCATCCTCGCCGTGATCGGTGAGGAGCTCGGCCTGCTGGGCACCCTCGTCGTGCTGGCACTGTTCGTGTTCCTCGCGATCGCCGGCATGCGCATCGCCACCCGCTCACGCGATCCATTCGTGCACTACGCCGCCGCCGGCATCACCATCTGGATCTCGGTGCAGGCCGTCATCAACATCGGCATGGTCCTCGGACTGCTCCCCGTGATCGGCATTCCGCTGCCACTCATCTCGTACGGTGGCTCGAGCCTGCTCGTGACCCTGATCGCCATGGGCATTCTGCTTAACTGTGCAAAGACCGAACCGGGTGCCAAACGGGCTCTCGCCGCGGGCCGTGCGAGCCGCGGACGGACCAAAGTTCTGCAGAGGAGCTAACCAAGTGCGCGTGCTGCTTGCTGGCGGTGGAACGGCCGGCCACACGTCGCCGCTCCTCGCCACGGCCGCTGTCCTGAGCGAGGGCGATGCTGAGATCGTGTGCCTCGGTACGCCCCGTGGACTCGAGGTCACCTTGATTCCACAGGCGGGCTACCAGCTGGAGCTCGTGCCGCCAGTGCCGCTGCCGCGCAAGCCGGGCAAGGATCTCGTGCTGGTGCCGGCCAAGCTCCGCAAGGCCGTCAAGGCGACGGGCGAGGTGATCGACCGCGTACGGCCCGACGTCATCGTGGGCTTCGGCGGCTACGTCTCCGTACCCGCCTACCTCGTGGCACGGCGCCGCGGCATTCCGCTGGTCGTGCACGAGGGCAACGCGATCCCCGGTGTGGCCAACAAGCTGGGTGCACGATTCACATCGCTGGTCGCGACGAGCTTCCCTGACACCGACCTGCCGCACGCGACCTACATCGGGCTCCCGATCCGTCGTGAGATCTCCCGCCTCGACCGAGCCGCGATGCGGGCTGAGGCCCGAGCGCACTTTGGGCTCGATGCCGATCGCCCCACGCTGCTCGTCACGGGTGGCTCGCAGGGAGCGCGACGCATCAATCAAGCCGTTTCAGCTGCGGCGCGCGATCTCTCCGACGCCGGCGTGCAGGTGCTCCATGCTGCCGGGCGTCCCGACGAGGTCAGCCTCAGCCCACGCGAAGGCGATCCTCCCTACGTAGTCACGACGTTCATCGACCGCATGGACCTCGCGTACGCCGCCGCTGACCTCATCGTGTGCCGCGCCGGCGCCAACACCGTGACCGAGGTCGCTGCCGTGGGCCTCCCCGCAGCGTTCGTGCCGCTGCCGCACGGAAACGGCGAACAGGCGCACAACGCGCACCCTGTCGTACGTGCTGGTGGGGCGCTGATGATCGACGACAGCGCGCTGACGCCGGCGTGGATCGACAATGTCGTCATACCGCTGGTCTCGCACCCGGGACGGCTCAAGGCAATGTCGGAAGCGGCCTCGGGAATCGTTCCGCGGGATGCAGACGAGCGTCTCGCCGCGATGATCCGACAGGCCGCCACGTGAGAATCGACATCCCAACGGAGATCCCCGCTGCTGACCAGCTGGGCCGCGTCCACTTCATCGGCATCGGTGGCGCAGGCCTTTCAGCGATCGCCAGGCTCATGGCCCAGCAGGGGATCACCGTCAGCGGCAGCGACGCAGCCGAGTCCGCCGTGCTGAGCGCCCTGCGGCTCGAGGGCATCACCTGCCACGTCGGTCACGATGACGCGCACCTTGACAACGTCGACACCGTGATCGCATCGACCGCCGTACGGGAGGACAACCCCGAGGTCGTCGAGGCCCAGCGCCGGGGACTGCGCCTCTGGCCGCGGTCGGCCGGCCTGCGCTCCGTCATGGAGGGTCGCCGCACGATCGCCGTCGCCGGCACCCACGGCAAGACCACGACAACGGCCATGCTGACCTGTGCGCTGATCGAGGCCGGAGTCGATCCGTCGTTCGCGATCGGGGCCGAGGTGGCCAGCCTTGGCGCCAATGCCCGGCTCGGCACGAGCGAGCTCCTGGTCGCCGAGGCCGACGAGAGCGATGGCGCCTTCCTCGTCTATTCGCCCGATGGAGCGATCGTCACCAATGTCGATGCAGACCACCTCGACAACTACGGGACGGTCGAGGCGTACGCCGCGGCGTTCGACGAGTTCGTCACGACCATCGACTCATTCATCGTCCTGAACGCCGACGACGCGGGGGCACGAGCACTGGCCGCCGCAGCGCACGATCGCGGACTCACCGTCCTGACCGCCGGGTTCGCCGGCGACGCCGACCTGCACGCCACCGATCTGGTGGTGGAGGGATCGGAGTCGACGTTCACGGTGTCACGTGACGGGGCCAGGCTGGGGGACGTCCGCCTTGCCGTACCAGGCGCCCACTACGCACAGGATGCGCTGCTGGCGCTCGGCGCAGGTCTGCTGCTCGGCCAGGAGTTCGCGCCACTGGCCAAGGGCCTCGCGAGCTACACGGGTGCGGCCCGCCGGATGCAGCTGCTCGGCACGGCCGGGGGAGTGCGGGTCTACGACTCGTACGCCCATCATCCGACCGAGATCGCGGCAGACCTCGCCGCCGCACGCGCCATCGCTGCCGGCGACCGGCTGGTTGTCGCGTACCAACCACACCTGGTCAGTCGTACGCGGATGTACGGGGTCGAGATGGGGCAGGCGCTGTCTGCCGCCGACCGCGTCATCGTCGCCGACATCTACCTCGCTCGCGAGGACACAGATCCTGCGATCACCCCTGCTCTCATCATCGACGCCGTCGAGGGGCCCGTGGCGTCGGCTGGTGGGCCGGTCTCCGGACTGGCAGAGCTCCTGATCCCTGATCTCCGATCCGGCGACATGTTGCTGACGCTGGGTGCTGGAGACATCACGACGGTTGGCCCCGCCGTGATCGAGGCGCTGGAAGCGCAAGCGTGAGCGAGCGCCAGCGAGCTCACAATTGGGCTGGAATCGCGACGTTGCCTCCGTACCGTGCCTTTTCCACGGGGGTGACGTCGTGAGCGAGGAGCGCTTCGCGGCGCGCAGGCGCGGGGGCCTGCTCGAGCGCTGGCGCCGACCGCTGATCATTCTCGGCAGTGTGGTGCTGGTCGGCACGGTCGTGTGGGCCATCTGGATCTCCAGCCTGCTCGCTGTCTCCAAAGTTGTGGTCGATGGTGAGTCCACCCTTTCTGAAGCGCAGATCCGTACGGCTGCGGCCGTTCCCATCGGGCGGCCGTTGGCTCGCCTCGACACCGTCGGGATCGAGTCCAGGGTCGCGTCGATGGAGCGCGTCGAGTCTGTGAAGGTCAGCCGTTCGCTGCCCGGCACGGTTCGGATAGAGGTTCTCGAACGGGCTGCCATCGCGTACGCCACCTTGGGTGGGCAGATTCGCGGGATCGACCGGTACGGAATCGCGTTCAGGACATTCGACTCTCCGCCCAAGGGCCTGCTCAAGGTCGAGGTCATCGTCGCCAACGCGCGCAAGCGTCAACAGACCCTCGCTGCCGTCGCTTCGGTGGTCGAGACGATCGACGAGAAGGACGCCGAGCTGCGCCGCCAGGTGCAGTCCGTTGGGGCAACGACAAAGGACTCGATCGTCCTCAACCTCACCAAGGGCCGCAGCGTCACGTGGGGCAGCGCGAGTCATGCCGAGCGCAAGCTGACGGTCCTCAACTCTCTGCTGACGATCAAGGCCAGGGAGTACGACGTCAGCGCTCCGGACCAGCCGACGACCCGCAAATAGCTCCTGACGTCATTTGTTCGGCGTGTCGCACTGGTGCGTCGTGATTGGGGACGTACCGTTCTGGAAAGCGACAGGTTGACATAACTATAAACCTCCACCTCAGGGTTAGGGTTTCCGATCTTGCAGGCACAGACCCCCAGAAGGGACACATGATGGCGGTCCAGAACTATCTCGCCGTGATCAAGGTCGTCGGCATCGGCGGTGGCGGCGTCAACGCCGTCAACCGGATGATCGAGATCGGCCTCAAGGGTGTCGAGTTCATTGCGATCAACACCGATGCCCAGGCCTTGCTGATGAGTGACGCCGACGTCAAGCTCGACGTCGGACGCGACTCCACCCGCGGCCTCGGAGCCGGAGCCAACCCCGAGATCGGCAAACGCGCCGCCGAGGACCACGCCGAGGAGATCGAGGCGGCCATCAAGGGCGCCGACATGGTCTTCGTCACGGCCGGTGAAGGTGGTGGCACCGGTACGGGTGGCGCACCTGTCGTTGCCCGCATCGCCCGCTCGCTCGGAGCCCTCACGATCGGCGTCGTCACCAGGCCGTTCAAGTTCGAGGGTCGCAGCCGTTCGAGCCAGGCAGACATCGGCATCCAGGCGCTGCGCGACGAGGTCGACACGCTCATCGTCATTCCCAACGATCGCTTGCTGTCGATCAGCGACCCCAACGTCAGCCTGCTGGACTCGTTCCGCCAGGCAGACCAGGTGCTGCACCAGGGTGTCTCGGGCATCACCGACCTGATCACGACACCGGGCCTGATCAACCTCGACTTCGCCGACGTCAAGTCCGTCATGTCGGACGCCGGTTCGGCACTGATGGGCATCGGCTCGGCCCGTGGCGAGCACCGGGCAGCCATCGCCGCCGAGAGTGCCGTGTCGAGCCCATTGCTCGAGGCATCGATCGAAGGTGCCCGCGGCGTGCTGCTCTCGATCGCCGGTGGATCCGATCTCGGCCTGTTCGAGATCAACGAGGCCGCTGGTCTGGTTGCCGACGCGGTTCACCCCGACGCCAACATCATCTTCGGCGCCGTCATCGACGACGCACTCGGTGATGAGGTCAGGGTCACCGTCATCGCTGCCGGTTTCGACGGCGGCGAGCCCAAGCTCCGTGACGCCTCGCAGCCTGCACTGGGCCGAGAGGTCGACAAGACGCCCGCGGCAGCGTTGCCCAAGCCGGCAACGGCAGAGAGCTTCCTCGATCCCGATCCGTTCCTCGACGAGCCTCGCGACGGCGCCGGCAACGTGACGGTGCCCGCTGATCCGATGCCGACCGAGTACGGCGACGACCTCGACATACCTGACTTCTTGCGCTGACTTGTTCTTTCACCGCGAAACCGTAGGACGGGTCGAGTTCGCGTTCAGCGACCGCGAAGGCGGACTGAGTGCAGGTCCGTGGGCGTCGCTCAACCTCGGTACGTCCAACGGTGATGATCCCAACATCGTGCAGGGCAATCTCGAAATGGTCGGCGAACACCTCGGCGTCGACCGCTTGGTCCGCATGACGCAGGTCCACGGCGCTGACGTGGCCTGGACCGACGCGGTTGCCGCAGGGGAGATTCCCGTGGTCGACGCACTGCTCACCGATCAGGTGGGCGTCGGCGTGCTCGTACGCGTGGCCGACTGCACCCCGATCGTCCTGGTCGGGCTCGATGAACCTGTGGCCGGCGTCGTTCACTGCGGGCGTGAAGGCCTGGTGCAGGGGGTCGTTGCGGCAGCGGTCGGCGCGATCCGTGATCGGGGTGCCGAGTCGCTGGAGGCCTGGGTAGGACCAAGAGCGTGCGGTCGCTGCTACGAGGTGCCGGAGGAGATGGCCGATGCCGTCGCCGCCGTGACGCCCGAAGCCCGGTCGACGACGTCGTGGGGCACCGCCGCCCTTGACATCGGCGCAGGAGTGGTCGCTCAGCTGCGTGCGCTCGGCGTGCAGGTCAACGACCTGGGCGACCACGTCTGCACGATCGAGGACGAGCGCTTCTTCTCCTATCGGCGCCAGGGCCAGGACTCCGGCCGCTTCGGCGCCGTCGCGGTGATCCGATGAACCGCCGGGAGGAGATTGCAGCGGGACTTGCCAGCGTCGAGCAGCGCATCGTGGCTGCCTGTGAGGACACCGGCCGCGAGCGCGAGGAGGTCACCCTCATCGTCGTCACCAAGACCTATCCGGCCAGCGACGTCGACATCCTCGCCGAGCTAGGCGTCACCGACGTGGGAGAGAACCGCCACCCGGAGGCTGGCGACAAGGCCGAGGAGGTCGCTGCCGAGCTGCGCTGGCACTTCATGGGCGGGCTACAGACCAACAAGGCGGGCGCCGTCGCGCGCTACGCCGACACGGTGCACAGCGTCGACCGGATCAAGCTGGTCAACGCGCTATCGCGTGGCGCGGAGGCAGCGGGACGTACGCTCCGTTGCCTGGTGCAGGTCGACTTCGGTGACGCCGACGGCCGCTCGGGTGTCGCACCTGCCGGTTTGCCTGGGCTCGCAGCGGCCGTCTCTGATGCCAACCACCTCGAGCTGGCTGGCGTGATGACGGTCGCGCCGCTGGGCGTGGACCCCAAACCGCACTTCGACCACCTCGTACGACTGTCGACCGAGCTGCGTCGCGAGCATCCTGAGGCCACGATCATCTCCGCGGGGATGAGCGATGACTTCGAGCAAGCGATCGCTGCCGGCGCGACACACCTACGACTCGGGCGTTCAGTGCTCGGTGAGCGTGGTTCCACCCGGTAATCTCAGAAATGTCACATCTATCTTCGAAGCGACGGAGTCCTCATGGCTGGCGCAATGCGTAAGGTCGGCGAATACCTCGGCCTGGTCGAACAGGCCGACTTCGACGACGAGTTCGACGACATCGAGCACTCAGAGCCGATCACCCGAGAGCGTGCTGTCGTACGCACTGCCACGGCCACTCCGGCTCCGGTCACGAACATCGCTGCGCTTGACGACCGGGGCAACCGCCGCCCCGCGCGCCGTGCCTCCAACGCCTCGGATCTGCAGCGCATCGAGACAGTGACACCTCGTACCTACAACGACGCCCGCACGGTCGGTGAGCACTACCGTTCCGGCGTGCCGGTCATCATGAACCTGTCGGAGATCGACGACGATGACGCCAAGCGTCTCGTCGACTTCTCCGCCGGCCTGGTGTTTGCCGCCCACGGCTCGATCAACCGCGTCACCGCCAAGGTGTTCCTCCTCTCACCTGAGAACATCACGGTGACGGACGAGGACAAGCAGCGCATCGCTGCTGGCGGCTTCTACAACCAGAGCTGAGTCATGGCCGCTGTCGGCAGTTTCATCCAGCTCGTCCTGTGGGTTGCCATCGTTCTGCTCGTCTCACGTTTCGTGCTCGACTGGGTGCAGATGCTGGCTCGACAGTGGCGCCCGCGCGGCTTCATCGCGGTTCTGTGCGAGGGCATCTACTCCGTCACTGATCCGCCGCTGAGGGCCGTACGCGGTGTCATTCCACCACTTCGCCTCGGCGCGGTGATGCTCGATCTCTCGCCGATGATCCTGCTGATCGGCATCTTCATCCTGCAGCGCATCGTTGCCGCCGTGTTTTTCTGAGTCGACACCCTTGTGTGACCAATCTCCCGTGCCATCACGGGACTGTTGGACAGTCTTGTGGCAGGAGTGAACTCAGACGGAGTACCCTAGGATTTCCGAGTCCTACAGGACTACCCCGAATCCCCTAGGTGAACTCATGCCGTTGACGCCAGAGGACGTGCGTAACAAGCGATTTACGCCTGTCCGTCTTCGCGAAGGCTATGACATGGGCGAAGTTGACCAGTTTCTCGACGAAGTCGAGGCTGAACTCGAGCGACTGACCGTCGAGAACGAGGAACTTCGCGCCAAGGTAGCTGCCGCATCGACCGGCGAACCGACCGGTCTCATCCCCTCGATCTCGCAGCAGGCCCCGGCCGTGCAGCCAGCTCCGCCCGCGCAGGAGACGTACTACACGCCTCCTCCGGTCGAGCGCGAACCTGAGCCGGTCCCGGCTCCGGTGGCTGCCCCTGTTCAGGCCGCTGCTCCCGTCCCGTCGATGGGTGATGCCTCGTCGGCAGCTGCCCGCCTCCTCGAGATTGCGTCGGCCAACGCCGATCAGCTCATGGAAGCCGCCAAGGACGAGGCCGACCGCATCGTGGGAGAGGCTCGCACCAAGGCTGAGCGTCTCACCAACGAAGCACGCGGCAAGGCTGATCGCCTCGAGACCGATGCTCGCATCCGCGCGCAGAAGCTCGACGAGGAGACCAACGAGCGTCGTTCGCAGGCTGTCGCCACCATCGAGCGTGAGCGCTACGAGATGCAGCGCGAGGTCGAGCACCTCCGTGCCTACGAGCGCGAGTACCGTGCACGGCTCAAGAACTACTTCCAGAGCCAGCTCGATCAGATCTCGGCCAACGAGGCCGGTACGTCTGCCCCGGTCCAGGAGCCTGTCGACGCGTCACCGCGCCGCCTCCGCTCGCTGCTGGGCGACGACGAAGGCTTCTGAGCCTCCGCCAACAGACACAAGAACGGCCCGCCTCCTCGGAGGCGGGCCGTTTCTGTACGTGTCGTCAGGCGACGGCGAGCGTGAAGGCGAGGCCCAGCTCGTCGTCGGAGAATCCTGAAGCGTCAGCTGACTCGCTGATCTCGATGGCGAGCACCTCGTCGCTGATCAGCTGGCGGTGCGTCGTGATCGCCTCGGCCATGGGACCGGTGGCGGTCCACGTCAGCGTGATGCGGTCACCGATGTCGAGTCCGGACGTCTTGCGAGCCTCCTGGATGACCCGGATCGCCTCGCGGGCAAGGCCGGCCAGGCGCAGCTCGTCGTCGAGCTCGAGGTCTAGGGCCACCGTCTCGCCTTGGTCGTTGACGACAGACCAGCCTTCGCGCGGACGCTCGGAGATGATCACGTCGTCGGGACCAACCTGCACGGGTTCTCCTGCAACCTGCACCGTCGCAGTCGAGCTGGCAGCCAGATCGGCAGCCAGTACGGCTGCGTCGGCCTCGGCGATCGCCGAGGCAACCTGCGGAGTGTCCTTGCCGAACCGTTTTCCGAGGTTGCGGAAGTTGCCCTTGGCCGAGTGATCGACCAGATCGCCGGCGGCCTCCGCCAGCGACTCGAGTGACCCGACGTTGAGCTCCTCGCAGATCTGCGCCCGCAGGTCCTCGCCGAGCTGTTCCCACGCCGCAGATGCGACGAGCGCACGGCGCAGTGGCTGCCGCGTACGTACCTTGGCCTCAGCACGAGCAGCGCGGCCGAGCTCGGTGACGCGGCGAGCCAGATCGACTCGCGCGCCAAGTCCGTCGACGATCAACGCCTCGTCAGCGGTCGGCCAGGTCGCCAGGTGGACGGAAGCCGGTGCGCCAGGCGTGACAGGGACGATGACGTCCTGCCAGACCCGCTCGGTGATGAACGGAGTCAGTGGAGCGAGCAGGCGCGTCAGCACGTCGAGCGTCTCGTGCAGGGTCGCGAACGCCGCGACGTCGCCGCGCCAGAAACGACGGCGGGAACGCCGCACGTACCAGTTGGACATGTCGTCGATGAACGACGCAAGGCGCGTACCGGCTGACTGGGTGTCGAACGACTCGAGGTCTGCGGTGACATCGCGCGTCAGGGCGTGCAGCTCCGACAGCAGCCACTGGTCGAGCACTTCGCGCTCGGCGACGGGCGGAGCGGCGTCGCTGGGCGTCCAGCCCTCAGAACTCGCATAGAGGACGTGGAACGCGACGGTGTTCCAGTAGGTCAGCAGCACCTTGCGTACGACCTCGGACAATGCTGCGTTGCCGATGCGCCGAGGCGCCCACGGCGAGCCGGAGCACGCCATGAACCAGCGCAGTGCGTCGGCGCCATGCTCGTCCATCAGCGGCATCGGCAACATGATGTTGCCGAGGTGCTTGCTCATCTTCTTGCCGTCCTCGGCGAGGATGTGGCCGAGGCAGACGACGTTCTCGTACGAGCTGTCGTCGAACACCAGGGTGCCGACCGCCATCAGCGAGTAGAACCAGCCGCGCGTCTGGTCGATCGCCTCGCAGATGTACTGGGCGGGGTAGGCGCGCTCGAACTCCTCCTTGGAACCGGGCAGGTGCGGGTAGCCCCACTGCGCGAACGGCATCGAGCCGGAGTCGAACCACGCGTCGATGACGTCGGGGACACGACGATAGGTGCCTGCCTCGCCGTCGACCTCGAAGGTCACCTCGTCGATGAAGGGACGATGCGGGTCGAGGTCGGCGAGGTCGCGACCAGTGAGCTGCGAGAGCTCGGCCAACGACTCGATGCAGACGAGATTGGACGGGTCGGCGTCATTGCGCCAGATCGGCAGGGGCGTGCCCCAATAGCGGCTGCGGGACAGTGACCAGTCGATGTTGTTGGTCAACCAGTCGCCGTAGCGGCCGTTCTTGATCGTCTCGGGGAACCAGTTGGTGTCGGCGTTCTCGGCGAGCAGCCGGTCCTTGACCTCGGTGGTGCGGATGTACCAAGCGGGGAGCGCGTAGTACATCAGCGGCGTGTGGCAGCGCCAGCAGTGCGGGTAGGAGTGCTCGTACGCCAGCTCGTTGAACATCAGGCCACGAGCGGCCAGGTCGTCGGCAAGCACTCGGTCGGCGGTCTTGAAGAACTGCCCGCCCACGAGTGGGATGTCGGCCTCGAAGTGGCCGTCGGGGGTGATCGGGTTGACCACCGGCAGGTCGTACGCCTTGCAGACTGCCATGTCGTCTGCGCCGAAGGCGGGGGACTGGTGCACCAGGCCGGTGCCGTCCTCCGTCGTGACGTACTCCGCAAGGACCACGAAGTGCGCCGGAGCGGGGAACGGAACGAGGTCGAACGGGCGCTCGTACGTCCAGCGCTCCATGTCCTGACCGCTGAAGGACTCGCCCGTGGCCGACCAACCCTCGCCGAGTGCCTTGGAAAGCAGCGGTTCGGCGACGACGAGCGTCTCGTTGCCGTCCGTGGCGGTGACGTAGGTGACGCCGGGGTTGACCGCCACGGCGGTGTTGGACACCAGCGTCCACGGGGTTGTGGTCCAGACCAGCATCGACGCCTTGCCCGCGAGCGGGCCAGATGTCAGTGGGAACCGGACGTAGACCGAAGGATCGGTGACTGTCTCGTATCCCTGGGCGACCTCATGGTCCGAGAGCGTGGTGCCACATCGCGGGCAGTAGGGCGCGACGCGGTAGTCCTCGGTCAGCAGGCCCTTCTTGAAGATCGTCGACAGCGCCCACCACACGCTCTCGACGTACGAGGGCTCCATGGTCCGGTAGGGGTGCTCCATGTCGACCCAGTAGCCCATGCGGTCGGTCATCTCCTCGAAGAGATCGACATTGCGTACGACCGCCTCGCGGCACTTGGCGTTGAACTCGGCAATGCCATAGGCCTCGATGTCAGGCTTGCCGTTGAAGCCCAGCTCCTTCTCGACCGCGATCTCGACGGGCAGGCCGTGGCAGTCCCAGCCGGCCTTGCGGTCCACGTGGAAGCCCTGCATCGTCTTGAACCGCGGGAACACGTCCTTGAAGACGCGGGCCTCGACGTGGTGCACGCCAGGTGTGCCATTGGCGGTCGGCGGTCCCTCGTAGAACGTCCATCGAGGTGCGTCGTCAGGAGTGTCGAGCGAGGCGGCGAACGTGCCTTGGTCCGCCCAAAGATCAAGGATCTCGCGCTCCAACGCCGGTAGATCGACATGGGCGGGAACGGGGCGATAGGACGCGTGCGAGGTCACACCCTCAATTCTACGGGTGACCGGCGTGGACCCCGCGGCGGTTCGAGTTGGCTTTGACCGAAGGGGGGTCTAACCTTCCTGCATGCCAAACACGAAGCTGGCCGTACGCGCCGATGAAAAGCCCTGGACCGCTGCCGAGGCCAAGGCCGTCCGCGCAGAGCTCGAGAGCGACCTCACCCGACTGCGGGGCGAGCTCGACCAGTCGGCTCGCGAGCTGCAGGACCTGCTGCGCGATGGCGTGGATGGCGCCGGCAACGACCAGGCCGACGTGGGGTCCAAGGGCCTCGAGCGTGACGCCGAGATGTCGCTGCGCGCCAACCAGAGCGAGCTGCTCCTGCAGACGGAGAAGGCGCTCGACCGGCTCGAGAAGGGCAGCTACGGTCAGTGCGAGGTGTGTGGTGAGCCGATCGGCAAGATGCGGTTGATGGCGTTCCCGCGTGCGACACTGTGCATGACATGCAAGCAGCGCGAGGAACGTCGCTGAGCCCTGGAAGCGGCCCGACAACCCACACTTCGGTTCGACTCTTCGCGATCGTTGCTGCCCTGACGCTGCTGGTCGACCAGGTCACCAAGTTCGTCGCCGTCGAAAAGCTGCAGGGCCGCGATTCGGTCGAGCTGATCCCCGACGTCCTTTCGCTGACGTTCTTCCGCAACGCGGGCGCGGCGTTCAGCACCGGCACCGGGTTCACCCTCGTGCTGAGCATCGTCGCGATCACCGTGTGCGTTGTCGTCGTACGCATGGCCGCGCGCCTGCGCGACCGCGGCTGGGCGATCGGGCTCGGACTCCTGCTCGCCGGCGCTCTCGGCAACCTGGCCGACCGGATCTTCCGTCAGCCGTCGCCGTTCAAGGGTCACGTCGTCGACTTCATCGACTACGGAGTCTTCGTCGGCAACGTCGCCGACATTGCCCTGACGTTCGCCGCCATCATCATCGTCTGGCGCTCGTGGCGCGGCATCTCGATCGACGGCACCCACGAGGCATCAAAATGACCGACGAGGTTGAGCTGGAGCACAAGGTGCTGGCCGTGCCGGAGGGGCTCGACGGTGAGCGTGTCGACAGCGCGCTGGCGCGGCTGCTCGGCCTCTCGCGCACACGTACGAGTGAGCTCGTCGCCGACGGGCACGTGAGGCTCGACGGTCACGCCCCCGCGAAGTCCGACCGCGTCCACCCCGGTGCGATCCTCGAGGTCTCCATCCCGGCGCCACGGCGTGCTGTGGTGAAGCCGGCCGAGGTCGAGGGCATGCGCATCGTGTTCCAGGACGACGACATCATCGTCGTGGACAAGCCCGTCGGCGTCGCCGCCCACCCCAGCGTCGGCTGGTCAGGGCCGACGGTGCTGGATCACCTGGCTGGCATCGGCGTACGGATCTCGACATCGGGCGCACCTGAGCGCCGTGGCATCGTGCACCGCCTCGATGTCGGCACCAGCGGCCTGATGGCCGTGGCCAAGTCAGAGCACGCCTATACCGTGCTCAAGCAGGCGTTCCGCGACCGTACGGTCGACAAGACCTATCACGCGCTCGTACAGGGCCACCCCGATCCGCACATGGGCACGATCGACGCCCCGATCGCACGTCACCCCAAGCACGACTTCAAGTTCACGGTCAAGGACGGCGGGCGCGAGAGCGTCACCCACTACGACACGCTCGAGGCGCATCGCTTCGCCAGCCTGCTGACGATCAACCTCGAGACCGGGCGTACGCACCAGATCCGCGTGCACATGGCGGCTCTGCACCACCCGTGTGTCGGCGACCTGATGTACGGAGCCGATCCCACGCTGGCGAAGCGGGTGGGCCTCGATCGCCAGTGGCTCCACGCCTACAAGCTCGGTTTCGTCCACCCACGTACGGGCGATCACGTCGAGTTCGAGTCGGTCTACCCCGATGACCTCGTGCACGCACTCGAGGTCGTCCGCGCCTCCGACTAGCTCCCGCTGAGTGTGACGTTATCGGGCCCAGGCAGCGCGAATGAGCCCGCAAACGTCACACTCAGCGCGCTAGTCCCACCTGCGTGCGTGAGGCCAGGTGTTCCACCAGGGCGGCTTGTCGGTCGTCCATTCACGCTTCGTCACTGCAAGTGCGTCTCGTCTCGCTGCCGCGATACGGCCAACTGTTCGCCACCGATCCTTGTGGTCCAGCGAGGTGACACGCGAGACGACAAGACCACTTCGCTCGAATCGCTCTTCGCGGACGTTGTCCTCGGTATGCGCCTCGTTCTCGCGATGGTGTGCGCCGTCCGACTCGATGACGAGGCCTGCCTCCTCATCGAGCAGGTCTGCGATGCCCAAGAGATTCCCCGACATGTCGAAGAGTGGCACGTTGACGGCCATCCGTGGCACGCCTGCATCAAGCTCGGCGATCAAGCGAGTACGCGTTTCCCACGGGCTGGCAGACCGCGCCGATCCAAGTACGAGGGCGTTTCGGGCCTGGACGAGGCCGCGAACCTTGTGGTGACTCAGGACGACTCGTTCGACGCGATCGATGGTCGTGTGAGGTCTCGCTGTCGTCGTGCTCGTGGCCATGTCCAGGACGACCGCAGCTTCGCGGACATTCTTCGCCATCCGCATCTCGTCGAAGGCTGCCCGAGCCATCGTGGTGAGCGAAAATTGCTCGAAGTCCACCATCTCGTCGGGATGGACGGTCCCGCGAAAGGGCTGGATGATGGATCGGTTGCGGAGCTGGGCGCCCGGCAGACAATGAATCATCGCGCGACGCTCCTTGCCCCATGCGTCGAGGCCGTCGAACCAGGTGTTGCCCTGCGCGCGCAGTGAGGCCCAGCCGCCAAGCAGGCATGAAGACGTCAGAAGGCCGATTGAATCCGCGATCCGCATCAACACCGGGTCACCCTCGATGTCAGCCGGCAGCAGCAGGCCGTGCGATCGTCGCTCGTACCGGGGTCCTCGAATCTCATCTGGAGTCGCACCATTCGCCAGCACGCGTGCTGACCGCAGCGGGATGACGAATGGTTGCTCGGCCATGGGAGGAGTTTGCGTCCGAACTGACCCGGCCGACGTCCGAGCTTCCACAGATCCCGCTGAGTGTGACGTTATCGGGCCCAGGCCGCGCGAATGAGCCCGCAAACGTCACACTCAGCGGGATCTAGGCCAGCTCCCAGACGTACCGGCTCGTCGGTACGAGGTCGAGTCCCTGGTCGCCGCCGAATCGGGCGACGCTGGCCATCAGCTCGGTCATGCGACGACCGAGCTCGTCGTCGTCGCCGCCGCTGCCGTAGAACTCGTGGATGTCGGTCAGCGCGGCCATGGGGAACAGCTCCTCGACGATCGCGGAGAGCTCAGGCGAATCAGGTGTCAGCGCTTCCTCGACGATGTTCTGGATGTAGCCGAAAGTGTTCTGGGTGTCGATCGCGATCTGCGTGTGGCCGCCAAGCCAGATCTCGAGGTACTCCTCGCGAGTCATCCCGTCCGGGCGGCGCAGCACGGCGACGTTGGCCAGCGCGTCTGCGCGCTCGCCATCAGGCACGCTCGGCGGATCGATGGGACGCCGCTCGGTGACCAGCCAGGCGTTCACGTCGGACTCAAGGTCTGAGAGCACGGCGATCGCAGCCCGCGGGTCGCCATCGGTCCAGAGTGTCACCAGAGCGGTGATCGGGTCGCCGGGGCCGAATCGCAGAGCACCGGCAACCGGCTCGTCGTCGACGTTGAGCTGGAACCGGGTGACCCCCTTGGCGGCAAGGCGCGTACGGAGGTCAGCATCGTCAAGGGCGAGGTCTGCGCCGTGAAAGGCGAGGATCAGTTTCGTCACGCCTGCAATCTAGCGGGAGCGCGTCGTGGACAATGGGCACATGTCCTCGATCGTGCGCCAGTCCGAGAAGTTGAGGGATGTCCTCTACGACATCCGTGGACCCGTCAATGCGCGAGCGGCCGCCATGGAGGCCGCCGGCGAGCGGATCCTCAAGCTCAACATCGGCAACCCGCAGCCGTTCGGCTTCGACGCGCCCGCAGAGATCCTGCAGGACGTCATCGCCGGGCTGCCCACCGCGCAGGGCTACTCGGACTCTCGCGGCATCCAGTCGGCCCGGCGTGCCGTGGTGCACCACTACCAGCTGCAAGAGGGCTTCCCGATCATCGACATCGATGACGTGTGGCTGGGCAACGGCGTCTCGGAGCTGATCCAGATGGCGCTGCAGGCGCTGCTGGACAACGGCGACGAGGTGCTGATCCCCGTACCGGACTATCCGCTCTGGACCGCCGTCACCAATCTCGCCGGCGGAGTACCCGTGCACTACCGGTGTGACGAGGCCAACGGCTGGAATCCCGACATCGCCGACCTCGAGTCCAAGATCACCGACCGCACCAAGGTCATCGTCGTCATCAACCCCAACAACCCGACGGGTGCGGTCTACACGCGCGAGACCCTGACGGCGATCGCGGACCTGGCGCGCAAGCACGACCTCGTACTGATGTCGGATGAGATCTACGACAAGATCCTGTACGACGACGCCGAGCACATCCCGATGGCGAGCGTCGCCCCTGACGTCCTGACGATGACGTTCAACGGGCTGTCAAAGTCCTACCGGGTCTGCGGCTACCGCGCCGGTTGGCTCGTCGCAACGGGCCCGCTCAAGGAGGCCAGCGACTACCTCGAGGGCATCACGCTGCTGGCGTCGATGCGGCTCTGCCCCAACGTGCCCGCGCAGAACGCGATCCAGGTCGCTCTTGGCGGCTACCAGTCGATCAAGGAGCTGATCCTCCCCGGCGGCCGACTGCTCGAGCAGCGCGACACCGCGGTCAACGAGCTCCGCAAGATCCCCGGGGTGAGCGTCGTCGCTCCGCGCGGCGCGTTGTACGTGTTCCCGCGCCTCGACCCCGAGGTCTACCCGATCAAGGACGACCAACAGCTCGTGCTCGACCTGCTGCTGCAGGAGAAGATCCTGCTGACACAGGGGAGTGGCTTCAACTGGCCGGACCCTGACCACCTGCGCATCGTCACGCTGCCGTGGGCACGGGACCTGGCCGAGGCCATCCAGCGACTCGGCAACTTCCTGAGCAGCTACCAGCAGTCCTGACGACTCCGGTCTGCTGCGCAGGCGGACTGGAGTCCGAGCCGATAACCTGTGACCTCATTCGAGGTTCGGGGGACCATGAACGGGATCGATCGGCGCACACTTCTGCTGGGATCAGCAGGCTTGGTGCTCGCAGGGTGCAGCGGCGGCGGCAAGGACGAAAAGCCCAAGGGTCCCAACATCGTCAAGCAGCGGACCGGCAACGTCGTGACGGAGGCCGATGCAGCGGCCCTGCGGGACCGGCTGAACAAGGCGCTCGACTCAGGCGACGTCAAGCAGCTGTTGGCTCAGGTGGACGCCGAGGACTTCATGCTCGAGGACTTCGAGAAGCGATGGACCCGCCGCATGGACAACTTCAACCGCCTCGGATTCGTCGACGGCGAGTGGTACGTGGGCGCTCCCTCAGGACGTACGCGAAACGGTGCCGGCGGTCTGGTCGAGTACAACGGTCAGCTCGTGTTCGCCCACACCATCGAAGGCTGCGATGGCCAACAGGTTGTCGAGAGCATGCCCGCGGAGTTTCGCAAGAAGTCCGAAGAGGCGCCGCTCGAGCTGACCGGCGTCGGCGAGGTCGATGCCTACTTCGACCCCTCGATCTGGGACGTCGCAGAGATCGATGCCATCAACACGAAGCACGCGCACATCGTGTTTCGCACCAAGGACGCCAAGGTGGCCAAAGCGCATGCGAAACGCATCGAGGCCGGCGCCAAGCGTGCCCTTGCGCTGATGCCGCAGCCCAAGGGAGTGAGCAAGGTCTTCTACGCGCTCACCTGGCCGGAGGTCGATGGGAAGCTGTGGGGCGGAGTGGCTGTCGGAGACGCTGATGCCCACGCCTACTACCACCCTTTCCTTGACCCGTCGGAGCTCGCGCGTGGACAGAAGAAGGTCGCCGGGCGCGAGGGCCTGCCGCTGGCGACAGGTCGTGTGGGTCTGCACCAGACCTCGATGAGCCGCCCGGACTTCGAGGACACGGCCTGTCACGAGGCGATCCACGTCCTGGCCGAGCAGTGGCGCGCCGACGAGTCCGCCACCCCAACCTGGGCCATCGAAGGACTGGCGACCTGGGGAATGGATCGACCGGGCTCGGGACAGCTGCTGGCACGCGAGGGCGACCGAATCCGGTCGAGCTTCAAGGCGTTCGAGTCGGTGGTGCCCAAGGGCTACAAGGCGTTCCATGACAGCAAGCTCGAGTACGAGTTCTACATGTGCTCCGGCGCCGTCTACGAGTACCTCGACCAGGTCGAGGGACGGGAAGCGGTGTTCAAGACCGCCGAGGCGTACTACTCCAGCAAGACCCGGGCGGCGGCAGCGAAGAAGCTGGGCCGCAGCGAGAAGGAGCTCCTGGCGGCCGCGCGAAAGTGGCTGCGCGCATGAAGCGGCTGGTGGCTCTCTCGGCTGGTCTTGTGCTGGTGCTGACGGGATGCTCAAGCGGGGGAGACAACGGCGACGACCCGTCACTTCCGCTCCCTGACAAGGCTCCGTCCGCCAGGGGTCCAGCGGTCGGTCCGGCGTTGGAGCCAAAAGTGTTGTTGGCATCCGCAGACGAGCTGGAGGAGCTCACCGGCTCGCTCGACACCGCCCAGGTCCAGCGGCGGTCTGGCGCGTTCATCAGCGGTCGGAAGGTCGTCGGTTACTCGGTCGACGACATCTCCGGCTATGACCTCGATTCAGGTGACAAGCTGTGGACCGCCAAGCTCGACCTCGGGGGCGGCACAGTCTGCTACGTGTCGCAGCCCAAGGTCGCCGTCAAGACGTTCACGGTGGCGTACGGCGAGGGAAGCTACTGCCCCAAGCTGGCCACGATCCGGGTCTCCGACGGCAAGGTCGTCAAGAAGTCCGGCAAGCTCGACGAGCTGGTGGACTTCGAGGGCGAGAGCGCCGGAGGCCCGGTCAGCCACCTGTTCACAGTCAAGCGCCAGGACTACGTGGTCGACTTCCGTGGTGTGGTCTGGAAGATGGTGAAGGGCGAGCCTCAGCCCGTGGCACGGCTTGAGGCCGATTCGTACTATGACCTCCGCCCGACGCCGAAGGGCGACATTCTGATCGGCTCGCGCTCGGGCGACCGGGAGCGCTGCCCGGTGGACGCTTATCGGCTGCCATCGTTCGAGCCGCTGTGGACGGAGGACTCCAAGACACTGTTCCCCGAGGTGCGCGAGGCGTGCGGAGTGTCGGTGACTCCACGCAGCTCGGCATGGCTGGGCCAGGAGACGAGCGACAAGTACTACTTGGTCCAGGTCGACCCCGCGACCGGCAAGGTGCTCGGTCGGGCAGATGCCCCCAAGGACTCGGGCGGCAAGGCCGCCAAGGGCGAGTTCGACCTGGCGAGCGCGTCCAACCAGAGCGACCGGGCGCTGGGTCTCTCGAACGGTGACACGGTCTTCGCGCAGGTCAACGGCCTCACCCGCTACTCGCTCAAGACAGGCAAGGTCGTGTGGGACCTCGACCTCAGCCAGGTCCAGATGGCTTCCGATGACGAGTTCGCGCTGACGACGGTGCTGCCCCAGGGCGTGACGTCCGACGGCTATCTGGTCGCCTCGGTCAGCAACGACACGGCGGTCGAGATCGTGGCCGTGAACGTCAAGACGGGCAAGCTCGTCGCCCGGTGGGCCGTACCGAAGGAGTACCGCAACGGGTTCCAGGTGGAGCCGGGCATGACCTTGTTCGGCGGCGGCATTGTGCTGACCCGCAACTTCGAGGCCTGGGACTTCACGTTTGCCGACTACAAGGACGTGAAGGAGCCGACGGGCGACCGGTTCGACATCGGCGTCTTCACCTTCCCCGAGCCCGGAGGCTCCGCGTCGGCCGTGGTACCCACCGCGGGACCGGTCGACACCAGCGCCAAGGCTCTCGGCGGTCTCAAGACGCCCGGCTGACGCAGAGGGGGACCGCAACGCCGGAGCGTTCAGCACTGGTTCGCGGCTGGTCGCGTACGCGGGCAACACGCTCACCGGCTTCGAGACGAAGTCCGGCGACAAGAAGTGGGCGCTGGCGGTGGACGACGACGCCGACGCTCGCGTCTGCTCGACACCCGACCCCGATCGCTCGGTGAAGACGTTCACGGTCGGCTACAGAGGCGCCAAGGGTGAAGAATGTGCGAACGTTCTGCGCGTGCGCGCATCGGACGGCAAGGTGCTTGACCGGATCACGTTGCCGCCGTCGGCGAAGCAGGTCGCAGGCGTCCAGGTCCACAAAGGGGTCACCTACGTGGTCACCGGCGACGGAGTGGTCAGCAAGGTCAAGGACGGCGCACTGGTTGAGCACGCAAAGCTCGGGGGCACGCCCGGCTACATGGTGCGGACACCGCAGGACCCATCGCTGGTGATCAGTGCAACACGGGTGAAGGACGGAGCCGACTGGACCATCACCGGCCACCGTCTGCCGTCGTTCGAGCTGGCTTGGTCGACCACCGGCAGCAAGGTCTTCTCGAAGATCGACAAGAGGAATTTCGTCGACGTCTGGAGCGGCAACGGGCTGTGGGTGTCGACGACGTTTGGCGACACGTCGGACCCGGAGTCGAAAGTCAGCGAGGCCTTGGTGCAGCTGGACCCTGACACCGGCGAAGTCGCGTCCAGCACGGGGGCCGTCAAACGAGACTTTCGGACCGACGACCCGAAGGTCTTCTCGCTGACGTTCTCGTCGCCGTACGACTCGGTCGGTTTCAAGAACGGTGACATCGTCGTGCCGCAGAGCTCCGGGGTCATGCGCTACTCGTTGGCCGACAAGAAGGTTCGCTGGGCGGTCGACACGCAGTCGATCATGGACTCGATGGAGCGGGATCGTCTCGCCTCATCGGTGACCCAGCACTACGAGCTGATCGACGGCGGCAAGACAGTCCTGGTGGCGATGAGCAACGACATCTCGGTCGAGCTGATGACGCTTAAGGCCTCGAGCGGCAAGATCACCGGGCGGTGGAACGTACCGGTCAAGAACCGCAACGGTCTGCAGACGTCTCCCGATGTCACGCCGTTCAAGGGTGGCGTGGCGCTGACGCACAGCGACTACTCGTGGGACTACGCCTTCGGCCAGTCCGGTCGAGAGGTCCCGGCGGGACCGCGCTACGACGTCGGCCTGTTCAAGCTGACGAAGCCGAAGAAGTAGGCGCTACTGCTTCTTCCGGCTGGCGACGTAGTCGGCGACCTCGTTGGCGCGGAATCGTACGATCGCGTCGATCAGGTCGACCGGCAGCGGCTCGTCGAGCGGCAGCCGGATCGCGGACTTGCTCGTCTTGTACGCGGCGAGCTCGTCGTTGAACGCTGCAAAGACGCCCGCCGTCGGGAAGAAGTTGAGCGAAGTGTGCTCGGTGTAGCCGGCGAACTGGACCACGACGACGCCATCGGTCTTGTAGGCCGGGATGTTGTAGCTGATCGTCTCCTCGGTGCCGGGAGCCGCTGCGCGGATGACTCGACGCATCTCGACCAGCCGTTCCTCGACACCGATCAGCGACGCATCGATGTATTCGTCGACGGTCGTGAACGTCTGCTTCTCGCGGTCCGGGTGCTCGGTCATGTGCTCAGTGAACCGGAGTTGGACGCGTACTCCAAACTTCCTTTGGCGAGCCGCCCTCGCACCGTGGGAGTGCCCGACTAGGCTGAAGCTCTTCCCCCCAAGATCACGCCGAGGAGGCCCGTTTTCGATGTCGAGTGACTCACCCTTCGTGCACCTGCACGTGCACACGGAGTACTCGATGTTGGACGGCCACGCGCTGCTCGACCCGCTGTTCGAGCGCACCGCAGAGCTCGGAATGTCTGCCATTGCAATGACCGATCACGGCAACCTCCACGGTGCCTATGACTTCTGGGCCAAGGGCCGACAGCACGGTGTCAAGCCGATCATCGGCATGGAGGCCTACCTCGCCCCCAACATCTCGCGGCATGAGAAGAAGGCTGTGCAGTGGAACAAGGGCGGCGAGGACGACATCTCGGGACGCGGTGCCTATACGCACATGACGCTGCTCTCGGAGTCGACCGAAGGCATGCACAACCTGTTCCGTATCGCGTCCTACGCCAGCCTCGAGGGCCAATACCGCAAACCGCGCGCCGACCGTGAGTTGCTGCAGCAGTACGGCAAGGGCATCATCGCGACGACTGGCTGCCCATCGGGTGAGATCCAGACCTGGTTGCGCATCGGCAACTACGAAAAAGCCCGCGCCTCGGCAGCGGAGTTCCAGGACATCTTCGGCAAGGAGAACTTCTTCCTCGAGCTGATGGAGCACGGTCTCGAGATCGAGGCGCGCGTACGAGATGGTTTGCTCAAGCTCAAGGCTGATCTGGGTCTTCCCGTCATCGCGACCAACGACTCGCACTACGTCTCACCCGACGATGCGACGGCCCACGACGCGCTGCTGTGCATCGGCACCGGCACCACGCTGGGCGATCCCAAGCGGTTCAAGCTCGACGGTGGCGGCTACTACATCAAGTCCGCCAAGGAGATGCGCGACCTCTGGGAGGACCGTTTCGACCTCAAGGAAGCCTGCGACAACACCCTGCTCATCGCCGAGCGGTGCAATGTCGAGTTCGCCGAGTCCAACGGCGGCTACATGCCTCGCTTCGAGGTGCCGGCCGGCGAGACCGAGGACAGCTGGTTCGCCAAGGAGGTCTGGAACGGCATCGAGTCCCGCTATCCCGGCGATGCGCTGACTCCCGAGGTCAGGGCTCGCACCGAGTACGAGCTCGAGGTCGTCACGGGCAAGGGCTACTGCGGCTACTACCTCGTGGTCGCCGACTTCATCAACTGGGCCAAGGACAACGGCATCCGCGTCGGCCCGGGTCGCGGATCGGGTGCAGGCTCGATCGCCGCGTACGCGCTGCGCATCACCGATCTCTGCCCGCTGACCCACGGACTGATATTCGAGCGTTTCCTCAACCCCGAGCGTCCGTCGATGCCCGACTTCGACATCGACTTCGACGAGCGACGTCGCGGTGAGGTCATCCGCTATGTCAGCAACAAGTACGGCGAGGAGCGGGTCGCCCAGATCGCCACGTTCGGGCGACTCAAGGCCAAGGCGGCGATCAAGGACGCCAACCGCGTCCTCGACTACCCGTTCGCGATGGGCGAGCGCATCACCAAGACGCTGCCTCCCGACATCATGGGCAAGGGCGTCGCGCTCAAGGACATCTTCGACAACACCAACAAGCGCTATGGCGATGGCGCTGAGTTCCGCGCGCTGCACGAGTCCGACGCCGAGGTCCGCAAGATCTACGAGACGGCACTCGGCCTCGAAGGGCAGATCCGACAGTGGGGTGTGCACGCCGCCGGTGTGATCATGTCGAGCGATCCGCTGATCGACATCATGCCGATCATGAAGCGCGACCAGGACGGCGCGATCATCACGCAGTTCGACTACCCGATGTGCGAGGCGCTCGGGCTGGTCAAGATGGACTTCCTCGGTCTGCGCAACCTCACGGTGCTCGATGATGCGCTGGAGAACATCAAGCGCAACCGTGACATCGACCTGATCCTTGAGGACCTCACGTTCGACGACCCGGCCACGTACGAGCTGCTGTCGCGAGGCGACACGCTCGGCGTGTTCCAGCTCGACGGCGGCCCGATGCGCGCGCTGCTGCGCAGCATGAAGCCCGACAAGTTCGAGGACATCTCCGCCGTCGGCGCGCTCTATCGACCCGGCCCGATGGGTGCTGACTCGCACAACAAGTACGCCCATCGCAAGAACGGCCGTGAGCCGATCGACCCGATCCACCCCGACCTCGCCGCACCACTGGAGCAGGTGCTCGGCGAGACCTACGGCCTGATCGTCTATCAGGAGCAGGTGATGGAGATCGCCCAGGTCCTGGCCGGCTTCTCGCTCGGCCAAGCCGACAACCTGCGACGGGCGATGGGCAAGAAGAAGAAGTCCGAGCTCGACAAGCTCTATGGCGGCTTCGAGTCAGGCATGCTCGAGCGCGGCTACTCCGCCGGCGCGGTCAAGACGCTGTGGGACATCCTGGTGCCGTTCTCCGACTACGCCTTCAACAAGGCGCACTCGGCAGCGTACGGCGTGATCTCCTACTGGACCGCCTACCTCAAGGCCAACTACCCGGCCGAGTACATGGCGGCCCTGCTCACCAGCACCCGCGTCGACAAGGACAAGTCGGCGATCTACCTCAACGAGTGCCGCCGCATGGGCATCAAGGTGCTGCCGCCCGACGTCAACGAGTCGGTCTCCAACTTCGCCTCGGTCGGACCCGACATCCGCTTCGGTCTCGGCGCGATCCGCAACATCGGCGAGCACGTCGTCGCCGGCATCGTCGAGGCACGGACGGAGTCCGGTATGTATGCCGATTTCGCCGACTTCCTCGACAAGGTCCCCACGCACGTCTGCAACAAGCGAGTCCTCGACTCGTTGGTCAAGGCCGGCGCGTTTGACTCGCTCGGCCATCGTCGTCGCGCTCTGGCATCGATCGCCGAAGAGGCCGTCGACCAGCACATCGACCTCAAGCGCAATGCCGCGATCGGCCAGGACTCGCTGTTCGGCGGTCTCGACGACGAGTTCACGGGTGTGACCGTGGCGGTGCCGATGATGCCGGAGTGGGACAAGACGCAGCTGTTGGCATACGAGCGCGACATGCTCGGCCTGTACGTCTCCGACCACCCGCTGCAGGGTCTCGAGCACGTGCTCAAGGCGAGCAGCGACTGCACCGTCGGCGAGCTCCTCACCGACCTCGAACGGCCCGACGGCAGCACCGTGCGCATCTGCGGGTTGATCACCGGCGTCCAGCGCCGCATGAGCAAGAAGGGCGACAGCTGGGCGTCGATCACCCTCGAGGACCTCGAGGGTGGCATCGAGGTCATGGTGTTCCCGGGCGCCTACCAGCTCGCCGTGCCGGTGCTGATCCCCGACACGATCGTCGTCGTCAAGGGCCGCATCCGCCGCAAGGATGACGGCATCGAGGTCAACGCCCTCGAGGTCACCATGCCCGCGATGGGCGACGGCCGGCCCGACACGCCCTTGCTCGTCAGCCTGCCGGTGGCTCGCTGCACGACCGACACCATCGCCTCGTTCAAGCAGGTCCTCGCTGCCCACCCGGGCAGGTCTGAGGTGCATCTGCGACTCGTCGGCAACGGCAAGACCAAGGTCATGCGCCTCGACGACACCTTGCGCATCGCACAGTCGTCCTCGCTGATCGCCGATCTCAAAGAGCTGTTGGGTCCCCATTGCCTGTCGTGAAGAAGATCTGGTTGTCCGTGGCCGCGATGCTCCTGCTGGGGGTCGCGGCCGGTGCCGTCTGGCAGTGGCTGGCCAAGCCCGCCAAGTGGCTGGTGCGCCCTGACGGCAGCATCGTGCTCAATGAGCTGGCTGCACGCGACCAGTTCGGCGTGGTCGTCGTGTTCGTCGCGGTGGGTGCCGTCGCCTCGTTGATCTGGGGATTCGTGTCGGCTTTCGCCGCGCGTGATCTCGGCTGGCGACTCACCCCGTTCATCGTGGTCGCGACCTTGGTGGCCTCCGTGATCGCCTGGCAGGTTGGCATGGAGCTCGGACCAGTCGGTCCGCAAGACGCCGTTGATCCGGGCGTCGGCGACCGGTTGCCATCCAAGCTCGAGATCGACAGCCTCGCGGCATTCGTCGTGTGGCCGATCTTCGGCGTGGCAGGACTGCTGCTCGCCATGAGCCTCGGCAAAGACGCCAACGACCGCGTCGACGAGCCTGCAAGCTAGCGCGCGAGTCTGGCCACCACGGCGGACGTCAGCCGTACGAGGTCGGCCGGTTCGAGCTCGGCCTCGAGCCCCCGGCGACCGCCCGAGACGAACACGGTTGGCCACTTCGTCGCCGACCGGTCGATCACGGTCGGGTGCTGGCGCTTCTGGCCGAATGGCGAGATGCCGCCGATGACGTAGCCGGTCGCCCGCTGCGCCTGGGCGGTGTCGGCCATCTGCGCCTTCTTGCCGCCGAGCGCCTCGGCCAACGCCTTCAGGTCGAGCGATCCCATGACGGGCACGACGCCGACGCAGAGCTTGCCGTCGACCAACGCCATCAGGGTCTTGAAGACCCGACCCGGCTCGACCCCCAGCGCCTGCGCGGCCTCCATGCCGAACGAGTCTGCACGCGGATCATGGGTGTACGTGTGAGGCGTGAAGACCACGTCGGCTCGATGGAGCGCAATGAATGCCGGTGTCGCATCGTTGGGCTTCCCGTTGGCTCCCACATGCTCACCATAGACTTGCCGACGTGATGCGCCGCCTCGATGCGAGGAAACTCAGTCCAACCCCCGACGAAAGTCAGGGGGTCTATCGCGCTGCCGTTCCGCGCGCGGAGCTCGACGTCGAGCAGGCCCTCGCGACGATCCGTCCGATCTGCGATGACGTACGCGATCGCGGCGTCGAAGCGGTGCTCGACGCCAGCGAGAAGTTCGACGGCGTACGCCCCGCCGAGCTGCGTGTTCCGGCCGCGGCGTTGGCAGAAGCGTTGGCCGGGCTCGATCCCGACGTCAGGGTTGCCCTCGAGGAGTCCGTGCGGCGACTCCGCCAGACCTGCGAGGCCGAGCTCGAGCAGACGCTCGTCAGCAACGTCGCTCCGGGCGCCGTGGTCGAGCGCCGGATCGTGCCGATGCAGCGGGTCGGCTTGTACGTCCCGGGCGGCCTCGCGCCGCTGGTGAGCACTGTCGTCATGAACGCCGTGCCCGCCCAGGTTGCAGGCGTGCCAGGCATAGCCCTGGCGAGCCCGCCGCAGAAGGAGTTCGGTGGCCTCCCGCACCCGACGATCCTCGCGGCCTGCGCACTGCTCGGCATCGACGAGGTCTACGCCGCAGGCGGCGCCCAGGCTCTGGCGATGTTCGCGTACGGGGCGGGGGAGTGCCGCGCGGTCAACCTCATCACCGGGCCGGGCAACATCTACGTCGCCGCCGCGAAGCGTCACCTGCAGAGCGTAGTCAGCATCGACGCCGAGGCCGGACCCACCGAGATCGCGATCATCGCCGACCAGACTGCTGATGCGGCGTTCGTCGCCGCAGACCTGATCAGCCAGGCCGAGCACGACCCGATGGCAGCAAGCGTGCTGGTCACCGACAGCGAGATGCTGGCCGACCAGGTCGATGCCGAGCTGGAGTCACAAGTCGCCGTCGCCAAGCACGCCGACCGCATTCGTACTGCTCTGCTGGGTCAGCAGTCGGCGACGGTGCTCGTACGCGATGTCGACCAGGCCGTCGATGTGGCAAATGCCTACGCTGCCGAGCACCTCGAGATCCAGACGGCTGACGCGGAGGTCGTTGCGGCGCGCATCTTCAACGCGGGAGCGATCTTCGTGGGCAACCACACTCCGGTCTCGCTCGGCGACTACGCGGCGGGCTCCAATCACGTGCTGCCCACGGCCGGTTGTGCCTGCCACTCTTCGGGGCTGTCAGTACGTGCGTTCTGCCGCAACATGCACGTCGTGACCTACTCTGCCGACGCACTGCGTGAGGTCGGTGACCACGTCGTTGCGCTCGCGGAGGCGGAGAACCTTCCGTCGCACGGCTCTGCCGTGTCGATCCGCACGTCGCGGGACAACTAGTCATGCCGATCCCAGAGTGGGTGCCGCTTCGCGACGACCTGCGCGGCTTCGAGCCGTACGGTGCGCCACAGATCCCTGACGTCATCAACCTCAACGTCAACGAGAACCCGTACGCGCCGAGCGCACAGGTCGCCGCCGACATCGCCGAGGCCGTACGCATCGCCGCCACCGGACTCAACCGCTACCCCGACCGTGAGGCGACCGCCCTGCGTACGGCACTGGCGGACTATCTCGGTCACGGGCTGACCGCTGACCGGGTCTGGGCCGCCAACGGCTCCAACGAGGTCATGCTTCACGTCCTGCAGGCGTTCGGCGGTCCAGGTAGGACCGCGCTGTCGTTCGCCCCGACGTACTCGATGTATCCCGAGTACGCCCGAGACACCCACACCCGGTGGGTCACCGGCACACGTGAGGACGACTTCACGATCGACGTCGATCGTGCTCTCGAGCTGGTCGCCGCCGAGCAGCCCGATGTCGTCCTGCTGACCTCGCCCAACAACCCCACCGGGACAGCGCTGCCGCTGGAGACCGTGCGCGCGGTCATGGACGCCGCGCCCGGTGTGGTCGTCGTCGACGAGGCGTACGCGGAGTTCCGCCGAGCGGGCACGCCGACGGCGCTGGAGGTGCTCGACGAGTTCCCGCGGCTGCTCGTCTCGCGCACGATGAGCAAGGCATTCGCCCTTGCCGGCGGACGGCTCGGCTACATCGCCGCAGATTCGGCGATCATCGACGCGCTGCGGATCGTGCGGCTGCCCTATCACCTGTCCGCGGTCACCCAGGCAGTCGCGATCGCCGCACTGGCCCATGGCGACGAGCTGCTCGCCCGCGTCGACGAGATTCGTACGTCTCGCGACGAGCTCGCAGCGTGGCTGGGGGAACAGGGGCACGACGTCGCCGACTCGGATGCGAACTTCCTGCTGTTCGGCCATTTCGCCGATCGACACGCCATCTGGCAGGCCCTGGTCGACCGCGGCGTCCTGATACGGGAGACTGGACCCGAAGGATGGTTGCGCGTGTCAGTCGGCACGCCAGCGGAAAACACCGTTTTCAAGCAAGCACTACAGGAGGTGACCCAATGAACGAGCGTCAGCGAGTGAATCATGAGGCAGGGTTCATGGCGTTGCCTCAGTACCGTGTCTTTTTCAGTGAGGTGACGGCATGACGCGTACTGCACGCATCGAACGGAAGACCTCCGAGTCGCATGTCGTCGTCGAGGTCGACCTCGATGGCACGGGCACCAGCGACATCTCGACAGGTGTGGGTTTCTACGACCACATGCTGACGGCTTTTTCGCGCCACTCGCTGATCGACCTCACGGTGCGGTCCGAGGGTGACATCCACATCGACGCGCACCACACGGTCGAGGACACCGCGATCTGCCTCGGGCAGGCTCTGCGCGAGGCCCTTGGCGACAAGATCGGCATCCGTCGCTACGGCGATGCCCTCGTACCGCTCGACGAGTCCGTCGCGCAGGCCGTCGTCGACGTCTCCGGTCGTCCCTACTTCGTGCACTCCGGTGAGCCGGATCGCCAGATCACGGCGATCATCGGCGGCCAGTACACCGGTGCGCTGACCGCACACGTCTTCGAGTCGATCGCGCACCACGCCGCGATCACGCTGCACGTACGTCTGCTGGACGGGCGCGATCCGCACCACATCGCAGAAGCGCAGTTCAAGGCCGTCGCCCGTGCACTGCGTGACGCGGTCGCGATCGATCCACGCGAGTCAGGCATCCCCAGCACCAAGGGTGCGCTTTGACGCGTAAGCGCGTCGCTGTACTCGATTACGGTTCTGGCAACCTCCGCTCAGCAGTACGCGCTGTAGAGCGTGCCGGAGCCGACGCCGAGCTCACCAGTGACGCGAAGGTGGCTGCCGACGCCGACGGACTTCTGGTCCCCGGCGTGGGCGCCTACGCGGCATGTATGGCCGGACTCGTCGGCGTTGACGGCGTACGCATCATCGAACGTCGGCTCATCGCCTCGCGCCCGGTGCTGGGCATCTGCGTCGGCATGCAGGTGCTCTTCGGCGAGGGCATCGAGCACGGTGTTCGCACCCAGGGCTGCGGCGAGTGGCCAGGAGTCGTGGAGAGCTTGCAGGCGCCGATCGTCCCGCACATGGGCTGGAACACCGTCGTGCCCGGCGAGGGTTCGCAGATGTTCTCGGGCATCGAGGACGAGCGGTTCTACTTCGTGCACTCCTACGGCGTGCGGGACTGGGTCCTGTCGCAGCCGCCTGCCCTCAAGCCGCCCGCGGTGACGTGGACGGACTACGGCAACGACCGCTTCGTCTCCGCCGTCGAGCACGGACCGCTCTGGGCGACGCAGTTCCACCCGGAGAAGTCCGGCGATGCCGGCGCACAGCTGCTCCGCAACTGGCTCGCAACGCTCTAGATCAGCGCACCGATACGCTGCTCCGGTGACTCTCGAACTCCTTCCCGCTGTTGACGTTGCCGATGGACAGGCCGTGCGCCTGGTGCAGGGCGAGCTCGGCAGCGAGACCTCGTACGGCTCACCGCTCGACGCTGCGCTGCAGTGGCAGACCGACGGGGCCGAGTGGATCCACCTCGTCGACCTCGACGCGGCATTCGGCACCGGCTCCAACCGAGAGCTGCTCGCCGACGTCGTCGGCAGGCTCGACGTCAAGGTCGAGCTCTCGGGTGGCATCCGCGACGACGCATCGCTGAAGGCCGCGCTCGCGACGGGCTGCACCCGGGTCAACCTCGGTACCGCAGCTCTTGAGGATCCCGAGTGGTGCGCGCAGGCAATCGGCACGTACGGCGACCAGATTGCCGTCGGGCTCGACGTACGCGGACACACTCTCGCTGCTCGAGGCTGGACCCAGGAGGGCGGCGACCTGTTCGAGGTTCTCGCGCGCCTCGAGCGGGACGGTTGTCAGCGCTACGTCGTCACCGACGTCACCAAGGACGGCACGCTGACCGGGCCCAACCTCGAGCTGCTCCGCGAGGTCTGCGACGCGACAGACAAGCCGGTCGTGGCGTCGGGCGGGGTCTCCAGCCTTGACGACCTGCGGGCGATCGCAGGGCTGACCTCGATCGGCGTGGAGGGCAGCATCGTCGGCAAGGCGTTGTACGCCGGTGCGTTCACGTTGCCAGAGGCGTTGACGGCGGTCCGGGACGTCTGATGACCGTCTCCGAAGAGATCTGGGCGACGTTCTCCGCTGACCCGCGCACGTCGACCACGCTCAAGGCGACCGACGCCGACCGGGACGCTGCCGGAGCTGTGCTGCGTGAGGCATTTGCCGACGGACGTCTGACCCTGACGGAGTACGACAAGCGGGTCGACGTGGCCCTGGGCATCAGCACGCTCGGCGAGGTGCAGGAGCTGATTGCTGACCTGGTCGCCGCGGCCGACGATTTCACGCCCAACCCGGTGGCGCTGGACATCCAGCCCAAGGCCGTCGTCAAGTACGGCCGAGAGCTGCGTGCCGCCCGCAACCGGCTCACGTTCGTCGCCGTCACGACACCGGTGATCTGGCTGGCCACCAGCCTGGCCGGTACGCCGTGGTGGGCGGTCTGGCCGATCATCCCGATTGGCTGGGCGTGGTTGAGCTACCGGTCGACGCGTGACAACGCCACGACGCGCACCAAGGACATCGCCGACAACATCGCCGAGACGCGCCGTACGACCCGTGACCTGGACTAGAACAATCCGCTGGCGACTTCTTGCCAAAGCTGGACGCCGACCCGTTGGTGCGCGACGACGATGAGCGGGTCACCCGTGACCGGATCGATCGCGGCGCGGCATTGGTCGCACGCGAAGGTCCCAGACACCTCAGCAGCCGTCCCGGACGAGCTCCGGCTTCTGGTCGTCCACTTCCATGAACGACACCTTCGTGGAGTCATTCGTCTCGAACGGGTCCTCGTCGTAGAGGAACCCGAGGTAAAGGCCGCCGACGACGATGTAGTTGCCGGACTGGTCGAAGCCGGCCTCCTCGATGGGGGTCAGATCTTCGTATGCGTCGCGTACCTGCTGGAAGGTGCTGCCTACGCCAATGCCCTCGGCGGTCTTGGGTCCGCCGGCGGTGATGCCCATGGCGGCGATGCTGCCGTCACCCTCGGTGAGGACGTCAAGCGACTTGCTGACAGATGCCTTCCACTCCAGCGGGGTCACACCGCGGCAGTCATCGGCTCCGTGGTCGACGTCGGTGTCGAAGAGCCCGGTGGCAGCGGCCTGCGACTTGCTCATGCCCACCTTGGCCGCTCCGACCCGCCCCGGAGCCACGACGAGCGGCGCATCGTCAGCAGGCCTCGGCTCCGCGGCGGGTGTGGTTGCAGCGGTCGTTGCGCTGGCTGTCGGTGTGGCAGTGGCTTCAGGAGTCTTGTCGTCATCGCGATCACGCAGGATGAACACGAGCACCAGTCCGAAGACCAGGAGTATCGCGACGGCGGCGAGGGTGTGCTTGGCGTTCCATCCGGTCAACATGCGTAGATGCTAGTGAAATCTGTGTCGGCCGGGGCGGATACGCTCGACTGGTGAGTCTTGCCGTACGAGTGATCCCGTGTCTGGACGTCGACAACGGCAGGGTTGTCAAAGGCGTCAACTTCGTCGACCTTCGCGATGCGGGCGATCCAGTCGAGATGGCCAAGGTCTATGACACCGAGGGCGCGGACGAGCTGACGTTCCTCGACATCACGGCGTCGTCCGACAGCCGATCGACCACGTACGACGTCGTCGGCCGTACCGCCGACGAGGTATTCATCCCGCTGACGGTTGGTGGAGGCGTACGTACGCCGGACGACGTGGACCGGCTGCTGCGTGCCGGTGCCGACAAGGTGGCGGTCAACACCGCAGCGATCGCCCGTCCCCAGGTGGTCGCCGAGATCGCCCAACGCTTCGGCAACCAGGTCCTCGTGCTGAGCGTCGATGCGCGTCGCAGCCCAGAGCAGCCGAGCGGTTACGAGGTCACGACGCACGGCGGTCGTACGTCGGCAGGGCTGGACGCGATCGAGTGGGCACGCACCGCGTCACAGCTGGGCGCGGGGGAGATCCTGCTCAACTCGATGGACGCCGACGGCACAAAAAATGGCTTCGACCTGGAAATGATTCGGGCGGTCCGCAGCGTTACACAGGTGCCACTCATCGCGAGTGGCGGCGCCGGCCGGCTCGAGCACTTCCCGCAGGCCATTGATGCCGGTGCCAACGCCGTGCTCGCTGCGAGTGTCTTCCACTTCGGCGAGCTGACCATCAGACAGGTGAAAGACACCTTGTACGCAGCCGGCCACAGTGTCCGATAGCGACGCCGAGGAGCTCTCGGGCGACCTCGGCACCGACGATCACAGCCGGATCACCCGGCGCGGCGTCAGCCTGCTCGGACGCGGCATGCGCGACGAGAAGTTCCTGTTCTCGATCTCGGTGCTCGGTGCGCTCCTGTTCGGCGCGATGACAGTTGCCGACGCCTGGGTGCTCGGCTGGGCGACAGACCATGTCATCCGTCCCTCATTCGACCGTGGCGACGTTGCCGAGGGTGCGCTCGCCGCCGCCGTGGCGCTGTTCATGGCCGTCGCGATCCTGCGAGCTCTCGGCGTCATCGGCCGCCGGCTCATCGGTGGCATCGTCTACTACCGGCTCGTGGCCACCTATCGCCGCAAGGTCACCCGCAAATACCTCGCCCTGCCGATGTCCTGGCACCACCGCCACCCGACGGGGCAGCTGCTCTCCAACGCCAACGCTGACGTCGAGGCCGCCTGGGCCGTGTTCATGCCGCTTCCCATGGCGATCGGAGTCATCGCCATGCTGGCCGCGGCGATCGTGGCGATGCTCGCCGCCGACGTCGTGCTGACGATGGTCGGCCTCGTCGTGTTCCCGCTGCTGTTCATCATCAACGTCTATTACCAGCGCTGGCTGTCGCCCAAGGTCGCGCATGCGCAGTCGCTGCGCGGAGCCGTCAGCGCCGTGGCACACGAGTCGTTCGACGGGGCCATGGTCGTGAAGTCGCTGGGACGGGAGTCCGATGAGACCGAGCGGTTCAAGCAGGTGACCGAGGACCTGCGCGACGCCAACATCGAGGCAGGCCGCATCCGCAGCATGTTCGATCCGTTGCTCGAGGCGCTGCCCAGCTTCGGCATCCTGCTGGTGATCATCCTCGGCGTCGGTCGCGTCGCCAGCGGTGCCGCTGAGCCCGGCGACGTCGTGTCGGTGGCCTACTTGTTCACGGTCGTGGCCTTCCCCGTGCGCGCCATCGGTTGGGTCCTCGGTGAGCTCCCACGCAGCGTCGTCGGCTGGAACCGGGTGGAGTCGGTGCTCGATGAGCGCGGCTCGATGTCGTACGGCGAGCAGGCTCTCGCCGGCTCGGGTCCGGTCGCGCTCGACGTACGAGACGTGTCGTTTCAGTTCGCCGACGCCGATCGCGATGTGCTCAAGGGCATCGACCTCGAGGTCGCGCCCGGCAAGGTTGTCGCCGTGGTGGGTGCAACGGGCAGCGGCAAGAGCACGTTGACGTCCCTGCTCACCAGGCTTGTCGATCCCGGCACCGGCTCGATCTCGGTCGACGGTGTCGACATCCGCGACCTCACACACGATGAGCTCGCCAAGGCGATTGCGGTCGTCCCGCAAGGCACGTTCCTGTTCGACGACAGCGTTCGCGCCAACGTGACGCTCGGTGGCGACCACGCCGACGAGGACGTGTGGGCTGCCCTCCGTACGGTGCAGGCCGACGGTTTTGTCTCGGCGCTGCCACGCGGACTCGACAGCGAGCTGGGCGAACGCGGCACGACACTCTCGGGTGGGCAGCGCCAGCGACTCTCGTTGGCTCGCGCGCTCGTGCGCAACCCGCGCCTCCTGGTGATGGACGATGCCACGAGCGCCGTCGATCCCGAGGTCGAGCAGCGCATCCTGCGGGCGCTCGCTGCCCACACCGCAGCCGACGGCCCCACGGTGCTCGTGGTGGCCTACCGCAAGGCAACCATCGCGCTCGCCGACGAGGTCGTGTTCCTCGACGACGGAGTGATCGCCGACCGAGGCAGCCACGACGAGCTGATCGAGCGCTCAGTCGACTACCGCAACCTTGTCAACGCCTACGACCTGGCGAGGGAGGCGCTCTCATGAACGAGCGCCAGCGAGCGAGTCATGAGGCAGTGATCATGACGCTGCCTCCGTACCGTGGTCTTCTGACGGGGGCGGCGTCATGAACGAGATGACCCATGAAGCGGATCGCCTGACGGGCCTGGCGATCGTGCGTCGCGGGCTGTCGCTGTCACCGGCGATCAAGGACGGCCTCGGTCTCACCCTGGTGCTTGCGATGCTCAGCACGATCGGTGGCTCCGTCGTCCCGATCCT
The DNA here is from genome assembly GCA_963849475.1 of uncultured Actinomycetota bacterium. Taxonomy (GTDB): domain Bacteria; phylum Actinomycetota; class Actinomycetes; order Propionibacteriales; family Nocardioidaceae; genus Aeromicrobium. The sequence goes on from CAWKHC010000011.1 coordinate 517,504, forward strand.
GATCCAGGTCACGGTCGACTCCGGTCTCGGCGATGGTGGCGAGACCAAGATGAGCGACGTCGCGGGCTACCTCGCCGCCGCGGCCGTCCTGATCATCGCTACCGGTTTCATCGCCTACTGGATGCGCGTACGCCTGTTCGTCGCCAGCGAGACAGGTCTGGCGCAGATGCGCGTCGACGCGTTCCGCCACGTGCACGACCTCTCGATGCTGACGCAGAATGCCGAACGCCGCGGTGTGCTGGTGTCGCGGGTGACGTCCGACATCGACCAGATCTCGCAGTTTCTTCAGTTCACCGGCATCATGCTGGTCATCAGCATCGGCCAGATCGTCGTGGCCACGGCGATCATGACCTTCTACTCGTGGCAGCTCACGCTGGTCGTGCTCATCACGTTCCTGCCGCTGTTCATCAGTCTCAAGTTCTTCGCCGACCGGCTCAGCCGCGCCTATGACAAGGTCCGGCACACCGTCGGCGAGATGCTGGCAGTCATCGCCGAGCCGGTCGTCGGCGCGTCGGTGGTCCGCGCCTACGCGATCGAGCGCCGTACGCAGGAGCGGGTCGATGCCGGCATCAAGGGCAACCTCGACGCCAACGTCAAGGCACAGCGACTTGTCGCCGTCACGTTCGCGTCAGCGGGCGTCGCGGGAGGCCTTGCGAACGCCGGTGTCATCGCGTTCGGTGTCATCCTCGGCGTACGCGGCGACTTGTCGATCGGCACCGTCATTGCCTTTGCCTTCTTGGTCGGGTTGCTGGTCGGCCCTGTGCAGATGGCCACTCAGGTGCTCACGGATGCTCAGAACGCCATCGCGTCCTGGCGTCGCGTCATCGAGCTGCTCGACACCCCGGCCGACGTCGTCGACCCGGGCGACACGGGCGTAACGCTGCCCGGCGGCACGCTGGGTGCGCACTTCGACGCGGTCACGTTCGCCTATCCCGACGGGCCTGACGTGCTCAAGGGCATCGAGATCACGATCGAGCCACGGCAGCGTGTCGCCGTCGTCGGCGAGACGGGCTCCGGCAAGACGACCTTCGCCAAGCTGCTGACCCGACTCATGGATCCGACAGCGGGCACCGTCCAGCTGGGCATCCCGTCGGGCCAGGTGGACGCCGGGGAGTGGCAGGACATCAGCAGGGTGTCGTTCGAGGAGCTGCGCAAGCACATCCTGATGGTCCCGCAGGAAGGTTTCCTGTTCGACGCAACGCTGCGCGCCAACCTGCTCTACGGCAGGAAGGATGCCAGCGACGCCGAGCTGCGTGACGTGATCAATGACCTCGGCCTCGCCGATTGGTACGCCACCCTGCCCCGCGGACTCGACAGCGAAGTCGGTCAGCGTGGTGAGTCCCTGTCGGCCGGCGAGCGACAGCTGGTGGCCCTCGTTCGGTCCGCTCTAGCCGACCCGGAGTTCATCGTGCTTGACGAGGCGACCAGCGCGGTCGACCCCCAGACTGAGCTGCGGGCGACACGCGCCCTTGATCGACTGCTCGACGGTCGCACCAGCGTCACGATCGCCCACCGGCTCTCGACCGCAGAGAACGCCGATCGCGTCCTGGTGTTCGATGCAGGACAGCTCGTCGAGGACGGCACGCACACCCAGCTCGTCGCGGCCGGAGGTGTCTACGCACGCCTGCACTCGAGCTGGATCGCGCAGGCCTCCCTCGCCTCGCACACCACCGTAGAGCCCGCCTGACAGACTGGTCACCGTGAGCTCACTCGATCCGGCCATCGCAACGCGTCTCAAGCGCGACGCCGATGGCCTTGTGCCAGCCGTCGTGCAGGATGCCGAGAGCCGTGACGTGCTCATGGTCGGCTGGATGGACGACGAGGCGCTGCACCGCACTCTGACGACCGGACGAGGCACCTACTGGAGCCGCAGCCGCCAGGACTACTGGGTCAAGGGCGAGACCTCCGGCAACACCCAAGCCGTACGCGAGGTCCGCCTCGACTGTGACGGCGACACCGTGTTGGTGCTCGTCGACCAGACCGGACCGGCGTGCCACACCGGCGACCGCACCTGCTTCGACGCGGATCAGCTGCTTTGAGTGGGCAGAGTGTGACTGCTCGGCGGCTTTATGCCCCCATCGTGCTCGGCACGCTGGCTGCCGGGGGACTGGCGTTCTTCGCTCTCGGCCGCACCTGGGCCAGCAGCAAGGTCGTGGCCGAAGGGCTGACAGCGGACAAGGTCTCGGCGACAGGGTCGGATGCCCATCCGCTCGCCGCGGCACTCGCCGTGGTCATCATCGCGTCGGCGCTGGCGATCCTGGCCTCAGCGAGGCGCGTACGTCAGGCCGTCGGAGTCTTCACGGCGATCGTGGCCCTTGTCGCGAGCTGGATCATCGTCTTCGACGGCGACGCTCTCGATGGTGCGATCTCGACCGCGGTCGAGAAGTCACCGGCCTTCACCGGCGCCAATCATCCCGACGCGATCCAGGAGACCGCCTGGTCGTACGTCGCCCTCGCAGCGTTCGTACTGGCCGCCGTCCTGGGCACTTTGACGACTCGCCTGGCCGCCAGCTGGCCCACCATGGGCAGCCGCTATGACGCTCCGCCCGTACGCGTGAGCACGCAGCAGAATCAGGATGACAACGACATGTGGAAGGCGTTGGACGAGGGTCGGGATCCGACCCAGTAGTCTGAGCGAAGTTCACGACCACGAGGAGAAACACGCATGCACGGATCATCGCCCGCCGCTTGGACTGCTGTCCTGTTGGCCCTTGCCGGCATCACGATCGGTGGAGTCGCGTTGATTCCCGATCCCAACTGGGTGCTGTTCACCATCGGCTGCGTCATCACGGTGGGTTCGGCTCTCGTCGGGCGCCTCATGGCCGCTGCCGGACTCGGCGTCGACCGGGCTGCCGACCACCACTAGTCACGTCTTCACTCCCAGCGAAGGAACGTCATGACTCAACCTCCCCAGTACCCCAGCTACCCGGGACCTGAGCAGCCGGCGACGCCGCCTCCACCGGGATATCAGCCGCCACCGCCGCCCGGATATCAGCCTCCGCCTCCTGCCGGCTACCAGCCACCGCAACAGCCCTACGGTGTGACGCCACAACACTCGCCCTGGGGCGAGTACGCCAGCTGGTGGTCACGCGTCGGCGCACAGCTCCTCGACGGGCTCATCACCACGGTCATCTTCATCGCGCCGTTGGTCGCTGGGCTGGTGATGGCTTTCAGGGACACTGACTACAACGCCGTGACGGAGGAGTACACCGGCTCCGTCGATGGTGTCGGCATCCTCATCGCCGTCCTGGCCGGGGTCGGATTCTTTGCCTTCGATGTCTGGAACCGCGGGATCAGGGTCGGCACCAAGGGTCAGAGCATCGGCAAGCAGATCGTGGGCATTCGCGTGGCGAAGGCCGCCGACGGACAGCTGCTCGGTGCCGGCTCGGGCTTCCTGCGTTGGCTCGTTGCGTTTGCTGCGGGTCTGGTCCCGTTTGGTTCGCTTCTCGACGTACTCTGGCCCCTGTGGGACGACAAGAAGCAGACGCTTCACGACAAGGCGATCGGATCGGTGTCGCTGCGCAAGTAGCGAAGCGCGCCTCGCTGCGTGATCCGGCCATCGCCGGCGCCGTCGGCATGGGTGCCTTCGCGCTGCTGCACTTCCATGATCCGCACGAGTCCGGGTCGTACGGATTCTGTCCCTTCCTCGAGCTGACCGGGCGGCCGTGTCCCGGCTGCGGCGGACTGCGGGCGATCAACAACCTGACGCGCGGAGACTTCGTCGCCGCGGCGAGCAGCAATGTCATGGCGGTGGCGCTGGTCGGTGTGCTCGCAATCGCGTGGGTGTTGTGGGTCATCCGACGAGTGCGGGGTCAGAGCGGTCCGATGATCACCCTGACCGCAAAGACCGGTGCGATCGTGATGGCCGCATTCGTGGTGTTCGGAGTCGTCCGCAACCTGCCCTCCGGCTCCTGGCTGATGCCCTAAGGCACGACGAACGTCAGCACCAGCAGGGCGAGTGTCATGGCACCAGCCGTGATCCCAGCCACCGCCAGCGTGTCGCCGCGTTCTGCACCGCGGCCGAGGGCGATCTCGCGACGACCGTGGACCCCGGTTGTGACGGCGGGTACGCCCAGCACGAATGCGCCGAACGGGAACGCCCAGAGCACCACGAAGGCGCCGAAGCCGAAGATCACGCTGTAGATCGCCTTGCGATTGATCGGCAGCTTGTCACCGGCTGTCGAGTCAGACGGCGAGACGGCGCCTTCCGTCACGGAGCAACCAGCTTCCTGCTGAACACCTTGTAGCTGTAGGCCCAGACGATGGACAAGAAGGGCACCGCGATGAGAGCGCCGATACACAGGGCGACGACCCCAAGGACCGCCACCGCGATTGACAGCAGGACCAGCAAGGTCGCGTCGCCCGGGTTGTCGCTGATCAGCGCGAATCCGTGACGGATTGCTTCGAACGCATTGGTCGAGTCATCGTCCACGACGGCGTACATCGGCAAGAGCATCAGGACGAGGATGACGATGCCGGGAAGGATCAGCAGAGCGAACCCGAACAGCGTCAGGACCGAGACGAGCAGCGCCATCGCGACGACGTTGACCAGGTTCAGCATCTTGAGTGCCAGCACGAGGTCGAACGGGTAGCCCTCGGTGATGTCCAGCGCGCCCCTCGCGATGACGGCTCCAATCATCAGCGCCAGGACACCCGTGATGATCGTGGAGAACGCCCCGCCGAGCGAGAAGTCGAGGTCGGTGTCGGTCAGGGCTCGGCCGGCGTAGTTGCCCGGAATGACCACGAGGAAGAGCAGGAAGGTGGCGAGCAGCATCTGGCCAGAGTTCTCGCCGAACTTCCTCCAGCTGTAGCTGATCGCCTCGCTCGCGTTGAAGCCGTAGGTTCCCGGAACTGGCTCGGGCGCGGCGGGCGGCGGAGCGGAGTAGGAAGCCATGACGCGAGCATAGTGACCATTGCCCGATCACAACGGACACTGGTGAATGACGTTGACCATCGATCGCGTGGTCGGGGTCGACCGCTCGTGGGGTTCTGGTCATCGTTGGTCGCCATCACGCGAGCACCACGAATCTCGCGCGCAGTGAAAGTCACACGCGGTACTTCTACGGTGCGACAGGCTGCCCTTGGAAGCGACGGAATGCGTACGCTCCGGCGATGGTGACGACTGGGATGGCGGCGAGCAGCCCAACCAGGCAGAGGATCGCGCCGCCAAGGATCACCAACACGACAAGGAGGCCCGACAGCAGCGCTTGCCCGAAGTTGTTGCTCACGAGCTTGAAGCTTGACCCGATTGCCTCGAAGGGATCCAGGTCCTTGTCCACCACGAAATAGATCGTGAAGTACGAGAAGATCGCGAAGAGGATTCCCGGCAGGATGCAGAGCGCAAATCCGATCGTGCTCACGATGCTCAGCACGAGTCCGGTCAGGATGATCTTCGGGAACTTGAGCGGCGCGAATGCCGCCCCGATGCCAAACTTCTTGCCGTCGACGACGTCGAGCGCGCCTCTCGTCAACATCGCAAAGAAGAAGTAGGTGATGGCGCCGACGATCGTCTGGACCACGATCGACGCGCCCAGACCGCTGCCGTCGAACTCGAATGAGCCGTCGTAGGCGATCATGCTGGGTGCAGGAGCGATCACCTCGGAGATGATCGCGAGCGCGATGGTGACGCCCGCGACCAACAAGGTCGCGAGAACGAGCTGCCCGGCGTTTTCCTTGAACTTTCGCCATCCGTACCCGATGGCTTCCGAGGCGTCATACGGCTCGGAGCCACCTGGCGGGGCAGGCGGATAGGAACCGGGCGGCGGAGGCGGATATGCCCCTTCGGGCGGCGGCGCCGAACCATACGACGGAAGACCGCTCGAGTAGGGATCGGACGGGGGTGGCTCGTTCGTCGTCATGACGTGCAGCATAGTGACTCTTCCGTCGATTCGGAGGTCTCTGGCCCGGGTGCCTTGAGCGACCGGGAACCCCAGATCGTTGTGGCCGCAGAGCGGGTCTACTCTTGAAATACGGATGCCAACGTCGAAGGGGAGGTTCCATGTCGGTGCTCGATGACATCCTCGCCGGCGCGGCTGAGGACCTCCAGCAACGCATGCAGCAGACGTCGCTCGACGACCTCAAGCAGCAGGCGTCGCGCCAGCACCCCGCTCTCGACCCCATGCCGGCCTTCCGAGGCGACGGCGTCTCGGTGATCGCCGAGGTCAAACGGTCGAGTCCGAGCAAGGGTCCGCTCGCCACGATCAAGGATCCGGCTGCTCTTGCGGCCGACTATGCCGCCGGTGGGGCAGCCGCCATCAGCGTGCTCACCGAGCAGCGTCGCTTCGGCGGCACGCTCGACGACCTGCGCGCCGTCCGCGGCACCGTGGACGTACCGGTGCTGCGCAAGGACTTCATCACGACGTCCTATCAGCTGTGGGAGGCCCGGGCGGCCGGCGCCGACATGGCACTGCTCATCGTCGCTGCCCTCGAGCAGACCGCCCTCGAGAGCCTGATCGAGCGCGCCACCTCCATCGGCCTGACTCCGCTCGTCGAGGTCCACGACGAAGAAGAGGTCGATCGTGCCGTCGATGCCGGCGCCACGCTGATCGGGGTCAATGCGCGCAACCTCAAGACGCTCGAGATCGACATGCGCACGTTCGAGCGCCTTTCACCTCGCATCCCAGATGGTGTCGTCAAGGTCGCCGAGTCCGGCGTACGTGGTCCTCACGACGTCATCGAGTACGCCAAGTGCGGTGCACACGTGGTGCTCGTCGGAGAGACCCTCGTACGCGACGACGATCCGCGTGCCAGCGTCGCCGACCTCGTCGCGGCGGGCGCTCATCCGGCACTCCAGCACCGCTGGTAAGGGTCAGACGCCCGACTCGAGTCCACGACCCTGCGCTCTGAAAGCACACCCATGACCTACACCCAGCCCGACGCCACGGGGCACTTTGGCCAGTTCGGCGGCCGTTTCATGCCCGAGGCCCTGTACGCACCCCTCGACGAGCTCGCCCAAGCGTGGACCGATGCCAAGGCCGATCCGGCGTTCATGACCGAGCTTGACCGCATGTTGCGTGAGTACGCCAACGTTCCCAGTCCGCTGTACGAGGCGCACCGGTTCTCCGAGGCCGCCGGCGCTCGCATCCTGCTCAAGCGCGAAGACCTCAACCACACAGGTGCGCACAAGATCCGCAACGTCATCGGTCAGGCGCTGCTCGCCAAGCGCATCGGCAAGCCGCGAGCGATCGCCGAGACCGGGGCCGGCCAGCACGGTGTCGCATCGGCAACAGCGTGTGCGTACCTCGATCTTGAGTGCACCGTCTACATGGGAGAGGTCGACACCGAGCGACAGGCGCTCAACGTCGCCCGGATGCAGATGCTCGGAGCCGAGGTCATCTCGGTGACGAGTGGCAGCCGCACGCTGAAGGACGCGATCAACGAAGCGTTGCGTGACTGGGTTGCCAGCGTCGACACCACGTCCTACCTGTTCGGCACCGCTGCCGGGCCGCATCCGTTCCCGAGCATGGTGCGTGACCTCACGCGCGGCATCGGCGACGAGGCGCGCGCCCAGGTGCTCGCACTGACCGGCAAGCTGCCCGACGCGGCTGTCGCCTGCGTCGGCGGCGGTTCGAATGCCATCGGGCTGTTCACGGCCTTCGTGGACGACAAGGACGTCAGGCTCATCGGCGTCGAGGCCGGTGGTGATGGCGTCGAGACCGGTCGTCACGCCGCCACCATCACCGGCGGCGACGTCGGCGTGCTTCACGGCGCCCGTTCCTACCTGTTGCAGGACGAGGACGGCCAGACGATCGAATCCCACTCCATCTCGGCGGGTCTCGACTATCCCGGGGTCGGTCCGGAGCACTCCTACCTTGCCGAGACCGGTAGGGCGTCGTACGTGCCCGCGACCGATGCCGCGGCGATGTCGGCGTTCGACCTGCTCTGCAAGACCGAAGGCATCATCCCGGCGATCGAGTCGGCCCATGCACTCGCCGGCGCGCTCGAGCTGGCCAAGGAGCTGGGCCCGGACTCGACGATCCTGGTCAACCTCTCGGGTCGCGGCGACAAGGACGTCCACACGGCCGCGGAGTACTTCGGCCTGATCAAGCCTCCTGTCGTCCTCGAGCCGGGGGAGCAGGCATGAGTCAGATCGCCGAGCTCTTCGAGCGAACTCGCGCCGAGAACCGCGCTGTGCTGGTCGGCTACCTGCCAGCGGGCTTCCCGTCGAAAGCCGCCTCGATCGCCGCCATCGAGGCGATGGTCGAAGCAGGAGTCGACCTGGTCGAGATCGGGTTGCCCTACAGCGATCCGGTCATGGACGGTCCGGTCATCCAAGCTGCCGCTGACCGGGCCCTGACCGCCGGCACGCGCCCCGCCGATGTGCTCGACGTCGTACGAGCCTGCGCCGCGACCGGCGCGCCGACCGTGATCATGACCTACTGGAATCCGGTCGAACGCTATGGCGTCGAACGGTTTGCCGCCGATCTCGCCGCCGCCGGCGGTTCGGGACTCATCACGCCAGATCTGACACCCGACGAGGCCGGGGAGTGGATCGCCGCTTCCGAAAAGCACGGACTCGACCGCATCTTCCTCGTCGCGCCTTCATCAACCGATGCACGGTTGGCCATGACGGCCGAGGCGTCGAGTGGCTTCATCTATGCGGCCGCTGTCATGGGCGTCACCGGAGCACGCGAGCAGACCAGCACGTTGGGTCCCGAGCTGGTGGCCCGGACGCGCAAGGTCACCGACAAGCCGGTCGGCGTTGGCATCGGAGTCAGCACCGGAGCGCAGGCCCATGAGGTCGCCCAGTTCGCCGATGCGGTCATCGTTGGGTCCGCGCTCGTACGCTGTCTTCTGGATGCGCCGGACGAGGCTGCCGGCCTCGACGCGATCCGCACCCTGGCCCGCGACCTGCGCGCTGGCGTCGAGAGGAACTGAACGTGCACAACGTCGCAACCTTCATCCCCAGCCCGTCGAACGGGGTGTGGCATCTCGGTCCGCTCCCGCTGCGCGCCTATGCCCTGGGCATCATCATCGGCGCGATGGTGGCGATCTGGATCGGCGAGAAGCGTTTCCAGGCTCGCGGAGGCCGTGAAGGCCTCATCAGTGACATCGCAATCTGGGCCATTCCGTTCGGCATCGTCGGTGCTCGCGTCTACCACCTGATCACCGATCCAGAGCTCTACTTCGGTGACGGCCGCAATGCGCTCAACGCCTTGCAGATCTGGAACGGTGGCCTCGGCATCTGGGGAGCCATTGCCGGAGGGGCGGTCGGTGCCTTGATCGCCTGCCGGCGTTACGGAGTCTCGTTCTCCTCGGTGGCAGACGCGCTGGCGCCCGGCCTGCTGGTCGCCCAGGCCATCGGCCGCATCGGCAACTACTTCAACCAGGAGCTGTTCGGCAAGCCCACGACCAAGCCGTGGGGTCTCGAGATCGACCTCGCCAACCGGCCCGATGGCTATTCCCAGTTTGCGACGTTCCACCCGACGTTCCTGTACGAGCTGCTCTGGAACCTGGCCGCCGCGGCGCTGATCATTGCGATCGATCGCAAGCTCAAGCTCACCGGTGGCCGGGCCTTCGCCCTGTACGTGATGGTCTACACCGCCGGTCGATTCTGGATCGAGCAGCTGCGCATCGACCCGGTCAACGACATCGGCCCGTTCCGCCTCAACGTGTGGACGTCGATCATTCTCTTCATCCTGGCGACCGCCTACTTCGTCGCCACCCGCAAGAAGACCCGGGGCGACAAGCCAGCTGAGGTCGAGCCCACCGAGTCGGACTAGCCCCGCCCGACAAACGACCCGTCACCATGAGGCGCCGGGTCGTTTGTCGGTCGCGTCAGGCCGTGACGGCGCCCGCGCCCTTGGGATTCGGTCCGTACTGGTTGTCAGGCTTGCTGTCGGTGGCCCACCAGACGATCAGGATGATCCAGCCGACGATCGGAATGAACGCCAGAAGCTGCCACCAGCCGCTCTTGCCGATGTCGTGGAGGCGGCGCGCGCCGACTGCGAGGCCCGGGATGATGATGGCGAGGCCGACGACGGCGCCTGTCAGCGGGATGCCGATGATCTGGTCGATGATGCTGGTGACGATCGACGCGATGATCGTGGCGAGCTCCCAGAACCAGAACTCTGACCGGCGAGCGCGCCCGGTGAACTCGGCATACTTGGAGAGGACGCTTCTGACGGCTTCTTGCAGGTTCATGGGGTCTCCGGTAGTTGTGGTGAGTCCGCACAACGTATCGGCTTTCGGGTGCCGGCAACGACATCTTCGATAGGCCAGCCTGACCTTCGATGACGGGGATGGCGCTCTCGTCGTACGGTCAGGCCATGATCGACGCGCCATTGCCCGAGCCTGAAGCTGGGGTTCCCCCCACGAGCGACATCAGCGATGTCGCGAGTGAAGAGATCGAACAAGCGAGTAGGGGGCTCGACCACGAGCATCCCGACGTCACGGGCGGCTGGCTTCGGCCGGCCGTGTTCGGCGCCATGGATGGGCTGGTCTCCAACTTCGCCCTGATCATGGGCGTTGTCGGCGGCACGACCGCAGACGACACCAAGCCGATCGTGCTCGCCGGCCTGGCCGGACTTGCCGCGGGATCGTTCTCGATGGCGGCGGGGGAGTACACCTCGGTCGCGAGCCAGTCCGAGTTCGCGCTCGCACAGGTCGAGGTCGAGCGAGAGGAGATCCTGGAGAACAAGCGAGGCGAGACGGCTGAGCTTGCGGCGATGTTCGTCGAGAAGGGCGTCGACGAGGACACAGCTCGTGACATGGCCGCCCAGATCCACCAGGACCCCGAGCAGGCGGTGCGGGTGCACGCCCGCGAGGAGTTCGGCGTCGACGTCGACGCCCTCGCCTCGCCAATGCTTGCCGCGGTCTCCTCGTTCTTCGCCTTCGCATTCGGCGCAATGATTCCGCTCCTGCCCTACCTCCTCGGCGTTGAGTCGCCGTGGATCGCGATCGGGCTGTCGCTCGTGGCTCTGTTCGCCTGTGGAGCGGTCGTCACCCGGATCACCGCGCGGTCCTGGGTCTTTGGCGGTGTGCGCCAGCTCTTGCTCGGCGGCGCCGCGGCGGGCCTCACCTACCTTGTCGGCGAGGCGGTCGGACGCAGCCTGGCCTGAGGTATGTAAACTGTGTTTGCTGTTCCGAGGCCAACGTCGTCCCCGGTGTGTCTAGCTTCAAAGTGCGACTAGTCCATCCGTGATGACGTGAGAAGGGCCCCAGCATGAGCGTCAAGCATTTTTCCGCAACGCCCCCGGTTCAAGGTCTGTATGACCCGAGCAACGAGCACGACGCCTGTGGTGTCGCGTTCGTCGCGACCCTGACGGGCGTCGCCAGCAACGACATCGTCGCCAAGGGCCTGACTGCGCTGCGCAACCTCGATCATCGCGGAGCAGTCGGCGGCGAACCCGACACGGGCGACGGCGCCGGCATCCTGATGCAGGTCCCCGACACGTTCCTGCGCGCAGTGGGCGGCGTCGAGCTGCCTGACCTGGGCTCGTACGCGGCCGGCATGGCCTTCCTACCGCTCGACGAGAAGGCAGCAGCGGCAGCCAGGCTGCGCATCGAGGCCATCGCCGTCGAGGAGGGTCTCACCGTTCTCGGTTGGCGCGAGGTGCCGGTCAACCCCGACATCCTGGGCTCGATGTCACGCAGCACGATGCCGTCGTTCGCCCTGATGTTCGTTGCTGCTGAAGACACGGCACTGGCGGGCCTCGAGCTCGACCGCCTGGCGTTCTGCCTGCGCAAGCGTGCCGAGCACGAGCTCGACGTCTACTTCCCGTCGCTGTCGAGCCGCACCCTGATCTACAAGGGCATGCTCACGACCGGGCAGCTCGAGGAGTTCTTCCCAGACCTCAGCGATGAGCGCATGGAGTCGGCCCTGGCGATCGTCCACAGCCGGTTCTCGACCAACACGTTCCCGAGCTGGCCGCTGGCCCATCCATTCCGCTTCATCGCGCACAACGGCGAAATCAACACCGCGCGCGGCAACCGCAACTGGATGCGCGCACGCGAAGCCTTGCTCGAGAGCGATCTGATCCCGGGCGACCTGAGCCGCCTCTACCCGATTTGCGACCCCGACGGCAGCGACACCGCTTCGTTCGATGAAGTGCTCGAGCTCCTCCACCTCGGCGGCCGTACGCTGCCGCACGCCGTGATGATGATGATCCCCGAGGCGTGGGAGAACAACACCGACATGGACGAGGCTCGACGCGCGTTCTACGAGTTCCACTCGTCGGTCATGGAGCCGTGGGACGGCCCCGCCTGCGTGACGTTCAGCGACGGCAACCAGGTCGGAGCCGTGCTCGACCGCAACGGACTGCGTCCCGGTCGCTACTGGGTGACCGAGGACGGCCTAGTCGTGCTCGCCTCCGAAGCCGGCGTCCTCGACATCGACCAGAGCACGATCACGCGCAAGGGCCGCCTCGAGCCCGGCAAGATGTTCCTGATCGACCTCGACGAGCACCGCATCATCGAGGACCACGAGATCAAGAACACGCTCGCGAACGACAACCCGTACGACGAGTGGCTCTACAGCGGGCTCGTCCGCTTCGAGGACCTTCCGGACCTCGAGCACATCGTCCACACGCACTCCTCGGTCACCCGACGCCAGCAGGTGTTCGGCTACACCGAGGAGGAGCTGCGCATCCTGATCGCCCCGATCGCACGGTCCGGAGGCGAGGCCATCGGCTCGATGGGCACCGACACGCCCATCGCCGCGATATCCGACCGCCCGCGGCTGCTGTTCGACTACTTCTCGCAGCTGTTCGCGCAGGTCACCAACCCGCCGCTCGACGCGATACGCGAAGAGGTCGTGACGTCATTGGCTGGCACGATCGGTCCGGAGAAGAACCTCCTGGCACCCGGTCCGGCCTCGTGCCGCATGCTCCAGCTGCCGTTCCCGGTGGTCGACAACGACGAGCTCGCCAAGATCCGGCACATGAACAAGGACGGCGACATGCCGGGCTTCTCGGTGCACGTCATTCGCGGCTTGTACGAGGTCGACGGTGGCGGCGGTGCGCTCAAGGCGCGCCTCGAGGAGATCTGCGAAGACGTGTCGGCGGCGATCGCCGACGGCGCCCGCATCATCGTGCTGTCGGACCGGCACTCCAACTCCGACCTCGCGCCGATCCCTTCACTGCTGCTGACTGCCGCAGTGCACCACCACATGGTGCGCGAGCGACTTCGTACGCAGGCCGGCCTGATCATCGAGTCCGGTGACGTACGCGAGGTGCACCACGTCGCGCTGCTGATCGGCTACGGCGCGACGGCGGTCAACCCCTACCTCGCGCTCGAGACGGCAGAAGACCTCGCCCGCGAGCGCATCTTTGTCGAGGGCGTCGCTCCCGCCCAGGCGGTGCGCAACCTCGCGTACGGGTTGGGCAAGGGCGTGCTCAAGGTCATGAGCAAGATGGGCGTCTCGACCGTGGCGTCCTACACCGGCGCACAGATCTTCGAGGCCGTCGGCCTGTCGCACGATCTCGTCGACGAGTACTTCACCGGCACGTCGTCCAAGCTCGGCGGTGCAGGACTGGACGTGCTCGCCGCAGAAGTGCGTTCCCGCCACCTCAAGGCCTACCCGACGAGTGGCATCGCAGGTCCGCGTCGTCAGCTCGAGATCGGCGGCGAGTACCAGTGGCGCCGTGAGGGCCCCCAGCACCTGTTCGACCCAGAGACCGTGTTCCGACTGCAGCACTCGACGCGCACCGGCTCGTACGAGATCTTCAAGCAGTACACATCGCGTGTCGACGACCAGTCCGAACGGCTGATGACGCTGCGTGGGCTGTTCGAGTTCAAGGCAGGTGAGCGGGCTCCGATCTCGATCGACGAGGTCGAGCCGGTCTCCGAGATCGTCAAGCGCTTCTCGACGGGCGCCATGTCGTACGGGTCGATCAGCCAGGAGGCGCACGAGACGCTCGCGGTCGCCATGAACCAGCTGGGCGGCAAGTCCAACACCGGCGAAGGCGGCGAGGACCCTGATCGGCTGTACGACCCCACCCGTCGTTCGTCGATCAAGCAGGTCGCCTCGGGCCGCTTCGGCGTGACGTCGGAATACCTCACCAACTCCGATGACATCCAGATCAAGATGGCGCAGGGCGCCAAGCCCGGCGAAGGCGGTCAGCTGCCCGGACCCAAGGTCTATCCGTGGGTCGCCAAGACGCGCCACTCCACGCCCGGCGTCGGTCTCATCTCGCCGCCGCCGCACCACGACATCTACTCGATCGAGGACCTCAAGCAGCTGATCCACGACCTCAAGAACGCCAACCCTTCGGCACGGGTGCACGTCAAGCTCGTGTCAGAGGTCGGCGTCGGTACGGTCGCGGCTGGCGTCTCCAAGGCGCACGCCGACGTGGTGCTCATCTCCGGGCACGACGGCGGGACCGGCGCTTCACCGCTCACGTCGCTGAAGCATGCCGGTGGACCCTGGGAGCTCGGACTCGCCGAGACCCAGCAGACTCTGCTGCTCAATGGCCTGCGTGACCGCATCGTCGTGCAGTGCGACGGTCAGCTCAAGACGGGTCGCGACGTGGTCATCGCCGCGCTGCTCGGCGCTGAGGAGTTCGGCTTCGCGACCGCACCGCTGGTCGTCAGCGGCTGCATCATGATGCGCGTCTGCCACCTCGACACGTGCCCGGTCGGCGTGGCGACACAGAACAAGGCGTTGCGCGAGAAGTACAGCGGCAAGGCCGAGTACATCGTCAACTTCTTCAACTACATTGCCGAGGAAGTGCGCGAGCTGCTGGCCAGCCTCGGCTTCCGGTCGATCGAAGAGGCGGTCGGCCACGCCGAGATGATCGACATCCGCAAGGCCGTCGATCACTGGAAGGCTGACGGTCTCGACCTGACGCCGATCTTGTACGTTCCCGAGCTGCCCGAAGGTGCGTCGCTGCACCGCACGACGGTGCAGGACCACGGTCTCGATCGTGCGCTCGACAACGAGCTCATCGCGATCAGTGCCGATGCGCTGGAGCGTGGCGAGCCCGTACGTGCGCAGCTCGAGATCCGCAACGTCAACCGTACGGTCGGCACGATGCTCGGCCACGAGGTCACCAAGCGCTACAAGGGCGCAGGGTTGCCCGAGAACACGATCGACCTGACGTTCACGGGCTCGGCGGGTCAGTCGTTCGGTGCATTCCTGCCGGCCGGCATCACGCTGCGCCTCGAAGGTGACGGCAACGACTACGTGGCCAAGGGCCTGTCCGGCGGCCGCATCATCGTGCGGCCACCCCGCGATGCGCAGTTCACCGCCGAGGCGCAGATCGTCGCCGGCAACGTGATCGGCTTCGGCGCGACCAGTGGCGAGGTGTTCCTGCGCGGCAAGGTCGGCGAGAGGTTCTGCGTACGCAACTCAGGTGCGAGTGCCGTCGTCGAAGGCGTCGGCGACCACGCGTGCGAGTACATGACCGGTGGCACCGTGGTGATCCTCGGCCCGACCGGTCGCAACGTCGCGGCAGGCATGAGTGGTGGTGGCGCGTACGTGCTCGACCTCGACGAGGCCCTGGTCAACACCGAGATGGTCGAGCTGCGCAAGGTCGAGGGAGATGCAGCGACAACGCTCAAGACCCTCGTCGAGAAGCACTTCCAGGAGACCGCGTCGGTTGTCGCCGAACAGCTGCTCGACACCTGGGAGGCATCGCTCGAACGCTTCACCGAGATCATGCCGGTCAACTACCGACTGGTCCTCGAAGCGCGAGCAACGGCGGAGTCCGAGGGACTTTCCGACGAAGACACGACGACACGAATGATGGAGGTGGCAGCACGTGGCTGACCCACGCGGTTTCATCAACACGCCCCGACAGCTCGCACCCCGACGACCTGTCGAAGAGCGCATCAACGACTGGAACGAGGTCTACCCGGGCGGACCCGGCAAGGCGCTGCTCCCGATCATCAGTGAGCAGGCCGGCCGCTGCATGGACTGCGGCATCCCGTTCTGCCACAACGGCTGCCCGCTGGGCAACCTGATCCCGGAGTGGAACGACCTGGTCTGGCGCGAGGACTGGGACGAGGCGCTGGATCGTCTGCACGCGACCAACAACTTCCCGGAGTTCACCGGCCGGCTCTGCCCGGCACCGTGCGAGACGGCCTGCGTCGTCGCGATCAACCGTGACGCCGTGACGATCAAGAACGTCGAGGTCTCGATCATCGACAAGGCATGGGATGACCGACAGGTCCGTCCCGAGCCGCCGGAGTGGTTGACCGGCAAGACCATCGCCGTCGTCGGCTCCGGCCCGGCCGGTCTTGCGGCTGCTCAGCAGCTGACCCGCGCCGGCCACACGGTCGCGGTGTACGAGCGTGACGACAAGCCGGGCGGACTGCTGCGCTACGGCATCCCCGAGTTCAAGATGGAAAAGATCCAGGTCGATCGCCGCATCAACCAGATGGAGCGCGAGGGCACGGTGTTCCGCAATGGCGTACAGGTCGGTGACACGTTGACCGGCTCGCAGCTGCGGGACCGTTACGACGCCGTCGTGCTCGCGATCGGCGCGACCGTGCGTCGTGACCTTCCGGTGCCGGGACGCGATTTCGGTGGCATCCACCAAGCGATGGAGTTCCTGCCTCAGGCCAACCGTGTGGCTCTCGGCGAAGAGGTCGAGGGCCAGATCCTGGCCACCGACAAGGATGTCGTCATCATCGGCGGTGGCGACACCGGCGCTGACTGCCTCGGTACGTCGGTCCGCCAGGGGGCCAGGTCGATCACCCAGCTGGAGATCCTGCCCAACCCGGGGGAGGAGCGGCCCGGCAACCAGCCGTGGCCGACATACCCGATGATCTACCGGGTCTCCTCGGCGCACGAGGAGGCCGGCGACCGTGTCTACTCGGTGTCGACCAAGGAGTTCCTCGGTGAGGACGGGCACGTCAGCGGACTGCGGCTGGTCGAGGTCGAGTTCATCGACGGCAAGCTCACCGAGATCGACGGCTCCGAGAAGGTCATCCCGGCGCAACTGGTGCTGTTCGCCATGGGCTTCACCGGGCCGGAGAAGGAGGGGCTCGTCGACCAGCTCGGTGTCGAGCTTGACGAGCGCGGCAACATCGTTCGCGACAACAACTACATGTCAACGGTCGACGGTGTGTTCGTCGCTGGAGATGCGGGTCGTGGTCAGTCGCTGATCGTGTGGGCGATTGCCGAGGGCAGGTCAGCCGCAGCCGGTGTCGACGCATACCTTTCGGGCTCCACGAGCCTGCCGGCTCCCATCCCTCCGACAGCTCGGCCGCTCACCGTCTGAGACCGCTCGCTTGACCGGCGCCCCCACCAGCGGAACCTTTTGTTGTCGCAAACCACTAAGTGACTCGCGGGTAGCCGCAACAACTCGATAGGCTGAAATTGTGCGTAGAGCAAAGATCGTCTGCACCCTCGGCCCAGCGGTCGCGGGAGCCGAAAAGATCCTCCAGCTGGCCGAAGCAGGCATGGACGTTGCCCGGCTCAACATGAGCCATGGCGTCCAGGCCGACCACGAGCAGAACTACGAGTGGGTGCGGCAGGCAGCCGACAAGACCGGCAAGGCGATAGCGATCCTCGCTGACCTCCAGGGACCCAAGATCCGGTTGGGACTGTTTGCGTCGGGCCCGGTGACGCTCAATGCAGGCTCGACGTTCACGATCACCATCGACGACATTCTCGGCGATGTCACCCGCTGCTCCACGACGTACAAAGGACTGCCGGGCGACGTCAACGTCGGCGACGAGATCCTGATCGACGACGGACGCATGCGCCTTCGCGCCACCAACGTGACCGACACCGACGTCACCTGCCTGGTCGAGACGACCGGCCCCGTGAGCAACAACAAGGGCATCAACCTGCCTGGCGTGATGGTCAGCGTCCCAGCCATGAGCGACAAGGACAACGAGGACCTGCGGTTTGCACTGCACCTCGGCGTCGACTTCATCGCGCTGTCGTTCGTGCGGTCGGCGGCCGACTACGACGACGTACGCAAGATCATGGACGAAGAAGGCATTGTCGTGCCCGTCATCGCCAAGATCGAGAAGCCCCAGGCGGTCGACAACCTCGACGGCATCATGGACGCGTTCGACGGTGTGATGGTGGCCCGTGGCGACCTCGGCGTCGAGCTGCCGCTCGAGGACGTCCCGATCGTCCAGAAGCTGATCGTCGAGAAGGCCCGCCGCAACGCCAAGCCGGTCATCGTCGCGACCCAGATGCTCGAGTCGATGATCTCGGCACCGCGTCCGACCCGTGCAGAGGCGTCCGACGTCGCCAACGCCGTGCTCGATGGTGCCGACGCAGTGATGCTGTCCGGCGAGACCAGCGTCGGCGAATATCCGATTCACACCGTCAACACGATGGCTCGCATCGTGGAGTCGACCGAAGATCACGGCCTGCCCCGCATGGCAGCGTACGTCTGGAAGCCGCGCACCAAGAGCGGCGTCATCTGCCGGGCAGCGTCCGAGATCGCCGAGGCTGTCGACGCGCGGTATCTGGTTGCGTTCACCACGTCCGGCGACTCCGCGCGTCGTATGACGCGCTACCGCTCGCGGGTCCCCGTGATCGCGTTCACACCCAATGCGAAGGTACGTTCGCAGCTTGCGCTGAGCTGGGGCATCGAGACGTTCCTCGTCCCTGAGGTCAAGCACACCGACGACATGGTGCTGCAGGTCGACAAGGCGCTGCTGGAGATCGGACGCTGCAGTGAGGGCCAGCAGGTCGTCATCGTCGCCGGGAGCCCCCCGGGCATCCCCGGGTCCACCAACGCTCTGCGCATCCACAACATGGGTGACGCCATCAACCGCGTCGCGCCCGCGTACGGCGACCCCCAAGGCTGACTTCTTGAGCTCGCGCGAGCTCAAGCGCGGGGATCCCGTGCTGAGCGTGTGCTCGGTGCCGACAAGTCGGCACCGCGTCCTTCGGCCGGTGCTCCATTGGTCACGTGAGCGGCTCTCGAATCGAGAGTGATCACGTCACCGGTGCCGAGTGCGGGACTCGAACCCGCACGCCCTTTCGGACAATGGTTTTTGAGACCATCGCGTCTACCATTCCGCCAACTCGGCTCGCGCCGAAAATCGGCGCGTATAACCTTCTCACGTGACCCACTCAGCCCCCGCTTCGGCTCCTCGTGTCGTGATCGCCGAAGATGAGGCGCTGATCAGGCTAGACCTTGCCGAGATGCTGGAAGAGGAGGGCTACGAGGTCGTTGGCCAGGCCGGAGACGGCGAAGCCGCCATTGCCCTCGCGATGGAGCACCACCCTGACCTCGTCGTGATGGACGTCAAGATGCCCAAGCTTGATGGGATCGCGGCCGCGTCACAGATCGCCGCTGCCCGTATTGCACCTGTTGTGATGCTGACTGCCTTCAGTCAGCGCGAGCTGGTCGAACGTGCTCGTGATGCGGGTGCGATGGCCTATCTCGTGAAGCCGTTCTCGAAAACGGACCTCATCCCCGCGATCGAGATGGCAATGAGCCGGTTCGCCGAGATCACGGCACTGGAGAAGGAAGTCGGTGACCTGACGGGACAGCTGGCGACCCGCAAAGTGGTCGAACGAGCCAAGGCTGCACTCCAGGAGGCCCTGGGCCTGACCGAGCCTGAGGCCTTCAGCTGGATCCAGCGCACCGCGATGGATCTGCGACTGCCGATGCAGCAGGTTGCGCAGGGGGTCATCGACCACGGCCCGGGATTGCAGGGATCGGCAAAAAGCGACGCCTGACGCGCTCAAATTGAGCTTTGTTACAACTCGATGACGTTGTCTCTCAACCTGAGAACTCCTACACAAATGATCCCGGCTGGGACTACGTTCGGACATACATTGACGCTCCCGGGCACGCATGTGCCTTGGGCTCTCTATTTATCCGGAGGATTGATGAAGCGCAGTAACAGGACATACCGTCTTGCTGCCATCGCCGCAGCGGGAGCACTCGTGCTCGCTGCCTGTGGTGGAAGCGACGACAAGAGTGAAGGTGACGCGCCCGCCGCCAAGGGAGACGGCGTACTGACCATCGGCACGCTGCTTCCGCAGACCGGTAGCCTCGCGTTCCTCGGCCCGCCGGAGTTTGCCGGCGTCGACCTCGCAATCAAGGACATCAACGCAGCCGGCGGCGTCAACGGCAAGGATGTCGTAGGCGTCAAGGCCGACTCGGGTGACACCGATTCCGGTATCGCCCCGGCCGAGACCGACAAGCTTCTCAAGGCCAAGTCCGACGTCATCGTCGGTGCTGCCTCGTCAGGTGTCTCGCTGACGGTCATCGACAAGATCATGTCGGCTGGCTCGATCATGTTCTCGCCTGCCAACACGTCGACCGCGTTCGACGAGGGCGACTACTCCAAGCCCGACCTCTACTTCCGTACGGCGCCGTCCGACATCCTTCAGGGTGCCGTGCTTGCCAACCTCCTCATCGAGGACGGACGTCAGAACGTCGCCATCCTGGCCCGCCAGGATGCATACGGCGAGACGCTGGCCAAGGAAGTGAAGAAGAACCTCGAAGACGCAGGTTCGACGGTTGCTGCCTCGGTTCTCTACGACGAGAAGAACGGTCCGGGCGACACCCAGATCACCGAGATCGCCAACGCCAAGGCCGACGCTGTCGTCCTGATCGCGTTCGACGAGACCACGACGATCATTCCCAAGCTGATCCAGGCTGGCGCTGGCCCGAAGGATGTCGCGACGTACTTCGTCGATGGCAACACCTCCGACTACAGCACCACGGGTACCAAGCAGCTTCCCCCGGGAACGCTCGAAGGCACCAAGGGAACCATCCCGGGCGCTGACGCTGGAGACGCCTTCAAGAAGCGCCTTGCGACCGTCAACGACAATCTCAAGGACTTCACCTACTCAGGCGAGTCCTACGATGCCACCGTCCTGTCGGCGCTTGCAGCAATCGCTGCTGGTGACGACTCCGGCGAAGCCATTGCCGCAAAGATGGTCGAGACGAGCAAGGGCGGCACGAAGTGCACCACGTTCAAGGAGTGCGCAGACCTGCTGAAGGACGACAAGAACGCTGACATCGATTACGACGGAATCTCCGGCGAGATCGAGCTTGGCGACACCGGTAGCCCGACAGCTGCATCGATCGGCATCTACGAGTACGACGCGGCGAACAAGATCTCGCCCGTCAAGTTCATCAAGGGCAACATCTGATCCGCTGGATCAGATCAGCCTGAACAAGGTTGGACCCCCGGCGCTTCGGCACCGGGGGTCCTTCATTGTTCTCATTCGCTAGGGAGGCCGTCCACGGCCGACCCGGAGGGCCGAGCAACGAGGCCCGAAGTGTGGTGGGTCCTGCTCCCCAAGCAGGAAGACACGCAAGAACGCCCGGCACCTTGCGGCGCCGGGCGTTCTCGGTGCTCGGTGGGTCAGTCGGCTTTCTGGCCGAGAGTTCCGAGGTAGAGCTCGATGACCTTGGGGTCGTTGACCAGAGACTTGCCGGTGCCGGAGTAGGCGTTGCGGCCCTGGTCGAGCACGTAGCCGCGGTCGCAGATCTGCAGGCAGCGGCGAGCGTTCTGCTCGACCATGATGACCGAGACGCCAGCCTTGTTGATGTTGCGCGTCTGCACGAACACCTCGTCCTGAAGGACAGGGGAGAGGCCAGCAGACGGCTCGTCCAGAAGGAGCACGGAAGGGTCCATCATCAGAGCGCGACCCATGGCCACCATCTGACGCTCACCGCCGGACAACTGGCCGGCGCGCTGCTTGCGACGCTCGCCGAGGCGGGGGAACAGGTCGGTGACGAAGCCGAACCGTTCGTTGAACTTCTTGGGCTGTTGGTAGCAGCCCATCTCGAGGTTCTCCTCGATCGTGAGGCTCGGGAACACGTTGTTGTTCTGCGGAACAAAGCCGATGCCCTTGGACACCAGTTGGTCTGCACGCTGTCCGGTGATGTCCTCGCCGTTGAGCAGCACGGTGCCTTCATGGATCTTGACCAGGCCGAACAGCGCCTTGAGCAGTGTCGACTTGCCAGCACCATTGGGGCCGATGATGCCGACGAGCTCGCCGGGTTGGCAGTAGAGGTCCGCGCCGTTGAGGATGTTGACGCCTGGCAGATATCCCGCGATCAGGTTGTCGGCCCTCAGCACGGCGCCTTCGGCGTTGGCGAGGTGGTTTTCGCGCTCCGTGGACTGTGCAGCCTCGGTCATGACTTCGCCTCCTGGTCGAGCTCTGCGTCGACTTCGTCGTCGAGCTCCTCGAGGTCGACCTCGGTGATGTCGGTGTCGTGGTGGGCACCGAGGTAAGCATCAATGACGGATTGATTCGCCATGACCGACTGCGGCGTGCCCTCGGCGACGATCTGGCCCTGGGCCATCACGATGACCCAGTCGGAGATGTCACGGACCATGTCCATGTCGTGCTCGACGAACAGTACGGTGCGGCCCTCGTCGCGCAGCGACTTCACGTGACCGAGCAACGACTGCTTCAGCGCCGGGTTGACGCCTGCCATGGGCTCGTCGAGCATGATCAGCTCTGGGTCGACCATGAGGGCACGCGCCATCTCCAGCAGCTTGCGCTGACCGCCCGACAGCGATCCGGCGAAGTCCTCACGCTTGGCATCGAGCTTGAACCGCTCGAGCAGTGCGTCGGCGCGCGTCGTGATGTCGTCCTCCTGCGAGCTCCACAGGCTCTTGAAGGGCGCGGACCAGAACTTCTCACCGCGCTGGCCGGTGGCACCGAGCAGCATGTTGTCGATGACCCGGAGCTTCGAGAGGACCTTGGTCAGCTGGAAGGTACGGACCATACCCAGGCGAGCCACCTTGAAGGCGGGGACCTTGCCGAGCTTCTTGTCGTTGAACGACCAGTCGCCCTCGTCCGGCACGTCGAAGCCGGTGAGCAGGTTGAACAGCGTGGTCTTGCCGGCGCCGTTGGGACCGATGAGGGCCGTGATGACACCGCGTTGGATCTCGATGTGGTCGACGTCGACTGCCTTCAGGCCGCCGAACGTACGTACGATGTTGCTGCCCTTGACGATCGGGTCGGGCTTCGGGGCGCCGGGTTCGGCCGGAACACTCTCAAGTGCTTTGCGCGCTTCGCTGAGTTCAACGGGCATCGATCGCGATCTCCCTTCGGTCTCCGAAGATCCCCTGTGGTCGGAAGATCATGAGGAGCATGAGGCCCAGTCCGAGCAGGATGAATCGGATCAGGCTGGACTGGGTGTTGGTCATGATGAAGTCGGGTATCAGTGGGTCGGCCCCCGATGTTGCCTGGCCGAAGAACGAGCCGAGCCCAGCGATCAGGAACCAGAAGATGATCGATCCGACGACTGGGCCGAGCACGCGTGCTGCGCCGCCGATCAGCAGGGCCGCGTAGGCGTAGAACGTGAACGTGGTGTTGAAGTCCGTCGGGACGGCAGATCCTTGTTTGAGGATGTGATAAATGCCGGCGATGCCACCGAAGAGTCCGCCGAGCACGAGTGCCTGCATCTTGTAGGCGAACACGTTCTTGCCCAGCGAACGTACGGCGTCCTCGTCCTCGCGGATTGAGCGAAGCACGCGGCCCCACGGGCTGCGCATCAGCGACCAGACGAGAACGCAGCCCAGTGCGACCAGCGTCCAGCCGACGGTGATGTTCCACAGGTCGCCTCGACGGAACGAGACAAAGCCGAGGTCGAGGCCGCTGTCGTACGGGTTGAGGCCGCGATAGGTGCTGGAGAAACCAGTGAGGCCGTTCGAGCCACCGAAGGTGTCCTTGAACTCCACCGCGCCAAAGATGAGGCGGAGGATCTCTGAGGTGGCAATCGTGACGATGGCGAGATAGTCGGCTCGCAGGCGCAGGGTCGGTACGCCGAGCACCAGTGCCAGGACCACAGATCCGACCAAGCCGATGGCCACCGCAAGCCAGAAGTTGATGTCCCACGTGACGACGCTGACAGCGAGGCCGAAGGCGGCTATCGACATGAAGCCGGCCTGACCGAAGTTGAGCAAGCCGGTGTAGCCGAAGTGCACGTTGAGGCCGATGGCCGCAAGCGCGAAGACGATGGCCTGGGGGCCGAGCGCCGCTGAGAACGCGGCATCGATGACTACTCCAAAGTCCATGATTCCCCCTTAGCCGATCCGCTGAGCTTTGCCGAGGATGCCCTGAGGTCTGACAAGCAGAATCAGAATCATCACGAGGAGGGCGCCGACGTCCTTGATGGATGCCGGAACCGGGTGCCAGTCGCCGATGGACAACACTGGCGCGACCTCGACCATCAGGCCGATCACGAGCGAGCCGAGGAGAGCGCCCCAGATCGTGCCCAAGCCGCCGAGTGTGACTGCGGCAAAGATGAGCAACAGGATCTTGAAGCCCATCTGGAAGTTGACTTGTTGGTTGATGGCCAGCAGGACTCCCGAAAGACCCGTGAGGGCTGTTCCGAGAATCCAGACGGCGGAGATGACGCCATCGACCCTCATGCCGGACGATGCCGACAGAGCGGGGTTGTCCGACACGGCGCGCATGGCCTTGCCGAGTCGGGTACGCATCAGTGCAATGCAGGTGACGACGAGCGTGATGATCGAGATGGCGAAGATCGCAACTTCCTTGTCGGACAGCGCGATCGGACCGTAGTCGGTTCGACCCTGGGCAACGTACTGCGACAGAGTCTTGGTGGATCCGCCAAACGTGTACTGGAAGACGCTACGCATGAGCAGGGCGAAGCCGATTGAGACGATCATCATCGCGATCAGTCCGGTACCTCGGTTGCGCAGTGGTCGCCACAGGCCGCGATCCTGGAGGAACCCAAACAGTGCGGAGGCAACCACGGCCAAGATTCCGGCGATGATCACAGGAAATCCAAGGCCGCGGTTGAACGCGAAGGTCATGATCCCGCCGAACGTGACCAGCTCGCCGTGGGCGAAGTTGGTCAGCCCGGTCGTTCCGAAGATCAACGACAATCCGAGAGCCGCGAGGGCGATGATGAGGCCGTACTTGAGACCGGAGGTCGTTGCGTCGACCAGCTTGCTGCTGAACGAGGCGGCTTTGACCACGATGGCGCCGATCTGGAACTGCACGAAGTTGCTACCGCCCAGTCGTGCCGTGATGGTCTTCGTCAACTCGCCCTTGCCGCTCAGCTGGACGCCGTCAGGCAAGGTGTCGGGATCGAGCACCACCACGTAGGTGCCGTTGCTGGGGATCGCGATGCTGACGCGTCCGAGCTTGTCGGTGACCTGGGATCCGAGCTCCTTGCCGTCCTTGCTGTCGGCAAAGACCGTCAGAGTGACGCCGGGAATTGGCTTCGGCTCGCCTTTGCCGCCGTTGAGGTCCTTGAGCAGGACCGTGATGTTCTGACCGTCAACGATCGGATTCTGTTCGGGGACTGCTGTTCCGGCGGAGGGTGTCGGGGTCGGCGTCGTGGTAGCTAGCGCCGTCGCCGGCGAGAGGAAGATGGACACTCCCACTACTGCTGCGAGTAGGGCCGCGAGTCGCATTCGCACGCATGTACTCCTGTCGGCATTGCCTGGTTGGATCAGAGTGGTTCCACGGACTATAGCCAACCGAGGGGGCAGCACAGCCCGATCCGTCACCTTAGGAGGTAACAGTTGGGTTTCGCTTGGTAGTTGATCAATTCATCACGATGGCGACTTGGCACAGGATGGGCGCGATCACCAGGGCCGGCAACAGATCGGCCACGGGAATTGCCTTGAAATTCAGCAGCCTGAACGCCACTCCGATCAGGATCAGTCCGCCCGTCGCGGTGAGCGCAAGCAGGTGAGCATCGGGGACGAACGACCCGAGTACGGCACCGAGCGCCGTGAGCGATCCCTGGATGACGGCGATTGACAGCGCTGACGCCATCACGCCAATGCCGAATGACGCCGCGAAGGCAAGTGAGGCGAAACCGTCGAGCACCGCCTTGAGGAACAACTGGTCTGCGCCGTTGCCAAGCCCTTCGTTGATCGATCCGAGGATGGTGAGCGGCCCGACGCAGAAGACCAACGAGCTGATGACGAACCCCTCGATGAATCTTTCACGCCCCTCTTCAGGTCCGGAGCTCTCGCGGGTGAATCGCTGCTGCAGCCAGGCACCCACGTCCTCGAGCCGATCCTCGAGGCGGAATGCCGATCCGATGATGCCGCCAATCACTAGAGCGCCGAGAACGATGAGCACGGGAGCGCTCTTGCCGGCGGAATCGATCAGCTCCGGGTCAGAGACAGCCATGGCCGACTGCGCGGCAATCAGGAGCGTCACAAGACCCAGGGCTGAGGTCACGGTGGATCGCACTCGTTCGCTGAGCCGGTGGCCGATCAGCAGGCCAAGTCCGGAGCCGACGATCACGGTGGCGACGTTGGTCAACGTGCCGATCCCGGTGAACATGTATGGTCTCCCTCGATGCTCGTTCGGCAAAACTTCAACTAAGGCAACCGTGCCCAGCGGTAGTGTGTCATTCACGCTGGCTTCGCCCGGTGTCATGGACAGAATCAGGATCCTATGTCTGCCAGAACCTCCATCGTCCTGCGGGACGCCGAACGAGACGACGCAGCTGCGTTGATCGCTCTGTGGTCGGAGTGCGCGGCGGCAAGCATCGACGAGGGTTCTGAGGCATTCACCCAGCAGGCACTGTGGCGTGAGCCAGGCATCGCCGAGGCGTCTGCCGCCCTCGACATCAACATGACCCAGCCCAACAAGCGGATCATCGTCGCGGTCGCGGACGAGGAGATCGTCGGCGCCACGATGTTCACGGTCAACACGCTGACGCCGATCAGCCTCACCCGGGTCCTGATCGTGACGGAGATCCAGGTCTCGCCACGGTTTCGTCGTCGCTCGGTCGCCTCGATGCTGCTGTCGGCCGCCGCACATCACGGTGAAGACCACAACTGCGAGATCGTGGTCGCCTCGATCCCGGCGCACTCACGCGAGCCACACCGCTACCTCGCCAAGATCGGCTTCAACCAGATCGCGATCGTCCGAGCGATCCAGGCGAGCAAGCTTCGTTCACGCCTGTCCGGCAAGGCGACCAACTCGCGCGACACGGGCAAGCTGATCGCCGTACGCCGCACCCTGCGTCGGCGCCAGTCCGACGCCATGGACGCCGGGACCCGTCGCTGAGTGTCATTGCCGGAGGCTAGAGTCGCCGGTGTGGACCGCCTATTGCTGATCGACGGTCATTCCGTCGCCTACCGAGCCTTCTTCGCCCTCCCTGTTGAGAACTTCTCGACCACAACGGGCCAGAGCACCAACGCAGTGTTTGGGTTCACCTCGATGCTGATCAACGTCCTGCGTGACGAGAAGCCCACCCACGTCGCGGTGGCGTTCGACGTCTCGCGCCAGACGTTCAGGCTCGAGCAGTACGCCGAGTACAAAGGCAACCGATCCAAGTCTCCGCCAGAGTTCAACGGCCAGATCCCGTTGATCAAGGAGATTCTCGACGCGTTGCACATCAAGACCTTCGAAAAGGTCGGCTTCGAGGCCGACGACATCATCGGCACGCTGACGACCCGCGCCGAGTCAGCCGGCATGGAGGTGCTCATCTGTACCGGCGACCGCGACGCCCTCCAGCTCGTCACCGAGCAGACGACGGTCCTCTATCCCCGCAAGGGCGTGTCGGACCTGGCGCGCATGACGCCCACGGCTGTCGAGGAAAAGTACGCCGTCACGCCTGAGCACTACCCCGACATCGCTGCGCTGGTGGGCGAGACAAGCGACAACCTTCCAGGCGTGCCGGGAGTCGGCCCCAAGACCGCGGCCAAGTGGATCAACCAATACGGCACACTCGAAGCCCTAGTCGCCGATGTCGACAACATCCCCGGCAAGGCCGGCGAGTCACTGCGCGAGCACCTCGACAACGTCTTGCGCAACCGCCGCATCAATGCGCTGATCCGCGACCTCGACCTGCCGGCAGGACCGGCCGAGCTCGGCTTCGACACGGTGTGGGACCGCGAGGCGATCCACACCGTCTTCGACGCACTTGAGTTCAACGCGTTGCGCGTCAGGCTGTTCGAGGCGTTCGGCGAGGTAGAACCACAGGCCGAGGAGGGTTTCGACCTTGAGGGCACCAACGTCGCACCCGGTGCGGCCGCTGCGTGGCTCGATGAGCACTCGGCACCCGGCGTACGTCTCGGCCTTCACGTCCAGGGATCGTGGGGCCGTGGCACCGGCGACGTCGTGGCTTTGGCAATTGCCTCCGATGACGCGGCGGCATGGATCAACGTCGACGAGATCACCGCCGAAGACGATGCTGCGATCGCCGCCTGGCTCGCCGACCCGGCACGACCCAAGGTGCTGCACGACGTCAAGGGCCCTGTGTTGGCGCTCAGTGCCCGCGGCTGGACGCTCGAAGGTGTCGCCGCCGACACGGCGCTGTCGGCCTACGTCGTACGACCCGATCAGCGTTCCTACGACCTCGCTGATCTCTCGGTGCGCTATCTCAAGCGCGAGCTGCGCGACGACTCGGAGGACTCAGGCCAGCTGACGCTCGACACCGACAACGCCGGCGCCGAGACCGGGATGCTCCGAGCCCGCGCCACGCTCGACCTGGCAGCAGTGCTCGACGAGGAGGTCGAGTCGGTCGGCGGCACACCGCTGATCCACGACGTCGAGCTTCCGCTGGTCGCGACCCTGGCCCGGATGGAACGGGCCGGCATCGCGATCGACGACGAGCACCTGATCTCGCTGGAGTCGGAGTTTGCCACCCGAGCCCAGGACGCTGCCTCAGAGGCCTACGCCGCGATCGGTGGCAAGGAGATCAATCTCGGCTCGCCCAAACAGCTGCAGGTCGTGCTGTTCGACGAGCTGGGCATGCCCAAGACCAAGCGCACCAAGACGGGCTACACCACTGACGCCGAGGCGCTGCAGTCGTTGTTCGACAAGACAGAGCACCCGTTCTTGCAGCATCTGCTGGAGCACCGCGATGTCACTCGTCTTCGCCAGACCGTCGACGGTCTCCGCAAGTCGATCTCCGACGACGGACGTATCCACACCACGTACGCGCAGACCATCGCGGCGACGGGACGGCTCAGCTCCAACGACCCCAACCTGCAGAACATCCCGATCCGTACGGCATCGGGCCGCCGCATTCGCGAGGCGTTCTGCGTAGGAGAGGGTTACGAGACTCTGCTGACGGCCGACTACAGCCAGATCGAGATGCGGATCATGGCTCACCTGTCGGAGGACGCTGACCTGATCGCGGCGTTCAAGTCAGGCGAGGACTTCCACACCGTCACCGCATCCAAGGTGTTCTCGGTGGCGGCCGAAGAAGTCGACACCGAGCTCCGGGCGCGCATCAAGGCGATGAACTACGGCCTTGCGTACGGTCTGTCGTCCTACGGCCTCAGCGCCCAGCTCAAGATCTCGACCAGTGAGGCCCAGGGGCTCATGGACGACTACTTCTCGCGGTTCGGGGGAGTGCGCGACTATCTCCGCGGACTCGTCGACGAAGCCCGGCAGACCGGTTTCACCGAGACCATCCTGGGCCGCCGCCGCTATCTCCCCGATCTGGTGAGCGACAACCGGCAGCGGCGCGAGATGGCCGAGCGCATGGCTCTCAACGCGCCGATCCAAGGGTCGGCCGCCGACATCATCAAGGTCGCGATGCTCAACGTCGAGAGCGCAATCGATGTAGCCGGACTGGGTTCCCGCATGCTCCTGCAAGTTCACGATGAGCTCGTGTTCGAGGTCGCGCCCGGAGAGCTCGAGCAGATGGAGAAGCTCGTACGCGAACAGATGGCGTCGGCCGCTGACATGACGGTGTCGCTCGACGTCTCCGTTGGCATAGGCAAGACCTGGCACGAAGCCGGTCACTGAGCCGCGTGAAGACGCTTCGGGCCCTGGCCGCTCTTGTCGTGGTGATGGGACTGTCGTCATGCGGTGGGTCCGATGATCCTGCGCCGGAGGGCGCGGAGTCGATAGAGCTGCTCGCCGAGCAAGTGCTTTTCCCGGCTGGGGCGGGGATCGTGTCCGTTGAGGCATCTCAGACACCCCTCGATGACACCACCAAAGCAGATCCGTTGGATGCCGACCTCTGGTCCGTCGACATCAGCGTGGTCATGGCCGAGAACGCGACCACCGACCAGGTGGCTTCGGCGGCCAAGGCAACGCGCGCATTCTCCGACCAGCTCGCGGGAGCGGGTCGCTGGTCTGCCCACGTGTTTGTCGGTGCAATCGGGCCGGTGCCCGGCGAGGATCGGACAGAGCCCGGCGCTGTGCAGGTCGAGATATACCCGACCGTCCGGGTCTCAGCTACCGACGATGCGCGGGCGGCGATGGAGGTCAAGGCCATTGCCGGGGTCGAGCGGGTCTCGCTTGCCGGAGGAGTCGCGCACCTGGAGGTCGCGAAGGCGAAGAGCCTCGACACCGTGCTCCGCATCGTGCGCTCGCTGCCGCTCTGGAATGACGGTGGTCATCTCGACGCCGAGCTCGGCCGAGTGAGGATCGCCGACGTGCCCGAACGGGTGACTCTGGCCCAGATTCACGCGATCACCGCGGCCGCGATCGAGCATCCAAGAGCTGACTTCGCGCTGGAGTCGAGTGGCCGGTCGCCAGAGCTCTACGTCAATCATGTGACTGCTGGCGAGGCGCGAGACATCACCGCGGCGTTCACAACGCCCTCGCTGGCGAAGCGCAACGACGACGGCTTCGAGCTGGAGTTCAACATCCGGGCGGTCGACTCCGACGAGTCAACCGTCGACAGCCACGGGACGTTCGGCCAACGCTAGCCAGCAGTGTCGCTGCGGTCGCCGGGCATCAGCCAGACGATCGTCGCCAAGGCCGCGGCCACCAGCGTCACGGTGACGACCAGTCCGGTGAACCCGACACCCAGTCCGTAGGCCACGGCAAGCACCGCGGCGACTGCGCCCCACAGCATCACGACAACGCCGTGCGCGTGCCGGGCAAGGGCGTCGAACACGAGCAGGTGCACGATTGCGAGCAGCGATCCGGCCAGCGCGAACAACCACAGCCGGTCCGTCACCTCTTTGTATTGTTCGCCGCCGACCAGGATGAGTGCCACATGGGGCAGCACCGCGGTGGCCGCGACGGCGAGCGCACCGAAGCCGCCCACCAGAGTCACTGCCCGGAGCCGCGCGTGGTGCGTCGTGGCACGCGCCAGGTCAGGGAACAGGACGACGCTGACGAACTGCGGAAAGAAGAGCGCGGCCTTGGCCAGGATCAGGCCGGAGGCGTACAGGCCGCTCTCATGGCCGTCGAAGCGGTTGCGGGCGATGAGCGAGTCGAGGTTGCTGAGCACGAAGTACGCCAGCAGGGCGTGTGTCGACAGGACTGCTTCGCGCAGCAGCGGGCGACGACTGATGGGGTGTCCGCCGTCGGAGTGGCCCAGCAGCAGCTTCGCGCCGGCGACGACCGGAAGCCACGATCCGATGGCGATGCCGATCATGGTCGACGTGGTCGTGGGGGAGATGATCAGTGCGATGGTGCCGCCGCTGATGCGGCCAACGCCGTTGCCGAGGTAGATGGACGTCAGGTATCCCCAGCGGGAGGTGCCCTGCGCGACGCCCGCCTCGGCGCCCATGATGGTCAACGGAACCAGCGCTGCGCCACACAGGATCACCGGCCAATAGCTGTCGAGCTTCAGGGCGGGTGTGAGCACGATCGTCGAAGCCGCGACGATGGCGCCGACAGCGGACGCGGCCATGATCGTGACTCGAGCCGTCGCGCCGATGATCTGGTCCGCGTGCTCCGGATCGACCGCGAGACGACGTGCCGTGACAGCTTGCAGGCCGAGGGAGGCGACGTTTCCGACGAGGATGATTCCGAACAGCGCAGTCAGCGCGCCGAACTCCTGGGGGATCAGCATGCGCGCCGAGACGATGTTGAAGCCGTAAACGGCGAAGTTCATGCCCATCATCCCGATGGCGACGAGAGTCCCTCCGGTCATCGCCTGCCGGTTGGACCTCACCACGGCACAATAGCCGTGGCTGCCGAACGCCACGACGAAAGGGCAACTGTGTCGCACCGCGAACTAGGGCGTGTCGGGCAAACCCCCGTGACACCCGGACGCCCCAGCATCCCCGCTGTCGGCGTTGTCGACCCTCGCGAGACGGTCTTCGTACGGCATCGGCCCTCCGTCTTGACAGCCGGGCGCGGATGACGCCCGGTCGACTGCGCGGGTCAGCCCGGCACGCCCTACGTCGGGCCATTGTGCCGTCGTGGGCCGCGCTGCTGGCGCTCGCTGTGTGCGCCCCGTTGTTCACCACGGGCTACGTGCTGTCGTACGACATGGTCTGGGTTCCGCACCTCGACCTCGACCGTCCTGAGATCTGGGGACTGGGCTCGGCGCTGCCGCGAGCAGTACCGTCGGACGCCGTCGCTGCTCTGCCCGGTGCGCTGGTCCCCGCCGCGGTGGTGCAGCGCATCGTGCTGTTTGCTGCGCTTGTCGTGCTTGCCATCGGGGTGGCCCGGCTCCTGCGCGAACGCCCTCTGGCAGCCCAGCTGGCGGGCGCGACGTTCGCGGTGTGGAACCCGTTCGTCGCCGAGCGTCTCGTACTGGGCCAGTGGCCGCTGTTGATCGCCACAGCGGCGCTGCCGTGGCTCGTCGCGGCGTTGCTCGGCGACGACGGACCACGCTGGGGAGTCGTCGTGCTTGCACTGGCCGGAACTGCGCTGACACCCGCCACGGGGCTGATGGGCGTCACGATTGCGGCGATCGCGGCATGGCGTACGCGAGTCAGCCGGGTGCTCGTCCTGGCAGCACTGCTCAACGCTCCTTGGATCGCGGCCGGTCTGGTGCACTCTGGAGGACGATCGGATCCCGCCGCCGTCGCATTGTTCGAGCTCCAGGGCGAGGGGCATTTCGGCCGGCTCGGCTCGGCACTGACACTTGGCGGCATCTGGAACAGCGAGGTCGTTCCAACATCGCGGACCCTCGTCCTCGCGGTCGTGCTGGCCGCCGTGATCGGGCTGGTGATCGTCATCGGGCTCGTCACGATGTG
Organism: uncultured Actinomycetota bacterium; assembly: GCA_963849475.1. Lineage (GTDB taxonomy): Bacteria > Actinomycetota > Actinomycetes > Propionibacteriales > Nocardioidaceae > Aeromicrobium. The sequence continues at coordinate 550,240 of CAWKHC010000011.1, forward strand.
GAGCGATGACCGCCGGCTGTTGGGCGTTCTGGGATCAGCCGGGGCGATCGGGCTTGTCGTTGCGCTCGCGGGCTGGCTCATCCCAGGGCTGGTGGAGCGCATCGTGGCAGACGTACCGGGCGGTGGCCTCATGCGCGACGGTACGCGTTGGCTGGCGCTGCTCGTCCCACTGCAAGCTGTGGCGTTCGGCGTCGGCGTGTGTGGTCTGCTCGAACGTGCCAAGGCCTGGGCGACGCCGATCGCCGTGCTCGGTGTCCTGCTTCCGCTCGCCGCGCTCCCTGATCTGGCGTGGGGGGTCGGCGGTCGCCTGGAGCCGACGAGCTATCCCGCGTCGTGGGCCAGTGCACGCCAGGCGATAGCAAAGAGCGACGCGGCGGGGGACATCCTCGTGCTGCCGTTCTCGGCCTACCGTCGACCGAGCTGGAACCACGACACCCCGGTGTTCGATCCAGCTGGTCGATTCTTTGATCGAACGACGGTCACCAACGACGAGCTGGAAGTCTCAGGCCTGCCGATTCGCGGTGAAGACCCACGCGCCCGAACGATCGGCGACGTGCTCACGGGACCTGACGTTCTCACCGGATTGCCAAAGGAAGGCATCGGCATCGTCGTCGTCGACACCGAGGCGCCCGGAGCTGCCGCAGCGTTGAACCTCATCGATGGGGCGGAGGAACTTGCCGTTGATGGTGATGAGCTTCGCGTCTTCACGCTTCCCGGTGCGCATTCCTCCGCGACAAGCTCACGGGATTCCGGCGTCATGATCGCGGCATGGGCCGTCGCCGGGCTGACGTTGCTGGGCGGCATCGGTGCCGCGCTGCGGCGGTCAGATCGGAAGACGCCGAAAGAGGACGCGAGGGACGTGCCGCAGGCCTGACATCACGGCCCGCATCGTGCCCGGGACCCAGATCTGCTCCTTGCCCTCACGCACGGCGGCGACGACCGCTTCTGCAATGGCGTCCGGCGTCGTCGCCAGGGGGGCGGGCTCAAGGCCCGCCGTCATCTTGGACTTCACGAAGCCCGGACGGACGACAAGCACCCGGCCGCCCAGCTCACGGAGTGCCTCGCCGAGGCCGGTGTAGAACGCGTCGAAGCCGGCCTTGGTCGAGCCATAGACGAAGTTGGAACGTCGAGGCCGTTCACCGGCGACGCTGGACAAAGCGACGATCACCCCATGACCCTGCTCGCGAACCCTGGCACCCAGTGCAACCCCGCTCGTGACGGCGCCGACGTAGTTGACCTCGGCCAGCTCACGCGCGACGTCAACGTCGGTCCACGCCTCCTCCGGATCGCCGAGCAGCCCGAACGCCACGACAGCGATGTCGATGTCACCGTCTATCCCGGTGATCTGCGCCCTGTGGCTCGACGTGTCGAGAGCGTCGAAGTCGAGCGCATTGACCGAGCAGCCCTTGGCAGTCAGCTGTCGTACGGCGTCATCGCGTCGATCGCCCGGCCGGGCTGCCAGCGTGACGGTGAGCCCCGAGGTGAGGGTCGCGTACTTCTCGGCGATGGCGAGGGCGATGTCGGAGGTGCCACCGAGCAGCAGGACGTGTTGGGGGATGCCGAGAGCGTTGATCATGGGTGCCTCACAGGTCGAGTCGTCGTGACAGGTCGGATCGAAAGGTGTGTGTCGGGTCGAAGCGCGCCCGGGCTGCGCGGAACTCGTCGACGCGGGGATACATCTGCGCGATCGTGCTGGCCGAGGTGCGCGAGTCCTTGGCGAGGTAGACGCGGCCACCAGCGGCCAGGACGAGCTGGTCGAGGTGGTTCAGGAGGGCGTCGAGCCCCGCTCGTACGGGGAAGTCGACCGCCAGGGTCCACCCGGCCATCGGGAACGACAGCAAGCCGCGGTTCCCCGGCCCTAATCGCTTGAGGACGGTCAGCGATGAGATGTGGCCCGACTGGGCGATGGTCTCGACGATCGTCGTGAACGCCGCTCGTTCGCCGAATGGCACGACAAACTGGTACTGGCACAGGCCTCTGGGCCCGTAGACCCGGTTCCAGTCGCCCACCACGTCGAGCGGGTGGAAGAACTGGTTGATGTCCTGGATCTCGCCGGTACGGCGCTGGGGCGACTTCGCGTACCAGAGCGTGTTGAACGCCTTGGCCGTTAATCGGTTGACCAGGCCGAGAGGCAGGTCGAACGGCACCCGGCCGCGCTGCGGCGCGGTGAGCTCCAACGCAGCCTGCCGCTCGGCAGGATCGAGCTCTGCCCGCAGCGCACTGTTGCCGCGGGTGATGACTCCCCGGCCGAGCGCATCGCCCGTGGTGGCGGTGTCGAACCACGCGACCGAGTAGTCATAGGTGCCGTCACCGTTTTCCAGTGCCGTGAGCATCTCGGCGAGATCGCCGGTGCGTTCGGTGTCGACGACGAAGTACGAGGACTCGACCGTCTTGAGGTCGATCGTCGCCTCGAGGATGGCGCCGGTCAGCCCCATACCGCCGACCGTGGCCCAGAACAGCTCGCGGTCGTCGCCGTCAGGCATTGCCGTCACGATGTCGCCGGATGCCAGCAGGATGTCGAGCCGGGAGACGTGGGAGCCGAAGCTGCTGTCGACGTGATGGTTCTTGCCGTGCACGTCGGCGGCGATCGCCCCGCCCACCGTCACCTGGCGGGTGCCTGGCACGACGGGCAACCAGAGGCCATAGGGGAGTAGCGCACGCATGAGCCTGTCGAGGCTGATGCCGGCCTGGACGCGTACGGATGGTGCGCTGGTGTCGATGCCGATGAGCGCGTCCCAGCCGGTCAGGTCGAGCACCGTGCCCCCGGCGTTCTGTGCCGGATCGCCATAGCTCCGGCCGAGTCCGCGGGTGATGACGCCACGATCTCCAGCAGCCGTGAGCTCGTCGCGGAGCTCATCGACGTTCGCCGGACGGGCAACGCGTGCGGTGCTCGCGCTCGTACGCCCCCACCCCGTGAGTGACTCGCTCACGTCGAATACACGCCCAGGGCGAAGATCGCCAGCCAGCTGACAGCGATGATCTGCAGGACGTGATCGCGGAGCACGGCTTCTTCCGGTTCTCCAGCGAGGCCACGGTCGATGTCGACCGCGTACCGCAGCATCCCCATGACAAAAGGAGCGATCGAGATGGCCCGCCAGTCGATGCCGGAGTCGTTCTCGATCTCGAACGCCCAGAGGCTGTAGGCCGTGATCGTGACCGCCGCCGCGAGGCTCCACACGAACCGCAGGTACGAGGCGGAGTAAGCCTGGAGGGTGCGTCGGGTGCCTGCCTCGTCGCCGAGGCTGAGCAGCTCGGAGTAGCGCTTGCCGGCGACCATGAACAACGAGCCGAATGACGCGACCAGCAGGAACCACTGGGACAGCGGGACGTCGATCGCGACACCGCCGGCGATCGCCCGCAGCAGGAACCCCGCGGTGACGATTGCAAGGTCTACGACGGGCTGGTCCTTGAGCCAGAGCGCGTAGGCGACCTGGAGACCGATGTAGACGGCGAGCGTGATGCCGAGGTCTCGGTCGATCGCGAAACCCAGGGCCAGGGCAGCGACTCCGACGACCATCGCTGAGGCGACAGCCGTACGAACGGAGAGCTCACCGGCGGCGACGGGGCGATGCATCTTGCGGGGATGCAGGCGGTCGGCCTCGACATCATGCGCATCGTTGAGCAGGTAGACCGCAGAGGCAGCGAGGGTGAACGCCACGAAGGCGCCACCGATGATCGCGAAGTTGTTGTCCTCACCCAGGACGCCGCCCGCAAGACCCGCTGCGATGACCAGGAGATTCTTGGACCACTGACGCGGACGCATGGTCCGCACGATCGGCCGAGCGGCGCGCAGGGTGGGCGACATGATGGCATCAGCGTAGTGCCGAGTCCCACCGGTTGCCGGGGCCGTTGATGCGCCTCGAGCTTTGTCAGGTGACCCCCTCGCGCTGGTAGAATTGCGGCGATTGAGGGAGGGACTCAACTGTGGGAACAATTACTGGCGGCATCGTCGCCTTCATCGCAGGACTTGGTTTGGCCGGAGCCACCGTCGTGGGAGTCGTCAACTCGCAGCAGAGTGCTGGAGAGAAGCCGATCGACACAACGAGCAACGTGAGCTACGGATCCAACTGATCCTCTGACAAGTGGCGGGCGTCCCTTCAGGGTCGCCCGCTTCTTGCGTTCCTGGCTGGTCCTCAGATGGTGTGCAGGACTTCGGCGAACTCGCTCTGCGAGACCGCCCAGGTGAACGTCCGCGACTTCGCCAGCGCACCTTGACCGAGGAACTCACGCCATTCGTCGTCCTCGACGAGCTGACGGATTGCCTCAGTGAACTCGACCCGGTCATCGACCAGGACACCGGAGTCCTTGTGGTCGATCGACTCGGTCGTTCCGCCGGCCGTGCTGTAGGCAACGGTCGGTGTGGCGTGCGTACCGGCCTCGCCGATCACGATGCCCCAACCCTCCTTGAGCGAAGGCAGCGCCATCACCCAGGACCGGGCAAGCAGCTCGTGCTTGGTCTGGTCGTCGACATAGCCGTGGAACGTGACGTGCCTGGTGACACCGCACTGCTCGGCGTACGCGACGAGCTCCGCGTCCCACCAACCGGCGCCGATGACGTCGAGGGTGATCTCGGGGTGCTTGACGCTCAGCTCCGCAATCGCGTCGATGGCGTGCTCCACCTGCTTGTGGGGTACGAGGCGGCCGACGACGCTGATGCGCGGTGCGGCGGAACGTACGGCCTCGACGACCGGCGCGGGATCGTTGCCGTTGTGCACGATGGTGATCCGGTCCCGGTCGACGCCGAGCTCGATCAGCTCCTGGCGGGTGGCACTGGAGACCGCGACGTACCGGCTCTTGCGATAGAGGCGCGGTGACAGGACGCTCTCGATCCACCAACCGACCTTGCCCACGAGTCCGGGGTAGACGACGGGCCACTGCTCACGATGAACGTGGTGGACCAGCACGACGACCGGCTTGCGGGTGGCGAGCCGGGTGAAGAACGGCAGACCGTTCTGCACGTCCACGACGACGTCGACCTTGCCGTACCGGCCGAGCAGGAGCGCGAAGAAGGTGCGCACGTAGATGTCCATCTTGCTTCCGCGGCGAACGAAACGTACGCCTTCGACTGTCTCTTCGCGTGGAGCTCGATCATGCGTCGCGCACGCGATGGTGACGGTGTGTCCCCGCGCGACCAGGCCGCGTGCCATGTTCTCGACGTAGCGCTCTGATCCGCCACCCTCGGGATTCTTGGTGTCTCTCCAGTTGCAGAAAAGTACGTGCATAGTGCTGTCGCCCGAAGACGACGCCTCCCTCAAATGACCGGCAAGCTGCCCGGTCTGCTCCCTCGCGGCGTCTCCCAACACCGCGTGCCGCGTCCCTCAACGCAACAGCACAATTTTATCAGAGGGGTGGGCCACCCCTCGGGTATCGTGCACGCCGTGCCTGACCTGCCGTTTCGTCCGACGTTTCGGCGGTCGTGGCGTCTGTTCAAGGCCTTCCGCGTCGAACAGACCGACCCAGCTCATTTCTACGGAACGCTGGCTCGCGACTCGGTCGACCAGATAGGAACGTACGCAGACCTCGACGGCGCCTGGGTGCTCGACGTCGGCGGCGGACCGGGCTATTTCGCCGACGCGTTCCGCGCGGACGGCGCCACGTACAGCTCTCTTGACGCCGACCTCGGCGAGCTGTCAGGACTGGGCGCTCCCGAGCCCGGCACGGTGCTCGGCAGCGGCATGCAGCTGCCCTTCGCCGACAGCAGCTTCGACGTCACCTACTCGTCCAACGTGCTCGAGCACGTCAGCAAGCCGTGGACGATGGCCGACGAGATGGTGCGCGTCACCAAGCCGGGCGGCCTCGTCTTCCTCTCCTACACATTGTGGTTTGGGCCGCACGGTGGCCACGAGACGGCACCGTGGCACTTCCTCGGTGGTCACCGTGCTGCGCGTCGCTATGAGCGCAAGAACGGACACCGGCCCAAGAACGTGTTCGGCGAGTCGCTGTTCGTCGTGACAGCGGCCGGCGGTCTCCGCTGGGCCCGTCACCAGACCGAGGCGGAAGTCGTTGACCTCGTGCCGCGATATCTTCCTCGCTGGGCGTGGTGGGTGCTGCGCGTACCCGGACTCCGCGAGGTGGTGACATGGAATCTCGCGATCGTGCTGCGCAAACGGTGACTGACGTCGGCGTCGTGGGCCGGTTCCGGCTGATCGCCGCCAGTCTCGTCCTCGCGGCGATCGCGTTCATCCAGCAGCCCGGCCGCATCGTCGCCGACACCAAGCTGGACCTGGCGATCGATCCGGCCTCGTTTCTGTCCCGTGCACTCACGATGTGGGATCCGGAGGGCTTCTTCGGGCAGGTGCAGAACCAGGCGTACGGCTACTTGTTCCCGATGGGTCCGTTCTTCTGGCTCGGCGACCTGGCGCGGATCGAGCCATGGGTCGTCCAGAGACTGTGGTGGTCGCTGCTGCTGGTCGTCGCGTTCCTCGGCATGGTCAAGCTGTGCGAAGTGCTCGGCATCGGGACTCCGACGATCCGCATCTTCGCGGGATTCATGTTCGCGTTGTCGCCGCGCATCCTGACGGTGCTGGGGCCGAGCTCGATCGAGGCGTGGCCGTCTGCTCTTGCTCCATGGGTCTTGATTCCGCTCGTCATCGGGCTGCGGCGGGGAAGTCCACGGCGCCATGCCGCACTCAGTGCGCTGGCGGTGGCCTGCGTCGGCGGTGTGAACGCTGTGGCCACGTTCGCGGTGATCCCGCTCGGCGCGCTGTGGCTCCTGCTCGCTCAACCCAGCAGGCGCCGCCGCGCCATGATGTTCTGGTGGGCCCCCATGGTCCTGCTGGCATGCGCGTGGTGGCTGGTGCCATTGTTCCTGCTTGGCTCCTACAGCCCCAGTTTCCTCGACTTCATCGAGAGCTCATCGGTCACGACCACGGCGGCGACGGCCTTCGACGCGATGCGAGGCACCACCGACTGGGTTCCGTACATCTCGCCCTACTCGGACTCGGGTGCAGCCCTGATCAACAATCCGATGGTCGTCCTCAACTCCGGCGTGCTCATGGTCCTGGGCGCCATCGGTTTGACCATGCGGGGACTCCCGCACCGCACGTTCCTGGCGCTCGGCGCGTTGGGTGGCCTGGTCCTCGTGACGATGGGTCACACCGGGAGCGTGCAGGGGTGGGCGGCGCTGTCGGTGCAAGACCTCCTAGACGGCGTACTGGCTCCGCTGCGCAACACCCACAAGTTCGATGTCGTCATCCGGCTGCCATTGGTGCTGGCTGCAGCACATGGCGTGACGGTCCTGTGTCGTACGTCGCTGCCGAGCCGCGAAGCCAGCATCCGGCGTTCAGCCGTGGCACTGATTGCAATGACCGCGATCGTCGGGGCCACCGTGCCGGCCTGGACGGGCCACTTGGCGAACAAGGGCTCATTCGAGGCGATCCCCGGCTATTGGCAGGAGACGGCCGACTGGCTTGACGACAACTCCGCGGACGAGGGCGGGACGGCTCTGCTCCTGCCAGCCTCGGCATTCGCGGAGTACCTCTGGGGCAACACCGCGGACGAGCCGTTGCAAACGCTCGCCAGATCGCCGTGGGGTGTGCGCAACAGCATCCCGCTGACACCGAGCGGCACGATCCGATTTCTCGACTCCGTGAGTGACGAGCTGGCTCAGGGCGAGGGTTCGCCAGGGCTGGCTCGGACACTCCAACGCGCAGGTGTCGAGTTCCTCGTGATCCGCAACGACCTCAAGCCCGAGGTCTCGGCCGGTCGGACCGAGGCGATCTACCGGACCATCAGGCAGAGCGAGGGCATCGAGCAGGTCACCTCGTTTGGCCCCAGCCTTGGAGGCTTGCCCAGCATCGACCTCGAGTCGATTCGTACGTTCGCGCACGGCGGTTGGCAGTCCGACCACCCTGCCGTCGAGATCTTCAAGGTCAACCCGGACTCGCCGGGAACCCTGAGCGCGATCAAGACGCCGACGCTGGTGGGCGCCGCGGGCACGCTGGGGGCACTCGACTCGCTCGATGCATCCTCGCGCTCTGTCGTGCTGGCACAGGATCGCAGCGGCCCGACGTACGGCGCGCCACTGATCCTCACCGACGGTCTCCGCCGTCAGGAGGCCTCGTTCGGCGGAGTGGACCGTATCCGATCGGCATCGATCGCCAACGACGAGCCGTTCACCCTCGATCGGCGTGCACACGACTACCTCGAGCCTGCCGACGACCCCTGGCTCAGCGTGCCAGCACTCGAGGGTGCTGCGTCGCTGCGCGTCTCGGGCTCGCAGTCCCAGGCTGGTCGGCTCCAGGGGCCTCGTCCCGGCACGCAGGCGTGGTCGGCGTTCGACGGCGACACACGTTCGTCGTGGGAGGCCAACGGCGACCGCGGGTGGATCAAGCTACGGCTCGACTCGCCACGAGATCTGGGGACGGTGACGATCCATCCCGGACTGCAGCCCGGAGAGACCGAACAGCTCACGATCACCACCGAACGCGGCTCGACCAAGCAGGACGCCACCGGTGCTCAGCCTGTCGAGGTGTGGGTCGGCAAAGTCGGGGCGTTGGAGGTCCGTGGCGTCAATCTGTCCGGTTCGTCCTTCGCGATCGCCGAGATCGTGAGCCCGGCGCTCAGCCTCGCCCGACCGCTGACCGTCCCCGCCACGCCGTCAAAGTGGGGGGCGGCAGACACGATCGTCCTCGGGCTGAGCGAAGGGCGCAGGCCGGGCTGCCTGCCGGTGCTGAGCATCGTGCGCTGCCGGGGTGATGTCCAAGAGCTCGGCGAGGACGCCTACCTCATGGATCGCCGGTTCGAAAGCGCGTCGGCGGTCTCGTACGACGCCACCATCCGCACGGCACCACTCACTGGCGCGGCGTACGAGCGGTTGTCGCAAGCAGAGTCGCCGGTCAAGGTGCGCGCGTCCTCGACGGTCAACAGCGACGTGAGGTCCTCGGCGAGCCGGATGTTCGATGCTGACAAGGCGACGGGCTGGATCGCGAACGTCGACGACACCGACCCGACCCTCTCGGTCAGGTGGGCCAAACCCCAGACCATCACCTCCGTACGCTTCGCGACCGACCCCGGACTGCCGGCGTCCCTTCCGGCGTCCGCGATCCTCGAGCTCGATGACGGCACCCAGGTCCGGGCCAAGGTGGCCAAGGGTGTTGCGTCGTTTGAACCGATCGTTGCCGAGCACCTGACAATCCACCTCGATTCGGACAAGAGCGCCGTCGACTACGTGGGTGACGTGTTCGGGGCCACACTTCCCGTAGGGGTGGGGGAGCTGAGTTTTGGCGGGGCCCCGACCGGAAGCATCGAGGCGTCAGGTGGGGAGCTCACGCTGCCCTGCGGTAGTGGTCCGACGGTCACGATCAATGGCACGGAGATCAAGACCGCGGTGACCACGACCCGGTCTGACCTCACTGAGGGAAGGGAAGGCACCGCAGCGCCATGTGACGGGGCAGCGCTCTCGATCAGTCAGGGCGCCAACCGGATCGAGGTGCGAGCGTCTGCGCTGTACGAGGCGGGTCAGGTCGTGTTGCGGCGCAACAACCCGGCCGAGCCCCAGAACGCGGGCACCCGGTTCGTGGTCGAGCAGCACAACTCCAACAAGGGCTGGACTGCCACGGCTGACGGCAAGTCCCTGAAGCCGATCCGGCTCAACGGCTGGCAGCAGGGCTGGATCATCCCGCCTGCCGCGTCGACCGACATCGAGGCGACGTATGCCCCCGGCTCGCGATATCGCCTCGGACTGCTTGCTGGCGCGCTGGCGCTGCTGGTCCTCTGCGCCTCCGCCATGTTCCGCGGACGGGGAAGGGTGCAGGACGAACCTCGCGAGCGGCCGGCCGGTCTCGTGTCTGCAGTCGCGGCGATAGCTGCGCTTGGCCTGATTGGCGGAACGGCGTATGTGCTACTCGGGGCACTCGGCGTGATTGCCACCGGACTGCTTCACCGGCGCAGGGTTGATGCTGCCTGGGTCGTGGCCTTGCCGCTCGTCGTCGCACTGATGACGTACGTCCTCCGGCCGGTCGAAGCGGTCGCCGACCGCCTGCCTCAGTGGTGCGTCGCGGTGTCGCTCGGAGCTGTGCTCTGGGTTGTCTTCGGGGACACGCCACGCTTGAAGCGCATGAAGGGCAGCTCGACGAATCGGTAGAGCGCCTCGGATATCACCAGGCTGATCGAGAGGATGGCCGCAAACAGCACCGGCCACGAGCTGTTGAAGAGGTCGAGTCCCATGCGTGGCGCCAGCACGTACAGCACGATCATGTGACAGCAGAACAGGCTGTACGACAGGTGTCCGACGTGTCGCACGAAGCGGTGCGACAGGAGGCGTGCCGTAGCTGTGTCGTCCGGTCCGAGGGCTGACGGCGCAATGACGAGGGCGGCAATCACGCCGTAGGCGATGTGCCTGGCCAGGGCCTCGCCGGTGGTCGGTGCGATCAGGAGTGGTGATCCTCCGAGCGGTGTCGAGACCAGTACGAAGATCGCGCCGGCCGCGATCCAACACGTTGCTCGGTCGCGCGCCACGGCGAGGACCCCCGCCACAAAGCGGCCCGGACGGCCGGACTCGACGCTGATGACGGCAAAGGCGATCCCGAGGGCGAACCACGTCAGGTACGACGGCAGCCACCGCGCGGCCCATGGCGCCCACGACGCACTCGACGCGTGGGTGACCACGACCCACGCCATGCTCATCAACGACACGCAGGCGAGCGCGATCAGCAGCCGGGTGGGGCGCAGATGACAGAACCGGACGATCAGTGCGCCAAAGATCGGAAGCATCAGGTAGAACGCGACCTCGACGCTCAGGCTCCACATCTGGGTCAGGCCCTGCGGCAGCTGTTGCGCCCGATAGAGGTCGACGAGCAGGAGGTTCTGCACCCATCGACCGACCCCCAGCTCGCGGTTGGGTCCGATCAGGGCCAGTGCGGCGACGACGCACACCCAATAGACGGGCACGATGCGCAACGCGCGTTTGCGGGCATAGCGGGCGGCCGTGTCGTGCGGGGTGCCGTGCAGGGCGGCCGCCACCCACGGGCGGCCCAGCAAGAATCCGGACAGGACGAAGAAGATGGCAACGCCGACCTCGAGCCGTTGTGCCGCAGCTCCGAACAATCCGTCGACGTAGATGCCGGACCAGAACGCGGTGTGCGTCGCAACGACCGCGATGGACGCGATCGCCCGCATGGCGTCGAGCTGCGGGAAGTCGCGCTTGAGCATGTTGGTCATCGTGCCACCACGTGCTGGCCGATGCGGATCGACTCGAGGCAGACCCGCGTGTTGGTGGGTACTCCGAACGACATGGTGTCGAATGCCCCGAGCGTGCGGAAGGTCAGCGTGTGCAGGCCGCTCATGAAGGTCGCGTTGTAGCGCTTCTCGCCGGCGATCACGACCGCCGAGGTGGTGGCCGACGCGCGGTAGGTCACCGAGGCCCAGAACGGGAAGTCGTATGTCATCGCCCCAAGGCTGACCGGGGCGAGCTCGCCCTCGCCACTGGCTCCCAGACACGTGGTCAGGTTGGCGGCCGGTACGTCGACATCGGGTGTGGCCCAGCCGGGCACGACCTGGCCGTATCCGTCGAGGACGTGAATGTCATTGGCGATGTCTGGCGTCGTGAAGTGCTCCTTGAGTGGTGCCAGGAACTCGCTCGTCAGCGTGTACGGGTAGACGATTCGCGTCAGCACGCTCTCGGGCACCTGCTCGTTGGCGAGCGCGACTGGGGCCGATCGCGACTCGAGATGTGCCGTGGCCGTCCTGACGAATGGCTTGGCGTTGTTCTTGTCGTGCCACGGCGCCGCATACGTCAGCGAGGACACCAGCGCTCCGACGACATACGCGCCTGCGAGAACCGCCACAGCCTTGCGTGGGATGCGGCGGGCGATGATCGGGTCGTCGCGCAGCGCGAGTGGATGAGGAGTTCCCGGCAATGCCACGGACATCAGTCCGACAGCGAGTGTGAAGTACGGCAGCGTGTCCGACCAATAGCGCAGCTCCTGGGTGATGGCCAACCCATACGTCGCCACGCGACTCAGGAGCAGAGTGGCAACGGCGAGCGCGATGCAGGGGACCAGGAACCACAGCGGGCGCAGTGCGCCCTTGTATCGACCGGCAAAGTACGCGAGCAGCAGCACGATCGTCACGGCCGCGAGGATCTGGACGAGCTGGGAGGGGTCGGACAGCTGGCGTGGGCTGTTCTTGAAGCCGTCGAGCGGCACCCATGACCACGGGCCACCGAGCAGGCCGGGGCCCAGAGCACCCAGGAGCTGCCCCTGCACTGCACCGGCGACGTCGATCGCGCCGTCGGTCTGTGTCGGCGATCCGTCCAGCCTCCAGTAGCCGACGAGGTACGCGGCGCCGATCGATGCATACAGGGCCCAGACCAACCACCAGCGCTTGACCGCCTCGATCAGTCGATGCCCAGGACCACCCGTGACAAAGTAGACGAGCGTGAAGATGCCCATTGCGACCGGGAAGAACATCGCCTTGACGTAGAACCCGAGCGCAATGAGCAGGCAGGCCGCGGCGGCAATCGCGTAACGCTTCTTGGAGGTGCGTAGATAGGTGACGTGCGCCGCGATGCCCAGGAACGTCGGCACCTGCACCGTCAGCAGGCTGATCGCCGCGGCCCACCACATGATCGCCGGCATCGAGATCGCCGAGAAGGTGAAGAATGCGAGCGCGACCAGGATGCGCGGACGGTTGCCGAACAGCGTGCGCAGCATGATCCAGCAGGCCACGAAGCTCAGGAGCTGGAAGACGATGATCTCGGTTGCGGCGGCGACCCACACGAACGTGCCGGCCAGCGCAACAGGGATGACGAGCACGAGCCCGAGTGGCAGGAACTGGACGTTGTAGCGCTGGAAGAACCACCCGGGGTCGACCTTGTCGTTGGCAACGTCGGCCAGGAACACGTAGTCGTCGCCGTAGAAGCCGCCGCGATAGACGGCCCACGCCCGCACTGCAGTGCCCACCGCGATGATCAGAAGCGCCACTGGCGTGACGAATCGCGCGTGGCTCTCGGCAGTCGAGAGTGCGGCGGGGGCCGACGCGAGCCCCCCGCGATGCTGTGTCGTCATGGGCTCCGAGCCTGTCACATCTGTGGGTCAATCAGAGACGGTTCAGACAGCACTTCATGACGCCGGGATGTGCGTGAGCATCCTCATCGGCCGTGTACATCTGACGCCACGGACGGTGACCCCCTCCGCTGATAAAATCGTGACGATCATTACAGGTGGAGGGAGCCCACTGTGAGAAACAAATTCGGCACGTCTGCGCTTTTCCTGGGCGCATTTATGCTGGCACTCGCATGTTTGTCCAAGTTCTACATGTACGACCGTCTTGCTGTCGTACCGCTGAACACCGACCAGGTGAGCATCGCGACAACGGCGCCAGGGGCCGATGCCGAGTACCTCGACGCGGCTGCCGGTCTCGCGACCGTCAACGGCCCGTTGAAGTCCACGACGCTCGTCAGAGGCGACGTCAAGGCCAGCAAGCAGGCAAGCAAGGAGCTCGGACGCGACGTTGCTGTCTGGGACAACTACACGTGCACCGACAAGCCGAGCTTCGACTGCGGCTCGGGTGACACCCCGCTGAGTGGCACGACCGATCGTGTTGCCTTCGACGTCACCAGCGGCAAGGTCGTGGAGTGGGACGGCAACAGCAGCGAGGCGGATGGCAAGGTCACCAAGCCGTACGCCTTCGATGGCCAGTACTTCAAGTTCCCGTTCGACGTCCAGAAGAAGACGTACGAGTGGTGGGACGGCACGATCCAGACCGGAGTGCCGATGAAGTACGTCGGCGAAGGCAAGGTCAAGGGCATGAAGGTCTACAAGTTCGTCGGCACCGTAGAACCGGTCAAGATCGGTACGCAGGACGTTCCCGGCGACCTGGTCGGCATGGATGAGGACACCGTCACGGCTGATCGCATCTACTCCGACGTCAAGACGTTCAGCGTTGAGCCTGTCACCGGCATCGTGATCATCGGCATCGACTCGCAGGACGGCTGGTTCGAGGTCGACGGCGAGCGCAAGCTCACCACGATCAAGGGCACCCTCGGCCTGACCGACGATGTCATCCAGAAGTCGGTCGACGACTACTCCGCCAAGGTCACACTGCTCACCGCAGTCAAGACCTGGATCCCGCTGTATGGCGGACTCCTGGGCCTCGTGCTCGTCGCGGTTGGTCTGATGAGTCGCCGTGGCAGCGCCGCGGGTGCTCGCAAGGTCGACAAGGGAGAGCTCGTCGGCTCACGCTGACCGCTCCTTCTTCCCCACCACCGGTGCCGCGTCCCCATGGGGCGCGGCACTTGTGCGTCGACCCGGATCTAGAGTGGCTTCATGGTTCTCGCTGCTGCCGCTGATCTGTGCACTTTCGTCGACCAGTCACCCACGCCGTTCCACGTGTGCGAGACGGTCGCGGCCCGGCTCGATGCCGCGGGTTACGCACGTCTTGACGAGCGCGACGAGTGGCCGACAGTCCCTGGCCGGCACTACGTCGTACGCGGCGGCTCGCTCGTGGCGTGGTCGACCGAGGCCAGCACCAGCACGCAGGATGCCTTCCGCGTCGTCGGCGGTCACACCGACAGCCCCAACCTTCGTCTCAAGCAGCACCACGACCTGAGCAGCGACGGTCTCGGCGTCGTCGCGATGGAGCCGTACGGGGGAGCGTGGCTCAACTCGTGGCTAGACCGCGACCTCGGCATCGCCGGTCGACTCGCGCTGAGAGACGGTTCGTTCACGCTCGTACACGTCGACGAGCCAGTTCTGAGGGTTCCTCAGCTGGCGATCCACCTGTCGGCTGAGCGCAAGGGTGTCGAGCTCGATCCGCAGCGTCACGTCAACGCCATCTGGTCGTCGACGTCAGGCACATTCATGGACTGGATCGCCGACCAGGCCGGAGTTGTCGCGGGAGACATCGTCGGCTTCGAGCTGATGGCTCACGACACGAGTCCAAGCCGTCTCACCGGCGCGGCGTCGGGCCTGGTCTCCGCACCGCGCCTGGACAACCAGGTCACGTGCTTTGCCGGGTTGCAGGCTCTGCTCGGCGCCGATCAGGTTGCCGGCGTCCGTCCCGTGCTCGCGCTGTTCGATCACGAGGAGGTCGGCAGTACCTCCGAGCGGGGTGCGGAGTCCGATCTGCTTGCCACCGTCCTCGAGCGCATCGTGCTGGGCGCTGGCGGTACGAGGGACGACTATCACCGTGCGATTGCTGCCTCGGTGTGCGCATCGGGCGACATGGCGCACGCGACGCATCCCAGCTACGCCGACCGGCACGAGCCGTTGCACCGCATCACGATGGGCGGGGGACCGGTGCTCAAGGTCAACGTCAACCTTCGCTATGCCACAGATGCCGCTGGCGCTGCCCTGTTCGCGCAGGCGTGCGAGCAGGCAGGCGTACCGTTGCAGCGCTACGAGCACCGTGCAGATCTGCCCTGCGGATCGACGATCGGACCGCTCAGCGCAGCGCGTACAGGCATGCTGACGGTCGACGTGGGAGCACCCCAGCTCGCGATGCACTCAGCGCGTGAGCTGATGGGCGCAGACGACGTCGACCTGTACGCGCGGGCCCTCGCTGCATTCCTTGCCCCGACTTCGCGCTGAAGGCCCGCGTCCCGTACGCTGGTGGGTGCGCTGAACGCCTGCATGCACCTCAGACAGAGCAGGTTCGTGCTCGTGCACCATCTGACGATCCAAGGGCTTTCACGCGTGCCCGACAATTCCACCCATCCAACGGAGCAACTCCTATATGACAAGCAGCATCGCAACTCCACCTGCACCGCAGGTTGCGGTCAACGACATCGGCTCTGAGGCAGACTTCCTCGCCGCCATCGATCTGACCATCAAGTACTTCAATGACGGTGACATCGTCGAAGGCATCATCGTCAAGGTCGATCGGGACGAAGTCCTCCTCGACATCGGCTACAAGACCGAGGGTGTCATCCCCTCCCGCGAACTTTCCATCAAGCACGACGTCGATCCCAATGACGTCGTCTCGGTTGGCGACAGCGTCGAAGCCCTGGTTCTCCAGAAGGAGGACAAGGAAGGTCGACTCATCCTGTCCAAGAAGCGCGCTCAGTACGAGCGTGCGTGGGGCGACATCGAGAAGATCAAGGCCGAGGACGGCGTGGTCGAAGGCACCGTCATCGAGGTCGTCAAGGGCGGCCTGATCATGGACATCGGCCTGCGCGGCTTCTTGCCTGCGTCGCTCGTCGAGATGCGCCGCGTGCGCGACCTCGACCCCTACATCGGTCAGAAGATCGAAGCCAAGATCATCGAGCTCGACAAGAACCGCAACAACGTGGTCCTGTCGCGCCGTGCATGGCTCGAGCAGACCCAGTCGGCCGTGCGCCAGAACTTCCTGACCGAGCTCACCAAGGGCCAGGTCCGCAAGGGCGTCATCTCCTCGATCGTCAACTTCGGTGCCTTCGTGGACCTCGGTGGCGTCGACGGACTCGTCCACGTCTCTGAGCTGTCCTGGAAGCACATCGACCACCCGAACGAAGTCGTTCAGGTCGGAGACGAGGTCACCGTCGAGGTTCTCGACGTCGACATGGACCGCGAGCGCGTCTCGCTGTCGTTGAAGGCGACGCAGGAAGATCCGTGGCAGCACTTCGCCCGTACGCACCAGATCGGGCAGATCGTGCCCGGCAAGGTCACCAAGCTCGTTCCCTTCGGTGCGTTCGTTCGCGTCGAAGAGGGCATCGAGGGCCTGGTGCACATCTCCGAGCTCGCCGAGCGTCACGTCGAGATCCCCGAGCAGGTCGTCCAGATCGGCGACTCGGTCATGGTCAAGATCATCGACATCGACCTGGAGCGTCGCCGCATCTCGCTGTCGCTCAAGCAGGCCAACGAGACCGAGGCCTCAGTCGGCGACGACTTCGACCCGACGCTCTACGGCATGACGTCGTCCTACGACGCCGATGGCAACTACATCTACCCCGACGGTTTCGATCCCGAGACCGGCGAATGGCAGGACGGCTTCGACGAAGCCCGTGCGGCCTGGGAGAAGCAGTACGCCGAGGCTCACGAGCGCTGGGAAGCGCACAAGAAGCAGATCGTCGAGGCTGAGAAGTCCAGCGTCGAGGCCAGCGAAGCGGCCAACTACTCCTCGGACACCGCCGGCGACGCCGACGTTCCGCAGCAGGAGGGTTCGCTCGCATCGGATGAGGCACTGCAGGCGCTTCGCGAGAAGCTCACTGGCGGCGCCGAGTAACAACCGCCGCTCAGACAAGAACCCCCGATCCGCACGGATCGGGGGTTCTTGCTTTCCGGGGGACGCTCAGCGAGCGAAGGAGTGGGGGTCGAGCGAGTCGTAGTGGCTTCGCGGACCGGGGCGGGATCCATACCCGTCTTTGCGGATCTGCGCGATCAGCGCGGCGCCGCTGGCAGTCACCATGAGGACGATCAAGAGGATCAACATGGCAGTAATTCTGCTCTCATGCAGATAGCGCCACCAGTGGCAGTAATGCCACCATGCGTTGATTTACTGCCATATCTGTGCGACGCTGGCGCCATGAAGACCGTCGCCGTGATCGTCCAGGACGGGGCCGAGCCCTTCGGCCTCGGCTCGCTCTGCGAGGTGTGGGGCGAGCCTTACCACCCAGACGATGACAACCCGGTGTTCGACTTCCGCGTGTGCACCCCACGTCCGGGTCGCGTACGCGGCCGGGTCGGCTTTGATCTGCACGTCGATCTCGGCCTCGAGGCGACGCTCGACGCCGATCTGGTGTGCTTCTCGCCGAGGTATGAGTTCCGCGACCACGACCCGTTGGTGCTCGACGTCGCGCGTGCCGCCTTCGATCGCGGTGCGATCATCTACGCGCACTGCTCAGCAGCCTTCATGCTCGGCGAGGCGGGACTGCTTGACGGCCGCGAGTGCACGACACACTGGCGCTACGGGGACCTCCTCCAGCGCACCTATCCCCAGGCGATCGTCCGCCCAGAAGTCCTCTACGTGCAGGACGGCAATGTGCTGACCGGTGCAGGATCCGCTGCTGGCATCGATGCGTCCCTGCACCTGATGCGCCAAACCTTCGGAGCCAAGATCGCCGCTTCCACCGCTCGTCGGATCGTCGTGCCGCCGCACCGAGAGGGCGGCCAGGCCCAGTTCGTCCGCACACCGATGGGCCAGACCGAGTGCGACACGCTGGCACCGCTCCTGGCGTGGGCGGTCGACCACCTCGAGGAGTCGCTGTCAGTCGAGCGACTCGCGGCACAGGCGCACATGTCACCTCGTACGTTTGCCCGGCGATTCCGCGACGAGACGGGTACGACACCGTTGCAGTGGCTCACCACGCAGCGACTCCACCTCGCCGAGGAAATGCTGGAGAACTCCAACCTCGCCGTCGAGCAGATCGCCGCCCGGGTCGGCTTCGGCAACGCCGCGACCCTGCGCCACCATTTCGCTGCCGCCCGCGGCACGACACCGCAGCGCTACCGCAAGACCTTCAGCAGCATGGACGCCGTCGTGGTCGGCGCCTGACCCTCGACTGCGAGATCGGCCACGAAAGGACTACCCTCAAGTAATGCGCAGAACCGGTCTGGAGCTCAGTAGCGCGCTCGCGGTGGCGAGTGTCGTGGCTGCGGCGATGGTGGCCTGGTACTGCGGGCTCCCACTGCGCGACCCGGATGGTTCGACCGGTCCCACGTTCATCCGGCTCCCGGTCATCGTCCTGCTGGCCCTGCTTCTGGACATCATTCCGCGCGCCATCATCCGCGCCAGCTCCTGGCGCGAGATTCGCGTCTCGATCGTCGAGGTGTCCGTTGAGCGCTGGCACATGGCCAACCTGCGGTTCATGATCGTCGGTCTCGTCGGCTGGTACGCCACCTACGCGTCGATCCGCAACCTCAAGGGCATGGTCCCGTTCGCCAACAATGACTTGTACGACACGCAGCTCGATCGACTCGACCGAGCGATGTTCGGCGGTCACCGGCCGGCAGAGCTGCTCCACAACGTGCTCGGGACCGACCTCGCAGCCCAGGCGCTGTCGTTCTTCTACATCGCGTGGATCGTCGCGCTTCCAGCATCTCTGGCCGTCGCACTGGTCTGGGCTCGGCGCGACCGCATCAGCTCGTGGTGGGTCACCGCCGTATCGCTTGACTGGATCATCGGTGTGATCCTCAACTTCGCACTCCCGACGCTCGGACCGATCTATGATCGGCCAGCCGACTTCGCAGCGCTCACACCCACTGGCACGACCTCTCTGCAGCAGTCGATGTGGGTCGAGCGCGTTCAGGTGCTGGCCGACCCGTCAAACGTCCACACGGTGCAGAACATTGCAGCGTTCGCATCTCTCCACGTCGCCATCGCCACGACGGCCTGTATCGTCGCGCACCGAGCAGGCTTGCATCGGGCCATCGTCATGTCGCTTCGGGTGTTCCTCGGGATCACGATGATTGCCACGGTCTACTTCGGCTGGCACTACGTCTCAGACGTCATCGTCGGATTCCTGGTGGGCGTCGGCGCGGCGATGGTCGCCGAGCGGTTCGCCGCCCCAGAGGAGCCTCGAGCGGACGCCGACGGGGCCCACATCGCTGCGAAACGGCCGTCCAAGGCCAATCTGGCCCCCAAACCCGGTCGTTCGTGAGTTCCGTCACCCGACCCACAGGCGATGTCGGAATCAAGGTGAACCGGCCGTCGATATATGGTTCACTCGATAGCTGAGCCGGACACTCGTCAACCCCCTAGGTGGTCATACCGTGGCAGTTTCACGCCACAGGCATGCTTCGAAGCCCAAGCTCGGGCGCCGCATCACTTCTCACATCATCCCGACGATCGGGATGATGGCCATTGCTACAGCGGGTACGGCAGCCGTGTTCAGCGATGATCTTCCCGCGATCTCCACGTCTTCTGAGCCCGACCTGATTGCCGCGTCGATCAACGACGGTCCAGCAGAGGTCAGCCGCAGCGCCGACCGCGCCCCACTGGTCAGCGAGTCTGCTACAGACGAGCTCGTCAAGGGCCAGCGCTACGCCCAGGCACCGCTTGAGGTCCACGCCGATGCCAACGATGCCTCGCCCGTTCTCGCGACGCTGGGTGTCGGAGACAAGGTCGACGTCACCGGCGTCACCAGTGGCGCATGGGCTCAGGTCATGCACAAGGACCTGCCGCGATGGGTGGTCGCCAAGAACATCGCCAAGGACAAGCCTCTCGGCACCGCGCCGTGTGCCTCGGGCTCCGGCTCGGAGCGCGGAATGCGTCCCGACACGATCAAGGTCCACCGCGCCGTCTGCTTGCTGTTTCCGAGCGTCAGCCGCTACGGCGGCACCTCGGGTCGCGGTGAGCATGCGACCGGCCAGGCCGTCGACATCATGGTCGGCACGGGCAATCCAATCGGCTACGACATCGCAAAATTTCTGCAGGAGCACCGCGCCGAGCTCGGTATCGAGTACATCATCTGGCACCAGCACATCTGGCGTCCGTCGACATCAAACTCATGGCGAGCCATGAGTAGCCGCGGCTCGGCCACCGCCAACCACATGGACCACGTGCACGTCACCACATTCGGCAACGCTGCAACCAAGTAAGGCCTGCGCGTGCTGACGGTCGGGCTCACCGGTGGAATCGGCTCGGGCAAGAGCACCGTCAGTGCACTTCTCGCATCGCATGGCGCCGTCATCATCGATTACGACAAGCTCGCCCGCGACGTCGTGGAGCCAGGCAGTCGGGCGCTCCAGGCCATCTCCGAGCGGTTCGGTGCTGGCGTCATCGCACCGGACGGCACACTCGATCGCCCAGCCCTGGGCGCGCTCGTGTTCGCTGACGCCGGCGCGCGCAAGGATCTCGAGGCGATCACCCACCCGGCGATCCGTGATCTCGCGGTGCAGCGCCAGACCGAAGCCGGACCTGACGCGATCGTCATCCACGACAATCCGCTGCTCGTCGAGATGGGTGCGGCGGCGTTCTGCGAGTTCGTGATCGTGGTCGACGTACCCGTCGAAGTTCAGATCGAGCGGCTGGTCAGCACCCGTGGCATGACTGTCGAAGAGGCGCAGGCTCGCATCGACACCCAGTCCTCCAGAGAAGTACGGACCGGTGCCGCCGATCTGGTGATCGACAACACCGGTCCGTTGGACGAGCTCGCCGCCAATGTCGGGGGGATATGGGGCGAGCTCGTGCTCAGGGAAGCCGCGAAGGCTTAGGCAGCAATCTCCGGATCGGCGATCCGTCGCAGCGTTGCCAGCGCTTCACGCTCGAGCTGACGTACGCGCTCAGCTGAGATGCCGTGGCGCTTGCCGATGTCGGCGAGCTTCTGCTGACGCCCGTCGAGCAGGCCGTAGCGAGCTCGGACGATGTCGGCCTCACGCTCACCGAGGTGATCGACCAGGGTCGAGATCAGCTTGCGCGACTCGACGTCGAGCACGGCGAAGTCAGGACCGGGCGTCGTCTCGCGGGCGATCAGGTCACCCAACGACGTGTCGCCGTCCTCGTCCACGGGGGAGTCGAGGCTGACGTGGTCACGGCCCCAGGCCATCAGGTCGATGACGCGGTCGATGTCCATGTCGAGCTCGAGAGCGATCTCCTGCGGCTCGGGGTCGTAGCCGAGCTGGCGCTCAAGGTTGCGGCGAGCTGCTGTCACCTGGTTGAGCTCCTCGACGACGTGCACGGGAAGGCGTACGACGCGTGCCTGCTGCGCGATGCCGCGGGTGATCGCCTGACGTACCCACCAGGTGGCGTACGTCGAGAACTTGAAGCCCTTGGCGTAGTCGAACTTCTCGACGGCGCGGATCAGGCCGGTGTTGCCCTCCTGGACCAGGTCGAGCATCGGCATGGCCGAACGTCCGTACTTGCGGGCGATCGACACGACGAGGCGGAGATTGGCCTGGATGAACTCCTGTACGGCCAGATCGCCCTGCTCGGCGAGCCAGATCAGCTCTTCCTCGGTGGCGGACTTCGGCGCTCCACCCTTGCGACGGCCGACGCGGCCCTCGGCGAGGAGGTGGCGGGCGAACAGCCCGGCCTCGACGGTCTTGCTGAGCTCAACTTCACGTGCGGCGTCGAGCAGGGGAGTGCGAGCGATTTCGGCGAGGTACATGCCGACGCTGTCCTTGCCTTCGGTCTTGGTGTTCATTCAACGCCTCCCATCAGAGTCTGTACTGATGTCAACGCTGCTTGTGCCCCAAGGATTCCGCTCTCAGCGGGTTCTTACCTAGTGGGAATTGGCGCCCGCGGTGTCGATGATCCAGGCGAGCTCCCAGGCGCGTTCTTTCCACGACGCGTATCGGCCGCTGACGCCACCATGGCCGGCATGCATCTCGGTCTTGAGCAGGATCGGAGCGTCTCCGGTCGCGGTCGCCCGAAGGCGCGCGACCCATTTGGCCGGCTCCACGTAGAGCACGCGGGTGTCGTGCAGACTCGTCACCGCAAGGATTGCGGGATAGGCATGTTCGCCGACGTTCTCGTAGGGCGCGTATGACTTCATGTAGGCGTAGACCTCGGGATTCTCGAGCGGGTTGCCCCACTCGTCCCATTCGATCACGGTCAGCGGCAGGCTCGGATCGAGAATCGTCGTCAGGTTGTCGACGAACGGGACGCTCGCGACGATGCCGGCGAAGGCGTCCGGCGCCAGGTTGGCGACGGCACCCATCAGCAGACCGCCGGCACTGCCCCCTTCGGCGATCAGGCGTTCGGGTGAGGTCCATCCCTCGGCCACCAGATGACGGGCGCTGGCGATGAAGTCGGTGAACGTGTTGCGCTTGTGCAGCATCTTGCCGTCGTCGTACCAGTGGCGACCCAGCTCGCCGCCCCCTCGTACGTGAGCGATCGAGAAGACGAAGCCGCGGTCGAGCAAGGACAGGCGCGCGATCGACATGCCAGGATCCATGCTTGCCTCGTACGAGCCGTAGCCGTAGATCAGCGCCGGTGCCGTGCCGTCGCGAGGCGTGTCCTTGCGAGACACGACAGAGACGGGCACGCGTACGCCGTCGTCGGCGATCGCCCAGCTGCGGTGCTGCTCGTAGTCGGCCGGGTCGTAGCCGCCGAGCACGGGCGCCTGCTTGCGGAGAATCAGCTCACCTGTCGCGACCACGTAGTCGAAGACCGAGGCGGGCGTGATGAACGATCCGACACCGACGCGTATCAGCGGTTGCACCCACTCGGCATTGGCTCCGACGCCGCACGTGAACAGTTCTTCGTCGAACAGGATCTCCTGCAGCGGTCCGATGCCGTCGGGAATCCTCTCGTCGATCAGCATGATGCCGATGCGAGTCAGCGCGTCACGCCGGTAGGACACCACGATCTGGCCGGAGAACACGTCGACGTCCTCAAGCCGTACGTCCTCGGTGCCGGGGATGAGGACCGTCCGAGTGGTTGGCTCATCGACCGGGACGGACACCAGCTCGAAGTTGATGGCGTCCTCGTTGTGCAGGACCAGGAACACGTCCTTGCCGGCGATGACGGCGTGCTCGAGGGAGTACTCGACCCCGTCACGGCGGGGGAGCACGACCCTGAACTCACCCTCGGGGTTGTCCGCCTCCAGCACCCGCACCTCGCTGGTGATCTTGGACGACAACCCGATGACGAGGAAGTGATCGGACTGCGTGCGACCGACTCCGACGAAGTAGCGCTCGTCGGGCTCCTCGAAGACGAGTGCGTCCTCTTCGGTCGAGCCGAGAGTGTGCCGCCAGACCTTGTGGGGACGCCAGGCCTCGTCAACCGTCGTGTAGAAGAGATGTGTTGCGCCGGCAGACCAGGTCGCTCCGCCGCTGGTCGCGGTGATCTCGTCCGGCAGCACCTCTCCGGTACGCAGGTCCTTGACCCGGATCGTGTAGCGCTCGTCGCCCTGCGTGTCGACCGACCACGCGAGAAGGTTGCCGTCGTCGCTGACGCTGAAGGCGCCGAGCGAGAAGAACTCGTGACCGTCGGCCTCGATGTTGGAGTCGAGCATGATCTGCTCGCCGTCAATCGCGGTGCCGGCGTCGAGCACAGGGGGATTCCAGTCGTCGGCATCACCGATCGGGCAGCGGCAGCGGATCGCGTACTGCTGGCCCTCGACGGTGCGCGCGTAGTACCACCAGGCACCGCGGCGAACGGGTACCGAGAGGTCGGTCTCGAGCGTGCGTGCCTTGATCTCGTCGAAGATCTGCTGGCGCAGCGGTTCGAGGTGAGCCGTCGCCTGGTCGGTGTAGGTGTTCTCGGCCTCGAGGTACGCCAGCGTCGCCGGATCCTCCTTGTCGCGCAGCCACTCGTAGTCGTCGACGAACTCGTCGCCGTGGTGGGTGCGGACGATGGGGCGGATCTCGGCTGTGGGGGGCGTCTTGCTCATGCCTGAAACGTACCGGTGTGCCCCGCACCTAGGGCGGGGTCATCGGCCTGGAACGTGTGGATCGGGCCGGGTGGCGTGTGCTGGGTCTCGAACCGTACGGTGACCCGCCCGAGACCGGCCCCCCACACCCATCCGTCGCCGTGGTCCTCGTGATGCACGTCCATGCCCGGATAGAACCGGGCGGGGCGCGCGGCTTCCGCCGCTTCGGCAGCCTCGTCGTCTTCGATGTCGTCGTCCTCGGAGGCAAAGAGGTCTTCCTGCACCCAGTCGGCCAACCCGCTGACGCCGACGCCGAGCAGCCGCAGTCCGTTGCTCACGTCTTCGTTGACCAGCAGTGCTCGTGCTGTCTCGCCGAGGATGCGGGCGTTGTCGGTCGGATTGGCCAAGGTCGACGAGCGCGTGTGCGTCTCGAAGTCGTGGTGCCGGAGCTTGAGCGTCACGGTGCGCCCGGACAGTCCGTTCTTGCGCAACCGGCCCGACACCGACCGAGCCATGCGGTCGACGATCGTCTCGAGCTGTGACCGGTCGGCGATGTCGTTCTCGAAGGTGTCCTCGACGCTGACGGACTTGGTCTCGCGATCCGGCTCGACGGCTCGCTCGTCCTCGGCGCGGGCCAGCCGAAAGAGCGAGCGACCGTACGACTGGCCGAGCAGGCGGATGAGCTCGACCTCGCTGGGGGAGCGGAGGTCCTCCACGGTCGCGATGCCGATGCGCCGGAGCTTGTCAGCGGTGGCCGGGCCGACGCCGGGGATCGCCGTCGCCTGCATGGGGCCGAGCACGTCGGCCTCGGTGCCGGGAGCGACGACGAAGACACCATTGGGCTTGTTGATCTCGCTGGCGATCTTTGCCATCAGCTTGGACGAGGCGACACCGACCGAGGCCGTGAGACCGCCCGTCAGGTCGGCGATGTCGCGGCGGATGTCGGCGACTGTCTGCTCGACGCCCTCGGGGTCGAAGTCCGGTCCGGCGGCGAGATCGACGAAAGCCTCGTCCAGCGACAACGGCTCGACCAGCGGCGAGGCCTCACGCAGCCGCGTCATGACCAGCAGACTTGCCTCGCGATAGGCATCGAAGCGACCGCCGAGGAATGCGGCGTGCGGGCAACGGGCCCTCGCCTCGGCGGTGCGCATCGCTGAACGTACGCCGTGGACACGTGCCTCGTATGACGCTGTTGCGACAACCCCGCGGGGACCGATGCCGCCGACGATCACGGGCTTGCCCCGCAGGGACGGCTTGTCCCGCTGCTCGACGGAGGCGAAGAAGGCATCGAGGTCGAGATGCATGATCGACGCCACTGCTCGCATGAGCACAGTCTGTCCTGCCGGGGTGACAGGTCTGTGCACAGATCCGGCGCGTCTGCGGTTGCTCCACAGATCGCCCTCGGTGTCCTGCTGCCGGGCTGGACGGCGCACGAGCGTGGACCCATGACTGACACTCCGACGATCTTCACCGCCCACGACGTCCCCGACCTGCTCAACGCGCTGCCCACGCTGTTCGGTTTTCGACCCAGCGACTCGTTGGTGGCGGTGGCGACGCGTGGTCCGCGTCGACGATTCGGCTTCAGGCTGCGGGTCGACATACCGGCCCTCGAGCACGTCGAGCAGCTCTCGGCGTTGGTCGCGGACCACCTGCGCCACCAGGGTGCTGAGGGGGCGGTCCTCGTTGCGGTCACCGAGCAGCAGGAGATTGCTCGGGTCCTTCTCGCCGCAGTCGAGTCGCACTTGGCCGAGATCGAGCTGGTGGTGGCTGTGCGCGCAGACGGTTCGCGCTATTGGATCGACGAGCTTGATTTCCCGGACGACGGGATCGCGTACGACATCTCTGACCACCACTTGTCGATCGTCAAGGCCGTCGCGGCCGGGCAACAGATCCTGCCTGATCGTGAAGCGCTCGCCGCTCGGTTCGCGCCAGTCACGGGCGAACGCCGCGCAAAGCTGATTCGGCTCACCACGGCGGTCCTCACCGAGATCGAGCTGAGTGCGGAGGACCAGGTCCTGGACGTGGCCATGCCGCAGCTACGGCCGATCCTTCGGCGAGGTCTCTCCGGCGAACCCGTCAGCGACGAAGACGCAGCGAGGCTGTCGATCTGGGTGTCTGACGTACGTG
This sequence comes from uncultured Actinomycetota bacterium, assembly GCA_963849475.1. Classification (GTDB taxonomy): domain Bacteria; phylum Actinomycetota; class Actinomycetes; order Propionibacteriales; family Nocardioidaceae; genus Aeromicrobium. The sequence continues at coordinate 576,539 of CAWKHC010000011.1, forward strand.
TCCGCGACGAGGTGTGGGGCTGGATCTCACGTGACAGTGCACCCGAGATGCTCGCTTTCCTCACCCAGGTCGCCAGCATCGTCGTCCCGCCGTTCGAGCCCGCCGTTCTCAGCCTGGCGGCATTCGCTGGATGGCTCTGCGGCGATGGAGCGCAAGCCTTGATCGCCGTCGAACGAGCCCTCGATGCCGACCCCCAGTTCTCGATGGCGCTGGGAGTGCTCCAGCTGCTCGAAGGGGGAGTCTCGCCTGCCCACTGGGGTGATTTCTGAGCCGACTCCCGTTCCCGCCCCTAGTGTGGACGCATGGGACAGGACGTCGAGGCGCGCGAGTTCAGCCGCGAGGACCGCACGCTCTACCGCGCCAAGGTCCGTCGATGCCTTGATGTGTTTGCCCGGATGCTCAGCGAACGTGACTTCTCCGTCGAGCACACCCACGTCGGCGTCGAGATCGAGTTCAACCTCGTGGACAACGCCGGTGACCCGGCGCTCAAGAACGTCGAGACGCTTGGGGCGATCGCCGACGACGCTTTCCAGACCGAGCTCGGCCTGTTCAACATCGAGATCAACGTGCCGCCGAGCCGGATCGAGGGCAGCGGACTCGAAGAGCTGGAGGCGACGCTTCGCGACGACCTCAACGCCGCGCAGGCCAAGTCCGCAGAGGTCGGTGCCCACCTGCTGATGATCGGCATACTGCCGACACTTCAGGACGGGCACTTCAGCCGCGACTCGTTGTCCGCCAACCCGCGCTACCACCTGTTGTCCGATCAGATCCTCGCTGCGAGGGGCGAGGACATCGAGATCGTGATCGAGGGCGTCGATCGGTTGAGCACGACGGCTGACACGATCATTCCCGAAGCAGCCTGCACCAGCACCCAGCTGCACCTGCAGGTCGAGCCCGACGACTTCGCGCCCATGTGGAACGCCGCTCAGGCGATCGCCGGAGCCCAGGTCGCAATCGGCGCCAACTCGCCATTTCTCCTGGGTCGTCAGCTGTGGCACGAGACGCGCATCGCACTGTTCGAGCAGGCCACTGACACCCGCAGCGAGGAGCTCAAGACACAGGGCGTGAGGCCACGGGTGTTCTTCGGCGAACGGTGGATCACCTCGGTGTTCGACCTGTTTGAGGAGAACGTGCGCTACTTCCCGGCGCTGCTCCCGATCGTCGAGGAAGAGGACCCGCTGGAGGAGCTTGAGGCGGGACGCATCCCGAACCTGTCGGAGCTGCGTCTCCACAACGGCACGGTCTACCGGTGGAACCGGCCGATCTATGACATCGCCGACGGACGACCGCATCTGCGGATCGAGAACCGGCTCCTGCCTGCCGGGCCCACCGTGGTCGACACGATGGCCAATGCCGCGCTGTTCTATGGCTTGGTCAAGATCCTGGGCACCAGCGAACGCCCCGTCTGGTCGCAGCTGTCCTTCCGCACTGCCGAGGACAACTTCCATCAGGCTGCCCGCTCCGGCATCGACACCGAGCTCTATTGGCCCCTGCTGGGCAACCTCCCGGCGCGTGAGCTGGTGTCGCGCCACTTGTTGCCGTTGGCTGACGTCGGGCTGGAGCAGCTGGGTGTCGACCAGGCCGTACGCGACCGATTGCTCGGCATCATCGAGAGCCGGTGCTCCACGGGACGCAATGGGTCGACGTGGCTGATCCAGGAGTTCGAGCACCAGTCGCAGAGCACGACCGATCGGACGGCGGCGATGCGAGCGACGACCCAGCGTTACGAAGAGCTGATGCACGTGGGCGAGCCCGTGCACACCTGGGCGACACGCCCCTGACTCGCTAACCCTTGGCCGGTCGTGTCACACTTGAGCAAGAGGTTGACCACAGGCCTCATTGTTGCGCCCATCTACCGATTTGTGAGGCTGACGTGCCGGTGAATCCCGCAGCTGGGTCCCGTCTCCGAGCGGTCACGAAACGCTTGTCAGGCGGCTCCAAGGATCAGCCTGACACCAAGAAGGCAACCGCAGCAGCACCGGACAAGAAGGCCACGCCCGCGAAGGCTGCACCGGCCAAGAAGGCTCCGGCAGCCAAGAAGGCCCCCGCCAAGGCAGCACCGGCCAAGAAGGCCACCGCCAAGGCCGCACCCAGCAAGAAGACGACCGCCACCAAGGCGGCGCCGAAGTCCCCGCCCAAGCCCCCTGCGAAAACAGAAACGACCGTGACGAAGACCGCATCCAGCTCCGCCAAAAAGACCACTCCCGCCAAGAAGGCTGCGCCTGCAGCCAAGAAGGCGGCCCCCGCCAAGAAGGCAGCGGCCAAGAAGGACACGACCGACGAGTCGCACATCCCGGCTGCCGTCGACCTGACCAACGCGCTCCAGGTGCCTGCAGTCCAGGTCGATGCCAAGGGCAACAAGATCCTCCCCGACATTCCCGACGAGGAGTTCGAGAAGGACCTGGCGACTGACCCGACGCTCAAGGAGGACGAGAAGTCGTCCTACACGATCTCGGCGGCCGACGAGTCCGACGAGCCCGTCCAGCAGGTCATGGTGGCCGGCGCGACAGCCGACCCGGTCAAGGACTACCTCAAGCAGATCGGCAAGGTCTCACTGCTGACCGCAGGCCAGGAGGTCGAGCTCGCCAAGCGCATCGAAGCCGGCCTGTTCGCCGAGGAGAAGCTCGCCAAGGGCGGCCGCATCTCGGCCAAGATGCTCGAAGAGCTCGAGTGGATCACGGTCGACGGTCGTCGCGCCAAGAACCACCTCCTCGAGGCCAACCTGCGCCTCGTCGTCTCGCTGGCCAAGCGTTACACCGGCCGCGGCATGCTCTTCCTCGACCTGATCCAGGAGGGCAACCTCGGCCTGATCCGTGCAGTCGAGAAGTTCGACTACACCAAGGGCTTCAAGTTCTCGACCTACGCGACGTGGTGGATCCGTCAGGCGATCACCCGTGCCATGGCCGACCAGGCCCGTACGATCCGCATCCCCGTCCACATGGTCGAGGTCATCAACAAGCTGGCCCGCGTCCAGCGCCAGATGCTCCAGGACCTCGGACGCGAGCCCACCCCCGAAGAGCTCGCCATCGAGCTCGACATGACGCCCGAGAAGGTCGTCGAGGTCCAGAAGTACGGACGCGAGCCGATCAGCCTCCACACGCCGCTCGGCGAGGACGGTGACTCGGAGTTCGGTGACCTGATCGAGGACTCCGAAGCGATCGTCCCGGCCGACGCCGTCTCGTTCACACTCCTCCAGGAGCAGCTGCACGCCGTTCTCGACACCTTGTCGGAGCGCGAGTCCGGGGTCGTGTCGATGCGTTTCGGCCTCACCGATGGGCAGCCCAAGACGCTCGACGAGATCGGCAAGGTCTACGGCGTGACGCGTGAGCGCATCCGTCAGATCGAGTCGAAGACCATGAGCAAGCTGCGCCACCCGTCACGCTCGCAGGTCCTGCGCGACTACCTCGACTGACCCGAGCCGCGACAACCGCCTGCGCGCGGCGCCGTTGGGTTAGACTGTCTCGACCACGACCAAAGAATCTCGGGGAGTTTTACTGTGCGTACGACTGGCAGGATGCGCCGCACTTGCAGCGTTCTCGGTTCGGGTGTGTTGGTTGGCGCCCTCGCTCTAGGACTGACCGGGACCACTGCACCCGCGGGAGCCGAAGTGCCCGACGCGGAAGCGTCGCCGTCGGCGAGCCCCAGCGCTGAGCCCTCGGATCCCGCTCCCGAGACCGAGTCGGCACCAGAACCAGACGTCCAGTCCTCCGAGGTGGCGGCCGCAGCCGAGCCGTGGTCTGGCTACCCGATCACCCTCGAATCCAACTTCGCCCGCCCTTACAAGGCCATCTCGAGCTCAGCCAACAGCGACTTCTCGCAGCTGGACGAACTCGAGCGCCTGATCAAGGGGAGCTACTGGGACCCGAACCTGTACGGAGGCGCTGGAGGCTATAGACCCGAGACCGAACGCAAGGCCAACCGCGTCTTCCTGTCGATCTCCCGCATGGAGAACTCCCACCGTGTCGGGCGCGAGCTCATCCGGGCTGCCAAGAAGGGTGTCACCGTCCGGGTCATCCACGGCAAGGCCTCGCAGTCCTCCGAATCGCGCTCGCTCGCGCGTCAGCTCAATGCGGCGACATACGGCGGCAAGCACTACGGCAAGTTCAAGATCTGCACCAAGGGTCGGAGCAACGCCTGCCTGTCCGGTCTGCGCGGTGCGATCATGCACACCAAGATCCTGCTGATCGGCAGCACCTACACCCGCAGCAACGAAGCGGCCAAGGGCGTCATCTGGTCCGGTTCGGCCAACCTCGGAGGCCCGAGCGGAGAGCGCACCTACAACAACGGCCTGACGGTCTACAACGACAAGAAGCTATACATGCAGGCTTATGACATGTGGGCCGACATGTGGGCCGAGCGAAGCGTCGGCAACGACTATCTCAACTACATCAAGGGTCATGACGGCGGCGGTCGTTACGGCTACACAGGCGCCAAGAGCGTCGATGGCTACTCGAGTGACTACGCCTCGTACGGCATGTTCTACTCCAGCCTTGCCAACGTGACGATCTACGCGACACCGATCGCCGCCAGCCCCACCAACGGCAAAGACCCCGTCCTGATGATGCTCGACCGGATCGTGCCGGACGATCAGTGCCGCATCCGGTTGCAGCAGAACCGCTTCAAGTACCGCCGCATCGCGGTCGCCCAGAAACTGGTGGAGCTGGCGGACCAGGGATGTGTCGTGTCGGTCGTGTCGTTCGAGGACGACTTGAGAGTCAACCGCCTCAAGCACTGCCAGCAGTACATCCGCGTCTGTCGCCCGATCCTTGACACGCTCAAGACCGCGAGCCGCAACATCGACGTCGGTTGGGCCAAGCCGCACGACAAGACGATCTTGGTCGAGGCCATGATGAAGTCCAACGGGCTCAACAAGGAAGAGGTTCCGCCCAACGGAGGATCCTGGCCACAGCGCATCAAGCTCACCCAGGCCGGGTCAGCAGCGCTGACCGGATCCAACCTGGTGACGAGTGACGAGATCACGACCGAGACGACCGACGAGGCCATCTACGAGGACTACCTCGAGCACTGGAAGGCCATCTCGAAGTCTCGTGACTTCAAGATCTACCCCTACTGAGTTTCGAGCTCCAGACAGAAGAAGAGCCCGCCAGGCAACTGGCGGGCTCTTCTGTCTGCTGACTGAGTCTGGTCGAGATCAGATCTCGTCGACGAGCACCGGCGATGGCGCGAGGCGCTCGCTCTCGTCGTGGATCTGAGCTGACATCTCGCGAAGCTTTTCCTCGTGCTGGCGTGCGTGGTGTGCGCAGAACATCAGCTCACCACCACCACCCAAGGTCACGCGTACGTAGGCCTGAGCGCCACAGCGGTCGCAGCGGTCAAGCGAGCTCAGCATGGGGGCTGTCAGTGTGTTCACGGTGACCTTCTCTCTGAGCCTTGGGCCTTCATCCTGATCAACATCCAACCATGTCGGGGTATTCCTCGTGGTCGTTGGTGACCTATGCCATACATACTCCTTGGCGAGTCCAAATGGACGCAGGCGCGCTGTTGGCCGCGTGTCACAAAGGATTCGACACACTCGGTGGATAGGTTTGGAACTACCAGACAATTTCGAAGGTGAGACCGAAATCGAAACAACGTACGACGCCCGAAACCTCCTCGTCCTCGAGGGATTGGAGGCTGTCCGCAAGCGTCCCGGAATGTACGTCGGGTCGACCGACACCCGCGGTCTCATGCACTGCTTGTGGGAGATCATCGACAACTCGGTCGACGAGGCCCTCTCGGGATACGGCTCGCACATCCGGGTCGCTCTCAACGACGACGGATCGGTCGAGGTGCAGGACGACGGGCGTGGTGTGCCGGTCGACATCGAGAAGAAGACCGGACTGACGGGTGTCGAGGTCGTCTACACGAAACTTCACGCCGGCGGAAAGTTCGGCGGCGGCTCGTACGTCGCGACCGGCGGCCTGCACGGCGTCGGCGCCTCGGTGGTCAACGCACTGTCCTCGCGACTCGATGTCGAGGTCGACAAGGGCGGCGCCACCTGGGCCATGTCCTTCCGGCGCGGCGAGCCTGGAGTGTTCGACGGCGACAGCCCGGACTCCGACTTCACGCCGACCAACGAGCTGCGCAAGATCGGCAAGGTCGCCAAGACCAGGACCGGGACCCGGGTCCGCTACTGGGCCGACCCGCAGATCTTCATCAAGGGCGCCAGGTTCGCCTACGAAGAGCTTGTCGCGCGTGCCCGCCAGACCTCGTTCCTGGTCCCGGGTCTTGAGATCGTGATCACCGACACCCGTGGAGAAGAGCCCCACGAGGAGAAGTTCCGCCACGATGGCGGCATCGCCGAGTTCTGCGAGTTCCTCGCGCCCGATGAGGCCGTCACCGAGGTGCTCAGGCTGCAGGGTGAGGACGTGTTCACCGAGACCGTCCCGCTGCTCGACGCCAAGGGGCACATGACGCCGCAGGACATCGAGCGCACGCTTGGCGTCGACATCGCCGTCAGGTGGGGCAATGAGTACGCCACCGAGGTGCAGTCGTTCGTCAACATCATCGCGACACCCAAGGGCGGCACCCACCTCAACGGCTTCGAGCGCGGCATCACCAAGACGTTCAACGACGTCCTCAAGACCACTCGGCTGCTCAAGTCAGGCGACCCCGACATCATCAAGGACGACGTGCTCGAGGGGATGACGGCCGTGGTGACCGTACGACTCGCCGAGCCCCAGTTCGAGGGTCAGACCAAGGAAGTGCTCGGCACTCCCGCCGTCACCAAGATCGTCAACCAGGTCGTGTCGCGTGAGCTCAAGAGCTTCCTCACGTCCAGCAAGACGGCCGAGAAGGCCAAAGCCCGACTCGTCATGCAGAAGGTCGTTGACGCGTCCAGGACCCGGCTCGCGGCGAGGCAGCAGCGCGACACTCAGCGCCGCAAGAACGCCCTCGAGTCGAGCGCCTTGCCGGCCAAGCTCGCCGACTGTCGCAGCAACGACGTCGAACGGTCCGAGCTGTTCATCGTCGAGGGCGACTCGGCGCTCGGCACCGCGAAGTCGGCGCGCGACTCAGAGTTCCAGGCGCTGCTGCCGATCAGGGGCAAGATCCTCAACGTCCAGAAGGCCAGCATTGGCGACATGCTCAAGAACGTCGAGTGCTCGTCGATCATCCAGGTGGTCGGGGCGGGCAGCGGTCGTACGTTCGACCTCGACTCCGCGCGCTACGGCCGCATCATCTTCATGGCCGACGCCGACTCCGATGGCGCACACATCCGGTGCCTGCTGGCGACGTTGTTCTTCCGCTACATGCGTGAGCTGGTCGATGCGGGTCGTGTCTACACGGCCGTGCCGCCCCTGCATCGCATCGAGCTGGTCAATCCCAAGAAGGGCCAGGAGAAGTACGTCTACACGTACTCAGACCCCGAGCTCGTACGCAAGCTTGCCGAGCTCCAGCGCAAGGGCGTCAAGTGGAAGGACCCGGTGCAGCGCTACAAGGGCCTCGGCGAGATGGATGCCGGGCAGCTGGCCGAGACCACGATGGATCCGCGTCACCGCACGTTGCGGCGGCTGACGGTCGACGATGGCGTCGAGGCAGAAGCGGTGTTCGAGCTGCTGATGGGCAATGACGTGCCCCCGCGCAAGGAGTTCATCGTGCAGGGCGCGTACGAGATCGACGCCGACCGTATCGACGCGTGAGCGACTTCTCGACCGACTTCGACCCGCGCAGCGTCGGCTGGTGGCAGCGTCGCTCGGTGATCCGTCGGCTCAAACACACGGCCTGGCTCGCGGGAGCAGATCGCGACCTTCGGGTGCAGCGGGCCCGTGCTGCGCAGTCGCGTGGAGAGCTGAACGCCCTGACCCGCGATCTGGCATTCAGAGGACCCGCCGCCGAGAGCGTGGTGCAGGGTGCCGCATACTCGGTGCCGGGCACCCAGGCGTACGGGCAGGCGCCACAGGCTCCACCGGTCATGCCTCATCCACCCCAGCCCACCGCCAGCAAGCGAAGCCTCCGGTCGTCGTTGCTGATCGTCGGTGTGGTGCTGCTGGTGACCTGCGGGGGTGGGCTCGTGTCATGTGTGAGCGCGATCGTGGACACGGTGTCGGAGTCCACGTCGAGCTCGGAGTCCACGTCAGGGTCGTCTGTCGACCTGCTGTCCGAAGACGGGTGGAACGAGATGATCGAGACGCTGGATGAAGGCATCGACATCAGGGCAGTCGTGGACCTCGTTGTGCGTCCCGACGCGGCCACGGTTCAGCTTCCGGATGGGGACGACACAGTTCTCAACTACTACTACGACGGTGACGTCAATCTCGCCGACAACACCGCGCGTAACCCGGCACGTGTCCCCTTCGACCTGACCATGGTCGATGGGTCGTTGGTGGCTACCACGGTTGACGCGGCACGAGCGGGTTCGGGAGTCGAGGCGTCCGCCGAGGCCTGGGTTCGCATCGCGGCCAAGACCCCGGACGAGCCGACGATCATCGTGACATTCCCTGGTGCTGCGGGCAGCTATTCGTTGGAGGTCGCGCTGGACGGCACGACGGTGGCGCAGGTCAGCTGACGGGCTGCAGCAGTCCGGTCTCGACGTCGTACAGGAAGCCGCCGACCAGCACGTCGTCGCTGATGAGCGGGTGGCTGCGTACGCGCCGCACGTCGGCACGGATCGTTGCCTCCTGGTCGACGATGGCGCCGAGCGTCATCCAGGACGCGTCTTCGCCGGCGGCCTGGCCCAGAAGCTCCTTGAGCTCGTCCTCGCTCGACTTCGCCATCGCACAGCTGGTGTGCTCGATGATCAGGATGCGGTCGACCTTCAACAAGTTGACGCCGAGAACCAGGGCGACGAGGGCCTGATCTGTCACGCGTCCACCCGGATTGCGCAGAATCTTGGCGTCGCCAGGCGCCAGGCCCATCATCTGGAGCGGATCGATGCGCGAGTCCATGCAGGTCACGATCGCGACACCCGCGTGCGCGATGCCGTCGAAGCCTGAGAGACCGAACGTGTCGGCGAAAGTACGGTTTGCGGCGAGCAAGTCATCAAAGTCAGCGGCCATGCCCAAAATCCTAGTCAGTCGCCGCCGAGCGCTCGGCCACAGGTGCATCGCGCAGGAGGACGAGTGCCAGAGCGGCGGCGATGACCGCGCACACGGCGGCGCCTACGAAGACGGTGTGGAGCTGGGTGATGCCGGCGTCTCGCACGGCGTTCTTGTAGGCCTTGCAGGCGGCTGCGGCACCGTTGCAGAGCTCCTGGGCCGGCGGGATCTTGTCGGAGGCCGCATAGAACGCCCGCAGACCGATCGTGGTGAGCGCCGAGATGCCGAGCAGCATGCCGACCATGCGGGCCACGATCAGCAGGGCCGAGGTGACGCCGTGGACCGCGTCGGCGGTGTGGGCAAGCAACGCGGCATTGACCGGTGCGATGGCCAGACCAAAGCCGAGTCCACCGAGCACCAGCGACCACGTCTCAAGCTCGCTGTTGAGCGACGTGGCATCCCACGTCGCCATGTGCAGGAACGCAACAGCGCTGAGCAGCATCGCGACGGGTGTGAGCACATGCGCCGGCACGCGACGAAGCAGCCAGCCGCCCAGCACCGCACCGATGGGCAGTGCGACCAGGAAGCGGACCAGCACCAGTGCCGCATCGAGCTGGGAGTCGCGGTAGACCGTGAGCCGGGCGAAGAACGGGATGTCAACGAGGGCAGCGATGAGGGCCGCACCCACGAAGAACGACACCATCAGCGCACCCCAGGCAGGGCGCGAGCTCAGTGCACCGCGGGGGATGAGGGGGCGTTCGGCGCGCTGCTGGCGCAGGTAGAACCCGATGAACGCGACTACGGCGATCGGCAGCGAGCCAGGGCGCCTGGGGCGACATGGCGGCCTTCTCGGGCTCGGCCGAAGCAAACGTGAGGATGATGGCTCCGAGGCCAAGTGTGAGCAGCAGAGCGCCCCACACGTCGGTCTCCCGGGCCAGAGCGCCCCAGCTCCGCCAGCCGATCAGCGGATGCTTCGCGGTGACCTGACGCAGGAGGAACAGCACAAGGAGGCCGCCTGCGGTGAACGCCAGCGGGGTGAGCCACCGTGAGTCGCCCGTCACCGGGAGGAAGGGGCGGCCCGAGTTGACGCCTTGGACAAGTCGGGTGGGCTCGAGCATGACGAGGGTGAGCGCTGCCAAGGTCAGCGCTGCGAGGACCATGCCGACGTAGTCGCGACCATGGGTTCGTACAGATCCAGGGCCAACGGGGTCACGGTGCCGGAGCATCGCGGCTGCGAGGACCAGGCCGATCGCGCAGTTGAGCCAGAAGATGTCTCGCCAGTCGCCGAAGGCGAGGACGACGGCGCCATAGAGCGGTCCAACCACGCTGCCCAGTTCTTGGACGGCTCCGACGACACCGAGGGGGAGTCCGCGCTTCTTGGGCGGCCACATGTCGGCGACCAGGGCGAGGGTCGGCGGTATGAGGCCGCCACCGCCGATGCCCTGGATCAGCCGGCCGGCCACGATCGTCTCGAGGTTGTAGGCGGCCGCCGTGATCAGCGAACCGACGGCGAACACCGCGAGCGAGCCGAGCAGGACGGGCACGCGGCCCCGCAGGTCCGAGATGCGCCCGATGAGCGGCAGCACCGCGACGTAGCCGAGAAGGAAGCCCGAGACGATCGGCGCCGCTCGCTGGAGCTCGTCGAGCTCGAGGCCGGTGGCGCTCATCATGTCCGGCAGGGCCAGCACCACGACGTACGTGTCGGCGGCGGCGAAGGCGATCGCCACGGCCGCGAGGCCAAGCAGGACCCGTGAGGCGGTCCCTTGGGCTGAGGTCACGCGGCTGGGCGGATCGGAGCCTCGATCTTCACCGGCTTGTCGGACGTCGTGAGCTTGACGGTGTAGGTGACGTCGCCGCTGTCTCCGTAGAACGGGCCGCTCAGGGTGGCATCACGCAGCACGTCGTCATCGTCGAGCCGGTAGGTCACCTGGAACGTCGCGCTGGTGTCGGCCGACGGGATGATCGTGGCGACAACATCGCCCGGCAGGGTGCCGTTGATCGTCGTCAGCACGTCCGAGCCGTCGCGGGACTTGCCGCCATCGTCGAGGTTCTTGGTCTTGGCGAGTATCTGGGTGATGCCGGTCGTCTTGTCGAAGAGCGCCGCCGGATCGGGCGCCTTGAGAGTCGCCGGATCGATCGACAGGTAGTCAGGCGAGAAGCTCGTCTTGGCGAGCACCTTGCCGTCGACCGCGATGACGTCGGCTCCGAGACTGGTGCCGCCTGTCACGACCGTGACCTTGCCCTTGAAGGCCGGCGAGTGGTTGCCGTCGCCCTTGGCGGAGAGCAAGCCACTGACGCCTGAAGGGATCTTGGTCGTCGAGAGCGAGATCTTGATCGTCTCGGCGCCATCGATCGCCTGCTTGGCCGTGTCGAGCCTCGCCTGGAGCTTGGCCGTGTCGGCTGGCGAGTCCTTCTTGTCGCTGCCGGAGCAGCCGCTGAGGCCGATGACCACGGCAGCGATGACGAGGGCTACTGATCGGGTGCGCACGCGTTCAGTCTTGCACGGTGGGGTGGCTCTCGCCGCCCACACCGAGCACGCCGGGAAGCGCCGCCGCCGATGACGACACGGCAACGATTGGCTGGGCTGCGGGGACTCCGGAACCGTCTCTGCGATCGACCGGTTCGGGCAGGTCGACGGGTGAACCGCTGGTTGCACAGGCCAGGGGAGTTCCATCGCCGACCCAGGCCAGCAGCAGGGTGTCCTCGCCCTTGAGCAGGCGGTGGCACCGTACGCCTCCTGTCGCGCGTCCCTTGGCGGGATAGATCGACAGCGGGCTGACCTTGACGGCACCGTTCTGCGTGCCGGGCAGCGCCTCGCCCGAGCCCGCGACCGTCACGACGTACGCCGACTCGATGTCGGCAATCGCGCCGAACGAGACGGCGCGTGCGCCGGGGGAGAGCTTGATGCCCGCCACGCCACCGCCGGAGCGACCTTGCGGTCGTACGAGCGACGCCGGGAAGTGCAACAGCTGCGCGTCCGAGGTGACGAACGCGAGCTCCTCGTTGCCGGTGGTGAGTGACACGGCCCCGACCACGGTGTCGCCGTCGCCCAGCGAGATGAGCTCCCACTGGTCGCGGCTGAGGTGATCGGGCTTGACCCGTTTGACGACACCGTCGCGGGTGCCGATCGCGATGCCGGGGCCGCTGTCGTCGAGGCTCATGAGCGCCAGTGGAGCGCCGTCGAGTTCCGCGATCTCGCGAAGCGGTACGCCGCCCTGCAAGTTGGGCGAGTGCGCCGTCGGCGGCAGGGCGGGCAGGTCGAGCACGTTGAGGCGGCGCACCTGGCCGGTCGACGAGACGATGCCGATCTCGCCGCGAGCCGTCGTACGGACCGCCGAGATGATCGTGTCGTGCTTGACGCGTCGATCGACCTCGCCGAGAGGTGCAGCGTCAGACGTACGAGCCATCAGCCCAGTGGCCGACAGCAGGGCCCAGCACGGGTCGTCGGTGACCTCGAGCGGTGCTGCTGCCATCGCGGTCTGGCCGGACGACTCGAGGAGCACGGTGCGTCGCGGTGTGCCGAACTGCTGGGCCATGTCGTTGAGCTCGTCGCCTACGAGTGCGCGCAGGACTGACTCATCGGCGAGGATTGCGTCGAGCTCGTCGATGGTCTGTCGCAGATCATCGGCTTCGCGCTCGATGGCGATGCTCGAGAGCCGCGTCAGACTGCCGAGGGTGCGCTCCATGATGTAGTCGGCCTGGAGCTCCGTCAGGTCAAACACTGACCGCAGCCGTTCCTTGGCCTCAGCTGGGCTCTCGCTGGAGCGGATCAGCTGTATCACCTCGTCGATGTCGATCAGCGCGATGAGCAGACCCTCGAGCAGGTGCAGCCGATCGGCGGCCTTGGTGCGGCGGAACTGGGTGCGACGGCGTACGACCTCGAATCGATGACCGAGGTAGACCTCGAGCATCTCCTTGAGGCCCAGCGTGCGTGGCTGGCCGTCGACCAGCGCCACGGCGTTGATGCCGAACGAGCTCTCCATGGGCGTGTGACGGTAGAGCTGCTCGAGGATCGTCTCGGGGATGAACCCGTTCTTGACCTCGATCACCAAGCTGAGTCCTTTGTGCCGGTCGGTGAGGTTCTTGATGTCGGAGATGCCCTGGAGCTTCTTGGCCTGGACGAGCTTCTTGATCGCCTCGATGACCTTCTCGGGGCCGACGTTGTAAGGGAGCTCGGTGACGATGATGCCCTTGCGGCGAGCGGTCACCGAGTCGATGCGTGCCGAGGCGCGCATGCGGAACGAGCCATTGCCTGTCGCATAGGCATCGCGTACGCCGTCAAGTCCGACGATCTTGCCTCCGGTCGGCAAGTCGGGACCCGGGATGAACTTCATGATGTCGTCGAGCGAGGCTTCAGGGTGCTTGATGAGGTGGCGCAGTGCCTGCACGACCTCGATCAGGTTGTGCGGGGCGATGTTGGTCGCCATGCCGACGGCGATGCCGCTTGCACCGTTCACGAGCAGATTGGGCAACGCCGCAGGTAGCACCGACGGTTCGGTCTCGCGTCCGTCGTAGTTGGGCTTGAAGTCGACCGTGTCCTCGGTGATAGACGCTGTCATTGCCTCGGCCGCGGGATGCATACGGACCTCGGTGTAACGCATCGCAGCGGGCGGGTCGTCGGGCGAGCCGAAGTTTCCGTGGCCGTCGGCGAGGGGGAGCCGCAGCGACCAGTGCTGGACCAGTCGCACGAGCGCGTCGTAGATGGCGCTGTCTCCGTGAGGGTGGAGTCGGCCCATGACCTCGCCCACCGGACGGGCGCTCTTGGCGTGGCCTCGGTCGCTCCGCAGACCCATGTCGTCCATCGTGTAGAGGATGCGGCGTTGCACGGGCTTGAGACCGTCCCGAGCGTCGGGCAGGGCACGTGAGTAGATCACCGAGTAGGCGTACTCGAGGAAGCTCGACCGCATCTCGTCGCCCACGTCGGTGTCGACGATGTGCTCTTCGAAGTCTTCTTCGGGCGCCTGCTTACCGCGTAGGGCCATGCATCCTCTTCTGTGTGCGGTTCTGAACCGTCATTTTCTCTCGTGATGACGTACGTACTCTCGTCGCCACGCCGTGTGGGCACCCGATAGGTTGTCACGGTGACCACCGAGGCGCACCCCGTCGTCCAGTGGGAGGCCGACGTCCTCCTCAAGGACGGTCGTGTCGCCCAGCTGCGGCCCATCCTCGAGAGCGATGCCGAGCGGTTCGTCGAGTTCTATTCAAGAGTCTCCGAACAGTCCAAGTACTTCAGGTTCTTCTCGTCCTATCCGACGCTGTCGGAGAAGGACGTCGTACGGTTCACGACGGTCGATCACGACCGTCGGGTCGCGTTCGTGGTGACGTTGCACGGCGAGATCATCGGCGTCGGCCGCTACGACGCCGACGGCGACGAGGCCGAGGTCGCCTTCCTGGTTGAGGACGCACACCAGGGTCGCGGAGTCGGCCAGCTGCTCTTGGAGCATCTCGCGCAGGCCGGCCGCGAGCGCGGCATCCAGCGCTTCGTCGCCGAGGTCCTGCCGTCCAACACCCGCATGCAGCAGATCTTCCGGGAGATGGGCTACTTGATCGACGGCTCGCTCGACGAGGGTGTGCAGCGGTTCGCGTTCAAGATCGAGCCGACCGATTCGGCGATGGGCGTCATGCGGGCTCGCGAGCAGCGCGCCGAGGCCGCCTCGATCGAGCGCATCTTCCGGGCACGCAGCATTGCGGTGATCGGCGCCAGTCGCCGTCTTGACTCGATCGGTCAGGCCATGGTCCGCAACCTCGTGCTCGGCGACTTCAGTGGCGCGGTCTACGCCGTCAACTCCCAGGCCGAGGCCGTCTCGGGGCTGCCGGCGTACAAGCGGGTCCAGGACATCCCGGGCGAGGTCGACATCGCGATCGTCGCCGTGCCCGCAGACTCGGTCAAGGACGTCGTGCTCGACTGTGCCGCCAAGGGCGTGCACGGGTTGGTCGTCATCTCCGCCGGATTCGCCGAAGAGGGCGCCGAAGGTCGCCAGCGCCAGCGCGAGCTGCTCGGCCTGAGCCGGAGCTACGGGCTGCGGCTCGTCGGGCCCAACTGCCTTGGCATCATCAACACCGCTCCCGACCTGCAGCTCAACGCCTCGCTGTCACCGTCCATGCCGCCCCAGGGCCGTGTCGGCTTCTTCTGCCAGTCGGGAGCGCTCGGCACGGCAATCCTCGAGTCGGTGTCCGAGCGTGGACTCGGTCTCTCGACGTTCGTCTCGGCCGGCAACCGCGCCGACGTCTCGGGCAACGACCTGCTGCAGTACTGGCAGGAGGACGACGCGACCGAGGTCATCCTGCTCTATCTCGAGTCGATCGGTAACCCGCGCAAGTTCTCCCGCATCGCCCGTCGCGTCTCCCGCACCAAGCCGATCGTCGCGGTGAAGTCCGGCCGATCGACCCAGGGCGTGCCGGCTGGCCATGCCGTCAAGCGCAGCGCCGCCCCGCAGGCCGCCGTCGACGCGATGTTCCGCCAGGCGGGCGTCATCCAGGTCGACAGCCTCGACGAGATGTTTGACGTCGCTCAGCTGCTCGCCCACCAGCCGCTGCCGCGGGGCAACCGCATCTCCATCGTCGGCAACTCCGATGCCGTGGCGCTGATCGTGGCTGACTCGGCTGCGGCCTCCGGGCTTCAGGTCGTTGGCGCGGTTTCGCTCGGTGCCACCGCCAACTCCGACGACTTTGAGGCGGCCATCGAGGCAGAGCTTGCCAACGACGACGTGGACGCCCTCGTCGCGATCTACATCCCTCCGCTCAACACGACCGGTGAGGACGTCGCCAACGTGCTGGCGGCCGTGGGGGAGCAGTCCGACAAGCCGATCGTCTCGACGTTCCTCGGCAGCCAGGGCGTCCCGGTGCTCCTTCGCGTGCCCGACCTGCTTGGCGGTTCTGCCGGTCGCGGCTCGGTGCCGTCGTACGCCGCACCAGAGGCAGCCGTACGCGCGCTGGCCCGCGTCATCAACTACGCCGAGTGGGCCGCCCGCGATCACGGGGAGTTCCACATCGCGCTCGATCACCGCACGGGTGATGCTCGGGCCCTCGTACGACAGGTGCTTGCCGCTGCACCTCGCGGTGCCGTGCTCTCCACCGAGCAGGTGCACGCGCTGCTTGCCTGTTACGGCATCGACCTCTGGACATGGGTCAACGTCCACACCAAGGAGGAGGCGATTGCCGCGGGGGAGTCGTTCGGCTGGGACGTCGTGATCAAGGGCGGCAGCGAACACCTGCGCACCCGTCCCGACCTGGCACACGTCTGGCGGGGCATCCACAACGCGGAAGACATGGCAGCCGCGTGGGACGACATCACCACGTGGACCGGCATGCGCAAGGACACCAGGTACTTCGTGCAGAAGGCGGCGCCCGAGGGCATTCAGGTGAGCTTCAGTGTCGCCGAGGACCCGTTGTTCGGTCCGCTCGTCTCGTTCGGCCTTGCCGGCGCTCCGAGCGAGCTGCTCGGCGACCGCTCGTACGGCATCCCGCCGCTCACCGATCTCGACGCCGAGAGCATGATCCGTGACCTGCGATCGGCACCGCTGCTCTATGGTTATCGCGGCTCTGACCCGGTCGACGTCGACGCATTGCAGGACATCGTCGTACGCCTCGCAGCCATGAAGGACGATCTCCCTGAGATCGCAGAGCTGGATCTTGAGCCCGTGCTGGTGCACGGCAAGGGCCTCACCGCGTTGAGCGCCCGCGCCAAGGTCGTGCCGTCGGCCGACCGGCGGGGTGAGTGGTACGTACGGCGGCTCAGCCAGCCCGGTGCCACGGGCGATACGCTGGCTTAATGACCATCGACCACACGGACGAGCTTGCCAGCGAGGTCTCCCGCAGCGGCTACTACCCGGAGATCGTCGCCGAGGGACTCAGCGACGCGCTGGCCGGCGAGAGCGTCACGGCGTACGTACTGCATCACGAGCCGACGTTCGACCGCGACGAGATCCGCCGACACATGACGGTGCTCGCGCTCACACCGACACGACTGGTTCTCGTACACACCGATGAGCACCCCGGCGACGACCTGTTGCCCAAGCCCTACACGTCGACGACGTCCGAGGCCGTATCGGTCTCACAGGTGCGTTCCGTCGTCGTCACCCGCATGGTGACGTCGACGTCCAAGCAGCTCGAGGAAGCCGTGCTGACCATCGGCTGGGGCGTCGTCTCGCGCGTCGAGCTCGAGCCGGCCCGGTGCTCCGATCCCGAGTGCGAAGCAGATCACGGCTACACCGGCAGCGTCACGGGCGACGACTTCTCCCTGCGCATCAGCGCCGTCGCCGACGGTGGTGCGGCCGTCGAACGTCTGCTGGCCTTCGCGCGGACGCTGTCGGCCGCGACCAGCGCCGGGGCACCGGCCGGACACACCGGATGACGGCTGCCGGCCCGGCCCTGCCGGGACTGGCTGGTCGACGAACCATCGATCAGGTCATGCCGTCAGTTGCCGCCGCGATGGGGCACCGAGGCTTTTCCAACACCCTCGAGCTGCCCGAGGCGCCGCGGTACGTCGTGCTGCTGATCGATGGACTCGGTGAGACCTTGCTGCGCGCCAACGCCGACACCGCGCCGTTCCTCGCGTCGCTGCCGGGTGTCTCCGACATGGTCTGCGGAGTGCCGTCCACCACGGCGACCAGCCTGACGTCTCTCGGTACGGGCGTCTCGGCCGGCAGCCACGGGATGGTCGGCTACACGGCCCGTGATCCCGAGAGCGGCCTGCGACTCAACTCGCTCAAGTGGGACCTGTCGATCGATCCGCTCGTGTGGCAGCCCAGGCCGACCGTGCTCGAGCTGCTCCTGCAGGACGGTGCGGCTGCATCGTCGGTCAACGACGCAAAGTTCGCCTCGACCGGGCTGACGCTGTGCAGCCAGCGCGGTGTGCCGTTCCACGGCATCAACTCGATCTATGAGCGGCTCGACGTCATCGTCGAGGTCATCGAAGCGGCGCCTCGCGCGGTGACGTACGCGTACGAGTCGCGCCTCGACCACACGGGGCACGCCCGCGGTTGCGAGTCGGAGCAGTGGCGCGAGATGTTGGCGACCGTTGACCGTGAAGTTGCCGATCTGCGGGCTGAGCTGCCGCAGGACTGCGTGCTCATCGTGACGGCCGATCACGGGATGATTGACCTGCCGATGGAGGGCCGGTTCGACGTCGACCAGCAGCCTCAGCTGCTCCAGGATGTTGTCCTGCTCGCGGGTGAGGCGCGCTTCCGGCACGTCTACACGCGCGCCGGCGCTGCGGGTGACGTGGCGGCGCAGTGGGCCGAGTTCATGGGTGATCGCGCCATCGTTCGTACGCAGGAAGGCATCGAGGACTGGTTCGGTCCGATCGCCCCTGACGTACGCGGTCGCATCGGCGATGTCGTCGTCGCGGCACTCGGTGACTTCGCCGTTTTCTCGACTGCGGACTTCGCGATCGAGATGAAGATGACGGGATTCCACGGCTCGATCACCGAGCCCGAGCTCCGCATACCGGTGCTCGTCGCCTCATGACTGCTGGCAGGATGAGTTTGTGGCTGATCTTTCTACAGCGGGACAATCGGGCAGAGCGTGGGAAAAGACTGGCGCGACATGGCTGATCTGAACTTCTACACGGGAACGATGGACTGTGGGAAGAGCACTCTTGCGCTGCAGGTGGACCACAATCATCGCGCGCGGGGCAGGGTTGGCCTGGTGTTCACATCCCAGGACCGTGCGGGCAAGTCGACGCTGTCGAGCCGTCTCGGACTGTCGGTGGAGGCGATCGAGGTCGATGACGAGTTCCACTTCTGGCACCACACGGTCGATCAGCTGACCGCGGGCGGCCGCATCGACTACTTCGTGTGCGACGAGGCGCAGTTCTACACGTCCGACCAGATCGACCAGCTCGCCAAGATCACCGACGAGCTCGCGATCGACGTGTTCGCGTTCGGCATCCTGACTGATTTCCGTACGCAGCTGTTCACCGGTTCGGCTCGTCTCATCGAGCTCGCCGACCACGTGCACACACTGCAGGTCGAAGCGCTGTGCTGGTGCGGGGAGCGGGCAACCCACAACGCCCGCACCGAGGACGGCGTCATGGTCACCGAGGGCGAGGTCATCGTGGTCGGCGATGTCGAGCACGAGCTGACGGCCGAGGGCGACGAGGTGGAGACGGTCGTGGGCTACGAAGTGCTGTGCCGACGCCACCACCGTCGCCACATGACGGCGGCAACTGCCAACGCCGCAGCCATGTCACCCGACGTCCTGCCGTTCTGACTCGCGTCAGTTCAGACGCCGCTTCCTGGCGAGGCCGCCCGGAAGGTCGAAACCTCGTGCGTCGAGCGGCCCGCGCGAGCATTCACAAGAACGGGCAAATAGGACCGGAGACGCCTGGTTTCAGCCCGGTTCTCGCCGGTTCGAAGCCCACAGGCGAGTTGTCAATTTTCGCTGTCCACAGAGGGATTATCTGAAGAATTGTCTGTCGGTGGTGGGACTAGATTTGTTGTATGAGCACAGCACTCGACACCGGGCAGGTGATCCTCGACAGGATCGCCGACGCTTGAGGTGCAGCGTGCTCAGATCGAGGCCGAGACTGCTGCGCTGATGCTCGAGTTCGCGGACCTTCGCCGGGTCGAGGCCGAACGCCACGAGGACCCACGGGTTCGTGACCTCGAGGCCGGCTTCGCAGCCGACGAGCTCGGTGTGGTGCTTCACCAGCCGACCAGGACGGTTCAGGTTCGGCTGGCTGTAGTACGTCGGGTGCGCAATCTGTTGCCACTGACGTGGGCGGCACATCTGCGAGGGTCGGATCGACGCTTTCCGGGTCCACCTCATTGCATCTGCGACGGCGAAGCTGACGACGCAGGAGAACCTGATCCACCTGGACTCGATCATCGGCGACTACGCCGCGACCCACACGACTTCACAGGTGAAGGCCAAGCTCAACCGGTTCATCGCCCGGTGGGAGACCACCGAAGCTGCGGTCAAGGAAGAACGGACCAAGCGTTCGGTGTGGGTCAACCACCAGGACGACGGCATGTCGTTCTTGACGGCCTACATCCCCACGCCCGAGGCCATCGCTATCGACGCAATGCTCACTGAAGGAGCCAAGGCTGTCTCCGATGACCGCACCTTGGATCAGCGACGGGCGGACCTGTTCGTCGAGCAGCTGCGCGGAACCACCGACGGCCAGACCACCAGCAGCCGCGCGGTCATCGGCATCACCGTCCCCGTCACCTCACTCACCGGCATCGACGACCTGCCGGGTGAGTCATTCGACGGAACGTACGCACTTCCCGCACAGATGGTGCGAGACCTGACCGCCGAGCCCGGCACGTTGTGGTTCCGGATCCTCACCGACCCACTCGGGCGGATCCTCGACGCCACCGAACCCAGGCCCTTCCCATCCGACGCACTCCGCACCGCCATCCAGGCCAGGGACGGCACCTGCAGATTCGCCACCTGCTCCAGACCGGTCGCCGAATGCGACCTCGACCACAAGATCCCCAGACCCGAAGGTCCCACCAACGGAGAGAACCTCCGCGGACTCTGCAGGCGACACCACAACATCAAGACCCATCAGATCGCCGAACCCACCGACTACGGAATGCGCGACAACGCAGCGTGAAGGTGAACACAGACGGGCTCGGCTGCTCGATCAGTCGGACTTGTCGCCGAACATGATCTCGTCCCAGCTGGGTACGCGACGACGCTCGTGGCGCTTCTTGCGCGGACCGGCGGTGTCGGGGACGGCGACATCGTGCTCGATCGAGTCCTCGAAGTCGTCCTCGTGCAGTGCCTCGACAACTTCGGGCTGAGCGGCTTCCTCCGCGTCGAGGGCGAGCTGTTCGGCCCGACGATCGCGAGCCTCCTTGATCGACGAGACGGCAGGTACTTCGCCGGTGTCCTCGACGTCGTCGACAGCGTGCTCGACCTCGTCGATGATCTCCTCGACCAGGACCTCGGCCTCGATGGGGGCCTTGCGGGTTGGAGCGCGTACGGCATCAGCGATCGCCATGTCGGCAGAATCCGGGAGTGCGACATCGCCGACCAGACCGTGGGCGAACTCATCGGCGGGTACGACGAAGCGGCTCTTGACGTCGAACAGGAAGCTGGCAGGCTGCTCGCCGTCCGGCGTCACCGTGATGTTCCAGCGACCGTCCTCGCGACGCCAGGAGTCCCACGCTGCGGACTCGGGCACGCCGCCGTCGGCCGCGATGTTCTCGTTGACCAGCGTGCCGAGGAGTACGCCGGCACCTCCCACATGCTTGCGTCGGATGGTGGTCTTGCGGGCCTGCTCGCACATGTACTCGCGCTCGGCGAGGACCGGCCCGGCGAACCGGTCGATCTGGTCGACCGGAACCCCAGCGGCGTCGGCGACGGACTCGACCGACTCGCCGCGGCGGATGCGCGTCTGGATGTCACGGGGGCTGAGCGAACTTTCCATCTTGATCTCCAACTGGCCTGCGGGGGCTCCGCTGCGGGAAGACTTTTCGACCAGGGAAGAAAGGCGGTGGTCGACTGGGATGTGGAATGACTCACCGGTGGCAGTGTCGCGCGCGACGAGGAACCGTCCATCCTCGCTCAGTCCGTCGAGACCGAGTTCGCGCATTGGCGTCGCCTCCGATTGCGGTTCAGCAGCCCCATCCATATTCGAGTTGTCGCCGGGGCCTGTCCTCATCCTAGGCACGCGGGTGCCGAACCTGCGGTGACGCGCCGCAATGGCAACACGAAACGGCCGATAGCGTCATGTCCGTGTCCGACACCCTCTTGCTCATCCTCGATCTCGCCGGAATTGCGGTGTTTGCCGCAACCGGCGCGCTGGTCGGCGTACGCAAGGAGCTGGATCTCTTCGGGGTGATGGTGCTGGCCCTGATCACCGGCTTGGGCGGTGGAGTCCTGCGCGACGTGCTGATCGGCGCCGTGCCGCCATCGGCCCTCGATGACTGGCGCTATCTCGTGGTTCCGGCAGCCACAGCGGTGGCCGTCTTCTACTTCCACCCAACTGTTGGTCGCATGGAGAAGCAGATCATGGTGCTCGACGCGATCGGTCTCGCCCTGTTCTGCGTCACGGGTGCGGTCAAGGCCGAGGACGCCGGGTTGAACGTCCTGGCCGCATCAGTGCTGGGACTGCTGACGGGAGTCGGCGGCGGCATGATGCGTGACGTGGCCGCTGGACGCGTGCCCGTGATCTTCCGTGGCGAGCTGTATGCAACACCGGCGTTCGCCGGTGCCCTCATCGCAGCCGTCATCGCCAACGAGAACTACGCGTCAGCGTGGTACGCACTCGCCGCCGCGGTCTGTCTGATCTGGCGTCTTGCCGCGCTGGCGCGAGGCTGGACAGCACCGATCGCACCAGGTGCCGACCGAGGCTGAGTCAGTCGCGTGGGAGGACCCACTCGAACTCGGCGTCATGGTTGCCGAAGCGGTGGTTGGTGATCGAGATCGCCTGCTCCTTGAGGAACGGGAGCGCCTCGACTCGGCCCGACAGCGTCACCGGGTCCGAATAGATCGCGACGTCGGGATCGCCCTCCACGGCTACCGACACGTCTTTGGCGCCGGAGCCGATGAGTCGCACGCGCGCCGGACGGTCCGCCGCGACGCGAGCCAGCCAAGCGTCGTGCGTCTCGATGTGTGCCCCTGGTGCGAGACCGTCGGGCAGCTGGACGCGGGAGCTGACGGTCACCTCGGCGCCGGTACGGGCCGCAGCAATCAACACACGTGCGAGCTCGAAAACGGATCCGTCATTGCGAATCGTGACAGGGACGGGGACGTAGCGGAACACGTTGCGTTCGACGCCCAGCGCCGACACGTCCTTCATCACTCCGTACTCGCGCTTCCACGCCTTTTCGTCGGAGCCAGCTGCGGCGCGCAGCTGGGGAAGCTCGACAGCCGTGACCCGCGGCATGGCAGCGGCCAGGATCTGTTCGACCTCCGGCAGCACCTTGACGGTGACGGAGTCGCGCAGCGGTCGGGAGCTCCACGTACCGAGGTGCGTCAGGTAGTTGGGCCCACCCGCCTTGGCGGTCGTGCCGACCGATGAACGCTTCCAGCCGCCGAATGGCTGGCGCTGGACGATGGCTCCGGTCGTGCCTCGGTTGACGTAGAGGTTGCCGGCCTGCACCTCATCGATCCAGATGTTCACCTCGTCCGCATCCAGCGAGTGGATGCCAGCTGTGAGGCCGTAGTCGGTGGCGTTCTGCCACTCGATCGCCTGCCGCAGCGACTTGGCGTGCATGATGCCGAGGATCGGCCCGAAGTACTCGGTCCGATGGAACGTGCTTCCCGGGCGTACGCCATCGCGGATGCCGGGCGACCAGACGCGGAGGTCGGACCCGACCTGGTTGGGCGCCAGGAGCCATCTCTCGCCTTGGCCGAGTGTCGTGAGCCCCTCGGCGAGCTTGCCGAGTGGTGGCTCGATGATCGGACCCATCGTGACCTCGGGGTCGCTGGGGAAACCGACCCGCATCGACGATGCAGCGTCGACGAGCTGGCGGCGGAACCGTTCGGAGCGGCCGACCGACCCGACGACGATCACGAGGCTTGCCGCCGAGCACTTCTGCCCGGCGTGGCCGAACGCGCTCTTGACGACGTCGGCGACGGCGAGGTCGAGGTCAGCGCTCGGTGTGACGATGATGGCGTTCTTGCCGCTCGTCTCGGCAAGCAGGGGAAGCTCAGGACGCCAGGAGCGAAACAGTGCAGCCGTCTCCCAGGCGCCCGTGAGAATCACGCGGTCGACGTCGGAGTGCGAGATCAAAGCCTTGCTGAGCGGGCCTTCGTCGATCGTGACGTAGCGCAGGACATCCCGGGGCACGCCTGCCTGCCAGAGAGCCTCGACCATGACGGCGGCGCTGCGTGGTGTCTGCGGAGCGGCCTTGATGATGACGCCGCTGCCGACGGCGAGTGCGGCGAGCACCGACCCGGCCGGGATCGCGACCGGGAAGTTCCACGGGGGAGTGACGACGGTCAGGCGGTCGGGCTGGAACTGTGCACCATCGACGACATCAAGACGACGAGCCGACTCGGCGTAGTAGTTGGCGAAGTCGATCGCCTCGCTCACCTCGACGTCACCCTCGGCGATGGTCTTGCCGGCTTCGGCAGCCATCACCGAGATGAGGTCACCGCGGCGGGCGCCGAGAGCGCTTGCCGCCTCGTGCAGGATCCACGCTCGTACCTCGGAGCCGCGTGCGTGCCAGGCCTTGGCGGCGGTGCGGGTCTCCTGGATCATCGCCTCGAGGTTTGCCGGCCCATATAGCCGGTTCTCCCGTACGGTCTCGGCGCCGAGCTGGGTGTAGACCGACCGGCTCAGGGCGAGGCGACCCCACTCGCGGTTGGGACTGGTCGATGAGTCGGTGTCAGGGGTGTTGGCGAACGTGCCGGTGCCGGCCGCGGGCAGCTCGGTCATGCGGTTCTGGTTGCGATGGGGTGCGGGGACCGTCTCGTCGAGGTGCTCTGACCGATTCGAGGAAGCGTTGGATCTCGCGGGACAACAGGGCCGGATCGTCGGCGATCTCGAACGCAGCCGACATGAAGTTGTCGCTGCTGGCGTTCTCCTCGAGTCGGCGTACGAGGTAGGAGATCGCGACATCGAACTCGTCGGGCTTCACGACCGGTGTGTAGAGCAGCAGCTGCTCGATGTCACGACGGACCGCATCCGTGGGACCGGTGTCCATGCCGAGCAACATCTCGAACTCGACCGCGTCGCGTACGCCGCGATCACCGGCGAGCAACCACGCGTAGGCGATGTCGAAGAGGTTTTGCCCCGCGACTCCGAGGCGTACGCCGTCGACCCGCTCTGAGCTCATGGCCCAGTCGAGCACGCGCTTGTAGTTGGTGTCGGTCTCCTGCTTGGTCGCCCACGTGGCAAGTGGCCAACCGTGGACCGCAGCGTCGACCCGCTCCATCGCGAGGTTGGCGCCCTTGACGACCCGCACCTTGATCGGCGCACCACCGTTGGAGCGTCGTTTGGCGGCCCACTCCTGCAGCTCCTGCATGGCAGAGAGGGCGTCCGGAAGGTAGGCCTGGAGCACGATGCCGGCTTCGAGATCGGGGAAGGACTCAAGGATGCGAGTGAAGACCGCGACCGTCAGATCGAGGTCGTGGTACTCCTCCATGTCGAGGTTGATGAACGTCGGCTCGCCCGTGGCGGCGCGTTCGTAGAGCGGTGTGAGCTGCTTGACCACGCGGTCGACGGACTCGTCGAACGCCCACATCGACAGCTGGCTGGCGACCGAGGAGACCTTGACCGACACATAGTCGACATCGTCGCGCTCGACGAGCTCCATCGTGCCGTCTCGACGCCTGGCCGCCTCGCGCTCGCCGAGCACGGCTTCTCCGAGGAGGTTGAGGTTGAGCCGGTCGCCGCCCGAACGCAGACGCTTGATGGCCCGCCCGAGCTGTTGGGGTCGGGCATCGATGACGAGATGGCCGACCATGCGGCGCAGGGTGTTGCGGGCGATCTTGACGACGAGGCCCGGGAAGACGATGGCGGCGATGGCGCCCAGCTTGAGCAGCACGCGTTGGGCCAACGGCAGGAACGCTGGAGTGTGGGCGGCGAGCGTACGAAGGTTGCGAGCGGCGACGCGCTTGTCGTCGGGCCGGACGACACGATCGACGAATCCGATGGTGAACTCGAGCCCGCGCGGATCCTTGAGCAGCTTGGCGAGGCGTTCGGCAGACGGGTCGGTGTGCCGCGCTCGACGCTCAGGCGTGATCCAGGAGCGGACCAGCTCGATACTGCGCTCGGCCAAGGTCAGATCAGTCATCTCGAGCCCAACGTTAGTGCCAGTCGGGTCCACGTTCACGCGGGGCTTG
The DNA here is from genome assembly GCA_963849475.1 of uncultured Actinomycetota bacterium. Taxonomy (GTDB): domain Bacteria; phylum Actinomycetota; class Actinomycetes; order Propionibacteriales; family Nocardioidaceae; genus Aeromicrobium. The sequence continues at coordinate 602,263 of CAWKHC010000011.1, forward strand.
GGTCGGTCGGACGGCGCAGAGTCCAGGCGACGATCGAGCCCGCAAGACCGGCGGTCAATGGCACCAGGAATGCCGTCGATGCATCGTGGTGGTCGACCACCCAGCCGGCGATGGCCGCGCCGGGTGCGACTCCGACCATCAGGCCGGTGGTGGCCCAGGTGAGTGCCTCGGTGAGTCGTGATGGCGCGACGTGGTGCTCGACCAGGCTCGTGCTTGCGATCAGTGTCGGCGAGATCATGAAGCCGGCAAGGAACATGCCGACCGACAGCCAGACGATGCCGGACACGAAGACCAGCGGTATGAAAAGCAGGCTCAGCGCGAGGAGCGAGGTGCGCCACCGCTTCAACGGGTCGCGCGCGGCGGGCAAGGCGCCGACCGCGACGCCGGCGAGGAGGCTGCCCGCTGCCCAGATCGCGAGGACAACTCCCGAGGCGCCGCGCTGCCCTTCCTCGGTGGCGAAAGCGACGACGATGACCTCGGCCGAACCAAACAGGATGCCGAGTCCGACGGATGCCACCACGACACGACCCAGCAGGGACCACGAGAGCGGATCACGCGTGGTTGACGAGTGCTTCGAGGCTGGCGGAGCGGTCGAGCGTTGAGCGGCGAGCGCCCAGGAGCCGAGCGTGGCTGCAGCCGCCGCCACGACGAGACCGGCGAAGTCGGCGACCTGGATCGTGAGGAACGTGACCAGGATCGGGCCCAGGAGAAAGACAACTTCGTCGAGAACCGCCTCGATCGAGAACGCTGTGTTGAGCTGGGCGCGGTCCGTGATGATGTGGGTCCAGCGGGACCGAACCATGCTGCCGGTCTGCGGGGTGGACGCACCCGCAAGGGCGGCGCACACGTGGATCCACGGTGTCGACCAGTCGCCATCAATGGCAGCCAGCGTCAACGCGATGCCGCACGCGTACAGGGCGCCCACCGCGAGGAGCACGCGAGTCTGGCCGAGCCGGTCGGCAAGCCTGCCCTGAGTCGGCCCGAGCGCAGCAGCCGCGAGCACGTACGCGGCGGCGATGGTGCCCGCCTGACCGTACGAACCGCTGCGGTCCGAGACGACCAGGACGATGCCCAGGCCGACCATGGACAACGGAAATCGCGACACCATCGCGGTGAAGGAGAACAGCGCGGCTCCGGGTCGTGAAAGCACGTCGCGATAGGTACCAAGCATGGGCTCAAAACCCTATCTGCTGGCGTGAGAAACTAGCCGTATGGATCCCCGCCCTTTCGACGCGGTTTTGCTCGTGTCCTTCGGAGGCCCGGAGCGGCCCGAAGATGTCGTTCCCTTCCTCGAGAACGTGACGTCGGGCCGCGGCATACCTCGCGAGCGACTCGAAGAGGTCGGAGCCCACTACCAGCTGTTCGGCGGGAAGTCGCCCATCAACGAGCTCAACCTCGAGCTGCTCGAGGCGATGCGCAAGGACTTCGCCGACCACGGGCTCGATCTGCCGATCTACTGGGGCAACCGCAACTGGGATCCCTACCTCCGCGACGCCGCAGCGCAGATGGAAGGCGATGGCGTCACCCATGCCGCGTGCTTCGTCACCAGTGCCTACTCGTCCTACTCAGGGTGCCGGCAGTATCGCGAAGACCTGTTCGATGCGATCAACGGCTTCGAGGTCAAGCTCAGCCGACTGCGCCACTACTTCAACCATCCCGGCTTCGTCGGGCCACTGACCGAGGCGACCCGCGCTGGGCTTGAGCACCTTCCCGGCTCGCACGTCATCTTCGTGACGCACTCGATCCCCGACTCGATGAACTTCGCCAGTGGTGGCCCCGGCGTGATGGCGTACGAGCGGCAGCACCGACAGGTCGCCGAACTGGTCGCGGCCGGAGCAGGCACAGGGCAATGGTCGGTGGCGTACTGCTCCCGGTCCGGGTCGCCCCACATGCCGTGGCTCGAACCAGACATCAATGACCGCCTCCGCGACCTGCACGATGAGGGTGTGACGTCGGTCGTCGTGGTGCCGATCGGATTCGTGTCCGACCACATGGAGGTCATCTACGACCTCGACACCGAGGCGATGGCCACTGCCAAGGAGCTGGGCATGACTCTCGAACGGGTGGACACCCCGGGCACTCACCCTGACTTCGTGGCGATGGTCCGAGACCTGGTGCTGGAGCGCGCAGCCGTCGAGCGTGGCGAGTCGGTCGAGCGGCTGACCGTGGGTGACATGGGACCGTCGCACGATCGTTGCCCCGTCGACTGCTGCCTCAACGCACGCGCCAACCTCCCGACGATCGCATGAGTGACCTGGAGGAGCTGCTCGAGCTGGCGCGGGCGGTCGGGCGCGAGGCCGCCGAGTTCGTCAACCGGAGCCGACCGAGCGGACGTGTCGAAGTCGCGGCCACCAAGTCGAGCCCCACGGATGTGGTGACACAGATCGATCGCGCCTGTGAAGAGCTGATCCGGGCCCGCATCAAGTCGGCGCGACCCGATGACGGCTTCATCGGTGAGGAGGGCGCTGACCTGATCGGGACCTCCGGGATCGACTGGGTCGTCGACCCCATCGACGGAACCGTCAACTTCGTCTACGGCATTCCCGTCTACGGCGTCTCGATCGCCGCGCGCCAGGCCGACGGGGTCGTCGTCGGCTACGTGATCAACATCGCCTCGGGCGTCGAGTGGGGTGCGATCCGGGGTGCGGGCTCGTGGCGGTACGACGGAGCCAAACGGATCAAGCTGACGGCGCCATCCGTTGAACGGGTCGACCAGGCACTGGTCGCGACCGGCTTCAACTACGTGCCGGAGATCCGCGCGAAGCAGGCGGCGGCCATGGCGCTCTTCATTCCGCAGATACGTGACATCCGTCGCATCGGATCGGCCGCCCTCGATCTGTGTGCACTCGCTGAAGGGCACTTCGACGCGTACGTCGAGGAGGGTCTGAAGGAATGGGATCTGGCCGCTGGAGGCTTGATTGCCAGCGAATCCGGGCTCGTGCTGAGCGGCCTCGACGACGAGCCGAACGAGCGGCTCGTGATGGTCGCCCATCCCTCGATTGCCAGGGAATATTTCGCCCTCGTGCGCGCTTGTGGCTTCTGAGTGTGATTAAGCCCTGAGGTGTGGCACAATCGCGCCGGTTGTTACGCACAGATGGAGAGTTGATGGCTACCGATTACGACGCCCCCCGCAAGACCGAGGAAGAGCAGTCCGAAGACAGCATCGAGGAGCTCAAGGCACGTCGCCATGAGAAGAACTCGGGCAAGGTTGACGAGGACGAGACCGAGGCGGCGGAGTCATTTGAGCTGCCCGGAGCCGACCTGTCGCACGAAGAGCTTGCCGTTCAGGTAGTCCCCAAGCAGCTCGACGAGTTCACTTGCTCGTCCTGCTTCCTGGTGCACCACCGCAGCCAGCTTGCTTCAGAGAAGAAGAAGGGCGTGTTCATCTGCCGCGATTGCGCAGACTGAACTTCCGTACGTTTCTTGGGGCCGGTTCCGTCGGAACCGGCTCCTTTGCGTTGTCCGGAGCACCGGCGAGCGGCTTCATGCCCGGCGGGAGGTTGCCCGTCGACCTGACCCAGTACGTCGCCGTACCGCGACGTACTGCGACCTTCACCAGCTCGATCGTCGCGCCGCCGATGACGGCCCAGGCGACGGCATCCTTGGTGCTGACATCGGGGTGACGCCCGTTGACGGGCGGCTTCTTGCCAGTGGCTGCCTTCCAGGCGAGCGCAGAGACCCTGCCGGCCAGGGCGCCGGCTGCCATCGACGAGCCACGGTCCATCAGTCGCCATGCACCTTTGCCGGGCGCCTTGGACTTCGACGGTGGCGCTTCGTCGAGCTCAGGCTGATCAGCCTTCTTGGACTTCTTCGCCATGCGTCACCTCCTCGGTCGTGGGACCAGTGTGGCCCAGCGCAGCTGCCAGCGCCTCCGGGCGTCGGCTCGAGAGCAACCAGTAGGGGGTCGGATCGGCGGCGTCGCGTACGCGCACCAGCACTCCGCGATCGAGGTAGGGACGAGTGACCAGGTGGGCCCGGGCGTCGGCGTCGACACCGAGCCGGCGTCGGTAGTCAGCGCGATGCAGGATCTCCACGTCGCCCAGATGGGCCGCGTCGAGGAATGCCGACCCTGCACGCAGCCCGCTGTCATCGGCAGAGAGGCGCAGCGATCCGAACCGCCACACGGCGAACAGACAGAGAGCGCCGACCACGACAGTCGTCACGATCGCGATCGTCCAGGTCGTCGCGACGAGCAGGATCCAGCCCCACACGACTGCGAATGCGGCCGCGCTCAGCCACCAGGAGATCGGAGCGGTGAGGCGCTCGCTGTAGGTCGTCACCGCCCCAGCCTGCCTCATCCCGTTCAACGCCGTGCCGCAGGTAGTCTCGGAGCCATGACTGAAGTCAGTGTCACCCGGCTGGATGGCGGCGTACCGCTGCCCGCGTACGCCCACCCGGGTGACGCCGGCGCCGACCTGGTGACGACGATCGATCTCACGCTCGAACCGGGGGAGCGCGCACTCGTGCCGACCGGCATCTCGTTGGCGCTCCCACTCGGATTCGTCGCGTTCGTGCACCCACGCTCGGGACTGGCGCTGCGTCACGGTCTGTCGATCGTCAACACACCAGGGACGATCGACGCCGGCTACCGCGGGGAGATCAAGGTGCTGCTCGTCAACCATGACCAGCGGTCACCCATCCACTTGGCGAGAGGCGACCGGGTCGCCCAGCTGGTGATCCAGCGTGTCGAGCATGTGACGTTCACCGAGGTTGACGCGCTGCCTGATTCGGCTCGCGGGGCCGGGGGCTACGGTTCAACCGGTGGTCACGCGGCCGCCGCAACCCAGGACGAGAGAATCTGATGGCTCGAAAGCGCAAGAAGGACCTCGACGTGGAGACAGAGGCAGAGCTGGCTCCCGGACCGGTCGACGTACGTCATCAAGGCCCGTGGGACTCGACGGAGAAGACCGGGGCCGAGGACGGCTACGTCGACCTCGGCTCGCTGATGATCCGCGGCGACGAGGCCTACGCCCTACAGCTTCCGGCCGACAATGACGAGGGCGAGATCGGATCGGTCGTGCTGGTCGCCGAGGGCTCAGCGCTTGAGCTGCGTGCATTCGCCGCGTCCCGATCTGGCGGGCTCTGGGACGAAGTTCGCGCCGACATCGCTGCGGAGGTCGCACGGCTCGGCGGCGAGTCCACGGAGGCTGACGGCCCGTATGGCGCTGAGCTCACCGTGTCGGTGCCCGCTGAGGGGCCGGATGGCGAGTCCGGCATGCAAGCGAGCCGCATCATCGGCATCGAAGGACCCCGCTGGATGCTTCGCGCGACGCTGCTCGGTGAGGCGGCGCTGCAGGCGGGGGAGCACGCGCTGATGGCAGCGCTTCGTGACGTGATCGTCGTACGAGGCGCGGAGCCGCGCATACAGCGGGAGCCGCTGTTGCTGACGATTCCTCCGAATGCGATCCCTGCACCGGACGAGGACTAGAATTCAGCTATGGGACGCATAAGCAAGACGCTCGAGAAGCTCTCGAGCGAGCACCAGGAGTCGAGCGAGCTCAAGCACGACGCTGCCAAGGCCGGCTGCAAGCTGATCGTGAGCCAGGTTGATCGTGCTGTCGTGACGATTCATGGTGTGCTGCGCTCGGTCACCCTGCGTCCGGTCGACGGGGTCACCGCGCTCGAGGCCGAGCTGTACGACGGCTCCGCCTGCGTCACGCTGATCTGGCTCGGCCGCCGCAAGATCGAGGGTGTGGCAGCGGGACGACAGATGACGGTGTACGGCCGCATCGGCACCCGCAACGGCAGTCGCGTGATCTACAACCCGCGCTACGAACTCGAGGCATGAGCGAGCGCGAGGGGCCCGCGCACACCGACGCGTACGAGACCGTCGAACAGGTCGTCAGGGGTCACCTGGCCAAGGCGCTCGGCGGTCGGCGCGGCATCATCGAGAGCGCCGTCCCCACAGCGCTATTCACGGTGTGCTTCCTGATCTCGCACGAGATCCGGCTGGCGTTGATCGTCAGCATTGCGGTCACGGTCCTTCTCCTGTTGATTCGCCTCGCGCAGCGGTCGACGACGCAGTTCGTGCTCAACGCACTGCTGGGCATCGGCATTGGCGCGCTCTTCGCCTACCGCGCATCGCAGTCGGGCGGGTCTGAGGAGGACGTGGCTCGTGCGGTGTTCACGCCGGGTCTGATCTACAACGGTGGCTACGCCGTCGTCATCATCTTCACGATCCTGATCGGGTGGCCCATCGTCGGGTTCATGGTCGGATCGGTGACCGGCGACCCGACGGGTTGGCACGAGGATCGCGCGATGGTGAAGCTCTGCTCCCAGCTCACCTGGATCCTCGCCATCCCGTGCATCGTCCGGGTGGCCGTACAGCTCCCGCTGTGGCTCGATCACCAGATCGGCGCACTGGGCGCCGCCAAGCTGGCCCTGGGTTGGCCGCTTCAGGTCGCTTCGTTCGTCGTCATGGGTTGGCTGTTGACCCGCAATCGCACACCGATCGAGCCTGAACGGGCCTGAGCTGGCTCAGTGCTTGGGTGACAACAGCTCACCGAGGCTGTCCTCGGCGTCTTCGGGCGTGACGAACAGCAGCTCGTCGCCGGCCTCCAGCGAACGGTCGCTGTCGGGCGTCTGGATCGACTGATCGCGCAGGATGGCGACCAGCACGACGTCGTCGGGCCAGGGCACCTCGCTGACGCGCTTGCCGACGAACGGGGAGTCCTCCGGCATGGTGAGCTCGACCAGGTTGGCGTTGCTCTGCCTGAACGTGAAGAGTCGTACGAGGTCACCTACTGCGACGGCCTCCTCGACGAGGGCGGCCATCAGCCTCGGCGTCGACACCGAGACATCGACACCCCACGACTCGCTGAACAACCACTCGTTCGAGGGGTGGTTGACGCGGCCGACCGTACGGGGAACTGCGAACTCGGTCTTGGCGAGCAGTGAGATGACGAGATTGGCCTTGTCGTCGCCCGTGCACGAGATGACGACATCGGCGGACTCGACCTGCGCCTCAGCCAGCGACGACAGCTCGCACGCATCAGCGAGCAGCCACTGCGCGTCGGGCACGACGTCAGAGCGGATCGAGGAGGGCGACTTGTCGATCAGCAGGACGGAGTGACCGTTGCCGATCAGCTCCTGAGCCACCGAACGTCCCACAGCTCCTGCACCAGCGATGACGACGCGCATCAGTCGGCCTCCGGCCCTGCGTCAATGGCGGCGTGTGCCTTGTCGGCGCAGTCCTCGCGCATGAAGAGACTGAGGTAGTCGCCTTCCTGGATCACGGTGTCGGGGGTGGCGATCAGTCCGGAGCCGAGACGCGTGAGGTAGGCGACTCGTACGCCGGCGGCCGTCTCCAGCGAATCGATGCGGCGCCCGATCCAGGCGAAGGGCGCAAAGACCGTGTCGAGCCGGACGTCACCGGACTGATCTCGCCAGGCCGGTTCGGAGCCGGCGGGGACAAGTCGGCGGAGCACCTGATCAGCCGCCCAGGGGACGGTGGCGACCGTGGGCACACCCAGGCGTTCGTAGACCTCGGCGCGGCCCGGGTCGTAGATCCTGGCCACGACGGTCTCGACCTTGAACTGCTCGCGAGCGACTCGCGCGGAGATGATGTTGGAGTTGTCGCCGCTGGAGACCGCGGCGAACCCGTCGGCGCGCTCGATGCCGGCTTCCTTCAGCACTTCGCGATCGAAGCCGAGCCCGGTCACCGTCAGACCGCTGAACCCGGGACCGAGACGCCGAAAGGCGTCGGGGTTGGAGTCGATGACGGCGGTCGTGTGACCGCGTTCTTCGAGGCTGTGGGTGAGGGTGGAACCGACTCGGCCGCAACCCATGATCACGATGTGCACGCAGGCGACGCTACACCGCGTGGGGACAGTGCGCGCACGAGATGTGATGCAGGTCTAGCATCGTCACACGTGGGCATCATCGAGGCGACCAAGAGAGCAGTGGTCGGCCGCAAGCTACGCAGCACCCAGCTCGGCGAGACATTGCTGCCGAAGCGCATCGCGCTTCCCGTTTTCGCCAGTGACGCGCTGTCGTCAGTTGCCTACGCCCCCGACGAGATTTTCCTGACGTTGTCGCTCGGCGGTCTGTCGGCATATGCGTTCAACTGGAAGATCGGCATTGCCGTGGCCCTGGTCATGGCGATCGTCGTCGCGTCGTACCGGCAGAACGTCCACGCCTACCCGAGCGGCGGCGGCGACTACGAGGTCGCGACCGTCAACCTCGGACCCACAGCGGGGCTCACCGTCGGCAGCGCGCTGCTCGTCGACTACGTGCTGACAGTCGCGGTGTCCGTGTCGTCGGGCGTGCAGAACGCGTCCTCTGCGCTGCCGTGGCTCGACGGCCACGAAGCGACTGCGGCGTCCCTGCTGGTCTTCATCCTGATGGCGATGAACCTGCGTGGCACCAAGGAGTCCGGCAAGGCGTTTGCGGTGCCGTCGTACCTCTTCATGATCTCGATCCTGCTGATGGGTCTGTGGGGCTATGCGCGGTACGCCTCGGGCAACCTGCCGGAAGCGCCCAGCGCTGAGTTCGACATCTCTGCCGAGGGTCAGCTCGAGAGCGGACTCAGCGGTATCGCAATGGTGTTCCTGCTGGCGCGTGCCTTTTCGTCCGGATGCGCGGCCCTGACCGGTGTCGAGGCGATCAGCAACGGCGTACCGGCGTTCCAGAAGCCCAAGAGCAAGAACGCGGCAACGACTCTGCTGCTGCTCGGCACACTGTCGATCACGATGCTGATGAGCATCATCGTGCTCGCCGACCTGATGAAGCTGCGCTACGTCGAGGACCCGGCACACCAGCTGCTCAAGAACGGCGTGCCGATCGGCAAGTCGTACGAGCAGGACACTGTCATCGGCCAGCTCGCCAAGACGCTCTACAGCGACTTCACGCCGCTGTTCTACTTCACGATCGCGTGCACAGGCGTCATCCTGATCCTGGCGGCCAACACGGCCTTCAACGGGTTCCCGGTACTCGGATCGATCCTGGCGCGCGACGGCTACCTCCCACGTCAGCTCGACACCCGCGGCGACCGCCTCACGTTCAGCAACGGCATCATCTTGCTGGCCGTCGCAGCGATCGTGCTGATCCAGGCATTCGATGCCGAGGTCACCAAGCTGATCCAGCTATACATCGTCGGTGTCTTCGTGTCGTTCAACCTCAGCCAGCTCGGCATGATCCGACACTGGACGCGACATCTGAAGACCGAGAAGGATCCCGCCGCACGATCTCGCATGATGCGGTCACGGATCGTCAACTCGATCGGGCTGGGCATGACGGCGACGGTCCTCGTGATCGTCCTGCTCACCAAGTTCCTCGCCGGTGCCTGGATCGCGATCGTTGCGATGATCGGCGTCTTCCTGCTGATGCGCGGTATTGGCCGCCACTACGCGCGCGTCTCGACCGAGCTCGCGATTGACGACTCCGACGTCGGACTGCCGTCGCGCGTGCACGCGATCGTGCTGGTCAGCAAGCTCCACAAGCCGACGATGCGAGCCCTGGCCTATGCGCGGGTGTCGCGTCCCAGCTCGATCGAGGCGTTGACAGTCGAGTTCGATCCGGCCGAGACCGAGAAGCTGATGGCGCGCTGGGACGAGCTCGAGATCCCGGTCCAGCTCAAGGTCATCAACTCGCCCTACCGGGAGCTCGTACGACCGGTCCTGCGGTACGTGAAGGAGCTTCGCAAGGCGAGCCCCCGCGATGTCATCACGGTCTACATCCCCGAGTACGTCGTTGGTCGTTGGTGGGAGCAGCTGCTGCACAACCAGACCGCGCTTCGCCTCAAGGGGCGATTGCTGTTCATGCCTGGTGTGATGGTCACCAGCGTCCCCTATCAGCTCGACTCGGCCGGTTTGGCCAAGCGCCGCCTCGGCAGGGAGCGGCCGGCACCCGGCGACGTACGCCGCGGATTCCGAGGCCGTTGATGGACGACCTGGTCGTCGAGGTCGGGCCGATCGCGCACGGCGGCCACTGCGTCGCCCGGGTCGATGGGCAGGTCGTGTTCGTACGCCATGCGCTTCCCGGCGAACGTGTCCGCCTTGAGATCACCGACTCGTCCAGGAAATTCCTGCGCGCCGATGCTGTCGAGATCATCGATGCAGCGCCGGGCCGCGTCACTCCGCCGTGCGCCTATGCGGGGCAGTGCGGTGGATGCGACTTCCAGCACGTCGATCCTGCGGTTCAGCGAGGGCTACTCGGCGAGGTGGTCCGCGAGCAGCTGCAGCGGCTCGCGGGGATCGAGTGGGCCGGCGAGGTCGAAGCCGTCGTACCGCCAGACCTCGGCTGGCGCACGCGCGTGACGTTCGCCGTCGATGCTGAAGGGCGTCCCGGCCTGCGCCGGCACCGGTCCCACGAGATCATCCCGGTCGACCGTTGCGTGATCGCTCATCCGGGCCTTCCTCAGGTGTTGGGCGAGCAGTGGGATGCCGAATCGGTGGAAGCCATCGTCTCGTCAACGGGGGAGTCGCTGCTCGTCACCGACGCATCGATCTCTGACGCCGTCGAGTCAGCGGTCGACGGAGTTGTCGCCGTCGACGGCACGACGCGTGGCGGCCGGGGAGCACTCACCGAACGCGTCAACGACAAGGACTTCAAGGTCTCTGGGTCGGGCTTCTGGCAGGTGCATCCGGCCGCCGCCTCGACGTTGGTCGACGCGGTGCTTGCGGGTGCGTCGGCGCAGGAGGGCGAGGTCGTCGCTGACCTGTATGCCGGCGTGGGGCTGTTCACGGCGTTCCTCGCCGACGCTGTGGGGGAGCGCGGCACGGTGATCAGCGTCGAGTCGGATCGCCAGGCGGCCAAGGACGCGCGCCGCAACCTGCACGGAGCGCCCCAGGTCAGGCTGGTCGCCGAGACAACCGAGCGAGCCTTGCGCGAGGGCCTGGTCGGCGTGCACGCCGACGTCGTCGTCCTCGACCCGCCCCGTACGGGTGCCAAGAAGGTCGTACCCGCCATCGTCGAGCTCACCCCGAGGAGCATCGTCTATGTCGCGTGCGATCCGGCAGCGCTTGCGCGCGATCTCGCCTCGTTCGCGTCTCTCGGCTACCGCCTCGACAGCTTGCGCGCGTTTGCGCTGTTTCCCATGACTCACCACGTCGAATGTGTCGCGGTGCTTGTGCGCGACTGACTGGCACGCCACAGTGAGCGCATGCGCTTCGCAGACCCGCAAGCTTGTCCGGACTGCCGAGGTGTGATCGCCGGACAGGCGACGTGTCCGCACTGCGGTCTCGACCTGACCTCCCACGAGGTCCGCCAGCTCTGGCAGACGCTGCTGCAGGCAGATGACCTGTTGGCCAGGGCGGTCCAGCGCCGAGACGAATCCTCCGCGCCGTCGACCCGGGTCGAGAAGCCGAAGGTCGAATCGACACCTCAACCGGCATCGCCTGTGACGCCGGTCGATCCGGTGGCCGAGCCGGTCACTGGCGCCTACCCGTCGTACCCAGCGCCGCTCGAGCGTCCGACACCCAAGGACCGCAACTGGAACGCGGGCACGATCCTTCTGGTGCTCGGCGCGTTCGGCCTGATCGTCGCCGGCCTGATCTTCGTCACCCGCTCGTGGGAGGACATCGGGCTTGCCGGCAAGACCCTGATCCTGCTCGGCGTCACCGCGATCATGGGTGCCCTGGGCGTGTGGGTCACCAAGCGACCGCTCCGAGCATCTGCTGAAGCGGTGTGGACCGTCTTCCTGGCCCTGTTGACGCTGGACTTCTTTGCCGCCCGTCACGAAGGCCTCGCGGGGCTCGACGCCGTCGAGATCGAGTGGGCATGGGTCATCTGGGGCGCAATCGCACTCGGCACTGGGCATCGGCATTGCCGTCTGGGCGAGGAAGTACGTCAGAGCCGACCTGATCGCGCCCGCCATCGCCGGAGGTCTCGGCATCACGATCGCCGGTGTCGGTGCCGGTGCGGTCTTCGAGGGCTGGGACTTCGCCTGGCGAGCCATCGTCGCGCTGGTGGTCGCGGGCCTGCTGGCTCTGTCGACGCGTCCAGCCGGGCTGAAGCCCATGACCCTCGTGGCCCGCATCGTCTTCGCGGGCTTCTTCGCCGCCGCGTACATCGCAGCATTCGTCGAGCTGGTCGACAACCCGACGCTGCGCGAGATGCTCCAGGACGGCCACGGCTATCCCATGCTCATCATGGCGATCGCTTCGTTGGTGGTCGCCTGGCTTGTCGCACCGCTTCGCATACCGGCCGTCGCGCTCGCAGTGGTCGCGGTGTGCGCGCTGGTGATCACCCCGTCGGACGATGCGTGGCGGCCCGAGGGTGTCTGGCTCTCGGTTGCCGCTCTCGCGGTGCTGCTGGCCGTTGGAGCGTCACGGGGCACGAACAACTGGGTTCGCGGTGCGCGGGTGGGCGCCGTACCCGTCATCGGTGGACTCTTCGCGCTCCACGTCGGCCTGCTGGGCGACGTCCTCGAGACACTCGACCCGATCCTCAACGATCCATGGAGCACGAGCTGGGACACCCGGCTCGACGTCTCATCGGTCGAGAACTTCGCGATCTGGCCCGTTCCGATCGTGCTCGCCGCCTTCCTCGCGGTCGTCTGGTTCGTCACGCGGTGGCCGGAGCTCGATGACTTCCGATCCCACGCGACGACAGCTGTTGCTGGGGCAGTCGGCCTCGTCGCGATCGATGCAACCGTCGCGATGCGGCTCCCGGTCTGGGCTGCTGCAGCCCTCCTGATCGTGGTGGCCGCGGGCCTGATGGCGGCGCAGCAGCGAGCACTCGCGACGCACGCGGGCCCGGTGGCTGCGGTCGTCCTTGCCGCGGCGTCCGCGCTGGCCGCTGCGTCACACGGCATCTCGGCAGCCACGTGGATCGCGGGCGCGTTGATCCTGGTCGGGCTCACCCTCACCAAGGGACCAGACCTGGCGCGCCAGGCGTACGCCGCATTGGCCGTCCTGCTCGGCCTCGCCGGTCTCGGCGCGCTGGTGGAGCTGCTCGAACTCGACGAGTCGGTGACCCACCTCGCGTTGGTGGTCGGCGCGATGACCGTGCTCGCGGCGGCTGGCCTGCGACTCAACGAGCACATCACCCGCCTGCCTGTTGAGGCCATCGCGGCACTGGCCGGCTTCATCGCGCTGTGCGCCCCCGGCTCCTCGACCGAGCTTGCCGTCCGTTGGACCGTCGCCGGTGTGGGCCTCATCGCGCTCGCAGCCGGGGTCAAGGATCGCCGCTGGTACGTGTGGCCGGGCGCCATCGCACTGGTCGTGGCCTACATCTTGCTGATCGTCGACAGCGGGTTCTCGTTCGTCGAGGCGTACACCCTGCCGCTCGGCGCAGTCGCACTCGCAGCGGGCACCTATGCGGCTCGGCGCAAGCCAGACATCAACACATGGACCGTTCTTGGCCCCGGACTCGCGATCGCCTTGCTCCCAAGCGTGCCGCAGGCGCTGGCCGATCCGACGGAGCTGAGGGCGCTGCTGCTCGGGCTCGGCGCAGTGGTCGCGATGCTCGCCGGCATAAAGCTGGGCTGGCAGGCACCGTTCATCTCGGGCGTGCTGATCGCCACGCTTGTCGTCCTGTTCAACATCGGGCCCTACGCGAATGCCGCGCCACGCGTTGTTGTCATCGCCATCGTGAGCGCGATCCTGCTCGGCGTGGGTATTACGTGGGAGGACCGGGTACGTGACGGTCGCAAGCTTGTTGGATACGTACGATCGATGCGATAGGAGAAATCGTCATGGACGAGTTCCGTACGACCAGGCAGCTGCGACGCGACGCCCTTGTGCAGGACGCTCTGCTCTTCTGCCTGGCGTTCACGGCGGGAGCGCTGCTGTATGTCGCGGCGCGCGGCGTACACGCTCTCTTCGCCGACTCCTCCGGCGACTTCTGGTCGGTCAGCTTGTCTGACGACCTCCTGCTCAGTGGGCTGATCGCCGGAGAGCTCTTCCTGATCTGGAACAACGGGCTCCGCCAAGGGATTCGCGGGCACAGCATCGGCAAGCACCGGATGGGACTGAAGGTTGTCGATGCGGGAGATGATGCGCCAACTGGACCATGGCGCGGGTTGCTGCGCGGGGTGGTCATGGCAGCACTGCTGGATCTCTCGGTGGCAGCCATCCCCATCGGTTTGCCGACGGCGTTTCGCCGCCTGACGCCGGACAGCTGGCACTTCGGGGGAGCGGCCTACCTCGCGCTGCTCGTCCTGATCATTCCGCTGTTGTTGCCTACCGGGCGCGGGTTTGCCGACTGGGTCACCCGAACGAAGGTCGAGCGCGCTGAAGGTGCGGATGCCGTGACAGCGTCGGGACGACGCCGTGCACTGGTGATGCTTGACGTTGCCGGCGTGGCCGGGGTGCTGGGCGTTGCGCTGCTGTACATCGCGTTCTTCTCACCACTGCTCCTGCAGTTCCCTCGCTTGTTCTGATGTGCCTGGTCTGAACATCTCGACATCATGTATCTTGATATCAAGACACTTACCGGCATTCAGGGGTTAGGGCAACCTGACCATGCATTGCGAGCCAATGCTGGGCAGGATGGGACCTGACAGCGCGAAGGAGACATCATGGCCGTCGACAGTTTTCAGTCCAAGGACTCACTCAAGGTCGGGGACACCTCCTACGACTATTACCGCCTGGGTGCGGTGACCGGTGACGGGCTCGACGTATCGAGCCTCCCGTTCAGCCTCAAGGTCCTGCTCGAGTCGCTGCTGCGCACCGAGGACGGTGCCGACATCACGAAGGCAGACATCGAGGCGCTCGCCGGCTGGGATGCCGATGCTGAGCCCTCCAAGGAGATCCAGTTCACGCCTGCCCGCGTGATCATGCAGGACTTCACCGGCGTTCCCTGCGTCGTCGACCTCGCCACCATGCGCGAGGCAATGGCAGACCTCGGGGGAGACGCCACCAAGATCAACCCGCTCGCGCCCGCCGAGATGGTCATCGACCACTCCGTGATCGCCGACGTGTTCGGCACGCCCGAGGCATTCGAGCGCAATGTCGAGATCGAGTACGAACGCAACCGCGAGCGCTACCAGTTCCTGCGCTGGGGACAAGGCGCGTTCGACGACTTCAAGGTCGTCCCGCCGGGCACCGGCATCGTGCACCAGGTCAACATCGAGAAGCTGGCCCGCGTCGTCTTCGACAAGAACGGAACGGTCTACCCCGACTCCTGCGTCGGCACCGACTCGCACACCACGATGGTCAACGGCCTGGGCGTCGTCGGCTGGGGTGTGGGCGGCATCGAGGCCGAGGCGGCGATGCTCGGCCAGCCGATCAGCATGCTGATCCCTCGCGTCGTCGGTTTCAAGCTGTCGGGAGAGCTGCCGTCGGGCGCCACCGCCACTGACCTCGTGCTCGTCATCACCGAGATGCTGCGCAAGCACGGCGTCGTCGGCAAGTTCGTCGAGTTCTACGGCTCCGGTGTCGGCGCCGTGCCGCTGGCCAACCGCGCCACCATCGGCAACATGAGCCCCGAGTACGGCTCCACGATCGCCGTCTTCCCGATCGATGACGAGACCACCAAGTACCTCCGCCTCACGGGTCGCGAGGAGAGCCAGATCGCGCTCGTCGAGGCTTATGCCAGGGCACAGGGTCTGTGGCACGACCCCGACCACGAGGCGCGCTACTCCGAGTACCTCGAGCTCGACCTGGGCGACGTCGTACCGTCGATCGCCGGTCCCAAGCGCCCCCAGGACCGCGTCTCGCTGACCGACAGCAAGGCCTCGTTCCGTACGGCTCTCGCCGACTACACCGAGCAGGACCTCAACGGCTACGACGAGGCAGTCGACGAGTCGTTCCCGGCGTCAGATTCACCCAGCAGCTCGGCGGACGGCACCAACGGCGACAAGCCGCACGCGCCCGTACGAACCGACATCGGCCGCCCGAGCAACCCTCAGCAGGTCACGCTCGAGGACGGCACGAAGTTCGAGGTCGATCACGGAGCAGTCACGATCGCTGCGATCACCTCGTGCACCAACACGTCCAACCCGTCGGTGATGATCGGCGCTGGCCTGCTCGCCAAGAAGGCCGTCGAGAAGGGCCTGCAGCGCAAGCCATGGGTCAAGACGACACTGGCTCCCGGCTCGAAGGTCGTCACCGAGTACTACGAGAAGTCTGGCCTCAACGTCTACCTCGACAAGCTCGGCTTCAACCTCGTCGGCTACGGATGCACGACCTGCATCGGCAACTCCGGTCCGCTGATCCCCGAGGTCAGCAAGGCCGTCAACGATGGCGACCTCGCGGTCACCGCCGTGCTGTCGGGCAACCGCAACTTCGAGGGCCGCATCAACCCCGACATCAAGATGAACTACCTCGCGTCACCGCCGCTGGTCATCGCCTACGCGCTGGCCGGCTCGATGGACGTCGACCTGTACGCCGACCCGCTCGGCCAGGATCAGGACGGCAACGACGTGTTCATGAAGGACATCTGGCCGACCCCGCAGGAGATCGAGGACGTCATCGCCTCGTCGATCGACTCCGACACGTTCAGCCGTGAGTACGCCGACGTGTTCGCCGGCGACGAGCGCTGGCAGAACCTGCCGACGCCGGACGGCGACGTGTTCGAGTGGGATCCGGACTCGACCTACGTACGCAAGGCGCCGTACTTCGACGGCATGGGTCTCGAGCCCGATCCGGTCACCGAGGTCAGCGGAGCCCGTGTCCTGCTCAAGCTCGGCGACTCGGTCACCACTGACCACATCAGCCCGGCCGGTGCGATCAAGAAGGACAGCCCTGCTGGCACCTACCTCTCTTCGCGGGGCATCGAGGCACGTGACTTCAACTCGTACGGCTCGCGCCGCGGCAACCACGAGGTCATGATCCGCGGAACGTTCGCCAACATCCGCCTGCGCAACCAGCTGGCACCCGGCACCGAGGGTGGCTTCACCCGCGACCTGCTGGCTGACGGCACGCCGGTCACCACGGTGTTTGAGGCATCCGAGAAGTACATCGACGCGGGCATCCCGCTCGTCGTCCTGTCGGGCAAGGAGTACGGCTCCGGCTCGTCGCGTGACTGGGCGGCCAAGGGCACCGCGCTCCTGGGCGTCAAGGTCGTCATCGCCGAGTCGTACGAGCGCATCCACCGCTCCAACCTGCTCGGCATGGGCGTCCTGCCGCTGCAGTACCCGGCCGGCCAGACCGCCGAGTCGCTGGGACTGACGGGGGAGGAGACATTCGACTTCACCGGCATCACCGAGCTCAACGAAGGACGCATCCCCAAGACGGTTCACGTCAAGGCGGGGATTGGGGGTCCCCCCAACAAGGAGGGCGTAGCCGTTGGGGGAGTCGAATTCGACGCTGTTGTCCGAATCGACACCCCAGGCGAGGCCAACTACTACCGCAACGGCGGCATCATGCCGTACGTCCTGCGGAGCCTGCTCGACTGACATCACTGCAGGTCAGGGGCATCATCGACTCGATGGTGCCCCTTTTCTGTGCGCCGAAAACGGCCGCGACACGCCGAGCGGAATTTGTTGTCCGAGAGGCTGGACGTGATGGCGATCACCCTATACGTTGTTGCAAACAACAATTGCGCGCCGATGACCAACTCATGTCCATCGCGTGACGCACTACTGGAGAATGAGGAGGCGGTCTGTGTGAAGCGGACACGCAATCTGGTACTTGCGGCAGTCATGGGTGCGACCCTCGCGCTCGCTGGCTGTGGCGGATCTGACAGCGCTGGCGACGGCGACGGAGGCAAGAAGGCGGACGGCAAGATCGGCGTCATCCTGCCCGACACGAAGTCATCGGTTCGGTGGGAATCCGCCGACCGTCCGGCTCTCGAGAAGGCGTTCAAGGCCGCTGGCGTCGACTACAAGATCGACAACGCCGAAGGCGACGCAGACAAGATGGCAACCATCGCGGATGCCATGATCGCCGACGGCGTGACTGTCCTGGCGATCGTCAACCTTGACTCTGACTCGGGTGCAGCAATCGAGGAGAAGGCCAAGAAGCAGGGCGTCACGACAATCGACTACGACCGCCTCACCCTTGGTGGTTCGGCCGATGTCTACATCTCCTACGACAACAGCAAGGTCGGCAACCTCCAGGGTGAAGGTCTCGCCAAGTGCCTCGGAGACAAGGCTGCCAACGTCATCTACCTGAACGGTTCGCCGACTGACAACAACGCCACGTTGTTCTCCGCTGGTGCGCACAGCGTTCTCGACAAGATCTCGACCTACAAGAACGTTGCCGAGCAGGCCGTGCCTGACTGGGACAACGACAAGGCCGTCACGATCTTCGAGCAGCTCTACACCCGGGTCGACGGCAAGGTTGACGGCGTCTACGCCGCCAACGACGGCCTCGCCGGCGGTGTGATCTCGATCCTGAAGAAGAACGGCCAGAACGGCAAGGTTCCCGTGACCGGCCAGGACGCCACGATCGAGGGTCTGCAGAACATCCTGACGGGTGATCAGTGCATGACCATCCAGAAGTCGGCAACGGGCCAGGCTGGCGCGCTTGCTGAGGCTGCCATCGCCTTGGTCAAGGGCGACAAGGCTGCCACGACCGGAACGGTCAAGGACGACACCGGCAAGCGTGACGTGCCGGCGATCCTCCTCGACCCGGTTGCCATCGACAAGTCAAACGTCGGTGCACCGATCGAGTCGGGCGACTTGAAGGCATCTGATGTGTGCACCGGCGACTACGCCGACCTGTGCACCAAGGCTGGCATCAAGTAGCTGCCACGGGTGTGGCCTTCCGGTACTCCCGGAAGGCCACACCCAATGCAGTCAGTAACATCGCCACGTCTCGAACAATGCACTCTCGGAAGGCACGTCATGAGTGAAAAGTCGCCGATCCTTCATCTGCGCGGAATCAACAAGAGCTTCGGTGTCGCCCACGTCCTCCATGACGTCGATCTCGCGATCTACCCCGGTGAGGTCACCGCTCTGGTCGGTGACAACGGCGCCGGCAAGTCCACGCTGGTCAAGGCCATCGCAGGCATCTACCCAGCTGACACGGGCGAATACCTCTTCGAGGGCAAGCCCCGGCACGTCACGAGTCCCAAGGACGCCGCCGCGCTCGGCATCGAGGTCGTCTACCAAGACCTCGCACTGTGCGAAAACCTCGACATCGTCGAGAACATGTTCCTCGGTCGTGAGATGACCAACGGCATCCTGATGAACGAGACCACGATGGAATCGCGGGCTCGCGAGGTGCTGGCCTCGCTGTCTGTACGCACCGTGAAGTCCGTACGCCAGAGTGTCGCCAGCCTCTCAGGTGGCCAGCGCCAGACCGTCGCCATTGCGAAGTCGGCCCTGTGGAACTCCAAGATCGTGCTGCTCGACGAGCCCACCGCCGCTCTGGGCGTTGCCCAGACCCGCCAGGTGCTCGATCTCGTACGTCGGCTCGCCGACCAGGGTGTCGGCGTCCTGGTGATTTCGCACAACCTCGCCGACGTGTTCGAGGTTGCCGACCGGATCACCGCGCTCTACCTCGGTCGGGTTGCCGCCGAAGTCAAGACCAAGGATGTGACATCGACGCAGGTCGTCGAGCTCATCACGACGGGCCAGTCCGCCGGCATCACCGGCTCCGCCACGAAAGATGTGACCTCATGACCGACATCATCTCCGACGCAGAACATGCCGGATTTGCTTCCGACCTCACTCAGTCCAACACGCTCGGCGAGTCAGTGCGTGCCTACATCGGCCGTGTACGGGGCGGCGACATGGGCGCTCTGCCCTCAATCGCAGGCCTCGTCGTCCTCTTCATCGTGTTCAACTTTGCCAACGACCGGTTCCTGTCGAACCTCAACATGGCCAACTTGATCACGCAGTCGGGCTGGATCATCATCCTCGCGATGGCGCTCGTTCCTGTGCTGTTGCTCGGCGACATTGACTTGTCCGCCGGTGTGGCCGGCGGCGTGTCCGCCTGCGTCATGGGGCTCTTGCTCGTCAAGCATGACCAGCCGTGGTATTTCTCCGTGCCTGTCGCGCTTGTCGTCGGAGCCGCCATCGGCCTGGTGATCGGTCTACTGGTCGCCAAGCTGGGCATCCCATCGTTCGTCGTGACCCTTGCCTTCTTCCTGGGTCTGCAGGGCGTGACACTCAAGCTGATCGGTGAGGGCGGATCCGTCCGTGTCAACGACCCAGTCATCAGTGGCATCGCCAACAACAACATGAGCGTCATGTGGGGATGGATCACCGCTGTGGCGGTCACCGCGCTGTTCGCGGTACTCACACTTCTGGCACACAACCGCAAGGTGAAGGCAGATCTCCAGCATCAGCCCATCGCGGTTGTGATTGCCCAGATCGTGACCCTTGGCGTGATTCTCGTCGTCATCACGTACTTCCTGAACGCGAACCGCAGCGTCAACCCGAACTTCCCGATCAAGGGCATCCCGTACGTCCTGCCGATCGTCATCGTGCTGCTTGCCATGTGGACGTTCATCCTGGGCCGGACGACCTGGGGTCGCCACGTCTACGCCGTCGGCGGAAACAGCGAAGCCGCGCGTCGTGCAGGCATCAACGTCGACCGCATCCGCATCCAGGTGTTCATGGCCTGCTCGGCCATGGCAGCGCTCAGTGGAATCGTGCAGGCCTCACAGAGCGGCAAGGTGTCGACGAGCTCTGGTGGCGGCAACGTCCTGCTGTACGCAGTGGGCGCGGCTGTCATCGGTGGCACCAGCCTGTTTGGAGGCAGGGGCAAGGCCCGCGATGCCGTGATCGGCGGTCTGGTCATTGCGACGATCGTGAATGGTCTTGGTCTGCTCGGTCAGGCGTCCTACCTCAACTTCATCGTCACCGGCGCTGTTCTGCTGCTCGCAGCAAGCGTTGACGCGATCTCGCGCAGGCGGCGGTCTGCAACAGGTCTCGGCTGAGCTGCATGGCCTCCGCGGGGCGCTCGGGCGTCGGAACAAACCAGGAGGATGTGCGGCGACACAACCTGGGAACCGTTCTGGGTCATGTGCACCGCGCGGGCCGCATCTCGCGCGCCGAGCTGACGTCACTCATGGGACTCAACCGCAGCACCATCGCGGGGTTGGTCACCGAGCTGGAGTCGCTCGGGCTCGCTGAGCAGGTCAAGCCGTCGGGCACGCGAATCAGTGCGGGTCGGCCGTCGGTCGACGTACGCACCAAGGACGGAGCGTACGTTCTCGCCACCGATGTGCGGGTTGACGGACTCACGGTTGCCCGCGTCGGCATCGGCGGCACGGTCGAGGCTCGGGCGACCGGTCCGATCCCGTCGTCGCACGATCCGAAGGCGATCGGCGACTCGGTCGTCGAGCTGATGCGCCTGGTCGTCAAGGACGTCGCGCCTGGCGCGGCCCTGGTCGGCATCGGCGTCAGTGTTCCCGGCATCATCCGGGCCGAGGACGGGCTCGTACGATTTGCGCCCAACCTCGGCTGGCACGATGTGCCCTTCGCCGAAATCCTCGCTGAGCGCATCACGACTCCTGACCGTCCGATCCTCGGCAACGACGCCGATCTCGGTGCGCTGGCCGAGCACCTGCGCGGTGCTGGCGTCGGCGTTGACGACCTGGTCTACCTGTCAGGTGAGGTCGGCGTCGGTGCCGGCGTCATCGTCGGCGGCATCCCGCTCGACGGATCCGGTGGCTATGCCGGTGAGATCGGCCACCTGCCGTTCACGCCCGACGGCAAGGTGTGTCACTGCGGCAGCCGCGGCTGCTGGGAGACCGAGATCGGCGCTCCCGCCATTGCTCTCGCCGTGGGATGTCCGCCGGACCGCGTCGCGGCACTCGGCGACTTCCTCAAGGGTGTGAACGAGGCGACGCCTGATCTGCGTACCGTCGGCCGCAACCTCGGCCGGGGAATTGCCGCAGCCGTCAACCTGCTCAATCCGCGCGTGATTGTGCTCGGGGGCTATCTGCGCGCCCTCTATCCGTTGGTGAGCGAGGACGTTGATGCCGGTCTGGGTGCACACGCACTCACTGCATCCCGTGAACAGGTCGTGGTGTGCGTGCCCGGCCTGGGCGGGGACTCGGTACTTCTCGGGGCTGCCGAGCTCGCGTTCGGGCCGTTGCTGGCCGATCCCGTCGCGGTGCTGTCCAGTGCCTGCCACGATGTCGAGAGCGTTCTCGCGAGCTGATCACCGATTTGTCGCCGGACCGCAGGCCGTCGATCTCTAGCGATGTTAGGTTCGCGGCGTGCACGAGGAATTGGTCGCCGCTGTGGCGATGGCCTATCAGGGCGACGTCGAAGGTTCGCGGGCCGCCATACACACACTTGCCCCGTCCGACCACTTGGCTTGGGCGCTGTGGTCCTTTGCGGCAGCCGACTACAACGGTTTCAGCGAACACACGATGGCAGCAGATCTCGAGACCGATGCAGATCGGCACGCTGTCCGCTCAGCTCTGCGCACTTTGCTGCAAGTCGAGCACATGGGTCGTGTCGTCATCCCGGTCGGCGAGACTCGGGTGCCAGGCGAATCGCCGGTGTCTGGGTTGATCGGCTACCTGCTCAGCGAAGCCGCCTACTCGGCTGGACTGCTGGAGCGGAGCGACCTGATCACCAAACGGGTATTGGACCGAACATCGTCCGACGACCCGTTCCTGCCCTGGGTACGCATATCCCGGATCCGGGTCTTGGCCTTTCTCGGCTTGTCCGGCGAGGCCTCCGCCGAGGTGGAGATGCTGAAGTCCGAAATCGTCGAGTGGCCCCTTGGTGCCGCATTGGTGGGAAGCCACGAGGCCATCGTGGCCGGTGTCCGTGCCGATACCCGAGCGGTCGAGGCAGCAGCTCGAATCACTCGTGTGGCGGTACCGCGACCTACCCATCAGCTCGACGCCATGGCGGTTGCCCTCACCGGACTCGCGCTGTCAACGGTTGGCCGACCGAAACGTGCACTTGAGGCGTTGCTGGTTGGCGGCGATGACCTCGCGCTCCTGCCCATGGTGAGTCGGTGCCATGTGGGCGACCTGGCGATTGACCTGTGCCTCCAGCTCGGTCTGGTGGAAGATGCTCAGCGTCACCTCGATCGTTCGGAGGCCTTCGATGTCGAGGCAGGATCGTTCTGCGCCGCTGCCGTCGAGCGGTCGCGAGCTCGACTGCTGGCGATCAACAACGTGGAGGTGCCGGACGCTGGCCCTCACGCAGAGATGTACCTGACGAGCGAACGGGCGTTCGCCGATCTGGCTGCCCTGCCCAAGGGTGCCGCCGACATTGCGGATCTGACGCGGCGCGTCGCCGGTGCCGGGCTCTCCGAGGTTCGGGCATGGGCCAGGCGGGAGGCCGGAGACGAAAATGCGACCCAGCAACCCTTTGCTGGCCTGGGTTGGGATGCGCTTTCAGCCCAAGCTCGCGTAGTGGCCAGGCTGGCCGCCTCGGGCATGCGCAACAAAGAGATCGCGGCAGCGATCTTTCTCTCTGAAAAGACCGTGGAAGGTCTGGTGGCCACGGTGCTTGCGACCCTCGGCACCAAGAGCCGTGTCGGCATCGGCGGCAGGGTTCCGTTTGACGTCCCGGTCGCCGCAATCCGCGATCTGACGAATCGGCAGGGCCAAGTGGCCCGGCTACTTGCCGAAGGGCGTGGCAATGTCGAGATAGCCAACTCGTTGGCCATCAGCGAGAAGACAGTGGAAAAGCACGTCTCAGACCTTTTCAGTGTTCTTGGTGTCAACTCTCGGGCGGCTGTGGCAGCCTTCGTCAGGGCACTCTGACGTGCGCCGGGCGTCAGATCGGGACTGCGCCGGCGTAGACGCCTGCGAGCGAACCCTCGGCCGCGCCCAGTGCAGCGGCGTGGATGCCCAGCGAGCTGAGACGGATCTGCGGAAGGTGGATCGAGGCAGAGGGCAGCCTCTCAGCGAGCACGGCACCAGCGGCTGGCACCACATACGCGCCGAGGGGAACGAAGTAGCCGCCGAGAACGATGGCGGCCGGGTCGAGGACCGCGGCCAGGGTTGCGAGGCCGGTGCCGAGGTTGTGACCGAGTGACGTGAGGGCAGCGCGGGTCTGGGCATCGTGGGCGGCGCGCTCTGCAACAGCAAGGGCGGACTGCAGGGGAGTGTTCTCCTCCTCCATGCCCACGGCCTCGAGCATCGCGCGAAGACCGACCGCCGTCTCCCAGCAGCCGAGTCGTCCACACCCACACACGCGTGCGAGATCGCCGATCGGCATGTGGCCGACCTCGCCGGCAAATCCTGCGCCGCCTCGCAGCAAGCGGCCGTCGTGCACGATTCCAGCTCCGATTCCGACCGTTCCGGTGATGTAGAGCGAGTTCTCGACGTCGATCGAGACACCGTGAGCCGCTTCGGCGAGTGCGGCGCAGTTGGCATCGTTGTCGACGGTGGTGGGGCAGCCACTGCCGAGAATCGACTCGAGCTGTCCGGCGATGTCGACGGCATCCCACCCGAGGTTGGGTGCCCAGGCAATGGTGCGGTTGTCGTGCTCGACGAGGCCGGGGACCGCGACCGTTGCGCCAACCAGCTGGTGACCGTCGTGAGCGAGGGAGTCGCGGATCTCGGTCGCCAGGCTCAGCAGCTCAGCGACGCTCGGGGGACCTGCACCTTCGACCTGGCGGATCGTCGATACACAGGTGTTGCCGCCGAGATCCAGGGCGACGGCGGCGAGATAGTCGACGTTGACCTCGAAGCCCAGTCCAATGATCGACTCGCCGGTGAGCGTCACGGGTCGGCCCGGACGGCCGCGGCCCGAGGGCGCTGACTGGTCTTCGCTGACAGCTCCTCCGGTGCCGAGCTCGGCAACGATCGTGCCGATGGTCGCCTTGGCCAGTCCCGTGCGCCGGGCGAGCTCCGTACGAGTGGCGGCACCGTCCGTGCGCAGCGATCGGAGCACCAGCGCAGTGTTCTGCCTGCGCAGGTGCTCCGTGCCGCCGGGACGGGCTTGGTTCACTGGCCGCGCACTCCGTAGAGGTGCTCGAGGGCCAGCTGGTCGAGCTTCTCGAAGCCAGCTCCATATGCGGCCAGCTCATCTGCCGACGGCCCGGTGGACGACTCGAGCTCGCTCCAGGTCTCGCCCTCGTTGAGCGTCGGCTGGGCAAGCTGCGGCAGCTTCGCGGCCTCCAGCGCAGCCTGGACCTCGGGATCGGCGCGGAACGCAATCGCCTTCTCGCGCAGGATCAGGTAGTTGGTCATGCACGCCTCAGCAGCAACCCAAACGCCGTTGTCGTCCTCGGTACGCGGGGTCTTGAAGTCGAAGTGCACCGGCCCGTCGTACCCGCCCGACAGAAGGGTGTCGACGACCCAGAACGCGCCACGCACGTTGCCAACACCGAACCGGAAGTCCTGGTCGTAGCGAGGACCGGTCTGTCCGTTGAGGTCGATGTGGAAGAGCTTGTCCTGCCACATGGCCTGCGCGTAGCCGTGAGCAGCGTTGAGCCCGGCCATCTCCTCGTGCCCGATCTCCGGGTTGACGCCCACGCTCTCCTTGCGGTCCAGCGTCTCGATGAACGCCAGCGCGTGACCGATCGTCGGCAGCAGGATGTCGCCGCGGGGCTCGTTGGGCTTGGGCTCGATCGCGAACTTGATGTCGTAGCCCTTGTCGTGCACGAACTCACCGAGCACGTTGAACGCCTCGCGATAGCGGTCGAGAGCAGCGGCGACGTCCTTGGCCGCCCCGGACTCAGCACCCTCGCGGCCGCCCCAGGCGACGTAGACCTTGGCGCCGAGCTCGGCGGCCAGGTCGATGTTGCGCATGACCTTGCGGATCGCGAAGCGGCGGATCTCGCGGTCGTTTGACGTGAAGCCACCGTCCTTGAACACGGGGTGGCCGAACAGGTTGGTCGTCGCGGTCGTCACGACGAGGCCGGTGTCGGCCAGGCCCTTCTTCCAGCGCTCGATGATCTTGTCGCGGCTCGAGTCGTCGGAGCCGAACGGGATCAGGTCATCGTCGTGGAAGTTGACGCCGTACGAGCCGATCTCCTTGAGCTTCTCGAGGGCATAGATCGGATCCATCGGTTCACGGGTCGGCTCACCGAACGGGTCGCGTCCGGGGTAGGCGACGGTCCACAGTCCGAAGGAGAACTTGTCGGAGGGTGAAGGGGTTGGGATGCTCATGGCAACACTTTCTTGATTGGAAGTGGTCTTAGCTGGTTTCGCGGTCGCGAAGGAGTGCGTAGGCCTCACGCACCAGAGGGGTCGGTTCTGCTTCATACGTCTCGGACGCGACGGGCGCCCAGGCTGGGGGTTCGGCGGTGCCGGCGAGCGCCCAAGCGGCCTGACGCGCAGCGCCGAGGGCGACGTACTCACCCGGTGACGGGACGGTGACCGGGCGGCCGAAGATCGCGGGCGCCAACGAGCGCACAGCGGGGTTGCTCGCCGCGCCGCCGACCAGCAGGATCCGCTGTGGCGGTGTCTGCGTGGTGGCGGTGAGGTGATCGATGGCGTCGGCGAGCGAGCAGAGCAGGGCCTCGACAGCAGCTCGGGCCAGGTCTTCACGCGTGGTCGATGTCGTCATCCCTGACCACACGCCCGTGGCATCGGGGCGGCTCGGCGTACGTTCACCGTCGTAGTAGGGCAGCACTGTGAGCCCATTGGCACCGGATGGAGCGGCCAGGGCAAGTCGCGCGAGCTCGTCATGATCGACGCCGAGCAGCCTGGACTGCAGCTCGAGGATGCGGGCGGCATTGATCGTCGCGACGAGGGGCAGGAACCGAGTGGTCGCATCTGCGAAGCCCGTGACGGATCCGGTCGGGTCGGAGACGGGCTCGTTGGCGATCGCCGAGGCGACGCCGGACGTACCGATCGAGACGACGACGTCACCGGGCTGGAGGTCGAGGGCGAGGGCGGCCGCCATGTTGTCGCCGGTGCCTGCGGCGACCTTGAGGCCCGACGAGGAGGCGGCGGCGATCTCAGACGACGCCACGATGCGGGGGAGCTCGACGGCATGTCCGATGGCTGCTTCGGCGAGCTCGGGTCGCCACGCATCGTCCTGCGTCGAGAAGTAGCCCGTGCCGGATGCGTCGCCCCGGTCCGTGAATGGTTCACCGCCGCCGACGATGTGGCGGGAGACGTAGTCGTGGGGGAGAAGCACCCGCTGCGTACGTGCTGCAGCCTCTGGCTCGTGATCGCGGAGCCAGCGCAGCTTGGTCGAGGTGAAGGACGCCACCAGGACACTGCCGACCGCCTCGGCGCATGCTTGGGACCCGCCGATCTCGTCGATCAGGTCGAGCGCTTCATGGCTGGAGCGAGTGTCGTTCCACAGGATCGCGTCGTACGTGGGCGTGTCGGTTGCGTCCAGCGCGACCATGCCATGCTGCTGGCCGCCGACGGCGATGGCTTCGGCGCGGTCGAGCAGCCCGTGTGATGCCTGGTCGAACGCCTCGAGCCAGCTGCGCGGGTCGACCGACGTCCCGGTCGGGTGTGGAGCACTGTTTGCCTCTTGGACTGCTCCGGACCCTGCATCGACGAGCACGGCCTTGGTCGACTGCGTCGAGGAGTCGACACCGATCACAAAGGCCATGTGACAGGTTTAGTATGAGACTTGAATTAAGTCAAGACCCGTACGCTGAAGTCGTGACGATCCATCCCGACCATCCGTTCCTGCCACCCAGCGGTGATCGCGATCCTCTGCGCCGGTTACGGGGACGGATGCCTGCCCCCGTGACGGTGTGGGCGAGCGGAAAAGACTCTGATCGTGCGGGCCTCACGGTCTCGTCGGTCATCGTCGCGAACGGCGAGCCTGCCCACGTGCTCGCCGTGATCGACGCCGACTCCGACTGGTGGTCATCTGATCCCGAGTCAGTCGTGGTGAACGTGCTGGGCCAGGAGCACCGCTTCCTCGCTGACGCATTCGCCGGCACCGCCCCCGCACCGGGCGGGCCGTTCACGCTGGGGACGTGGACCGAGAGCGCATGGGGTCCCGTGCTGGATGAGAGCGCAGGGTGGCTCGGCGTACGGCTGCTCGCTGAGCCCCGAGCCGTCGGCTGGGGCCTGTTGGTCGAAGGAGTCGTCGAGAACGTCGAGATCGGCGAGGCGGACGCACTGATCCATCTGCGCGGCCGCTACGAGACCTGAGCGACTGCCTTGGTGCGGGTGGCGAGGAGCGCCAACGCGTACGCGACCACGATCGAGGTGTGGAAGATCAGGTCACGTGTGGTTGGCAGGTTGAACAGACCGAATGGCACGTCGTCGAACAGCATCCAGACGACGACCGGGACGTTGGTCGCGATGATCAGCCACGCGAACAGCTTGGACAAGTCAGCCCGCGGCGCGACCGCGACGGCGGTGGTCCACAGGACGATGCCCGACAGCGCGTGCCAGCCATTCCAGTCCATCCAGAGGAAGACCTCCGACGTGGCCTGATCACCCGTCGAGAAGTCGGGATTGACGACCATGCCTCCGATGGCATGAAGCAGGAACACGACGCCCAGCACGAGGTTCATCTTCTGCAGGAAGGTCCAGCTCTTCATGTCGCCAAGACTAGGTGACGTGCCATGCTCGGGGCCATGACTCTCATCGAGGCGAATGGCGTGCAGGTCAACGTCGAGGACACCGGCTATCCGGCTGGCAAGCCAGATGCGCCGATCGTGGTGTTCGGGCACGGCTTGCTCTTCAGCGGTCACATGTTCGAGGCGCAGATCCAGAGACTGCGACCGTCATACCGTTGCGTCACGATCGACTGGCGTGGTCAGGGCAAGACCCCCGCAGCACCCGATGGCTACGACATGGACACGCTCTCGCGCGACGCCGCCGCGGTGATCGAGAGTCTCGACGCGGGGCCCGTGCACTACGTCGGCCTCTCGATGGGTGGGTTCGTCGGTATGCGGCTCGCCGCCCGTAGGCCTGAGCTGCTCCGTACGCTGACGCTGCTCGACACCAGCGCCGATCCCGAGGACCCCGCGATGGCCAAGCAAGACAGGCTGTTGTGCAAGGTCTATCGGGTGGTGGGCATCAGGCCGCTCGCGGGCAAGGTCGGGAAGCTCATGTTCGGACCGACCTTTCTCGCCGACCCTGCGTCGAAGCCAGCCATCGAGCGCTGGAAGGCGGGGGTCTCGGCGGTCGATCGTCCCGGGATGGTGAAGGCGATCCTGGGCGTCGTTGATCGTCAGCCGGTCTCGTCCGAGCTCCACTCGATCTCGCTGCCCACGCTGATCGTGGTGGGGGAGGACGATGTCGCCACTCCGGTATTCCGATCGGAGTCGATCGCGGCCGCCATCACGGGGTCAGCGCTCAGGAAGGTCAAGGACTGCGGGCATTCCAGCACAGTTGAGCAACCCGAGATCCTGGCGGACCTGATCGAGGAGTTCCTGACTGCGCAGGACAAGGACGACTCGATAGACTGACTCAATGGCCGACGCGCAGCAGGATGTTCTTGCGAACCTGACCGGGCCCGCCGATCTGCGCGGACTCGATGAAGCAGCGCTCGACCAGCTGGCGATTGAGATCCGAGAACTCCTGATCACATCGGTTGCCTCCAACGGTGGGCACCTCGGGCCCAACCTCGGCGTCGTAGAGCTCGGCATCGCGATCCACCGCGTGTTCGAGTCACCCAACGACCGGGTCGTCTGGGACACGGGTCACCAGGCGTACGTGCACAAGATGTTGACGGGCCGCGCCGGCCAGTTCGGTGAGCTGCGCCGCGAAGGCGGGCTCTCGGGCTACCCGAGCCGCGCCGAGTCCGAGCACGACTGGGTCGAGAACTCGCATGCCTCGACGAGCCTTTCGTACGCCGACGGCATGGCCAAGGCCAACCACATCCTGGGCAAGGACGATCACGTCGTCGCGGTGATCGGCGATGGCGCACTCACCGGTGGCATGGCCTGGGAAGCGCTCAACAACATCGCTGCAGACAAGGACCGCCGGCTCGTCGTGATCGTCAACGACAACGGCCGCTCCTACACGCCGACGGTCGGCGGACTCGCCAACAGGCTGACCGAGATCCGCACCAATCCGCGCTACGAGCCGGCCCTCGGCGCGATCAAGGACCGCCTCAACCGTTCGCGTCACGTCGGCCCCGCCGCGTACGAAGCACTCCACGCGATCAAGAAGGGCGTCAAGGATGCTCTCGCACCGCAGGGCATGTTCGAGGACCTCGGGATCAAGTACATCGGACCCGTCGACGGCCACGACCGTCCGGCGGTCGAACGCGCGCTCACGGCCGCCAAGAAGTTCGCCGGCCCCGTACTCGTGCACGTGCTGACGACCAAGGGCCAGGGCTACGACATCGCGGTAGCCAACGAGAACGACCAGATGCACCAGGCCAACCCGTTCGACGTCCAGACCGGTGAGGCTGTGAACGTCGCCCCGGCTGGCTGGACCTCGGTGTTCCGCGACGAGATCGTACGCATCGCCGACGAGCGCCCTGATGTCGTCGCGATCACCGCCGCGATGCTCTATCCGGTCGGCCTTGACGCATTCGCCGACAAGTTCCCCGACCGCGTGTTCGACGTCGGCATCGCCGAGCAGCACGCCGTCACCAGCGCGGCCGGACTTGCCATGGGTGGCCTGCACCCGGTGGTGGCTGTCTACGCAACATTCATCAACCGCGCCTTCGACCAGGTGCTGCTCGACGTCGCCCTGCACAACTGCGGTGTGACGTTCGTGCTCGACCGGGCCGGCGTCACCGGTGAGGACGGCGCGAGCCACAACGGGATGTGGGACATGTCGCTCATGCAGATGGTCCCCGGCCTGCACCTCGCATCGCCTCGCGACGGCCTGCAGCTGCGCGAGCTGCTCCGCGAGGCGGTCGACATCGACGATGCGCCGAGCGTCGTGCGCTTCTCAAAGGGTGCGGTGTGCGACGACCTTCCGGCGATCGAACGCGTTGGCACGTACGACGTGTTGTCACGTGACGAGGCGCAGGACGTCCTCGTCATCGCCGTCGGCGCCTTCGGACACCTCGGCGCCGCGACTGCTCAACTCATCCGCGCTGAAGGTCATGGAGTCACCGTGGTCGACCCGCGATGGATCAAGCCGATCGATCCGGCGCTCGTACAGCTTGCGGCTGACTTCCCGCTCGTCGTGACGATCGAGGACAACGGGCGCCACGGTGGCGTGGGTTCGGCCTACACACAGGCCGTACGCGACGCCGGCATCCTCACCCCGATCCAGGTGCACGGCATCGAGCAGGAGTTCCTCGACCACGCCAAGCGCGACGTCATCCTCGGGCGCCTCGGTCTGACGCCGGAGGCCATCGCGGCCGACACGTTGGCTGCCATCGCCCGGAATACCGCCAAGCCGTGAGTAGTTGAACTGATCGTGGCCTGGAACTCTCGCAACCGTAAGTCCTCTGCCGACGCTGGCTCAGGACCAGTGCTGATCCATGCCCTCGACGGCTTCCTTGGAGCCGGCTCTGCCTCACGCCTCGCAGCCAACGAGCTGAGCACCGGTGAAGGTCAGATCGTGTACGAGTTCGACATCGACTCGATGTTCGACTACCGCGCACGCCGGCCGATGATCGCGTTCAGCGAGGACCGCTACGTCGAGTACGCCGACCCGACGCTGCAGATCGTGCTCGAGCACGACGCCAACGACACCCCATACCTGCTCCTCGCCGGCCCCGAACCCGACTTCCAGTGGGAGCGGTTCATCGCCGAGACGCACGAGGTGATCGAGGACCTCGGCGTACCTCTGTCGCTCGGCCTCGGCGCCGTACCGATGGGCGTCCCGCACACCCGTCCGCCGATGATCACGGCACATGGCACCCGGCCCGACCTGGTTGACCGCAAGAATCTCTGGTCGGCGCAGGTCACCGTCCCGTCCTCGGCGCAGTCGCTGCTCGAGTTCCGCCTGGGCCAGTGGGGTCACGACGCGGCTGGCTATGTCGTGCACGTCCCGCACTACCTCGCCGGCATCGACTACCCGCCCGCCGCGCTGGCGCTGATTGATGCGCTGGTCGACCGGACCGGGCTGAGCATCAACGACGAGGCTCTGCGATCACGGCAGAACGACGCCATCGCCGAGATCGAAGAACAGATCGAGCAGCAGGGTGGCACCGAGGTGCTGTCGGGCCTCGAGGAGCAGTACGACGCGTTCACCCGTGGCGCGGCAGAGTCGCTGCTCGCGAGCGATGAAGAGCTGCCGAGTGGCGACGAGCTGGCCGACCAGTTCGAACAGTTCTTGGCGCGTCAGCGCAAGAACGACTCCAACTGACTCACCGCTAGGCTTGGCAGGTGCCCGGATCTTTGAGTGAAGTCGTCGGCCTGCTGGAGCTCGAAGAGCTGGAGGTCGGCCTCTACCGGGGCTCCCAGCCCGAAGTGTCCTCGATGACGCGTGTCTTCGGTGGACAGGTTGCGGCGCAAGCCCTCATGGCGGCACAGAACACCGTGCCCGAGGAGCGCTCGGTGCACTCGCTGCACATCTACTTCATCCTCGGTGGAGATCCCAGCATCCCGATCGTGTACGACGTCGAGAAGATCCGTGACGGCGGCTCGTTCACGACTCGCCGGGTCGCAGCGCGTCAGCACGGCGCGATCATCTTCTACATGACGGCGTCGTTCCAGAAGGAAGAAAACGGCTGGGACCACCAGGACGCCATGCCCGAGGTCCCGTCGCCCGAGGAGTGCACGCCGTTGATCGACATGATCAACACGAACGGGCAGGAGGGCCAGGACATCTGGGACCAGGAGTGGGCCTCCTTCGACCTGCGCTACGTCGGCGACAACCGCGCAGCCGACGACCCGCAGCGACAGCTCGTGCCTGTGGTCCAGCGCATGTGGTTCCGCACCAACGGCAAGCTCCCGGTGTCGCAGACGATCCACAACGCGGCGTTCACCTACATCAGCGACTTCAGCCTGCTCGGTGCATCGCTGCTCCCGCACGGCGTCTTCATCGGCACGCCGGAGGTGCAGGCGGCGTCGCTCGACCACGTCATCTGGTTCCACCACCCGATCAAGATGGACGAATGGTTGCTCTACGACCAGTCGTCGCCCTCGGCGTCCGGCGCGCGTGGCCTGAGCACCGCCAGGGTGTTCGCCCAGGACGGCACACTCGTGGCCACGGTCGCCCAGGAAGGTCTGATCCGTCCCGTCAAGCCGCGTGACTAGCTGACAGCTGGCAGCTTGCCGACGCTCGGGAAGTTGATCGTCGACGGGTACTTCGCCGAGCTGTGCACCGTGAGCACGGTCAGCGTGCCGAGCAGGTCCGGCAAGGTCGGCAGCAGGTGCGGCACGTCGAACGCCTGCACCGATATCCGCAGCTTGTGCCCCGGCAGGATCTTGGCCCGCGTCGGGAAGATCTCGACGTCGATCGGTGCGACCTCACCCTTGGCGAGCTTCTTCTGGGCCGCCTTGGTGAACGGGTGGAACGGCTGGATCAGCACCTTGTCGAGGTAGCGCGACTTCTTGGTGTCCAGTGCGCGGTGTGAGATGACCTGCCATCCGCCGGAGAGGCGGCTGACCTTGCCGTCGGGTGCTTCGTCCTCGATCGCGACGGCGAGCATGCCGTCTCCGCCGATGCTTGACGTGTAGAGACGGGCGTTGATCGGACCCTGGAGCGTC
Source organism: uncultured Actinomycetota bacterium (assembly GCA_963849475.1). Lineage (GTDB taxonomy): Bacteria > Actinomycetota > Actinomycetes > Propionibacteriales > Nocardioidaceae > Aeromicrobium. The sequence goes on from CAWKHC010000011.1 coordinate 635,514, forward strand.
ACGGCCTTGGTCAACGGCTTGGTCGAGAACACCGCTGCGAGCTTGTCGTTGTACTGGTTGTCACTTGTGCACGGACCGAGGAGTGGGATCGGGATCAGGTTGAAGATGCCGGCGGTCCATTGGTTGGTCGAGCGTGAGCAGAGGCCCTGAACCGGGATCGGGTAGATCGACGGACGTGCCATCGACTCGGGCGCCAGAGGTGATGGCGCCGGGAGCGCCCCGGTGGCTGACGTACCGCTGACCTTGAGGCTGGATCCTTCGAGGTTCGGACCGATCCACGCCGAGTCCCTCGCCCATTTGCCGGTGCCCTGCTCGTAGTAGGTGAGGTTGGCGATGTCGGAGTTGAGCGTCGGGTCCTTGAAGCCCTTGAGGTAGTGGTCGAACCAACGAAGCTGCAGGTTGGACAGCGATCCGTAGCCGGCACCTTCGATTCCCTGGCCGGACGAGGCCTGGATGTGGTCCCAAGGGCCGACGATGAGCTTGGTCGGCACCTTGCGCTTGTTGAGGTTCTCGAACAGCAGGGGAGTGCCGCGCTGGAACAGGTCGTACTCGCCTGACACGAAGAATGCCGGCACCTTGACCTTGTTGATGACGTTGATCAGCGAGCGCTCCTTGTAGAACGGGCCGTCGTACGCGGGCTCGCCGCCGCCGAGCGCCTTGACCAGCAACGGCACGGTGAACGTGCCTGCCCCGACCAGGTGGCTGAGCAGGGCGTTGATGCCGGACGACGGATCGGTGGCGGTCACGGCCGGCGGGATGATTCCAGTCGCGGTGACCAGGCCGAGCCACAGCGGGATGAACCCGACGTCGAGCTGGCCGCCGGAGGCGACGACGTCGCGGTAGACGTCTGCGCCGGGGACCTGCGGGAAGATCGCCTTGAGGCCGGGTGGGTTGGCTGCTGCGGCCCAGAGCTGGCTGATGCCCATGTAGGAGGGGCCGGTCATGCCGGTGATGCCGTTGCTCCAGGGGCGCGCGGAGGAGTGCGCCCACGTCATGATCTCGCCGCCGTCCTTGTTCTCCCGCGCACCGAAGGCATTCCAGACACCCTCTGAGCTGCCGGTGCCGCGCGCGTCGACAGTGAGCTGGACGTAGCCGCGCTTGACGAGCCCTGAGGGCTCAGCGCCGCCGAGCGCTCCACCAGATCCGAGGACCGTCTTGTTGTACGCCGTGATGGTCACGATGACCGGGAATCGCTTGTTGATCGCCTTGCCAGCTGCGTCGGCTGGTCGGATCACGTCTCCGCGCAGCACGACGCCGTCAGACATCGGGATGGCGACGTCCTTCTCGACGACTGAGTTGGAGTACTGCTCGGGGCGCGGCTTCCACTTCGGCGCCGCTGACGCGGAGGTGAAGGTGAGCGTCCCGCCGACCAGGGTCAGGGAGATGAGAAAGGTCAGCAGGCGTGCAGCTCGACGGGTGGTCAACGGATTCCCTCCAGAGTCGTTAGTTCAACAACGACACTGTGCAACTCAGAGTTACGCCTGCGGGGTGATCCGACCGACCAGGTGCGTCGCGGGTTTCTTGCTGCCCTTGACGCCGAACGTGATGCCGGTACTGCTGGAATCGGAGCCAAAGACCACGGTTCCGGGCAGCAGGATCGGCTTGCGGAACTCGACCTCGGCCGTGAACGCATCGGGCAGCTTGTTCTGCAGTGCGGACAGGCTGCGCGCCAGCGTCCACATGCCGTGGGCGATGTTGGTAGGGAACCCGAACGCCTTGGCAGTCAGCGGGTAGAGGTGGATCGGGTTGCGATCGCCCGACACGGCGCCGTACCGGCGACCGAGGTCTCCGGAGAGCTTCCAGTGCACGACGCCGTTCGGCGCCTCGACGCCGCTCAGGGGTGCCGCCGACTTCTCGGCTTCGCCTCCCTTGTGACGGGAGAACAGGGTGGTGAGCTCTTCCCACACGACCTTGCCGTCGATCGTGGCCTCGGTGATGAGGTCGACCAGCGAGCCCTTTGGGTGCGAGCGGAGATCAGCCGCGCGGACTGTGATGTCGTACGTCTCGTCGACGCCAATTGGACGGTGCTGCGTGATGCTGTTGCGCAGGTGCACGAGTCCCATCGGGGCAAACGGGAAAGCCGTGTCGGTCATCAGGCTCATGTGCAGCGCGAACGCCGCCATGTGCGGGTAGGTCGCCGGGAGTGTGTCGCCCCGTGGGAACCCACAGACCTCGTTGTACGACTCGAGGTGCTTGCGATCAGTGGTGACACCGCTGCGCTCGAGCACCAGATCGGGAACCGAGCCCTTGGCGTGCCTGACGCCCGGCAACCCACCCACGACCGGCAGTGCTGGCAGCACGGCCTTGAGCATCATCGGCAGCGTCGAAGGCGCCTTGCTGAACGTACGGGTCTTCGTCATGTCATGCCTCCACCGTCCGTTGAAAGGGCAAGGTACGGACGTTCCGGCATGAACCCTGCCTCATGATTCGTTCGCTGGCGCTCACTCATGCGCCGATCAGGGCCTGGCCGCAGACCCGCACGGTGTTGCCCGAGAGGGCTGAGGAGCCGGGGTTGGCGTACCAGGCGATGGCCTCGGCGACGTCGATCGGAAGTCCACCCTGCGACACCGAGCTCAGACGGCGACCGGCTTCACGGATGCCCAGCGGCATCGTCTTGACCATGTCGGTCTCGATGAAGCCCGGTGCGATGGCGTTGACGGTGATGCCGTCCTTGGCCACCCGCTTCGACAGGTCGTTGACGAAGCCGATGACGCCGGCCTTGGCCGTGCCGTAGCTCGTCTGGCCGTTGTTGCCCGCGATGCCGGCGATCGACGAGATGCCTATGACGCGGCCACCCTTGCCCAGCAGCTTCTGCTTGAGCAGCTCGGCGGTGATGCGCTGGGGTGCTCCGACGCTGATGTCGATCACGAGGTTCCAGTTCTCGGTCTTCATGTTCTTGAGTCGCTTGTCACGGGTGATGCCCGCGTTGTGGACGACGATGTCGACCTTGCCGTGAGCCGCCTTGACCGCTTCGGCGATGACCCGGGGCGCTTCGGGGTCGGTGATGTCCTCGGCGATCGAGGTGCCGCCGAGCTCTGCCATCACGGCATCGAGCTCGGTCGACAGCTGCGGTACGTCGAGCCCGACGATCGACGCGCCGTCACGGTGCAGGGTGCGCGCCATGGCGGCTCCGAGTCCGCGCGAGGCGCCGGTGATGAGCGCGACCTTGCCGGCCAGCGGCTTGGCGGGGTCGTACGGGTCTGCCGCGACGAGCTCGGTGAGGCCGAGGCGGATGACCTGGCCGGAGACGAAGGCCGACTTGGGGGAGAGGAGGAACTCGAGGGTCGAGCCGAGCGCGTCCTCGGCGCCTGAGCCGACGTACACGAGGTTGGAGGTGCTGCCGTTGCCGCCTACTTCCTTGCCGGCGGAGCGGACGAACCCCTCAAGCGCTCGCTGGGCGATGGCAGCCGTCTCGGAGGTGGCTTGGTCCGGCAAGGTGCCGATGACGACGAGGCGCCCTGAGCTGGCGAGGCTGCGGAGGGCAGGCGTGAAGAACTGCTGCATGTCGGCGAGGCCGGCGGTGTCCTTGATGCCGGTGGCGTCGAAGACGAGGGCCTTGTAGCGCTTGCCATCCGCACGCACGCCGACCGTGGTGATGCCACTGGCCTTGAGCGTGCCGTTGAGCTTGGCACCGAGGGTGCCGCCCTTGGCCGAACCGATGAGGACGGTGCCCTTGACCAGTGGGTCGCCTTCCTTCCAACGCTCCAGCACCGGGGGGTTGGGGAGACCCAGGTTCTTGACGACGAACTTGCCGATCGGGTTGTGCGCGAGCGACTGGTAACGGTCGGTCATGCCGCCGCCTCCGTCGTAGGGGCAGAGTACGGAGTCGACGGCATGACAGCCCGATCGTGATCTCGCTGGCGCTCGCTCATGTCTGGGTGTGTCCTATCTCTCGGATACCGTGGGTATCTGGAATGCTGCAGAAACTGTAACGTCGGCAGTCAGCGCCAGTCCACCTTCAGGGTATGCGGCGCTCGTCACGTTCAAACAACGCAAACGCGAACACTGAGTAGACCTGAGGAGACCGCCATGACCGAGACCCCGGCGAAGAAGACCCCGGCCAAGAAGGTTGCAGCGAAGGCTGCCGAGACCGTGGCGGACGCGACAGCCAAAGCGGCTGAAGCGACTGGTGCGCAGACCGTACGACGCGTCGCCGTGATCGGTGGCAACCGCATCCCGTTCGCGCGCTCCAACTCGGTCTACACCAACGCCTCCAACCAGGAGATGCTCACCGCGGCGCTCGATGGCCTCGTGACTCGCTACGGGCTCGAGGGCGAGCGGGTCGGCGAGTTCGCCGCCGGCGCCGTCCTGAAGCACAGCCGCGACTTCAACCTCGCCCGCGAAACCGTGCTCGGCTCGAAGCTCTCGCCCGACACGCCGGCCTACGACGTGCAGCAGGCATGTGACACCGGCATCCAGGCCGCCGTTCTCGTGGCCAACAAGATCGCCCTCGGCAAGATCGAGTCCGGCATCGCAGGTGGCGCCGACACCACGTCCGACGCTCCGCTCGCCGTCGGCGACAAGCTCCGCAAGATCCTGCTCGAGGCCAACCGGGCCAAGGACACCAAGGGCCGCGTCGCCGCGCTCCTCAAGGTGCGTCCGGCACACCTGGCTCCCGATCAGCCACGCAACTCCGAGCCCCGTACGGGATTGTCGATGGGCGACAGCCAGGCCATCACGACGCTGGAGTGGGGCATCACCCGCGAGGCTCAGGACGAGCTCGCTGCAACGTCCCACCAGAACCTCGCCAAGTCCTACGAGGACGGGTGGCAGGACGACCTGATCACGCCGTTCCTCGGTGTCGACAAGGACAACAACCTGCGTCCCGACTCGACTGTCGAGAAGCTCGCCAAGCTCAAGCCCGTCTTCGGCCGCGGCGAAGGCGCGACCATGACGGCCGGCAACTCGACGCCGCTGTCAGATGGTGCGTCGACGGTGCTGTTGGCATCTGAGGACGAGGCCACGAAGCACGGCTGGACCCCGCTCGCGTACTTCGTCGACTACGAGACCGCTGCCGTCGACTACGTGTCCGGCGCAGAGGGCCTGCTGATGGCTCCCGCGTACGCCGTCCCGCGGATGCTCGAGCGCCAGGGCCTCACGCTTCAGGACTTCGACTTCTACGAGATCCACGAGGCATTCGCCGGCCAGGTCCTGACGACGCTCGCAGCGTGGGAGGACCCGACCTTCTGCAAGGAGAAGCTCGGTCTCGACAAGCCGCTGGGCTCGATCGACCGCAAGAAGCTCAACGTCAAGGGCTCGTCGCTCGCAACGGCTCACCCGTTTGCTGCGACAGGTGGACGCATCGTGGCAAACCTCGCCAAGCTGCTGCACGAGAAGGGTTCGGGCCGCGGCCTGATCTCGATCTGTGCCGCCGGCGGCCAGGGCGTCGTAGCAATCCTCGAAGCCTGATGACTGAGGCCGTCCGCGGCCGAACCTCATCGGGTGCTAGCGGAACGTGCCGTGCCGGAGGCGCTGGCCTGTGAAGTGCCTGACTACCGCTGCGGTGTGTCGCCGCGGGCCATCGCCACGGCGCCGCGCTGCATGTAGTTCTTGACCTCGTCGAACGGCACGGCGTCGACCGCGGGCAACCCCGGATTCTCACCGCGCACCGACAGCTGGAGTGTCGCGAGGTTGAGCACGCCGAGAGCCTGCGTGTAGAAGATGTTGGCCAGCAGGTACGGGTCACGTACGTGGAACTCACCCGTCGCGGCGCCAGCCTCGAGCACGCGTACGACGTGGGACAGGCACGAGGTCATGCCGACACCCAGCTTGAGCATGACGGACTCGCTGACCTCTTCCATGAGCTCGTCGCCGCGTCGGCGCACCAAGGCCTGCGCGCAGTCGACAAATGCCGGAAGGGTCGAGCCAAAGTCGAGAAACGCCGCCACGATGGCGTTCAACCGCTCCACTGGCGAGGCGTCTTGGTCGTCGGCTGCGGACAACGCCTCGTCGAGCTCGGCGAGGTAGTCGACCAGGGTCATCGCGAACAGCTCCTCCTTGCCGGAGAAGTGGCGATAGATGATCGCTCGGTTGATGCCGACGGCGCGCGCGACGTCCTCGATCTGGGCGTCGCGGACACCGCGCTCGTCGAAGAGGGCGCGCGTCGCGTCCAGGATCTCGCGCTTGCGTACGGCACGGCGCTCCATTGCGGGCATGACGCAATCGTAGAGGTCTTTGTCGGTGCCACCACGTAGGCTCGATGGCATGAGGTCCGTGTCTGAAATGCGCCGTCAGGTGGCGCCATTCGAGGTCGTCTCCGACTTCTCACCGGGTGGTGATCAGCCTGCCGCCATCAACGATCTGGAACGCCGCGTCAACGCCGGCGAGCAGGACGTCGTACTGATGGGTGCGACCGGCACCGGCAAGACCGCGACCGTTGCCTGGCTCACCGAGCGGCTGCAGCGGCCGACTCTCGTGATCATGCCCAACAAGACCCTCGCTTCGCAGTTCGCCACAGAGCTCCGCGACCTGTTCCCCAACAACGCGGTCGAATACTTCGTCTCCTACTACGACTACTACCAACCTGAGGCCTACATCGCGCAGAGCGACACCTACATCGAGAAGGACTCCTCGGTCAATGAGGAGGTCGAGCGCCTGCGCCACTCGGCCACCTGGTCGCTGCTGACCCGTCGTGATGTCATCGTGGTCGCCTCGGTCTCCTGCATCTACGGTCTTGGCTCGGCGCAGGAATACCTCAACCGCATGATCGGCTTCAAGGTCGGCGAAGAGCTCCCACGCGAGCAGCTGCTCCGCACCCTCGTCCAGGCGCAATACGTACGCAACGATGTCGCCTCGACCCGCGGCACGTTCCGGGTCAAGGGCGACACCGTCGAGATCTTCCCGGTGTACCAGGAGATGGCCGTACGCGTTGAGTTCTTCGGCGACGAGATCGAGCGACTGATGACGCTGCACCCGCTGACAGGTGAGGTGTTGAGTGACGACCAGGAGCTCTTCGTCGGTGCAGCGACGCACTACGCCGCCGGCAACGACGTGATGAAGCGTGCGATCAAGACGATCGGCATCGAGCTCGAGGAGCGACTGGCCGAGCTCGAGGGCGAGGGCAAGCTGCTCGAGGCGCAGCGACTGCGCATGCGCACGACCTACGACATCGAGATGATGGAGCAGATCGGCACCTGCGCCGGCATCGAGAACTATTCGCTCCACATGGACGGACGTCCGCCGGGTTCGGCGCCCAACTGTCTGCTCGACTACTTCCCCGAAGACTTCATGCTCGTGGTCGATGAGTCGCACGTGACGATCCCGCAGATCGGCGCGATGTACGAGGGCGACATGTCCCGCAAGCGCTCGCTGGTCGAGCACGGCTTCCGGTTGCCGAGTGCCATGGACAATCGCCCACTCAAGTGGGACGAGTTCCTGCAGCGCATCGGTCAGACGGTCTACCTGTCCGCCACGCCTGGCACCTACGAGATGGCCAAGGTCGCAGACGACGTCGTCGAGCAGATCATCCGGCCGACCGGCCTGATCGACCCCGAGGTCATCGTCAAGCCGACCAAGGGACAGATCGACGACCTGATCGGGCAGATCCGGCTCCGGGTCGACCGCAACGAGCGAGTGCTCGTGACGACCCTGACCAAGAAGATGTCCGAGGACCTCACCGACTACCTTCTCGAGGCCGGCATTCGCACCCGCTACCTCCACAGCGAGGTCGACACATTGCGACGTGTCGAGCTGCTGCGTGAGCTCCGCATGGGTGAGTACGACGTGCTCGTCGGCATCAACCTGCTGCGAGAGGGTCTCGACCTGCCCGAGGTCAGCCTCGTGGCGATTCTCGACGCCGACAAGGAAGGTTTCCTGCGCTCCGGCCGCTCGCTCATCCAGACGATCGGTCGTGCCGCCCGCAACGTGTCCGGCCAGGTCATCATGTACGCCGACCGCGTCACGGACTCGATGGAGATGGCGATCGGCGAGACCAATCGACGTCGCGCCAAGCAGGTCGCCTACAACACGGCCAACAACATCGATCCGACGCCGTTGCGCAAGAAGATTGGTGACATCACCGACATGCTCGCCCGCGAGGATGCCGACACCGAGAAGCTCCTGGCGGCGACCGGCGATCATCGTCGCAGGGGCGCTCCCGTACCCCTTGGCCAGCACACCGCCGACCTAGCCAACCTGCCTTCGGGTGACCTCGCCAACCTCATTGAGCAGCTCAGCGAGCAGATGCGCGCGGCGGCGGCGGAGCTGCAGTTCGAGGTTGCCGCCCGGTTGCGCGACGAGATCGGTGATCTCAAGAAGGAGCTGCGCAGCATGCTCCAAGCCGGAGTCTGATCCCTATTTCGATATGGCCCGTCGCTTCCACGCCGACTTGCGGCGCAATGTGAGGGCCTGCTCAACCAGCGCCTTGCGTTGAGGACACAATGAGTGCGTGAGTGATGTCCTCGACAACGGCCGCGTCCAGGCAACGATCGATCCATCGAGTGGCGCGAGACTGACCTCGTTGGTCATTGACGGGCACGAGCTCCTCGCCGCCGACGGCAGCTTTCCGATGGTCCCGTGGGCCGGCCGCATCCGCGACGGTCGCTTCAGCGTCGACGGTGTCACTCATCAGCTTCCGCTGTCCAAGGACGGCAACGCCATCCACGGTCTGGGCCGCAACGCGGCCTGGACGCGTACCGCAGATGGGATCTACGAGTGCGAGCTCGGTGCTCCGTGGCCCACGTCGGGAGTGGCGACCCTTCACCACGAGCTGCTCGCGGGCGGCCTCCGCACCACGCTGACCTGGGACGACGGCACCGATGTGCCGTGCTCGATCGGACTGCACCCGTGGTTCCGCCGCCGCCTGGATGTCGGCGGTGACGTTGATCTCACATTCCATGCTGACTCGATGGTCGAGCGTGGCGACGACGCGCTCCCCACCGGACGACTTGTCGGACCCACCCCTGGTCCGTGGGACGACTGCTTCAGGGTCTCTGGCTCACCAGTCCTGAACTGGGCCGGAGCGCTCGAAGTCACCCTTTCGTCGTCGACCCCGTGGTGGGTCGTCTACGACATCCCGGACGAGACCGTGTGTGTCGAGCCGCAGAGTGCACCACCCGACGCGTTCGACCACGCCGGTCTCCAGCCCTATGGTCCGTGGCCGCGGTCGCTGTGGTTTGAGATCTGCGCGGTCGACGAGGCACTCTGAGAACACTGCTGCAACAATGTGTGGTGGAGGGGAGTATTCCCCGACCACAACGTCGTCATCACGGTGGTTCCCAGCAGTCACCCGGTGTTGTGGGCCGCTTCGGCGGCGGAAGAGACCTCCGGCGTCCTGACGACCGGAGGATCCACGGTGTTTTTGCCCCTAGCCGAGAAGACAGCTGAAGGTGTCAGCATGTCTGTCTCGCAGACCGAATGGCTCGTGACGATAGGCGTCACCGTTGCCGTCCTGTTGTTCGATGTCATCGTGGTGGCCCGCAAGCCCCACGAGCCGACGCTCAAGGAATGTGCGATCTACCTCGCCGGCTACGTCGGACTCGCGATCGCGTTCGGCATCTGGGTCACGGTTCACCACAACGTTCCTGGGAAGGGCGGCGACTTCGGTCTGCAGTTCTTCGCCGGCTGGCTGACTGAGTACAGCCTCTCGATCGACAACTTGTTCATCTTCCTGATCATCATGGCCAGCTTCAAGGTGCCTCGGAAGCTCCAGCAGGAAGCGCTGCTCGTCGGCATCATCATTGCCCTGGTCTTCCGTGGCATCTTCATCGCACTCGGCGCTGTGGCGATCAACAACTTCTCGTGGATCTTCTACATCTTCGGGGCATTCCTGCTCTGGACCGCGTGGACGCTGGCCAAGGACACCGACCACGACGATGACGGCGAGAACGGCGTCGTCCGCTTCGCCCGTCGCTTCTTCAACACCAAGCAGGAGTGGCACGGTCTCAAGCTTTTCATCAAGGAGAACAAGAAGACTTACATCACGCCGATGTTCCTGGTGATCCTGTCGCTCGGTACGACCGACCTGCTGTTCGCGCTGGACTCGATCCCGGCGATCTACGGACTCACCCGCGAGCCGTACCTGGTCTTCACTGCGAACGTGTTCGCCCTGATGGGCCTTCGCCAGCTCTACTTCCTGCTCGGCGATCTGCTCAAGAAGCTGATCTACCTGTCGCAGGGCCTGGCCGTGCTTCTGGCGTTCATCGGCGTCAAGCTCGTCCTGCACGCGCTCCACACCAACGAGCTGCCGTTCGTCAACGGCGGCGAGCACTTCGACGTACCGGAGATCCCGACGCTGCTGAGCCTGGGCGTGATCGTGGGAATCCTGACGATCACGGCAGTCGTCAGCCTGACCGTGTCGAGCAGGCGCGAACGCGAGGCCAAGAGCTAGGGGATCTCGTGCGGTGGGATGTCCTCGGGATCGGTGATCGCGAGGTCATCCCCCTGGCTGCGTCGGTAGAGGTAGATCGGCACGGAGAGAACCAGGCCGATGCCGAGCAGGATGCCGGCGACCTCGTACTGCTCGCCGTCACGTCCTGACAGCGGCGTCACCAGGTAGAGACAGGTGACGGCGCCGAGCACGGCGATCGCGGTGCGCGTACGGAAGTGCTCACGCTCGACGCGGTCGTGACGCAGGACCAGTACCGCGACGTTGACCACCGCGAACACCCCGAGCAGCAGCAGTGCGGTTGTGCCTCCGAGCACCGCGATGGCGTCATCGCTGGCGTTGGAGACGTACGCGATCAGCCCGAACGAGAGCGACGTCGTGAAGAGAATGGCGGCCCAAGGAGTCCGGTTCTTCTGGTGCACCTTGGAGAGCGACTTGGGCAGCACGCCCTGACGCGACATGCCGAAGAGCAGCCGGCTCGCCATCATCATGTTGATCAGTGCGGAGTTCGCGACGGCGAACATCGAGATGAACGGCAGGATCTTGTCCATCGGGAAGTCAGGCGCACCGGCCTTGACGACCTCGACCAGCGGCGTGTCACTCGAGGCAAGCTCGCCGACCGGTACGAGACCGACGGCGAAGATCGACACGAGGATGTAGATGACCCCGGTGATGCCCAGTCCCGTGAGCATCATCTTGGGGAAGATCTTGTTCGGTTCGTGGCACTCCTCGGCCATGTTGACCGAGTCCTCGAAGCCGACCATCGCGAAGAACGCCAGCGAGGTGGCCGTGGTGACGGCCAGGAAGACGTTCTTGTCGTCAGGTGTGTCGAAGGCAACCGCGCGGCTGAAGTCAGCGTCACCGATCGCGTAGAAGCCGATCAGGATCACGATGAGGAGGCCGGACAGCTCCACCAGCGTCAGCACGACGTTGGCCTTGACGCTCTCGCTGACTCCGCGGAGGTTGACCGCCATGACCAGTGCCATGAAGGCGAGCGCGATCAGCATGATCTCGGTGTTGGACGCCTCCCACTCGATCCCGGTCGCCAGGTTGGAGGCGAAGGCGCGGGAGGCTGTCGATGCTGACGTGATGCCGGAGCACATGACGGCGAACGCGACGATGAACGTGAAGAAGTGCACGCCGAACGCCTTGTGGACGTAGAGGGCGGCGCCGGCGGCCTGGGGATACTTCGTGACGAGCTCGAGGTAGGAGAATGCGGTCAGGGTCGCGACGATGAACGCCACGAGGAACGGCAACCACGCTGCGCCGCCGACCTCGGCGGCCACCTGGCCGGTGAGCGCGTACACACCGGTGCCGAGAATGTCGCCCACGATGAACAGCAAGAGCAGCTTCGGGCCCATGACCCTGCGAAGCTCGGTGTCCTGTTGTTCGTTGCCCGTCGTGTCCACACTCATGTGGCACCCCCTTTGATGTCGCACGATGACGCTCGAGTGCCCCTCACCCTTCACCGAACGTCACGACCCCGCAACCGCTCAGTGTAGTTTCGACTCCGTGATTCAGGTCAGGTCCCGCATCGCCGGATGGGTCGGCAAGCTCGTGGTGCGACGCATCCAGAAGAAGGGCATCGACCTGTCACGCCTGTCCTTCATCCCGGACAAGACCAAGGTCCCACTGCAGCGCGTCGGCATGGACCCGGTGCCGCGCATCGCGGAGATCCGCAAGACGACACCGATGCATCGGCTCGACCTGCCGTTCAACTTCAACATCTATCTCGTCACCGGGTACGAGGAGTCGCGCCGCATCCTGACGGACCGCGACTCGTACTCCAACGACATCCGCCACATGTTCCACGGAGACGGGCCGGCGACGTCCGACGACATCGGGGGCCTCGGCTTCACCGATCCTCCGCTGCACACGCGCCTCCGCAAGATCATCACGCCCGAGTTCACGATGCGCCGGCTTGCGCGCCTCGAGCCGATGATCAGTGAGTTCGTCGACACCCAGCTCGACGCCCTGGAGGCTGCCGGCCCGGGTGCTGACCTCTGCAAGGTCGTGGCGTTCCCCATCCCGTTCCAGACCATCTGTGCGCTCCTCGGTCTCGACTACGAGGACCGCGACGCGTTCGAGAAGCTCGGCTCTGCACGGTTCGACGCCACCAACGGCGGTGCCGCGGCATTCGGCGCGGTGTCGGAGCAGCGCGAGTTCCTGTTCGCCGCCGTGGCCAAGCAGCGCAAGGAGCCGGGACCCGGCCTGATCGGTCAGATCCTGCTCGACGAAGGCGACATGATCTCCGACGTCGACCTCGCAGGTCTGGCCGACGGGGTGTTCACGGGCGGTTTCGAGACCACGGCCGGGATGATCGCACTCGGCACGATCGTCCTGCTCCGCGATCCGGCGTACGCCGAGATCATGCGCAGCGGTTCGCAGGAGGACGTCGACCGCGTTGTCGAGGAGCTGCTGCGCTATCTCGCCGTCGTCCAGGTGGCGTTTCCGCGCTTTGCGAAGCAGGACATGTTGCTGTTCGGCAAGAAGATCAAGGCCGGCGACGTCGTCCTTCCCTCGCTGAGCGGTGCCAACCGCGACCCCAAGGTCGTGGGGGAGCGGCCCGAGGAGTTCGACCCGTACCGGGTGCCCGAGAGCGGCCACCTCGCGTTCGGGCACGGCATCCACCGCTGCATCGGCGCTGAGCTGGCGCGCATGGAGCTGCGCATCGCGCTGCCGAAGCTTCTCCGGCGCTTTCCAGATCTCGCGCTCGCGAAGCCTCAGGAGGAGCTGAGCTTCCGTCAGCTGTCCTTCGTCTACGGCGTCGACGAGCTCCCCGTCAACTTCTGAAGCCTGCGAAGCGCGCGGCGGCTGCCGCGACGGAGATCGCGGCCTGATACTTCACGGTCCATGCCGTGACGGACCACAACTGTCGCGCCCAGTTCTTCGCCTGTCTCGAACGAGCTCGAGCAGGCCGTCGCGGTCTATGTGTCGCTGCGGCCTTAGGCGCTCAGGTCTCCGGGATCCTGGGCGTCGGGCTGGCCTGGCGGCACACACTGGCCGAGGGTGATGGTCTTGTACTTGGCGAAGTCTGACGAGGTCCGTGCGGCTTCGGGGTATTCCCGTGGCTGGAGACCTGCGTAGTACCTGATCGCGTTCAGCAGGTCGTCGGCCTCGTGTGCAGAACTGGTCTTGGCGAACCCGGTGGCCGGCTCGATTGCCTTCTCGAAGTGCGAGACGGTGCCCTTGTAGTCCTCGTCGTTGAAGGCATCGACGCCTTTGCGTACCTCAGCGCAGGCTTGTTGCTGCAGCTCCGCTGCCGTCGGTGCCTTCTCCTCAGAACCGCATGCGGCCAGGGCCATGAGCAGTGCGATGGCAACGACGGGTCTCATACCCAAAACGCTAGAGGGTGCTGGCCGAAGCGCCAGTCGAACCTCGTGTGCACCTCGTAGCGTGGTGACCATGACAACCACGTACCCGTCCCAGCACATCGTCGAGACGATTCGCCGGGAGCTCGGCGATGTCTACGACTACGCAGCTGACCCGCGCAATCTGCCGTCGTGGGCTGCCGGGCTGAGCACGTCGATCGACCGCGTGGACGGCGAGTGGGTCGCCGAGTCAGATCTTGGCCGCATCACAGTCGTGTTCGCGGAGCGCAACCCGTACGGCGTGCTCGATCATGACGTGACGCTGCCGGATGGCACGCAGGTCCACAACCCGCTCCGGCTGGTGGCCAACGGCGAGGGGACGGACGTGATCTTCAGCCTGTTCCAGCTTCCGGGAGTCGACGACGAGTCGTTCGCATCTGATGCAGCGGCCGTCGCCCGAGATCTGGCAACGCTCAAGGCGCTCCTGGAGGGTTGAACTACCAGCCGCGCTCGCGCCACTCGGCGAGATTCGGGCGCTCGGTGCCGATCACGGTGTCGTTGCCGTGGCCGGGGTAGACGTGGGTGTCGTCGGGAAAGCGGTCGAACAGCTTGGACTCGACGTCGTTGATGAGACTGACGAATGCGTCGGCGTCGCCGAACGTGTTGCCGACTCCGCCGGGGAACAGCGAGTCGCCCGTGAAAAGGTGCACGATGCCGTCCGGGTCGTCGTACGCGAGGGCGATCGAGCCCGGGGTGTGGCCGACCAGGCCGATGACCTCGAGCTCGCAGGAGCCAACCCGTACGCGGGCGCCGGTCTGCACACGTACGTCGACCGGAACGGGAAGCTCGTCCGCGTCATCCTCGCCGGCGACGGTTTCGGCGCCGGTCGCCTCGACGACTTCAGGGAGCGCCTGCCAGTGATCGAAGTGCTGGTGCGTCGTGATGACTCGGGCCAGGCCGCCATCGCCGATCAGGGTGAGGAGCGTGCTTGCCTCATCAGCGGCGTCGATCAGAGCCTGCTCACCGGTCAGGTTGCACCTGAGGAGATAGGCGTTGTTGGACATCCCGCCGACCGCGACCTTCGTGATCTGCAGGTCTCCTGCTTCCTGGACGTCTGCTGATCCGCCGACCTCGACCTCACCCGTGTATGCCATGCAGGGAGCATACGAGTCCACAGGGAGAGTGCGGGTCGCACCTCACGACGTGTTTCTGTCAGGCCCCGCCACTAGAATTGAGTGAGTCAGCAGACTGCCCAAACTTCGATCCGCCCAGGGGACCCAGTGACCGACCGCCTCGTCATTCGTGGCGCACGTGAGCACAACCTCAAGGATGTCTCACTCGACCTCCCACGCGACTCGCTCATCGTGTTCACCGGCCTGTCCGGATCTGGGAAGTCCTCACTCGCGTTCGACACGATCTTCGCAGAGGGTCAACGCCGATACGTCGAGTCGCTGTCCGCGTACGCACGCCAGTTCCTGGGTCAGATGGACAAGCCTGACGTCGACTTCATCGAGGGCCTTTCACCAGCCGTCTCGATCGACCAGAAGTCCACGAGCCGCAACCCGCGCTCGACCGTCGGCACCATCACCGAGGTCTACGACTACCTTCGCCTGCTCTACGCCCGCGCGGGACGACCGCACTGTCCCGAGTGTGGCGAGCCGATCGCGCGTCAGACGCCGCAGCAGATCGTCGACCGCATCATGGCCGGCGACGAGGGCACCCGGTTCCAGATCCTCGCGCCGGTCATCCGCGGACGCAAGGGCGAGTACGGCGAGCTGTTCCGCCAGCTGCAGACCCAGGGATTCAGCCGCACCATCGTCGACGGCGAAGTGCACATGCTGGCCGACGAGCCCCCCAAGCTCGAGAAGCAGAAGAAGCACACGATCGACGTCGTGGTCGACCGCCTCCAGGTCAAGGACACGATGCAGCAGCGTCTGACCGAGTCGGTCGAGACCGCGCTCAACCTCGCCGACGGTCTGGTCATCGTCGACTACGTCGACCTGCCCGAGGACGCCGCAAACCGTACGAGGCGCTTCTCCGAGAAGCTCGCCTGCCCCAACGACCACCCACTGGCCGTCGACGAGCTCGAGCCGCGCTCGTTCTCGTTCAACGCACCGTTCGGTGCCTGCCCTGAGTGCCACGGCCTCGGCACCCGTATGGAGGTCGACCCCGAGCTCGTCGTTCCAGACGAGGGCAAGTCACTCAACGAAGGTGCCATCTCCCCGTGGTCGTCGGCCCAGGTCGCCGACTACTACTCGCGGCTCATCGGTGCACTCGCGCAAGAGCTCAAGTTCAGCGCCGACGCACCGTGGGGCGACCTGCCGGAGGAAGTTCGCGACGCGATCCTGCACGGACACCCGACCAAGGTGCACGTCAAGTACAAGAACCGCTACGGACGCGAACGCTCCTACTTCACCGAGTTCGAAGGCGTCATCACCTACCTCGAACGTCGGCACGACGAGACTGACTCCGAGACCAACCGCGAACGCCTCGAGGGCTTCATGCGTGAGGTCGACTGCCCGACCTGTGGCGGGACCCGGCTCAAGCCGGTGATCCTCGCCGTGCAGCTCAACTCCGAGAAGCTCGGCCCCAAGAACATCGCCGAGGTCTGCGCCCTGTCGATCGCCGACGCCGCGACCTACCTCGGATCGCTGGAGATGTCCGACCGCGAGCTGCAGATCGGCGAGCGCGTCCTCAAGGAGATCAACGAGCGGCTTCGCTTCCTGCTCGACGTCGGGCTCGACTACCTCGCTCTCGACCGCGCCGCGGGGTCGCTGTCCGGCGGCGAGGCACAACGCATCCGGCTGGCCACGCAGATCGGTGCCGGGCTGGTGGGCGTCCTGTACGTCCTCGACGAGCCGTCGATCGGCTTGCATCAGCGTGACAATCACCGACTGATCGAGACCCTCATACGCCTGCGCGACCTCGGCAACACGCTGATCGTCGTGGAGCACGACGAGGACACCATCCGGGCCGCCGACTGGGCCGTCGACATCGGCCCGGGCGCCGGCGAGCACGGGGGACAGGTCATCGTCTCCGGCACGGTCAAGGAGCTGCTCGAGAGCAAGGACTCGGTCACCGGCAAGTACCTCTCGGGTCGCCTGTCGATCCCGCTGCCGGAGGTACGTCGACCCAGGACCAAGGGCCGCGAGCTCACGGTGCACGGCGCCAAGGAGCACAACCTCCAGAACATCGACGTCACGTTCCCGCTCGGCATGCTCGTGGCTGTCACCGGCGTCTCCGGCTCCGGCAAGTCGACGCTGGTCAACGACATCCTCTACACGCAGCTGGCTCGCACGATCTACGGCGCCCGTACGATCCCCGGCCGTCACCGCTCGATCAGTGGACTCGAAGAGGTCGACAAGGTCATCCACGTCGACCAGTCGCCGATCGGTCGCACGCCGCGATCCAATCCGGCGACCTACACCGGCGTCTGGGATCACGTACGCAAGCTGTTCGCGCAGACGCCCGAGGCCAAGATGCGCGGCTACCAGCAGGGCCGGTTCTCGTTCAACGTCAAGGGCGGCCGCTGCGAAGCGTGCGCCGGCGACGGAACGATCAAGATCGAGATGAACTTCCTCCCGGACGTCTATGTCGCCTGCGAGGTGTGCCATGGGGCCCGCTACAACCGCGAGACGCTCGAGGTGCACTACAAGGGCAAGACGGTCGCCGATGTTCTCGACATGCCCATCGAGGAGGCTGTCGAGTTCTTCGAGGCCATCCCCGCCATCGCGCGTCATCTGCGCACGCTGGTCGACGTCGGCCTCGGCTACGTACGCCTCGGCCAGTCCGCGCCCACGCTGTCCGGTGGTGAGGCGCAGCGCGTCAAGCTGTCGGCCGAGCTCCAGAAACGGTCCACCGGTCGTACGGTCTACGTGCTCGACGAGCCCACGACAGGCCTGCACTTCGAGGACATTCGCAAGCTGCTCGGAGTGCTCGGACGTATCGTCGACTCCGGCAACTCGGTCATCGTCATCGAGCACAACCTCGACGTCATCAAGACCGCCGACTGGGTCATCGACATGGGCCCAGAGGGCGGCAGCGGTGGCGGGCTGTTGATCGCCGAAGGCACGCCTGAGGATGTGGCGGACAACCCTGCCAGCCACACCGGCACGTTCCTCAAGCCGCTCCTCGTCACCTCGTAGGCTGGCAGGCGTGGCAGACCCCGCAAGCTATCGACCGGCGCCAGGAGAGATCCCTGTCGCCCCGGGCGTCTATCGCTTTCGCGACGAGAACGGTCGCGTCATCTACGTCGGCAAGGCCAAGTCGCTCCGCCCTCGGCTGAGCTCGTACTTCCAGGACATCGCCGGCCTGCACCAGCGCACCCAGCAGATGGTGCTGACCGCGAGCTCGGTCGACTGGACTGTGGTTGACACCGAGGTCGAGGCGCTGGCGCTCGAGTACTCCTGGATCAAGGAGTTCGACCCGCGATTCAACGTCAAGTACCGCGACGACAAGTCCTATCCGTGGCTTGCCGTGACCGTCAGCGAGGAGTTCCCACGGGTCACGGTGATGCGCGGAGCCCAGCGCAAGGGCGTGCGCTACTTCGGCCCGTACGGACACGCATGGGCGATCCGCGACACGGTCGACACGTTGCTGCGGGTGTTCCCGATGCGCTCGTGCTCACAGGGCGTGTTCCGCCGGGCAGCCGCGATCGGCCGGCCCTGCCTGCTCGGTGACATCGGCAAGTGCGCGGCCCCCTGCGTCGGTCGCGTCACGGTCGAGGAGCACCGGGCGATCGTCGACGACTTCCTCGCGTTCATGGGCGGGCAGACGGCAGGCTTCACCAAGCGCATCGAGAAGCGCATGCGCGAAGCCTCCGACGCCGAGGAGTACGAGCTCGCCGCCAAGCTGCGTGACGACCTCGCGGCGATGAATCGAGTCCTCGAGAAACAGACCGTGGTGCTCGGTGACGGCACCGACGCCGACGTGCTTGGCTTCGTCGACGACCCGCTCGAGGTCGCCGTACAGATCTTCTCCGTACGCGGCGGGCGCATCCGGGGCCAGCGTGGATGGGTGGCCGACAAGACCGATGAGGCACCGTTCGGCGATCTCGTGCAGAGCGCGCTGATGACGCTGTACGAAGACGCGATTCCGTCGGCGATCCCCAGGGACGTCCTCGTACCGACGCTGCCGTCCGACGCCGCCATCGTGACTGAGCTGCTCAGTGAGCGACGCGGGGGGCCGGTGACGATCCGGGTGCCGCGCCGAGGAGACAAGCGTGCCCTGATGGCCACGGTCGAGCAGAACGCCAAAGAGTCGATGATGCGCCACAAGATGAAGCGCTCGTCCGACCTGACGGCCCGCAGCCTCGCCCTCGAGGAGATCCAGGCGGCTCTCGACTTGCCGACAGCACCCCTGCGTGTCGAGTGCTACGACATCTCCAACCTCGGGGCGACCGAGACCGTAGCGTCGATGGTGGTGTTCGAGGACGGGCTGCCGCGCAAGTCCGAGTACCGACGCTTCACGATCCGCAACGAGGGGCAGAGCGACGTGGCCGCGATGCACGAGGTCATCACCCGCCGGTTCACCCAGCTCCTGCGCGCTCGCGAGAGCAACGACGAGGACGGCCCGGGCGTGGATCCCGAGACCGGCAAGCCCAGGCGCTTCGCCTACACACCATCACTGGTCGTCGTCGACGGCGGACCGCCGCAGGTCGCCGCGGCCAAGGCAGCCATGACCGAGCTCGGCATCACCGACATCGCCTTGGTGGGCCTCGCCAAGCGACTGGAGGAGGTGTGGCTGCCCGACGACGCCGACCCCGTGATCATGCCGCGCACCAGCGAAGGGCTCTATCTCCTGCAGCGCATCCGTGACGAAGCGCACCGCTTCGCGATCACCCACCACCGCCAACGACGCAGCAAGTCGATGATCGACAGCGTCCTCGATCCGGTGGCCGGACTCGGACCGACGCGACGCAAGGCGCTCATCAAGACCTTCGGCTCGGTCAAGAAGCTTCGACAGGCCAGCGCAGAAGAGATCGCAACTGTGCCCGGCATCGGCCCCGCTACGGCACAATCCATCGTGGAAGCGCTCGCAGCCGGCGAGTCTGCACCGGCCGTCAACACCGCGACCGGCGAGATCCTGGAGGACCGTTGAGCAAGCTGTCGCAGATTGTCGTCGTCACCGGCATGACCGGCGCGGGTCGCGGCTCGGCAGCGAAGGTGCTCGAGAAGCTCGGCTACTACGTCATCGACAACATCCCGCCGAGCCTGTTGGGTGCGGTCGTGGACACCGCGGAGTCGTCTGAGTTCGACCGGCTTGCGGTGGTGATCGATGCGCGGTCCCGCGAGTTCTTCGCCGAGCTCGTCGACGAGCTCGAAGTCCTGCGCAAACGCGGCGTCGGTGCACGAATCCTCTACCTCGAAGCGTCCGACGAGGTTCTCGTACGGCGCCAGGAGGCCGCCCGCCGACCCCATCCGTTGAGCCGGGAAGAACGGCTCATGGATGGCTTCGACCGCGAACGTGAGCTGCTGCGTCGCATCCGCGGCCGCGCCGACCTGGTCGTCGACACCACCAACCTCAACGTCCACCAGCTGGGCCAGCGCATCCGAGCAGCCTTCGAAGATCCCGCCAGCGGTGGCCTCCGCGCCTCGGTGATGTCGTTTGGCTTCAAGTACGGCTTGCCGATCGACGCCGACATGGTGGCTGACCTGCGATTCCTGCCCAACCCCTACTGGGTCGACGAGTTGCGACCGCTGAGCGGCCTCGATGAGCCCGTACGCGACTACGTCCGCAACCAACCGCTCTCTGGGCAATTCCTCGACAAGTACGAGGAGCTCATCGCCCTGCTGACCGACGGCTACCTCCGCGAGGACCAGCATTTTCTGACCATCGCGCTCGGATGCACGGGCGGCCGCCACCGTAGCGTGGCGATGGCCGAAGCATTCGGCGAACGCCTGAGGGCCCACGGAGTGAGCGTGCTCGTCGTCCACCGCGACCTGGGTCGCGAATGACGGGGGCACCCGCCGAGCTGTCCTCTCCGAAAGTCGTCGCCCTCGGAGGCGGGCACGGACTCGCTGCCAGTCTTTCGGCCCTTCGACACCTGACCCGTGAGCTGACTGGTGTCGTCACGGTCGCCGACAACGGCGGATCGTCGGGCCGGCTCCGAGAGGAGCTTGGCGTGCTGCCACCCGGCGACCTCCGGATGGCCCTGGCGGCGCTGTGCAGCGACGACGAGTGGGGTCGCACCTGGGCCGGTGTGCTGCAGCACCGGTTCAGCAGCGAGGGGCCGCTCAAGGGCCACGCCGTCGGCAACCTGTTGATCGCCGCGATCTGGGACCAGCTGGGCGACCACGTCGCGGGCCTTGACCTCGTGGCCGAGCTGCTCGGAGCGCAGGGAAGAGTGCTCCCCATGGCGGCGGTCGCGCTCGACATTGAGGCCGACGTACATCTGCGCTCAGCTCCCGACCGCCTCAGCGTCGTACGCGGGCAGTGGCAGGTCGCTTCGGTTGACGGCCAGGTCGTCAGCGTCCGGCTCGACCCGTACGATCCTCCGGCCTGTCCGGAGGCGCTCGCCGCGGTCAAGGACGCCGACTGGGTGATAGTCGGACCGGGATCGTGGTTCACCAGCATCATGCCGACCTTGCTGGTGCCGGAGCTGCGCGATGCGCTGGTGACGTGCAACGCCAGGCGTGCGCTGGTGCTCAATCTGGGGGAGCAGGCAGGCGAAACTGAGGGCCTCACACCGGTCGACCACCTCGACGTGCTGGCCGCCCACGCGCCGGAGCTCGGACTCGACGTCGTCATCGCGGACACCTCGCTCGTGGACTCCCGTGGCAACCTTGAGTCAGCGGCACGGTCGCTGGGTGCCAAGCTCGTCGTTGCCGATGTCGCGACGTCACCCGGATCCGACCAGCACGACCCGATCCGCCTCGCGGCCGCGTTCAGCCGCGCGATGAAACAGGCATAGAGTGACTGCGGGGATATCGACGATGGGGAGTTCTAACCGATGGCAATGACCGCCCAGGTGAAGGCAGAGCTCGCCAACACAGCGATCACCAAGTCGTGCTGTCGCAAGGCCGAAGTCTCCTCGATTCTTCGTTTTGCCGGTGGCCTTCACATCGTTGCCGGACGCATCGTGATCGAGGCCGAGGTCGACACCGGCGCCGCAGCGCGCCGCCTCCGCAAGGACATCGCCGAGGTCTACGGCCACGAGAGCGAGATGCTTGTCGTCCAGAATGCCGGCATCCGCAAGGCCACCCACTACCTCGTACGAGTTGCCAAGGACGGTGATGCGCTCGCGCGTCAGACCGGCCTGATCGATGCGAGCGGCCGACCCATCCGCGGACTCCCTCCCCAGGTCGTCTCCGGATCGTCCTGTGACGCGGTTGCCGCCTGGCGGGGTGCATTCCTCGCCCACGGTTCGCTCACCGAGCCGGGTCGGTCCTCAGCGCTCGAGGTCAGCTGCCCGGGACCCGAAGCCGCCCTTGCGCTCGTCGGAGCCGCGCGCAGGCTCGGCATCAGTGCCAAGGCCCGCGAAGTGCGAGGCGTCGACCGGGTCGTGATCCGCGACGGCGAGGCAATCGGTGCCCTGCTGACCCGGCTGGGCGCGCACGAGTCGCTGCTGGCCTGGGAAGAACGCCGTATGCGGCGCGAGGTCCGCGCCACCGCCAACCGATTGGCCAACTTCGACGACGCCAACCTGCGCCGTTCCGCACGAGCGGCAGTTGCCGCGGGTGCACGTGCGCAGAGGGCTCTCGAGATCCTCGGCGAGGAGGTGCCTGACCACCTCAAGATGGCAGGCAGCCTGCGAGTCGAGCATCGCCAGGCCAGCCTCGAGGAGCTCGGTCAGCTGCACGAGCCCGCGCTGACCAAGGATGCGATCGCAGGCCGCATACGCCGTCTGCTCGCGATGGCCGACAAGCGCGCCGAGGAGCTTGGCATACCCGACACCGAGTCGAGCCTCAACGAAGAGTCTCTCGCTGAGTAGGTGACTCGCGGGTAGCAGATGCAACTCGATAGAGTGGGGCCCTAAGCCCCCAATCCCGCAGGAGATCTGTTCCCCGTGACTGTTCGCGTAGGCATCAATGGATTTGGCCGAATCGGCCGCAACTTCTTTCGCGCGGCACGTGCCGCCGGAGCAGACATCGAGATTGTCGCCGTCAACGACCTGACGGACAACAAGACGCTCGCTCATCTCCTCAAGTACGACTCGACCCTCGGCCGCCTCGGCGCTGAGGTGTCCTACGACGACACGTCGATCACCGTCGACGGCCAGACGATTGCCGCCTTCGCCGAGCGTGATCCGGCCAACCTCGACTGGGCGGCCGTCGGCGCCGACATCGTCATCGAGTCCACCGGATTCTTCACCGACGCGACCAAGGCCAAGGCGCACATCGACGGCGGCGCCAAGAAGGTGATCATCTCGGCCCCGGCCAAGAACGAGGACGCCACCTTCGTCATGGGTGTCAACCACGACACGTACGACGCCAGCGCGCACACGATCATCTCCAACGCCTCGTGCACGACCAACTGCCTGGCGCCGATGGCCAAGGCCCTCAACGACGGTCTCGGCATCGAACGTGGCCTCATGACGACGATCCACGCCTACACCGGAGACCAGAACCTCCTGGACGCCCCGCACTCCGACCTGCGTCGCGGTCGCTCCGCTGCGGTCAACATCGTCCCGACGTCGACCGGCGCTGCCAAGGCCGTGAGCCTCGTGCTCCCGGAGCTCAAGGGCAAGCTTGACGGCTTCGCGTTCCGCGTCCCTGTCCCCACCGGCTCGGCGACCGACCTGACGTTCACCGCTTCGCGTGAGACCACGGTCGAAGAGGTCAACCAGATCGTCAAGGATGCTTCCGAGGGAGCGCTCAAGGGATTCCTCGTCTACACCGAGGACCCGATCGTCTCCACCGACATCGTCACCGATCCGGCCTCCTGCATCTTCGACGCCGGCCTCACCAAGGTCATCGGCGACCAGGTCAAGGTTGTCGGTTGGTACGACAACGAGTGGGGCTACTCCAACCGTCTCGTCGACCTCACGGTCCTCGTCGGCACGTCCCTCTGATCAACGGGAGAGTCTGACCTGTGAAGACGATCAGTGACCTGGGGGACCTGCGCGGCAAGCGAGTGCTGGTCCGCAGCGACCTCAACGTGCCGCTCGAGGGCTCGACGATCTCCGACGATGGCCGCGTACGCGCGAGCGTCCCGACGATCGTCCAGCTCGCCGACGCAGGCGCCCAGGTGCTGGTCGTCGCCCACCTCGGTCGACCCGAGGGCAAGCCCGATCCGAAGTTCTCCCTGGAGCCCGTTGCAACCCGCCTCGGCGAGCTCATCGAGCCGCAGGTCTACTTCGCCAAGGACACGGTCGGAGACGACGCCAAGAACCAGATCGCCAGCCTCGCCGACGGTGATGTGCTCGTGCTCGAGAACGTACGGTTCAACGCCGGCGAGACGAGCAAGGACGACAAGGAGCGCGGCGAGTTCGCCGACGAGCTTGCCGATCTTGCCGATCTGTTCGTCTCCGACGGCTTCGGTGTCGTGCACCGCAAGCAGGCCAGCGTCTATGACATCGCGACCCGACTTCCTGCGGCTGTCGGGGGTCTCGTCGAGGCCGAGGTCACGGTGCTCAAGCGCCTGACCGAGGATCCCGAACGGCCCTACACGGTCGTGCTGGGCGGCTCCAAGGTCTCCGACAAGCTCGGCGTCATCGACAACCTGCTGGACAAGGCCGACAACCTGTTGATCGGCGGGGGCATGGTCTTCACGTTCCTCAAGGCGCAGGGCCATGAAGTCGGCAAGTCGCTCCTTGAGGACGACCAGCTCGACATCGCGCGCGACTACATCGCCCAGGCCGAGGCCAAGGGAGTCAAGCTCGTGCTCCCGACCGACATCGTCGTGGCACCGGAGTTCAAGGACGCCAACGCGTCGACCGTCGCCGCCGACGCGATCCCGTCCGACCAGCTCGGTCTGGACATTGGGCCCGACAGCGGTGCCGCCTTCGCCGAGATCATCAGGGCATCCAAGACGGTGTTCTGGAACGGCCCGATGGGCGTGTTCGAGATGTCGTCGTTCGAGGCCGGCACCAAGGCCGTTGCACAGGCACTGACCGAGGTCGATGGTCTCTCCGTGGTCGGCGGTGGTGACTCGGCAGCGGCCGTACGCCAGCTCGGCTTCGAGGACTCAGACTTCGGACACATCTCCACCGGTGGTGGCGCAAGCCTCGAATACCTCGAGGGCAAGACGCTCCCGGGTCTAGACATCCTCGAAGGGAACTGAAATGGCCTCCCGCAAGCCTTTGATGGCCGGCAACTGGAAGTCCAACCTCAACCACCAGGAAGCAGTGGTCCTCGTCCAGAAGCTCGCCTGGACGCTGCAGGACAAGAAGCACGACTTCGAGAAGGCCGAGGTCGTCGTGATCCCGCCGTTCACCGACATCCGTAGCGTGCAGACGCTCGTCGACGGCGACCACCTCGCCATCGGCTACGGCGCGCAGGACGTGTCGGAGCACGATGGCGGCGCCTACACGGGCGAGATCGCGGCGTCGATGCTGTCGAAGCTCGGCTGCACGTACGTCGTCGTCGGGCACTCGGAGCGCCGCGAATACCACGATGAGTCCGATGCCCTGGTCAACACCAAGGCAGCCAAGACCCTCGCAGCCGGCATGACGCCGATCGTGTGCGTCGGCGAAGGACTCGAGGTCCGTCAGTCGGGCGAGCATGTGGCCTACACACTGGCGCAGATCGACGGTTCGCTCGCTGGATTCAGCGCCGAGCAGATCGCCTCGCTGGTCGTCGCGTACGAGCCCGTGTGGGCCATCGGCACCGGTGAAGTCGCGACTCCCGAGGACGCGCAAGAGGTATGTGCGGCGATCCGTGGGCGCGTCGCTGAGACCTGGTCTGCCGATGCTGCAGACTCATTGCGTATCCTTTACGGCGGATCGGTGAAAGCGGCGAACATTGCCGCCATCATGGCGAAGTCGGACGTTGACGGAGCCTTGGTCGGCGGTGCGAGCCTCCAAGCGGAGGAGTTCGCCGGGATCGCACGGTTCTACGACATGCCGGATCTTTCCGGCGCCTGACAACGAAGGTCCACCGTGATTTTGACGTTCTCCATCATCCTGACGATCAGCAGCGTGCTGATGATCGTGCTGGTACTCATGCACAAGGGCCGAGGCGGTGGCCTCTCCGACATGTTCGGTGGTGGCGTGTCCAGCTCGCTGGGCGGCTCGTCGGTCGCTGAGCGCAACCTCGACCGCATCACAGTCGGAATCGCCGTCGTCTGGGTCGTGTGCATCTTTGCGCTCGGTCTGCTCCTGAAGGTGAGCAACTAGTGGCTGCAGGTGCGATCAGGGGCAGCCGCATCGGCGCAGGCCCCATGGGCGAAGCTGAGCGCGGCGAGGCTGCTCCGCGCCAGTCGGTGTCCTATTTCTGCATGAACGACCACACCACGGTCCTGCAGTTCGCCGTCGAGGCCGAGGCTCCCGAGTCGTGGGACTGCCCGCGCTGCGGACTGCCTGCCGGCGTCGACTCCGAAAACCTCCAGTCGGCTCTCAAGGTCGCGCCCTACAAGACGCACCTCGCGTACGTGAAGGAGCGCCGTTCCGAGACTGAAGCGGCCGAGATCCTCACCGAAGCGATCGAGTCCCTGCGCACCAAGCGCAAGACCGGTGAAGTGATCTTCTAGAGCTTCGAGGCTGCTGCTTCGTCAAGCAGCCACAGCGTCTCCGTCGCGCCCGTCACTCCGGTGGCGGGCGTGTCGTCGAGCGTGCCGTCTCCGAGCGCCCGCGCCACCGCCTCGGCCTTGCCGTCTCCGGCCACCAGGAACCACACGGCGTCGGCGTTGTTGAGCGTCGGGAAGGTCATCGTGATGCGTACGGGTGGCGGCTTGGGGGAGTCGAACACCTCGACCGCCCGTCGCTGGGTCTCGTGGAGCTGTTCGAAGCCGGGGAACAGCGACGCAATGTGCCCGTCCGGACCGACGCCAAGCAGGACGACGTCGAACGGATCCCGCGGCAGGGTGTCACCGTACGCATTTGCCGCGTCGGCGGTGCTCTGGTCGCAGCCGTGCGCGGGCATCGAGTGGATCCGTTCAGCAGGCACGCCCAGCCGGTCCAGGAAGGCGTCTCTGGCCTGCTGGTCGTTGCGGTCGGCGTGACCCTCGGGGACGAACCTCTCGTCTCCCCAGTAGAAGTCGACGTTCGTCCAGTCGACCGCGCCGACGTCAAGAGCCTCGTACGCGTCTATCGCGATCGTTCCACCGGTCAGCACGATGCCGGGTCGCCTGCCTTCAGCCTGGATGTCGGCGATGCGTATCGACAACAGCGAGGCGATGCTGGTTGCCAGCGTCGCTGCATCGGGGAACACCTCGGTGCGCTTCATGACTTGAGCAGGTGGTGCATCGTGGCCTCGTAGACGTCGTCGGCGTCCAGCCTGCGGAGATCCTCTGCCAGCAGCTCAGCGAGCGTACGAGCGCCGAGCGGCACCTCGCGAGGCGAAGAACCGGGCACACTGAAGTGACAGGACGTGGGTCCGATGCGTTCGATGACGACGTCGCCCACGGCGGAGTTGAGCACGACCGACGAGATCTGCTCGATGTCGCCCTTGCGAAGCGAGATCGGGACCTTGAGCCTGCTCTCCAACCAGGCAACCAGCAGCGTCGCCGCCGGGTTGCCTGTTCCGGCCACGACGGAGCCGCCGGTGACCTTGCCGGTGGACTGGTCCAGTGCGGCTGCCAGGAGCGCCCTCCACGGCGTCAGGCGGGTCCAGGACAGATCGGTGTCGCCGGGTGCGTACTCGCGGCCCACGGCCTTGAGCGAGCGGATCGGCGAATCTGTGGCTTCGGCGTCGGTGAGGCGCCGGCGTGCCAGCTGGCCGATGGCGTCCTTCGACGGATTGGTGGGCGGCTTGCCCGGCCACCAGACCACAACCGGGGAGTCGGGCAGCAGCAGGGGGAGCACGACCGATTCGGCGTGCTTGGTGAGCTCGCCGGAGATGCGGAGCAGGATCGACTCGCCGGACGAGCTCTCACCGACGCGGACCTTGGCGTTGAGCTCCGGGGCTCCTCGACCGTCGCCCAGGATGACGCCGATGACGCGTGAGGGATGCTCGCGCGACAGCGTCGTCGCGGTCCTCAGCGCCGCTCCAACCGCCTCGTCGTCGGTGACCACGAGCAGGGTGAGCACCATGTCCATCGCGGGGCTGCCAGCAGCCCGGCGCGCCTTGACCAGCGCGCGGGCGATCCGCGCGGCATTGGTCTTCTCGAGTGCGATTTCCATCAGGGACGCCTCCAGGTGCGGCCATCGCGGGCCATCATCTTGTCGGCAGACTCTGGTCCCCAGGTGCCGGATGGATAGGTGTCGACCGACTTCTGCTTGCTCCAGTGCTCGATGACCGGATCGAGGATCTCCCAGGCGAGCTCGACCTCCTCGCGGTGCGGGAACAGTGGCGGATCGCCGAGCAGCACGTCGAGGATGAGTCGCTCGTACGCCTCCGGGCTGCTCTCGACGAATGCGCCGCCGTACGCGAAGTCCATGTTGACGTCGCGGATCTCCATGGTGGTGCCGGGCACCTTGGCGCCGAAGCGCAGCGTCACGCCCTCGTCGGGCTGGATGCGCATGACGAGGGCGTTCTGCCCCAGCTCCTCGACATCATGCTTGCTGAACGGCTGGTGCGGTGCGCGCTTGAACACGACGGCCAGCTCGGTGACCCGTCGGCCGAGTCGCTTGCCGGTGCGCAGGTAGAACGGCACGCCAGCCCATCGCCGGGTGCTGATGTCGATGCGCATCGCCGCGTACGTCTCGGTGGTCGAGCCCTGGGGGATGCCGTCTTCCTCGTGGTAGCCGAGCACCTTCTCGCCGCCGGCCCAGCCGCCTTCGTACTGGGCGTGGGCGGTGTGCAGGTCCATGCGCGCGGGCGGTCGGGCATTGGCGAGGATCTTCTGTTTCTCGATGCGAAGGCTCTTGGCGTTGAACGAGACAGGCTCCTCCATCGCGACGAGCGCCATCAGCTGGAGCAGGTGATTCTGGATCACGTCTCGTGCTGCGCCGATGCCGTCGTAGTAGCCAGCGCGGGATCCGATGCCGATGTCCTCGGCCATCGTGATCTGGACGTGGTCGACGTAGTGGTTGTTCCAGATCGGCTCGAACATCCCGTTGGCGAACCGGAACGCCAGGATGTTCTGGACGGTCTCCTTGCCGAGGTAGTGATCGATACGGAACACCGACTGGCTCGGGAAGACGTCGGCGACCATTGCATTGAGCTCCTGCGCGGTTGCAAGATCGTGGCCGAAGGGTTTCTCGATGACGACCCGGCGCCAGCCCTCAGACGACTCGGCAAGGCCATGCTTCTTGATCTGCGACACCACGACGGGGAACAGCCCGGGCGGGATCGACAGGTAGAACGCATGATTGCCGCCGGTGCCCTGCTGCTCGTCGAGCTCTTTCATGGTCTTGCCGAGGCGTTCCCAGGCGTCATCGTCATCGAACTCGCCAGGTACGAACCTGATGCCTGCGGCGAGCTGCTTCCAGACGGTCTCGCTCCACGTCGTACGGGCACCGTCCTTGGCCGCCTGCTTGATCATCTTGGAGAACGCCTGCTTGCCGAAGTCCTGACGCGCGAAGCCGACCAAGGCGAAGCCGGGAGGCAGCAGCCCGCGGTTGGCGAGGTCATAGACCGCGGGGATGAGTTTCTTCTTGGCGAGATCGCCTGTGACGCCGAAGAGGATCAGGCTGCAGGGCCCGGCGATGCGGGGGAGCCTGCGGTCGCGTGGATCGCGGAGCGGGTTGGTCATGAGCAGGCCTCTTGTACGCGCCCGAGCTCGGCGATGTCGTGCAGGTGGAGGCGAACAACGGGACGCCCCTTGTCGCGCAGGACGGCACCATCGCCGGCTGCCTGCGACGCGATGAACTCGCCGAATGTGAATTCACGGCCCGGCACATCGAGGTCCTGGACCGGGTCGGCGGTGATCTGCAGGAAGACGCCGTTCGGCGTCCCGCCCTTGTGATACTGGCCGGTGGAGTGCAGGAACCGGGGGCCCCAGCCGAACGTGACGGGACGACCGGTGCGCTCAGCCAGCGTCTCGCGGATCGAGGCGAAGCCGGCGTGCTCGATGCGATCCAGGTAGGCGTGAACGGCGACGTACCCGTGCTGCAGGTCCAGCTGCTCGAGCAGCCCGGCAATGGCGGTGTCCAGGGAGCCGGCGCTCGTGCCGTACAGATCGACGCTTCCGTCAGTCGCTTCAGGAGAAGCTGCAGGTCCGGACCCGTCGAGCTGCTCGCGGGCCGCCTGCTTGGCGCTCTCGACATCGGGCTGGTCGAACGGGTTGATGCCGATGACGTTGCCGGCGACGGCGACGGCGGTCTCCCAGATCAGCATCTCGGCACCCAGCGGAGCGGTGACCGCGATGCCGTAGCCGGACTGCGCCTCGGGCGCGTCGGGTCCGTCGATCGACAGCAGGATCGAGTCGGAGGTGCTCGGGTTGAAGTTGATCGCGTTCTCGAACGGCACCACGACGGGCAGGATGCCTTTGCCGTCCTTGCCGGTCGACTCGGCGACGAGCTGCTCGATCCAGTCGCCGAAGCCGTGCCGCGAACGATCGGCCATGACGAGCTTGTCGACGCGATGACGGTGGGCGACGCCGAGCAACACACCCAGGCGGAGCGCAGGGTTGTCCTTGGAGTCGAGGGCGACCTCGTTCTGGACCGATGCGGCCTCGTCGAGGAGCGCGCTCACGTCGGCCCCGGCCAGTCCGCTCGGCACCAGCCCGAACGCGGTCAGCGCCGAGTAGCGGCCGCCGACGTTGGGATCGGCGTGGAACACGCGATAGCCGGCCGCGGTGGCTTCCTTGTCCAGCGGCGAACCCGGATCGGTCACCACGATGATGTGATCGGTGGGGGCGAGTCCCGCCTCGGTCAAGGCGTGCTCGTACGCGCGCCGCTGGCTGTCGGTCTCGATCGTGCCGCCCGACTTGCTGGAGACCACGACGATGCTTCGTTCGAGCTTCTCAGCCATCGCCGAGCGCACCATGTCGGGCTGCGACGAGTCGAGGACGACGAGATCGACCCCGGCGCTGTGACAGATCACCTCGGGGGCCAACGACGAGCCGCCCATCCCGCACAGCACGACGTGGTCGAGACCCTTGGCGGCGAGGGACTCACGCAGCCTGACGATCTCGGCGATCAGCGGCCGTGACGACTCGGCCAGACCCGTCCAGCTCAGCCTGATCGAGGCCTCGGACACCGCGTCAGGTCCCCACTCGGTCGGGTCGTGGTCGGCGATCCGGGATGCGATCCGGTCGTCGATCGCGCCCTTGAGGGCCGCTTCGTACTCGTGTTGTGATGGTGCGGTGAGAAGCAGCTCGACCACGTGTCAGGCCTTGTCGAGCTCGGTGGAAACGGTCTCGAGCAGCTCCGCCCAGGAGGCGTCGAACTTCTCGAGGCCCTCCTTCTCGAGCAGCTCCACGACCTCGTCGTAGCCGATTCCCTCAGCCTCGAGATCGGCGATCACCTTGCGGGCCTCGTCGTACGTACCGGTGACGGCGTCGCCATGGATCTCGCCGTGGTCGGCGACTGCCTCCAGCGTCTTTTCGGGCATCGTGTTGACGGTGTTGGCGACGACGAGCTCGGTGACGTACATCGTGTCGGAGTAGGACGGGTCCTTGACGCCGGTCGACGCCCAGAGAGGACGCTGGGCGTTTGCGCCCTTGGCGGCGAGCGCCTTGAACCGGTCCGAGCCGAATACGTCTTCGTACGCCTCGTAGGCGAGGCGTGCGTTGGCGATGGCGGCCTTGCCGCGCAGCGGGCTGTCGTCGGGGAGGCGCTTGTCGATCTCGGTGTCGACGCGGCTGACGAAGAACGATGCGACGGAATGGATCTGCGAGAGGTCCTTGCCGTCGGCGGCGGCCTGCTCGAGGCCATCGAGGTAGGCGTCCATCACGCCGCGATAGCGATCGAGGGAGAAGATCAACGTGACGTTGACGCTGATGCCCGCAGCCGTAGTCTCCGCGATGGCAGGCAGGCCTTCGACCGTGGCCGGGATCTTGATCAGCGTGTTGGGCTGACCGACCTTGTCCCACAGCTTCTTGGCCATGGTGACCGTCGAGCCGGTGTCGCGGGCGAGTCCGGGCTCCACCTCGATCGACACTCGACCGTCCACGCCGTTGGTGGCGTCGAAGACGGGCCGGAAGATCTCGGCGGCATCGTGCACGTCCTTGGTCGTCAGCTCGAAGACCGTGGTGTCGACATCAGCACCTTCGGCCTTGAGCTCCTTGACCTGCGGGGCGTACTTCTCACCCTTGGACAGGGCTGAGGCGAAGATCGACGGATTGGTCGTCACGCCAACGACGCCCGACTCATCGATGAGCTTCTTGAGGTTGCCGGTCTCGATTCGTTCGCGGGACAAGTCGTCCAGCCAGATCGAGACTCCGGCGTCGCTGAGGGCCTTCAGGCGGTCGTTCATGGTGTCTCCTTCGTGAGGAATCAGTGGGACTTGGCGTCTTCGTTGTCACCCGGGCCGACAGGTCCTGACGGTCGGGCGTGGAATGGTGCCGTGGGCTCGCCCGCAGCGGCTGCGATTGAGTCCTTGGCGGCGGCCACGACGGCGTCAGCGGTGATGCCGAACTTGTCGTAGAGGGTTTCGTAGTCGGCCGAAGCGCCGTAGTGCTCGAGGCTGACGATGCGTCCGGCGTCACCGACGACGTCACGCCACCCGAGTGCGATGCCGGCCTCGACCGAGACGCGGGCACGGAGCGTGGGCGGAATGACCTCGTTGCGGTAGGCCTCGTCCTGCTGCTCGAACCACTCCCGGCTCGGCATCGACACGACGCGAGCTGAGATCCCGTCGGCCGTGAGAAGCTCGCGTGCCTTGACCGCGATCTGCACCTCGGAGCCGGTTGCGAACAGGATCACGTCGGGCGTGCCATCGGTGTCGAGCAGTGTGTACGCGCCCTTGGCCGTCAGATCCGCCGAGGCGTAGCCGTCGGTGCCACGGGGGAATGTCGGCAAGTTCTGCCGGCTCAGCGCGAGTGCGGCGGGACGGTTGGTGATGCCGAGCAAGGTCTTCCAGGCGGCGATCGTCTCGTTTGCGTCGGCCGGTCGGATGACATCGAGACCCGGGATCGCCCGGAGTGCTGCGAGGTGCTCGACCGGCTGGTGCGTGGGTCCGTCCTCGCCGAGACCGATCGAGTCGTGGGTCCAGACGTACGTGACGGGCAGCTCCTGCAGCGCAGCGAGGCGTACGGACGGCCGCATGTAGTCGCTGAACACCAGGAAGGTGCCGCCGTACGGACGGGTCAGCCCGTGCTGGGCCATGCCGTTCATGATCGCGCCCATGGCGTGCTCGCGGATGCCGAAGTGGAGCACTCGGCCGTACCAGTCGCCCTGGAACTTGGCCGTGGAGTGCTCCGGCGGCAAGAACGAAGGCTCGCCCTTGGGAGTGGTGTTGTTGGAGCCGGCGAGGTCGGCCGATCCGCCCCACAGCTCGGGCAGGTTCGCCACGGCGGCCGACAGGAAGTCGCCCGAGGCGACACGGGTGGCGACGCCCTTGGCATCGGCTTCGTACGTCGGCAGGTCGGCGTCCCAGTCCGTGGGAAGCTCGCGCTTGGTCAGGCGCTCGAGGAGCTCGGCCTTCTCGGGTGCGGCGGTGGCCCATGCGTCGAACGACTTCTGCCACGTCTCGCGAGCGGCTGCGCCACGGTCGCGGGCACCCTGTGTGTGGGCGATGACGTCGTCGTCGACGATGAAGGTCTTGTCGGGATCGAAACCGAGCAGCTCCTTGGTCGCCTTGATCTCGTCGTCACCGAGCGCGGAGCCGTGCGAGCCGCCCGTGTTCTGAGCGGTTGGAGCCGGCCACGCGATGATGGTTCGCAGCACGATGAACGACGGCTTGTCGGTCACCGCCTCGGCAGCCTGGTAGGCGTCCCACAGAGCCTGGACATCTTCTGTGTAGCCAGTGCCGCCGTTGGTCCAGTCGACCACCTGCACGTGCCAGCCGTACGCCTCGTAGCGAGCGGCAACGTCTTCGCTGAAGGCGACGTTGGTGTCGTCCTCGATCGAAATGTGGTTGTCGTCGTAGAGCAGCGTCAGGTTGCCGAGCTTCTGGTGTCCCGCGAGCGAGGATGCCTCAGCGGAGACACCCTCCTCGAGGTCTCCGTCTGAGCAGATCGCGTAGACGTGGTGATCGAACGGGCTCTCGCCGGCGGCGGTCGACGGATCGAGGAGTCCGCGCTCTCGTCGGGCGGCCATGGCGAAGCCGACGGCGTTGGCGACACCCTGACCGAGCGGTCCGGTCGTGACCTCGACACCGGGGGTGTGGTTGTACTCGGGGTGGCCGGGAGTCTGGCTGCCCCAGGTGCGCAGGCTCTTGAGATCGTCGAGCGTCATCGGGTAGCCCGCGAGGTAGAGCTGGACGTACTGCGTGAGGCTCGAGTGTCCGCACGACAGGACGAACCGGTCGCGGCCGGCCCAATGGGGATCGCTGGGGTCGTGGCGCATCACCTTTTGGTAGAGCAGGTAGGCAGCCGGGGCGAGACTCATTGCCGTACCGGGGTGGCCGTTGCCGACCTTTTGAACGGCGTCGGCGGCCAGAAGTCGCGCCGTGTCGACGGCCTTCTTGTCGAGGTCAGTCCAGTCGAGAGGGGTGGGGGCTGTCGTCACAGCGCAGGCTCCTGAATAGTCGATCGAGGGCGTCGGTCAACGGTGCCAAACCGTCGATGACGACACTACTCGCGTAGCCCAGAGGGCGCTCTAGCGCGTGGGGTCCATGAGACCGGAAATGACATGTCCCAACCGTCGGTACGTCGCCGATCGGGTGGCACTAGACTTGACTCGTGACTGCCGTGCATGCGACGCCGACAGGTGGCGTTGACCAACCCACCGCGCTGCCGGCTTCCCGTCGCGACATCGTGCTCTCGTACGTTGCGCTGACCAAGCCGCGCATCATCGAGCTGCTGCTGTTGACGACAGTGCCGGTGATGTTCCTCGCGGCACAGGCCGTGCCCCCGCTGTGGCTCGTCGTGGCGACAGTTGTCGGAGGGACGCTGTCGGCCGGCAGCGCCAATGCGCTCAACTGCGTCGTCGACGCCGACATCGATCAGCTGATGCGGCGTACGGCTCGACGGCCACTGCCGCGCCACCAGGTCTCGACGCGTGGTGCGTTGTACTTCGGTCTGGTGCTGGGCGTCGTCTCGACGGTGTGGCTGTGGACGCTGGTCAACCCGCTCTCGGCGATGCTCGCGCTCGCCGCCAACGTCTTCTACGTCATCGGCTACACGATGATCCTCAAGCGCCGCACCACCCAGAACATCGTCTGGGGCGGGGCAGCAGGTTGCTTCCCGGCGCTGATCGGCTGGACGGCCGTCACCAACGAGCTGGCCTGGGCACCGGTCGTGCTCTTCATGGTGGTGTTCTTCTGGACGCCGCCGCACTTCTGGGCGCTGGCGATGCGCTATCGCGAGGACTACTCCGCTGCCAGCGTGCCGATGCTTCCTTCGGTCGCCAGCTCGGACGAGGTCTCAAGGCAGATCGTCATCTACTCGTGGGTCATGGTCGCCACGTCCCTGTTGCTGTGGCCCTACACCGGCTGGTTCTACCCGGCGATGGCCATCACCCTGGGCATCGTGTTCCTGATCGAGGCGTACGACCTCCGCTCACGAGCGCGCGACACCGAGGACCTGTCGATCATCAAGCCGATGCGCCTGTTCCACTACTCCAACGCCTACCTCGCGCTGCTGTTCGTCGCGGCCGCGGTCGATCCCTTCCTCAAGTGAACGCAGTCTGAAGTGAAGACCGCTTCCCAGCGATGACAGCGTCGGTCCGCCGAGTGGGGCCCGACGGCTGGCGTGACTGGCGGCTCCTCAGGCAGAGGTCACTGAACGAAGACCCGTCAGCGTTCTCATCGTCGACGACGGCCTGGACCGGGCCCAACGACACCGAGGATCGCTGGCGATCACGACTCGCGGAGGGCGTCTGCTTCATTGCCTACGACGAGGCGGTGCCAGTCGGTATGGTCGCCGGCATGACCGGCTCGACTGGGACCAACCAGCTGATCTCCATGTGGGTGGCACCCGAGGCGCGACGACAGGGGATCGGGGCCATGTTGATCGACTCGGTCATCGAATGGAGCGGTGAGAGCCCGTTGAGCCTGCGCGTCATTGACGGCAACTCGGCCGCGATCACCGCGTACGAAGGCCGTGACTTCGTCATGGTCGACGGCGACGCGGACAGCGAAGGCTGTCGGACCATGCTTCTGCCCGGAGACGTACGCCCATGAGTGGCGCCAGCAAGGGTGTGGCCTGGTTCTTCGGCGGTGCCGGAGTCCTGATGGTCCTGATCGGAAGTGAGCTGAAGGATCGGGGCGCAGAGCTCGGTGCTGCGGCCAGCGTGTGTGTTCTCATCGGCATGATCTGGACAGTGGTCGCGATCGGTCTCGCAGTGCTGTTCCTCGTGATCAGGAGAGCTTGATGCCAGGCATGGGCACAGGTTCGTACCGACTGATCGAAGCGTCGCGCCACACCAACCTGCCGGAGCGATTCTTCGGTCGTTACGCCCGCGTCGGTCTCGAGGGACTGTTGGCTGACACCAACCGCGTAGCGACCTGGGACGACGTTCCGGGCGAAGCTGCGGTCGGCGGTTACGCCTGGCAGCGCGGAGACAGTCGTACGCGGCGCTGGCTGCCGCAAGGCATCACCACGTCATCGGATGCGTACGGCCATGATCCGTCGGCGGGCACGCTCCGGGGGCGACACATCGTCCTCGTGAGCTGGTACGCCAATCACATCTGGGGCTTCATCTTCGGCTCGCGCATCTCGGTGATGGACTGCACCGATCCCGACTCGGCGCCCTATCGGCACGTGCTGCTCGTCAACCCCAAACGCAGGTGGGGCGTCAACTGGCTCACCACGATCAGGGTCCACGCGGGTGGGATCGTCTGGTACGGCAAGTACCTCTACGTCGCCGGGGGACAACACGGCATCCGGGTCTTTCGCCTCGATGATCTCGTGCGGGTCCGCAACCGCTTCCGTACCAAGACCTACCGCTACGTGCTGCCGCAGTTCACCTCGTACGACGCGGGCCACGACGCCGAAGTGGGCGAGATGTTCTACTCGTTCATGTCGCTCGACCGATCTGGCGATGAGGACCATCTCGTGGCTGGTGAGTACGGCCGCAAGGGCGGCAGCCACCGATTGATGCGCTATCCGCTCGATCGCAAGACAGAGCTGCTGTACCGCAACGACCGTGGCTGGGCCGTTCCTGCTGAGCTGTACGACCGCCAGATCGAACGCATGCAGGGCGCGACTCTGGTCAAGGGCACCTGGGTGATCACCGCCAGCAACGGCAGGGGGAAGCCCGGGGATCTGTGGGTTGGCAAGCCCGGCGACTACGTCAGGCACGCTGGTGTGCTCCCGACCGGCCCAGAAGACATCACCTACTGGCCCCAGCGCGGGCAGCTCTGGTCGCTGACCGAATGGCCGCGGCAGCGCTGGGTCTACGCGATCGACGCGCAAAGGTGGGTCACAGCCCCACCAGCAATCGATGAGCCCCGACCCGACGAACCCTGACATACGAGTCCTTACCCCACACCGCTCTGCAGCCCTAGGATGCGGGCATGTCGAAGTTCATGCTCTCTGTCCTACCGCTGCTTTTCAGCGTCTTCAGCGTGGTGCTCTCGGGCTACATGTCGGTGCGTCAGCAGCGCATCAGCGCCAAGCTGCGCGAGGAGGAGAACAGGCGCGAGAAGCAGGAGTCCGCACTCGAGGCCGCCCAGCGCGTCTATGAGCCCATGGCGCAGGCCGCGGCCGAGCTGCAATCGCGCATCTACAACATTGTCGAAAGCGACTGGGTGACCTTGACCAAGAGGTATGAGGGCCACGGCGACTACCCGGCACGCAGTACGGCGTTCCTCTTTGCGCACTACTTCGGATGGGTGGAGGCGCGTCGCCAGTCGGTGCTTGGACTCGAGCGGCAAGGGCGGGCGCGACGACACAGTGCAGAACCTCCTCGACGGTGTCACCAGGATCATGCGTCGCGGCGATGACAGTGAGGGCTTCTCGTTCTTCAGCGCCGAGCAGCGGGCAGTCGGCGAGCTGATGTTCTTCTGGGAGATCGTGCCCGACAGCGGGCTACGCATTCCGCACGTTCTCGGATATGCCGCGTTCTCGACGCGCTACCAGGATGACCCTGAGTTTCGTAAATGGTTCAACCCGGTCGACGCAGGTCTCGCGAAGGTCGCCGAGGGTGACGTCACTCGGCTGGTCGACATCCAGGGTGCCCTCGTCAAGCTCATCCTCGAGCTCGACCCGAAGCAGCGTTACACGACCGGCTACGACCTGACGCCGATCAGTGGCTTGCCCGCGGTGGAGGACGAGGGGCAACTGGATCCGAAGCCGCTGCAGGAGGAAGAGCCGGCGCAGTAGCGGGTGTGACCACGGTCAGCAGCAAACGCGTACCGGCAACGACCA
The DNA here is from genome assembly GCA_963849475.1 of uncultured Actinomycetota bacterium. Lineage (GTDB taxonomy): Bacteria > Actinomycetota > Actinomycetes > Propionibacteriales > Nocardioidaceae > Aeromicrobium. The sequence continues at coordinate 673,548 of CAWKHC010000011.1, forward strand.
GCAAGCCCGCACCGACCAGGTGTGCTGCGACCAGGGCGATCGGCAGGTCGGTGAAGTATTGGACGAACCCGATCGTGCCCTGGGCGAGCTCGACGCCCAGCAGAATCCACGCGAGCCGCCGAGCGTCGCCACGCAGGACCAGACACAACGCGAGCGTCAGCGCGACGAGCACGTACACCGATGCGGCGTGGACATGGCTCATGACCTGCGGGTCGAGGCCGTTGCGGGGTGCCTCGTCATCGCCCGCGTGCGGCCCGCTCCCGGTGACGATCGTGCCGAGGTAGACGACGATCCACATCACGACGTACGTGGCGATGACGTATGGCGCTCGGTGCGACGCAGACGCCTCACCGCCTCGTACGCGAACCAGGAGGACCGTCGACGTGGCGACGAGGCCCATGGACAGGATCAGGTGCAGTGACACGATCCAGGGGTTGAGGTCGGTCAGCACGCTGATGCCGCCGATCACGGCCTGGAACGGCACGCCGAGGGCGATGACCAGGGCGAGGCGCCGCATCGTGCGGTCGGTGGAGGCCCAGCGCCAAACCGCAATGAACGTGGAGATGACGACGAACACGAGCACGTACGTGAGCATCCGGTTGCCGAATTCGATCACGCCATGCGTGCCGAGCTCGCGATGTGGGACGAATGACTCGTCGGTGCACCTGGGCCAGGTGGGGCAGCCGAGTCCTGATCCGGTGAGGCGGACGAGGCCGCCAGTGAGGACGATCAGGATGTTGGCGGCCAGTGCGGCCAGGGCCCAACGCTCGACGGACGCACGATCGGGGTTGCGGATGCCTGCCAGAAGACTCATACGGTCACTCCCACTTGAACGTCCTCGACACTCCGAGACCGCAGCAGACAGCCCACATGATCAGCACGACGACAGAGAACGACCCGGGCCCATGGCCGGCGAACGTGTCGCGCAGTCCCTGCCCGAGGGCGCCGGAGGGCAGGACCTGCAGGGCGTGGCTCGCGGCTTCGGGATAGCGGCTCAGCGGCACGATCAGTCCGCCGCCGACCAGCAGGAGCACGTACACGAGGTTGGCGACGGCGAGTGTGGCCTCGGCACGCATGACGCCGGCGATGAGGAGTCCGAGCGAGCCGAATGCCGCCGTACCGAGCACGACGAGCACCAGCGCCTGCAGTACGACGACGAGCCCGCCGTGCGGCTCCCAGCCGAGCAGCAGGCCGACGCCGGACAGGATCGCGAGCTGCACGATCTCGACGATCGCCACCGCACCGATCTTGCCGACGAGCAGCCCCCAGCGGGGGAGCGGTGATGCGCCGAGACGCTTGATGACTCCGTAGCGACGTTCGAAGCCTGTTGCGATCGCCAGTGATGTGAACGACGTCGAGAGCACGGCGAGCGCAAGGATGCCGGGCGTGATGATGTCGATCGGTCGACCCGGACCCAGGTCGACGACCTTGTCCGCGCGAGCCCCGAGAACAAGCAGGACGAGGGGAATGATGAGCGTCAGCAGGAGCTGCTCGCCGTTGCGCGACAGCAGGCGGAGCTCCATCGAGATCTGCGAGCGCAGCATGGCCGAGCGGGGTGCTGCCCCGGGACGGGGGGAGAGGTCCAGGGCGGTCATTCGGGGTCCCCGCTAGAGCGCGAGTGCATTCTCGACGCGGGCTTCGATACGTAGGAACGGCGCGAGCGATTTTGTCTGGTGATCATCGCAGTGCCTTCCCGGTCAGCTCGAGGAACCGGTCCTCGAGGGTCTGGCGCTCGACGAGCACCGACTCGGTGAGCACACCCTGGCTCGCACACCACGCGGTGAACGTTGCCAGCAGCGCCGGGTCGACGTGGCCGGCAATCACGTACGAGCCGGGCGTCACCTCGTCGACCTTGGCGTCGTCGGGAAGCGCCAGCATGAGGCTCTCGACGTCGATGCCGGCGCGAGCGGTGAATCGGACGGTGTTCTGCGCTCCCGATGCGGCCAGCCCGTGCGGCGTGTCCGAGGCTATGACCTGGCCCTCGTCGACGATGTGGACGACGTCGGCCAGCGTCTCGGCCTCGTCCATGAAGTGCGTCGTCAGGACGACCGTGACGCCGCTGGAGCGCAGCTCGCTGATCAGCTCCCACGTCGAACGGCGTGCTTGCGGGTCGAGGCCGGCGGTGGGCTCGTCGAGGAACACGAGCTCGGGACGACCCACGATCGCCATGGCAAGGCTGAGTCGTTGCTGCTGACCGCCGGAGAGCCGGCGATAGGGAGTGCGCCCGTACGACTGCATGCCAAGACGTTCGATCAGAAGTCCGACGTCGAGCGGGTGAGCGTGGAGCGAGGCAATGTGGCGCAACATCTCGTACGCGCGGGAGCCGGACCACGCGCCGCCGGACTGCAGCATGACGCCGACCCGGGGCCGGAGCTGGTGAGCATCGGCGACGGGATCGAGGCCGAGCACGCGCACTGACCCGCTCTGAGGTCGGCGGAACCCTTCGCAGGTCTCGATCGTGGTCGTCTTGCCGGCGCCGTTTGGTCCGAGGATCGCGGTGACGGTGCCGGGATCGACTGTGAGGTTGAGCCCGTCGACAGCGGTGACGGCGCCGTATTTCATGACGAGGTCGACGACCTCGACGGCGGGCTGAGTCACCCCGACAGTGTAGGTGTGAGCGATCTAAGGTGTTGGCATGGACCTACCCGTGATGCCGCCCGTCCAGCCGATGCTCGCCAAGTCGGTCAAGGGCGTGCCCACGCAGGACTCGGTCGACGGCGGGCTTTCGTACGAGCCCAAGTGGGACGGCTTTCGCTGCATCGTGTTCCGCGACGGCGACGAGGTCGTGCTGGCCAGCCGCTCGACGAAGGAATTGACGCGCTACTTTCCCGAAGTTGTCGACGCCGTGAGGTCAGAGCTGCCTGACCGCATCGTGCTCGACGGCGAGATCTTCCTGGCGATTGACGGTCGACTGGAGTTCGATGCGCTGTCACAGCGCATCCACCCGGCGGACTCCCGCGTGCAGATGCTCGCCAAAGAGACGCCTGCGTCGTTCGTGGCCTTCGACCTGCTTGCCCTGGACGATGAGTCGCTGATGGACGAGCCGTTCTCCGTGCGTCGTGGGCGGCTGGAGAAGGCCCTGGCCAACGCCAAGGGCCCGATCCACGTGACGCGGACGACCACGGACGCTGACGAGGCCGAGAAGTGGTTTGGCACGTTCGAAGGAGCTGGACTCGACGGGATCGTGGCCAAGGCGCTGGTCAAGCCGTATGCGCCGAACGGCCGCACGATGCTCAAGATCAAGCACTCGCGGACGGCAGACGTCGTCGTTGCGGGCTACCGGCTCCACAAGAGCTCGACCGCAGAACTGCCCCTGCTCGGATCGATGCTCCTTGGCTTGTATGCCGACAACGGCGATCTGCAGCACGTCGGGGTGGCCGCGTCATTCACCGCGGCACGCCGTGCTGAGCTGATCGACGAGCTTGCACCACTGATCGTCGACACCGCCGATCATCCGTGGGGCAGGTGGCAGGACGCCGATGCCCAGGCCAGCTCGCGCTTGCCCGGCGGACAGAGCCGGTGGAGCGGCACCAAGGACCTCTCATTCGTCACGCTCGATCCGACGCGGGTCGCCGAGGTCGGCTACGAGCACATGGAGGGTTCGAGGTTCCGTCACACGGCGCAGTTCAAGCGTTGGCGGCCGGACCGTGAGCCGAAGTCGTGCACGTACGAACAGCTCGAAGAGGTCGCCAAGTACGACCTCGCCTCGATCCTGTCGTGAGCGAGGCGGGTCTGCGCAACGTCCCTCGCGTGGTCTGGTTTCTTGCGTTCGGTCGCTTCGTCACGTCGCTGACGAGCTTCGTGTTCCTGTTCCTGACGTTGTACCTGGTTGGGCCGCGGGACTTCTCGATCACCCACGCTGGGCTGGTCGCCGGTGCGTTCGGAGCCGGAGCGCTGATGGGCAACCTGACTGGCGGGCGTTGGGGTGATCGATTCGGCCACGAGCGCACCATGCTGGCCTGCGCGACGTTCGCCGGACTCGCCATCGCGTCTGTGCCTTGGCAACCAGACTGGCTGCTGCCCATCTCCCTGCCCGTGGCGCTCTACGTCAGCGCCACAGGTAGCGTCTCAGCCGGAGCACTGACGGCCCTCGCCGTGCCCAAGGGTGATCGCCGTACGTCTGTCGCGATCGGCCGCGCTGCCTCGAACGCGGGCTTCGTGCTGGGCCCGCCGCTGGGTGCGCTCCTGGTGGCGCACTCGTGGACCACCTTGTTCGTCATCGACGGTCTGAGCCTGTTGCTCGTCCGCCTGGTCCTGGCTCCCGTGTTGCCACGGGGTGATCCGATCCGGCCGGATGTCGACAGCCCCAAGGTTGGCCTGCTGGGAGCACTCAGGGCGGATCGGAGCCTCAAGATCCTGCTGCCCGGGGTGGTGCTCGCCGATCTCGTCTATCGCCAGCTCTACACGACAGTGCCGCTGAGGCTCACCGATGGCGGACAGCCGATCGGCCTCTACGCGGCACTCATCGCGATCGGCTCCGGGTTGATCCTGATCTTCGAGATCCCGGCAGCGCTACGTCTCAAGAACTTCCGCTCGGAGCCGATCATCGCGTTGGGTTATGTGCTCATCGGCGTGGGTTTTCTGTTGTTCGGTCTGCCGGTGAGCGCGACCACCGCGATCGCCGCCATGGTGGTGATCACGGCGGGGGAGATCCTATACAAGACCACCGCGACCGCACACGTGCTCGATGCGGCTCCCGACCATCTCGTGGGGCAGTACCAAGGTCTCTACATGGCGGCCGCCACGTCGGGCACGATGCTGGCCGGCCCGGTCGGCACTGCGCTGTACTCCGTCTCATCAACCCTGCTGTGGACGTTCTGCGCGGTCGTCGGCTCACTCGCCGGTGCGGCGGCACTCTGGTCCGCGCGAACTCCTGGACGTGCCCTCTAGGGCGTGTCCTGCAAGGGCCACACCTCGACGACGCCCTGGCCGACGGCGCAGGGGGACTTCGACACCATCTCGATGGCGTCCTCGAGCGTGTCCGCCTCAATGACCGAGAACCCGGCCAGCGGCAGCGCCGACATCAGGAATGCTCCGTCCTGTGTGGATACGCCCCGGGCGTCATGGTTGCGCACCTGGACGGGCGAGCCGGCGATCCCCATCTTCACGCCAGCCCGCTGAAGCTCACCGTCGTGGGCGTGCGCCGCATCGAGCACGGCCTGATCCGTACGTTCGTAGCCTGCTTCGTCTCCGTAGCCGATCGTCACGAATTTCGCCATGAAGTGCTCCTCGCTGTCGGTGACCCACGTTGCCACAGGCGCGAGTTGTCGCACCCGGTGGAACGTCCACCCAGCGATCAGCAGTTGAGGACGAGCATGAAGGACGTGTTTGCCGGTTCGGGTGTGCCGGTGGCGCTGGGCACGTTGACGGTCACGACGACGCCTTGGGGGAACACGGTCATGTAGAGGACGGCAAGGACCTTGCCATTGCCCGCAGAAGGCGCAAGGCCGCCGGGACTGCCGGTCGCCACACAACCTGTGAGATCTTGACCGAAGTAGACCGTGTAGCTGCCGACCGTGCTGTTGGTGACCGCTGCCGCGTCGCTGCCCGGCACGAGCGAGGCGACGCCGGCTCCGCTGCCGGTCATCTTGATCGCTGACTTGAGGGTCGACTTCTGGGCAGGCTTGACCCAACCAACGCCGCCGCCCTGAAGCTGAGTGAGAACCGAACCATCCACGCCGCCTGACTCGCTGATCTGGCTGGCTTCGATGCTGGGGGCGGCCCACTTCACCTTGTTGGCGGAGTCGATGGAGAGCACCTGTCCGGGTAGGCCACCGGCGCTGGCGATGCTGGCTGCGGTGATCTGCGTGGAATAGCCGGTGATCTTGACGCCCACGACTGCTGTGGCCGAGCTCGTGTGGGTCACGGACACTTTGTTGCCCTGCCCCACATTGACGCGGACCGTGCCGGCGCCGGTGCCGCCAGCCGGCCAGCTGACCTGCTCGGTGGACGCATGATCGGGATCGCCCAGGGGGCCGAACTTGACGGTGCCGCCGCCCTTGCCCTTGACGGTGATCGCCAGCTGTACGGCCATCGCGTTGGAGGGCACAGTCGTCGACCCGCCACTTGCGACGAAGGAGTAGACCTTGCCGACTCCGACCGAAGCGCCACTCGTGACGGCTCGGGCCGGAGTGAGTGGCGTGATCGCCACGTCAGTCGTGTTGGACGTGGCCATGGAGGCGGTCACACCGCCAGCAAGCAGCGCCACCACCGAGACTCCGACCGCAATCTTGGCTGAGGGACTGACTCGCCATCGCCTGTCGGCGCGCTCGGGCAAGGCCTTCGTGGATCCGCGCATGTCGTTCAGCCTCTCGGTTGCCTCCCGCGTGGAACTGTATCGCCGAGCGGCACCGGTATTTCAGTGAATTGTGAATGTCGTCCCGACGTCGACGGCTACTTCTTGTTGCGGGTGTCCTTGCTGGGCTGCACACGCTTGGGCTCGCCCGGCATCTTCGGGTACTCCGGGGGATAGGGCATCTCGGTCGGATCGGCTTGCCACCAGTCGAGGAGGGTGTCGAGCGAGTGCTCGACGTCATCGATCGCGGTCCAGGCATCACCGTCTGCCGCCAGCTTCGCGGGGACTGTGTGCAGCGTGAAGTCGCGCGGGTCGGTGAGCCCAGCCAGCTCGTCCCAGCTCACCGGCATGGACACGGTGGCACCGGGAGTGGGTCGCAGACTGTAGGCCGACGCGATCGTACGATCGCGGCAGTTCTGGTTGAAGTCGACGAACACGTTGTCGCCGCGTTCTTCCTTCCACCAGTTGGTGGTGACACCGTCGGTGCGCCTCTCCAGCTGCCGAGCGAAGGCGATCGCAGCGTGGCGTACTTCGGTGAACGTCCAGCTGGGTGCGATGCGGGCGTACACATGGATGCCGCGCTTGCCGCTGGTCTTGGCGAACGCGGCAATGCCCGCCTCGGCGAAGAGCTCACGTGCGACGGCGGCGACTCGCACGGCGTCAGCGAACGTCGCTGACCCGAACGGATCGAGGTCGATGCGGAGCTCATCGGGGCGGTCGTTGTCCGTACGGCGGGTGGGCCACGGGTGGAACGTGATCGCACCCATGTGTGCCGCCCATGCAGCGACGGCAATCTCCGTCATGCAGATCTCGTCGGCGACTCTCCCCGACGGGAACAGGATGCGCGTGCTCTCGACGTAGTCAGGAGCTCCCCGCATCATCCGCTTCTGGTAGAACGCATCGCCGTGGCTGTCGGCTCGGGTCGACATGACCATGCCTTCGCGGACGCCTTTGGGCCAGCGCTCGAGTGCGACCGGACGGTCGTGGAGTGCTCTCATCAGTCCGTCGGCGACGGCGACGTAGTATTCGGCGACCATGAGCTTGGTGACCTCTGCCGAGAAATCGGTTGCCCCGTAGATCACCCGCGTCGGGCTGGACACCCGAACCGCGCGCCCACCCGCGTCGATCTCCACCGCATCGGAAGCCATGAAGTCACTCTAGATGTGGCGTCCGACGGGGACTCAGACCCGCTGGTCACGCCGAGGTGAGGCTGGATAGTTTGGACCCATGTTCAAAGCCCTCGGTCGGTTCGTCGCCAACAATCCCTGGAAGGTCATCCTTGCGTGGATCGTGATCGCGGTCGTGGTCGTGATGACAGCTCCCAAGCTCACCTCGACTACTGACGAGGCGGAGTTCCTGCCCGGTCACTACGAGTCGATCAAGGCCTTCGACCTGCAGACCACGGCGTTCCCGGACCGTACGGACATCGGCGCGATCATCGTCTTCGACCGCAAGGACGGCGAGCCGTTGACTGCCGAGGACTCCGCCACCGTGACGAAGATCGCCCAAACGCTCAACGGCAAGAACATCCCCCAGTTCGGTCAGATCGTTGCTTCGCCGCCTTCGGAGAACAAGCTCGTCCAGACCGCTATCGTCAGTCTCGGCAAGGACGCTGATCCATTCGGCACCAAGATCCTCGACAGCGCCAAGGAGCTCCGCGCCAACCTCAAGCCGTTGGTCAAGGGCACCGATCTGAAGGCTGGCACCACGGGATCTGTGCCTCAGAGCCTCGACCAGCAGGAATCCTCAGAAGATGCGCTCCTCATCGTCGGCATCGCCACGATCCTGCTGATCCTCGGGCTGCTTCTCCTGATCTTCCGCAGCCCGATCATCGCGTTCTTGCCGATCGTCGTCGTGGCGGTGGTCTCGCAGGTCGCCACAGGTCTCATCGCGATGGCGAACGAAGCCTTCAACCTCAAGGCGGACAGCTCCATCGAAGTGATCCTGCTGGTCGTGCTCTACGGCATCGGCACCGACTACATCTTGTTCTTCCTGTTCCGCTACCGCGAGTACCTCCGCAAGGGTGAGGACAGCAAGGCGGCCGTCGAGATCGCTGTCGAGCGTGCCGGTGAGGCCATCACATCTGCTGGTGGCGCCGTCATCGTGGCGTTCATGGCGCTGATCCTGTCGACGCTCAGCATCTTCCGTTCGATCGGTCCGGCGCTGGCCATCGCAGTTGCCGTCACGGTCCTGGCGTCGCTGACTCTCGTCCCGGCAATCGTCTCGCTCCTCGGCACCAAGGTGTTCTGGCCGTCGAAGGCGTGGAAGGTCGACCCCAAGGGCGCTCGGTTCGCGGCAGTGGGCGAGTCGCTGGGCCGTCATCCGGCGCGTTACGCGATCGTGTCAGGTCTTGTGCTTGCCGTACTGGCTGTGTTTGCGCTCGGCTTCAAGCCAACCTTCGATCTGGGTGACACAGGTTCGTCGAGCACGGCTGAGTCCGCGGTAGCTCTCGAGACTCTCCAAAAGGGACTGCCACCGGGCGCGACCGACCCGACGGCTGTGTTCCTGCAGAGCAAGGACGGATCCCCTCTTGGCGAGGCGGTAGTCGCGACGTTCGGCACGAACCTGGCCAAGGCCAAGGGCATCGCCCAGGTGGCGCCCGCAACCCTGTCGGAGGACAAGTCGACGGCGGTCTACACCGCAGTTCTCGACACCGATCCGACGTCGGACAAGGCGATGGCCAACATCAAGGGTCCGATCCGTACGACAGCACACGATGCTGCACCGGAGGGCACCGAGGCACTCGTCGGCGGAACGACGTCTGTGTTCGTCGACCTCCAGCGTGCGATGAATCGTGACTACTCCGTGGTCTTCCCGGTCGCCGCGGTGATCATCATGGTGATCCTCGGGCTGCTGCTGCGCAGCCTCGTGGCCCCGTGGTACCTCATGGCGTCGGTCGGTCTCGGGTTTGGCGCGACGCTGGGAGCGGCCGTGCTGCTCTTCCAGCACGTGCAGGGCAAGGACGGCTTGATCTTCATGCTGCCGATCTACATCTACCTGTTCGTGGTCGCTCTCGGCACCGACTACAACATCTTGATGATCGCCCGATTGCGTGAAGAATCCCGGCAGGGCAAGGGTGCGCGCGAAGCAGCGTCGCAAGCCGTGCGCCACGCAGGGCCGACCGTTGCCGCTGCAGGCCTGATCCTCGCTGGCACATTCGCCTCTCTGATGCTGGGCGGCAACTCGTTGCTCGTCTCGATGGGGTTTGCGATCTCGTTCGGCATCTTCGTGTCGGCATTCGTGATGGCGATGTTCTTCACGCCGGCGCTCACGGCGTTGATCGGACACGCCGCCTGGTGGCCCGGTCACGGCGACGAGACGGCTGAGGAGAAAGCCGCCCGAACTGGGTAAGGCTCACCTTCGTTGAAACGGCTTGGTGAATAAAGGCACACTTGTCTTGTGAAATACACCGGGTCGGACGAGGCGTCGTACGTTCTTGAAGGGAACAGTGACGACGCTCCCACCCGTGAGCGCGTGGCCACCACGATCCTCGAGCACGGCCCGTCGACGGCTGCTGATCTTGCTCAGCAGCTGCACCTGACGCCGGCAGCGATTCGTCGCCACCTCGACCAGCTGCTCGCAGACGGAGTCCTGATGACGCGCGATCAGCGTGTCGTGGGTCAGCGTGGACGAGGCCGCCCGGCCAAGGTCTACGTGATCACCGACTCGGGCCGCGACCACTTCAAGCACGCGTACGACCAGCTGGCCGCGGGAGCGTTGCGCTACCTCCAGGAGACCGGGGGAGACGACGCTGTCATGGCGTTCGCTCGTCACCGCCTGACCGAGGCCGAGGACCGCTACCGCCCGCTGCTCGCGCTCGCTCAGCCCGACCAGCGTGCACACGTGCTCGCCGAGGCGCTCAGCGCCGACGGCTACGCCGCGTCAGTCGGCAGCACGCCCGCCGGCATCCAGATGTGCCAGAACCACTGCCCGGTCGCCCACGTGGCCGAGGAGTTCCCCCAGATGTGCGAGGCCGAGACCGAGATGTTCGCGCGTCTCCTCGGCACCCACGTACAACGACTTGCGACGATCGCCCACGGCGACGGCGTCTGCACGACCCACTTGCCCCATACAGCTCCAAACGCAGAGAGGTTGCCCTCATGACGACCACGTCAGAGACCCCCAACGCCATCGAAGAGGCCAACCCAGGCCTCAAGGACGTCGGCCGATACGAGTTCGGCTGGTCCGACAAGAACGACGTCGGTGCCACCTCCCAGCGAGGACTGAGCGAGGCCGTCGTGCGCAACATCTCGGCGCTCAAGAGCGAGCCCGAGTGGATGCTCGACCTCCGCCTCAAGGGCCTCAAGCTCTTCGGTCGCAAGCCAATGCCGACGTGGGGCTCCGACCTCAGCGGCATCGACTTCGACAACATCAAGTACTTCGTCCGCTCGACCGAGAAGGTCGCTGCGACGTGGGACGACCTGCCCGACGACATCAAGAACACGTACGACCGACTGGGCATCCCCGAGGCCGAGAAGCAGCGCCTGGTCTCCGGCGTCGCGGCCCAGTACGAGTCCGAGGTCGTCTACCACTCGATCCGTGAAGACCTCGAGGAGCAGGGCGTCCTCTTCCTCGACACCGACACGGCGCTCAAGGAGCACCCCGAGCTGTTCAAGGAGTACTTCGCGACGATCATCCCGGTCGGCGACAACAAGTTCTCCGCGCTCAACTCGGCGGTCTGGTCCGGTGGCTCGTTCATCTACGTGCCCAAGGGCGTCCACGTCGACATCCCGCTGCAGGCCTACTTCCGCATCAACACCGAGAACATGGGCCAGTTCGAGCGCACGCTGATCATCGCCGACGAGGGCTCATACGTTCACTACGTCGAAGGCTGCACCGCGCCGATCTACTCCAGCGACTCCCTGCACTCAGCTGTCGTCGAGATCGTTGTCAAAAAGGGCGCCCGCGTCCGCTACACGACGATCCAGAACTGGTCCAACAACGTCTACAACCTCGTCACCAAGCGCGCCGTCTGCGAAGAGGGCGCCACGATGGAGTGGGTCGACGGCAACATCGGCTCCAAGGTGACGATGAAGTACCCCGCCGTCTACCTCATGGGCGAGCACGCCCGTGGCGAGACGCTGTCCATCGCCTTCGCCGGCGAGGGTCAGCATCAGGATGCCGGCGCCAAGATGGTGCACGCTGCGCCCAACACGTCGAGCTCGATCCTGAGCAAGTCGGTGGCCCGTGGTGGTGGACGCACCTCCTACCGCGGTCTCCTGCAGGTGCTCGAAGGCGCCGAGGGCTCGGCCAGCACGGTCAAGTGCGACGCGCTCCTGGTCGACCAGATCAGCCGCAGCGACACCTACCCGTACGTCGACGTCCGCGAGGACGACGTGACGCTCGGCCACGAGGCCACTGTGTCCAAGCTCAGCGATGACCAGCTCTTCTACTTCATGTCACGAGGCATGGAGGAGGACGAGGCCATGGCGATGATCGTCCGTGGCTTCGTCGAGCCCATCGCCCGCGAGCTCCCCATGGAGTACGCGCTTGAGCTGAACCGTCTCATCGAACTTCAAATGGAAGGCGCTGTCGGTTGAGTACTGACACCCAAACTTTGGCAGAGGCGCTGGAGCTCTCTCCAGTCGAAAGCCACCTTCACCCGGAGGGGTCGTTCGACCTCGCCGACCACGCCGTGCCCACGGGCATGGAGGAGATCTGGCGGTTCACTCCGCTCAAGCGTCTCCGTGGCCTGCACCAGGACGCGTCGCTCGACGGTGACGACTTCAAGGTCGAGGTCGACGCTGCCGATGGAGTGACCGCCGTATCGGTGCCTGCTGCCGACTCGGCTCGCGGAGTCTCGGGCTACGTGCCCGTTGATCGCGTGTCTGCGCGTGCCTGGGATGCCGCGAAGTCCGTCTTCGAGGTCACGATCCCGGCCAACGCCGAGATTTCCGAGCCGACCACGATCCGCCTGCACGGCGAGGGACTGGAGAAGGCCGCGGCCGGACACCTCCTCGTACGTGCTGGCCAGTTCTCCAAGGCCGTTGTCGTCGTCGACTACGACGGCTCGGCCACCTGGGCCGAGAACATCGAGGTCGTCCTCGAGGACGGCGCCCAGCTGACGTTCGTGACGGTCCAGGACTGGAACGACGACAGCGTGCACGTCGTCACCCAGCACGCCCGGGTCGGCCGTGACGCGTCGCTGCGCCACATCGCCGTGTCACTCGGTGGCGACGTCGTACGCGCCAGCACGTCGGCCGACTACATCGGCACCGGCGGTAGCGTCGAGATGCTCGGTGTCTACTTCGCCGACGAGGGCCAGCACATCGAGCACCGCCTGTTCGTCGACCACACGGCACCCAGGACCAAGAGCAACGTCGAGTACAAGGGCGCGCTCCAGGGGCAGGACGCTCACACGGTCTGGATCGGCAATGTGCTCATCCGCAAGGAAGCCGAAGGCATCCTGACGTACGAGAGCAACGACAACCTCGTGCTGACCGATGGCGCGAAGGCTGACTCGGTGCCCAACCTCGAGATCGAGACCGGCGAGATCGAAGGCGCGGGACACGCGTCGACGACGGGTCGCTTCGACGACGAGCACCTGTTCTACCTGCAGAGCCGCGGTATCGAGGAAGAGGATGCGCGTCGACTCGTCGTGCACGGCTTCTTCAACGACATCATCCGCCGCATCGGCGTGCCTGCCCTCCAGGAGCGTCTCGTCGCTTCGATCGAGGAGGAGCTGGCCGCGCACGTAGGACGGCTCGGATGACCTATGTGCAGGCTGCAGCGTTGGGCGACGTCCCGGACGGGGGAGTCCTCGCCGTCGAGATCGACGGTCAGGAAGTCGCCCTCGTACGCGACGGCGACGACGTCTACGCACTGCGCGACGAGTGCTCGCACGCGTCGATCCCGCTGTCTGAGGGCGATGTCGAAGGCTGCGAGATCGAGTGCTGGTTGCACGGATCGCGCTTCGACGTTCGTACCGGCAAGCCCGTCAACCTCCCGGCCACCGAGGCCGTACCCACCTACGCCACACAGATCGAGGGCGACAACGTCCTGGTCGATCTGACACCTCACTTGTCCAACACAGCACAGGAGCTGAACACGCATGGCAACGCTTGAGATCAAGGACCTTCACGTCTCGGTCACGACCGAGGAAGGCGAAAAGGAGATCCTCAAAGGCGTCGATCTCACCGTCAAGTCCGGAGAGGTCCACGCGATCATGGGCCCCAACGGCTCGGGCAAGTCGACGCTGGCCTACTCGATCGCAGGTCACCCCAAGTACAACGTGACCAGCGGATCGGTGACGCTCGATGGCGTCGACATCCTCTCGATGAAGGTCGACGAGCGCGCTCGTGCCGGACTGTTCCTCGCAATGCAGTACCCCGTCGAGGTTCCCGGCGTCTCCGTCGCCAACTTCCTCCGTACGGCCAAGACTGCGATCGACGGCGAAGCGCCCAAGCTGCGTACGTGGATCAAGGACGTCAACGAGGCGCTCGAGCGGGTCACGCTCGACAAGGACTTCGCCCAGCGCAACGTCAACGAGGGATTCTCCGGCGGCGAGAAGAAGCGCCACGAGATCGCCCAGCTCGAGCTGCTCAACCCGAAGTTCGCCGTGCTCGACGAGACCGACTCCGGCCTCGACATCGACGCGCTGCGGGTCGTCTCCGACGGTGTCAACCGCTACAGCCAGCAGGGCGACCGTGGCGTGCTGCTGATCACGCACTACACGCGCATCCTGCAGTACATCAAGCCCGACTACGTCCACGTGTTCGTCGCCGGCAAGGTTGCCGAGCAGGGTGGGCGCGAGCTCGCCGACCAGCTCGAGGCCAACGGCTACGACAAGTACGTGAAGGCCGCTGCACAGGCATGACCTACGACGTCGAGACCATCCGCAAGGACTTCCCGATCCTCGAGCGCACGCTCGCGGGCGGGTTGCCCTTGGCGTACCTCGACAGTGCCAACACCTCGCAGAAGCCCGAGAGCGTCATCCGGGCGATCGACGACCACTACCGGCTGCACAACGCCAACGTCGCTCGCGCAATGCACCAGCTCGGCGCCGAGGCGAGCGCGGCATTTGAGCTGGGGCGCGACAAGGTTGCCGCGTTCATCGGAGCGCCCAGCCGCGACGAGGTCGTGTTCACCAAGAACGCATCAGAGGCGCTCAACCTGGTGGCGCGGGTGCTCGGCGACTCAGGTCGCATCGGCCAGGATCACGAGATCGTCATCAGCGAGATGGAGCACCACTCCAACATCGTGCCGTGGCAGCAGCTCTCGCAGCGCACGGGTGCTCAGCTGCGGTGGTTCGGGGTCACGGACGAGGGACGCCTCGATCTCGACGACATCGACCAGCTGATCACCGAGCAGACTTCGGTCGTCTCCGTCACCTGGGTCTCCAACATGCTCGGCACGATCAACCCCCTCGATGCGATCATCGCCAAGGCCCATGCGGTCGGCGCGCTGGTCGTCGTTGACGCATCCCAAGCCGTGCCGCAGCTTCCTGTCGACGTTGCGGCGCTCGGTGCCGACTTCGTGGCGTTCACGGGACACAAGATGGTCGGCCCGACCGGCATCGGGGTCCTCTGGGGCCGCTACGACCTGCTCGCTGAGCTGCCGCCGTTCCTCGGTGGTGGCGAGATGATCGAGACGGTCACGATGGCGCAGTCGACGTACGCGCCACCGCCCTCACGCTTCGAAGCCGGTACGCCGCCGATCGCCCAGGCTGTTGGCCTCGGTGCCGCCGTCGACTACCTCTCCGCGATCGGCATGCACAACGTCGCCGCGCACGAGCAGGAGATCACCGCGTACGCACTCGGCGCCCTGCAGGAGATCGACGGTCTCAAGGTCGTCGGACCCAAGACCGCCGTCGACCGCGGGGGAGCGATCAGCTTCACGCTCGGCGACATCCATCCGCATGACGTCTCGCAGCTGCTCGATTCGGCGGGCGTCGCCGTACGTGCGGGTCACCACTGCGCGAAGCCGGCCCACCAGCGCTTCGGTGTGCAGTCGACGACCCGCGCGTCGTTCTACCTCTACACGACGACGCAGGAAATTGATTCACTCGTCGCGGCGTTGCACCACACGAAGAAATACTTCGGGGAGTGACCATGGACGTCGACGTTCTGTACCAGCAAATCATCCTGGACCACTACAAGCACCCGCATGGCAAGGGGCTCCGCGAGCCCTTCGAGGCCGAGGTTCACCACGTCAACCCCACCTGCGGCGATGAGATCACCCTTCGCGTCCACCTGGACGGCGAGACCGTCGCCGACGTCTCGTACGACTCGGTCGGATGCTCGATCAGCCAGGCTTCGGCCTCGGTGCTCAACGAGCTGATCATCGGCAAGTCCGTCACCGAGGGCATGGCAGTTCTTGACTCGTTCACCGAGCTCATGCAGGGCAAGGGCAAGGTCGAGCCTGACGAAGACGTTCTCGAGGACGGCATCGCCTTCGCCGGTGTCGCCCAGTTCCCCGCGCGCGTCAAGTGCGCACTGCTGTCCTGGATGGCCTGGAAGGACGCCGTCTCACAAGCACTTGTTTCCACCTCAACCACGGGAGATCCCGCATGACCACCGATCACAGCGACCTGCCTGACGTCGCCCCCCAGCCTGCTGGCGGAACGACGACTGTTGAAGACGTCATGGAAGCGATGAAGGACGTCGTCGACCCTGAGCTCGGCATCAACGTCGTCGACCTCGGGCTCGTCTACGGCGCCGATGTCGACGAGCACTCCAACACTGTGCTCTCGATGACGCTGACTTCGG
The DNA here is from genome assembly GCA_963849475.1 of uncultured Actinomycetota bacterium. Classification (GTDB taxonomy): domain Bacteria; phylum Actinomycetota; class Actinomycetes; order Propionibacteriales; family Nocardioidaceae; genus Aeromicrobium. Next base: position 689,550 of record CAWKHC010000011.1, read on the forward strand.
CGGCGTGCCCGCTGACTGACGTCATCGAGGACCAGACTCGCGCTGCCCTCGACGGTCTCGTCAACGACTTCCGGATCGAATGGGTCTGGATGCCGCCGTGGGGCCCGGACAAGATCACCGACGACGGCCGCGAAATGCTCCGCGCCCTCGGCTTCAATATTGGGTGAGGTCAATTCGCTCCAGCGAATTGCGCCGAAACCAGGTTGAGCGTGCCACGCCGTACGCGTCAGGAAGATCGAAACCTCGTGAGGCCACTCGCCGACGCAATCGGTCTGACTCAGCGATGAGGGAAGATGGGCGCCTGAACACGACCTCAGAGCGCGTGCGCGACTTTGCCGCGCTCATTGCTGGACTATTGCTGAACGCTGGATGGCCTCGGAGTGTCTGCGATTGATGCAGATCTGACAAGTCTCGCCGCGGAGGTGGCCGGACCACGCGTGGCGGCTTTGCTCCAGAAGGTCTTCGCGACCCCCTAGGTGGCCGTGTCGAGGGGCACACCCTTGAATGGTCAGGGACAGTGCGTTTGCCCCGTAGAATGAACGGGTGAACTCGATTCAGCGGGAATGACGACGGCGCATGACGCCGCCCATTCGCACACCCTGAACCGAAAGACTCACCATGCTCACCGTCTCCAATGTGGAGCTGCGCTTCGGCGCGCGTGTCCTGATGTCGGACGTCTCGTTCCGCGTCGACAAGGGCGACAAGATCGGTCTCGTCGGCCGCAACGGCGCCGGCAAGACCACGCTGACCCGCATGCTCTCGGGCGACGGCGACCCCGCGCAGGGATCGATCACGTCGACGGGCAAGATCGGCTACCTGCCTCAGGACCCCAAGTCCGGCGACCTCGGGACAACCGCGCGCGACCGCATCCTCGGTGCACGAGGACTCGACACGGCGTTGATCGCCATGCGCAAGGCCGAGATCGACATGGGCTCGCCCGATCCGGAGATCGCCGAGAAGGCGATGAAGGCCTACACCCGCGCCGACACGGCGTTCGGCGCCGGCGGCGGCTATGCAGCAGAGTCAGAAGCAGCCACGATCTCGCACGCACTGGGTCTGCCGGATCGCGTTCTCGAGCAGCCGCTGTCGACCCTCTCGGGCGGACAGCGTCGACGTATCGAGCTCGCGCGCATCCTGTTCTCCGATGCCGACACGCTGCTGCTCGATGAGCCGACCAACCACCTGGACGCAGACTCGGTGGTGTGGCTGCGCGGATTCCTCAAGAACTTCAGCGGCGGCATCGTGATCATCAGCCACGATGTCGAGCTGATCGAGGAGACCGTCAACAAGGTTCTCTACCTCGACGCCAACCGCGCCACGATCGACATCTACAACATGGGTTGGAAGTCGTACGTCAAGCAGCGCGAGGCTGATGAGCACCGTCGCAAGCGTGAGCGTGCGATCGCGGTCAAGAAGGCCGGTGAGCTGACCAGTCAGGCCAACAAGTTCCGCGCCAAGGCATCCAAGGCCGCGACAGCCCAGCAGATGCTGCGTCGTGCCGAGCAGCTCGTCGCAGGGCTCGAGACCGAGCGTGTCAGCGACAAGGTCGCCAACATCAAGTTCCCCAAGCCCGCTCCGTGTGGCAAGACCCCGCTGATGGCCGAAGGCTTGTCCAAGTCGTACGGCTCGCTCGAGATCTTCACCGACGTCGACCTGGCAATCGACAAGGGCAGCCGCGTCGTCATCCTGGGCTTGAACGGTGCAGGCAAGACCACGCTGCTTCGTATGCTGGCGGGCACTCTCAAGGCCGACACCGGTGACATCATTCCGGGTCACGGCCTCAAGATCGGCTACTTCGCCCAGGAGCACGAGACGCTCGACACCTCGCGCACGGTGTTGGAGAACATGCAGTCAGCCGCGCCACAGCTGACCGACACCGAGGCCCGCAGCGTGCTGGGATCGTTCCTGTTCAGCGGCGATGACACCTCCAAGCCGGCAGCCGTGCTGTCGGGCGGCGAGAAGACGCGCCTCGCACTGGCCAGCCTCATCGTCTCGAGCGCGAACGTGCTGCTCCTCGATGAGCCGACCAACAACCTTGACCCGGCATCGCGTGAAGAGGTGCTGCGCGCCATCCGTACGTATGAGGGCGCCATCGTGCTGGTCTCGCACGATGAGGGTGCCGTGCTGGCCCTGGAACCCGATCGGGTGCTGCTGCTGCCTGACGGCGACGAGGACCTGTGGTCCGACGACTACGCCGATCTCGTCAGTCTGGCTTAGTGCTCTCAGCGAAGCCGTCGATGCGTGTCGGATTGCGTCGTTCCTTTGCCTCGGCCCTCGCAAACCAGAAGTAGCCGACGGTCGCCAGCAGGGCGAAGAAGATCCACTGGAGACCGTAGAAGAAGTGCGGACCCTGTCCGAGCTCCGGCTTGGGCTCGAGTGCCAGCGCCTTGCTGGCTGCCGGGTCCTGCGTCCGCAGGTTGAGGTAGCCGTTGCTCAGCTCGTACGGAACCGACTTCGCAAACCCCTCGCTGGAGATCGCCCGGACCTGACCGTCAAGCGGCTGGCTGGCTTGTCCGCCAGCGCCGTTGTTCTGGCGCAGCCATCCCCTCACGGTGACGGTGCCCGTGGGTGGAGCGTCGACCTGGGGACGATCGACGGTGTTCTTGGTCGTCACCCATCCGCGGTCGACCAGTACGGCGCTACCGTCGGCCAGGACGAGGGGAGTGACGACATCGACGCCGGGAGCGCCGTCGCGGGTCGTGAACTTGACGGTCACCTGGTGCTCGACGTCGTACATTCCTGTCGCCGTGACCTGGGTCCACTCGGTGGAGTCGTCGACCTTCGCGCCCCGGGGGAGTGCCGAGGTGAGCTCGACCGGTGGAGTCTTGAAGTGAGCCGAGATGACCTTGTTCTGCGCGAGGCGGTGATCGAGTCGATCGAACTGCCAGAAGCCGAGGCGGACACAGAGAGCCGCGAGGAGGACCACGAATATCGCGAAGCCGATCCAGCGTCTGCTCAGCAGGAAGCGGAACACACCACGACGGTAGTTGAGCCGCCTCATCTCATCGCCGCTGGGTCATGGCTGAAGAGGGACGGTCTCCTTGTAGAAGCCGCGCGCATCGAGGAACCTCCGCAGGGACTGCTCGTGCTCGTCGCAGGCCAGCCAGATCTTCCGTCGGTCGGGCGTGTGGATCTTGGGGTTGTTCCACACGATTTGTTGCGTCGCGTCGTTGCCGCAGCCCTTGGCCGAGCAGATGAGGCGTTCAGTCATCGAGCTGTGTGGGCCGTGGCGCCTCGATGGCCTTCTCGGGACCGAACACGGATGGTCCATCGCCCCGCTTGCGCACACCAGCGTTGGCCAAGATGACCGATGTGTAGGGGAGCAACAGCGCGGCACCCACCAGCACCCAGCGCAACCAGCCGTCCGCGATGATGGCACCGATGAAGCACGCAGTGCGGATGCCCATCGAGATCGCATAGCGCTTCTCACGTGCGCCGATGTCATCGCTGTGTGAGGTCGCAGCGGTCGTGATCGAATAGACCTGCTGCTTGCGCGGTTCGACGGGGTCGGGTGTCACACCTCCAGAGTACGTCGCGCCGCGAGCGTGCATGATGTGAGCATGAGCAATCGCACCTATCGCATCAGTGAAATCGTCGGCACGTCCACCGAAGGCGTCAGCGAGGCCGTCGACAACGGGATCGAGCGCGCCGGCAAGACCCTTCGTCATCTCGACTGGTTCGAGGTCACCAACATTCGCGGACAGATCACCGACACCGAGGTCTCGCACTACCAGGTGACCATGAAGATCGGCTTCCGCCTCGAGGACGACGAGTAGGGCCTAGTCCTTCGAGCCATACGTGCGCAACAGCGCTGCGGCGGTCGAGAGCAGCACGACCACGCCGCCATACAGGTACGTCGTGGTGGCCAGCCCGATGTGGGGTGCGGCGATCCCGGCAATGACGACGGGGATGCCGAACGCCAGGTAGCTCACGACGAACACCGCCGCGAAGAGCTCACCGCGCTCGTGCGCGCCGACCAGTGGCGTGATCGAGCGCATGATGCCGAGGAACCCGGCGCCGAATCCCGTACCGGCGATGACCGCTGCTGCGAGGAAACCCCACAGCGAGCCGGCGTCGAGGGCTCCCAGGGTCAGGGCAGTGCCGACGGCCAACGCCGTGGTGCCATAGATGGTGATGGCACGCGGCGAGGCGCCGCGGGCGACGTAGCACGCGAGGGCGCCAAAACCGGTCAGAACTGTGACAACCAGGCCTTGCTCGAGGTGATCGGTTCCGCCCAGCTCCTGGGCGACGATCGGCGCGCCAAGCGAGAGGTAGAGCCCACCGGTCGCCCAGCCCGCGATGAGGGCAGGAGTGCTGCGCAGAAAGGCCGAACGGGCCGGAAGCGGGATGCCCACACGAGGCTTGAGCGACTGCAGCAGCCCTTCACGGCGGGTCGATGTCTCGGGCAGCAGCCACACGACAGCAGCAAGCACGACGTAGACGCCCGTCAGCGTGCCGAACACCGCAACCAGCGGAGCTGAGGCGGCGTCGAGCACGGCTCCCCCGAAAAGTGCGCCGAGTGCGAGACCGGCCATCGGGCTGACGCTGTTGAACGTCGCAGCGGCGCCGGGTCGATTGGTCGGCTCCAGATCCACGACCAATGCAGAGAGGGCCGACAACAGCAGAGCGCTCGCCACACCCTGGACGACTCGCGCGGTGATGAGCATCGACACCGAGTCGGCGTGCCAGAACACCACCATGCTCGCGGCGAGCAGCACGAATCCGGCTGAGACCACGGGCCGGCGACCCAGGTGGTCGGACAACGAGCCAGCCACCAGCAGCATCGCCAGCAGGGCGATCGCGTACACCGCGAAGATCGCCGTCATGGTCGCCGAGGAGAAGCCCAGCTCCTGTTGGAGGACCGGATAGAACGGCGAAGGCGCGCTGGCGCCGATCATCATCGCGAGCACCGAGATCAGTCCGACGGAGAACGGCACTGTCCCGCGCTGGACGGAGACGGGAGTTTCGAGTGTGGTGGTCATGAGTTCCTCAGCAGGCATGGTTCCAAAAAGTTGGAACCTTGCCAAGGTACGTCGACTCTCACCACAGTTCAAGTATTATCGAACCATGGCCTCGTATGACCTCGAACACCCTGCAATGAATGACGTCGAGCTGACGGACGTTCTCTTCGCCCTCAGCGATCCCGCACGGCTCGAGATCGTGCGCGAGGTCGCCGCCGGGCCGCTCAGCATGGCGGCGTGCGGTGCGACCAACCCGTCGTTGCCCAAGTCGACCAAGTCACACCTGATGAAGGTGCTCCGCGAGGCGGGCGTAGTGCGCAACGTTCCGGACGGCCGCGGGCGGCTGCTCAGCCTCCGGCGTGAGGAGCTCGACGAGCGTTTCCCGGGCCTGCTCGACTCCATACTCAACCGGTGATCGAGTGCCGGCTGGGGGCACCCCCACGAGCGCAGCGAGTAGGGGGCGGTACGAGGCGGTGTATCGAGATCAGTCGGCAGCGTCGGCGGCTTCGACTTCCTCGCGGGTGATGCCGAGGAGATAGACGATTGCGTCGAGATACGGCACGTTGACCGACGTGCGCGCCTGGTCCCGTACGAGTGGCTTGGCGTTGAACGCGATGCCAAGGCCTGACGCCGCCAGCATGTCGAGGTCGTTTGCGCCGTCGCCGATCGCGACCGTGTTGCGTACCGGAATCCGCGCTTCGTCGGCAAATCGCCGCAGTGCATCGGCCTTGCCGGCCCGATCGACCACATCCCCGACGATCCGTCCGGTGAGCTTGCCGTCGACTACCTCCAGCTCGTTGGCGGCGTAGTAGTCGACACCGAGCTCGTCGGCGATGCGCTCGATGATCTGGGTGAAACCACCGCTGACGAGGGCGAACCGATAGCCGAGCCGCTTGAGCGTGCGGATCATGGTGCGAGCACCGGGCGCGTAGACGAGCTGGGCATAAACCTCGCTGAGCGCACTCTCCTCGACGCCGGCGAGCAGCTTGACGCGCGCCTTCAGTGACTCGGCGAAGTCCAGCTCGCCGTTCATCGCAGACTCGGTGATCGCGGCTACCTGGTCCTCGCAACCGGCGTGCGCGGCGATCATCTCGATCACCTCGCCCTGGATCAGGGTGGAGTCGACGTCCATGACGACGAGGCGCTGTGCGTGCCGCAGGATGCCGTTCTCCTGCACCGCCACGTCAATGCCCTGCTCGTACGCCACGGCTGCGAGATTGGCCTGCAGATGATCAGGATCGGCGCCCGAGACCTCCATGCGGATCGCGGTCACCGGATAGCGCGCCATGCGTACGATCCGGTCGATGTTGCCGCCGTCATCCTTGATGCGCGCGGCGAGTGCCGCCATCGCCGCGGGACGCAGCGGTGCGCCGAGCACGACGACCTGCGACCGGCCAATGCGGCGGGGACGGTTGTCGCCGGTGCCGTACTCGACCGAGACGTCGAGGTTGAAGGACTCACCGACCGCACGCACCGTGCTCTCGAGCCCGTCGCGATCGGCGGGGATGGTCAGCAGAGCGCTCAGAATGAGCCGACCGCGTACGACGAGCTGCTCGATGTCGATGACCTCCACGGCGAACGGTGCGAGCTCGTCGAACAGGCGCGTGGTGACGCCGCTCTGGTCGGTACCGGTGAGGGTGACCAGAACGGTCGGATCAGTGAGGTGCAGCGCTGGCACGTGCTCGGTCATCGCCCCCGAGGCTATCGCTCATCGCTGCGGTCGTAGCGATAGGTTGACTCCACGGCGATCCATGGCGACCAGGAGGGTGCATGCGGGCTGCGTTCGAGCTCTCGAAGGTGACTGTCACGCGCCCCGGCAAAACACTCCTCGACAAGATCAGCTGGACCGTCAACGAGGGCGAGCGCTGGGTTGTGCTCGGCCCCAACGGCGCAGGCAAGACGACGCTGATGCAGATCGTCGGCACCTCCCTTCACCCGACATCGGGCAAGGTCAAGGTCCTCGGCCACCGCCTGGGCAAGGTCGACGTGTTCGAGCTGCGGACGCGCATCGGCCACACCAGTACAACCGTCGCCGACCAGATCCCGCCCGCCGAGTCCGTACGCAACACGGTCCTCTCGGCCGCCCATGGGGTCACAGGTCGCTGGAACGAGAAGTACGACGAGGTCGACATCCGCCGGGCGATCCAGATCATGGGCGAGCTGGGCATCTCCGAGCTCGGCACGCGAACATTCGGCACGCTTTCCGAAGGTGAGCGCAAACGCGTCCTGATCGCACGTGCGCTGATGACCGATCCCGAGCTGATCCTGCTTGACGAGCCCGCCGCGGGCCTCGACCTCGGTGCTCGCGAGGACCTGATCGCCAGCCTCGAGGTGCTGTCCCTGGCGGACGACTCGCCCGTGCTCGTGATGGTCTCGCACCATGTCGAGGAGATCCCGGTCGGCTTCACCCATGTGCTGATGTTGCGCGACGGCAAGGTCGTGGCGCAGGGACCAATCGCAACCACCCTCACTGCTAAGGCACTGGGGGATACGTTTGGTTTACGACTCGAGCTCCAAAATGACGGTGGACGGTTCAGTGCGCGTCGGGCAGCATACGGACACCGCGCGGATCGCAGAGGAGAAGCATCATGATCGACTGGATCAGGGACCACGCTGCAGCCACGTGGATCGGAGTTGCCGTCGTCCTGGCCCTGGTCGAGATGATGAGCCTCGATCTCGTGCTGCTGATGTTCGCCATCGGTGCACTGGCAGCGGCCGTCACGGCCGGCCTCGGAGCGCCCGTATGGGCCGCCATCCTCGTGTTCGCCCTGGTCTCGATGGCGGGCTTGTTCTTCGTACGACCCCCAGTCGTTGCCCGGCTGCACGCCGGCCCGACGCTGATGACCGGTCACGAGTCGCTGGTCGGCAAGTCGGCTGTCGTCGCCGAGCCGGTCGACAAACATGGCGGCCGCGTCAAGCTTTCAGGCGAGATCTGGTCCGCTCGCGCTGCGTCCGAGTCAGAGTCGTTCGACACTGGCACCGAAGTCCTCGTCACCCGGATCGACGGCGCCACAGCCGTCGTGACCACCAAGGAGTCCTGATGTCTGCAGCACTAGTCGTCCTCGTCGCGCTCGCCGTCCTGGCGATCGCCGTCGTCTCGATGACGGTCAAGATCGTTCCCCAGGCGCGCGCCGGCATCGTCGAGCGATTCGGCAAGTACCGTACGACGCTGCCAGCCGGCCTCAACATCGTGATGCCGTTCGTCGACAAGGTTCGCTACATGATCGACCTGCGCGAACAGGTCGTGTCGTTCCCGCCGCAGCCCGTGATCACCGAGGACAACCTCGTGGTCTCGATCGACACGGTGATCTACTTCCAGGTCACCGATCCGGTCGCTGCGACGTACGAGATCGCCAACTACATCCAGGCCATCGAGCAGCTCACCATGACGACCCTGCGCAACATCACGGGTGGCATGACCCTCGAGCACGCACTGACGAGCCGCGACCAGATCAACGCCGGCCTTCGTGGAGAGCTCGACAGCGCCACAGGCAAGTGGGGCATTCGCGTCAACCGCGTCGAGCTCAAGGGCATCGACCCGCCGCCGACGATCATCGACGCCATGGAGAAGCAGATGCGCGCCGAGCGTGACAAGCGCGCCATGATCCTCACCGCGGAGGGTGATCGTCAGTCGGCCATCCTCATGGCCGAAGGCCAGAAGCAGTCGGCGATCCTCACGGCTGAGGGCGACCGGCAGGCGCAGATCCTCACCGCCCAGGCTGACCGACAGGCCCAGATCCTGCGCGCACAGGGTGAGGCCCAGGCCATCCAAACCGTCTTCCAGGCGATCCACGACGGCAACCCCGACCAGAAGCTGCTGTCGTACCAGTACCTCCAGATGCTGCCCAAGATCGCCGAGGGCGACAACGCCACGACGTGGATCATCCCGGCAGAGCTGACCAAGGCACTCGGGACGCTCGGCGGCACGGTCGGCAAGATCCCGGTTGACGGAGGCGGCAGCAAGACCCGCATCGACTTCGACGCCCCGGTGATCGACGACGCCCCGGAGGAGGGCGCCACTGCGGAAGCCGTGCAGCAGGCACTTGACGCGGCCAAGGAAGCCGAGAGTGCCACGCCAGGTGCGGCGAAGCCTGCAGCAGCACCAGAAGGGTCGCCGGAGGCTCCACCCGCGCCGCCCAAGAAGTGATCGGCTGACGTGTGGCGCACCGGTGTGGCGATCGCCATCGCGCTCGGGCTCATGGCCCTGGCCGTGGTGGCGCTCGTACACCTCAGTCCTGACCCTGATCGCACGGTCGAGACCGTAGGGTTCATTCCCTCCAAGGGCCCTGTCGCGCCGCAACCGCTGACGACGAGCGCACCCGGTTCGGCAGACCTCTCATGGGTTGCCAAGACGTCGGTTGCCGCAGGCATCCCCGGGATCGCCCTGCAGGCGTACGGCAGCGCCACCTTGCGCATGGAGCGTGAGCAGCCCGGTTGTCATCTCGGCTGGACCACGATTGCCGCGATCGGCGGGGTTGAGTCCGGTCACGGTTCGCACAACGGCGCGCGCCTTCTCGAGAGCGGGCTGACGTCGCCGCTGATCATCGGACCGGCACTCGACGGCACCAACGGGAGCGCCAAGATCCATGCCACCGCGGAGACGACCGGATGGCACGGCGATCCCGTGTGGGACCACGCCGTCGGGCCCATGCAGTTCATCCCTTCGACCTGGCACACCTGGGGTGCGGACGGCGACGCGGACGGCGTTGCCGACCCGAATGACATCAACGACGCCGCCTGGACGACGGCGAGATATCTGTGCGCGTCGGGCGCCGATCTGCGTACCAGCGAGGGCTGGGCACGGGCGATCTTCTCCTACAACCACTCCGACGACTACGTGCGGTCGATTCTCGCAACAGCCAACGCGTACGCCGCGCGCAGCTGAGCTAGTGCGCGAACGTGCCGTGAACGATGGCGCGACCCAGCGTCTTGAACGCGAGGTTGAAACCGACGACGGCGGGGGAGACGTCGCCGTCAACGCCCAGCGTTTCTTCGCCGACTGCGTGTACGACGAAGTAGTAGCGGTGCACCTGATCGCCCTCTGGCGGCGCCGCTCCCATGTAGTTCTTGCCGCCGCCGTCGTTGCGTACGTGGAACGCATTGCCGGGCAACGAGTCGTCTGAGGCGCCGGCACCCACTGCGAGCTCGGTGACGTCGGCCGGGATGTCGACGGCCACCCAGTGCCAGAAGCCCGACACGATGGGGGCATCAGGGTCGAAACAGGTCACGACGTACGACTTGGTGCCCTCGGGCGCGCCGCTCCAGCTGAGCTGCGGGGACGTGTCGCCGAACTTGTTGACCTGGTCGTCCTTCAACGGCTGGCCGTCCGTGACGTCCGAGCTGGTGACGGTGAACGAGGCAGCCGCCGGCAGAAGTGGGTAGGGATCGGGAGTGACGGGTCGGTCAAGGCTCATGATCGTTAGGCTAGCCCGGTGGCCAAGATCGTACGACTGGACGATCTCGAGGATCCGCGGCTTCGCGACTACGTCGATCTGCGTGACGTACAGCTGCGACTGCAGCTCGAGTCCGAGCGGGGTCTTTTCCTGGCCGAGGGGGAGAAGGTCGTACGTCGGGCCGTCGAGTCCGGTCATCAGCCGCGCTCGTTCCTGATGTCGCCGAAGTGGCTTGAGTCCCTCGACGACGTGTTGGTCCGGACGGATGCTCCTTGCTTCGTTGTCGATGACGCGTCGATCGAGAGGCTGACCGGCTTCCACGTGCATCGCGGCGCTCTCGCTTCCCTCGAACGGCCACAGCTCCCGTCGCCACAAGAGGTGCTGGCCAAGGCTCGTCGGATTGTCGTGGTCGAGGACCTCGCCGATCACACCAACGTCGGCGCGATCTTCCGCAGCGTCGCGGCCCTCGGTTTCGATGCCGTCCTGCTGTCGCCGCGCTGCGCGGATCCGCTCTATCGGCGAGCGATCAAGGTCTCGATGGGTTCGGTCTTCTGGCTCCCGTACGCACGCGTCGAGGACTGGTACGGCGCTCCGGACCTGCTGCGTGAGTCGGGGTTCACGACGTACGCCATGACGCTGGCTGATGACTCGGTGTCGATCGACGAGGTGCCACACGACGTTGAGCGATTGGCGCTGATCGTCGGGGCTGAAGGGCACGGACTCAGCGAGCGCTGGGAGCAGTCAGCCGACCATCGCGTGACGATCCCGATGTCAGCGGACATCGACTCCCTCAACGTGGCGTCATCAGTAGCCGTCGCCTGCTGGGCTATGAGACCAAAGGCGCCCCGCGCCTGAGCGTTGAGCGGGTTGAGCGTGCACGCCGAAGGCGTCATGAAGGTCGAAACCTCGTGAGCCGAACGACCGACGGGCGGGCGCGCTAGCGTTCGATGGGCACGTCGTCGACAAGGACCGTGATGGGCCAGTCGGCGGGGTAGTTGTCTGCGAGCTCGTTGTGCTGCTTGTGGAGCTTCTTGCGAGCCCGCTCTGGCAGACGGTCGCCGAAGACCGTGCCGAACAGATGATCCGTCTCGTGCTGGAGGCAACGCGCTAGAAGGCCCGTCCCGATGAACTCAACCGGCTCACCGTGCTCGTCGACCCCGGTCACGCGTGCTTGGTCGGGGCGGGCGCAGGACGTGAACGCACCGGGCAGGGACAGGCATCCCTCGTCCTCGTCCTCGAGGTTGCGGTCCTTGCCTTCGGGCAGCATCAGCACGGGATTGCACACGACGCCGGTGATGTGGTCGTTGTCGTCGTCGGGACAGTCGAACACAAACACCTTGAGGTCGACCCCCACCTGGTTGGCGGCCAGACCAACGCCTTTGGCCGCCCGCATCGTCGCGACCATGTCCTTGACCAGGACTCCGAGGTCGTCGTCGAACGAGGTGACGTCGGCGAGCTCGCGATGCATGACAGGCGTGCCCCACCGGGTGATGGGTCGCACGCTGCCACCCTCGGGGAGTGGTCGTGATTGAGACATGCGGACAAGGTTATCGACTCGGTTCTGGGTGAAGCCGGTGGTTCATGAATGTGAGTTCGGATACCATGGGTATGCGAAGGTGCAACTCACAGTTACAGTTTGATCCAGGTGGGCAACAGCAACACCCAGACGTGCCCAACCAACATCGCTCCAAGGAGTCCCCGTGGCCAATCGCAGAGATCCCATGGGCATCGGCCTCGCCGTGCTCAACCGGATCGCCAGCTCGCCGATCGTTGACAAGCTCAAGCTTCGTTCCTCGACCGAGAAGGCCGTCTACCGAGGGGCCAAGAGTGGCTTCCGGGTTGCCGCCGCCGCTGGCCGTACGTTCAAGCGCGTCAAGGGTTCGGGCAAGCCAACCCGCCTCGCCAAGACCGGCGACACCGGCGTGTTCGACCTGACACCGACCGAGGATCAGGAGATGATCGTCGGCGTCATCAAGGACTTCGCGACCAAGGTCCTCCGCCCGGGCGCGCTGGTGGCCGAGACCGCCAACGACACTCCCAAGGAAGTTCTCGCGCAGACCAGCGAGTTCGGCCTGACCCTGCTCAACATCCCTGAAGCGCTCGGTGGCCTCTCAGAGGACCGTTCCGCGGTCACCGGCGTGCTGGTCGCCGAGGCGCTGGCCGACGGCGACATGGGACAGGCGGTTGCCTGCCTCGCACCGGCAGCCGTGGCGACCGCCATCTCGCTGTGGGGGTCCGATGAGCAGCAACAGACGTACCTGCCTGCTTTCGCCGGCGACGACATCCCTGCCTCCGCGCTCGCCGTGTCCGAACCACGTGCACTGTTCGATCCCTTCGAGCTTCACACGATGGCCGAGCGCACCACGAGCGGCCTGCGCATCAACGGTGTGAAGTCAGGTGTTGTACGCGGCGCCGAGGCGGAGCTGTTCATCGTCGCGGTTGACCTCGACGGCAGCCCGACCCTGGTTCTCATCGAGTCCAGCACCAAGGGCCTGTCGATCGAGGCCGATCCGAGCATGGGGCTTCGCGCCGCCGGACTCAGCCGACTCGTGCTGGAGAACGTCGACGTCGACGCGGCAGCGATCCTGGGTGACGGCTCCGCCGATGACTACCGCGAGTGCATCCGTCTCTCGCGTCTGGCGTGGGCCGGACTCGCGCTTGGCACGTCGCGCGCGGTCCTCGACTACGTGTCTGACTACGTCAAGACCCGCGAGGCGTTCGGTGAGCCGATCTCGCATCGCCAGGCAGTTGCGTTCATGGTGGCTGACATCGCCATCGAGCTCGAGGGCATGCGACTCACGACCCTCAAGGCGGCATCTCGCGCCGAGCAGGGCATGGACTTCTCCCGCGAGGTCGCGCTGGCTCGTCGCCTCACCGCGGAGTACGGCATGAAGATCGGCACCGACGGCGTACAGCTGCTTGGTGGACATGGCTTCGTCAAGGAGCACCCAGTCGAACGCTGGTATCGCGATCTGCGTGCTGTCGGCCTGATGGAAGGAGCAGTCCTCGTCTGAGGGCGGACCACACCATGATCAATCTCGAGACTCCCCGCAAGTTCCGCGCATTCGTCCAGCAGGCCAATCAAGTCGCTGACAACTTCCTGCGCTCCAACTCCCGCAAGTACGACCTCGCCGAGCACGCCTACCCCAAGGAGCTCGATCTCCTGGCCTCGTTGATCGATGGCATGGGCGACTCCGGAGAAGGTCAGGGTGCCGGTGCGGCCGGCGTACGCCGTGACGACTCCGATGAGGACAAGGGCAAGGTCAAGAACGGCGCCAACCTGTCGTCGGTCCTCTCCGTGATCGAGATGTGCTGGGGCGACGTCGGACTCTTGCTGTCGATGCCGCGCCAAGGGCTCGGCAACTCCGCCATCGCCTCGGTCGCCGACGACGAGCAGCTCGAGCGTTTCAAGGGCACCTGGGCCGCGATGGCCATCACTGAGCCGAGCTTCGGCTCTGACTCCGCCGCCATCACGACCACCGCGGTCAAGGACGGCGACGCGTACGTCCTCAATGGCGAGAAGATCTTCGTGACGTCCGGTGAGCGCGCCGACTCCGTGGTCGTCTGGGCGACTCTCGACAAGAGCCTCGGCCGTGCCGCCATCAAGTCCTTCCTCGTGCCCAAGAGCCTGCCCGGCATCCGGGTCGAACGACTCGAGCACAAGCTCGGCATCCGTTCGTCCGACACCGCAGTCATCGTCCTCGACAACTGCCGCGTGCCGGCCGAGAACCTGCTCGGCAACCCCGAGATCGACACCAAGGGTGGCTTCGCCGGCGCAATGGCGACGTTCGACAACACGCGTCCGCTGGTGGCTGGCATGGCCGTCGGCTGTGCCCGTGCGGCCCTCGAGGACACTCGCCGGCTTCTTGAAGAGGCCGGCGTGGTGATCGACTACGACCGTCCGGTGCAGTCGCAGTCATACGCGGCCGCGACCTACATCTCAATGGAGGCCGACTGGGAGGCATCGCTGCTTCTCACGCTCGAGGCCGCCTGGCTCGCCGACAATCGCAAGCCAAACTCGATGGAAGCCTCCATGGCGAAGGCCAAGGCGGGCCGTGTCTGCAACGAGATCACGCTGCGATGTGTCGAGCTGGCCAGCACCCTGGGCTACAGCGAGACCGAGCTCGTCGAGAAGTGGGCGCGCGACTCCAAGATCCTCGACATCTTCGAGGGCACCCAGCAGATCCAGCAGCTCATCGTTGCTCGCCGTCTGCTCGGCCTGACCTCGTCGGAACTGCGCTGATCGACCCTGCCGACCTCTAAGGTCTCTTCCATGACGAAGGATCAGCCTGCCGACTTCGACATCCACTACGAAGTCACCCGCTTCGTGGTGAAGGTTCGCGCACGGACGTTGTCGCAGCTGGGCCAGATCCATCCCGATCTCGACTACGGGACGTTCCTGTACTTCTTGGCGATCTGCGATGCGCCCGAGGGCACACGCGGAACTGAACTGGCCGAGCACTTCGGGGTGCACAAGTCGACCGTGAGTCGCGCGGTGACGCACCTGGACTCGATGGGCCTGATCCGGCGTTCGGTCGATCCTCACGACGGTCGGGCCCAGCTTCTGATGGCCCAGCCCGAGGCCGTGGAGGTCGTGAGCAAGCTCAGGGTGGGGGGACGGCAGTGGTTGGCGTCGCTCCTGTCGGACTGGAGCGCCGAAGAAGTCAGCCAGTTCAGGGTCAGCCTGGCCCGCTTCAACGATGCTTCGGACAAGGCGGAGTAGTGGGATCGGCACCGCTGATCTACCACCTCGCACTGGCCAACCAGTGGGAATCCGCCACGGCCGCGGGGACCTACACGGTCTCGACATTGGGGTTGGAACTCGCAGAAGTCGGATTCATCCACTGTTCCGGCGAGGAGCAGGTCGAAGGCGTCCACAACGGCTTCTACGCCGGTATGACCGAGCCGGTGCTGTTGCTCACCATCGACACCAGCCTGCTCACGTCTCCGTGGCAGTACGACGACGTGGCCGGGGAGCGCTTCCCGCACATCTACGGCCCACTCGACCTCGCAGCCGTCGTGGCGGTGGAGCCCTTCAGACCGTCAACATCGACTTGATCGCCGTGCGCTCGTCCATCGCCTGGTAGGCCTGTGCCACCTGGTCGAGCGGGACCGTCAGGTCGAACACGGTGCCGGGCTTGAGGCTGCCATCGAGCACCTCGGGCAGGATCGCGTCGATGTAAGCACGCACGGGAGCCACACCGCCGGCGATGCCCACGTTGCGGCTGAACATCGCCGGGATGTTCAGCGAGACGTCGTGGGGGACTCCGACGTACCCGATGCGACCGCCAGGACGTACGGAGAGCACCGCCTGCTTCATGCTGTCATTGGTGCCGACGCACTCGAGCACGAAGTCAGCTCCGATGCCGTCGAGCATCTCTCGTACGACGCCAGCGCCCTCCTTGCCACGCTCAGCAACCACCTCGTCGGCACCGAACTCACGTGCGAGTCGTTGGCGGTCCTCGTGCCGGGACATGGCGACGACCTTGGCCGCGCCCAGCCGTTTGGCCGCGAGGACAGCGCTGAGGCCGACTGCGCCATCGCCCACGACGGCAACGGTGCTGCCAGCTGTGACTCCGGCCGAGACCGCAGCATGGTGCCCGGTCGGAAAGACGTCGGACAGCGTCAGCAGGTGTGGGATGAGGTCCTGGCTCGGCTGCGAAGGAGTGGCGACGAGGGTGCCGTCAGCGACCGGCACTCGTACGATCTCGCCCTGACCACCGTCAACCGGATGACCCTGATGGTCGGCGAGACCCCAGAAGCCGCCTTGGACGCAGGAGGTGTGCACGCCGCGCTGGCAGAGCGCACAGGTGTTGTCGGAGAACATGAATGGCGCGATGACGAAGTCACCCACCTTGACGGTGGAGACGCTCGACCCGACCTGCTCGACGATCCCGACGAACTCGTGCCCGATGCGTTGCGGCTCGTTGACCTCGTTGATGCCGCGATAGGGCCACAGGTCGGACCCGCAGACGCACGAGGCGACGACCCGGACGATGGCGTCGCCGTCTTCGTGAAGTTGAGGGTCGGAGACATCGTCGAGGCGGATGTCGCGGGCTGCATGGAGGATCGTTGCGCGCATCTGGCCATTGTTACAGCGTGGCCATATGAAAGGATCTCTGCATGACTGACAAGCCTGAAATTGACTTCATCGAGGGACCCGCGCCCACCGAGCTGCAGATCACCGACCTGATCGAGGGCGATGGCCCCGAGGCAGTTCCCGGTGGCAACGTCGACGTGCACTACGTCGGTGTCGAGTTCGACACCGGTGAGCAGTTCGACGCGTCCTGGGACCGTGGCCAGTCCGCGAACTTCCCGCTCCCGCAGCTCATTCCCGCTTGGCAACAGGGCATCCCGGGCATGAAGGTCGGCGGACGCCGCCAGCTCGTGTGCCCGCCCGAGCTCGCGTACGGTCCGGCCGGTGGCGGTCACCGCCTCTCGGGCAAGACGCTCGTCTTCGTGATCGACCTGCTGGGCGTCTGACAGAGCACCACGACTTTCGGCTCATCAGCCCTGGCCGCGCGAAGCATGCGCGACCAGGGCTGATGCTGTTGGACTGGACCAGATTGAGTCGCGGTCCAAGAACTGACTACAGCGCGTCCAGCAGGGCCGCCACGCGTTTCACCGACACAGGAAATGCCGTGCGCAGATCCTGCGCGAACAGGCTGAGCCTCAGCTCCTCGAGCGCCCATCGCACATGCTGTACGTCGGGGGCGAGGCGAGCCCAGGCGGAGAGGTCGTCCGTACGTTCGTGGAACCGGGCCTCGAGCTCCTGGGTCGCCGGCAGATCGGCCGGAACCTTCGGTGTGGCCAGATGACGGCGGGCTGCCTCGAGGTAGAGCGGCAGGCGCTTCAGCTGACCCGCACCCGTGTCGCGGATGAATCCGGGATAGATCAGCCACGAGAGCTGTACGCGTACGTCCTCACCGGCTTCTGACTCGTCGACGGTGACGTCGCCGAGTGCCTTGAGCACGGCGATCACGCTGTGAACGGCTCGCTCGGTTTCGTCGTAGACATCGGCACGGATCATCTCGCGCATCGCGTCGAAGGGTTCTTCATCCCACACGGGTCCGTCGTGCGTGGGGATCAGTGCCTCGATGGCCGCCAGCCAGCACTCTTCGATGACGGCTGCGGCGTCGGCGTACGGTCCGGTCGACAGCAGGAGCTTGGAGTGCAGGTCGAGTGACCGCCCGATCTGGGGGACAGGTGCGGCCAGGCCGAACGACAGCAGCCTGGCCTGCCCACGGAGCATCGCCGCGGTCTGCTCGGCCTCGGTGTCGAGGACCCGCAGCGCGACGGTCTTGCCCTCGTCGACCAGCGCCGGATAGCCGGTGACCTGTCCGGCGGTGATGGATCGGTCGATCGGCCCGGCCGGCCATTCGAGCAGTCCTGACCGCTCCTCGGCCCGAGCTGCCTTGGTCAGGTCTTTGCGCACGTAGGTCGACAGCTCGCTGCGGAGAGCATTGAGGTCCTTGCCTCGAGACAGCTCCCGGCCGTTCTCGACCACGCGGAACGTCACCCGCAGGTGGCTGGGCAGCGTCGTGAAGTCGAAGTCCTGCGGACGTATGACGGCGCCGTTGAGCAGACGCATCTGACGCGCCAGCTCTTCGCTGAGGTCGGGCGCCTCGAGGTCCATCGCCTCGAGGAGCTTGGGCGCAAACTGGCCTGCCGGCACGAACTCGCGGCGAAGTCGCTTGGGGAGCGATCGGATCAGCTCGGTCACCAGCTCGAGACGGTGGCCGGGGACGTGCCAGTCGAACGCCCGGTCGTCGATCGTCATCAACCGTTCGACGGGCAGGTCGACCGTCACACCGTCGTCGTCCATGCCCGGCTCGAAGGCATAGGTCAGGGGGTAGGCCTCGCCGTCGGAGTGCCACTCACGCGGGAACTCCTCGTCGGCGCGCTCAGGGCCGCTGCTCAACATGGCCGGGTCGAACGTCAGGAGATCAGGGTGCTCGATCCTGGTCTTCTTCCACCACGTGTCGAAATGACGAGTCGAGACGACATCGGCCGGGATCCGATCGTCGTAGAACGCGTACAGGGTCTCGTCGTCGACCCGGAGGTCACGACGCCGCAGGCGCTCCTCAAGCTCCTCGACGTCGTCGATCATCGCCTTGTTCGCCGCGAAGAACCGGTGGTGCGTACGCCATTCGCCCTGCACCAGGGCATGCCGGATGAACAGGTCGCGCGAGACGACGGGGTCGACACGTCCGAACTGTACGAGCCGATCGGCGATCAGCGGAATGCCGTACAGGAGGACCTTTTCGCGTGCCATCACCGCGCCACGCTTCGACGACCAGTGCGGCTCGCTGTAAGACCGGTTGATCAGGTGCTCCCCGGCGGCCTCAACCCATTCGGGCTGGATCCTGGCGGCCGTACGACCCCACAACCGGCTGGTCTCGACGAGCTCGCCGACCATCACCATGCGAGGGGGCTTCCGGGCCAGTCCGGATCCGGGGAAGATCATGAACTTCGCCTGGCGTGCGCCGAGGTACTCGCGACCATCCGTCTCCTTCAGGCCCACGTGCGACAACAAACCGGCAAGCAGCGCCTGATGCACCCGATCAGGGTCGGAGCCGATGGCTCCCGGTTTGAAACCGAGCTCCTTGGCAGTACGGCGCAGCTGAGAGTGCACGTCCTGCCACTCGCGGATCCGGAGATAGTGGAGATATTCATCGCGGCAGAGCCGCCGGAATGCCGAGCTCGACAGGTCGTTGCGACGTTCGCGGATGTACTTCCACAGGGTCAGATAGGACAGGAAGTCCGAGTCCGGCTCGCGAAAGCGGCTGTGCTTCTCGTCTGCGGCCTGCTGGTGCTCCAGCGGGCGCTCGCGCGGGTCCTGGATCGACATCGCGGAGACGATCACCAGCACGTCTGCGAGACAGCCGTGCCTGTCGGCCGCGAGCAGCATGCGCGCAAGGCGGGGATCGGTGGGGAGCGTCGACATCCGTCGACCGATCTTGCTCAGGTTTTCGCCATGCATCGCGCCCAGCTCGTACAGCAGGTTGAGGCCATCGGTCACAGCCCGGGAGTCCGGGGGGTCGAGGAACGGGAAGTTCTTGATCGCGCCCAGGTCGAGCGACGCCATCTGCAGCAGCACCGACGCGAGGTTGGTGCGCTGGATCTCCGGGTCGGTGAACTCGGGGCGCCCGTCGTGGTCCTCCTCGGAATACAGGCGGATGCAGATGCCGTCTGCGACTCGCCCGCACCGGCCTGCACGCTGAGCTGCGCTCGCCCGCGAGACCGGCTCGATCGGCAGGCGCTGCACCTTGAGGCGCTGGCTGAAGCGGGAGATGCGGGCGAACCCGGGATCGATGACGTACCGGATGCCGGGGACGGTCAACGAGGTCTCGGCGACATTCGTGGCGAGCACGATGCGCCGGCCCGCATGGTTGCTGAAGATCTTCTGCTGGTCTGCTGCTGCGAGGCGACCGAACAGGGGGAGAATCTCTGTACGCGGGTACTTCTTGCCGACGAGATGGTCGGTGGCATCGCGGATCTCGCGCTCACCCGACATGAAGACGAGGATGTCGCCGTCCTTGGGCAGCTCGGAGACTGCTTCGGCGATCGCATCGAGCTGGTCGTCAGCGCCCGACTCCGCAAGAGGTCGGTAACGCACCTCGACCGGAAACGTACGGCCGCTGACCTCGATCACCGGAGCGTTGAACATCTCCGCGAAGCGTTCGACGTCGATCGTCGCGGACGTGATGATGACTTTGAGGTCGTCGCGGCGGGGGAGCAGCTGCTTGAGGTAACCGAGCAGGAAGTCGATCGAGAGCGACCGTTCGTGGGCCTCGTCGATGATGATCGTGTCGTAGCGCGACAGCCGCCGGTCTCGTTGCAGCTCCGCCAGCAGGAGCCCGTCGGTCACCAGCTTGATCGCCGTGTCGGTTGACGTCTGGTCGTCAAACCGCACGGCGTAGCCGACTTCGGCTCCCAGCTCGACCTCGCACTCCTCGGCGATGCGCTTGGCAACGGAGCGGGCGGCGATCCGGCGCGGCTGCGTGTGTGCGATGTTGCGCCGGCCCAGCTCGTACGCGATCTTGGGGAGCTGTGTCGTCTTGCCCGAGCCAGTTTCACCGGCGACGACGATGACCTGGTTGTCTCGCAGGGCAGCGGCGATGTCGTCGTGGCGGGCGGTGATCGGCAGCGCCTCGTCGTACGAAATCTTCATTTCAGGCCCAGAGCATCGGCGAACAGCAGATATCCGACGAAGGCCACGACGTCGAGCAGCGTGTGGGCGATCACCAATGGCCACACCCGTTTGGTGCGCTGGAACCAGTAGCCGAACACCAGACCCATCACGAAGTTGCCGATTCCGGGGCCGACACCTTGATAGAGGTGGTAGCTGCCGCGCAGGGCCGCTGCAGCCACGATCGTCGGCCACATCTCCCACCCGAGCTGACGCAGACGAGTCGTCAGGTAGCCGACGACAACGATCTCCTCCAGCGCGGCGTTCTGGAATGCGGCGAGGATGAGGACGGGCACGGTCCACCAGAACGATGTGTCTGGCGCCGGGATGATCTCCGCCGTGATGCCGAGAAGCCGCCCCATTCCGTAGAACGCCAGCCCGGGGATGCCGATCGCCAGGAACAGCAGCACGCCCCAGCGGATGTCGAAGCCAGGACGAGCGCGATCGAGTCCCAAACGCTCACTGACACGCTCTCGTACGTCGTCCTGTGACAGGAGGTAGAGCGCCAATGCGATGGGTACGAGGGCGAAGCCGATGCCGAGTACCTGATAGATGAAGTCGAAGACCTGACGGCTGTCCTGAGAGCCGTTGAGCGTGGCTGTCTGATCCTTCAGACCGCCCGGCAGCGTGGCCTTGCGGATCAGGCTGACGAACGCGTAGACACCGCTGGCACCCAAGGACAGTCCGAGGACGATCCAGACCTCGATCGTCAGGCGTTTGCGATGAAGCGTGCCGTCAGTCACCGATCAGAGATCGTCGGTGCTGAACGTGTCGCACGAGTTGACGTTGCCGCTCTGGTAACCCGCGATGAACCACTTCTGACGCGACTCGCTCGAGCCATGCGTCCAGGTCTCCTGGTTGACGTTGCCGCCGCCCAGTTCTGCCTGGATGTGGTCATCGCCGACAGCGGCCGCAGCAGACAACGCAGACCGGATGTCGTCATCGGTCAACGGCTTGAGGAGCGTGACGCCGTTGTCGTCCTCTGTCGTGGAAGCGTGGTTGGCCCACACGCCGGCCATGCAGTCGGCCATCAGCTCGATACGTACGCCACCGCTCAATGGGCCGGTCTTCCCGTCCTGCCCCTTGGCCAGGAAGCCGAGGATGTTCTCGACGTGGTGGCCATACTCGTGCGCCACGACGTATTCCTGTGCCAGGGCGCCATCGTCGGCGCCGAACTTGGAAGTGAGCTCGTCGAAAAAGCTTGCATCGATGTAGACCCGCTGGTCTGCCGGGCAGTAGAACGGACCGGTCGCGCCAGACGCGGTTCCACAGGCGGACTGCGTCTGGCCGGAGAAGATCACGGTCTTGGCTTCTTGGTACTGACGCTTCACGTCCGCCGGGAGTGCGTCGGTCCAGTAGTCCTGGACGCTGTTGACCGTGCCGATGATTCGGCACACGTCGTCGCGGTTGGCGTCGGCCCCGGTCTTGCACTGGTCGAACGTCTCCGTCGACGTGGTGTCGCCGCCCAGCACCTGGCTGGTGTCGAACGGATTGGTGGAGCCGCCCGTGAGGTTCTGTCCGAAGATGAGGCCGAGGATCAGCAGGATGATGCCGCCGGCCCCACCGCCGATGACAGCTCCACTTCGACCTCCGCCACCGCCGGTGACCTGACTCGTGTCCAGCGAGGCGCCTTCGTTGAAGCTCATGCGCAAAAGTGTACGCAGGGCGGCCTCCGTACGTCGCCGATAGTGTTCGGCGTGTGACGACGCCAGAGAGCACCGCGAGCTTCCAGATGCCCGAGGCGATGTCTGAGGGCGACGTGGCGCGGCTCAAGGGGCTGCGCAAGATGAAGGCGTTGGCGCTGTCGCTGCTGGTCCTCGCTGCCATCATCTATGTCTTCACGCGTGACCATGACGGGTTCTTCGGGTACGTCAACGCCGGCGCCGAGGCGGCGATGGTCGGTGCGATCGCCGACTGGTTCGCCGTGACGGCGTTGTTCCGCCATCCGCTGGGACTGCCGATCCCACACACCGCGATCATCCCCAACCGCAAGGAGTCGTTGGGCGAAAGCCTGCAGGAGTTTGTCGCCGACAACTTCCTGCGCGAGGACGTCATCCGCGAACGCATCCAGTCCGCGGAGGTCAGCCGACGTATCGGTGACTGGTTGGTGACGGGCGAGCACAGCCAACGTCTGGTCAACGAGGGGTCGCGGGTCCTGTCGGATGCGCTGTCGCACGTCAAGGAGACCGACGTCGCGGCGATCATTGAGGAAGCGCTCATACCTCGGATGAAGGAAGAGAAGCTCAGTCCCGTTGTCGGACAGCTGCTCGAAGAAGTGCTGCGCGACGACGCTCACCGTGGTCTCGTCGACTTGGTGCTCGACGAGCTCGGCCGTTGGCTGCTGCACAACCACGACGAGGTCGCGGCGTTGATCGAGAACCGCGCACCGACGTGGACTCCTCAGTGGCTGGACAAGAGGGTGGCCGGATGGGTTCACGAGCAGGTCGTCGAATGGGTCGCTGAGATCGGCCGCACGCCCGGGCATCCTGCACGCATCACCCTTGACCGGTGGCTCGTACAGCTGGCCCATGACCTGCAGAACGATCCGAAGACGATGGAGCGTGCCGAGAACCTGAAGGAGCGGATGCTCTCGCAGCCGCGCGTCATCGACACGTCCATCCAGCTCTGGGACGCTCTGCGTCGCGCCTTGATCGGCTCACTGGCCGACGAGAACGGGTTGCTGCGTCGGCGCGCTCGCGAGGAGGTCGACGCGTTCGGCCAGAAGCTGATCGACGATCCCGAGCTGAGTCGCCGCCTCGATGCCACGATCTCCGACATCGCCGCATACGCCGTCAACAACTACGGGAACGAAGTAGCGACGATCATCTCGGCCACGGTCAATCGGTGGGACGGCAAGGAGACCGCCGAGCGCATCGAGCTGCATGTCGGACGCGATCTTCAGTTCATCCGGATCAATGGAACCGTTGTCGGCGGCATGGCCGGCGTCGCCATCCACGCAATTTCGTCCATTCTCTAGCCGGCTTCTTGCGTCATTTTGTGGAAAAGATGTGCACAAGTAGGCCCGGCCTGTGGGTGACATGGCCTCGTCTGTGGGCAACCCCATGAATCGGGAAAAATACCCAAGAAAGTTCTCGAAAACCTATTGCGCACCCTCTGGCCAGGGCATAGAAATGACCTACGCACTCCTTCGGGAGAGCGGGAAGAAATCAAAACTTGAACCCATGGCCAGCGACGCAAGTCAAAGGCAGTCAGTCAGTGATGTGACAGGCGGGCGATGGAATTGATATCGGATAGATCGAGAGCATCACACTCGTTCAAGGCGAGGCCCCGGGAACTCATACTTCCCGGGGCCTCAACTAATTTGTGCAGCACTATTCTGCCAAACTTCTCATCATGACGCATCCACCGGGCCTCGCCTTCTCCACCGTGCGGTGGATCGAGGGCTACGACATCGCTGAGGTCAACGCGTTCATCATGGAGGTCGAACCACTCGTCCTTCGCGATGCGCCTGACCGAGCTCTCGCCCAAAGGGTGACCCGCGTACGGTTCACGCCCGTACGCATCCGACGTGGCTACGACATGGCCGAGGTCGACCACTACCTCGACAGGCTCCTGAACCTCGCCATCTATGGGCACCAGTCGACCGAGACCGGATTCGGAACGGCGTAGGAGGTTTGCTAAAGTTCAGTGCTGCACCGCGCCCCGTCCAGGAGCGTATGCCCGGGTGGCGGAATGGTAGACGCGCTAGCTTGAGGTGCTAGTGACCTGTAAGGGTTGTGGGGGTTCAAGTCCCCCCTCGGGCACGCATCACCCTCACACTCTCGCCGGTGTGGGGGTTTTGTATTTCACGAGCCGGTAATGGGCACGCATCACCCTGCTCTGCGCTTTGGCCGGTGTGGGGGTTTTGTATTTCACGAGCCGGTAGTGGGCACGCATCACCCTGCTCTGCGCTTTGGCCGGTGTGGGGGTTTTGTATTTTTCTCCGTCCCCCCTCGGGCACGCATCACCCTGCTCGACGCTTTGGCCGGTGTGGGGGTTTTGTATTTCACGAGCCGGTAATGGGCACGCATCACCCTGCTCTGCGCTTTGGCCGGTGTGGGGGTTTTGTATTTCACGAGCCGGTAATGGGCACGCATCACCCTGCTCTGCGCTTTGGCCGGTGTGGGGGTTTTGTATTTTTCTCCGTCCCCCCTCGGGCACGCATCACCCTGCTCGACGCTTTGGCCGGTGTGGGGGTTTTGTATTTCTCCGTTTCGGATCGGGCCCGCATCACCCTGCTCTGCGCTTTGGACCGAGGCTTTCGACGCTGATTCTGCCAACGCAGACGTCAGATCTCAGTAGCATGCGGGAAACTCCCAAAAGGACTGACGATGAAGACTCGCCGCAATCCCGTGATCGCAGCACTCGCTGCCGCAGCTCTCGCCGTCGGCCTCCTTGCTTCGGTTCCACTGCTCGCGGGCGCGACTCCGATCTACGGGAAGTGTGCCGATTGGCAGCCCAACGGAATGAATGTGCTGTTGTGCAACCTGGGGTCGATCAAGCCTCCGGTCATCGGTGACACGACGACACCCACCCCAACCCCGACGACGCCTGGCGCCAACCCGTTCATCGACGCTGTCGGGTGCGGCGCGACCCTGCCGAAGACCGGCGGTGGGACGTGGGAGTGCACTTTCGCCGACAACTTCGACGGTGATGAGCTGAACCGGTCGCGTTGGGCGGTCCAGACGTCAGGATTCCAATCTGGAACAGCCACTCATTGGACCTGCTACGTGGACAATCCTGCAAACATCGCCGTCTCGAATCACTCGCTGAAGCTCAACATGATCGAGCTGCCGGCCGCCCAGGCGTGTCCGTCCAACAAGAACAAGCTGACGAAGTACACGTCCGCGTCGCTCACGACATTCAACCTGTGGTCGCAGGCCTATGGTCGGTTTGAGGCCAAGTACAGGAACACCGCCGTGGCGAACTTCGGCCCCGACTCTTCGGGCATCGACAAGGGTCAGCCCGGCCTCCAAGAGACCTTCTGGCTGTGGCCGGACGTACGCAAGGGCGCGTTCTACGCCAACGGCGACGAGATCGACATCGTCGAGACGTACTCGTACAAGCCGACGCTGGCCATCCCGTACCTGCACTACGGCCTCATGCCGGCGAAGCCCGGCGTCAACACCGCCTGGAATTGTCTGGCACCGCGCGGGGTCTACAACACCTACACCCTTGAGTGGAAGCCGGGACGCGCAGAGATCTTCGTCAATGGTCAGTCATGTCTGGTCAACACGTCGACGAACGGGGCTTTCAAGAAGACGTACATCATTGCGCTCACGCAGTTGATGGGTGCGTCCGACAATGAGCTCCAGCCAGGGCTGACACCCATGCCCGCCACCATGGAGGTCGACTACGTGAGGGCATGGAAGTAGCTGCACCGCTCATAGCTCACCGTGGCGCGGATACGATCCTGAGCATGGATCAGGCCTCCACGTCGTGACAGGCGACGGACTGCCGTGGCCCTCGGCGCTGCAGGCGGGCATCGCCTGCGGCGTGAGCGCACTGATCTGGCTGGTGCTTCGCCTTGTACGACCCACGAGGGTGGGCACAGAGCTGCTGCCTGCCTTCTTTGAGTTCGGTCTCATCTCGGGTCTGTATGCGGTCTGGAGGGTCGCGCGCGAGCTGCCGTTCACCCACGAGGCTGGCGCGCTTGACAGAGCCAGGCAGATCGACGACTTCCAGCAGTTCCTGCACATGCCCACCGAGATCGCGATGCAGCATTTCGTCATCGATCACGACTGGCTAGCTCGTGCCACCAACGCCTATTACGCAACGATGCACGTGCCAGGACTGATCATCTTCCTGGTGTGGCTGTTCGTCCGCCATCGCGACCGGTTCCCGCACTGGCGCAACGGTCTGGCGCTGGTGACGCTCGGTTGTCTGGTGATCCGCTTCGTACGCGTTGCGCCTCCGCGCTTCATCGACGAGCTCGGCTTCGTCAGCCTCTCGGATCGTTATGGGCTGGGCGTCTACGGCCCGGTCGGTCACGGCATCTCCGACCAGTTCGCCGCCATGCCGTCGATCCATGTCGGTTGGGCCGCCGTTGTGGCTCTTGGCGTATTCACCTCGACCAAGAGTCGTTGGCGATGGCTATTCGTGCTGCACCTGCCGATCACGATGTTTGTCGTGGCGGCGACGGGTCATCACTGGTGGATGGACGGCATCGTCGCCATTGCGCTGCTCTGGGGCGGTTTGAGTCTCGACGCCGGCATCCGGCGTCGGCGTGCGAGCGCCCGCGAAGCGTCGTTGGTGCTCACGAAGACTTCCTGAAACGGGAACAGTATTTGTCGGCGGGCGGTTGTAGCGTCCAAGTGACCACGAAGGCCCGTTGAGGAGCTCTGCCATGACCGCATCCGAAGTGCCCAACACCACCCCAGATCCCAAGCGGTGGCTCGCCCTCGCCGTGATCGCGATCGCGCAGCTGATGATCGTGCTCGATGCATCGATCGTCAACATCGCGCTCCCGTCGGCCCAGAAGGCCCTCGACATCAGCGATGCCGACCGGCAATGGGTCGTTACGGCCTACACGCTCGCCTTCGGTGGCTTTCTGCTGCTCGGCGGCCGCATTGCTGACTACATGGGTCGCAAACGCACGTTCATCGTCGGGCTGATCGGCTTCGCCGGCGCATCGGCGCTCGGCGGCGTCGCCTCCACGGCAGGGCTCCTGTACGCAGCCCGCGGACTCCAGGGCACCTTTGCGGCGTTGATGGCACCCGCCGCTCTGTCGCTGATCTCCGTGACGTTCGTCGAGGCCAAGGAGCGCGCGACCGCGTTCGGCGTCTACGGCGCTGTGTCCGGTGGTGGAGCCGCGATCGGCATCATCCTCGGCGGCACGCTGACCGAGTACGCCTCGTGGCGCTGGTGCCTCGGCGTCAACGTCCCCATCGCGCTGGCGACAGCAGTCGCAGCCTGGCTCTACGTCAAGGAGAGCAAGGCGCACGGCAACACCAAGTACGACATCCCCGGAGCCATCCTGGTGACCCTCGGCCTGGTGTCGCTGGTCTACGGATTCACCCAGGCCGCCAAGCTCAAGAACCCGGGCAAGAGCACCGAAGTCCTCGGCTGGACCGATTCCTCGACCCTCACCTTCCTCGCGGTGGGAGTCGTGCTCCTGATCGCGTTCGTCCTGTGGGAACGGCGGTCTGCCACGCCGCTGCTGCCGATGAACGTCGCACTCGATCGCAACCGTGGCGGCTCCTACCTGATCTTCCTGTTCATCGGTGCCGGGCTGTTCGCGATGTTCCTGTTCCTGACGTTCTATTTCCAGATCACGATGGGCTACAGCGCGCTCAAGGGTGGTTTCGCGTTCCTGCCGTTCAGCATCGGCATCATCACCACCGCCGGCGTGGTCGCAAACATCTTGCCCAAGGTCGGGCCGAAGCCGATTCTCGTCACCGGTCTGGTCCTGGCGACCGGCGGAATGTTGATGCTGACGCAGATCGACACCGGCACCAGCTACTGGGCCTGGGTGTTGCCGGCCGAGCTGTTCATGAGCATCGGCATGGCCTGCGTGTTCATTCCGGCTTCGAGCACGGCTCTGATCGGGGTCAGTGAGCATGACGCCGGCGTCGCGAGTGCGCTTCTCAACACCTCCCAGCAAGTCGGAGGGTCGTTGGGCACTGCGCTTCTCAACACGCTCTACGCGGGAGCGGTGACCAGCTTCCTGGCAGACAAGGTTGGACCCAACGCCGATCCGGCGCAGATCGGCCAGGCAACCAGCGATGCCTTCGTGCACGGCTATCACGTCGCGTTCTTCTGGGGCTCGATGATGCTGGTCGTCGCGCTGATCTTTGCCGTGGCCATGATCAACGCCAAGAAGGACGACATCCCCAACGAAGCGGGCGTACCGGCGGCTGCGTAGCGGTTTCACCAAGCCAAAGATCGACCGCAGCCATACGCTGCGAGGATGCCCACCCGGTGGAGATTCCTCGCAGCGGTGGTGCCGGCGATCGCGGTCGGCCTTGCAGGCATCACTCATCCCGATCACCTCACCCCCGACGCCTCGCTCTTCTGGCGCAACCTGCACATCGCCTTCCTCCCGCTCCTTCCGTTGCTGGCTCTCGGACCGTGGGTGATCGCGTCGTCAGTCGACCGGAGGCTTGGGTACGTCGCAGCGGGTCTGGGCTACGTATATGCGTGCTTCTACACGGCCCTCGACGTGCTTGCCGGGATCGGCGCTGGTGGCCTCAAGAGCGAGAATGCCGACGGCACACGAGTCCTCTTCGATCTCGCGGCAGATCTTGGCCAGGTCGGGTCGCTCGCATTCATCCTGGCAACCGCGGTGGCAGCAGGCTGCGCGCTGTCAGCCGCGCGAGTACGCGCGCTACCGGGCAGCGCTCTCGCGTTCGCCGGTGCCTATGGGTACATGCAGGAGCACGTCTACTGGCCCGCCGGAGTCCTCTCCATGTTCGCTCTTGCGATTGGCTGGGCGTTGCTGCTTCGTGCGATCACACGGGCAGGAGGCGGGTGACGAACTTCGTCAGCTGATCGACGTTGCACACCTCGTGCATCTCCACGATCTCGGCATACGTCGGAGCGATCGAGTCACCCAGACCCCATCGCATCGAGTGCTCAGGATTGAGCCAGAACGTACGCCGGGCTCGTTGGCTGATCTCGTGAAGGGCTTCGAGGTTGGGGTCCTGGTTGTTGTTGCGGGCATCACCGAGGATCAGCACGGCCGTACGCGGCCCGATGGCGGGCATGTGGTCGGCATGGAAATCGGCGAACGCCTCGCCGTAGTCGCTGCTGGTGTGCCACTTGGTGATCCGAGCCTCGCTGGCAATGCGCGCCGACAGATCGTCTGAGTCCTCCTTGACGAGGTCGGTCACCTCGGCCATCGCATTGACGAACGCGAAGACGCGGATCTTGCTGAACTGCCCGCTCATCGCCTGCACCAGGTGCATCGTGAACTGCGAGAAGCCCGAGACCGAACCTGACACGTCACACAGCAGCACGAGCTCCGGGCGGGCCGGATGAGGCTTGGCGAACACCGGATGCATCGGAACGCCCCCGGTCGACATCGAGCGCCGCAGCGTCCGACGGATGTCGATGCGACCACGGTGAGCCTTGCGACGGCGGGCCGCCAATCGAGTGGCGAGCTTGCGGGCGAGGGGACGAACCGTACGGCCCAGCTCCTCCAGCTGCTGGCGGTTGGCGCTCAGGAAGTCGATGCGGTCTGACCCGGCTCGTACGGCGTGCCGGGTGACCACGTCGCGACCCCGCAGCTCGGCCGTCCTGCGGCGGGCCTCGCTGGCCACCATGGCACGAAAGCGGTCGATGTTCTGCCGCACCTCGTCGCGCTCGATGCGATCGGTGAAGTCGCCGCCCTGGCCCTGACCCTGACCGGGCCCACTGCCGCCACCCTCGCCGCGTTGCCCCATTGCCTGCACCAGCAGCGTTTGCGGGCGTAGCCGATCGAGCGTTTGGTAGGCCGACCACGCACCGGTTGGTCCGGTCTCGCCGACGCGGCCGAGGAGCTCCACCGCGAGCTCGGCGACCTGCTCAAGAGTTCGTAGGTCGTTTTCGGCGAGCGCCATCGCCAGCAGGTCGCGCAGATCGTCGATGTCGAAGTCTTCGTCCATCTCGCGCGCTGCCTGTGACGCGCCGACGCCGGCGGGGAAGTACAGGTCGAACGTCATGTCGAAGACGTCGCGCTGGCCACCACGCCGCACGAGCGCCGACGCCAGGCCCTCGCGGAGCAGCGACCGATCGCTCATGCCCAGCACGTCGATGACGGCAGCTGCGTCGACCGTCTCGCTCGTACCGGCCGGGATGCCCTTGCTCCGGAGCGCACCCACGAACTCGACGAGTCTCCCCGCGAGATCCTGCGCGACCGGTGTCTCGGTCATGACGCTCCGAGGACCTCGTCGAGGTTGAGCCGCTCGGTCGCCTTGTCCAGATCGTCCTGGTGCTTGAGGATCACGCCGAGGCTCTCTCGTACGACCTCGTCATCGAGGATGTCGGCGCCGAGGGCAACCAACGTGCGGGCCCAGTCGATCGACTCCGAGACCGAGGGAGCCTTGCGCAACGGCATGGCCCGCAGGGCGTTGATGACACGAATGAGCGAGTCGCCGAGCGTTGAGTCGAGCTCGGGCACCTTGAGCCGGATGATCTGCTGCTCGAGCTCGGGATCCGGGAAGTCGATGTGCAGGAACAGGCAGCGGCGGCGCAATGCTTCAGACAGCTCGCGGGTCGCGTTGGACGTGAGTACGACGAACGGACGGTGCTTTGCCTTGATCGTTCCGAGCTCCGGGATGGTCACCTGGAACTCGCCGAGCACCTCCAGCAGCAGCCCTTCGATCTCGACATCGGCCTTGTCTGTCTCGTCGATCAGCAGGACGGTAGGACCATCGTTGCGGATCGCCGTGAGCAGCGGGCGGGGGAGGAGGAACTCCTCGCTGAAGATGTCAGTCCGCGCCTCGTCCCACGTCTCGTCGCGGCCGGCGGTGATCCGCAGCAGCTGCTTGGCATGGTTCCACTCATACAGGGCACGAGCCTCGTCGACGCCCTCGTAGCACTGAAGTCGTACGAGGTCGGCACCGCTGGCATCGGCGACAGCACGCGACAGCTCGGTCTTGCCGACACCTGCCGGCCCTTCGACGAGCAGGGGCTTGCCGAGCTCGCTGGCGAGGAACACGGTCGTGGCGACGGCATCCGAGGCGAGGTAGTCGGCGGCGGCAAGCTTGTCCTTGACGTCATCGATCGAGGTGAACGGCATGGTGCGCATACGTACCATCGTGCCGTGGCCCTGATCGAGATCGTGCGCGAGGTACCCCTGACACCTGAGGAGTCCTGGGACCGACTCGTGGACTGGCAGCGCCATGGCGACTTCGTGCCACTGACGCGGATTGCGCTGACCGCCGACGGATTTGATGCGTTCACCGGCTTTGGCCGGCTCGGCTTTCACGATCCGATGGAGGTTGTGCAGTCTCGTGAACCGTCGTTCTGCCGCCTGGAGAAGCGTGGCCGTGTGGTCAAGGGATGGGCCGAGCTCAGTGTCGAGGCCCAGGGCGATGGCAGCCGTGTCACCTGGCGCGAGGAGATCCACGTGATCGGCATGCCAAGCGTTCTCGACGGGCTGACGAGGCAGGCAAGTGCCCGCTTGTTCGGCCGCGTGATCGACGGGCTGCTCAGCTAGGGAGTGGTGCGAAGCACCAGGTGGGTGGCCAGTGAGCTCGTCTCCGACGAGATGGTCGCAAGGCCGGGAGCAACGTCAAGGTCGTCGAACAGCCGCACTCCGTCTCCGAGCAGGATGTGGGCGATGCTCAAGCGGATCTCGTCGATCAGCCCAGCGTTGATGAACTGCTGAGCGATGTTCGAGCCACCCATGACCAGTACGTCCTGATCGCCGGCGAGCTCCTTGGCACACTCGATCGCCGCGGGAATGCCCGACACGTACGTGAACGAGTCGCTCTTCATCTGGCGGTCGGGCAGGTCCTCATGGGTCAGCACGACGGTGGGCAACGGATAGGGCACGTCCTCCCAATGTGGGACGCCAAGGTCATGCATCCTGCGTCCGACGATGCACGCGCCGATGCCCGCCGAGAGGCTCTTGGCAACACGCGTGTCGATGGGATCGTCACCAAAGATCCACTCGTGGATGGCTTCGCCGCCCACACCCATCGCGTCCTCGACGCTGATGTCAGGACCGGTCGCGTAGCCATCCAGCGAGATCGTCATGGCGAGCACGACTGAGCTCATGACGAACCCCGCATGTTCACGGCCGGGTTGGTCATGGGGCGAGTCTCGAACGGCTCCCTAGCCTCGATTGTTCGCTCGCTGCGCTCGCTCATGTGTGTGCCTCCCGATGGTCATGTGCCGTGCGTAGGATCACGGTATGGGGTACTCGCCGGAATCTGAAGCGCTCGACATCTGCCGCGACCTGATCAGGATCGACACCTCCAACTACGGAGACGGGTCGGGTCCGGGGGAGCGCAGAGCGGCCGAGTATGTCGTGGGCTCGCTGGCGGAGGTGGGCATCGACTCGGAGATCTTCGAGTCCGAGCCTGGCCGCGCGAGCGTAGTGGCGCGCTGGGGCAACCAAGACTCGCCCAAGCCGGGATTGCTGATCCACGGGCACCTGGACGTCGTACCAGCACAGGAGGCCGACTGGAAGGTCGCGCCGTTCGCCGCCGAGGTCATCGACGGCTATCTGTTCGGCCGTGGAGCGGTCGACATGAAGGACTTCGACGGAATGCTGTTGTCGGTCGTACGTGCCCGTCAGCGTGCTGGCGTGATCCCTGACCGTCCGATCACGCTTGTGTTCACCGCTGACGAGGAGGCCGGTGGCGTCCTCGGTGCCCATTGGCTCGTCGAGCATCACCCCGACCTGTTTGAGGGATGCACCGAGGCGATCGGCGAGGTCGGAGGCTTCTCGACCGAGATCGGTGGCAAGCGTCTCTACCTGATCGAGTCTGGTGAGAAGGGCATCGCCTGGATGCGCCTGCGGGCGCACGGCACTGCCGGTCACGGGTCGATGAAGAACGCCGACAACGCCGTCACCCACCTGGCACGGGCGCTGCTGGCGCTGGGCGAGCACGAATGGCCCGACACCCCCGGCCCATCGATGGAGCTCCTGCTCGGCAAGGTACGTGAGCTCAGTGGCAAGGAAGGCTCGGCCGACGAGCTGCTCGAGCTGTTCGGCCCGGCCGTACGCATGATCGGTGCCGGCATCCGCAACACGACCAACGCCACGATGCTCGAAGCGGGCTACAAGCACAACGTCATCCCGGGTGAGGCCATCGCGTACGTCGACGGTCGCTACCTGCCGGGCCACGCCGACACGTTCCTCCCCACGATCCGCGAGATCGTCGGCCGCCACGTCACGGTGGAGCCGTACATCTCAGACGCCGCACTCGAGTACACCTTCGAGGGCGACCTCGTCGATGCCATGACTGTCGCCCTGCACAGCCAGGACCCCGAGGCGCACATCGCACCATTCCTGATGTCGGGCGGCACCGACGCCAAGGCGTGGCACAAGCTCGGCATCACGTCGTACGGGTTCACGCCGCTTCGACTGCCCGCCGATCTCGACTTCACGGCGTTGTTCCATGGCGTGGACGAGCGGGTGCCGGTCGACGCCCTCGAGTTCGGCTCGAAGGTTTTCGACACGTTCTTGGACCAAATCTAGGCTTGAACCTGAGCTAGAGAGTGCTGCGCATGCGCATGATCTTGCGACGCAGGACCACCGTGCGTTCGCCGGTACCGTCCTTGCGCAGTCGTTCGAGCTCCCAGCCTTGATACTCGGCCGCATCAGTCAGCATGCGGCACACCGCCTGACGTGACTGCGTGCGCGGGATCGTCAGGTTCCAGAACTCGTATTCCAGCATCTGTGCCCTTCCCATCAATCTCATCAGCGAGAGACACCCGACACGTCGTCGAGAGCCTGAACGATCTCCGGCGGGAGCTGCAGCTCCTCGGAGGCAAGACTTTCCTGCAGCTGCGCCGTCGTACGGGCGCCCACGATGGCCGAAGCGACGCCGGGTCGCCCCAGCAGCCATGCCAATGAGACGTGCGCAACCGTGACGCCGAGACCTTCGGACGCGCGGGCAGCTGCTTCGACGACCGCCGACTTCGCGGGGGTCAGGTAGCGCGACACGAAGTCACCCCATCCAGGATCGGCCGCGCGTGAGTCGGCCGGAATGCCCGCTCGGTACTTGCCGGTGAGCACGCCGCGGCCCAAGGGGGACCACGCGAGAATGCCCATACCGTGATGTTCGGCTGCGGCGAACGCCTCAGCCTCGGGCTCGCGGTGCAGCAACGAGTACTCCATCTGCGTGCTGACGATCGGCAGGGCATCAGCGCGTCCGGCCAGCCAGGTGGCGGCCAAGGAGGTCTGCCAGCCCGTGAAGTTGGAGATGCCGACATAGGTGGCCTTGCCATCGCGAACGACCTGCTCGAGCGTCGCCAAGGTCTCCTCGATCGGCGTTCGCTCATCCCAGCGGTGGATCTGCCACAGGTCGAGGTGATCGGTGCCAAGCTGCCTGAGCGACAGGTCGAGCTGGTCGAGCAGTGTCCTGCGTGAGGCATCACGCTCGACCTCACCATTGCGCCGGATCAACGCTGCCTTGCCGGCGAGGACGATCCGGTCTCGCACGCCGGTCTTGGACAGCAACGTACCGAGCAGCTCCTCGCAGGCACCGCCACCGTAGATGGGTGCCGTGTCGACCAGCGTTCCACCCGCATCCAGGAACGTCTTGAGCTGATCCTCGGCCTCGTACGCATCGACCTGCTCGCCCCACGACATGGTGCCGAGCGCGAGTCGCGAGACCTCGA
This sequence comes from uncultured Actinomycetota bacterium, assembly GCA_963849475.1. Taxonomy (GTDB): domain Bacteria; phylum Actinomycetota; class Actinomycetes; order Propionibacteriales; family Nocardioidaceae; genus Aeromicrobium. The sequence goes on from CAWKHC010000011.1 coordinate 724,373, forward strand.
GCCCCGAGCGACCCACGCGGCGATACTGCATGGACGCAACGCTAGTCCGGCGACGGTTGGGACGCCGGTAGGCTCGCACGGTGGACTTTCTCCGTGCCGTCGTCCTGGGCGTACTCCAGGGCTTGACCGAATTCCTTCCCATCTCCAGCAGTGCGCACCTCGCGATCTTCCCGAAGTTCTTCGGGTGGGACGATCCGGGCGCCGCGTTCACGGCCGTCATCCAGATCGGCACCGAGCTCGCCGTGCTCATCTACTTCTGGCGCGACATCGTCACGATCTCGACCGGATGGATCAGAGGCTTGTTCAGTGCTGAGGCTCGCGAGGAGCTCGAGTGGCGGATGGGCTGGTTCGTCATCATCGGTTCGATCCCGATCGTGTTCCTCGGTCTGCTGTTCCAGGACGCCATCAAGCACGAGTTCCGTCGCGTGGCTCTGATCGCCGTCGCCCTGATCGTCTTCGGTGTGCTCCTCGGCTTCGCCGAGCGGTGGGGCCTCAAGAACCGACCCATCGAGAAGCTCACCTATCGCGATGCCGTGCTGTTCGGCCTGGCTCAGGCCTGCGCCCTGTTCCCGGGCGTCAGCCGTTCAGGCGGCACGATCACGATGGGTCTGCTCCTGGGCTACGAGCGTCGGGCGGCTACTCGGTATGCGTTCCTGCTCGCCATCCCAGCAGTGCTGGGCGCCGGCATCTACAACCTCAAGGACATCCCGGACCAGGCCAATGCGTACGGCCCTGGTCCCACCATCGTCGCGACAGTCATCTCATTCGTCGTCGGTCTGGCTGTCATCCACTGGCTGCTCGAGTACGTGAGCCGCAAGTCGTACACGCCGTTCGTGATCTACCGGATCGCCCTCGGCGTGCTGGTCCTCGTGCTGGTGGCAACCGGTGCGCTTTCGTCGGTCGTCACGGTCAGCTAGACCTAGAGCCAGCCGGAGCGCTTGAAGCACCAGTCGACGCCGCCGCAAATTCCTGCGATGACGGTGATGACGAGTGGGTGGCCGAAAATCCACTCCAGCTCCGGCATGTCGAAGTTCATGCCGTGGCTCTCTGAATCGCGGAGCTGGCTTGAGCGTCGGGCCGGTGTTGTGAGATGACAGCCAGGCTCGGCAGGAAGGTGAACCGCCTGCGTTGTGGCGGGAGGGAACAGCCGCGCGACGTTTCGGCCGGCATTTGCTGCGGGATGGTTCTTGCTCACGCCGTGAGTTTGATCCCAGCAGCTCTTGCCAACCGGTTCCATCGAGCGCACCATGGGGGCAAATCAGCGAAGCGGCTCGGCGTCTCATTGATCCTTCGGGGTAACCACACAAGGAGACGTGTCATGCCGCAGTTCATGGATTTTCACGACGATCTGAAGTTGCCGCAAGAAGCGATTGCCTCCATCGGAGAGGGCACTCGAAACGGAGCTGTCGACCAGTTCGGCGTTCGTCAAGTTGAGCTGTTCCACAACGCAGACGGAAAGGTGTACTGCCTGTTGGAGGGCCCCGACGAGCAGGCGATCCGCGATCACCATGCCGCGCTGGATGTGCCCTGCGGAGACGTCCATCAGATCTCGGGCGTGCTCTAGACCAGATTGACTCCCACCGAGTGTCCTCACCAACCGGACAAGGCGGAATGGGCACGTGCGGGCTTGGCGATGGATGATCCCGTGAACACTGCGACCGCTACAGCCAACCCGCCTTCTTGAAGCGCCAGTACACGTACACGCAGATCGCCGCTGTGATGCCAATGCAGGCGGCGAAGCCGTATTGGGCTTGCAGGAAATACATGTGCCGGAAGTTCATGCCGTAGACACCCGCGATCGCAGTCGGCACGGCGAAGATCGTGGCACCGGCGGTCAGCTTGCGCATGTCTTCGTTCTGCTGGACGCTCAGCTGTGCCAAGTGGGCGTTGAGCGCGTTGTCGAGCAGCTTGTCGATCGACTCGATTGCTTCTGCCGCTCTCGCCAGGTGGTCAGCGATGTCCCGGAAGTACGGGCGGGCGTCCTCGGGCATCGACCTGGTGGCGAAACGCTCGACCGGGTCGCGCAGCGGCATGACGGCGCGCCTGAACTCCAGGGTTTCGCGCTTCAGTCGGTAGATGCGGCTGGAGTCGTTGGAGAACTCGCTCGAGAAGACCGAGGACTCGACCTCCTCGACGTCCTTCTCCAGCTCGGCCGCCACCTCCTCGTAGTGGTCCACGATCGAGTCGACCACGGCGTACAACGCTGCGGTGGGACCGTGCGAGAGCGGTTCGATCATCGCCTCGGCTGACTTGCGGGCATCACGCAGGTCGGGTCCACCATGACGAACGGTCAGCAGGAAGTTCGTCCCCATGAAGATGTTGACCTCGTGCGTCGTGATGTCGTCGTCGCTGTACGACACCGTGCGCAGGGTCATGAAGAGATGGTCGGTGTACTTCTCGACCTTGGGACGCTGATGGGCCTCGAGCGCATCCTCGACCGCGAGCGGATGGAGGCCCAGCGTTCCCGCGACGCGTTCGAGCTCGTCGGTCTTGGGATTGCCGATCCCGATCCAGAGGAAGTCGTCCTCGCCGAGGTTGGCCAACGCCGACTCGAGAGAGTCGGTGTCGTGCTCGGTGGATTCGCGGACGCCATCGCGATAGACGGCGCAGTCAATGATCACGACGTCATTGTGCACCGCGCAGCACAGTCCAGCCGTCGACATGCCGTACGCAGCCTCCCGATACGCTCGGGGCATGCGTAGCTGGTCGACACCCGACGTTCCGTCGCTCGACGATCTCGGACATGGCCGCGGGACTGCCGTCAACATCTACGACACCTCCAGCAAGTCCCTCGTGGTCAGCGACCCCGAGGGACGCGCGGGTCTGTACGTGTGTGGCATCACGCCGTACGACGCGACCCACCTCGGCCATGCCTCGACCTATCTGGCGTTCGACCTGTTGCAGCGTGCCTGGCTCGACCGTGGGCTCGACGTGTCCTACACGCAGAACGTCACCGATGTCGACGACCCGCTGCTCGAGCGCGCCACCGCGACGGGAGTCGACTGGGTAGAGCTGGCTGAGCGTGAGACGCAGCTGTTCCGTGACGACATGAGCGCGTTGCGAGTGCTCGCACCTGCTGCTTACGTCGGAGCGGTCGAGTCGATCGACATCGTCGTCGACCTGATCGAGAAGCTCACCGCCGCCGGCGCTGTCTATGCCGTCGATGACGACCTCTACTTTGACGTTCACGCCGACGCCGGCTTCGGACTGGTCTCTGGCTTCGACGAAGAGACGATGCTTCGGATCTTTCCCGAGCGCGGGGGAGACCCCGACCGGGTCGGCAAGAAGCACCCGCTGGACTGTCTGCTCTGGCTTGCCGCTCGACCGGGCGAACCGTCGTGGGAAACCCGCCTCGGGCCTGGACGTCCCGGATGGCACATCGAGTGCGCAGCCATCGCGCTGCAGAACCTTGGAACAGATTTCGACGTGCAAGGGGGCGGCTCAGACCTGGTCTTCCCGCACCACGAGATGTCGGCGTCCGAGGCAACTGTCGCGACGGGTGAGGCGTTCGCCAAGGCCTACGTACACGCCGGCATGGTCGGCTTCGAGGGCGAGAAGATGTCGAAGTCCAAGGGCAACCTGGTGCTGGTCTCAAAGCTTCGAGACCAAGGCCGTGACCCGATGGCGATCCGGCTGGCGCTGTTGGCTCATCACTACCGCAGTGACTGGGAATGGTTCGGTGACGAGATCGCCGAAGCCGAGCAGCGTCTGGCAACCTGGCGTGCAGCCGTTGACCGGGCGGCAGCACCGTCCGGCGCGAAGCTCGTGGCCTCCATCAGGATGGCGATGACGAACGATCTTGACGCACCGGCAGCTCTTGCGGCAGTCGATGCATGGGCGGCAGGTTCCGGTGATGACCCTGCGGCCGGAGACATCGCACGGACCGCCATAGACGCCCTGCTCGGCGTACTGCTCTAGGCAGCAGTCACATGAGCGGTTCGTTCCCCGGACCAGACACCATCATCGGGTGCATCGTGACCGGGGCTGTTGTCGGCGGCGTGCTGGCTGAGGCTTCGGCCAGGTTCAAGAAGCGGGACTGACCGAACGATCGCCATCCTCGAGGCCTGCTGACGCGAGCATTCCGTCCTCGACCTGGAATGTGTCGCTGTCGGCGTCGTCAGTGGGAAGGCTCGGCGCGCGGCCGGGCAGGAACCAGGTCACAAGGGCCGTGACGACACCCAGTCCCACGATGAGCAGTGCCGTTGACTGGTACGACTGGAGCGTCGGTACGCCGTCATCGCCGAAGCCACGCAAGAACGTGACGGCGAGTCCGCTGCCCAGCGCGAAGCCGAAGAACCGCGAGACCTGGTAGAAGCCCATGGCGCTACCGGTCTCCTCGGCGGGCACGGCGAGGACGATCAGTCCCGGCAGGGCTGCGAACGTCGTACCGATACCGACGCCGACCAGCGCCATGCACACCAGCACCTGCCACAGCGCCGTCGCCGTGAGGCCGAAGAGCAGAGCGCCCGATGCGACGGCAAGGGCTCCTCCCGACATGACCGCTCGGATGCTGAACCGCGATTGCAGGCGGGGGAGCGCAAAGCTCATCACCCCGCTCAGGACTGACATCGGCACCAAGGTCAGACCTGCAATGAAGATCGTCTCACCGAGGCCGAACGAGTCAAGCTGCACAAACTGCACGATCACAACCATCAGGATGTACATCGTCAGGCCCATCAGTAGGCCGGCGATGTTGGCTGTGAGCACGGCACGGTGCCGGATCAATCGCAGGTCGACAAGCGGGTCGTGGGTGCGCAGCTCGTGGAGCGTCCACAGAGCGAGGAACCCGGCGCCGGCAGCGAGCATCACGACCACGGAGGGCGATGCCCAGCCCCAGTCGACGGCCTTGTCGAGCGGTATGAGCACCAAAACGAGTCCCACGGCGACCAGGATCGCCCCGATCACATCGAGGTTCCTCACGCGACGATCATCGCTCGGAGGCGAGATGACCCACAGCCCCAGCGCCAGCGAAACTCCGCTGACCCCGGCCCCCAGCCAGTAGGCGGCTGAGACGCCGCCATGATCGGCGACGAGTCCGGTGATCGGGTAGCCCAGTCCCACACCAGCAGCTCCGACGACAGACAGCCCGGCGATGACGTTTCGCGCTTGCGCTGCTGGCATGTGATCGCGTGCTGCCGCCATGGTCAGCGGCATGATCGCCATACCGAGACCTTGGAGTGCGCGGCCGAAGATGAGGAGCCCGAGCGAGGTGGCCAGCGCAGCGAGCACGCAGCCGACGACGACTGAGCCGAGACAAGCTGCCACGACCAGCCGTCGATGCCTGCCATCGCCCATTCGGCCGACCAGTGGCGACGCGATGGCGGCGACCACGATCGTCGATGTGAGCGCCCACTGGGTGTTGGCGATGCTGGCGTCGAGGTCCTTCGCAATCTGCGGAAGCAGCGGTGCACCGAGGCTGCTGATGATCGCGTTGACGGCCCCCACGAACATGAGCGCCGGAATGAACATGCGGTCCCGGAACGAAGTCACACCGAAACAATACAGAAAGACTGTCTAGTTCTGTACGCTGATGTGATGCATCAGACATCGGGCGAGATCGCCGAGGAGCTGCGGCTGGCGGTCGGCCACCTGGCTCGTCGATTCCGTCAGGACCGGGAGATCCCGCTGCCTCAGCTCAGTGTTCTTGGGCTCCTGTCTCGAGGAGGACCCAGAACGACAAGCCAGCTCGCAATCCTCGAGAACGTCCGCCCGCAGTCGATGGCGCACACCGTCAAACAGCTGCTCGACGCAGGCTTGGTGGAGCGCCGGGCGGACCCCGGAGACGGCCGTCAGATGCTGCTCGAGATCAGCAGAAGTGGCAGCAGGGCGATGGACGACTTTCGTCGTACGGCAGATGCTTGGGCGAACGATGCCATCGGCTCGCGGCTCACCCCCGACGAGCGGCAGACGCTGAGAGCCGCCATCGTGCTCATGAATCGCCTCGTCGCCGAAGAGTGACTCCAGGCTCGCCGTCTGCGAGCATCAGCGCATGAAGCGCATCTTTGCCGCCGTTGCCCTGTCAACCCTGATGCTTGGTGGCTGCGGCAGTGACCCCGAAGCACCGGGGGCGAGTGAGCAGCCCAAGGACCAGTCGGACGCCAAGACTGTCCTCAAGGTGGGAGACGAGATCGAGGCCGGCGTCTACACAGCGCCGGCGCACAAGTGCAACGGGTTTGCGGCGACCACACGGGAGTATGACCTCGAACCCGAGGAAACAGTCGGGGAGTTTGTCGGTGCCTCCGTGCTGGTGGGTCAGGTGGATCGAATCGTCCTCTATGACGGCCAGTACTTTCATTCGCAGTTCTGCCCGGCGGGGACCTGGAAGCGTGAGGACGGCAAGGGACCGAAGTCGATCGACCCGGCCACGGTCAAGGGCGCCTGCGCGCTGCTGATCGACGAAGGGTTGCTGGCCGGTGCGCTCGAGTTCCCCAAGGCCAAGGAGACCGACGAGGATGAGTTCAAGCGCGGCGACATCCAGGAGCGAATCTTCAGCATCGGCACGGCAAGCATGTTCAGCGAGGTCCACGGTGAGGGCTCGAACGATCTCGCGCCTGTGACGGGTCAGCTCGTCGACTTCCTCGACGATCCCAAGGCGTATGTCGAGGACGGCAAACTGACATCAGACGTTGCCGGCGCCGTGGCGAAGATCAAGAAGACCTGCGAGTGAGCTACCCCGGGTCGTCGGTGCGTCGGCGGAGATAGCGCTCGAACTCGCGGGCGATGGCGTCACCGCTCGCCTCAGGCAGCTCGCTGGTGTCCCGCTCGTTCTCCAATGCCTCGACGTACTCGGCGATCTCGGAGTCACGCGAAGCCAGGTCTTCTGCACCGCGCTGCCAGGCGTCCGTCATCTCGACCAGCACACCCTGGGGGAGCGGGATGCCCAACGCGTCCTCGAGCGAACCCAGCAGTGCCAGGGTGGCCTTGGGGCAGGGCGGCTCGGCGAGGTAGTGCGGTACGGCCGCCCACAGCGAAGCGGTGGCAATCCCTTCTTGTGCGGCTGTGTCGTTGAGGACTGTGGTGATGCCGATCGGGCCGGTGTAGCGCGATGGCTGCAGGGACATGCGCGTCATCAGCGCTTCGTCAGAGGTCGAGCCGGTGACGGGCACAGGTCGCGTATGAGGTGAGTCAGCCAGCAGTGCGCCCAGGGTGACCAGCTCCGTGACCCCCGCAAGCTTGGCGACACCGACGACAGTCGAGCAGAACGCCTTCCAGCGGAAGTTGGGCTCAGGAGCCCGGAGGAGCAGCACGTCTCGCTCGCTGCGAGGTGGACGGGCGTGGAAGATCGAGGGAGCTGGCCACACGATGATGCGCTCGTCGTCGTCATCGGTGTGCACGTGTGGGCGATGCACCTGGAAGTCGTAGAACTCCTCGGGGTCGAGCTCGATCAGGAGCTCGGCGTCCCACTCCTCGATCAGGTGGTCAACAGCACCGGAAGCCGCATCCGCAGCATCGTTCCACCCCTCGAACGCCGCAACCATCCACGGGTTGCGCAGCTGCGGAATATCAGTGCCTTCACTCACACATGCAGCCTACGCGCAGCCGCCGACCGGCAGCTTAGGAGTCGTCGCTCTCGTGGACTGTGTGACGGACGAGCTCGATACGCGAGATGCGCAGCCCGTCCAGCTCTGCGACACGAAGCGTCGCGGCATCCACCTCGATGGCATCCCCGACCGATGGCATTCGGCCAAGCTGATCGATGATGAATCCTGCAACCGTCTCGTACGAGCCGTCAATGAGCTCGATGCCGGTGGCCTCCGCGAAGTCCTCGATGTTGAGACCGCCATCGAACAACCCGGATGGATCGCTACCGTTCGGCTCGTCGAAGAGGTCGTATTCGTCTCGGATCTCGCCCACGAGCTCCTCAACGAGGTCCTCGAGGGTGACGATCCCATCGGTTCCGCCGTACTCGTCGACCACGAGTGCGATGTGGACACCGTCTCGCCGCATGGAGGCCATGGCAGGCAAGATCCGGTTGGTGCCCGGGAGCACTGGAATGTCGCGGACCAGGGCCCCGACGAGGGTGCCAGGCCCGGCATCTGCTTGGAGAAGGTCTCGTACGTGGACGAAACCGAGGATGTCGTCGACCGACCTCCCGGTCACGGGATAGCGCGAGTGCGGTTGTGACCGGACAGTTGACGCAGCCGCGACGAGGGTGGTGGCCCCCGAGAGGAAGTCGACATTGTGGCGCGGTTGCATGACTTCCTTCACGGTGCGTTTGGTCGCGGTGAAGACGTCCTGCATGATCTGTCGCTCATCGCCGGACAGCCCTTCGTGTCCGCCCACGAGATCCCGAAGCTCGTCCTCGTCCATCTCATCGTTCGTCGCATGCGGATCGCCCCTCAGCAATCGGACGACGACGTTCGTGGAGAGCGAGAGGAACCAGATGACGGGCCGCATGAGGCTCGCAAAACGGGACAGCGGGGGAGCGACCACAGTCGCCAGCCCGGCAGACTTCTGCAGCGCGAAACGCTTCGGCACGAGCTCACCGAGTACAAGGGACAGATACGCGATCAGCAAGGTCATCACGATGAGCGCGATGTTGTCTGCGGCGCTGTCGGAAAATCCGACGCCGGTGAAGATCGGGGCGACGTCAGGCGCGAGCGTGGAAGCGCCGTACGCGGCGGACAGGAAGCCTGCAACCGTCACACCAATCTGGACTGCCGCGAGGAAGGTGTTGGGGTCGCGGGCCAGTGACGCGACCTTTGCACCGCGACCGCCCTGCTGCTCGAGTCGATCGAGCTGGCTCGGGCGCAGCGAGACCAAAGCCATCTCAGTCGCGGCAAACACACCGCCGATCAACACGAATACCAGGACCAGGCCGAAGTTGAGCAGGGTCTGCTGGTCCATCAGCGCCCACCACCAATGAGGTCATCGAGATGAGCGTCAGGTCTTCGAGGCTTCATGCGCAGCAGTTTAGCCAGAGGACCGCTATTCGTTCTCCGTGCGATAGCCGAGGTTCGGCGAGAGCCATTTTTCGGCCTCGTCGACCGACCACCCCTTGCGATCGGCGTAGTCCTCGACCTGGTCGCGACCGATCCGGCCGACGACGAAGTACTGGGACTGCGGGTGCGAGAAATAGAGGCCGCTGACGGCAGCACCTGGCCACATCGCCATGCTCTCGGTCAGCTCGATGCCAGTGTTGGCCTCGACATCCAACAGCTCCCAGATGCGCTGCTTCTCGGTGTGCTCCGGGCACGCGGGATAGCCCGGTGCCGGACGGATGCCCTCGTACTTCTCCTTGATGAGCTCTTCGTTGTCGAGAGCCTCGTGCGGTGCGTGAGCCCAGAATTCCTTGCGCACGCGCTCGTGCATGCGCTCGGCGAACGCCTCCGCGAGACGGTCGGCGAGTGACTCCAGAAGGATCGCGCTGTAGTCGTCGAGCTCCTTCTTGAACTCCATGATCTTGTCGGTGATGCCGACTCCGGCAGTGACGGCGAAGGCTCCGACATAGTCACGCAGACCGGTGTCCTTGGGTGCGACGAAGTCGGCAAGCGAGCGGTTGGGTACGCCCTCTCGGTGCTCGCCCTGCTGGCGCAGCTGGTTGAGCGTGGTGAGCACCTCGCCGCGCGACTCGTCGGTGTAGACCTCGATCGCGTCGTTCTCGATCTGGTTGGCGGGGAACAGCCCGAACACACCGTTGGCGCGGATCCACTTCTCCTCGATGAGCTTGTCCAGCATCGCCTGGCCGTCGTCATAGAGCTTGCGGGCGGCTTCGCCGGTCGTCGGGCTGTTGAGGATGTCGGGGAACTTGCCCTTCATCTCCCAGGCGTTGAAGAACGGCTGCCAGTCGATGTACTTGCGCAGCTCTTCGAGCGAGTAGTCACTGAACGTCTTGACGAACTGGGTCGGCGGGCCGGAGACGTGGTGGTCATCGGTGTGCGCATCACGAGCCTGCTTGGCCAGCATGCGTGGGCGCGGTGGCTGATAGCCCGTCCAGTCGATCGGCGTTGCATTGTCGCGCGCAACCTCGATCGAGAGCAGCGAACGGGCGTCCTGACGGGCTGCATGGCGTTCGCGCAGCGAGTCGTAGTCGGCCGCAGTGTCGGCAAGCAGCTTGGGTCGCTGCTCATCGGACAGGAGTGCGGCCACAACCGGTACGGAGCGCGATGCGTCCTTCACCCAGACGACCGGACCGTGATACTTCTGATCGACCTTGACCGCGGTGTGGGCGCGCGACGTGGTGGCACCACCGATGAGCAGCGGGATGTCGAATCCCTGGCGCTCCATCTCGGAGGCGAGGTTGACCATCTCGTCAAGCGACGGGGTGATCAGGCCGGAAAGACCGATCACGTCAGCGCCCTCAGCCTTGGCGGCGTCGAGGATCTTCTGGGCAGGCACCATCACGCCGAGGTCGACGACGTCGTAGTTGTTGCACTGCAGGACGACGCCGACGATGTTCTTGCCGATGTCGTGCACATCGCCCTTTACGGTCGCCATGACGACCTTGCCGTTGGTGCGCTCGGCGTCCCCGGGCTGCTTCTCGGCCTCGATGAAGGGCAGGAGGTATGCCACCGCCTTCTTCATGACACGCGCCGACTTCACCACCTGGGGAAGGAACATCTTGCCCTCGCCGAACAGATCGCCGACGACGTTCATGCCGTCCATCAGCGGACCTTCGATGACCTCGATCGGACGGCCGCCACGATCGGAGATCAGCTGGCGAAGCTCTTCGGTGTCGGACTCGGCGAACTCGTCGATGCCCTTGACCAGAGCGTGGGTGATGCGTTCGGTCACCGGGAGCGAGCGCCATTCCTCGGTCGCGACCTCCTTGACCGAGCCGTCTCCGGCAAAGTCTGCTGCAATGTCGAGCAGCCGCTCGGTGCTGTCGGGACGACGGTTGAGGATGACGTCCTCGATGCGTTCGCGCAGCAGCTCAGGCACCTGGTCGTAGACCTCGAGAGCGCCGGCGTTGACGATTCCCATGTCCATTCCGGCGCCGATGGCGTGATAGAGGAACACCGCGTGGATGGCCTCGCGCACCGGGTTGTTGCCCCGGAACGAGAACGACACGTTGGACACGCCGCCCGAGACCTTGGCTCCTGGCAGGTTCTGCTTGATCCACCGTGTGGCCTCGATGAAGTCGACGCCGTAGTTGGCGTGCTCCTCGATGCCGGTGGCGACGGCGAAGACGTTGGGATCAAAGATGATGTCCTCGGCCGGAAAGCCAACCTGATCCACCAGGATCCGATAGGCCCGCTCACAGATCTGCTTGCGGCGCTCGAGGTTGTCAGCCTGGCCCTCTTCGTCAAAGGCCATGACGACAGCAGCCGCACCGTAGGTGCGACACAGCTCGGCCTCACGGACGAACTTCTCCTCGCCCTCCTTGAGGGAGATCGAGTTGACGATCGACTTGCCCTGGACGTTCTTGAGCCCCGCCTCGATGACGTCCCACTTCGAGGAGTCGATCATGGTCGGGACGCGGCAGATGTCCGGCTCAGTCGCGATCAGCTTGGTGAAGCGATCCATGGCGTCGACGCCATCGATCATGCCCTCGTCCATGTTGATGTCGATGACCTGTGCGCCGTTCTCGACCTGTTGGCGCGCGACCGCGAGAGCAGCTGAGTAGTCACCGGCCTTGATCAGGTTGCGGAACCGGGCGGACCCGGTGATGTTGGTGCGCTCACCGACGTTGACGAACAAGGTGTCCTCGACGATCGAGAACGGCTCGAGGCCCGACAGGCGCAGTGCTTTCGTGGTCTCGGGGACGGGACGAGGTGACTTGCCTTCGACTTCGCGGGCGATCTCGGCGATGTGCGCGGGCGTCGTGCCGCAGCAACCGCCCACCAGGTTGACGAAGCCCGCGGCGGCGAACTCGGCGACGATCGCCGCGGTCTCCTCAGGTGCCTCGTCGTACTCACCGAACGCGTTGGGCAGACCGGCGTTGGGATAGGCCGACACGAACGTGTCAGCGATGCGAGACATCTCGGAGATGTAGGGACGCATCTCCTTGGCACCGAGCGCGCAGTTGAGTCCGACGAGGAGCGGCTTGCTGTGCCTGATCGAGTGCCAGAACGCCTCGGTGGTCTGGCCGGACAGCGTTCGTCCGGAGGCATCGGTGATGGTGCCCGAGATGACGACGGGCCAGCGTCGGCCGTACTCGGTGAAGACGCGCTCGACGGCCGAGATCGCGGCCTTGGAGTTGAGCGTGTCGAAGATCGTCTCGATGAACAGCAGGTCGGAGCCGCCGTCGAGCAGTGCCTGGGTCGCCTCGGCGTACGCATCGACGAGCTGGTCGTACGAGACGTTGCGCGCGCTCGGGTCGTTGACGTCAGGTGAGATCGACGCCGTGCGTGTGGTCGGCCCAAGAGCTCCCGCGACATAGCGCGGCTTGTCGTCGGTGCCGACCTCGTCACATATCGCCCGCGCCAGCTTGGCCGACTCGTAGTTGAACTCGTACGCAAACTCCTCCATGCCGTAGTCCGACAGCGACACGGCGTTGGCATTGAAGGTGTTGGTCTCGATGATGTCGGCGCCGGCCTCAAGGTACTCCCGGTGGATGCCGCCGATGATCTCCGGAGCGGTGAGCGTGAGCAGGTCGTTGTTGCCCTGCACGTCGCTGGGCCAGTCCTTGAAGCGTTCGCCGCGGTAGCCGGCCTCGTCGGGACGGTCGCGCTGGATGGCGGTGCCCATCGCCCCATCGAGCACCAGAATGCGGCTCTGCAGCAGGGCTGTCAGGGCCTCGGTGGCATCGGGACGGTGGAGCTGGGTGCTGGACACGAGCAATCCTTCGAAAATGAGCGGGAGGAGTGCTGGGGATCTCCAGCCGGCGGCGGGCTCGCCTGGGCCTCGGGGGATCCCGAACTAGGGCTCCATTGTGCCACTTCCCGTCAACCTCCGGAGGGAGCGGCCGGGGAGTGAACACCCCGTGTCACGACCTACCTCTACCGTTGAGCCGTGACTGACTACGCCGCAGTGCTCTGGGACCTCGACGGCACGATCATCGACAGCGAGCCCCTCTGGATGGCCGGCGAGCACGAGCTCGCTGAGAAGTACGGCAAGACCTGGACCCAGGAGGACGGCCTCGCACTGGTCGGCAACTCCCTGATCGGGTCGGGCGAGTACATCAAGGAGCGCCTCGAGGCAGACATGTCAGCCGAGGAGATCGTCGACTTCCTCGTCGTACGTCTTGCTGCCGCCCTGCGTGAGGAGATCCCGTGGCGTCCCGGTGCTCGTGAGCTGATCGACGCGATCCACGCCGAGGGCACACCGCAGGCGCTGGTCACGATGTCGTACGCGTCGATCGCCGAGCCGATTGCCGCCGCGATGCCGTTCGGCGCCGTCGTCACCGGCGACATCGTCACTCGAGGCAAGCCGCACCCTGATCCCTACCTGATGGCGGCCGAGCTCCTCGGCGTTGAGGCAGCCGACTGTCTGGCCATCGAGGACTCGGGCACCGGCGCAACATCGGCCAATGCCGCCGGTTGCCACGTGCTTGTCGTGCCGCATTTCGTCAACGTCCCCGACGCGCCGCGACGTACGCAGTTGCCAACGCTGGAGCACGTCGGCCCAGACGCGCTGCGCGCACTGTTCGATTAGTCAGCGTCAGGGCGTCTGCGCGCCGGCGACGATCTCGAACTCCGGGAACGGTGGTGGCGTGCCGCCCCATTCCGGACAGATCGACTGGTGTGAGCACCACGTGCACAGGGCGCTCTTGCGGGCCGGGAAGTCACGTGCCTCCAGCGCTTGGGCGATCGCGTCCCACAAGGCGGCAACCTTGCGTTCGGTGGCCAGCAGCTCGGACTCGACCGGTTCATAGGTGAGGAACGAACCGTCAGCGAGATACATCAGCTGAAGCACGGTCGGGATGACACCGCGGGTGCGCCAGATCACCAGGGCATAGAACTTCATCTGGAACAGCGCCTTGTCCTCGAACAGAGGATTGGGCGAGCGGCCGGTCTTGTAGTCGACGACCCTGATGCGGCCATCGGGAGCGATGTCGATGCGGTCGACGATGCCAGCCAGCGTCAGTCCGGACTCGAGCTCGTGGCTGATCTTTTCCTCACGGGTGTGCTCTCCGAGGTAGCGGGGGTCCTCCATGCGAAAGTACGTCTCGAGCAGTGTCACTGCCGAGGCCAGCCAGGCAGTCTCGTCGGCCGCCTGCTCCGACGTGAACAGCTCGGCCAGGCGTGGCTCCTCTGCACGGAGCTTGTCCCACTCCGTCGGCAGCAGCCTGACGGCTTCGTCGAGGGTGCGACTTGCGGCCGGCTCAGCGAGCAGGTCTTCGAGCACGGCGTGCACCAGCGTGCCGCGGACCATGACGGCGTCGGCAGGCTCTGGCAGTCGATCAATGACGCGAAGGCGGTAGCGCAGCGGACAGTTCTGGAAGTCGCCCGCCCGGCTCGGGGACAGCGACCTGCGTACGGTCACACCGGGTGTGACGTCGTCAAGCTCAAGCTCAGGTGCGTCCATTCCTGCAGGCTAGACCGCGACCCTGACTGAAATCGGCAACCACGCGGCAGGACGATAGGTTGAGCGCGTGAGCGAGCGCAGCGAGGGAACCATCGAGGCAGAGATCATGCCGTTGCCTCGGTACTGTTGCTTCTTTGACGAGGTGACGGCGTGAGTTCACTTCCCGCGCCAGCCGGCACCTGGCGGATCGGTCGCGTTCGCGGGGTCGATCTACTCATCAAGCCGTCCATCGTGCTGATGGGCGTCGTCCTGGTGCTGCTCTTCGCCCCGAGGTTCGAGGACCGGTCGGGAGACAACTCGTACGCGTTGGCGGCGGCCTTCGTCATCGCGCTGTACGTCTCGGTGTTCGTCCATGAGCTGGCTCATGTGTTTGCGGCGCGGCAGTTCGGCATGCGCGTGCAGTCCGTGACCTTGCACCTGCTCGGCGGGGAGACGCTGATCGAGGGCGAGAGTCGTACGCCGTGGCAGGAGCTGTGGATCTCGATCTCCGGGCCTCTTGCCTCATTGGGCATTGGCCTGACTGCGCGTTCGCTGTCAGGATCCGCTGACGGCACGTTCTCGGACATTCTGTGGTCCGTCGGCTACGTGAACATCCTGGTCGCCGTCTTCAACATGCTTCCCGGATTGCCGCTCGACGGCGGGCGCGTGTTCCGTGCCCTGATATGGCAGGTCACCGGCCGCGAGGAGATCGGCGTACGCATCGCCGCATGGATCGGCCGGGCGGCTGCCGTCGGCGTCGTCGCCTTCGCACTGCTGAACCGCGACGAGGACAGCCGCCTCGGAGTCAATCTCGCCATCGCGCTTCTCGTGGCGTGGTTCCTCTGGAAAGGAGCCAGCGACGCACTCCGTCACGCCAGCCGTTCGTCCCGCATCAATCTGCTCGTCGCCCGCAAGCTCGTCGACACCGACCAGGCGCCACCGGCCGGAGCGCCTCACCTCGCCGCTGACCTGTACGGATCGGACCTCCTTCGCGCCATGGCCTCTCAACCCGCAGATGTCTATGCCCTCACCGAGGCGGACGGTTCAGTCCTCGGCACCCTCTCTGCCCAAGCGGTCGACGACGCCTACCGGGCCAGCCGATGAGCTCCAGCATGCGCAGCGGCCTGCTGGTCGAGGGGGAGTGGGTCCGGCTCACCGACTTCAAGGGTCGCAAGCACAACCTCAAGCTCGAGGTCGGCCGGCAGTTCTCGACCAAGAAGGGCCAGATCAACCACGACGACATGATCGGCCATCCCGAGGGAATCGTCATCGAGTCGTCGATGGGCGCCTCCTACCAGGTGTTCCGGCCGCTGTTGTTCGAGTACGTCGTGTCGATGCCTCGCGGCGCCGCGATCATCTATCCCAAGGACGCCTCGCAGATCGTCACGATGGCCGACATCTATCCCGGCGCACGTGTCGTTGAGGCAGGTGCGGGCTCAGGAAGCCTCACCTCGTACCTGTTGAGGGCGATCGGACCAGAAGGAACGCTCGGCTCGTACGAGATCCGCGAAGAGTTCGCCGAGAACGTGCGACGCAACGTCGAGCAGGTTGCCGGCACGGACATCCCGGGCTGGACACTCACGGTCGGTGACGTACGAGAGGTGATCACCGAGACCGAGATCGACCGGCTGATCCTCGACATGGTCGACCCCTGGAGCTGCATCCCGCTGGCCACCGAGCGACTCGTACCGGGCGGGATCGTGTGCGCGTACGTTGCCACCACGACCCAGCTGTCGAAGTTCGTCGAGAGCGTCCGCGAAGAGGGCGGGTTCACCGAGCCGCATGCATGGGAGACGATGCAGCGCGACTGGCACCTCGAGGGACTCTCGGTACGACCCGACCACAAGATGATCGGCCACACGGCGTTCCTTGTGACCGCACGGCGGATGGCACCCGGCCAACGATCGCTTGAGAAGTCGCGGCGCCCGGCTCCCGGCGCGTACGGACCTGACTACGCCGGTCCTCGTCCCTTCGGCTTCGAGGTCGAAGCAGAGTCGTAACAACTGTGCCTTAACAAAAGTGACACCAACTGTGTGGCCGAGATGACACACATCTGCGTGGAACGTACGGGTAGGGTCGGCCGTACGAGCAAGGAGGTGGCGATGACCGACAACGAGCCCGTCCAGAAGCGTGGTCAGACCAGCGAGGCCGAGCAGGAGCTTGGCTACTTGCGCGCGGAGGTCGAGCACCTCCGTCGCCGTCTCGGCTCCGAGGGATCGACCGACTCGCGCCTCGGCGACATCGAGGCGAAGCTCTCCGCCACCAATGCCCAGAACGAGCGACTGACGTCGACGCTGCGCGAGGCGCGCGACCAGATCGTCACCCTCAAAGAAGAAGTCGACCGGCTGGCGCAGCCGCCGACGGGCTTCGGCACGTTTCTCAAGCGCAACGACGACGACTCGGTCGACGTGTTCACCGGGGGACGAAAGCTGCGAGTCAACGTCAGCCCGACCGTCGACAAGGACAGTCTCCGCAAGGGCCAGGAAGTCATCCTCAACGAGGCGATGAACGTCGTCATGGCGCTCGATTTCGAGCAGACCGGCGAGGTCGTGTCGCTCAAGGAGATCCTCGCCGACGGTGAGCGCGCCCTGGTGATGGGCAACGCCGACGAAGAACGCGTCGTGCGCCTCGCCGAGCCGCTGCTCGGTCTCAAGATTCGCCCCGGCGACTCGTTGCTGCTCGACAGCCGTTCCGGCTACGTCTACGAACGGGTGCCCAAGAGCGAGGTCGAGGACTTGGTGCTCGAAGAGGTCCCCGACATCGACTACGAGAGCATCGGCGGCCTCAAGAGCCAGATCGAGTCGATCCGCGACGCTGTCGAGATGCCGTACCTCCACCCTGAGCTGTTCATCGAGCACGAGCTCAAGCCGCCCAAGGGCGTGCTGCTCTACGGTCCTCCCGGCTGCGGCAAGACGCTGATCGCCAAGGCAGTCGCCGCGTCGCTGGCCAAGAAGGTCTCCGAGCGCACCGGCGAAGAAGGGCGTTCATACTTCCTCAACATCAAGGGTCCAGAGCTGCTCAACAAGTACGTCGGCGAGACCGAGCGGCACATCCGCCTCGTCTTCCAGCGTGCCCGTGAGAAGGCCAGCGAGGGCACCCCGGTCATCGTGTTCTTCGACGAGATGGACTCGCTGTTCCGCACGCGCGGATCGGGCGTCTCCTCCGATGTCGAGAACACCATCGTGCCGCAGCTGCTCAGCGAGATCGACGGTGTCGAAGGCCTCGAGAACGTACTCGTGATCGGCGCATCGAACCGCGAGGACATGATCGACCCCGCGATCCTGCGTCCCGGCCGACTCGACGTCAAGATCAAGATCGAGCGCCCTGACGCCGAGTCCGCGCGCGACATCTTCACCAAGTACCTCACGCCCAACCTGCCGCTTCATGCAGACGACCTGGCGGAGTGGAACGGCGACCGGGTCGCCTGCACGAACGGGATGATCCAGCGCACCGTCGAGCGCATGTACACCGAGTCCGAGGACAACCAGTTCCTCGAGGTCACATATGCCAACGGCGACAAGGAAGTCCTCTACTTCAAGGACTTCAACTCCGGCGCCATGATCCAGAACATCGTCGATCGGGCAAAGAAGATGGCGATCAAGGATCTCCTCGAGCACGGCCAGAAAGGCCTTCGCGTACAGCACATGCTGCAGGCGTGCCTCGATGAGTTCAAGGAGAACGAGGACCTGCCCAACACGACCAACCCCGATGACTGGGCGCGGATCTCGGGCAAGAAGGGTGAGCGCATCGTGTTCATCCGCACCCTCATCTCTGGCAAGAGTGGCAATGAGCCAGGTCGTTCGATCGACACGGTTGCCAACACCGGCCAGTACCTCTGAGTCATCAGCTCCGCGCCGCTCGCTACGACAGCGACGACGCGGCTCTGCTGACGGCGGAGGTGCAGCTCGAGTACGTCCGGCGCTATGGCGGCGAGGGCGACACCAACCCGGTCGATCCTGCGGAGCTCGTGGCGCCGAACGGGCAGTTCTTCATCGCCTACGTCGAGGGAGAGCCCGCCGCGATGGGTGGCTGGCGACGCCACGGCGAGGACGCCGAGATCCGGCGGATGTACGTCCGCCCGCAGTTCCAGCGTCGAGGGCTGGCGCGAGTCCTGCTCGACCGGATCGAGGTGACTGCACGCGAAGCGGGATTCGGTCAGATGATCCTGGAGACCGGGCTCGCGCAGCCGGAGGCGATCGCGCTCTATCGCTCTGCAGGCTATGTCGACGTACCGGCATTCGGGTTCTACGCCGAGGATGAGCTCAGCGTCCACCTCGGCAAGCAGCTGACCTGATCCGAGTGGCGCAATGTGGTTGGGTTTGTGAGCTCCAGACCAACCACACTGCGCCACTCGCGGGCTATTCGACCTTGTGGCCGCGGCCCTTGACCCGGACGTCGTTCTTGTCGGCCTTGTCGGTGTTCGGGACCGAGATGACGGCGCCACCGTCGGTGTCGAGGATCGTCGCGGTGATGTAGGACGCGGCGTCCGACGAGAGGAAGAGCGCGCTGTCGGCGACATCGTCCACGGTGCCCCAGCGACGCAGCGGCATGGACTGACCGATGTGGTCCTTCATCTCCTGGGTGGGGGAGACGACGTTCTCCATGCCCCACGAGCCCTCGATCGGGCCGGGGGAGATGCCATTGACGCGGATGCCCTCGGGGCCCCACTCGAGCGCCAGGACCTTGATCAGCATGTTCACGCCGGCCTTGGCGGCGCAGACGTGCGCCTGGAAGTTGAGGGGGCGTACGGCCTCGGGCGCGGTGATCGCGATCATCGAGGCGCCGCGCTTGTTGAGCACGTCGTAGCTTGCGCGGAAGACGTTGAACGTGCCGACCAGGTCGATGTCAACGACGGCCTTGAAGCCGTTGGCGGACATCTCGGCGGCGGGGGCGTAGAAGTTGCCGGCCTGACCTGCGACCACGAGGTCGATGTTGCCGAGCTGTTCGGCGGTGGCCTTCATCGCGGCGTCGATCTGGTCGTAGTCACGGACGTCGCCGGCAAAGCCGCACACCTCGCCACCGATCTGCTTGAGCTCGTCCACGGCAGCGTCGACGCGCTCCTGGTTGCGGCTCAGCACGGCAACCTTGGCGCCATGCTCGGCGTAGCGGCGGGCGATCTGCAGGTTCATGCCTCGGGTGCCACCGGCGACGAACGCCACCTTGCCCGCGAGGATCCCGGTTCCAAACGTGTCAGTCATGGGAAAACTAGAACACGTTTCAGTTTCGCTGTCCACCGACACACCGGCATTGACGGGTGCCGACACGCTCGACCGTAGGGTGGACGCATGACTGTCAGGCGCGTGCAGGGGAGCGAGGTCGAGTATGGCATCGCCGTGCAGGGACAGCCGCACGCCAATCCGATGGTCGCGTCGACGCATGTCGTCAACTCGTACGCGGCGGCGCACGGGCTCACCCGGCGGGCGCGATGGGACTTCGAGGAGGAGAACCCGCTGCGTGATGCGCGCGGGTTCGACCTCAGCCGTGAGATCGCCGATCCGTCACAGCTGACCGACGAAGACATGGGCCTTGCCAACATCATCCTGACCAACGGCGCACGGCTCTACGTCGATCACGCGCACCCGGAGTACTCCAGCCCCGAGGTCACCAATCCGATGGACGTGGTCATCTGGGAGAAGGCCGGCGAGAACGTGATGCGCCTCGGAGCTGAGCTCGCAGCCCAGATCCCCAACACCGCGCCGATCGTGCTCTACAAGAACAACATCGACAACAAGGGCGCTTCGTACGGATCGCACGAGAACTACCTCATGCGCCGTGACGTCGCGTTCGAGAGCATCGTCGAGCACCTCACCCCGTTCTTTGTGTCCCGGCAGGTCTTCACGGGTGCCGGGCGGGTCGGTCAGAAGCAGGACGGCAGTGTCCACGCCTTCCAGATCAGCCAGCGAGCGGACTACTTCGAAGTCGGTGTCGGCCTCGAGACGACGCTCAAGCGGCCCATCATCAACACCCGCGACGAGCCGCACGCCGACCCCAAGAAGTACCGCCGCCTGCACGTGATCATCGGTGACGCCAACTGTTCCGAGACGGCGATCTACCTCAAGCACGGCACCACGTCGCTGGTTCTGGCCATGATCGAGGCCGGCTTCATCACCGGCAACCTCGCCATCGCGGCACCCATCCCAGCGCTGCACGCGATCTCGTACGACCCCACGCTCACGCACGCCGTCGAGATGGCCGACGGCCGCACGATGACCGCCCTGGAGATCCAAGGTGCCTATCTCGAGCTGGCCAAGGCGTTCGTGGCTCGCGAGGGCTCCGACGAGCAGACCGACGACATCCTGCGGCGGTGGGAGAGCGTCCTCGTGCGGCTGGCCCGCGATCCGATGGAATGTGTGCGTGAGCTCGACTGGGTCGCCAAGCTGGCACTCCTCGAGCAGTATCGCGAACGCGACGGACTGGACTGGGACCATGCCAAGCTCCACCTGGTCGATGTGCAATATCACGACATCCGGCTGCACAAGGGTCTCTATCACTCGCTCGTACGTGCAGGACGGATCGACCGACTCGTCACCGAGGACCAGATCGCCGCTGCCGTCACCGACCCTCCGCTGGACACGCGTGCGTACTTCCGTGGCATGTGCCTGGCGCGGTTCTCCAAGGACATTGCTGCCGCCTCGTGGGACTCGGTGATCTTCGATCTCCCTGGACACGACTCGCTGCAGCGCATACCGACGATGGAACCTCTTCGCGGCACGGCCGAGCATGTCGGCGAGCTGTTCGACACCAGCAAGACCGCGTCCGAGCTGTTCACGGCGATCACCCGACGCTGACACTCGGCATCGAGATCACCGCGCAGTGCTTCCGCGGCGATATAGGGTTGAGTCATGTCTGAGCAGCAGCACAAGAACACGCGCAAGTCGACCGAGCCCGAGGTCACGGCCGAGACCACCGAAGTCGACGTCGAGCAGAAGGTCAAGCTCGACGACGACGTCGACTCGATCCTCGACGAGATCGATGACGTGCTCGAAGAGAACGCCGAGGAGTTTGTCCGCAGCTTCGTGCAGAAGGGCGGACAGTGATGCTGCCTGACGGCAACCGGCTGTCCGGCTCGTCCTCCTTCGCGGACTATCTCTCCACGGCCGCTCCTGACCTGATGCCGGGCGCTGCTGCACGTGGCGCCGGCGGTCAGCACGGCGAACTCGCACCGCACGGCACCACGATCGTCGCGGCGACCTTCGACGGCGGAGTCGTCATGGCCGGCGACCGTCGCGCCACGATGGGCAACGTGATCGCGCAGCGCGACATCCAGAAGGTGTTCCCGTCCGACGAGTTCTCCTGCATCGGCATCGCCGGCAGCGCCGGGCTCGCGATCGAGCTCGTGCGGCTGTTCCAGGTTGAGCTCGAGCACTACGAGAAGATCGAAGGCATCGTCTTGTCGGCAGACGGCAAGGCCAACCGACTCGCCGCGCTGATCCGCGGCAACCTCGGCCTCGCAATGCAGGGCCTCGCGGTCGTGCCACTCTTCGCCAGCTTCGACCTCGAGACCGAGCAGGGTCGCATCTTCTCCTACGACGTCACCGGCGGTCGCTACGAGGAGCATGCTTTCCACTCGGTCGGATCCGGCTCGATGTTCGCCCGTGGCTCCCTCAAGAAGCTCTACGGACCGGACCTCACCGAGGCTGACTGCGTCACCGCTGTCATCCAGGCGTTGTACGACGCCGCCGACGACGACTCCGCCACCGGTGGACCGGACCTGACCCGGCGCATCTTCCCGATCGTTGCCGTCGTCACGGCTGACGGCTACCGCCAGCTGGCCGAGGACGAGGTCGGCGCGATCGCCGACGACGTCATCGGCGGACGCCTCGTCCGTCCTGATGGCCCGACCGCCCCGCTGAGCTGAGAGGAGTCACCCGATGACACAGCCGTTCTACGTCTCACCCGAGCAGCTCATGAAGGACCGGGCTGACTTCGCCCGCAAGGGCATCTCCCGTGGTCGCAGCGTCGCGATCGTCCAGTATGCCGATGGCATCCTGTTCGTCTCGGAGAACGCCTCCAAGGCGCTCCACAAGATCAGCGAGATCTATGACCGCATCGGCTTTGCAGCCGTGGGGCGCTACAACGAGTTCGAGAACCTTCGCATCGCGGGCGTACGTCTCGCCGACCTGCGCGGCTACTCCTACGATCGCCGGGACGTCACCGGCCGCGGCCTCGCCAATGCATACGCGCAGACGCTCGGCACGATCTTCTCCTCCGGCGGCGAGAAGCCGTACGAGGTCGAGATCTTCGTTGCCGAGGTGGGTGACACCGCCGAGGAGGACCAGATCTACCGCCTCACCTATGACGGCTCCGTCGCAGATGTCCAGGGATTCGGCGTCATGGGTGGTCAGAGCGAGCAGGTCGAGACCCACCTCGGTGCCCACTTCAAGCCCGGAATGCCGCTCAAGAAGGCAATCAAGGTAGCTGTCGCTGCGTTGGGTCACGACGTGGAGCCAGCTCGTACGGTCGAGGCTTCCGCCCTCGAGGTCGCCGTGCTGACTCGTACGCGTTCACAGCCCCGCAAGTTCCGCCGCATCAGCGAGGCCGACGTCATCGAGGCTCTCGGGGCCTAGCGGGCCGTGTTGTCCCGCGGTGTCATGCCTGCACCACTAGGCTGAAGGCATGGATCGGCGGATCTTCGGCATCGAGAACGAGTACGGCGTCACGTGCTCGTTCAAGGGTCAGCGCCGTCTGTCACCCGACGAGGTGGCGCGCTACCTGTTCCGCAGAGTCGTCTCGTGGGGCCGCAGCAGCAACGTGTTCCTCCGCAACGGCGCTCGGCTCTACCTCGATGTCGGCAGCCACCCCGAGTACGCCACGCCCGAGTGCGATGACCTGGTCGACCTCGTCACCCACGACCGGGCAGGGGAGCGCATCCTCGAGGGCCTGATGATCGACGCCCAGCAGCGGCTCGCCGACGACGGCGTCGAGGGCGACATCTACCTCTTCAAGAACAACACCGACTCGGCCGGCAACTCGTACGGCTGCCACGAGAACTACCTCGTGAGTCGGGCGGGGGAGTTCAGCCGACTCGCCGACGTCCTCATCCCCTTCCTGGTGTCCCGGCAGATCATCTGCGGCGCAGGCAAGATCCAGCAGACTCCACGCGGCACGATCTTCTCTGTGAGCCAGCGTGCCGAGCACATCTGGGAGGGCGTCTCGAGCGCCACCACCCGTTCGCGGCCCATCATCAACACTCGCGACGAGCCGCACGCCGATGCCGAGCGGTTCCGCCGCCTGCACGTGATCGTCGGCGACTCCAACATGAGCGAGACGACGACACTGCTCAAGGTCGCCACGACCGACCTCGTCCTGCGGATGATCGAGGGCGGTGTGTCCATGCGCGACATGACGCTCGAGAACCCGATCCGAGCCATTCGCGAGATCTCGCACGACATGACCGGCCGCAAGAAGGTCCAGCTCGCCAACGGCCGTGAGCTGTCGGCGCTGGAGATCCAGGCCGAGTACTTCGGCAAGGCCGCCGAGTTCGTCGACCGGCACGGGCTGCACACCCCGACCATCACGCGCACGCTCGACCTGTGGGAGCGCACCCTCAAGGCCGTCGAGTCCGAGGACCTGTCTCTCGTCGAGCGCGAGATCGACTGGGTCATCAAGTACAAGCTGCTCGACCGCTACCGATCGGTGCACGGACTCAGCTGGGGCGATCCGCGGATCGCGCAGCTCGACCTCGCCTACCACGACATCCGACGCGATCGGGGCATCTTCTACCTGCTGGAGAAGAAGGGCGCGGTCGCCCGCGTCACCAACGACCTCGACGTGTTCGCGGCCAAGTCCATACCGCCACAGACCACTCGGGCCCGCCTGCGCGGCGACTTCATCAAGCGCGCACAAGAACGACGCAGGGACTTCACGGTCGACTGGGTGCATCTCAAGCTCAACGACCAGGCCCAGCGCACCGTGTTGTGCAAGGACCCGTTCCGCTCCCATGACGAGCGCGTACAGAGGCTGATCGACGGTATGTGACCGCGCGCGGACGCCTTGTGGGCTGTCGTTACGATGGTCAACGGCCTGCCCACCAACCAAAGGTTTTTTCGTGAGTCGTCTTCTCGTGGCAATTGTTGCCGCCACCAGCTTGGTTCTTGCCGGATGCGGTTCCGACGACTCCGCCGGCGGTCTGGGCGACGTCAAGGTCAGCAAGGACACCAAGCCCAAGGTCACGGTCGGCAAGGACTTCACTGCCACCAAGACGACTTCACGGGTGCTCAACCCCGGCGCCGGCGAAGCTCTCGCCTCAGGCGACGCGGTCAAGGTCAACTACGTCGCCATCAACGGCCGGACCGGCAAGGAGTTCGACAACTCCTTCACCAGTGACAAGCCACTGACGCTCACCCTGTCGAACACGACAGTCCTGGCCGGCTTCGTCAAGGGTCTGATCGGCAAGAAGGTCGGCAGCCGCGTGCTCGTCGCGATTCCACCCAAGGACGGCTTCGGCCAGGCACAGCCCGATCTGGACATGAAGAAGGACGACACGATGGTGTTCCTCTTCGACATCGTCTCGAAGGTCCCGACGGAGGTCACCGGAACAGCCAAGGCACTCCCCAAGGCCTTCCCGAAGCTCGTCCTTGACGCCAAGAACCAGCCGACTGGTTTCGCCAAGACCTCGAAGACGGCGAGCAAGAAGGCCGCCAAGGAAAACTCGGCCGTCGTGATCGAGGGCAAGGGACCGGCGGTCACCGCTGAGCAGACCGTGACTGTCCAGTACCTCGGTCAGGTCTATCCCGGTGGCAAGACGTTCGACGAGTCCTACTCCAAGGGCACTCCGTTGTCTCAGCCGCTTTCGGGACTCATCAAGTGCTGGGCTGACGAGATCGTGGGCAAGAAGGTCGGCAGCCGCCTCGTGCTGATCTGCCCGGCCGACGTCGCGTACGGCAAGGCCGGCAGCCCGCCAGCCATCAAGGGCGGCGACACGCTGTTGTTCGCGATCGACTTGCTCGACGCTTCCTGACATCCTCCTCTCATGGCCGAGCGCAAGACCGAGAGGTTGATGAATCTCATCTTTGCGCTGTTGGTGAGCAAACAGTTCCTCACCAAGGTCCAGATTCGAGAGGCAATCGCCGACTACCGCGATGCTCCCAGCAGCGACGCGTTCGACCGGATGTTCGAGCGCGACAAGGAAGAGCTCCGCGAGCTCGGCATCCCTGTCGAGACGGGGGAGAACGATGCGTACTTCCACGACGAGGTCGGCTACCGGATCCACCGTGACGAGGCGGAGCTGCCCGATCTG
The DNA here is from genome assembly GCA_963849475.1 of uncultured Actinomycetota bacterium. Classification (GTDB taxonomy): domain Bacteria; phylum Actinomycetota; class Actinomycetes; order Propionibacteriales; family Nocardioidaceae; genus Aeromicrobium. Next base: position 750,000 of record CAWKHC010000011.1, read on the forward strand.
GAGCTGACCCGCGAAGAGGCCGCCGTTCTCGGACTCGCAACCCAGGTGTGGGAGCACGCCGGGCTGGCCAACGACTCGACGACTGCGCTGATGAAGCTCAAGGCGATCGGTGTCGACGTCGACACCTCGGTGCTCCGCATGGCCGAGCCGAAGCTCTCGACCAACGAGCCGTCGTTCGATGTCATGTGGGATGCCGTGACCCGCCGGATCCCGGTCTCGTTCGTCTATGCTCGCCCGGCCGGCGAAGCCATGGAGCGCCACCTGCAGCCCTGGGGCATCATCTCGTGGCGCGATCGCTGGTACGTCGGGGGATTCGACCTCGATCGTGAAGGGCCGCGCCTTTTCCGACTGTCCCGCGTGATCGGTGAGCCCAAGACGACGGGGGCGCCGGGTTCGTACGAGGTCCCCGAGGGCACTGACATGAAGAAGATGGCGCGAGGTCTGTTTCCCGCAGCACCCGACGAGGCAGCCGTGCTGCACATCCGCAAGGGTCGGGGGCTGTCGCTGCGTCGACTCGCCGAGAAGGTCACCTCCATCAGCGATGAGCTCGACGAGGTCGAGATCCGCTACTCGTCGCACTGGGAGCTGGCCGCAGAGGTCGCGTCCTACGGGCCCGACGTCGTGGTCATCAGTCCACCCGACGTCCGTGCCGCCGTGATCCAGCGTCTCCAGGCCGCCGTGAGCGGGTCGGTCACGGTATGACCCGCTCACGTTCGCAGGTCGTACGGATGCTTGCCCTGGTGCCCTACCTGCAGTCCCACAGCGGCATCCCGGTCAACGAGGTTGCTGCCGAGTTCGGCGTGAAGCCCAAGCAGATCCGCGATGATCTGCGCCTGCTGATGTACACCGGTGTCGGCGAATATCCCGGTGAGCTGATCGACTTCGACCTCACGGCGCTCGAGGACGAAGGTGTCGTCTCGATCCGCGACGCGGAGTTCATGAGCCGCCCACTGCGCATCAGCACCAGCGAGGGTGTGGCGCTGATCGTTGCGTTGCGCACGCTACGCGCCTCGGCGAGCGGTGAAGAGCTCACGGTGATCGACAGTGCGCTGTCCAAGCTCGAGGCAGCAGTCGGTGAGACCGTGACGCCCGCGGTCGACATCGTGCTCGACGAGGTCGATCCCACGATCCACGCGACGATCGTCCAGGCACTCGCGACCGGCAAGCGGCTCGAGCTGACCTACGCGACTGCCTCGCGCGACGAGCAGACCGACCGCCATGTCGACCCGCGTCGCCTGTTCACCGAGCAGGGCAAGCTCTATCTCGAAGCCTGGTGCCTGAAGGCAGAGGACCTACGGTTCTTCCGCCTCGACCGCATCGTTGCGGCCGAGCTGACCTCGTTCGACGCCGAAGAGCACGACGTGACTCCTCGCGACCTCTCTGACGGCTTCTTCACGGTGGGGGAGGAGACCCCGTACGCACTGGTCGATCTGCATCCTCGAGCGCACTGGTTGACGGAGTACTACCAGGTCGATCTGCTCGAGCAGGCCGACGACGGCACCTGGCGTGCGCGCCTCTACGGAGCTGACTGGGGCTGGCTGCGCAGGCTGGTGCTGCGCAACGCCGGATCGGTCGCCGTGCTCGAACCTGCCGAACTCGCCGCAGACGTGGCCGGTCAGGCTGCTCTTGCGCTTCGCGCGTACGATGAAGTCGAGTCACCACCGAAGGAGTAACCATGTTCAGCGGAATTGGACCCCCAGAAGTCCTGCTGGTTCTTGGCGTAGTGCTGCTGCTCTTTGGTGGCAAGAAGCTCCCCGAGCTCGCGCGTGGCTCAGGCCGTGCGTTGCGCATCTTCAAGTCCGAGGTCAAGGACCTGGGTGATGACACCAAGGACGAGCCCTCCAAGCCAGAGGCCCTTGGTTCCGCCGAGGTGGACAAGAAGACCGAACAGGGCTGAGGTTGGCCCTTCGCCGCGGCATGCCTCCCTCGGGTGGCGCGATGCCGCTCGTCGAGCATCTGCGTGAGCTCCGACGACGACTTGTGATCGCTCTCGCGGCGATTGTCATCGGCACGATCGCCGGCTGGGTCATCTATCCGGCGGCCTTCGACTTCCTCAAGCAGCCGTACGTCGACGGCATCGCGCCCTTGCTTGAGCGCAGGGGCTTCGACGCCACACTCGTGCTCAGCGGCGGTGTCGGCAGTGCGTTCAGCTTCCGCCTCAAGTTCGCGCTCGTCATCGGACTGGTGATCTCCGCCCCGGTGTGGATGGGCCAGATCTGGGGTTTCGTCCTCCCGGCCCTGCACCGCAATGAGCGACGCTGGGTCTATCTCCTGACCGCCATTGGTGCTCCGCTGTTCGCCGGCGGAGTCGTCGTCGGATACCTCGTGCTCCCCAAGGGCATCGAGGTGCTCGTCGGCTTCGCCCCCGAGTCGATCGACGTGCTGCTGACACTCGGCGACTACCTCAACTTCGTCATCCGCACGGTGCTGGTGTTCGGCATCGCAGCGCAAATCCCGTTGGTCGTCATCCTGCTCAACCGCCTGGGCATAGTCAGCGGCCGTCAGCTGGCTTCCGCGCGCCCGTGGACCGTGATCGGCATCTTCGTTTTCGCCGCTGTCGCCACGCCCAGCACCGATCCGCTGACGATGCTGTTCCTCGCGGTCCCCATGGTCGTGCTCTACCTGGTTTCGGAAGTCATCGCCCGAGTCACCGACAGGCGCAAGAAGAACACAGCGCCCGCGGGGATCTCTGACGATGAAGCGTCCACGCTGGACGACTGACGAGCACTAGGCTGCCTCCATGCGTTTCGCGATCGTCGTCAATCCGACATCTGGCAAGCGCCACGGCGAATCCATCGCGGCCCGGGCTGTCGAGCGTCTCGGCCATGCCGGGCACACGACGACGGTCGTGCAGGGTGCCGACGCCCCGTCAGCACGCGATCAGCTCAAACTGGCGATCGATGGTGGTCTCGACGGCGTGCTGGTCGTTGGAGGCGATGGCGCTCTACACGGAGTGCTCGATCATGTCGCCGACTCCGACCTCGTCTTCGGACTCATTCCCGCAGGTACGGGCAACGACACTGCCCGCTCGCTGGGCATCCCGGTCAAGGACGTGAACGCCGCCGTCGACCTGGTCATCGCAGGACACGTACGGACCATTGACCTTGCCCGTGCTGACGAGGCGTACGTGGCGACGGTCGTGGCCTCGGGCTTCGACTCCAAGGTCAACGAGCGAGCCAACGAGATGACCTGGCCCCGCGGCAACATGCGCTACAACATCGCGATGGTGGCCGAGCTGCGAGAGTTCGAGCCGCTGCCGTTCACCCTGGTGCTGGATGGCAAGACCATCGAACGCGAAGCCATGCTCGTGGCGGTCGGAAACGGCCCGTCGTTCGGCGGCGGCCTACGGATCTGCGAAGGTGCCAAGCTCGACGATGGACTTCTCGACGTGGTCATCATCAACCCGGTGAGCAAGCCCAAGCTGCTGCGGGTGTTCCCGAAGCTCTACAAGGGCACCCACATCAGGCTGCCCGAGTTCGAACGTCACCTGGTCAAGGAAGTGACCCTGACATCGCCAGGCATCGTGGCGTACGGCGACGGTGAGCGGCTGGGCCCGCTGCCGATGACAACACGCATCCAGCCCGGCGCGCTGCGCGTCTTCGCACCACCGGCCTCCCCGTAGTCTGGGCACATGCCGTCGCCCGCTGAGCAATACGCGAAATCCCGGGCAGACCAGAAGTATCCGCACCTGGCGTCGTTCCGCGACTTGTACGACTTCCCGCTCGACGGGTTCCAGATCGAGGCCTGCAAGGTCGTCGAGGACGGCCACGGCGTCCTCGTTGCCGCGCCGACCGGTTCGGGCAAGACGCTGGTCGGCGAGTTCGCCGTGCACATGGCCCTCGCGACGGGGCGCAAGTGCTTCTACACGACGCCGATCAAGGCGCTCTCCAACCAGAAGTTCGCAGACTTTGCCGCCCGCTACGGCGCCGACAAGGTCGGACTGCTGACCGGAGACAACACGATCAACGGCGAGGCGCCGATCGTCGTGATGACGACGGAAGTGCTGCGCAACATGCTGTACGCCGGCTCGCACACCCTGAACGATCTCGGCTTCGTCGTCATGGACGAGGTCCACTACCTGGCGGACCGCAACCGCGGTGCCGTCTGGGAAGAGGTCATCATCCACCTCCCGGAATCAGTCTCGGTGATCTCACTGTCGGCAACCGTCTCCAACGCCGAGGAGTTCGGCGCCTGGCTGACTGAGGTACGCGGAGACGACACCGTGACGATCGTCGAGGAACGCCGGCCCGTTCCACTGCACCAGCACGTGCTCGTAGGCCGCAAGCTGTTCCCGCTGTTCGAGGCGGGCGGCACTGAGGTCAACCGCGCCCTCGAGCGGATCGCCCGCGAGGACTGGCAGTACACCCGCATGAACAAGGGGCGCCCCAAGAAGGGCGGGCACCGCCCAAGGAGTCGTCACCGGACGCCCGGCCGCATCGAGCTGGTCGAGCGGCTCGACGCCGAGGGCCTGCTGCCCGCCATCACGTTCGTGTTCAGCCGGGCCGGCTGCGCCGCAGCCGTTGAGCAGTGCCTCGACGCCCGGCTCAGCCTGACCACGCCGGAGGAACAAGCCGAGATCATCGCGGTGGTCGACGCAGCCTCTGCGCACCTGCCCGACGACGATCTCGAGGTGCTCGGGTTCCACGAGTTCCGCGCAGCGCTCGTCCGAGGGATTGCTGCTCACCACGCCGGCATGCTCCCGACGTTCAAGGAGATCGTCGAGGTTCTGTTCAGCCAGGGCTTCGTCAAGATGATCTTTGCGACCGAGACTCTGGCGCTCGGCATCAACATGCCCGCCCGATCGGTCGTCATCGAACGGCTGTCGAAGTGGAACGGCGAGACTCATGCCAACATCACGCCGGGGGAGTACACGCAGCTCACCGGCCGCGCCGGCAGGCGCGGTATCGACATCGAAGGCCACGGTGTCGTGCTGTGGCAGCCGGGTCTCGATCCCAAGCAGGTCGCGGGCCTTGCGTCGACGCGTACGTATCCGCTCAACTCGTCGTTCCACCCGTCCTACAACATGGCGGTCAACCTGGTCGGCCAGGTCGGACGCACGACCGCGCGCGAGCTGCTGGAGCAGTCGTTCGCACAGTTCCAGGCTGACCGTGCCGTGGTGGGGATGGCGCGGCAGATCCGCAAGGCAGACGACGCACTCGACGGCTATCGCGAGTCGGCCCAGTGTCATCTGGGTGACTTCATGGAGTACTCCGCGCTACGCCGTGAGATCAGCGACATCGAGTCGTCAGGCAAGCGCGAGCGGCGCTCCGCAGATCGTGAGGTCGTGGTCGAGTCGCTGGTTGCGCTCAAGCCCGGCGACATCATCAACGTCCCAGCCGGCCGCTGGGCGGGGATTGCCGTGGTGCTCGACCCTGGCACCCATGCCGATCGCGAGGGGCCTCGTCCGATGGTCCTGACGGCGAACCGTCACGCTCGCCGTCTGGCGATGGTCGACTTCCCGTCTCCCGTCACCGTGATCACCCACATCCGCATTCCCAAGTCGTTCAACCCTCGCAACCCGCAGGCCCGCCGCGATCTCGCGTCGAGCCTGCGCAATCACGCGGAGGGTGTGGCGTGGAAGCCCAAGGTCGCCTACCGCGAAGGTGTGCCACGCAAGGATCCACGTGTCGAGGTGCTGCGCGACAAGATGCGCAACCACCCCTGCCACGAGTGTCCCGACCGCGAGTCGCATGCCCGATGGGCCGAGCGCTATCAGAAGCTCGAGCGGGACACCCAGAACCAGCGCTCCCGCATCGAGCAACGCACCAACACCGTCGCCCGGCAGTTCGACCGCGTGTGCGAGGTGCTGGATGTGCTCGGCTACCTCAACGGCGACGAGGTCACCGAGGACGGCAAGAAGCTGCAGCGCGTCTACAGCGATCTCGACCTGCTCGTCAGCGAGTGCATACGTGAAGGGGTCTGGGACGACCTCGATGCGGCGGAGCTTGCAGCTGCAATCAGCGGGCTGACGTACGAGACTCGCAACTCCGATGACGCCCCGGCACCACGCTTCCCGACGCAACGCGTCCGGGTTGTCGCCGACGCGATGTCGTCACATGGTGCCGAGCTCGAACGGCTTGAACGAGAGCACCGGGTGAAGTTCTTGCACCAACCAGACTTTGGTTTCGCCCAGGCTGTGTGGCAATGGTCGATGGGCGCGTCCCTCGACGATGTGCTCACCGACATGGAGCTTGCCGCCGGCGACTTCGTGCGTGCCATGAAGCAGCTCATCGACGTCGTCGCCCAGGTCGCCGATGCCTCAGGTCCCGGGCCGCTGCGCAAGACCGCCCGCGAGGCGCTTGACCAGCTGCGTCACGGCGTCGTGTCCTACACGTCGATCACGAGCTGACTGAAAGACCTTCGAGCACACGGTCGACGGCGCCGCCGAGTCCCCAACGCTCACCGAAGGTCCTGAACGCCGCTTGCTGGTCGTTGGTGAGCGCCTCGAGCTTCCACGCCGAGACCTCACAGGCGTCGCGCTTGACGGCGACGACGGTGCGTCCTGCGGCGATGTAGGCAGCCGAGTCCTTGATCGACTGGCGCACGCGAGGCTTGATGCTGCTGGAAGGGTCCTCGGCCGCGGCGATGATGCCGTCGAGGTCGTTGAACTCATTGAGCAGGACTGCCGCCGTCTTGTCGCCGATGCCAGGTACGCCCGGGATGCCGTCAGACGGATCACCGCGCATCACCGCGAAGTCGACGTACTGCGATGCGTCGATGCCGTAGCGCTCACGCATCCAGTCGTTGTCGACAAGGTCGGGATTGCCGACCCCTCCGCGTGAGGTGTAGACGACGCGTACGCCCCGGGCATCGTCGACGAGCTGGAACAGGTCACGATCGCCTGTCACGACGTCGACAGGTCCCTCCCAGTGAGTGCTCAGCGTGCCGATGATGTCGTCTGCCTCGGCGTGCTCCGCGCCGATCACGGGGATCCCGAGCAACGCCATCGCCTCGGCGATCAACGGCACCTGCGGACCGAGCAGTCCCTCGGTGGTGTCGCCCTCTGCGCCGTCCTCGCCGAGTCGATGGGTCTTGTAGGTGTCCATGAGGTCGACCCGCCACTGGGGACGCCAGTCGTCGTCCCAGCACGCCACGATGGCCGCCGGTTGGTAGTTGGTGCTCAACGTGGCCACGAAGTCGAGCATTCCCCGCAGCGCGTTGACGACAGTGCCATCGGGAGCCTTCATCGAGTCAGGTACGCCGAAGAAGGCACGGAAGTAGAGGCTGGCGCTGTCCAGCAGAAGGAGTCGTCCGTTGAGCATGCTCCGACCCTACTCAGGTCGCGGGATGATCGTCCCCATCGAGTTCGCGCTTCTGGCTCTCGCGATAGGCGCGACGCTGCTCCTCGGCCCGCTCACGGAACTTCCGCTGGAAGTCTTCGTCGTCGTCCGGGCTCGAGGAAGGGTGTCGAACGGGGCGGTCCCGGTCGGAGACGACAGGACCGTAGTTGCCCTTGTACGGCATGGGCGCGCCGGGCTGCGGCCTGCCGGCGACAAGCCAGGCGATCGAACCGACCAGCGGCAGGAAGATGATCAGCACGATCCAGAGCACCTTGCCGAGATTTCGGACAGATCCCTCGTCCGTGCTGATTGCGTCGATGAGGCAAAAGATCCACAGGCCGAGCGTAAGCAGTCCGAAGAGTCCGTCCATGTAGAGCAAGCGCGTCTCCTGTCAGGTCCCGAAGTAGCCAAAGCATGGCATCGACAGTGGGTCGCGTGCAGGCAAATGGCGCCATCCCCACACGGGTGATGGCGCCATTCGGGGCGACGGTCAGCGGCTCAGCGAGCCGAAGCCGGGCCGAACTTCGTCAGCTGCTTCGCCGAGACGTCCGCAGCCTTGCGATTGCCATCTCCGAACAAGCCCTTCTTGGACATCGTGAGCACGTAGACCGAGTGCGCCGCGGCGTCCCCGAGCTCTTGAAGTGCACTCGTGCTCAGGTTGTTGATGGTGTCGCAGGCCGCGTGGTAACAGCTGTCGTACGGCTCGCCGGCCGTCCCGCCGTAGGCCGCGGCCTCTTCCGGCGTCTTGACTCCCTCCGCACCGCTGAACAGTCCACCCGCGGGTATGCCTGCGGCGATGAACGGTCCGTAGTCGGAGCGGCCGTCGAAATCGGTCGGCTCAGACGTCAGACCCAACTTGTCGAAGTAGTCGGTGAATACCTTCTCGATGGCTGCAGATCCGGGAGGGCCGCTCTCGCCGCCAGCTGAGCCGTCTCCGTCGTACACGAAGCGCACGTAGTTGGGCGAGCCCAGCATGTCGAAGTTGAGGTTGGCGTAGATCTTGGCCCGGTTGGCATCGGACAACGCGGCAACGTAGTGCTCAGAACCAAGCAATCCCGACTCCTCAGCGCCCCAGAACGCGAACCGCACGGGGCGTTCGAGCTTCTTGGTGAGCTTGAGCTGAGCCATCTGTTCTGCGGTCTCGAGGATCGTGGCAGAGCCCGAGCCGTTGTCGTTGATGCCAGGTCCGGCGGCGACGCTGTCGAGGTGTGCCCCCACGACCACCACCTGGTCTGCATTCTTGACCTTCTTGCCCGTCTTGGGCAGGTCAGCGATGACGTTCTCGGTCTCGCGGCTCAGGTCCACCTCGACCGTGGTCTTCACCCGTACCGTGGCATTGTCGGTCTCCGCCAGGGCGACCGCGTCAGCGTACGAGAGCGCCACGACGGGGATGGTGGCCGGTGCGCCGAGGGTGCCCGGCGAGAGATCGGTACGTCCGGGGTTGCCTTCGTTGAAGATGATCGCCGCGTCGTAGCCGGCCGTGGCAGCGTTGGCTGCCTTGAGACCGAAGTCGCACGAACCGCGTTGGATCAGCGCTACCGCGGGCTCGGCAGGCGCAGGAGTGAAGTCAGATGCCTCGCACCCTGATGTGCTGCTGGGCTCCGGTGATGCGGGGATCACGAGATCATTCGTGGGCACGATCGTGCCTGTCACGTCGCCACCTGCGGAGTAGTCGTAGATCGCTGTCTCGAGCTCCTTCTCGGCAGGCGTGACCTGCGTCAACGTTGACGGCTCGAGCTCGCGGAAGAACGGGAACGTGAACTTCTGTCGCTTCACCGTGTAGCCGGCCGCGCGAAGCGTCTTGGCGACGTAGTCAGCAGACGCAGTGTGCCCTGGTAGCCCCGATGCACGCGTGCCCTCGTTGCGGTTGGCGATGGTCTGCAGCTGACGTTCGTGCTGCAGGATTCCGTTGACAGTCACGGCCTTCGTGAGGCTTGAGCTGTTGGCGGGCTTCTTGGAGTCCTTCTGACCTGCCACCGCGGGTGCGGCGACGATCAAGCTGCCCGTCACGACGACGGCAGCGACTGTTGCAAGCGTTCTGCGCATGCAAGATCCCCCGATCTTTTTGAGATGTTCAGATGTCTCTCCACACTAGGCGGCAGCGCACGATGCGCAAGGGGAGCGGCGTCCGTCCCTACGCGGTCGCCGGTATCGTCGAGGCGTGACTACTAGATGGCGCAAGGCGCAGGCACTGGCAGCTTCCGAGGGCATCGACGCCCTCCTCGTCACCCCGGGCGCAGACCTGCGCTATCTCACCGGATACACAGCCCTTCCATTGGAACGGCTGACCTGCCTGGTCCTCCCAGCACAGGGCGATCCCACGTTGATCGTCCCGGCGCTCGAGGCTCCTGCGGCGAAGGCTTCCGGTGTCGATGTCGCCATCGCCTCGTGGACCGAGCTCGAAGATCCATTCGCGTTGGTCACCGACCTCGTCGGCAACGCCGCGACTGTCGGCCTCGATGACCACATGTGGGCCTCGCGCGTCTTCGCGCTGCGGGACGCGCTCCCAGATGTCCGCCAGGTGCTCGCCGGTCCTCTCGTACAAGAGCTCCGCATCCGCAAGGAGGCGGACGAGATCACGGCCCTTCGTGAGGCCGGTCAGGCCATCGACCGCGTACACGCGCGTATGGGGGAGTGGCTGCGACCGGGCCGCACCGAGCGCGAGGTCGGCGCCGACATCGCCCGCGCCATCATCGACGAGGGCCACGAGACCGTTGATTTCGTGATCGTCGGATCGGGCCCCAACGGCGCATCGCCGCATCACGAGTTGTCCGACCGGGTCATCGAGGTGGGTGATCCGGTCGTCATCGACATCGGCGGTACGAATCACGCCGGCTACTGCTCAGACTCGACGCGCAACTATCTCGCCGGGGGATCCGTACCGGTGGTGTACGCCGAGTTCTACGACGTGCTGCAAGCTGCTCAGCGGGCGCAGCTCGACCACGCCAGGCCGGGCGTCACGGCCGAGTCCGTCGACGCTGTGGGCCGCAAGATCATTGCCGATGCTGGCTTCGGCGAGCGCTTCATCCACCGCACCGGCCACGGCATCGGCCAGGAGACGCACGAGGAGCCATACATCGTGGAGGGCAGCTCGTTGGTGCTCGAGGAAGGCATGGCGTTCTCGATAGAGCCCGGAATCTACCTCGAAGGTCGGTTCGGCGCCCGCATCGAGGACATCGTCGTGTGCACCGCCGACGGCCTCGAGGTGCTCAACAACCAGCCGCGCGAACTCATCGCGCTGTGACGTCGCGCCGGGCGCGTCCTCGCAATTCGTGGTCAGTCGCCCTCGTCCTTGGCGTCGTCTGCTCGCTCGGCTTCCATCCGGTCGAGATCCCGTACGCAATGGTCATCGGCGTTGCCGGGTTGCTCTGGCTCGCACGTGAGCTGCGTGACGCGCGCACACGTACGGTCGCCATCACTGGTCTGTTGTTCGGGTTGTCCTTCATGGGCCCGACCATTTGGTGGATGAACGCCGTGAGCGGCGCCGCCTATGTCGGTCTCGTCATCTTGCAGAGCCTCTTCTTCATCCCGATCATGCTGGCACTGCGGGCCGCCACCCGTTTGAAGGCCTGGCCCCTGTGGGCGGCCGCCGTCTGGGTGATGGGGGAGTTTGCCCGATCAGTCTTCCCGTTCACCGGCTTCCCGTGGGCTCGGCTGGCCCATACCTCGATCGACACCCCGTTCAAGTCATATGCACGGCTGCTCGCCATGCCTGGCACCAGTGCTGTGCTGGTCGTCGTCGCGGCCCTGCTGGTGATCGTGGTGACCGGCGAGTCCTTCCGGCGTCGAACCGTTGCCGCAGCCTCGATCGTCGGTCTCTTGCTCCTCGGTGCCCTGTTTCCGACCGGAATCGCCAGCGCGGCCGGATCGCGGCAGGTCGCACTCGTACAAGGTGACGTGCCCGGAGTCTTCCTGACCTGGCCGCGCGGCGAGATCTTCGTCCTGCACGCAGCTGAGACCGACAAGCTTGCCGAGGCGATCGAGGCCGGATCCGTGCCCAAACCGGACATGGTGCTGTGGCCGGAGAACTCAACCGACATCGACCCCAACTTCGACCAAGGCGTACGAGCGCGCATCGAAGGGCTCTCGGCACGGATCGGCGCACCGATCCTGGTCGGCGGCCTCCTGGACGGGCCGACGGTCACGACGTCGTACAACGCGGGCGAGGTGTGGGACGAAAACGGCCCCGGTGACCGTTACGTCAAGCTCAAGCCCGTGCCGTTCGGAGAGTACGTCCCGTGGCGCAAGCAGGCCGGCGCCATCTTCGGCCGACTTGCCCGGGACATCCCGCGCGACATGCTGGCAGGCGATGAGCCAGGCGCGATGGAGATCGCCAACACCAAGATCGGCGACACGATCTGCTACGACATCGCGTACGACTCCGTGACCCACCGGGCCATCAATGGTGGAGCTCAGCTGCTCGTCGTACAGACCAGCAACGCCGCATTCACCGGAACGTCGCAACCCGAGCAGCAGTGGGACATCTCGCGTTTGCGGGCCGTCGAGACCGGCCGCTGGGTGGTCGTTCCGTCAACCAACGGCATCAGCGGAGTCGTCGACCCCGATGGCGACGTCATCCAGCGCGCGCCCATGCACGAGCCCGCGCTCATCAACCAGAAGGTCCAGCTCGCGGACGGCAAGACGCCGGCGTTCACGGTCGGGGCGCCGCTGGAATATCTGTTGGTGACCCTCGGTCTGGGAGCATGGTTCTTCGGCACTCGGAGGAAGGAGGGATGATCGCGTATGGGGACACTCGTCATCATCCCGACGTACAACGAGGCCGAGAACATCGCGTGGATCACCGAGCAGGTGTTCGCTTTTCGTCCTGAGGTCGACATCCTGATCGCAGACGACGGCTCGCCGGACGGCACGGGCGAGATAGCTGACAAGCTCGCAGCGAATGACCCACGCGTGAGTGTCATCCACCGCGAAGGCAAACAGGGCCTCGGTACGGCCTATCGAGCAGGTTTCGCTTGGGGAATCGAGCGCGGCTACGACGTGCTGTGCGAGATGGATGCCGACGGCTCGCACCGGGGCGAAGACCTCGGACGTCTGCTCGATGCCAGCGACGAAGGTGCCGACCTCGTGCTGGGCTCGCGCTGGGTCCCTGGCGGCGGCGTGGTCAACTGGCCCTGGTATCGACGGTTCATCTCCCGCGGAGGCACGTTCTACGCGCAGGTGATGCTGGGCATTCCGATCAAGGACGCGACCGGGGGTTTCCGCGCCTTCCGTCGCGAGACGCTCGAACGGTTGCCGCTGGACGAGGTTGCGTCGCAGGGCTACTGCTTCCAGATCGACATGGCCCGAAGGGTGCTCGACGAGGGCATGACGATCGTCGAGGTCCCCATCACGTTCGTCGAGCGCGTCCGCGGCGAGTCCAAGATGAGTGGGGACATCGTCCGAGAGGCGCTGTGGCGGGTCACCGTCTGGGGCCTCGAGCGCTTCGTTCCACGCCGCTGGCGTTCCCGCTGACGACAAAGACCCCGACCGGGTGGTCGGGGTCTTGCACGGTGATGGCCCTGGGCCGAATTCGAGCTACGCCGACTTCTTGGCTGGAGCCTTCTTGGCGGCCTTCTTGACGGGTCGATGCAGGTGCGGAGGTCCGATCTCACCGCCACGGAGCAGCTCGAGCCGCTCAGTGAGGATCTCTTCGAGCTCCTTGACCGATCGACGCTCAAGCAGCATGTCCCAGTGTGTACGAACAGCCTTCTCGTTCTTGACGAGCGGTTCGCCACCTTCGACACGAGTACCGATCTGACCGGTCTTGGGGTCTTCCCACTCGTACGGGATGTCGGCCTCGTCGGCCATCGTCACCGAGAAGGTGTGCCCATCAGCGCAGACATATTCGACCTGCTGACGGGGAGCCATTTCCACGCCGCGTTCGTCCTCGAAGCTCTGAGTCCCGAGTCGAGCGCCCCGCAATGCACGTTCTGCCATGGCAGTCCCCTTTCGTGTGCTTTACCTGTTCCAACGTAGGGGATGGACATGAGATTCCCCTAAGCGAGAAGTCGTACGTCACACTCAGTCCGGCCCGACATCCGGACAGGTGACTCGTGGCAGCCACCCAGGTCTGATGCAATCGACCAATTCCCAGTCAAATCGGGCGTGCGGGTCGTCACTGCTGTCGATGTACCACTCAAGATGGCCGTCGGGATACAGCCGATAGCGATCGCGAATAGTGCCGCCCTCCGTCGTCGGAGAGCTGACGACCAGCTCTGCTCGGTCTCCTGAGTCGATCGCGTCCGCCATGCACGTGACTTCGGGGTGCGACGTCGCCGTGATCTTGTCTCCCTGGTTCAGCTCAATGGAGCCGCAGCTCGGGAACTTCGCTCGCTCCTCCCACTGCTCCTTGACCGAGTTGCTTTGTGATTGGCAGGAGCTCATACCCGTCGCAACTGCCAGTACGACCAGGGCCCCAGCTGCCTTGGCGAGAATGGACATGGGTCAGACCAGGACCGGAGGTTGGTTGCCGGCTTCGAGGATGCCCTTCTTGGGATCCAGCTTCCACAGCAGCAGACCGCCGATCACGAAGAACGCGATGAGCGCGAGGATCGCCGGCCTGTACGAGTCGGTGACCTGGTGGACGACACCGAAGACCAACGTGCCCAGCCAGCTCGTGCCGCGCTCGCACGCTTGATAGAGGCTGAAGTACTCCGCCTCCCGGCCGCGGGGGATGAGCTGTGAGAAGAACGACCGTGACAGCGCCTGGGTGCCGCCCAGAACCAAGCCGATGGCCACCGCGAGCAGCAGGAACGGTGCGATCTGCTTCTCGGGGAGGAAGAAGCCGAAGCACACCACGAGGATCCATACGACCAAGCCGCCGAGGATCGTGCGGTGGCTGCCGATGCGGGCCGCCAGTCGCCCGAAGATCAGGGCGCCGCCGAACGCAACGAACTGCACGATCAGGATCGTCGCGATCAGGATGCTGGTGCCGAATCCCAGCTGCTTGTCACCGTAGACGGACGCCGAATAGATGACCGTCTGGATGCCGTCGTTGTAGAACAGATAGGCGACGAGGAACAGCAACGTCTGCGGATAGTTCTTGAGCTCCCTGAGCGTGCGGAACAGCTGACCGAAGCTCCGCTGCATCAGCGTCACCCCCTCTTCGTGGGGGATCCCGCGCGGTGCGCGGTCCTTGATGCCGCGGTAGGGCACGAAGGTGAAGTAGGCCCACCAGATCGCCGCCGACAGCAGGCTGACCCGCACCGCCATCTCGGTCGACAGCCCGAACGGCTTCACCGTGACGATCGCCAAGTTGACCGCGAGCAGCAGCCCGCCACCGAGGTAGCCGAACGCCCAACCCTGTGACGAGATCCGGTCGCGCTCGTCCGGCTCTGCGACTTCCACCAGGATCGCGTCATAGACGACGATCGAGGCCGCATAGAACAAGTTGGCCACCACCAACAGGCCGGCGCCCAGCTGCCAGTTGGTCCCGGTGACGAAGAACATCAGCGCTGCAACGGCGGCACCACACCAGGCGAGACGAGCCATCAGCGTCTTCTTGGACTGCACGCGGTCGGCGATGGCCCCCACGATCGGCAAGATGAACGCCGAGAGCACGGTGGCGATCGTCACGACGTAGAACACCAGGGAGCCGGCCGAGACCGACAGGCCAAGCACCGACAGGTGCTCGGTGCACTTGCGGTCCTCGTCGCCGGCGAAACCGCACGCCGCCCGCTCGGCGACGCTGGTCAGGTAGGGCGCATAGAGGACTGTCGCGATCGTGGTGATGTACGCAGAGTTGGCCCAGTCGTAGAAGAACCACGACTTCTGCTCTGGATTCGCATTGAACCGGGGCAGTCTCATCTGGGGTCCCTCCACATGCCTCGGGTGACGAGAACGTCCTTGAGGACATCTGTCCGGTCGGTGATGATGCCGTCGACGCCGAGGTCGAGCAGGCGGTTGATGGAGACTGCGTCGTCGACGGTCCAGACGTGCACCTGGAGCCCGAGGGCGTGAGCGCGCCTGATGAATCGTGGGGTCACGACACGTATGCCGTGACGCTCCTCCGGCACTTGCAGCGCGATTGCTCCAGGCACTCGTGCCTGCCGGAGCACGGCAGCCGGCAGGAACTTCACCAGCGCGGCTTCTCGACTCGATGCGGAGGTGGCGACTTCAGGCAGCCGTGCGCGGATGCGCCTCAGGCGGGCGTGATCGAAAGACGCCAGGCATACCCGGTCGACCGCGTCGTAGTCCTCGAGCACGGCGCAGGTCTCCTCGACCGCCGCGTCCGACTTCACGTCGATGTTGAGACGAGCGTCGGGGAACGCCTTGAGGACCGATTCGAGCGTGGGGATCGCGACTCGTCCGCCCAGCAGCTCGCCGTCGACGAGGTCCGCCGTCAGGGAAGCAATCGCGGCGGGGTTGCCGGACATCCGCTCGAGTGTGTCGTCGTGGAACGCGTACACGCGCCCGTCGGCCGAGACGTGCACATCGGTCTCGAGGTAGCGATAGCCCAGCTCGTACGCGTGGGTGAACGCCTCCATCGAGTTCTCGATGCCGACGTTGGCGTCTACGAGCGATCCGCCGCGATGCGCGAACGCAATCGGGGTGGGGGAATCGAGGTAGGGCACATCCACACGCTAAGCCCTCAAGGGTTCAGCGGGACCGCTAGATATCCCGGAAGGTTTCGATCTGCGCACCGAGCGCGTTGAGCCGCTCGGCCAGGTCCTCGTAGCCACGATTGATCACGTAGACGCTGCGCAGCACGGAAGTGCCCTTGGCGGCCAGCATCGCCAGCAGGATGACGACTGCTGGACGAAGCGCCGGCGGGCACACCAGCTCGGTGCCGCTCCAGTGCGTCGGACCGTCGATCAGGACCCGGTGCGGATCGAGCAGCTTGACCGAGGCGCCAAGCTTGTTGAGCTCGGTGAGATAGATCGCCCGGTTCTCGTAGACCCAGTCGTGCAACATCGTCTGACCATCGGCAGTTGCTGCGATGACAGCGAAAAACGGGAGATTGTCGATGTTGAGGCCCGGGAACGGCATGGGATGGATCTTGTCGATCGGAGCGTGCAGCGCCGACGGATGCGTCGTGATGTCGACGAGCCGGGTCTCACCATTCTCGGCGGGGTATTCGTCGCTCCGGTCGTACTGGAATCCCATCTCCTCGAGCAGCGCCAGCTCGATCTCCATGAACTCGATCGGTACGCGGCGCACCGTGATGCTCGACTTGGTGACGATGGCGGCGGCGATCAGGCTCATGGCCTCGATCGGGTCCTCGCTCGGTGCGTAGTCGACGTCGGCGTTGATCACCGGTTTGCCGGTGACGCGGAGCGTCGTGGTGCCGATCCCCTCGATGCCGACGCCGAGCTTGACCAGGAAGAAGCAGAGGTCCTGGACCATGTAATTGGGGCTTGCGTTGCGGATGACGGTGACACCGTCGTTCTTTGCGGCGGCGAGCAGAGCGTTCTCTGTCACGGTGTCGCCGCGCTCCGTCAGCACGATGGGTCGCTCCGGGCCGACTCCGGCAGCGGTCGTAGCGTGATAGCTGCCCTCCGTCGCCACCACCTTGAGGCCGAACGGGCGCAGTGCCGTCATGTGCGGCTCCACGGTCCGCGTACCGAGGTCACAGCCTCCCGCGTAGGGCAGCTCGAAGTCGTCGTAGCGGTGCATCAGCGGTCCGAGGAACATGATGATGCTGCGCGTACGACGTGCGGCATCAGCATCCATCGCTGCCAGGTCGAGCTCCGCGGGAACGACGAGCCTGAGGTCGTTCTCCTCGTTGAGCCAGGTGAACTTCACACCAATCGACTCGAGCACCTCGAGGAGCCGGTTGACCTCCTCGATACGGGCGACCTTGCGAAGCACCGTGGTGCCCGAGTTGAGTAGTGCGGCACACAGCAGCGCGACTCCCGCGTTCTTGCTCGACTTCACGTCGATCGCGCCTGACAGCGTCGTCCCGCCAACCACCCGGAGGTGGCTGGGACCGGACGTGCCGACCGTGACGAGCTCTGAGTCGAGTGCCGCACCGATGCGGGCCAGCGTGTCGAGGGTCAGGTTCTGCTGACCCTTCTCGATCCGGCTGACCACGTTCTGGCTCGTCTTGAGCTCGGTGGCGAGGTCGGACTGGGTCATCCCGCTGTGCTGGCGGGCGTCCCGAATGAGGACGCCGATGCGGGCCAGATAGTCATCACGCACAGTCATGTCGTCCACCATATCTCAGATATGAGATAACTCAATTCACTTGATTT
Organism: uncultured Actinomycetota bacterium; assembly: GCA_963849475.1. Classification (GTDB taxonomy): domain Bacteria; phylum Actinomycetota; class Actinomycetes; order Propionibacteriales; family Nocardioidaceae; genus Aeromicrobium. The sequence continues at coordinate 767,473 of CAWKHC010000011.1, forward strand.
TGAACGGGTCGGAGTCGGTTTGGCCCAGCTTTCGGCAGTCTTCGACGCCTCCGAAGTTCGCGGTGTGCTGCCAGTAGATCCCGTACGCGAGCTCCGAGATGGTCTTGTCGTGCACGGGGAACAGCGAGGTGGGGGAGACCCGCCCGACGAAGTCCACGGTCTCGCTTATCTTGGCCCAGGGCGCCGACAGGGGGAGCGCCAGCACGTCGACGCCTTCCGGTGCGTACTCGTAGGTGTCACCCGGGTGGAACATGGACGGCTCACCATCGGCACTCAGGACGACGCCGACATTTGCAACCCGGGGGAGCGCCGGCAGGATCATCGCGTGCTGGGACCCAACCCCGCGGATCGTGATGCCGCCGACTGACGTCTCGAGACCATCGCCGTTAGGCGTCCAGTCACCGAGCTCGAGCGTCCCCGCACTGTCCGGGTCGGCGATGAGGGTGGCCGCCGGATTGCGTTCGAGGAGTCCGGCGACTCGCTCGACGTCGATGTGGTCGGCGTGCTGATGTGTCACGACGATCGCGTCGAGACCCTCTAGCGCGAATGTCTCGTCAGGGCTGAACACACCCGGATCGATCAGTATCCGAGTGCCGGCTGCTTCAACGAGGACTGCTGCGTGGCCGAAGCGGGTGATCTGCATACGGCCATCCTGCACCCGCGCTCAAGTCGCCGACAGGTCAGTTGAGGTACTTCTCCACGACCTCGGCCGAGCGCTCGGTGGCGTCGTCGGGCGCTTGTCCGTACTGGCGCTTCGCACTGCGTTGACGCAGCAGGTCCCACGCCTGGTCGAGCTCGACCTCCAGGCTCGCCAGCCGGGAGTGCTCCTCTTCGCGGGAGATCTCGCCCTTGCCGAGCTTGTCGCGCAGGTCCTTCTCCTCGGCCACCAGCTCGGAGACGTGGTCGTGAATGCCCTTGTCGGTCGTCATCTGGGGAGTCTACGTCCGAACTGCCGACCTGCTGCCGCACTCATGCTGCGATGTGGCCGATCTCCGGAGTGTCCGGCCCGAAGTGTCGATACATGATCGTGTCGCGGTTCTTGGCCGATCGCTTGTGGAGCCGGCGGTCTCCCCAGGAAGTCCGTCCGAGGAGGTGGTGGTTGACCAGATTGTTTCCGACGACACCCACAGATGCCCACGGCAGACGTACGGGAAGTTTGAGGTCGCGCATGCCTTCCTTGGTCAGGAACGGACGCAGCATGCTCAACAGCCTGGCGCGCGTGTAGGCCCGGCCCAGACGCGGGAATCGCTGGAAATGCAGACTGTTCTGGGCGTCCATGATGCCCTGTGCGAGCTGGGGTCCAGCCTCGGTGATGTCACCTTGCGCAAGCAGTACGTGGTAGTTGAAGGCGTGCTGCTCCCGCTCCTGGTCGAACAACCAGTCGTCGTTGACGCCGATGAGCCAGCCGACGTACTTCCAGAGATGCATGACCGCCTGCGAGTCCTCGGACGTGACGCGAACGCCGAGCGATCGCACGCCGAGCAGGAGCGTTGCACTGAACAGGCCGAGAGTTGCGGCTTGGTCGGACTGGTTGATCGGGAGACCGAACCTAGGGGTGTCCCAGCGGTCTCCGCCCTCGAAGCGGTGATTGACCATCGCATGCATGAGGCGGACGTGAACCGTCAGCTGGAAACCCTCCCCATCGCGTCGCATGGCGTCATGGTCTGAGACGGCAACCGCCCACTTCTGCGTCTCTCCGAGTCGGCGCTTGGTCATGTCACCGGTCATTCCGCCGGTGGCAACCAGCAGATCCGTAGGGCCTCCGAAGCGATAGCCGCCGATCAGGGACAACTGAAGCAGCACGTCGGCAGCACTCTTGCCGAAGCGCCGGTATGCCTCGGCGCCCCGGTTGAGCAGGTCGAAGTCGACCCACTCAGGCACGGCGTCCACCGTGGCAAAGAAGTCGCGAAGGGCTGGGGGAGCGGACTCGACCGATCCGATGCCATGCACCAGCGCCTGGTTGAACTGCGCCATCGAGACCTTGTCCTCGCCGGGCGACCGCATCGCCCGGGCCAGCGCCGCGCCCACCTCGTCGCGCTCCATGAAGCGCTGACCAATCAGCGCCAGCTGGCTCTCGTCGACCGCACGCACGCGAGCCACGGACTTCAGGACGCGTCCGATCCTGGCACCTCGCTCCTCTGCCGCGCGGAACCGAGATGGAGGGGTCACAACGGTCTCTACAGTCATGCCGAAAGTATGACGCGAGCAATTACTCGCATACAATTCGCGTATGGCACTCCCTCTCCCAACCAAGGACCTGCGCAAGACACCGCGTCAGGAACGTTCACGAGCCATGGTCGAACGCATCATCGCCGCAGGTCAGACCGTGTTGCTGCGCGAAGGCTATGAGAAGGCGTCGACCAACCGTGTGGCCGACGAGGCAGGCATCAGCCCGGGGTCGCTCTATCAGTACTTCCCGGACAAGGAAGCGATCCTGGCGGCCGTCGTCGACCGCTACGCCGCAGATCTCTCCACGCAGCTGACCGCTGTGCTCGCCGACCGCCTCGACGAACCGGGGCCGTCGTTGGTTCGCGCGTCATTCGAGGGGTTGTTGGACGTTCTGACTGAGAACGTCGAGTTTTTGCGCCTGGTGGTTGAGGTACTGCCGCGCAGCCAGTCCGTCAGCTGGACCATCGCCCTGGAGCAACGAATCAGCGATCTTGTGACGGCCTATCTGTCGATCAACAAGTCACAGACGTCGATCACCGATCCCGCGACGTCCGCCTGGATCCTGGTCCGCATGGTCGAGCACCTCAGCGCCCAGTACGTGCTTGAGCAACCGCCGATACCTCGTGACAAGTTCGTCGACGAGCTCGTGTCGCTGACGCTGGCCTACGTCGGACCGCTGGCCTGACCGCTGGCTGCTCGCGACACGCTCGCGTCTCGCGGCGGGATCAGCAGGAGTGCTGACAGCAAAACGGAGCCGCCGAGTGCAATCACGTTGAGGATCGCGTCCGACGTGTCATACGTACCGAGGTGGTGCACATGGTAGGAGAAATGGAGCGAGCCGAAGGTGAAGGTCGTGGCGGCAGCGATGAGCACGGCGATGCGCTCCAGACTGACGGCGGCGACCAGGTTCAGCACCAGCAGCGCCAGATAGATCGCACCGACATCGCGAATCAGGTGCTCGTTGTAGGGCCCATCGACGTCGATCCAGTGTCGGCCGAAGCCCGGGAACGAGTCATAGAACGACTTCGGTGCGAATGCGGCCCACGGACCCGTCGCGGCTCCGGTGGCGGCCAGGATCAGGAGGAACACGCGCTGGGTGAAGGTCGTCATGTCTTGAGGATGGCGCAGGACCGCGCAGTCCGGCCACCCTCACCGCCCGGTGCTCGTACCATCGAGCGCATGAGTGAGAGCACGCCGACGTCGACGGCCGCACGCGCTGGAGTCACGTCCGCCGGTTTCGTCGCCCTCCTGTGGGCGATCGAGGTGCTGGACCGGATCCTGCCAGGCAACTTCGAGTCGCACGGCGTCCGTCCGCGTTCCGACGAAGGGCTGCAGGGAGTCCTGTTCGCTCCGCTCCTGCACGGCGGCTGGGATCATCTGATCTCCAACACGTTCCCGCTGCTCATCCTGGGCTTCCTGATCGCACTGTCGGGGACCCGCACATTCGTCATCACCACGGCGATCATCTGGATCGTCGGGGGAGTCGGGGTGTGGGTGGTCGCCGGCTCCAACGAGAACCACATCGGCGCATCGGGTGTCGTGTTCGGGTGGCTCGTGTTCCTGATCATCCGTGGCGTGTTCGCACGGAGCCTCACCCAGATAGCACTGGGGATCGCGGTCTTCCTGGCGTACGGAACGGTGCTCCTGGGCGTGCTGCCCGGCGAGCAAGGCGTCTCGTGGCAGGGTCACCTGTTCGGCGCGATCGGTGGCGCCATAGCCGCCTGGTTCGCCCGCGACGACGCCACCGCTGACGTCAACGGCTGACCGCAGCCTCCTGCGACATCGCCGAGAGCTTCTCGGGGTTGCGCACCGTGTAGATCGCACTGACGAGGCCCTCTTCCACCCGCATCGTGACGACGCTGTCGAGCTCTCCATCCAGCTGGATAAGGAGGGCCGGACCGCCGTTCGCGTATCCCAAAACGGCTGTCATGCCAGTAAAATAGGGCGACTTGAGGCCGGCCGCGAACAACTTGGCGACCCGGTCCGCGCCGCTGATGGGGCGGGGGAGCGCCTGCTTGATGCCCCCGCCGTCGCCGAGGGCCACCACATCCGGAGCGAGCATGTCGACAAGTTCTTGGAGGTTGCCCGTGACAATCGCCCGTTGCAGCGCGATGAGCGCATCCCACGCGTCGGTGGCCGAGACGATTCCGCGCGGTCGGCGAGCGGCAACGTGCTCACGTGCACGATGGGCGATCTGGCGTACGGCAGACGGGCTCTTGTCCACTGCCTCCGCCAGCTCGTCATATCCGACGTCGAAGACCTCGTGCAGCAGGAAGACGGCACGCTGGGTGGGCGTCAGCGTCTCCAGCACCAAGAGCATCGCCGTGGACAAGCTGTCGGCGAGCTCAAGATCGTCGGCCACGTCGGGGCTGGTCAGCAACGGTTCCGGGAGCCACGGCCCGACGTAGTCCTCACGCCGCCTCGACAACACCCTCAGCTGGTCGAGCGCCTTGCGGGTCACCATTCGTACGAGATACGCACGCGGATCGCGTACCTCCGCCTGGTCGACGTTGGTCCACTTCAGCCATGTTTCCTGCACCACATCCTCGGCATCAGCCGCGGAGCCGAGCATCTCGTACGCGACCGTGAACAGCAGCCGTCGATGTTCGACGAACGGGTCCACCGTCATACGGTCGCCCTCTCCGCGAGGGGAGGCAGTCCGCAGGCGGTCGCGAACTCGTCGGAGTGGATACCGAGCGAGACATTCATCCGGGCACTGAGGTTCATGAACCCGACACGGGCGGCAAGCTCCACCATCGCCTCGGCGCCGAGCTGTTCCAGCATGGCTGCCGACATCTCGTCGGTGACCTCCGGCGGGGTCTGGCACATTGCCACGGCGTACTCCATCACTCGACGTTCAAGCGGCGTGAACACGTCGGACTCGCGCCAGCGGGGGACCTCGCGGGCCTTGACCTCATCGAGGCCGTCGTTGTGCGCCTTGAAGTAGCCGAAGTCGAGGCAGGCGTTGCAACCGATCTCGGCAGCGGCCGCCATCGTTGCAAATGTCGCGAGGTTCCGGTCGAGGCTGTCCCACTTCTCGAGCCGGCCGCCGAGCTTCATGGAGTCCTTGAACACCGTCGGGTTGTTCCACAGAACCTCAGCGCCCTGGGGCACGCTGCCAAGAATCTTGCGCATCATCATCTTGATCACCCCACCGTAGATTCCATTGATCTCCGCACGCGGAACGCGATTGCCGGTCATGATCTGTCTCCTGTCGTTGTGTGTCGCTCAACATGAAGACGCTCATCGGGGTCATTCTGTGACAGTTTCGGCAGAACTCGTCAGGATGACGAGCTGCTGAGTGGCTCGGGTCATCGCTACATAGCGGTCGACAGCGCCTTCGATCCCGCCACCGAAGCGCTCGGGATCGACGAGCACGACGAGATCGAACTCCAGTCCTTTTGCGATCACCGGTGTCAGTGACCTGACCCGTGGGGTGTCCTGGAATGTCGGGTCGCCGATGACGCACGCGACACCCTCAGGATGATTCGCGGTCCAGTCATCGAGGATGGTGTCGAGATCCGTATTCGCTCCGCGGACAACAGGCACGCCAGTCGAACGGATCGACGTGGGCACGTTCGCATCCGGGATTGCGGCCCTGATCACGGGCTCTGCCTCCACCATGACCTCCTCGGGCGTCCGGTAGTTGATGCTCAACGACGCGAGCTCGACCCGGTCGATGCCGACTCGCGCGAGGCGTTCTTCCCAGGATTCGATGAACCCGTGCCTGGCCTGAGCGCGGTCACCGACGATCGTGAAGCTGCGCGACGGGCAGCGCAGCAGCAGCATCTGCCACTCCGCGTCGGTCAGCTCCTGCGCCTCGTCCACGACGATGTGTGCAAACGGCCCGGCGAGCACGTCGGCGTCGGCACGGGGCACCGCACCCTCGTCGATCAGCGCGTCCACCATGTCGTTCTGGCGCAACATCGACGCCAGTCCGGTGCCATCTGTGTCGGCGGCAATCAGGTCGTCAACGACGCGGTCGATCTGCTCGCGTTGGGCAGCGGCCGACACAGCCTGGCGTCGCCTGCGCCTCGATGCCTGGGGATCGCCCAGTCGTTGCCTGGCTGCGTCGAGGAGCGGTAGGTCGGAGACCGTCCACGCCTCCGGTTCCGTCCGCTGGAGAGACGCGACTTCGTCGGGTGACAGCCATGGAGCACACATTCGCAGATACGCAGGCACGGTCCACAGGTCGCCGACCAGATCTGTGTGCTCGATCAGCGGCCACGCCTTGTTGAACGCGTCGATCAGCTCGCTGTTCTGCATCAGCGACCTGCGGATCACGTCGGGGGAGACGTCCTCGATCTCCTCGTGCTTGTCGATCAGGATCGTGATGAGCTCGTCGAGGACGTCGTCCCGCGCCTCGTTGTGCGGGGTGCCCTCACCCGCCGCGAATGACTCGGTCCAGTCTGACGCGCTGAGCCAGACCTCGGACCAGTGCGTCTCGACGTCCATCCCGACCGTGGGCGGTTCTTCGTAGAGACGCACAGCCGGCTCGATCGCCTCGACCAGCGCGACGGAGGACTTCAGCCGCGCGACCGCGGGATCAACCTCATCCACCGCGGCTCGACCTTCAGGCAGCAGGTCTTGCAACGTACAGGTCTGCACACCTTCCTCACCGAGGCTCGGCAAGACATCGCCGACGTATGCCAGATACGGCTGATGAGGGCCGACGAAGAGCACGCCGCCACGGTCCTGCCCCAGTCGGTGGTCGGAGTAGAGGAGGTACGCGGTGCGATGCAGCGCAACCACCGTCTTGCCCGTCCCCGGGCCACCGTCGACGACGAGGGCGCCGCGCGAACCGGCACGAATGATCGCGTCCTGGTCAGCCTGAATCGTGCCGAGCACGTCACGCATGCGAGCGGATCGATCAGTGCCCAGGCTCGCAATGAATGCCGACTGGTCGTCGAGAGCGGCCCGACCCTCCAAGCCGGAGGGGGAGTAGACCTCGTCCCAGTAGTCGCTGATGCGCCCGAGCGTCCAGCGATAACGCCGGCGGCTCGCGAGTCCCATCGGATCGGCGTGGGTCGCCCCGAAGAACGGCTCGGCTGCGGGGGAGCGCCAGTCGATCAACAACCGGTTGCCTGAGCTGTCTGTGAGGCCGAGGCGACCGATATAGACGCGCTCGTTGTCGGTCGTGACCATGTGACCGAGGCACAGATCCAACCCGAAGCGGCTCAACGTACGCAGCCTGCCTGTCAGTCGGTGAACCTCCTGGTCGCGGTCGAGCGACTCCTGGCCGGCACCACCGGCCTCCCAGTCCATCGCCTCGCGAGCGCTGCCGTCGGCCGGCTTGCGTGCGGCGTCCAGGCGGCTGGTCAGGTCATCGATCGTGTGTTCGAGCGATGCGGCGATGGCGGCGAAATGGACTTCGTCATCGGCAATCAACGCGGGATCGGCCTTGGCAGAAAGGTTGTCAGGAAGGTCGAACACCGGGGTCGACTCGGGCTCCAAAAGCTCATCAGCTCCGTTCAGAAAGGGCGTGGGTCGGTCATTCTGAACCATTCCGGGGGGCTTGCCGCAAGCCCCCATGTGCGCTATATCTTTGATGTAGAGGGACGCTTCGGCGTCCTTTTTGTTTGCCCAAAGCCGGAAGCTGGACGGGCGAGAGCAGGTTGACCTCAACCATGGTTGAAGTTCTAGCGTCGGGTGCATGACTATTTGGACATGCGCGACATGCGCGATCGAGCACTCCGACACCGAGCACCCACCCGCCGTCTGCGAGATCTGTACCGACGACCGACAGTTTGTTCCCCAGACCGGGCAGCGCTGGACCACACAGGCTGAGCTCGCCGCGGCCGGCCACCGAGGTGTGATCACTGAGCTCGAGGCAGACCTGTTCGCCGTCGACGTGGTGCCCGAGCTTGGTATCGGGCAGCGCGGTCTCTTCCTGCGCACGCCTGGCGGCAACCTGCTGTGGGAACCACCTGGGTACGTCGATGACCAGATGGTCTCGACCATTCGGGACCTGGGCGGTGTGGATGTGGTCTCAGCGAGTCATCCGCACCTGACTGGCGCCTCGATCCAGTGGAGTCACGCGTTCGACAACGCGCCCGTCCTGGTGGCCTCGGCCGATCGAAGCTGGATTCGTCGCCCTGATCCGGTCATCAAGCTCTGGAGTGGAGAGGAGCGGGTGCTGCCGGGTGTCACGTTCGTGCAGTGCGGGGGCCACTTCGCCGGCAGCAGCGTCGCCCACTGGAGCGTGGGGGCCGCAGGTCGCGGCGCACTGCTCACCGGCGACACCATCGCCATCGGGGCCGACCGTAAGAGCGTCAGCGTGATGCGCAGCTTCGTGAACAGGATCCCGCTGCCAGAGCGCGCCGTACGACGCATCCTCACAGCGATTGAACCGTACGAGTTTGATCGTCTGTACGGGGCGTTCAAGACAATCGACACCGGGGCGGCCGCTGTGGTCGGCGCATCCCTGGAGCGATACATCGCCTGGCTACGAGGAGATGTGGCAGACGAGCGTATGGAGTGACCAACCACCCAGAGGACCCTCGTGCGCAGTATCTGACACTGCTCACTGTCTCGTGCGCTCACCGTCCCATCGTTGTCCGATAATGCACATTATGTCAACTTAGGTATTCAGGGGCTCCCAGCCACTCCCCAGTGTGAATCAGCCCCGCACCTCACCATTGAGGCGTGAAGCCTGACGAGTGAGATGGTCGCGCTCCGCTGTGTTTGTCGCTGAACGCGCCGCGTCGGCGTACAACCGCGCCGCAACAGCCAGCTCACCGGCACGTTCGCGCAAATATGCCTCGACAGCTGCAAACCGTGGAACCTCGTGGCCAACGTGTTCCAGTGCAGCCAGTCCGGCCAACGCCCCGTCTGCTTCCCCCAGCGCCACAGCACGATTGAGCCGTACGACTGCGCTGTTCGTCAGCTTGAGGAGCTCGTCGTACCACTCCACGATCTGCACCCAGTCCGTCTCGGCAGCTGTCTGGGCGTCCGCATGCAGGGCAGCAATGGCCGCCTGCGCCTGGTACTCGCCCAGACGATCCCGACCGAGTGCCATCTGCAGGATCTCAACTCCCCTGGCGACCATCGCTGTGTCCCATCGCGAGCGATCCTGCTCCGTCAGTGTCACGAGGACACCAGAAGGCGTCATCCGAGCAGCTCGGCGCGCGTGGTGCAGCAACATCAGCGCAAGCAGCCCAGAGACCTCAGGGTCGTCCGTCATGGACGACAGCTGCCGGGTGAGTCTGATGGCCTCCTCGGCAAGGTCGATCTCGCCGCTGTAGCCCTCGTTGAACACGAGGTACAGGACCCGCAGGACCGTGGAGACGTCGCCCAGCGCGTCAAGGCGCACCTCTGACACGGTTCGCTTGGCTCGACTGATGCGCTGGGCCATGGTCGCTTCAGGCACCAGATAGGCCTCCGCGATCTGACGAGTTGTCAGCCCTCCAACCGCTCGTAGGGTCAGCGCAACCGCCGAGGCAGGTGTCAAGGACGGGTGGGCGCAGAGGAAGTAGAGCTGCAGGGTGTCCCCCGAGTCATCTGTTGGCCCTGGCGAAGGTTCTGCTGCGAAGCGCGACTCGCGTGCTGATCGGGAGTTCTGCGCCTTGGTCACATCAAGGAACTTCCGCCAGGCGGCGGTGATGAGCCAGCCCTTCGGATCCCGCGGCGGATCCGAAGGCCACGTGTCCAGAGCCCTGATCAGCGCATCCTGCACGGCGTCCTCGGCCGTCGCGAAGTCAGCTCCACGACGTACGAGGACACCGGTCACCGCAGGAATCAGCTCCCGCAGCAAAGATTCATTCATCACTCGCACGCTCGCTCACTCGGCCCCTCGTCCCTCGTCGCCGCAGAGACGTGCCCACCCTTGATGGTTCACTCGCACGCTCGCTCACGCGGCTCCTCGTCCCTCGTCGCCGCAGAGACGTGCCCACCCTTGATGGTTCACTCGCACGCTCGCTCACGCGTCAGCAGGTGGCGCGCCGAAGACGGGACGGACCTCGAGCCACTCCTGGATCGGCTTGCCTCCAGGACCCGGCGCTGCTGAGTACTCCCCTGCGATCTCAACGGCGCGGTCGTACGACTCGACGTCGATCATCAGCCAGCCGGCAATCAGGTCCTTCGTCTCGGCGAACGGGCCATCCGTGACTGGCGGACGTCCTTCGCCACCATGGCGGACGAATGCGCCCTCCACGGACAGTGCCTGGTGCTCCACGAACTCGCCGGACTCCTCGAGCTTGGCGGCGAAATCGACCATCCAGTGCACGTGCGCGTCGACATCAGCGGGATCCCACTGGTCCATCGGTAGGAGCTCCTCGACCGGTGCTGGACCGCCGCGATAGTGCTTGAGGATCAGGAACTTCGCCATGATTTCTCTTTCTGTACGTCGCGACTCGTGCGGTCGCGTTCACCACAGGGACGACACCACCGAAGACTTCTCGACACTACCCAAGGCGATATCTGATCTTCTGGTCTCCCCTCCCCCGGCTTGGCCGTCCGTTCTACGCTCATCTCATGGGTGAAGGATCCGCTCGGGACCGCAAGAGGCATGAATATCGCCTGCGATTGGAGCAGGAAGCGGCCGAAGCCGTGCCGGATGAGGCCGACGAGAGCGGCAGGCGCGCCAATCAGGACGACAATCGGGCGGCCTGGGTCGAGATCCAGGTTCAACAGGCCATCCGCAACGGCGAGTTCGACAACCTCCCGGGCGCCGGGAAGCCGATTCCCGGAATCGATGCGCCACACGACCCCGACTGGTGGCTCAAGAGGCTGATCGAGCGTGAGCGCATCACCGTCCTCCCGCCCGCGTTGGCCCTTCGCAAGGAAGACGCCGAGCTGGATACCACCCTTGACCGCGAATCGCGACCGGTCGAGGTCCGAAGGATCCTGGAGGACTTCAACGCCCGCATCGTCGACGCCCGGCGACAGCTCCAGGGCGGGCCACCTGTCATCACTCCCCTGCGCGACGTGGATGAACAGCTCGAAGCATGGAAGCGACGGCGTGCCGAGCGTTTCGCGCGCATCAAGGCCGACTCCGTCGAGAAGCATCGCTCCGCCTCGCGCTGGCAGCGGTTGATGGGACGTGACGCCACGTAGGCGAAGGGTCGGACCCGTACGGGCTCCGACCCCTCGCGCCGCTTCAGGCGCGCGTGCTGCTCAGTCGCTTGGCAACGACCGGGATCACGATCAAGGCAGCGACCACGTGCGTTGCCATCAGGGTGACCCGGGTGCTTGCCTCAGCTGAGACGAGCAGATCGGGCACGAAGGACAACGCCGTGAGGGCGACTGCCGTTCGTACGAACGTCTGGCGCGGATTGTCGGCCCAACGGCGAATTCCAGCAGCGGCGGCGAGACCGACAGCGCTGCAGATGAGAACCATCTGGAAGAAGCCCATCAGGGGGATGGCTTCGCCGTCGATCTCGAGGGATGCCCCGCCCTGGTGTGCGATGGCGGCGAAGGCAGTTGCAGCACTCGCCGCGACGACGGCAGCGGCTGCCGTGGGGCGCCAGAGCGAGTTGCGGCTTGCTGTGGATGGGGCGGTGATTGCTGAGGTGGTCATGCTGATCTCCTGGGCTGATAGGCAGGCCGTTGCTGCCTTGTACCAGTGCCACGAACGAGTCCGACCGGATACGACACCTCTCCTCAACTATTTTTCCGACGTCACCTGCGACCTGCGCCGGGTCAGGTAGGCCGACTCTGCTGAATTGTCGGTGACTGCGATGGCAGCGTCGTACGCCTCACGCGACTCAGAGCTGCGCCCAAGGCGACGCAACAACTCAGCTCTCGCAACGTGCCAGGCGTGATAGCCACCCAGCTCGAGCTGATCCACGATCGCCAGAGCGACATCAGGCCCGTCGAGCTCGGCAATCGCCACGGCACGGTTGAGAGCCACGACCGGCGTCGGCGCAACCGCCATCAGCTGGTCGTAGAGCGTGACGATCTGGCTCCAGTCGGTTGATCGTGCCTCGTTGGCGTCCGTGTGCACGGCGTTGATCGCCGCCATGATCTGGTAGGCGCCGGGGCGGCCTTTGGTCTGCTGCACTCGCGCGAGGCACTCGCGTACGAGTGTGTGCCCCTCGACAATCAGGTCACGATCCCACCTGCTGCGATCTTGCACGTCGAGGGTGACCAGCTCCCCTGCAGCGACGCGCGACTCCCGGCGCGCATCGGTCAGCAGCATCAAGGCAAGGAGTCCTGCGACCTCGCCCTCGTCGGGCATGAGCTGACGCAGTATGCGCCCGAGCCTGATCGCTTCAGCGGTCAGATCAGCGCGTAGGGGGTCGTCGCCGGAGCTGGCGAGATAGCCCTCGTTGAACACGAGATAGATGACAGCGAGCACGGCCGAGAGTCGATCGTTGAGGTCGCCGCGCTCGGGCACGCGAAACGGGATGTTGGCACCCTTGATCTTTGCCTTGGCGCGAGTGATGCGTTGAGCCATCGTGGTCTCTGCCACGAGGAATGCGCGGGCGATCTCGTCGACTGTCAGCCCGCCGAGCATCCGGAGGGTCAGTGCCACCCGTGCCTCCGGTGCAAGCGCCGGATGGCAACAGGTGAACACCAGCCGCAACCGGTCGTCCTCGACCAGTCCGGTCGGTTCGTGGGGTGTGTCGTCTTCGATCATGAGAGCTGCCTGGTGCTTGGCGTCGCGAAGCTTCTCGCGACGAATCTTGTCTATGGCGCGGTTGCCCGCGGTCTTGGTCAGCCAACCCCCCGGATTGGGCGGTATCCCGTCGACGGGCCACCGTTCGATGGCCGTGATCAGCGCCTCGGCCGCCATGTCCTCGGCGATGTCGAGATCACCGAAGCGTCGAGCGAGCGAGGCCACCACACGGCCGTACTCCTCGCGATAGATCCGGTCGATCTCCGACCGGATCCGGTCGACGTCTGTCACTCGCCGCCTTCGAACGCGCGAACCTCGACCTTGTTGCCACAAGCCTTGGACGCGTCGCCCGCGATCCTGACGGCGGCATCGAGATCGGGTGCCTCGATGACCCAGAAGCCACCGAGATACTCCTTGGTCTCGGCGTAGGGACCGTCGGTGATGACGACGTCGGCGCCCGTGGCGTCAACCGTGGTGGCGTTCTCGACTCGCTTGAGTCCCCCACCGAAGACCCAGGTGCCGTCGGCGATGATGCGGTCGTTGAAGGCGGCCGTCGCCTCGTACATCGGTTGCACTTCTTCGAGCGGCCTGTCGTAGTCGTCAGAGCTGGAGTGAACTGAAAGCAGGTACTGCGTCATGGTGATGCTCCTTGAGTCGTGTTCGTGCGAGGGCAGAGGGCCCGGACTATTCGCCGTCCTCGAACGGCCGGACCTCGACGGTGTCTCCGCAGGCCTTCGAGCCGCGTGCGGCCAGCTCGAGGGCCGCGTCGAGGTCGGGTGCCTCGACGACCCAGAAGCCCCCGAGGTGCTCCTTGGTCTCGGCGTACGGGCCGTCGGTGACGACCATCTCGTCGCCGGTGCCGTCGACCGTGACGGCCTGCGAGACGCGTTGGAGACCGCCGGTGAAGACCCAGACGCCCTCGTCGATGATCTCCTGGTTGAACACCTCGGTCGCGTCCCACTGTGCCTGAATTCGCTCGGGCGGGTAGTCATAGACGTCCTGAGGTGGGTGCACTGAAAGCAGGTACTGCGGCATCTCGATTTCCCTTCGTCGTCGGCAGCCACCGGCCGCCGCTACCTCCTCCACGAACTGACCTGGCCCAATACGACACACTCGTGACGACTTTCTCTCACCGTCTATGCGGCAATCACCGAGATCACGTTGCCGGCAGGGTCGGTGAACCATGCGATGTCGGGGCCTTGTCCCTTCATGACGCCGTCTTCGTCCTGTGGCATGCCGTCATAGCGAGCGAACTCCACTCCCCTGCCGGCCAGCTCGCGTACGGCTGACGTCACGTCATCGACCGGCAGGTTGAGCACGGTGAACGATGCCGGCACGTGAGCGTCGCCCTTGGGATAGACGAGGACAAAGTGTTCGTCACCGAGGTCTATCTGGAGCATCCCGTTGACATCGTTGACAGCCAGACCAATCACATCGACGTAGAACGCCCTGGCCCTATTTGTGTCGTTCACTGAAAACCCACTGAAAGGGCGGAGATAGTTGGGCATGTCGTGCTCCTCTTGGTTGTCAGAGACCTCGTATGAGTGTCTCGGTCAGCTCGTGTGGACGGCTCAGGGCCGGCAGGTGACCGCCTGGCACGCTCTCGACCTCGATACCCAATCGCTCGCGGGCCACTCTCTGCTGGAAGGCGAAGGGGAACAGTCGGTCATCGAGGCTCGCCAGGACTCGTGTCGGCACGTCGGGCCAGCTCTCGAGGCCCCACGGAGTCGCAAAGATCGTCTCGGTCTCGTCGCGTTCCTCCTCGTCCAGGAGGTTCTCCGGTGGAACGTCGTGGAGGAACACCTCATCGTCAAACGGTGCGTCAGGACCGCGCCCCTGCTCGATGTCGTTCGTCTGCCGGGCCTCCGCCGACCCCGTGTTGCCCCACCACTCCCCTGCCGTCTCACCCGGAAGCGGGATCATCGCGTTGAGCAGGATCAGCTGCCGCACCGGAGTCAGGCCGGCCGCCCACGAGGCGGTGAAACCACCGATCGACTGACCGACGATCACCACGTCGTCGATGCCGGAGGCAGCCTGGACCACCAGATCGACGTACTCGGGAAGGCCCGAAGCGGGATCGTCACCCGGGAGGTCGACAGCGATGCTGCTGAAACCCCGTGCCTCCAGCTCCTTGACGACGAGGTGCCAGTAGGACGCCATGCCACCGGCGCCGGGCACGAGGACGAATGTGGGGTTCATGGTGCAACCCAGTGTGGGTCGCGACCGAGCAGGCCCAGGAGGCGGTCCTGGGGCGATGCGTCGTCAGGCATGGGCACCTTGGGCCCCAGCACCTCGATGTCAGGGCCGTAGGCACCGGGTATGTAGACCTCCGGCGGAAGCGCCTCGACGACCGGCAACAGCTCGGCGACGTCGTCTGGATCCAAGGTGGAGTCCTGGCCGGTCGCCTTGGCGAGGTCCCAGCCGTGGTGCACGAGGTCCTGGCTCGCGACCTGGTGCACCATGTCGGCGACGCTCAGCTCGCCAGCAGGGCTCGAGGTCGTGCGGCCGTCGTTGGCGGGATCGGCGAGCAGCGCCTCGACGTCCGCGCGTGCCCGACGGAACGCGCCAAGCGGGTCGTCGGCGACGGTTGGCCCAGCGGTCGGCGTGAGGTCGAGTGGCCGGAGCATCACGTCCTGCATCATCACGATGTGGTCGACGACGGCGCGGGCGTCCCACTTCGCGCACGGCGACTGGTCGGACCACTGGTCATCGCTCGTGTTGGCGACCAGCGCCTCGAACGCGTCAGCACGCCGCCGGTAGCGTTGCAACACCTCAGTGGGTTCCATGTGGTGATCCTAGGATGCTCGTGTGACTGAAATGCCTCGTACGGGCGGACCCGCGTCCCGTGCCCTCGAGCTCGCTGGCTACACGACCCTCGAATCCGTGGCGGAGGTCCCTGACGAGGAGCTCCTCGTGCTGCACGGCGTTGGACCCAAGGCCGTACGGATCATCCGCGAGGCACTCGCGGAGCTGGGCGACTAGAAGCGGTCAGGGTCGCCGGCGCCGACGCGTACGACCTCGGCATAGCCGTCGGAGTAGTCGATGACCGTCGTCGGCTCGGCGACCACTTCGACACCGGAGTCGACAACCGCGTCGACGCGACCATCAAGCTCCTCGGATATCTCCCACGCCGACGTCATCGACGCGTCGCTGCCGGGCAGGATGAGCGTCGACGAGACCATCGGCTCGCCGAGTGCTTCGAGAAGCGCCTGGACGACCTTGTGATCAGGAATGCGCACACCAACGGTCTTCTTCTTGGGATGCAGCAGACGCTTCGGGACCTCAGCGGTTGCAGGCAGGATGAACGTGTAGGGACCGGGAGTTGCTGACTTGATCGCCCGGAAGATCGCGTTGTCGACGTGGACGAACTGCCCGAGCTGGGCAAAATCGCGGCACATCAGGGTGAAATGGTGCTTTGCGTCGAGCTCCCGGATCGCTCTGATGCGATCCAGCGCATCGCGATTGCCGATCTGAGCTCCCAGTGCGTAGCCCGAGTCAGTCGGGTACGCGATCAGGTTGCCGTCGACCAGCAGCGCCGCCGCCTGGTCGACGTTGCGCTGCTGGGGGTTGTCGGGGTGAATGTCGATGAATCGCACGCTGTGAGCGTACGACCAAAAGGCCGATCAGCGCTTGACCACCAGGTGCCTGGAGCTGATCTTCTGCGACTTGATCTGCGTCGCGGTGAACGGGAAGCTCACCCACTGCTCCTTGCCGAACATCTTCGTCTGGTCCGAGCTCCACGGAGAGTTCGTGGCGAGCGACTGACCGTACGTCAGGATTGTCGACGCCGTGATCCCAGACTTGGTGAACGAGACGGCCTGGATGTGTGACGAGCCGTAGTTGATCCGGTAGAGCGCCTTTGACGTCGAGAACGGCGCCCTGTCGACCACGACGTTGGCATTGCCGACAGTGGCGCTACCTCCGCCGACCGGGATCTCAGCACCCGGCTTGTCGGCGACCTGCAGCTTGCTCATCGGCGCATCGAGTGGGATGCCCTTGCCCTTCAGATAGGCGACCGCGTCCTTCATTGCCTTGACCGTCTTGCTGTCGCCTTCCTTGAGGTCGCGAGGCGTGTTCATCGGATCGGCCGCGTCGAACGGCACCGCCCACGGATCCGAGGCACGCCGCATGAACTCCTCGAAGATGTGCGCACCGACACTGGTCGTGTTGGACAGCCCGTCCCAGGCCTTCAGCACGTCGCACGCCTGACCGCCGGCGGCGTTCAGGCACAGCGTGTCGAGGTCGCCGTTCTGGCGAGCCAGCTCCGCACCGAACACCCGGTTCTCGTGCTCGAAGCCGCGCAGCCTCGGCTGCGAGATGCGTCCCTTGGCGAGCGCATCGAGGACGTAGCGGTAGACCATCCGGGTTCGCAGTGTCCGCTCGGACTTCTCGCTGCCGATGATGCCCGCGTAGCCCTCGAGCGTCTGCTTCGGATTGGGCAGCCAGTACGAGTCGTTCGCGTTCGCAACCCAGTCACGGCGGATCGTCGCTGGGAGATTCTTGGGTCCGAAGATGCCGGGACGTTGCGCGTCGGCGTCAGTGCGCCACGCGCACTCAGAGCGGGCACGCGTGCCGTCGAGCACCGGGAGCCCCGCGAGCTGCTTCGTGAGCAGACCGATCGGGGTGATGCACTTGGCGACCAGGTCGTCGGGCACGTTGGGAACGACCGAGTGGTCGGCGTACAGGGCATTGCCTGCACGGTCAGCCGCGATGGTGTTGACCCACGGAATGCCTCCGCCGGCATCCTGGGCCGCGAGGAGACCCTTGACGCTCGATGTCTTGCTCATGTTCAGAAACGAGTCGATCGTGCGCAGCTGCTCGCCGTTGGCATCGCGCATCGCGAAGACGCTGATCGGCGTCCAACCCATGAGGGTCGCCGGGTTGTCCATCACGTAACCGTCTTCGGTTCGATAGAGCTTCTTGGTGACGGTCGAGAGCTTGCCATCCTTGCCCTTGACGGTCACTGTGACGGGTCGCTCCTCGAGTCGCTTGAGCCCGTGATCGGTCAGGTACATCGTCGGGAAGCCCGGAATGGTGCGGTACTCGTACGGCGTGAACCGGTAGGCCGTCGAGACGGTGTGGCTCCAAGCCACGTTCTTGTTGAAGCCGATGTTGATGACCGGAGAGCCCAGCAGGCTGGCGCCGGCGGCGTCGTAGCTGCCGGGAATCGTGAGGTGCACCTGCGCGAACCGATAGCGACCGTTCCACGGGAAGTGCGGGTTGCCGAGCAGCATGCCGCGGCCGTTGTCGGTGGAGTCGCCACCCAATGCCGTCGCGTTCGAGCCGAACGGGCTGTCAGGGTCCTTGCCGAGGTTTGCCTTCAAGGTCGCAGCCGACGGCACGGCCTTGGGAACGAGAGAGAACGGCAGCAGCGCAGTCAGGTCGGGAATCGGCAGATCCGGAAGGTCGGGTATGTCGAGACCGCCGGGCAGCTCCAACCCGAGATCCTTCAGCTTCGGCAGTCCGAGGTCGCCCAACGAGGGAGGGTCGGCGTCGGCGATCGCTCCGATGAAGACGCCAGCGGAGGCAAGCAGATTGGCGGCGTAGACGCCGTACCAGAGGTCGAGCTCAGTTGCCTTGGTCGCATAGCCGGCGTTCTTGCAGGCCGGGTCCTTGATGCCCTTGGCGCCGCCGACGGTACGCAGGTATTCGTTGACGCCCGCGGCGTAGCCACGGACCATCGCGCGCGCCTCCTTGCCGGGGCCCGCCTTGGAGGCCAAGAGCTTCTCGACGACCTTGCGAGCGTGCAGGTCGGTGAAGAAGGCGTCACTCTGCAGGTTGGTGGCATCGACAGACACCCGGTCCTGGTAGCGAGCATCTGGTCCCAGCCAGCGCGAGCGCTGTCCACGGCCGGTGAGCAGTGTGTCGGCGAGGCTGCAGATCGAGGTCTCACCCGTCGCGAACCCGTGGCCGAACCCCAATGACTCCCAGTCCCTGGCCACCACGTGCGGGATGCCGTGCTCTGTGCGCGTGATCGTGACGTCGTACTTGCCGTTCTTGGGCGACAGCGGTGTCGATGCTGCAGAGGCGACTCCCCCGCCGCTGGTCAACGGGGCCATCAGGCCAGCGCACAGGGCGGCGGTGGCGAGCAGTGCGGTGCGACGGAGCCGTGACATGCGTGTCCTTGACGTCGAGGGTGGTCGCTGTGACCGGTGTCACGGGGTCAAACGGCGTTCGGGCGCAGAAAGTTACGCCGGCGTACAGAATGCGCCGCCGGGCACGACAAGGCCGCGCCCTCGGCGTACGAAGGCGCGGCCCTGGGTGGAGATCAGGTGAAGACGCTGACGCCGCCCGGTCCGACAAGCAGCGCGACGACGATCAGCACGGCACCCATGACGAAGTCACGTTGAACGAGCCGCATGATGCCGAAGATTCCGATGACCACTGCTGCGATCCACAAAATGGTGTCCCACATGGTTGTTGACCTCCGTTAGTCGAGTGGCTTCTGCCACGTCGGCCATGTACCCCGTACGGCGCCGGCCAACCCTGTCTCAGGCGTGAAAGCTCGTGCATCGACGACGTCTTGTGACGTGGATCACAGGTTTGCGTTCCGGTATGTGGACGCGACTTCTGCGAGCGGGACGCGGAGGAATCCCGACCTACTCTTGAGCACCAGACTGATCCGACCGAAGTGAGGTGTGCCGCATGGCTGACGCAGCAATGAGCCTTGCCGAACGCCGGCAGATCCAGGTCGACCACGACATCGAGCGCACCACACATCTCGCCCAGCGCGAGGAGCGGCTGGCTCCCCGACGCAGCAACGACGAGCTCCGCGCCGTCGCCGAGGCTGCCGAAGCACGCTTCGCCGCCTCCGACGGCGCCGGCCTGCTCGAGTGGGTTGCGCAGGAGTTCGGCTACCGCACCGCTGTCGCCTGCTCGATGGCAGATGCTGTGCTGCCCGCCGTCGTCGCCGAGCACCTACCCTGGGTCGACACCCTGTTCCTCGAGACCGGCTATCACTTCTCCGAGACGATCGGCACCCGCGACGCAGTCGAGTCGTCGATGAAGCTCTCGATCGTCGACGTCACACCGCAGCGCAGCGTTGCCGAGCAGGACGCCGAGTTCGGCGAGCGCCTGTACGAGCGTGATCCCGCGCTGTGCTGCAAGATGCGCAAGGTCGAGCCGCTGCACGACACGCTCCAGGGCTACGAAGCGTGGATCACCGGCGTACGTCGTGACGAGTCGGAGACGCGCGCCAACACGCCGTACGTGACCTGGGACGACAAGAACGGACTCGTCAAGGTCAATCCGATGGCGGCTTGGTCGTTCGACGACCTCCTGGACTACGCCGACAAGAACGACATCATCGTCAACCCCCTGGTCAACGACGGCTACCCGTCCATTGGCTGCTCGACCTGCACCCGCCGGGTGGCAGCAGGTGAGGATCCCCGCGCAGGTCGTTGGGCCGGCCTCGACAAGACAGAGTGCGGGCTTCACGCCTGAGCTCAGCCCTTCACCGTTCACGACAGGTTTCCATGACGCTCACCGACTATCGGCTGTCCCAGCTCCAGTGGCTGGAGTCCGAGGCGATCCACATCATTCGCGAGGTCATCGCGGAGTTCGAGAGGCCAGTTCTGCTGTTCTCGGGCGGCAAGGACTCGATCGTGATGCTGCACCTTGCCGTCAAGGCATTCTGGCCAGCACCGGTGCCGTTCCCCGTCCTGCACGTGGACACCGGACACAACTTCCCTGAGGTGCTCGCCTACCGCGACGCCACCGTCGAGCGGCTCGGTCTGCGCCTTGAGGTCGCCAGCGTCCAGGACTACATCGACGACGGTCGACTGCGCGAACGCAGCGACGGCATGCGCAACACCCTGCAGACCCAACCCCTCCTCGACGGCATCACCGAGGGCAAGTTCGACGCAGTTTTCGGTGGTGGCCGCCGCGACGAGGAGAAGGCCCGCGCCAAGGAGCGCGTCTTCTCGCTCCGCGACGAGTTCGGCCAGTGGGATCCCCGCAACCAACGGCCCGAGCTGTGGAACCTCTACAACGGCAGGCACACCCCGGGCCAGCACGTACGTGTTTTCCCGCTCAGCAACTGGACCGAGCTGGACGTCTGGCAGTACATCGGCCAGGAGGGCATCGCGCTTCCAGAGCTCTACTACGCCCACCAGCGCGAGGTGTACGAGCGCGACGGCATGTTGCTCAGCGTCGGCCCGGTGTCGATGCCGCGTGAAGGTGAGAAGGTCGAGAAGCGGCAGGTTCGCTATCGGACCGTCGGCGACATGTCCTGCACCGGTGCCGTCGAGAGTGACGCGATCACGGTCGAGGACGTCATCGTCGAGGTCGCCGCCACCCGCATCACCGAGCGTGGCGCAACCCGCGCCGACGACCGGACGTCAGAAGCGGCCATGGAAGATCGCAAGAAGGAAGGCTACTTCTGATGGCGACTCTCCTGCGCCTCGCAACGGCGGGCTCCGTCGACGACGGGAAGTCGACGCTTGTCGGTCGTCTGCTCTTTGACTCAAAATCGGTGCTCGCCGACCAGATGGACGCCGTCGAACGCGTCTCGCGTGATCGTGGCATGGGGACGACCGACCTCGCGCTGCTCACCGACGGACTGCGCTCGGAGCGTGAGCAGGGCATCACGATCGACGTGGCATACCGCTACTTCGCCACGGCCGAGCGTTCGTTCATCCTCGCCGACTGCCCGGGACACGTTCAGTACACGCGCAACACCGTCACCGGCGCCAGCACGGCAGACTGCGTCGTGCTCCTGGTCGACGTACGGCACGGACTGCAAGAACAGACTCGCCGTCACCTCGCCGTCGCATCGCTGCTCCGCGTCCCGCACGTCGTCGTCGTGGTCAACAAGATCGACCTGGTCGACTTCGACGAGGAGACGTACGAGCGGGTGTCCGCCTCGGTCCTGGAGTCGGCACGCAGCCTGGGTCTCTACGACGTGGCGACGATCCCCGTCTCTGCCCTCGAGGGCGACAACGTCGTCGAGCGTTCGAGCCGTACGCCTTGGTATGACGGGCAGAGCCTGCTCGAGCACCTGGAGAAGCTCTCACCTGTCGGTGAGCCTCATTCGGAGCCGTTGCGCTTCCCCGTGCAGCTCGTCATCCGCCCGCAGTCCGCCGCCGGCGAGCAGTTCCGTGACTACCGGGGCTACGCCGGCCAGATCGCGTCCGGCCTCGTACGGGTGGGCGATGCGATCACGGTGCAGCCGAGTGGCCGTACGAGCACGGTTGTCGGCATCGACACCGCCGACGGTGAGCTCGAGTCGGCTTTTGCACCGCAGTCGGTCACCCTGCGTCTCGCCGATGACATCGACATCTCCCGCGGCGACCTGATCGTCACGTCGCGCAGCGTCCCGCCGGTCACGCAGGACATCGACGGCACCATCGCCTGGCTCGCTGAGCGACAGCTCGTACCGGGTGCCAAGGTGCTCATGAAGCACGGGACCAGGACCGTGCAGGCCATGGTCAAGGCGATCAGCGGCAAGCTCGACCTCGACGATGCACGGCTGTTGCCGGCCGAGTCCCTGTCGCTCAACGACATCGGTCACGTCAACCTGCGGCTGGCCTCGCCGATCCCTGCCGAGGAGTACCTCCATTCGCGCAGCACCGGCGCGTTCCTGTTGATCGATCCCCAGGACGGCAGCACCTTGGCGGCCGGCATGGTCGGAGATGCGTTGCTCGACACCAAGGCCGCCGTCGAAGCGGTCGCCGCGGCTACAGTTCCCCAATGATCTGGATGGCAGAGTGACCGGAAGCTTTCCGCTCACGCTCCGTGTCGCTGACCGGCGCGTGGTCGTGGTCGGAGGCGGCCACGTCGCAACCCGGCGAGCGCTGACCCTGCTCACTGCCGGCGCGAAGGTGGTCGTCGTCTCCCCCACTGTCACGGACTCGCTCGCGTCTTCGATCGGCCGAGGTGATGTCGAGTGGCACCAGCGTCCTTACGAGACCAGCGATCTCGAGGGCGCCTGGATCGTGCAGACTGCGACCGGCGATCCCGTGGTTGACGGCCGAGTTGCCGATGATGCCGAAGAACGTCAGATCTGGTGCCTCAAGGGTGGCGATCCCGATCGCGCCACTGCCTGGGCGCCCGCTGTTGCGCAGGTTGACGACGTCACCGTTGCCGTCAGCGGCGGTGGTGATGCCCGCCGAGCAACCTCACTGCGGGACGCCGTCGCCGCAGCGCTGCAGTCGGGCGACCTTCCCCTGCGCCACGGCACACATCACCCCGGCGGATTCGTCGCCCTCGTCGGCGGCGGTCCCGGCGACCCCGGTCTCCTGACGGCGCGCGGACGACGTCTGCTCGCAGAAGCCGACGTCGTCGTCATCGACCGCCTCGCACCTCACAGCGTGCTCGCTGAGCTGGCACCCGACGTCGAGGTCATCGACGTCGGCAAGATGCCCGATCATCACCCGATCCCGCAAGAGGAGATCAACGATATCCTCATCGACCGGGCCAAGCAGGGCAAGATCGTGGTCCGCCTCAAGGGCGGCGACCCGTACGTCTTCGGCCGCGGTGGCGAGGAGCTCATCGCCTGCCGCGAGGCTGGCATCGAGGTCGAGGTCGTACCCGGCGTGACCAGTGCCATTGCGGTCGCAGCGTCCGCTGGCATACCAGTCACCCATCGCGGTGTCGCGAGTGGCTTCAGCGTCGTCACGGGTCACACCGAGCTCAACGACCTCCCGCATGACCGGACACACACGCTGATCCTGCTGATGGGCGTCAAGCGACTGCGCGAGGCCGCCGAACAGCTCATCGGCGGCGGGCACGACGCCGAGACACCCGTCGCTCTGGTCGAGAACGGCTTCGCGGCTGATCAGCGCGTAACGGTGGGCAAGCTGAGCACGATCGCGGACCGAGCCGCAGCTGTCGGCGCCAGACCACCTGCCGTGACTATCATCGGCGATGTGGTGACCCTCTCCCCTGCGTGGCCGGTTGCATGAGACGCGCTCTCGCCCTGCTGTGCTCGACCGCGTTCCTGCTCGGTCTGACGGCGTGTGGCGAGACGGCCAAGAAGACGCCGATGCCCGACGGTGTTGCTCTGCTGTCTGACCAGACGCGTCTGCACCGCAAGGACCGCGAGATCTTCGTCCGGGTCCAGAACAAGTCGACCAAGACCCTGCATGTCGAGTCGTTCACGCTGACATCCGAACGCATCAGCACTGTCACATGGTCCGGAGATGAGGACATCGCCGCAGGCACCGAGGCAGATCTCGAGTACGACATGCCGACCGGCAGGTGCGGCACGGGCTTCACGCCAACAGTGCAGCTGACCTATCGCATCGGTGACAGCGGGCCACGAGTCTCGACTGCAAAGGCCAACGACCTGTACGGCAACATCTCGCACGCCATGGACCGCGACTGCGCCGACAGCGCATTCCACGAAGCCGCGAAGCTTGAAGTCGGCGATCCGACCATCGTCGGCAAGGGTCGCGAGTCGGTGCTCAACCTCCCCGTGACGATGACGCCGACCGGCGTGCGGGACGACGTACGATTCGGCGGCTTCGGCTCGACCGTGCTGTTCAACCAGGCACTTGGCTCGCCCGCCGACGTGGACATACCTCTTCTCAAGGACCCCGTCGAGCTCGTGATGAAGGTGACTCCAGCCCGATGCGATGGCCACGCCCTTGCCGACGACAAGGTCGGGCGCCTCTTCGACGTGAGCGTCCTCGGCGACGACGTCGGCAAGAACGCCACGTTCTACCTCCCACTGAGCAAACCGCAGCGGGTGAAGTTCTTCGACTTCTACCGCTCGCACTGCGGCCTCGACTAGCGATCCGTGGAGAGCCAGTCGTTCAGGTGTTTCTCGCCCTGACGCATGATCAGGTGGTGTCCGGCGACGAACACCGGTCGAAGGAGCCAACCGGACCACTGCATCCATCGACGATCAGTGGCCACGGTCCACACGATGTCCATCGTCGAGGATTGGCCGTTATCGCCATCGACGAACGTCACGACACCAGTCCCCCGCAGATCACCCTCCGATTCGAAGGAGAGCGTTTCGGGCCGACGGAGCTGCAGGTGCTTGAGCTGGAACGTCAGCCGATAGCCGAAGCGACTCTTCGCTCGCAGTGACAGGTTGCTCCCGTCATAGTCGACGACGTCCACCGAGCCCCACCACGCCATCGGGTCGTCGCTCGCGAGCAACAGCTCGAGCTCATCCCACAACGTGTCGCGGCCGACGACCACCCGCCACCGCGAGTGGAACTCATATGTCGAATTCATCAAGGGTTCTCCGTGTCGCTACCCGGATCGACGGTCCGCCCGGGATGTAATGGAGATGGCCCCGCGCGGTATGAGCGCGCTGGGCCTCTTCGCAGGTCAGGGCTGGTTCCGAGTCCGGTGCAACCACCACAGACCCACCATCGGCAGCACCAGCGGGATGTAGCCGTATCCCTCACCAAAACCGGACCAGACCGTCTGGTCTGGGAACAGATCGTCGTCGATCACCGACAGGACGCCTACCGTCAGCACCCCCGCGAGCTCGATCGTGATGGTAGCCAGCGCGAGCTGTCGCATGCTGCGCGCCAGCGCGACGGTTGCCACCACGTAGACGACGCCGGCAAACGCCGAGAGCGCATAGGCGACAGGAGCGTCATCGGCCTTCGTGAACAGCTGGAAGATCGAGCGCGCCGAGGCGGCGAGGGCGAACACCGCGTAGACGGCGACCAGGGTGCGCCCGAATCCGTTGGAAGTCTCAGGCATATGTTCCCTTCCAGATACCGAGCAAGCGTACGCAGAGCACGGCGACCGTGAGCAGAGCGACGACGATCACGCCGGTGCCCCAGCGGGACTTCTCAGCGATCCCCCACAGCACGGCGGCGGGCGGGATCACGACAACAGTGACCAGGTACGACACGAAGAGAACCCCGTCGACATCCCTGTCGGTCGAGCTGAGGGCGGCGATTCCACCGACCAGGAGTGTGAGCAGGACGATCTCGAGAGCCGCAACGGCGTAGAACAACGGATTGCCGACCGGCTGCTCGCGGATCATGTGCCAGGCCGCCCAGACGGCCACGACGGTCGCCGCAGCGGCTATGCCGTAGGCGACGGTCTCGGTCATGTACGTCCCTGTGGGTCGGTCTCGGCTAGGCGTGGTCCTCGTACGGGGATTGCCCCTGCCGACTGCCCACCGCCACGATGTCAGTGACCGAGTCTTTCACGAACTGTTTCCACGCCGACGACTGCCGGAACATGAAGTGCCCACCGCCCGGCAGGGACGTCCACGTCGCACTCGCCGCCAGGTGCTGGCTGCGCTCGACGTACGCACGACTGAGCGGCGCGGAGGTCCACTTGTCCTGCGTTCCGTGGATGATCCGCAGATGCTTCTTGGCGATGCCCGCATTGGGCTCACCCGCGGGCAGCCACGGAGCGAGACCGACGACACCGATGACGTGCGGGGCGTCCGCAGCCCGGCAGGCGGTCCGTCCGCCCATCGAGTGTCCCACCAGCACGATGGGCGCCTGCGGGTAGCGGTCGGCAAGCTCTTGGATTGCCGCACGGGCGTCGCGTACAGGCGCGGGGTCGTTGAGGTCGTTCCATCCTCGTTGCCCGTACTGCAGAAGGCTCAGCGCGAGATCGTGCTCATCGGCGTAGCCACGCAGCGACCGGGCCAGCGCAGCCATGCGCCACCAGCTGGCGTGCCGGTTCTTGACCGGTTCGATGTTGTGCTGCTGCCCACCGTGCAGCAGCAGGACGACAGCGCGCGGCTCGCTGGGTGCGACGTAATTGTCGAGTCTGGACACGGGATCGATCGTGACACGAGCCTGCAAGCCCCGCACGATGAAGTGCTCAGAACCGGATGGCGTCGATGGTCCGCTCCCGTACGGCAACCAATGCTGGCAGGAGCCCAGCCAGGGCACCGACTCCGAGCGAGACCATCACACCAGTGATGCTATCGGCCGCCGAACGCGTTCTCGCCGGTCAGCGCCTGGCCGATCACGAGCATGTGCATCTCAGACGTGCCCTCGTACGTCAGAACCGACTCGAGGTTGTTCATGTGCCGAATCACCGGGTATTCGAGCGAGATGCCGTTGGCGCCGAGAATCGTACGAGCGTTGCGGCAGATGTCGAGCGCCTCGCGCACGTTGTTGAGCTTGCCGAAGCTGACCTGTTCGGGTGTCAGCCCAACCTCATCCTTGCGGCGGCCGAGATGCAGCGCGAGGAGCAGTCCCTTGTGCAGCTCGAGGCACATGTTGGCAAGCTTCTCCTGCGTCAGCTGGAACCCGCCGATCGGCCGTCCGAACTGCTCGCGGGTCTTGGAGTATTCGAGCGCCGACTCAAATGACGAGCGGGCGGCACCCATCGCGCCCCAGACGATGCCGTAGCGCGCCTCGGTCAGGCACGAAAGCGGACCGCGGAGTCCCTTGACGTCGGGGAACATCGCCTCGGCGGGCAGCCGTACGCCCTCGAGCACAAGCTCGGCCGTGGCCGAGGCACGCAGCGAGAGCTTGTGGTGGATGAGCTTGGCGCTGAAGCCGGGTGTGTCGGTCGGCACGGCGAAACCGCGAATGCCGTCGTCGGTCTGCGCCCAGACAACGGCGACGTCAGCGAACGTGCCGTTGCTGATCCACATCTTGCTGCCGTCGAGGATCCAGTCATCGCCGTCGCGCTTGGCACGCGTACGCATGCTGCCCGGGTCCGACCCGTGATCGGGCTCGGTCAGACCAAAGCAGCCGACGAGGTCGCCCGTTCCCATGCCCGGCAGCCAACGCTGCTTGGTCTCATCGTTGCCGAACTTCCAGATCGCGTACATCGCCAGCGATCCCTGAACCGAGACCATCGAGCGGATGCCGGAATCGCAGGCCTCGAGCTCGACGCAGGCGAGGCCGTACTCGACCGAGGACATCCCCGGGAGCCCGTAGCCGTCGAGGTGCATGCCCAGCAGCCCGAGCTTGCCGAATTCCTTGAAGAGCTCACGTGGTTCGTCGACTCCCCCGGCCTCGAACCACTGCGCGATGTGCGGCTGCACGCGCTTGTCGAGCATGGTGCGCACGGTCTCACGTACGGCGATCTCCTCGGGTGACAGCAGAGCGTCGATCGAGAGTGGATCAGCGGGGTCGAAGACGGTTTTGGGCATGTTCCAACGCTATCAACCTAGAGTGGCATCAAGGACACGCGCCATTTCGCGCCACCACAACCAATCCAGACCGGAGTCAGCACCGAATGACTGATGACAAGACTGATGGAAAGGAGAAGCCTGTGACCGCCACCGTGTCCGCCCTACGCGCCGTGCCCTCGGCTGCGCCTGACGCTTCTCCCGACCTCAACGAGCTCCTCACTCGCGCGGGCCGCGGCGACGAAGAAGCATTCGGTGCCGTCTACGACGCACTGGGTGGGTCGGTCTACGGCATGGCCAAACGGGTGATTCGCGATCCGGCTCGCGCCGAAGAGGTCTCACAAGAGGTGTTCATCCAGGTGTGGCAGTCCGCAGCACGCTTCGATGCGACGCGTGGCAATGCCAAGAGCTGGGTGCTCACGCTCGCCCATCGACGCGCCGTCGACGCCGTACGTCATGATCAGGCCGCGACCAATCGCGAAAACAAGTACGACTGGTCCAACGGCCCCGACTTCGACGAAGTCGCCGAGACCGTCACGATCAGCCTCGAGCACGAGCAGGTACGTCGCTGCCTCGACAGCCTGACCGGTCTCCAGCGCGAAGCCGTTGATCTGGCCTACTACAAGGGCTACACCTATGCCGAGGTCGCCGAGAGCCTCGCCGCCAACCCAGCAACCGTCAAGACCCGAATGCGCGACGGCCTTGTCCGACTGCGCGACTGCTTAGGAGTGGAAGCATGACGAACGACTTGCATTCCCTCATCGCGCCTTACGCGCTGGACGCACTTGATCCGTCCGACCGTGCACGCTTTGAGGCGCACCTGTCGCAGTGCATCAGCTGCCAGGCAGAGCTGTCCGGCTTCGTGGCGACTGCCGCGCGCCTCGGCGATGTTGAGAGCCTCGCTCCACCGGCGGGGCTGCGGGCCCGACTCATGGCCGAGGTTTCGACGACCCGCCAAGAACGGCCAGTCGTGGTCGACATCCAGCGCAAGAGCGCCCTTCGCCGTACGCTCCCCCGCCTGGCCATGGCCGCGGCGTTCCTCGTCGGCGCGGTAGGTGTCGGCGGGTACGTCACCGAGCGCAACCAGGCCAATGAATTCCGCGCGCAGAGCGACACGATCACCTCGATCGTTGCTGCGTCGGACGCCACGACCACCGACAAGGACTTCGACGGTGGCGGGCACGTGCGCCTCATCGCCTCAGAGAAGGCTGACTCTGCCTACATCGTCGCCAAGAGCCTGCCGGGCTTGCCCGACGGCAAGGTCTACCAGGTGTGGATGGTCAAGGACGACTCCCCCACATCACAAGGAGTGTTCGCCTCTTCAGGCTCGATGGTCATGGAGGGTCTTGACGGTGCCGATCGCATCGCCATCACGGTCGAGCCCGAGGGCGGCTCAAAGCAGCCGACGACGACACCGGTTGCCACGCTCGCCGTCTGATCGAAGGCTCCCTGGCGACTGTGCCAGCGGGGCTGTCATGATTTGCAGATGCCTGCTCCCATCGTCCTGATCTCGTCGGCGATGGCCGTTCCCTCGGCGTTCTACCGCCCCGTGGTCGCAGCATTCGAGGAACGTGGCTGGGATGCGCTGGCCCTCCCGCACACCGGTTTCGAACGCGGTGAGCCGACAGCCTCGCGCAGCAACGACTGGAGCTACGCCGACGAGATGCAACGCATCGCCGATGCAGTTGCCAAGGCGCGGACGGAGGTACCCGATCGGCCGGTGATCCTGATGGGCCACAGCCTCGGGTCGCAGATCAGCGCTGGTCACCAGCTGCATCACTCGCCGGCGGATGGCTTCGTCGCGATCGGCGCGAGCGTTCCGTACTTTCGCAGCTACCGACGCGGAGGGCTCCCAGTACTGCTCGTAGGCATCACGGTGCCCGTCGTGGCCCGCCTGCGCGGATTCGTGCCGAAGCCGATGTTCGGCGGTCCCGGCGCTCGTACGTTGATGCGCGAGTGGGCTCGTTTCGTACGCACCGGGAAGCCGCCGTTCAAGGTCCCGCACAAGATCACCACCCCGACGTTCGTGATCAACCTCGAGGGCGACACCTATTCGGTGGAGAAGGCCAACAAGCTGTTCATCAAGACATTCCTTCAGCCCGCGAGCACTACGAAGTGGCTCTACACAAAGAAGGACGCGCCCGAGGGCGGCAACACCCACCACGTGCTCTGGGGCAAGACGCCCGGACCGGTCGTCGACAAGATCGTCAGATGGGCGACCGAGGGCGGACTCGCGTCCTAGACCTCGGCGAACGCCTCAAGGGGCGGGCAGGAGCATGCGAGATTGCGGTCGCCGTACGCCTGATCGATGCGTCCGACCGGCGGCCAGTACTTGTCGTCCGTCGTTCCGGCCGGGAACGCGCCCTCGGCGATCGAGTAGGCGTGCTTCCAGTCAGCGATCTCGCGCATCGTGTGCGGTGAGTGCACCAGCGGGTTGTCACCGTCCGCGTACGTGCCAGCGATGACGGCATCGATCTCGGCGCGGATGGCCAGCATCGCGTCACAGAACCGATCAAGCTCGGCGAGGTCTTCGGACTCCGTCGGCTCGATCATCAACGTGCCAGCGACCGGGAAGCTCATGGTCGGCGCGTGGAAGCCGTAGTCGATGAGTCGCTTGGCGACGTCATCAATGCTGAGCCCTGACTCCTTCGTGAGCGGTCGCAGGTCGAGAATGCACTCGTGTGCCACCAGACCGTGATCGCCGCTGTAGAGCACCGGGTAGGCGCCCTCAAGACGCTTGGCGATGTAGTTGGCCGACAGCACGGCGACCGATGTCGCGTTGGTCAAGCCGTCAGCGCCCATCATGGCGATGTAGGCGTACGGGATGGGCAGAATGCCTGCAGACCCGTACGGTGCCGCGCTGATCGCGCCGATGCCGTTGCGCTTGCTCTCGACGGGGTGCATCGGGTGGGTCGGCAAGAACGGTACGAGGTGCTCCGCGACCGCGACGGGGCCCACGCCGGGGCCGCCACCGCCGTGCGGGATGCAGAACGTCTTGTGCAGGTTGAGGTGCGAGACGTCGCCGCCGAACGCGCCGGGC
The DNA here is from genome assembly GCA_963849475.1 of uncultured Actinomycetota bacterium. GTDB lineage: Bacteria > Actinomycetota > Actinomycetes > Propionibacteriales > Nocardioidaceae > Aeromicrobium. The sequence goes on from CAWKHC010000011.1 coordinate 798,259, forward strand.
TGCGCGTGTCCGAGCAGTGCGTTGAGGTTGGCGCCGTCTACGTACACCTGGCCGCCGTGGCTGTGCACGATCTCGCAGAGCTCGGTGATGCCGTGTTCGTAGACACCGTGCGTCGACGGGTAGGTCACCATGATCGCCGCGAGGTCGTCGGCGTGCTTGTCGCACTGCGCCTTGAGGTCGGCGAGGTCGACCTCGCCCTGGTCGGTCGACTTCACGATGACGACCCGCATGCCCGCCATCACGGCGGAGGCAGCATTGGTGCCGTGGGCCGAGCTCGGGATCAGGCATACGTCGCGGTGGTCATCGCCGCGGCTCAGGTGGTAGGCCCGGATCGCCAGCAGCCCGGCGAGCTCGCCCTGCGATCCGGCGTTGGGCTGGATCGACACGGCCGCGTAGCCGGTGACCTCGGCGAGCCACGACTCGAGGGTTTCGATCATCTCGATGAACCCTGCCGCATCCTCAGCCGGGACAAACGGGTGCAGATCGGCGAAGCCGGGCCAGCTGATGGGCTCCATCTCCGACGTCGCATTGAGCTTCATCGTGCACGAGCCGAGAGGAATCATGCCGCGGTCGAGTGCATAGTCGCGATCACTGAGCTTCTTGAGGTAGCGCAGCATCTGCGTCTCGCTGTGGTGCTCGTGGAACACCGGATGCGTCAGGATCTCGTCGGTGCGCAAGAGCGACTCCGGCAGTGACGCCGGCGCTTCGTTCGAGCTGTCGACGCCGAAGGCGGTCCACACGGCATCGAGGTGGGCACGGGTCGTCGACTCCGAGGTCGAGATGCCCACGTGGTCATCGTCGATGAGGCGCAGGTGGATGTCCGATTTGCGTGCCGCGCCGACAATTTCCGCTGCGCTTCCGGGCACCTCTGCGACGACGGTGTCGAAGAAACCGGACTCGGCGACCTTCACTCCCCCGGCCCGGAGACCGGTGGCCAGCGTACGAGCCGACGCGTTGACCCGCTCGGCGATCTCGCGGAGACCGTCAGGGCCGTGGTAGACCGCATACATCGACGCCGTGACCGCCAGCAGCACCTGGGCGGTGCAGATGTTGGAGGTGGCCTTCTCGCGGCGGATGTGCTGCTCGCGCGTCTGCAGTGCCAACCGGTATGCCGGGCGCCCTGCGCTGTCGATCGACACGCCGACCAGACGGCCCGGCAAGTGGCGCTCGAGTCCGTCGCGTACGGCCATGAAGCCGGCGTGCGGTCCGCCGTAGAACATCGGCACCCCGAAGCGCTGGCTCGAACCGACGACGACGTCGGCCCCGAGCGATCCGGGCGACTTGAGCAGCACCAGTGCGAGCGGGTCGGCCACGACGACCGCCAGCCCGCCGTTTGCGTGCGCAGCCTCGATCGCGGCGATCGGATCGACGATCTGGCCGTCGGCGCGGGGGTAGGCGATGATCGTGCCGGCCGCCTCGATGTCGGGGATACCAGCGCTGAGGTCAGCCTCGTGCAGCTCGATGCCGAGTGCCTCTGCCCGCGTACCGGTGACCGCGAGCGTCTGCGGCAGCAGCCCTGAGTCGATGATGATGGGCAGCTCGTCCTTGCCCTTGGTGGCGCGGCGGATCAACGTCATCGCCTCGGCCACGGCTGTTCCCTCGTCCAGCAGCGACGAGTTGGCCGTCGGCAGACCTGAAAGGTCGGCGATCAGCGTCTGGAAGTTGAGCAGCGCTTCAAGGCGTCCCTGCGAGATCTCTGGCTGATAGGGCGTGTAAGCGGTGTACCAGGACGGATCCTCGAGCACGTTGCGCCGGATGACGCCGGGCGTGATGGTCGGGTGATAGCCGAGACCGATCATGGCCACACCAGGGTTGTTGCGTGCGGCGAGGTCGCGGAGCACGTCCAGCGACTCAGTCTCACTCAGCGCTGCAGGCAGGCCCAGGGCGGAGGCACTGCGGATGCCAGACGGCACAGCAGCGGCCATCAGGGCGTCCAGGGAGTCGTGGCCGACCTTGCGCACCATCGCGTCCTGGTCGGACAGGGTGGGGCCGATGTGGCGGCTGGCGAAGTCTGACACGGGAGTCTCCTGGGTAGAGGCGTCGTACGAACGCCTCCCCTTCTGTCACCCGTGAGAGCTCCAGAATTGCCTAGGTCGCGTGGTCCTTTGTGCCTGAGAGGTTCCGGGGAGGAATTGCCCCTTCGGCGCCGCCTGGGCGAACTCTCCCACGCGCGATCGAAAGCGGTGTCAGCCTACCAACTAGGCAAGCGTCAGGAAGACAGACGTGCCTGGCGACGTGCCGCGAGCTCATCTGACGACGTATCGATGTCAGCGATGGCGCGTTCGCTCGGGAGCGAGTGCAGGGAGCCCTCGATCTCCTTCCACACACCGCCGATGGCGATGCCGAACACGCCTTGCCCACCCTGGAGCAGGTCGATGACCTCGTCAGCCGAGCGGCACTCGTACACGCTGGCGCCGTCGCTCATCAGTGTGACTTGGGTGAGATCGTCGGTGCCCCGCTCGCGCAGGTGGTCGATCGCAACACGGATCTGCTGGAGCGAGACTCCGGCATCGAGCAGGCGCTTGATGATCTTGAGAAGCAGGATGTCCTTGAACGAGTAGAGGCGCTGCGTGCCTGAGCCCGTGGCCGAGCGAACGGTCGGGTCAACGAGTCCGGTACGTGCCCAGTAGTCGAGCTGGCGGTAGGTGATGCCGGCGGCACTGCAGGCCGTGGGGCCGCGGAAGCCGAAGTCCATGGGCAGCGGTGAGACGTCGTCGGTGAACAACAGACCTTGGTCGCGGGCCTTGTCGGCCGCTTCAGTTGGGGCGGCGTCGCGTGGCTCGATCATCCGAAAAGCCTTCCAATGCGGGTTATGGGGAAGACTACCGCTACGAAACTACATCCGTGTATGACCGGCAGTTCTCTCAAGGTAAGGGTGAGACTTTGCCGGGTCAACGACCGAGCGTAAACCTCGGCGTGTCGGAAAGTCTCAAGCGTGGGTTAAGACTTTGGTCGATCCAACCCGGTGGTTGAGTAGCTGGGGGTCCCCCCACGAGCTTGCGAGTAGGGGGCGGAACGAGCGTATCGAAACCTGGCGAGGCCGAATGCTCGCGTTGGGACCTCCACTCACGAGGTTTCGTCCTTCCTGAAGCCTTCGGCGTGGCACGCTCAACCTGGCTTCGGGCCGCTCGCAGAGCTCGCTTGCCTCAACCAAAGTCCTCTGGGCCAACTTCGTCGAGAAACTCCCTGAAACGCTCGACTTCTTCGTCTTCCTCGCGGGTGGACTGGATGCCCGCCTCGTCGAGGACGTCCTCGGTGCACACGATGCGTGCACCGGCCCGGAGCGCGAGCGCGATCGAGTCCGACGGACGCGCCTCGACCTCCGCGCCCGACGCGAAGACCAGCGTGGCGAAGAAGACCCCATCCTGCATGTCGAGGATGCGCACCTCCTCTAGCTCATCGCCCAGCGCCACCACGAGGTGTTGCATCAGCTCGTGGGTCAGCGGGCGGGGCGTCTCCGCACCTTCTTGCGCGTACGCGATCGCCGACGCCTCGACGGCACCGATCCAGATCGGGAGATAGCGGGTGCCCTCGGTCTCCCGGAGCAGCACCAGCGGCTGATTGGTGGGCATCTCGACGCGAACGCCGACCACCTCGACCTCGCGCATTGGCTAGCCGCGCAATCCGCTTCGTACGAGCACGGTCTGCAGGCGTACGGACAGTGCCGCTAGAGACGCGATCGTCTCGTCGGAGGCTTCCTTGTCGAGCGCCCGGGCGCGTGGCGAGACGACCTGCTCGAACAACGCGATCTCGCGGTCGGCAGCGGCGCGGAACATCCGAAGGTGGCGCGGCTCGAGACCCAGCTCGGCAAGCTCACCGACGATCGTCGCGATCGAGAGCGATTCACCGTCGTAATAGGTCTGCGATGCGCGACGCTTGATCAACCCGAACTCCTCGATCGCGTCGAGCGTCTTGTCGTCGATGCTGGCCGACTCGAGCAGCTCGGCACGAGAGAGTCGTACGTTGCTGGTCGGCGCCACGAACGTCTCGGGGGTCGGGAGCCCGTCCTCGGCGAGGCTGAGAAACGGCGCCTTGATCGTAGGACTCAGCGTGGTGTCGGGCACCACTCCCCTGTCCATGTCGTCGAGGACCCTGCGGATGTGGCTCAACGGCCAGAACAGCTGCTCCTGGGCATGGAGGACGAATCGCAGCCGCTCGACATCGCTGTAGGCGTACTTGCGGTAGCCGGCCGGGGTGCGCTCCGGGTCGAGCAGACCCTGCTCCTCGAGATAACGGATCTTGCTCTGGGAGAGCGCCGGAAACTCCGCGCTCAGCTCCTCAATCACCTTGCCGATGCCGAGCCGCAGCTCCGACAGCGGCTCCGTCACGCCACGACCTCCGACAAGAGCCAACGACATGTCGGCGGTGCCGTGACAACCTCTCGGTGACTTCGCTGACGCTCAGTCACTGCTGAGCCTTCGACCGTCCGGCGAAGTAGATCAGCCGGTACTTGCCGATCTGGACCTCGTCACCACCAGCAAGTGCAACATCGCTGTCGATGCGATCGCGATTGATGTAAGAACCGTTGAGGCTGCCGAGGTCGGCGATCACGTAGCCGGCACCGCTGCGCGTGAACGTGGCATGGCGCCGCGAGACGCTGATGTCGTCGAGGAAGATGTCGCTGTCTGGATGGCGCCCCACCGAGACCGTGTCGCTGTCGAGCAGGAACCGCGCACCCGCATCGGGACCACGCTGGACCAGGAGCATCGCGCTGCCCGCGGGCAGGTTTTCGACTGCCGCGACATCACCCTGAGTCATCTCCTCGGTGTCAGCATCGAGGATCGGGATGTGCGTCGTGTGGTCGGACGGGCCAGAGTCAGGCTCGTTGTCCGGCGATGGCATCGGGTTCACTCCTGTTGGCGGTCTTGAGTCAAGGTTGAGACTTCACTGTCAAACCTAGCACCAGGAAGGTCGCAGGACTGCGATCCTCTGGTCAGTCGGCAACGAGTGCTGCGTACGCCTCGGCCTCGAGCAGATCTGACGTCGGGTCGTCATCGAGCGGACGCAGCTTGATGAGCCAGCCTTCGCCGTACGGATCGGAGTTGATGACCTCCGGTCCACCGTCGAGTGCCTCGTTGCGGGAGACGATCTCGCCCGACAGCGGCGAGAAGATGTCACTGACTGACTTGGTCGACTCGAGCTCACCGATGACGGCACCGGCCTCGACGCGGTCGCCCACGGCGGGCAGCTCTACGTACACGATGTCTCCGAGCTGGCCTTGCGCGAAGTCGGTGATGCCGACGGTCGCAATCTCATCGTCAAGGCGCACCCACTCGTGCTCTTCGCTGTAAAACAGGTCCTCAGGGATCACCGTGTTGCTCCTTGCAGGTCAGGATGTGGGACGAGCGTACTCTGGCGACTTCACGTCGGCCAACGCCGTGATGGTGATCTTGTCCACCTTGGAGATCGACACGGTTCCGCCACGGTTGTTGATGCGGTCGACGAGCCCTCCACGGATGCTCGCAGCCTCCGCCATGGTCGACGAATCCCCGATCGCCTCGATCGTGAAGGGACGCTTCACCTCGAGTCCACCGATCCGAATCGCGTCGTCATCGTCAAGGAAGTACGTCTGCGCGACGACGCGGGCCACACCGTTGATCACGATGGCCTCCGCGCCTGCATCACGCAGCTCCTGCACGGCGTCCAACAGCTGTGGCGCGTCGATCGCCCGCTTGGGGTCGGCAACCAGGAGGCGCACCCCCGGACCGGTCGCGCCTGACGTACCGGCCAGGATGCCGAGCTCCTCGGCGCGCTCCTTGGCAGCCTTTTCGGCCTTCTCGGAGCGCTTCGTGCTGCTCAGCAAGTCGTTGCGGGTGGATGAGAGATCGTCGATCTGCGTGCCGAGACGCTCGTTGGCCGAGTCGAGAGACTTCAACAGCTCTACCAGCTGTTCGCCCCTGACACTGGAGTAGTCGGTCTCGTCATCGTTCTGCTTGATCTGCGAGATGATCGCAACGGCGAGTCCGCCGAGCAGCACGGCCATGATGACTTGCGCCACCAGCACGTTCTTGTTGCGGGACTCAGGCATGGAAGATCCGTCGCCGGATTGCTGCCGCGTTGGCGAAGATGCGGATGCCGAGCACCACGACGACTCCGGTGGACAGCTGCGAGCCGACGCCGAGCTGATCGCCGAGATAGACCATGAACGCCGCGATGATGACGTTGGAGACGAACGAGACGACGAACACGCGGTCGTCGAACCTCCGCTCGCCCAGCGCGCGCAGCGCACCGATGACGGCATCGAGTGCGGCCACGATCGCGATCGGCAGGTAGGGCTGCAACGAGGTTGGCACCGAAGGCTGGAGCACCAGACCGGCAATGATGCCGATCGCCAGACCAAGTACGGGGATCATCGGGCTTCCTCGATCGCCTTTGCGTGGATGGGAGTAAGACGCTGAGCCGTCACGGCCGGCACGGTCAGCTGTGACGATGATGCCACTTCGTTCCGCGCACGCAGCGCCTGGACACGGGAGGCCCAGTAGCGACCCGACGGGTTGTCGAAGAACCGCGACTCCAGCGTGTCTTCGTTCCCGAGAGCAACCACCACGTACGGCGGGCCGATCGGGTCGTAGTTGACCGTGATCCCGCCACCGGCCGAGCGAATGGCACTCATGGTGCCGATGCGGCGGCCATTGATCGAGATGGCCTCGGCGCCGGCGTACCAGAGGCCGTTGATCAGGATCTGGATGTCGTTGTCGGTGATGCGGTTGGTGTTGCGCGGGTTCTCGTCACTCGTCGGCGTCGTCGTGATCGTGATGCCCGGACCTCGCGCGGAACGATCGCCGGTCTCGACGCGAAGGGCCTCGTACGCAGGATCGCGGCGATCAACAGACGCACGCAGGTCGGCAACCTCGGCCCGAAGGCTGGCGACGGTCTCTTCGCGGCTCGCCACGAGCTTCTTGCGAGCATCGACGTTCGAGATCAACGATTCGCGCTCCCGCTCGGTCGCGGGCCGGTCAGTGCGAGTCTGTACGACGGCCATCGTCACGAGCAGCGCGAACATGGCAACCACCACGCCGGTCAGGACGGTGTTGAACTCGTGGCTCTGCGGCGACGTGCCCGCACGTACGACGTAGTAGTCGTCGTCGAGCGCGGTTTCGGCGATCTGCTCCAGCAGACCGGCACCGCGGTCTGGGTCGTCAGACACGCTCAGCTCCGCTGCACACGAGTCGTCGTGGCCATCAGCCGGCGGACCTGGAAGGCGTACAGGATGCCGCCCCACCAGTAGAGCGCCACACCCCAGACCGTGAAGGCCCAACCAAAGACGTTGGCCAGGTCGGCCACGGTGCCGGTCGCGTCACCGAGGAGCAGCAGCGGGAACGCGTACAGCAGGCTCGCTGTCGCTGCCTTGCCGAGGAAGTGGACCGGCAGCGAGCTGTAGCCGCGCGTGCGAAGGAACGGCACGAGGCTGAACAGGAACACGTCGCGCAGCGGCAGGATCACGGCCAGCCACCACGGGATGATGTCGCGATAGCCCAGGCCGATGACAACGGCCAGGATGAAGAATCGGTCGGCGACCGGATCGAGGATCGCGCCGATCTTGGACGTCTGGTTGAGCGAGCGGGCGAGCTTGCCGTCGAGATAGTCGGTGATGCCGGAGACCATCAGCACGACGAGGGCCAGCTCGTCGTACTTGGGCCCCATCACGAGCCACAGGAACACCGGCACCAAAAGGAGTCGCACGAAGCTCAGCGCATTGGGGATCGTGAGGATGCGCTCCTCCGAGGAATTTGCTCTCCTCGATGACGCTCGTGATGTCCTGATCATGTCCCGAACAGACTAGGACATCGCACCAGCGCGACTGTGGTCGGACACGGCGGGTCGTATCAGCCTTCGGGCACCTCTTGCGTGCTTCGGACGGACTGACACACTGTGAGTGAAACCAGACAACTTAAGAACAGGGCACGACCTGCCCTACGTCCCGAGGAGGATGCGTGGCCGACTACACACTTCCCGAGCTTCCGTACGATTACGGCGCTCTCGATCCGCACATTTCCGGCAAGATCATGGAGCTTCACCACTCCAAGCACCATCAGGCCTACGTGACTGGCATCAACCAGGCGCTTGAGCAGCTCGAGGAGGCTCGCGCCAAGGAGTCCTTCGGCAACATCAACCTGCTGGAGAAGAACCTCGCGTTCCATCTCGGCGGTCACATCAACCACTCGATCTTCTGGAAGAACCTCTCACCGGAGGGCGGCGACAAGCCGACCGGCGAGCTGGCTGCCGCGATCGATGACAATTTCGGTTCGTTCGATGCATTCCGTGCGCAGTTCGAAGCGGTCGCACTCGGCCTTCAGGGTTCGGGGTGGGCCATCGTGGCCTGGGACTCGCTGGGTCAGAAGCTCGTCATCGTGCAGCTCTATGACCAGCAGAACAACATCCCAGCGACGCTGATCCCCATCACCCAGCTCGACATGTGGGAGCACGCGTTCTACCTCGACTACCTCAACGTCAAGGGCGACTACGTCAAGGCGTGGTGGAACATCGTCAACTGGGCAGACGCACAGGAGCGCTTCACCGCAGCAACCAGCGGTGGCCAGATCCTGTTCTGAGCTCGGCCTGCGAGAACGGCGGGATCCCTCAGGGGTCCCGCCGTTTTCCATGTTCGGCCAGGTCACGGAGCCGCGCGTTGTACGCCTCGAGTGCTGCGTCGTTCGTACGGTCCTCCGACCGATCGAACCGCTTGGCTTCGCGGGCGTCGCTGCGGAACCACTGCCACAGCAGCGCACCCATCACCAGGATGAGTGGGATCTCTCCCATCGCCCAGGCCATGCCGCCGCCGAGATACTGGTCGGCAAGCAGGTCAGTACGGTAGGGCCGGTCGAGCGCTCGCCAGTAGTTGCCGGCGAACACGGTGCTCGACGACATCACAGCGATGGCGAAGAACGCGTGGAACGGAATCGTGACGATCAGCATCCCGAACCGGGCGATCGGCGGGAGGGTTCTCGGGGATGGGTCGATGCCGATCAAGACGTAGTAGAACAGGGCACCGACCGCGAGGAAGTGCAGCTCCATGATCGTGTGGCCCCAATGGTTGCCCATCAGGCTCTCGAACGCGTCGCTGAAGTAGAGGCCGTACAGGCTCCCGACAAACAACAACGGCCCGACCAGAGGGTGCGTGACGAGCTGGGCGAAGCGAGAGTGCAGGAACGACTGCAGCATGGCCCGCGGGGAGACCTCGCCCTCCTGCCGAGGGCCGGGCAGCGTGCGCAGGGCCAGCGTCATCGGAGCGCCGAGCACGAGGAAGATCGGCGCCACCATCGACAGCATCATGTGCGATGCCATGTGCGCGCTGAACAGCACGTGTGAGTAGGCACCGAGCCCGCCGAAAGTTGCCCACGCGATCACGACCATGCCGACGAGCCACGAGATCGTGCGACTGATCGGCCAAGCGTCGCCTCGCTTGCGCAGCGTCCACACGCCACTGAGGTAGAGCGCCGTACCGAGCCCCACGATGGCTAGCCCGACCCCGTTGCCAGTCCAGCCCCAGAGCAGTCGCAACACCGTCGGCGCAGCAGGCAGCGGACCGCCCAGAAGCTCCTCCAGAGGCGTCTTGAGCACGTCGTCACCAACGGGAGTCGGCGTGCGTGAGAGGGCCACGGCCAGGCCGATCGTGGCAGCCATGATGAGCAGCTCAGTCAGGGCGAGCCGGAGGAAGCTGGCGCCCTGCGCGACGATACGGCGTCGTTGGGCGTACCCGAAGGCGCCGAGGACGACCAGTGCCGCAACCTTGATCAGCACGAGGCGGCCGTACGCGGAGCCAAACACCTCGTCGAAGGACCCCAGCCGTACGGATGCGTTGACGAGTCCGGAAACCCCGACGATCACGAAGGCCCAGAGCGCTACGGCGGAGAACCGTACGATCGCCGCATCCAGACGCTTGCTGCCGCGAAGCGCGACCCAACCGAGCGCTACGAGCCCGCCGACCCACAGGGTCACGCCGATGACGTGCAGGAGCAAACTTGTCGTGGCCAGGTCGTGCGAGCCAGACGATGCCGCGTGGCCTGTCAGGGTGATCGGCCCGAGCGTGGCCAGCGCGAGGCCGAGCGCCCCAGCCAACGCCTTCGTACCAAGCGTCCACCGTGTTGCAGCGGCGACGAGAGCAGCGCCGAGCGCTTGTAGCAGGACAGCCCTTCCGGCTGAGGTCTCCGCGTACCCGGTGATGAACGGACTCGAGAGGTCTGTGAGTGGCTTGGCGAAGATGTCGGAGACATTGAGAAAGAACAACGCAATCGTGGTGGTCGACCAGAGCACGGCCCACCAGGAAGCGAGTCGCACGGCCTGGACTGAGAGACCTTGGACCCCGTCCTTGGACGATGGAAGCAGGAACACAGCGCCGAGGAGCAGCCCGATGACCGCAACTGCGCTCGCGTCGGTGATCAGCTTGGCGAACGGGACGGCCCATCCGACGAACTCTCCGGGAGTCGGGATGTCGCTGACCGAAGGAGCAGGGGCACCTCCCCCAGCCTCAAGGAGTGCCACCATCACGAACGCGCTCAGCAAAAAGGAGACAGCGACGTCACGCGTCGTTCTTGTCATCTCGCCTCCTCGTTGCCGCCGGCCGCAACCAGACCACCAGCAGAACCACGGGGAGTACTGCGGCGAGGATTCCCCACAGGAATCGGGGCGCGTTCGAACCGTCGCGACCCACCTCGTGGGGCACGACCTGCTTCACCTGCCCGCCCGTCGTGGCGGTCCAGCGGATCGATCCTTCGACGGGAAGTCCGTCGAACGACTCGACGCGATAGCGGGCGGTGTAGAGACCCCGTTGACCGCTCGGTTCAAGCGTGACCAGGGTCGTGTTGAAATCCTTGACCATGTCGAGCACCTTCACGGCAGAACCATCCGGCGCCCAGACCTCTGCGTAACCGCGCTGACCCAGCTCGTCATGGAACGTCAACGAGATCGTCGTCGGCGAGGTGGCGACAAATGCGCCGTCTTCGGGACTCGAGGAGATGAGCAGCCCGTGCGCTGACGCCGGCCCAATTCCAAGAAGGAGCACCATCAGGACCAGAAGCCCGACGTGGGGGGCGCGGTGGCGCCTGTCACGCGTCATTCGGGTCATCTCGCCCCCTCAGCGGTGCCAACAGCAGCCCGATCGCCAGCGCGCCTCCGAGGATGCCCCAGAAGAAGTGCGAGCGGTGTCGATGCACGAAGCTCTTCTCCTTCGGCGTGTCCACCTGCTTCACGGTCTGCCCGGTCGTGGTCGTCCAGTGAATCGTGCCCTCAACGGGGTGCCCGTCAGCCGAGACTACCCGGTAGGTCGCGGTGTAGCGGCCCTTCTGATCGGTTTGCGCAAGGATCGCGGTGACCTTGGCATCGATCGCTGACACGTCGGAGACCTTCACCTTCGCGCCGTCAGGTGCACGTACGGCAACGAACGCGGGGTTGCCGATGTTCTCGTTGAATGTGAACGTGATCGACCGTGGTGCAGCCGCGATGGATGACCCGTCCCCCGGGTCGGAACCGACGAGCGACGCATGCGCCGACGCCGGTCCCGCCCCGAGGGCAAGGCAGAGCAGAGCCAACAGGCTCACGCGGAGAACGACGTTAGGCACGACGTCGATTCTGTCGCAGTGCGACAACCAGCGCTGCCACGGCAACGGCCAACGCGCCGCCACCGAGCCAACGCGCCGTGTTGTCGCCCGCATCCTCAGAAGCCGGGGCCTCGGCCTTGTCTTCCGTGGCGGCACCATGACCGTCGCCTGTCGGCTCCGCCAACTTCAGCGTCGGTGCCGGGTGCTCCGGCTCCTTGTCACCCTTTTGGACCTCGCTCCAGTCGACGATCTCGCCGTCGCTGTAGGTCTGCGCCGCCGTGAACGAGATCGACTCGTCATCGGGGAACGGACCGCCAGAGATGGCGAACTCGTCGAACTGCGACGGCGCAATACCGTCACCGGTCGACGTCCAGGTGACCGTACGCACAGCCTCGGTCAGCTCGAAGTCACCGACCTTGGTCGGCGCCGCGAGCTTCTCCTTCTGGAGCGTCACCTTCCAGCCGGGCTTGGCCTGGGCGGTGACGAAGGCGAACGGTGTTTCCTTGGGCAGCGTGACGACCAGCTTGGTCGTCGACGCGGTGTCGGACTCCGTCGGAACCCTGAACACCGCCTTGCCGAAGCCGCCCTGTGCCGCGTCGGTCGAGGAGACGCTGACGTGCGCCGATGCAGCGCCGGCGAAGCCCACGAGGGCGATGGTGATGAGCGCAGCGCAGAGCCGCACAGTGTTTCGTTTCATGAATGAGCTTTCTGAGAGAGGTTGAAGGATTGAGTCAGGCGACGCTGACCGGCGGCCCTCTCAGAGCACGGGAGTACGCGAGGCGTACGTCAAGACGCGAACGTGTGACGGCGACCGGTGCGACTTCGACCCGCGCGGGCACTGGTACGAATCGCAGCAGGTGGGGTCGAAGGCGCAGCCCAAGCTGCTCGGCGACGCGCCACACGAATGCCTCACCGCGAGCCAGGACCAGAGCGCTGAGCGCCGTCGCCGCGGCGTGGGTGCCAAGCATCGTCGCAGACATCTGCATCGACTCCATTGAGCAGACCAGGTGCACACCGATCTGGCACAGCACCAGCAGGCCCACCAGCTGTCCAGCTGCCACCCTCCGACCCGAGACCAGCCAGGCGACCACCCAGGCCGCGACAAACAGGATCGTGACGGCGGAGGCGGGAATCACTCCCCCGGCTGACAGGTGGGCGAACGCGGCCGTCACGGTGCACACCAGGGCGACAGCAGCTGACCTCACGAGCCGGATGACGCCGTCTCCAGGACGCATCGCAGCGAAGGGCGCGGGGGCGGTCACAGGCTCAGGATATCGGCGACCATCCCGGACAGCTCACGGCGCCACCGGTATGTACCGTGGGGTACATGCCAGCCAACGACACCGCGTCATTCATCACCCTCGACGAGCAGTGGGGTGCTCACAACTATCACCCTCTCCCCGTGGTGATTTCTGAGGCTGAAGGCGCCTGGGTCACCGATGTCGACGGCAACCGTTACCTCGACTTCCTGTCGGGCTACTCCGCACTCAACTTCGGTCACCGACACCCTGCGCTGCTCGACGCCGCGCGAGACCAGCTCGATCGTCTGACCCTGACGTCGAGGGCGTTCCACAACGACCAGTTCGGCAAGTTCTGTCAGGAGCTGGCAGAGCTCACCGGCACCGAGATGGTCCTGACCATGAACACCGGTGCGGAAGCCGTCGAGTCGGCGATCAAGGTGGCTCGAAAGTGGGCGTACGAGGTCAAGGGCGTGGAGTTCGATCGCGCCGAGATCGTCGTCGCCGCCGGCAACTTCCACGGGCGAACGACGACGATCGTGTCGTTCTCCGACGACCCCGCCGCCCACGACAACTACGGTCCGTTCACCCCCGGCTTCATCACCGTGCCCTTCGGCGACCTTGACGCCGTACGCGCTGCCATCACCCCAAACACCGCAGCGATCCTGATGGAGCCGATCCAGGGCGAGGCCGGCGTCATCGTGCCGCCCGCTGACTTCTTCCCCGGTGTACGTGCTCTGTGCACCGAGAACGACGTGCTGATGATCGCCGACGAGATCCAGTCCGGCCTCGCCCGCACCGGCAAGCTGTTCGCGCTCGACCACGACGCCGTACGCGCCGACCTCTACACGCTCGGAAAGGCACTCGGAGGCGGCATCATCCCCGTCTCAGCGGTGGTGGGCCGCGCTGACGTGCTCGGCGTGCTCAAGCCCGGCCAGCACGGCTCCACGTTCGGCGGCTACCCCGTCGCCTGCGCCGTCGGTCGTGCCGTCGTCGCACTGCTGCAGACCGGCGAGTTCCAGGAACGCTCCGAAGAGCTCGGCAAACACCTGCACAGCCGGCTCGAAGAGCTGATCGGCAAGGGCCTGGTCGCCGTACGCGGCAAGGGCCTGTGGGCCGGCATCGACATCGACCCGTTGGCCAAGACCGGCCGCGAGGTGTCGATGGCCCTGCGTGATCGTGGGGTGCTCTGCAAGGAGACCCACGAACGTACGCTGCGCATCGCTCCCCCGCTGGTCATCAGCCAGGAAGAGATCGACAGCGCCATCGACTCCCTGACCGAGGCACTGCACGCGTGAGTGCGCTCGGCATCATCGCCCTCGTCGTGGCGGTCATTGTCGGCTTCATCGCGATCATGGTCCTGGTCGGTGGTTTCCGACTCCGTGGCATGCGCAAGGCACATCACGCCCGTATCGAGTCGGCCGGCGAGGCAGAGCTCTCCGCCCAAGCGAACTTCTTCGGACAGGCATCGGCCGGCAAGTCCCAGATCCGAGGGCTGGGCACACTGGTGCTGACCGAGACCGAGCTCGCGTTCTTCCAGCTCGTGCCGGCGCGCGAGGCACGCATTCCTCGCAGCGCCATCACCACTGCGCGGACGACCCGGCACTTCCTCGGCAAGACCCAGGGACGCGACCTCCTCGTCGTGATGTGGAACGCCAACGGGATCGACGATGCGGCGGCCTTCGATGTCGCAGACATCGAGAGCTGGCGCACGAAGCTCAACTGAAGAAGGCAGCGCCACCGGGAGGTGGTGGTGACTGCTCGGTGTCTGCATCGGTGAACGGCGACTTGCCCGCGAACCTGTCGACGACCTCGCGATAGGGCACCACGCGATAGGGCAACGGCGAGCTCGCCGCCCGACGAGCCAAGGACTCCCACGGGATCGGACCGCGTGATCCGACGACCAGGAGGTTGCCGAAACGCCGCCCCTTGAGGGTCGCGGGCTCGGCACTGATCATGACGTTCGGGAAGTGGGCGCACACGCCCGCAATCACCCGCCGTGCGTAGGCGAACGGTGCCCGGTCAGCCAGGTTGAGCAGGAGCAGGCCGTTCTCCCCGAGCACGTTCGCAGTCGTCTCGAAGAACTCTGTCGTCACGAGATCTGCCGGGATGCGCGCACCATCGAAAGCATCCAGCACCATCACATCAGCAAAGTCCGGGCGCAGCGCGTCAACGCCGCGACGACCGTCAACAGGACGGACCTTGATCCCACTGTTTCGTGGGAGCGGCAGCTGCTCACGTACCAACGCCGTGACGTGCTCGTTGGGCTCGAGGACGATCTGTGCGGACGTTGGTCGTGTTGCGGCCACATACCGCGGCACCGACATCCCGGCTCCTCCGATGTGGACGAAGCGCAAGGGCTGGCCCGGTGCGCCATGGGCGTCGATCACGTCGACGATGCGTTGCACGTAGTCGAACTCGAGCCTCAACGGGTCGTCGAGGTCCACGTACGACTGTTCGGTCCCGTCGATGCGCAGCGTGAACGCGCCGGGTCGGTCACGATCGGCGATGATCTCGATGGCGCGATCGGTCACCACTTCATCCCACACGTGCGGCGATGGTCTCGCCCGGCAGCTGCACCTCGACGAGCATGCCCTTGGCGAGCTGGCGTCCACGACGCGTCTCGGTCTCGCCATCGACCTTGACGTCACCGCCCTGGATCATCGCTCCAGCCGCCGCGCCTGACTCGGCGATGTTGGTGAACTTGAGGAACTGCCCCAGCCGGATCATGTCTCCGCTGATCTCCACGGTCTGGATGTCGTCGGCTGTCATGTCACCACCCTAGGCTGGTGACATGGCCACCGGCACCCGCGCAGACGTCTGGACCTCGTCCGTACGTCTCTACCGCACCCGTTCGCTGGCGTCGGCTGCCTGCCGGGCCGGCCACGTGAAAGTCAACGGCGCCAAGGCAAAGCCCGCGCAAACCGTATGTGTGGGAGACCGCGTCGAGGCGCTCACCGACGGAGGGCTGCGCATCCTCGTCGTCACCCGGGTCATCGTGAAGCGGGTCGGCGCGCCCCTCGCGGTCACCTGCTACGAGGACCACACTCCCCCGCCGCCACCAAAGGAAGAGCGCCCCATCATGCCGCGTCGCGATCCCGGTGCCGGGCGACCGACCAAGCGCGACCGACGCGCATTCGACCGCCTTCGCGGGCGTTAGACCGGTTTCAGGGTTTGTATGCGCCCAAATGGGGCATTTGACTGACGAGCCGACCGTTGGACGGCTGACCGTTACGCCAACAGGAGGACATATGACGAACACACCTGAAGAACCGCTCAACGACGACGACCTCACCACCAGCCCGGCCGACGGCCCGAGCGACACTGGCACCGACGCTGATGGAACCGATGGCGACGCCACCGACACCACGGACGGCGACACCACGGACTCCGACGGAACCGACAGCGGCGGCACGGACTCCGACGGCACGGACGGCGACGCCACCGACACCACTGATGGTGACGCGTCCTGACCGTGTCAGGATCTGCGCTCGACCTGCTGAGCGGTGACGCCCAGACCTTCCTTTCGAAGGTCTGGGCGTCTGAGGTGCACCTCCATCGCACCGACCCAGACGAGCTGGTCGCACTGTTGTCGATGGACGACGTGGACGCACTGCTCACTTCGTCAGCGATCCGTACTCCGTCTGTGCGTCTGGCCAAGGACGGCGCTGTGCTTCCGGAGTCCGCGTACACCCGCGGCGCCACGCTCGCTGGGAAGCCACTGACTGGACTCGTGGACTCCCGCAAGGCACTCGCCCTCTTTGCAGATGGTGCGACCATCGTCTTCCAAGGACTGCATCGCTACTGGCTGCCCATCACGCGGCTCGTTGCCGAGCTTGAGCTGGAGCTCGGGCATCCATGTCAGGCGAACGCCTATCTCACTCCGCCGGGGGCCCAAGGCTTCGCGGTGCACAGCGATTCCCACGACGTGTTCGTGTTCCAGACCGCTGGGTCCAAGCAATGGGAGGTCCACGGTCCCGACGGCAAGGAGGACGTGCTCCTGGAACCAGGGCTCTCCATGTACCTGCCGACCGGGACTCCACACGCAGCCCGCGCCCAGGACGCAGTTTCGCTTCACGTCACGATCGGCATCAACCAGCTGACATGGCGTGGCCTCGTCGAACGCAGCCTGCAGGACCTCATCTCAGAGGTCCCGGACGAGCATTTACCTGCCGGGTATCTCGACGATCCGGCTGCGTTGGCGGACGAGCTCGGACTCCGCCTGGAGTCGCTGGCCAGTCGGATTCGCCGTGTCGACACCACAACTTCGGTCACCGCCGAGGTCCGCCGATTCCTGACCAGCCGCAGCCCACGCCTCTCCGGTGGATTGAACGACGTACTCGCCGTTGATGCAGTCAACGACGACACTCTTCTGCGGCGTCGGTCGGGACACCCATGCGTACTGCTGGCTCAGGGCGACCGGCTTGAAGTCCTGCTCGGCGACCGATCCATCGACATGCCGGGCTGGCTGAGGCCGGCCATGGACGAGATACGAGCGCGCCGTGAGCTCGCGCCCGGCGACCTCGCGGGTCAGCTCGACACGCAGAGCCGGCTGGTTCTCTGTCGGCGTCTCGTCCGGGAAGGGCTCCTCGAGGTCACCCGGTGACCGCACGCGACCCTAGGTTCCGCTGCACAACAGCCAGCATCCGTCGCGACGAGCCTCTGGGCGGTACGGCGTCGACGGTTCGCGCGTTCCTGCTGATCGAGCATTCCGGCTCGTGGGGTGTGAACGCCCTTCGTGACGCCCGCCTGCCCCAAGGACTCGGCGAGTCCCTGACCAAGGCGGCTGCCGCAGCCCGGGTCCGGCCGCTCCTCATACGCCGTCCGGGCCGCAGCAAGGACCCCGACGGTGTGCGGATCTTTGCCGCCTTCGCCCATCCCTCACTCCCCTGGATCGAGACAGGCATCCTGACCAACCCGGAGGAGCTGCTCGGCCTCGATCTGATTGCCCTGGGCGCCGGGCGTTCGCCGGGCCTGTCCTCGTACGACGCGACGCTGCTGTGCGTGTGCACTCATGGCCGTCACGACGCATGCTGCGCAGAGACCGGTCGACCAGTTGCGGCAGCACTGGCCGCGTCACATCCGGAGCAGACCTGGGAGGTCTCCCACATCGGCGGTGATCGGTTCGCCGGAAATGTGCTGGTTCTTCCACAGGGCTTGTACTACGGGCGGCTGGATGCGGAGTCGTCGCTGACAGTGGCACAGCGCCACGCCGAGGGGCACCTGGACCTCGACCACCTCCGCGGGCGGTCGTCATACCCGATGCCCGTCCAGTTCGCCGAGCTCGCTCTGCGCCGTCAGCTGCGCGAGACGCGCGTCGATGCAGTACGCCTGATATCGCGTCGATCGGTCGACAACCTCACCGACGCAACGTTCGAGGTGGTCGATACACGTTGGACGGTCCAGGTCCGCACCGGGCCCAGTCCCGATCTGGAACAGCTCACTTGCCGGGCATCGCGCGACAACCCCGTACGGGTGCATGACCTGGTCAGGATCACCAAACAGGCTTAGCGCTGGAGCGGCGTACAGACCACGACCGGGATCAGGCGACTACCAGCGCGCTCCTTGTAGCCGTCGTAACCGCTGTTGAGCTGGGTGGCGAGACTCCAGAGCTGTTCGCGCTCGGCTCCCTCGGCTTCGCGAGCGCGGTACTTTCCACCTGCCTTGCCGACATGCAGCTCGACCTCAGGATTGGCTCTGAGGTTGTGGAGCCAGGCCGGATGCTCCACTGCCCCGCCCTTCGAGGCAATCAGGATGACGTCGTCTCCATGCGTGAAGTAGACCAGTGGAGTTTCACGTGCAGGCAGCAAAGGGACGGCTCATCTTTGATGAGCCGTCCCTTTCACAAAACGTCGGGCTGACAGGATTTGAACCTGCGACCCCCTGACCCCCAGTCAGGTGCGCTACCAAGCTGCGCTACAGCCCGTTTGTACCGAAGTGGAACTTTACCGCAGTACGGTCACCGCCCGGTCAGCGGCGCTCGCGCTTCTTGCGCGGACGCTGCTGCAGGTGGATCGGTGTACCGACGAAACCGAACGTCTCACGCAGACGACGCTCGATGTAGCGCATGTACGACGCCTCGAGCTTGCCCGTGGTGAACAGGATGAACGTCGGCGGCGAGGTGGTCGCCTGGGTGCCGAACATGATCTTGGACTGCTTGCCACCACGTACCGGGTGCGGGTGCTCGGCGACTAGACGTCCGAGGAAGGCGTTGAGCGCACCCGTCGTCACACGTGTCTCCCAGCCTTCGAGAGCCGCATCGAGTGCGCGTACGAGGCGATCGACGTGCCAGCCCGTGCGGGCGGTGATGTTGATCGTCGGCGCCCACGGCACCTGGACGAACTCACGCTCCATCTCACGCTCGAGGTAGTAGCGGCGCTCGTCGTCGACCAGGTCCCACTTGTTGAACGCGATGATCAAGGCGCGACCGGCATCGGCCACCGAGCTCACGATGCGGGTGTCCTGCTCGGTGATCGGCTGGCTCGCGTCGATGATCACGACGGCGACCTCGGCACGGTCGATGGCCGAGCTCGTACGGAGGCTGGCGTAGTACTCGTGTCCGGAGGCGTCGCGTACGCGACGCCGGATGCCGGCAGTGTCGATGAAGTTCCACGTGCGGTCGCCCAGGATGACGAGCTCATCGACCGGGTCGACGGTCGTGCCCGAGGCGTCGTCGACGACAACGCGCTCTTCGCCTGCCAGGCGGTTGAGCAGGCTGGACTTGCCGACGTTGGGCTTGCCGACGATGGCGACGCGACGGGGACCCTCAGGAGCGTCGAAGTCCTCTGGGGGCGTCTCGGGCAAGGCTTCGAGGATCGCGTCGAGCATGTCGCCGCTCCCCCGCCCGTGCAGCGCTGAGACGGGGTAAGGCTCGCCGAGACCGAGGTTCCACAGTCCGGCTGCCTCGACCTCCGAACGCTGGTCGTCGACCTTGTTCGCGGCCAGCACGACGGGCTTCTTGGCAGCGCGGAGGAGCTTGACGACCTTCTCGTCGACGTCGGTGATGCCGACAGTTGCATCGACGACGAACAGCACCGCATCGGCGACCTGGATCGCGATCTCGGCCTGTGCGGCGATCCGCTCGGCGAGCCCCTTGGCGTCGGGGTCCCAGCCACCGGTGTCGACGACCGTGAACGCACGGCCGTTCCATTGAGTGTCGTAGTAGACGCGGTCGCGGGTGACTCCGGGGACGT
This sequence comes from uncultured Actinomycetota bacterium, assembly GCA_963849475.1. Taxonomy (GTDB): domain Bacteria; phylum Actinomycetota; class Actinomycetes; order Propionibacteriales; family Nocardioidaceae; genus Aeromicrobium. The sequence goes on from CAWKHC010000011.1 coordinate 818,227, forward strand.
CCTCGACGACGGCTTCGCGGCGTCCGATGATGCGGTTGACCAGCGTGGACTTGCCGACGTTGGGTCGACCGATCACGGCAAGGACGGGTAGGGCGTCAGCCATCGGATGAGCCTCTCGGCAAGGGGCCGGGCAGCTCGCGTTTCAGCACGTTCTGTGACCAGGTGACATGGGATCGCAGGTGCTCGTGAATCTGCTCTCCCGCGTCTACCAGTATCTCATGATCTCGCGGCCAAACCTGCATCGGGAATTGCAGCGGCTTGCCGTAGACGATGTCGAGGCGCGCACCCTTGGGAGCCTTGGTCTCCGACGGCTCCCCCGCGTTTCGGGTGCCGAAGATCGCCACCGGGATGATCGGCGCGCCACTGACAAGCGCCAGCCACGTCACGCCCCCCTTGAAGTTTTCGAAGTCGCCGGCCCCGCGCTTGCCCTCGGGGTAGATCAGCACCGCCTGGTTCGCCGCAAGCGCCTGAGCAGCACGCCTCAACGCACCGGTGTCGTTGCGTGTACGACTGACCTTGATCTGGCCGACGAACTTGAGCAAACGCCCTGTCTTGCCGGTGAATTCCTCCTCCTTGACCAATGCGTGTGCCGGCCGTGGAGACTTGACGAACAACAGCGGACCGTCGAGCCAACCGATGTGGTTGCTCGCAAGGATGACCGCGCCCTCCTCCGGGACATTGCCCTGGCCGCGCTCATGGATGTCCCAGCGCCGGTTGAAGTACGGCGTCACCAGGGAGCGCATGAACGTGAGACCTCCCTCGGGCAACCCACGGGCCTCTGACTCGGTCAGCGTCATGGCTTCTCCACGATGGCGACGATTGCGGCGATGACTTCCTCAAGCGTCATGTACGTGCTGTCGACCAGCACTGCGTCGTCGACTTTTGCCAAGGGCGATGCGGCACGATTCGAGTCGATCTCGTCGCGCTTCGCGAGCGCGATCTCGGTGGCGGTCGGGTCAGCCGTACCGTCCTCGAGTGCGCGTCGTGCGGCACGGGCGGCGGGATCGGCGACCAAGAAGAACTTGAAGTCGGCGTTCGGGGCGACGGTGGATCCGATGTCGCGACCTTCGACGACGATTCGGTTGCTGTTGTCGGCAATCGATGTGCGCTGCATGTCCACGAGCAGCGAACGCACGGCGGGCACGGCCGCAACTGCGCTGACTGACGCCGTGACCTCCTCACTCCTGATCGCTTCAGCAACATCGACACCATCGGCACGGATCGTCGGATCGCGCGGATCGACGCCCGACTCGATACGTACCTTGTCCGCCGCCTCCGCGATCGCCCCGGGGTCGGCGAGGTCCGTGCCCGCCTGAAGCAGAGCCCAGGTCATGGCGCGATACATCGCACCGGTGTCGAGGTACGCGAGACCCAGCCGGGTGGCGACACCGCGTGCCGTGCTCGACTTGCCCGAACCAGACGGACCGTCGACGGCGACGACCAGGGACTTGCTCACAGAAAAGGCTCCTCAGCTGTAGGCGGACCAACCGCGCGCAGTCAGTGCTTCGACCAGAGTCTCCGCTTGCGCCGCGACGACCGTGATCTCGACCTGACCCACACGTCGACCCAGCTCGTGATCGATGCGGATGTCCTCGATGTTGACACCTGATTCTCCCGTATGTGCCATGAGTCGCGACAACTCGCCGGGCTCATCAGGCACCGAGACGAAAACGGTTGCGAAATCGGCCAGCACCTCGCCGTGCTTTCCGGGGATGAGCTTGGTGCCGTCCTGGCCCGACTGGAGCACGCCGCCAAGACGATCGGTGTCTGAGCCGATGGAGTCGATGACCCGATCGAGGTCTTCGCGTACGTGCTGAAGCACCGTCCGCACCTGACTCGCGTTGGCGCCCAGGATGTCCTGCCACAGCGCGATGTCGCTCCCCGCGATGCGGGTGACGTCGCGCAGGCCCGGCCCGGCGAGCGCGAGGAAGGACTCGGGAGCGCCATTGAGTCGCGCGGCGCTCAGCACCGACAGGACGTGCGGCACGTGCGAGACCAGGGCGACCGCTCGATCGTGAGCAGGCGCATCCATCACGAGCGGCACTCCCCCGACAAGCTCTGCGAGCTGCACCACGAGCTCAATTGCATCTTGGTCGGTGTCCTCAGTGGTGGTGACGGCCCACGGTCGGCCCTCGAACAGCCGCGCCGACGCCGCCATCGGCCCTGAACGCTCGCTGCCCGCCATCGGGTGGCTGCCCACGTAACGAGAGCTGCCGCTGAGAGCGCCGATCTGCTTCTGCAAGCTGGCCTTGACGCTGGCCACGTCCGTCACAACGGCAGTCGGCCGCTCCTTCAGCACCCTCTCGACCGTCGCGCCGACCTCGACCGGGGGCACGGCGACAATGACGAGGGTCGGTGCCTCGACCGGATCTGCCGTCCCGGCACCACGGGAGACCGCCAGCTCAAGATTGGACGAGCGGATGTCCTCGAGGTGCACGGCAACGCCGGACTCCCGCAGCGCGAGCGCCGCGGACGTACCGATGAGTCCGCAGCCGATCACCAGGACAGGGCCGTCGAGAGTCATGCCTCCACGCTATCGAAGAGCAGCCCGAGCTCCTCGCGGGACAGGTCGCGCATGGCGCCAGCGGCGAGACCGCGAAGGTCGAGCGGACCGAACGCCGAACGAGTCAGCTCGATCACCGGGTGTCCGACCTCGCCGAGCAGTCGGCGGACGATGCGGTTGCGCCCCATGTGGATGTCGAGCTCAACGATCGACCGTCCGCGGGATCGGTCCTTGACCAGAAACCGATCGACGACAGCCGGACCGTCATCCAGGTCGATCCCGGCCTTGAGCGTTGCGGCCACGGTGTCGGCCACGGTGCCCTCGACCAGCGCGACATAGGTCTTGGTGATCTCGAATGACGGGTGTGCCAGCTTGTGCGCCAGCTCGCCGTCGTTGGTCAGCAGGAGCAGCCCAGAGGTGTCGGTGTCGAGGCGGCCGACATGAAACAGTCGGTCATCGCGTCCGGAGAGGATCGACGACAGGTCGGGGCGACCGTGCTCGTCAGCCATCGTCGTGACGACGCCGCGAGGCTTGTTGAGCAGCACGTACGCGTGGTTGCTCGGCATCGGTATGCGTTTGCCATCGACGCGAATGACGTCGGTCAGCGGGTCGACCCGCGAGCCCATCTGGTCGATGACCTCACCGTTCACCTCGACACGGCCATGGGCGATCATGTCGTCACAGCGTCGACGACTTCCCAGCCCAGCCTGCGCCAGTGCCTTCTGCAGCCTGATCTCAGCCACGATCGTCAGACGCCTCGGCACCAGCCTCGACGAACGGGGCCTCGACCAACGGCGTCTCGTCGTCCATCTCGCCCAGCTCGGGCAGCAATGGCGCGATGTCGGGAAGCTCGCTGATGCTGCCCATGCCCATCCGCTCGAGGAAGTAGCTCGTCGTCCGGTACAGGATTGCTCCACTCTCCCCGTCGACGTCGGCTTCCTCGATGAGGCCACGGGTGACAAGGGTGCGTACGACGCTGTCGACGTTGACCCCACGGATCGCCGAGATCCGCGTGCGGCTGATCGGCTGCCGATAGGCCACGACTGCCATCGTCTCGAGCGCTGCCTGAGTGAGTCGTGCCTGCTGTCCGTCGAGGATGAAGCGCTCGACGGCGCCCGCGTACTCTTCGCGGGTGAAGTAGCGCCACCCACCGGCGACGTTGCGCAGCTCGAAGCCACGCCCCTGTTCGGTGTACTGCTCGGCCAGCAGCTTGAGCGCCTTGTCCACGTCGATCGGCGGGTGCCCGACGGCCTGCGCCAGGGTCAGGTGATCGAGAGGTTGGTCCGCCACCATCAGCACAGCCTCAAGTGCGGGCAGCAGCTCGAGCATCTCCAGCTCGAGCTCGTGCGGTCCGGTCGGAAGGTCGTGCTCAGTCATCTGTGCTCTCTGGGGTTGGGCTCTCTGGGTCTGTCGGGGAGTCTTCGGCGGCGTGCAGGTCAGGCGGTGGCGGTTCGTCGTCAGGTGAACCCATCGGCCTGTCGAACTCGTCGCCCACGTCGATGTCACCCTCGTCGTTGCCGGTCCAACGCAGGTGCAGGTCTCCCAGCGGCGTGGCCTGTTCGAAGGCGATGACGCCTTCCTTGAAGAGCTCAAGGAGGGCAAGGAAGCACGCGACCTTGGTGATCAGGTCAGGAGCGTCGGCGGTCAGTGCACGGAACGTCAGGCCACGTTCACGCCGCAGCCGGTCGACGATCAGGTGACCCTGCTCGCGCACGCTGACCTGTGGCGCGTGCAGATGTGCCAGCGACAGGATCGGCACGGCCTTGGGCTGCATCGCAGCAGCAGCAAGTGCGGCCAGCTCCTCGGGCCCGACGGAGATCAGCACCTCAGGGAGCAGCTGGGCGAAGCGCGGCTCGAGTCCGACCACGCGGGGGAAGCGGCGCGACTCATCGGCAAGGCGCTCGGCCATCACTCCAGCCATCAGCTTGTAGGCGCGGTACTGCATCAAGCGCGCGAACAGCAGGTCTCGGGCCTCGAGGAGAGCCAGGTCCTCTTCGTCCTCGACTTCGGCCTGAGGCAGCAGTCGGGCCGTCTTGAGGTCGAGCAGGGTCGAGGCAACCAGCAGGAAGTTCGTGGTCTGGTCGAGGTCATCACCCAACGCCCGGATGTAGGCGATGAACTCACTCGTCACGGTCGAGAGCGCAACTTCGGTGATGTCGAGCTGATGTTTGGAGATCAGCTGGAGCAACAGGTCGAACGGACCCTCGAAATTCGTCAGATTGACCGAGAAGCCGGCGGGCGCCGTGACGTCGGGCTCCGCCAGGGTCACTGCTCGCTCAATCGCCGGGCGACATCGCTGCCGGTGCCGCGTGCATCGAGATCGGCGAGCGCCACGGCCAGCGCGGCGCGTACGAAACGACCTCGATCAACGGTCCGTCCAAGGTCGCTGCGCAGCTGGAGGCGTGCCTGCTCGACCGCCAGCAGCTCGGCAGCGGTCACGTAGACCGTCATCTTTTCGTCGTGCTTGACCCGGCCGCTGGCCGAGTTTGACTCGTCGTCGGAGGCCGGGGTGTCAGCCTTGGCTGCCGTCGCCCGGAACAGCTCATCGGCACCGGGCATGGAGGGTCGCTTGCCAGACCCGCCCGACGATGCGGCTACGCCCCTGGGCATCGCACCAGGACCTCACGCGCGAGCTGGCGGTAGGACGTCGAGCCCGGCGACGTGGTCGCGTACTCGGTGATCGGTTCGCCGGCGACGGTCGAGTCAGAGAACTTGACGGTGCGGCGGATGACGGTGTGGAAGACGAGGTCGCCCCAGCCCTCGACCAGGGTCTGCAGCACCTCCTTGCCGTGCAGGGTGCGGCTGTCATACATCGTGCCGAGCAGGCCGATGATCTGCAGGTCGTCGTTGGTACGGTCGCGAACCTTCTCGATCGTGTCCTTCAACAGGGCCACTCCCCTGAGCGCGAAGTACTCGCACTCCAGCGGCACCAGCACGCCGTCGGCTGCAGTCAACGCGTTGACGGTCAGCAGGCCGAGTGAGGGCTGGCAGTCGATCAGGACCACGTCGTAGTCGTGCAGGATCGGCTTGAGGACACGCGCGAGGACCTGCTCGCGTCCGACCTCGGTCACCAGGCGCATCTCGGCGGCTGAGAGGTCGATGTTGGAGGGAACGAGGTCAAGACCTTCGATCGCAGTCTGCATCACGATGTCCTTGATGCCGAGCTCGCGATCCATGAGCACGTGATAGATGCTCTGCTCGAGCTCGTACGCGTTGACGCCCAGGCCAACCGTCATCGAGCCCTGAGGATCGAAGTCGACGAGGAGCACCTTGCGCCCGGTCTCGACGAGAGCGGCACCGAGGTTGATGGCCGTTGTCGTCTTGCCGACCCCACCCTTTTGGTTGCACATCGCGATGACTGTCGCAGGCAATCCGGGCTTGCGTGGTTTGGGTTCTGGAAACTTCGGCATTGGACGGCCGGTGGGTCCAAGTTCCTTGCTCATCTGGTTCCCTTGCAGCTCGACCGTCGGACGAGCGTCACTCTACCGCGCAGGTTCCGTCACTGTGTCGCCCTCGGGTGGGCTGATGCATAAATCTCCCGCAACTTCTCGACGGTCACCAGCGTGTAGATCTGAGTCGTCGTCACCGAGGCGTGTCCGAGGAGCTCCTGCACCACGCGTACGTCGGCTCCTCCGTCAAGCAAATGGGTCGCGAAGGAGTGCCGAAGCGTGTGCGGCGAGACGTCCGACGTGATGCCAGCACGCCTTGCTGCCTTGGTGAGCACCGTCCACGCGCTCTGCCGTGACAGCCGGCCCCCACGGGCATTGAGGAACACCGCAGGCGAGTTCTGGCGCGCTGACACCAGCGCAGGACGTGATGCCGTGAGGTAGTCGGTCAGCGAGGCCAGGGCAAACGATCCGACGGGCAGGATGCGCTGTTTGCCACCCTTGCCCTTGAGCAGAACCGTCGAGTCCTCCAGGTCCAGGTCATCGAGATCGATGCCGACCGCTTCGGAGATGCGCGCCCCGGTTCCGTACAACACCTCGAGCAGCGCCCGGTCCCGCGAGGCGAGCGTCGTACCGGGAGCGCCCGCCGCCTCGAGGATCGCCTCGATGTCGTGGAGCGGGAGCGCCTTCGGCAGTCGCGCGGCCGGCCGCGGAGGCTTCACGGCAGCGGTGACATCGGTGGCGACGAGCTGTTCGCGCAACATGAATCGGTGCAGGCCTCGCGCCGAGACGATCGTCCGGGCTGCGCTGGCCGTACCGAGGGCCGAGTGCTCCTCATCGCCCGTACGCAGTGAGCCGAGGAACTCGGCGAGGTGGTTCTCGGTGATCTGCTCAGGCTCGGTGAGGCCGTGCGCGTGCAGGAAGTCGACGTATCGCCGCAGGTCACGACGGTATGACCGGATGGTGTTGTCGGCGAGGCCACGCTCGACGCTCAGATGACTCAGGTAGTCCTGAACGACCCGGTCCACTGTCATCTGTTGCGCAGCACCTGCGCGGCGAGGATCGCGGCCACCGTCAGTGAGTCGCTGATCCGACCGGCGAGCACAGCATCGACTGCCTCGTCGAACGGCAACCACCACTGGACCATGTCGGCCTCCTCAGCCTCACGCGCCGTGCGATCGGCCTCCGGCACGGGCCTCAGATCGGTGGCGGTGAAGACCTGCCAGGCCTCGGTCGAGTAGCCCGGTGTCGCGAGCAGCTTGATCTGTGGCTCCCAGCTGCCGGCGACCAGGTCGGCCTCCTCTGCGAGCTCTCGCTTCGATGCATCCAAGGGTGACTCGCCGGGGACGTCGAGAGTGCCCGCCGGGATCTCGAAGAGTCGTCGACGTACCGGATGCCGGTACTGCTCCACCAGCAGGAGCCGATCTTCGTCGTCGAGCGCCAGCACGCCGATCGCGCCGTTGGGGCTGACAACGGCACGGTCGTGCTCAGCGCCGTCCGGGTCGACGATCGTGTCGATGCTGAGACTCACATAGGGACTCTCGTACTTCATCGCGCTGGAGCTGACCGGCCACGACGCATCGGTGTCACTCAGCAGGCTGCCGACCAGCCGACCCGGCAGATGCGGGTGGTCGGTCATACGGGTTGCTGCTCTTCGACGGGCAGTCGCGTCTCGAGCTGGCGTACCAGCGCAGCGCCGATCAGGCCGGCGAACAGCGGGTGTGCCTTGGTCGGCCGTGAGCGAAGCTCCGGGTGCGCCTGCGTCGACACGTAGTAGGGATGAACTTCGCGGGGCAGCTCGACGAACTCGACGAGTGTCGAGTCAGGCGAGGTGCCGCTGAAGACAAGGCCAGCCTTTTCGAGCTGCTCACGGTACGAGTTGTTGACCTCGTAGCGGTGACGGTGGCGCTCTTCGACCTTGACCGCTCCGTAGGCCTCGGCGATCACGCTGCCGGGCTTGAGCGTCGCGGGATAGAGGCCGAGGCGCATCGTGCCGCCCAAGTCGCCTTCGCCGTCGACGATCGCCAGCTGCTCTGCCATCGTCGCGATCACGGGATGCGGCGCATCGGGATCGAACTCCGAAGAGCTCGCACCATCAATGCCGGCAACGTTGCGGGCGTACTCGATGACCATGCACTGCAGGCCGAGGCACAGGCCGAGCACAGGAATGCCACGTTCACGGGCGTACTTGAGCGCGCCGAGCTTGCCCTCGATCCCGCGAATGCCGAACCCACCGGGCACGCAGATCCCGTCGACGTCCCCGAGCAGCTGTGCGGCGCCGGACTCGGTCTCGCAGTCATCCGAAGGCACCCAGCGGATCTTCACCTTGGCGTCGTGGGCGAATCCGCCAGCACGCAGCGCCTCGGCCACCGAGAGGTAGGCGTCAGGCAGGTCGATGTACTTGCCGACCAGCGCGATCGTCAGCTCTTCGGCCGGCTCGTGCACACGGCGGAGAAGCTCGTCCCACTGCGTCCAGTCGACATCACGGAACGGAAGGTCGAGACGACGCACCACGTACGCGTCGAGGCCCTGGCTGTGCAGGACCTTGGGGATGTCATAGATCGAGGGCGCATCGGCCGCCGTGATGACGGCCTCTTGGTCAACATCGCACATCAACGAGATCTTGCGCTTCATGCTCTCGGGTATTTCGCGGTCGGCGCGGCAGACGATCGCATCAGGCTGGATACCGATCGATCGGAGCGCGGCGACGGAGTGCTGGGTCGGCTTGGTCTTGAGCTCACCCGAGGGACCGATGTACGGCACCAGCGAGATGTGCAGGAAGAACACGTTGCCTCGGCCGACGTCATGGCGCACCTGGCGGGCAGCCTCGAGAAATGGCAGAGACTCGATGTCGCCGACGGTGCCGCCGATCTCCGTGATGACGACGTCGACGTCCGGTCCGGCCATCGCACGGATGCGCGCCTTGATCTCGTTGGTGATGTGCGGGATCACCTGAACTGTGTCGCCGAGATAGTCGCCGCGGCGCTCCTTGGCGATGACCTCGGAGTAGACCTGCCCGGTCGTGACGTTCGCCATGCCGGCCAGATCAACGTCGAGGAAGCGCTCGTAGTGACCGATGTCGAGGTCAGTCTCGGCGCCGTCATCGGTCACGAACACCTCGCCGTGCTGGAACGGGTTCATCGTCCCGGGGTCGACGTTCAGGTAAGGGTCGAGCTTCTGCATGGTGACGCGGAGGCCGCGCGACTTGAGCAGGCGCCCGAGGCTCGAGGCGGTGAGACCCTTGCCGAGCGAAGACGCTACTCCGCCGGTCACAAATACGTGTTTGGTAACCGCGCTACCTGCCAAGGTGACTCCCGTGGTCGAATGCCGATGTCGAGGGCACATGATGCAAAATTTCCATCACGCCTCCACGGGATTCCAGCCTACCAACAAGATCGCCGTCTCGAAGACCTACGAGCGTGTCGGCTGTCCCACATCCACAAATTCACGGATTAGTTCGGCAAGCCACCATCTGCACTGCGGGAGGTGCCCCACGATCCGCTCTGCCCTGCGGCTTCCTTGGCTGCGGCCAGCACCGTGACGACTCGCCCTGCGGCGGTGTTGGTGACATCCACCGTGGAGACACTGCTGGTGGCGTCGCTGTCACGTACGGCCTTGACGATGCCGCCATCAGTGCTGGACGAGACGGGCCCGGCGACGACGACACCCTTGCCGACCGTGTCGAGCGCGGCCGCCATCGCTGCGACGAGACTGCCCTGATCTGCAGAAGCCGATGACTTGGGCGCCGTGACGATGACGGCAAGCGTTGCCAGCTTCGTCGGCGCCGACGTCAGGGTGATGAGTTCCCCCTCGACGAAGGCCGATCGGATCGTCGATGCGGTTGGATCGACCGCAACAGTCTTTCTCGCCAGGATGGCGCGACCCAGAGCTGAGCCGATCCGGCCATAGCTGTCACCGGCCGCAGCAACGCCTGGAACGTCAGAACCCGCCTGTTGCGCCACGCCCTCGGCAAACTGGCGATTGGCGGGGCTGAGCAGCTTTGAGGTCAGCTCAATCTGACCGGTCACTTCGGCATCGGCCTTTTGCAGAAGCGTCGAGATGTTCTTGGCCTCGGCAGCACTGGCACCGGGCATCGTGATCAACACGACTGACTGTCCCTTGAGCGCTTCCTTGAACAACGGCAGGGACGTACGCGCGGCATAGGCACTCTCGAACGACGCCAGCGCGGGATCCGCCGACGACTCACTCGTCGGGTCATCGCCGCTCAACGGCGAACCGGCATCATCCAGTGGCCCCGATCCGAGTGCGATTCCCGCGGCAAGTGCAAGCAGAATCGCTGCAATCGAGACGAGGTGGTAACGGAAGTTGATCACGAGACAAGTCCTTTGATCCAGTTGCCGAGGTCGCTCAGCTGCGTGCCGATCGAGTCGAGCCAGTCCTGCCCGACCGGGGTCACGCCGACGGCAGTGGCGACGGCGACCAGCCCGGCGAGCATGAGCAACATGATGGGCCACAGCGGCATGCGGTCTGTGCTGAAGTGGTGAACGGTCTTGGCGTCGACGATCTTCGAACCGGCGCGCAGGCGCGAGACGAACATCCGGGCAGCCTCGGTCGGTGGGCGATCCAGGAACTGGGCGAGATTGGCGGGTGCACCGACGTGGATGATCACCGCCGCCTCGTTCGTGTCGGCCAACAGGATCGCCAGGTCGTCATCAGCACCGGTCGACACGAACGTCACGACCTCCTTGCCGTGCTTCTCGAGGCGTTCGGGCATCTCGACGCGGCCTGACGCGGTGGTCACCACGACCTCACCAGCAGCCCTGATCGCCTTGTCCGACAGGTTGTCGAGCGCACCGATCACAATCCGTGGTGTGTAACCAGAGGCGAGCAGCAGATCGGCACCGGCTCCCGCGCCAATCAGGATCGGATCGCTGTCGCGGATGTATGAACGCAAGCCGCGGAGGTCCGCCACGTCGTCATGTCCACGGGAGACCACGACCACCGGGCGACGGCGCAGCTTGGTGCGAAGGCGCGGTATCCGCGCGCCGCCGATCAGCATCGCGTGCTCACGCTGGATGTGGTCCGAGACATTGGCAGCCACGGAGTCGAGCTTGGTCGCCAATCCCGACTCGGCAGAGGCGAGATCGGTGGTGGTGCGCTGCTGGTCGAGCTCAGCTCCCGAGGCGACGAGGATCTCGTCCTTGAAGAGCTTGCCACCTTCGATGCGTACCGTGTCGCCTGACTTGAGCCGCGATTCGAGGTCGACCTGAGTCACGTCAACCAGGGTGATGCCGGCGTGCGCGAGCATCTGCGGCCCGACATTCGGTATGCGGCCCGAGCTTGATCGAGACGTGTTGACGACTGCCCGCACCCGGCGCTCGATCAGCACCTCAGCCTGCTGGCTGTCGAGGTCTGCATGATCAACGATCGCGATGTCACCCTCACGGAGGGCGGCCAGGTCCTTGACGCGGCGGGCAAAACGAACCGTGCCCACGATCCCCTTCGCCTCGGGCGGTAGGGGCATGTTGCGGTTGCGGATGGCCATCGCGATCCATGCTGCCACGCGGCCCGGGTGATGGTCGGGAGGCGCGACGTGGGCGTGTGGGCGCTACGACCTAGGTACGGGCGAGCTCGAGCAGCTCCCTGGCATGGGCCTGGGCTGCGGCGGAGTCTTCCTGACCTGCCAACATGCGGGCCAGCTCGTCGACGCGATCGTTGTCGCCCAGCTCGACGACCGAGCTGCTCGTGATCGTGCCGTCGTCGTCCTTGGTCACCACGAAGTGGTGGTGTGCGAACGCAGCAACCTGCGGCAGGTGTGTCACCGCGATGACCTGAGCGTGCTCAGACAGCTTGGCCAGTCTTCGACCGACCTCGACGGCAGCCTTGCCGCCGATGCCGGCGTCGACCTCGTCGAAGACCAGCGTCGGCACCGTGGTGCGATCAGCCAGCACGACTTCGAGTGCCAACATCAGTCTGGAGAGCTCACCTCCACTCGCGCCTTTGTGCAGCGGTCGCATGCCGGTGCCACTGTTGGCTGCGAACTGGAACTCCACCTCGTCGATACCGTGCGCGCCGGGTATGGCGTCCTCCGCAGCGGTCACCTGGACGACCAATCGGGCCGACGGCATCGACAACTGGGCGATCTCGGTGTCGACGAGACCTGACAGGCGCTCCGCTGCCTCGGTCCGCAGTTCAGACATGACTCGTGCGAGCCTCATCGTCTCCGGAACGAGTTGTGCCTGCTCGGCCTCGAGCTCCTCGATCGACGCGTCATCGTGACCGAGCTCGCTCAGCCTGGCCGCGGACTTCTCGGCCCATGCCATGACATCGTCGAGAGTCGGCCCGTACTTGCGCTGCAGGCCTGACAATGCCGAGCGGCGCTCCTGGATCGACGCGAGCCGTTCGGGGTCGAGCTCAACGCTGCCCGAGTAGGCGGCCAGCTCGGTGGCGACATCGTCGAGCAAGATACCCAGCTCGTGCACCCGATCTCCGAGCGCATCCAGTGCCGGGTCATGTCCTGCCGACTCGCGCAGAGCATTGGTCGCTTCAGCGATCTTGGTGCGTGCAGCCTGAAGGTCGCCTTCACCTGCAAGTGCACGTTGCGCCTGGTCGGCCGCCCGCGCCAGCGACTCGGAGTGTGCGAGCCGGCTCTCGTCTGCCTTGAGCGACTCGTCCTCACGTGGCTCGGGTGCCACCTGCTCGATCTCGTCGAGACCGAATCGGAGTACGTCAAGCTCACGGGCCCGCTCCTGAGCATGTGTACGCAGCTCGTTGAGAGTGCGTTCGACAACCCGCCAGCGACTGTAGACAGGCTGGTACGCCTCGGCAGCCGCGGCGAACGCGGGCCCGGCAAACCGGTCGAGTGCCGCGCGTTGCTCATTGGATCGCAGCAACCGGTGCTGGTCGGACTGCCCGTGCACGGCGACCAGCTCGTCAGTCACCTCGGCCAGCAGCGCCGCAGGCACTGTTGCTCCCCCAGCAAGTGCGCGCGATCTGCCTTGCGCTGACAGGACCCGTCCGAGAATCACGACGTCATCGTCGATTCGGCCGCCGGCTTCTTCGACTGCGGCACTGGCTGCGGCTCGAGGCGGAACACCGATACTGGCTTCGACCCGTGCCTGGTCGGCACCCTGCCGCACCAGTCCAAGATCGGCACGGTCTCCACGAAGCAGCCCCAGCGCCGTGACGACCATGGTCTTGCCGGCACCGGTTTCGCCCGTGATCACGGTGAATCCTGCCGATAGCTCCAGCTCAGCGGAATCGATCACGCCAAGCGACGAGAGGCGAAGGTGCTGCCACATCAGTTGTCACCCCGTTGGCGCCGTTCGGCGGCGCCACGCCAACCGTTGACCGGCAGGTCGAACTTGCGGACCAAGCGGTCGGCGAACGATGCCGGCTGCAGGCGGGCCAGACGTACAGGTGTCTTGCCCTTGCGAACTTCGACGCGTGCTCCGAACGGGAGGTCAGCTGCGCGACGACCGTCGCACCACAAGACACCTGTCGACTGTTCACCAACGATCTCGATCGCGAGAGTGGAGTCAGGCGAGACCACGAGGGGTCGCGCGAACAGTGCATGTGCGCTGATCGGCACCATCAGGAGCGCCGAGACTTCTGGCCAGACGATGGGACCCCCGGCACTGAAGTTGTATGCGGTCGAGCCTGTTGGCGTTGCGCACACAACGCCGTCACAGCCCCAACGCGAGACGGGCCGACCATCGATCTCGACGACGATCTCGAGCATGCGTTCGCGGGCCGCCTTTTCGACCGACGCCTCGTTGAGTGCCCAGTTGGTGGCAACCACTTCGCCAGCGACCGTGACCGATACGTCAACGGTGAGTCTTTCCTCGACCGTGAAGCTGCGATCGACAACACCGCGTACGACGTCCTGCAGGTCCTCGGCATCGGCTTCAGCCAGGAAGCCGACGTGACCGAGATTGACTCCGAGCACAGGCGTGTCGGTGCCGCGGCACAGTTCAGCGGCGCGCAGGATCGTCCCGTCACCACCGAACACAACGGCAAGCTCGCATCCAGCCGCCGCACCTGGCGCAGAGGGAACGATGTCGCTCGCCTCCAGTCCGGCAGCGCGAAGCTCATCGACCTCGGTCTCGAGAATGCGAACGTCCAGGCCTTCCGCACGCAGGTCCGCGGCGAAAGCAGCGGCAATCTTGGTCGCTTCGTCACGTGCGACGTGCACCGCCAGGAGGATCGTCCTCATGATGGTGTCCTCGAGGTGTCGAGCGGACCAGCAGCAACCACGTCGTGGGCTGCGTCAAGCGAAGGTGGCTCGGCGTCGGTGCGGAGCCAGCAGAAGTATTCGACATTGCCGGCTGGGCCCGGCAACGGGCTTGGGGCCAAGGCACGAGTCCCCCAACCCAGCTCGGAAGCCGACAGACACACACGGTGCACGGCGTCTGCGTGGAGCAACGGGTCGCGGACCACGCCGTTCTTGCCGAGGTTGCTCTTGCCGACCTCGAACTGCGGCTTGATCATCAGCACGATGTCGCCTCCGTCCTCGCACACCCGCGTCAATGCCGGCATGACCACCGTAAGGGAGATGAACGACAGATCAGACACGACGAGCCCGACCTCTCCCCCGATGTCGTCCGCCTCGATGTTGCGAATGTTGGTGCGATCGAACACGTGCACGCGCTCATCAGACTGCAGCGCCCACACCAGCTGCCCGTATCCAACGTCGACCGCAGCGACCTCCCGGACACCTCTGCGCAGCAAGACGTCGGTGAATCCGCCCGTCGATGCGCCTGCGTCGAGGACGCGACGCCCTTCGACGATCAGGCCAAGCGGCTCGAAGACCTCCAAGGCGCCGAGCAGCTTGTACGCTCCCCGCGACGCAAAGGTCGGCTCCGAGCTCGTTCGTACGAGGATCGCCTGGTCGGTAGTGACACCTGTCGCCGCCTTCGTGGCCACCGAACCGCCAACCGACACGAAGCCGTCGCCGATCAGCGTCGCCGCGTGATCTCGCGACTTGGCCAGCCCTCGCCGAACGAGCTCGGCGTCGAGGCGCAACCGTCGACTCATGGCGACTCCGGCGCGTCTCCGTCACGACCTGCGCTCGCCAAGGACTCCCGCAGAGCTTGATGGATGGCATCGAACTGCTCTGGATGGTCGTTGATGTCGAGCTCGTCGAGGGCGTCCAAACGGGTCAGCGCCTCGTCAATGCGAGCGTTGCCGGTCGACTCTGTCCCGCTCGACTCATCTTCGGTCGATTCGGGGGCTGCGGTCACGTCAGCTTCGGAGGGCATCTCGGTCATCTGGCCATTGTCCCATCGAGCTCCACGCGCACACAGTTGCGATCAACCATGTCCCACGCGAGTCCTACAGCAGCTCTGATGCTTGTCGTATGACGAAGGTCGGCTCCGGTGACCGTGAGTGTGCCGTCGAGGACTGTTGCCACTGCATCACCGCAGTGAGCCGTCGAGCCGTCGATGCGCACCGCTACATGTGCCTGGTTGAGTCCACGGAGGTCCTGGGACACGAACGTCGGGCGGTGCCCGACCGGTGCATCGATGACATCCTGGAGGTTGTTCACCCCTGTCAGCACAGCAAGTGAGTCCATGCCGACACCGATCGCGCCGTCGATGTCGGTATCGAGTCGATCGCCGACCATCAACGGGCGCTCTCCCCCAAATCTCTCGAGCGTCTCGCGGAACAACGCTGCTTCGGGTTTGCCTGCAACGGTGGGCTTCGCACCCGTGGCATTGGTGATCGCCTGCACCAGTGATCCGTTGCCCGGGGCGACTCCGCGCGCCGTGGGAATCGTCAGGTCAGTGTTGCTCGCAAACCACGGGACGCCAGCTTCGATCGCGAAGGAGGCCTCCGCGAGGTGTGTCCAACTGACGTCGGGGTGGAAGCCTTGGACCACGGCGAGCGGAGTGTCATCCAAGCTCGTGACACACCTCAGTCCACGCGCCTCCAGAGGTTGGCGCAGACCTTCGCCGCCGACCAAGAGAACCGGCGAACCCGACGGCACCGCATCGGCAACGAGATGCGCAACGGCCTGTGCGGACGTGACGACATCTTCGTCAGCCACGTCGGGCAGCTCAAGGTCGCGCAGGTGCTTCGCAACGTCGGCTGCCGTCCGCGAGGCGTTGTTGGTGATGTACGCCAGCTGCATGCCGGCGGTCCGGGCAGCGGCAAGCGAGTCGACCGCGCCCGGCACTGCGTCCGGCCCGACATAGACGACACCGTCCAAGTCGAGCAGCGCCAGGTCATAGACCGCGCTCAACGGCGTGTCGCTCGAGCCCAAGGTCATGACGATGAGGCTACCGCCGCCTTCCCCACCACTGGTTCGGCCCTCTGACACGAAGAGAGCTCGACTGTCACGCGGCTGATCGGACCTGCCGGACCACGGGAGAACCGTCGACGCAGCTCGCCGGTCACGACCACTTCTGTCCCGGGCTCAAGCCGACGGACTGCACGACGCATCGACGTCGTCCACGCCGCGCAGTCGATCGTGTCGACGGGCTGCTTGGATCTGCGCCGGGCAGCGGCGCTCCGCGGCACGATCAGACGGAACGAGACAACTTCGTCACCGCTCGGGAGGATATGCGCTTCTGGGCTGGCGGACACGCGGCCGGCCAGGGTCACTTGGTTGTGTATGGCTGTCATGAAACGACTCTGCCCCTCGCCGGTGGCGAGGGGCAGACTGTTGACGTTGCGCTGTGGACTCGAAGGTGGAGCCCGTCCAACTGTGGACTATTCGCCGAGCTCCACGAGTCGTTCGTGGGCGTCAGTTGCTTGGTTGCCGTCGACAGCGACCGTGCGGTGGAACCATTCGATCGCTTCTTCGCGACGGCCAGCATCGAGCAGTGCGTCGGCGTACGCGTAACGCAGGCGGGGAACCCACTCGCCACGGCCCTTCGTGTGAAGGGGCTCAGTCTCGAGCAGCCGGATTGCCGCGTCGTATTGACCCTGGTCGCGGCGTGCGCCAGCTACCACGATCGACAGCTCGATCTGTCCTGCGTCGTCGAGATGTCCACGAACGGCTGGCGTGTCGTAGTCGATCGCCTTCTGCGGACGCTTCAGAGCGCGTTCGCAGTCAGCCATCATCGGTGCATAAAGGTGGCTGCCGTTCATGCGCTTGGCGGCCCTGAACTCTGACAACGCCTCGGCGAACTTGCCGCATGCGTATGCGGTCTCGCCACAAGCCTCACGCACGAGCCCCGTACGGGTTGCGCGAGCACGAGCGGCCAGAGCGTGAAGATGTGCCTGCTCAGGGTCCTCATGGATCAGCAAACCTGCCATCACGAGGTGCCGCGCGACCTTGTCGGCGAGCTTATCGGGAAGGGCCTGCAGCGCCTGACGCGCGTACTTGTCGAGGTCTTTGGCGCTGACGTCGTCCGGGATCGGCGGACCGTCGTAGATCTTCTGCGCCGCCGTACGGTCGCCCTCTTCCTGGCGGCGATCGCGGCGAGCCTCGTAAGGCAAGCCGTCGCGGCGAGGGTTCTGCGGCTTGCCATCACGGCGGGGTGCTGGTTTGCCATCGCGGCGATCCGTGGGCTTGCCATCACGACGTTGAACGTCGCCGGCACCACGTCGGTCTCTGCCACCCTGACCGTCTCGACCACTCTGACCTGCGGGTTTACCACCACGAGGTCCCCCGCGACCCGCGGGCTTCCCACCGTCTCGGCGGGGGCTTCTCGACTCAGCCATGAGCCGTTCCTTCCATCGAAAATGCTTGAGAAATGCAGCGAGGCCGCTCCCTAGGGAGCGGCCTCGCGCTAATGATTGTCCGGCGGCGTCCTACTCTCCCACACAGTCACCCGTGCAGTACCATCGGCGCTGAATGGCTTAACTTCCGGGTTCGGAATGTTACCGGGTGTTTCCCATTCGCTATGGCCGCCGAAACTCTATTGAGATATCAACAAAACCTTGGAGCCCTCCCAGCCATCAGCTGGTGAGCTTTTCCGGTTCCCGAACATATCTCGGGAACCTCACAGTGGACGCGGTAGATCTTTGTAAGAAACAAGCCCTCGGCCTATTAGTACCGGTCGGCTCCATGCATTGCTGCACTTCCACCTCCGGCCTATCAACCCAGTGGTCTGCTGGGGGCCTTACCTGGTAAACCAGT